>NZ_JAMBNZ010000001.1 GCF_023715365.1 Georgenia satyanarayanai
GTCGACCTCGTTGTCCAGCCACGCGCTGTGACCTACCAAAGCCGCTACGACGGCCATATTGATGGCGACCCGCCCGTCCCGGCTCACCTCGCGAGCCAAAAGAGCGTCTTGTTCAGCAGTCTCCTAGAACGCCTGCACCGGTTGCCGCGCCTACGGGGGCGGATATGCACCCACCGCCAGCGGCGGACAGGGCCGGCCCTCCACGAGATTCGGCTGCATGACGAAGAGCCCGACCGGCCGGCCGTCTCCACTGTCGGGCCGAGCTGTCCACCGGCACACTTGCCCCATGGCGAGATCAACGAAGACCGAAGCCGCAGACACCAGCCCCGAGGCCGCCGGGTTCACCACGACGAAGATCCCGAAGAAGGTCTACGAGGCCGAGCTCTACCGCCTGCAGGGTGAGCTCGGGAAGCTCCAGGCCTGGGTGAAGGAGACGGGCGAGCGCGTCGTCGTCATCTTCGAGGGCCGCGACGCCGCCGGGAAGGGCGGCACGATCAAGCGGATCACCGAGTACCTGTCCCCGCGCACCGCCCGCATCGCCGCGCTGCCCGCGCCGACCGAGCGTCAGCGCGGGCAGTGGTACTTCCAGCGCTACGTCGAGCACCTGCCCGCGGCGGGCGAGATCGTCCTGTTCGACCGGTCCTGGTACAACCGCGCCGGCGTCGAGAAGGTCATGGGCTTCTGCACGCCAGAGGAGCACAAGCGCTTTCTGCGCCAGTGCCCGATCTTCGAGCAGATGCTTGTGGAGGACGGTATCCACCTGCGCAAGTACTGGTTCTCCGTCTCCGACGACGTCCAGCTCGAGCGCTTCCGCAAGCGCCTGCACGACCCGCTGCGCCAGTGGAAGCTCTCCCCCATCGACCTCGAGTCCATCACCCGCTGGGAGGACTTCTCCCGCGCCAAGGACGAGATGATGGTCCACACCGACACCTCGGTCGCGCCCTGGCACCACGTGGCCTCGGACTCCAAGAAGCAGGCGCGGCTCAACATGATCCACCACCTGCTCTCCTCGCTGCCCTACGAGGACGTACCGCGCGAGGAGAAGGTCACCCTGCCCAAGCGCCCGCCCGGCACCGGATACCAGCGGCCGCCGATCGAGGTGTCCTCCTACGTGCCGGACTGGGCGTCCACGGTGGTGGAGGACCCGGCGCGGAAGTGACCGCCGCGAGAGCCGGGCTCAGCGCGTGGGCCGGTGTGCTGGGTACGCGACATGGTGGACGTCGTACACCGCCCCACAGTTTCTGTGCTGCAGTGTTACTGTGACGTGATGAAGAACATCACCGTGTCGGTGCCGGACGACGTCTACCGTCGCGCGCGCATCAGCGCCGCTGAGCAGGGGCGGTCGGTGAGTGCGCTGGTGACCGACTATCTTCGAGGACTGTCGGACGAGGATGCGGAGTTCGCCCGGCTCGAGGCGCTCCAGCACCGGGTGCGTGACGAGATCGCCCACTTCCGTGCCGGTGACCGGCTCACCCGCGACGAGGTCCACGACCGTGCGGTTCGTTGACACGAACGTCCTGCTGTACGCGATCTCCCGCGACCCGGGCGAGCACCGCAAGGCCGAGCGCGCGGTCGAGCTTCTCGCCGCCCGTGACCTGGCGCTGTCCGTCCAGGTCCTGCAGGAGTTCTACGTCGAGGCGACTCGGTCGTCCCGTCCAGATCGCTTGCCCCACACCAAGGCGTCCGACCTCGTCACCGCGTTCACCCGCTTCACCGTCCTCGATCTCACCGTGCCGCTGGTGCACGCCGCGATGGAGGGCCGCGACCGGTACGGCCTGTCCTACTGGGACGCGGCCATCATCGCCGCTGCGCGCACTCTGGGTTGCGACCAGGTCCTCTCCGAGGACTTGAGTCACGGTCAGGACTACGACGGCGTGATCGTCCTCGACCCGTTCCGTTGACCAGGCGGGGCCGATCTCGCGCGAGTCCCCCCAGCGCGTCGCGCTCCAAGTAGCGTGGTTCGGTGACCAGCGACCGACGTAGACCGAACCGCCGCCGCGAGCGCCACCTGCACGCCGTCGACGAGCCGCCCGCACCCTCCCCTGACGACTTCCTCGGCAGCATCACCGAAGCGCTCGACGACCGCGAGCCGCTGGGCTTCCTCGCTCTCGCCAGCTCGATCGTCGCCGCCCTCGACCCGCGCTCCCGCGATCCGCTGACCCCGGCCCGGGACGACACGCCCGACGCCGCGCTGCTGGTGGAGAGCCTCTCCGGCCACGCCGTGCCGGAGACGACGGCGCTACTGCTCGCTCTGGCCGTGCTGCTCCCGGACGACCACCTCGCGCAGCGCGCGCGCCGCGAGGCCCGCCGTCGCCGCCACGCGCTGCCCGACTGGCTGCTTCGGCTCGACGACGCCGCGCCCGGGCCGGCCGCCGCGGTGCGCGACCTGCTCGGGGACGGCCAGAACACCGTCGTGTCGGTGCGCCTGGCGGGTGGCGAGCCGCTCACCGCGATCGTGTACGTCGACCACAACCTCGGCACCGTGGCCAAGGACGGGTTCGTCATCCCCGGTGAGCTCGACGATTTCCGCACCGACTTCTTCGCCATCGCCGAGGAGCAGGGCGCGATGTCCTTTGTCGAGTTGGACGCCGCCGACGCTCGCGCCCAGCTGGAGGACGCGGTCGCGTCCGGCGCCATGACGGTGCCGCGCTTCGAGACCGACACGTGGCCGGCGAGTCGCCCTCTCGTCGAGTGGATCGCCGGTCTCTTGCCCGCCGGCGGGACCGGTTTCGCGCACACGGAGTGGACCGACGAGGAGCTGTCGCAGATCGTCGTCCAGCTCATGGGCTCGGAGGAGGGTGCGGCGCTCTCCGGCCGGGACGACGCCGAGATCGCCCGCGACCTCGTGTGGTTCACCGCCGACTACAGCGGCGGGGACCCGCTGCGGTGGAGCTTCCTCAACGTGCAGCGGCTGCTCACCGACTGGTACCCGCGCAAGGTCCACGCCCCTCGCACCTACCTGCGACGGATGCCCGTCGTCCTGCGCGCGATGGTGTGCTACGCGCACCGCACCAAGGAGGTCCCCAGCCACCTCACCGAGCAGACCCTGGAGGCCATCGACGCGAGTGAGCCGGTGTACCGCAAGCTCATCGCCGGAGGCACGAGATCCGCCGGGCCGTTCGACGCACTGGAAGCGTTGCGGATCGAGGAGCTGTTAACGCACACCGCGAGTCATGATCGGGCCCGGGCCGCCCGCGCCGTCGGAAACGAGCAAGCCCTCGACCGGCTCGACGACGCACCGCTGCCCGACGAGGAGTTCCGGTGGGAGCACATCGCCGAGGACGTGCACGAGCGGGTGGCACAGGTGCTGGAGCTGATGGACGGCTGCGCCGAGGCGATGTTCGACGTCGAGATGCGCACCGCCTTCCGGCGCGTGCTCGCGCGCACGGCGCAGGCCGATCCCGTGGTGTTCCGTCGGCGCTCGAAGCCCGGCACCGCGGCCGCGGCCATCGCGTGGGCAGTCGCGGCAGCCAACGACCGTCTCAGTCCGTACAGCGGTGGTCTCACGGCCAAGGCACTCCTCGCCCACTTCGGCGTCACCGGTTCCGTGGCACAGCGAGCGCAGCCGTTCCTCCGGGCGTTCGGTGCGGAGGAGCCGCAGCTGTCCGGAGAACTCAGCTTCGGCACGCCGGACGTCCTCACCTCCGCCCGGCGTGCGCAGCTCATCGCACTACGCGACGGCGACGGGTACCGCGCGTTCCGGCGGTAGGCTGCGCCGTCGTGGCACGAGACAGGATGAACCGCGAGGAGTTCTACGAGCAGGCCTCCAGGCTCGACGAGGCCGCACTGCGCAAGGCGCTGTGGACCCTGTACTGGCGCGGCAACGCGTCGGTGCAGGAGCGGATCGAGGCCCAGCTCGAACCCGAGCACTCGGGCCGGCGGCGGAAGCAGGAGCAGCAGCTCCCGCAGCCCGACGATGTCCTGCGGGAGGTGCGAGACTTCGTCGCGCTCGCCCGGAGCGGTTCCTACCTCCACGGCGACCGCCGGGTCTCCCCGAAGGAGCGGAGCCGGTGGCGGATGACGTTCCGGCGCCTCGCGAAGGACGCTCAGACCGCCCTCCAGGCCGACGACGTCGACACGGCGGCCTCCGCGCTGGAGCTGATGATCGACCTCGCCACCGAGACCCGGGAGCTGGACCTGTTCAGGTCCCAGGACCCGGTCCAGGCAGCGGGGTTCGTCGTCTCGGAGGCTGCCGGGGTGCTCTGGTCCCGCTACCAGCACCACCACGGCTTCCGAGGCTTCGCAGAGCGCGCTGCGCCGCAGCTGATCCGCTGGGAGTCACCTCACGGCTGGACGCGGTACGGGTTCGGCAGCGTCGCGGAGAAGGAGGACACACTCGCCACGGTGATGTCCGGCCTGCTCGTGATCCCCGACCACTGGGTCACCTTCACCGAGTGCTACCTCGCCGCGCTCGACGCCGCCGCTGCCGCGGACGAGGCCGCAACCAAGCGGCACTGGCGCTCGCGTGAGGCGATCCGCGCCGACCGCGCCGACTCACTGGCGGCCTGGCACGAGCTCCTGAAGGAACGGCTGCAGGACACCGAGGGCGTCGCCCTGATGGACCGGCTAGCCGCCCATCGCGCCCTGGCTGGGTCGGAGTAGACCTACCGCGCCGCCAGCGGCCACCGGGCACTGGCCACGGCACCGTCCTGACGGGTCGCCTTCCAGATCCCGCCACAAAGGGGCCGGCAGTGACGTGACACGCCGACGAAACGCCGGGGATCGGCCGCTGCACGCGGGCGTCAGGGCCGCCTTGTGGCGGGATCCTTACGCGGCTCGCCGGTCGCCCCATCCCGTGGTGGGCTTGCCCCATGTGGTTCGACACCTGGTCCGACATCGTTCGTATCCTCGCCGTCGGCGCCGCGGCGTACCTGACGCTGATCCTCGTCCTGCGCCTCACCGGCAAGCGGACGCTGTCCAAGCTCAACGCCTTCGACCTCATCGTCTCCGTCGCGCTCGGTTCGACCCTCGCCACGATCCTGCTCAGCTCCGACGTCAGCTGGGCCGAGGGCTTCACCGCCTTCGCCCTGCTCGCCGTGCTCCAGCTTGTCATCACGTGGACCTCCACCCGCGCGCCAAGCACCCGCTCCGTCATCACGGCGAAGCCCACCCTGCTCCTGCGCGACGGCCAGCCGCTGGAGAAGGCCCTGCACGAGGAGCGCGTGACCATGGGCGAGCTTCGTCAGGCGGTACGTGCCTCAGGTAGCGGTGACCTCGCCGACGTCGGCGCCGTCGTCCTCGAGAGCGACGGCTCGCTCAGCGTCATCCCGGCGGAGAAGATGGGCGCCGGCACCGCGCTCGACGGCGTCGAGGCCGCCCGCCCGCCTGACCGCGCGTCCAGGAGTAGCCAGTGACCTCCTCCCCCGACCACATCTCCGTCCGCGGCGCCCGCGTCCACAACCTCAAGGACGTCGACGTCGACATCCCGCTGCGGGAGCTCGTCGCCATCGCGGGGGTGTCGGGCTCCGGCAAGTCCTCCCTCGCCCTCGGCGTCCTATACGCGGAGGGCTCGCGCCGGTACGTCGAGGCCCTGTCCACCTACACAAGGCGCCGCATGGCCCACGCCCCGCGCGCCGCCGTCGACTCCGTCGAGCACGTCCCCGCCGCCCTCGCCCTGCGCCAGCGCCCCGGTGTGCCGGGCATTCGCTCCACCTTCGGCACCTCCACCGAGCTGCTCAACGTCATCCGCCTGATGTTCTCCCGGCTCGCCAGCCACGTGTGTCCGGGCGGCCACCGCGTCCCGCCGACGATCGACGTCGCCGCGGAAGTCCCGTTCACCTGCCCAGCGTGCGGCGCGCAGGTCCAGGCCCCAGGTGCCGAGCAGCTCGCCTTCAACTCCGAGGGCGCCTGCCCCACGTGCACCGGCACGGGCGTGGTCCGCGACGTCGACGACGCCGCCCTCGTCCCCGACGAGTCCAGGACCATCGACGACGGCGCCGTCGTGCCCTGGCAGATGTTCAACTTCAAGGTCCAGCCGGCGATCATCCGCGAGTTCGGCGTCCGCACCGACGTCCCCTTCCGCGACCTCGCGGACTGGGAGCGCGAAATCGTGTTCGACGGGCCGGAGGAGAAGAAGCACATCACCTTCGCCACGAAGAAGAACGTGCACGACCTCAACTTCACCTTCCGAAACGCCCGCCTCACGGTCACCGAGGAGCTCAAGCGCGCCACCGACGAGAAGCGCCTCAGGCGCGTGGCCCGCTTCCTCACCGAGGGCACCTGCCGCACCTGCGACGGCACCCGCCTCAGCGAGCGCGCCCGCCTCCCCCGCATCGGCGAGCTCGGCCTGGCCGACGTCACCGCCATGACCCTCGACGACGTCGTCGCCTGGGCACCGACCGTCACCGCCACGCTCCCGCGCACCATGCACGGGATGTCCGAGGGCCTCGTCGAGACCCTCCAGCGCATGGCTCGCCGCCTGGTCGAGCTCGGCCTGGGCTACCTCACCCTGGACCGCGCCGGCTCCACCCTCTCCACCGGCGAGCGCCAGCGCGTCCAGCTCGCCCGCGCCGTCCGCAACCGCACCACCGGCGTTCTCTACGTCCTCGACGAGCCCTCCATCGGCCTGCACCCCTCGAACGTCGACGGCCTCATCGGCGTCATGCGCGACCTCCTCGCCGACGGCAACTCCGTCGTCTTCGTCGACCACGACGTCCAGATCCTGCGCGAGGCGTCCTGGCTCGTCGAGATCGGCCCCGGCTCGGGCACCGGCGGCGGCCGCGTCATCGCCCAGGGCACCGCCGCGGACCTCGCCGGTAGCCCCGACTCCCTGCTCAGCGGCTTCCTCACCGGCGACCAGCCCGTCGTCGTGCGCGAGCGTGCGGAGGAGGCCGCGATGTTCGACGCCGGCCGCCTCCGTCTCGCCACCGACGCACTCCACACCGTCCACCCACTCGAGGTCGACATCCCACGCGGCCGGCTCGTCGCCGTCACCGGCGTCTCCGGATCCGGCAAGACCACCCTGGTCCTCGAGTCCCTCGTCCCGGCCCTCCTCGCCATCGCGGACGACGACGACGGCGCACCCCGGCTCCCCCGTCACGTGGGGTCCGTGCAGGCTGAGGGCATCGAGCGGGTCCACACGGTGGACGCGACACCGATCGGTATCAACGTCCGCTCGACGGTCGCCACGTACTCCGGCGTCTACGACAACCTGCGCAAGGCCTACGCCGCCACCGAGGAGGCCAAGCGCCGCGGCCTCACCGCCTCGGACTTCTCCTACAACACCGGCTCCCTCTCGTGTCCGCGCTGCGAGGGCACCGGCCAGGTGACCCTCGACGTCCAGTTCCTGCCCGACGTCGACGTCCCCTGCCCCGACTGCAACGGCTCGCGCTACGCCCCCGAGGCAAGCGAGATCCGGCGTGACGGCTACTCGCTGCCCGACCTCCTCGGCCTCACCGTGCGCGAGGCGATCGACGCCGTCGGCAACATCGCCAAGGTGCGCCGGCGCCTGCAGGCCCTCGCGGACCTGGGCCTCGGCTACCTCACGCTCGGTGAGGACACCCCGGCGCTGTCCGGTGGGGAGGCGCAGCGGCTCAAGCTCGCCACCCAGCTCTACCGCGACCAGTCCGACGCCGTCTTCGTCCTCGACGAGCCGAGCGTGGGCCTGCACCCGCTCGACGTCCGCACGCTGCTCACCGTGCTCCAGCGGCTCGCCGACCGCGGCGCCACCGTCATCGTCATCGAGCACGACCTCGACCTCGTCGCCAACGCCGACTACATCATCGACATGGGCCCCGGCGGCGGGGAGGCCGGCGGCCGGATCGTGGCGGTCGGCACGCCGGACCAGATCACCGAGGACGCTCACAGCGTCACCGGGCAGTTCCTCTCCGACCACCTGCGCGCGACGAGACGCCGAGAGCGCGTCACGTCACCCGCGCCCCAGGTTACGGCTCGGGGTCGCTAGACCGGTCACCGTCCCGAAGGCTCTTCGGCGATGACGCCGGGAAGGTCGCCGAACCTGGCCACAGCGTCACGGCTGAGCACCACGCGTTCGGTCTGGGCAGCGTGGGCGGCGATGACCAGGTCGTGAGCTCCCCGGACCCTGCCCGACCGTCGAGTGTGGGCGATCACACGTGGGTGGTGGGCCGCGGAGCAACGGCGCCCGACTCACGCCGCACGACTACCATCGAGCGTGATGATCACCCGCCGCGAGGCTGCCCAACGCCTGGACATCCCCTTGGAGATGGCCGCGCGGCACGGCCTGCCCCAGAAGCTCACCGACGCCCAGCTGCGCCAGATCGACGACAACCCACCACCGTGGCTGGCTCAGTCCCGTGCCAACCGGACCGGCAGGCGGGCGGTGTGGGTCGATCTCGTGTGCACCGTTTGCGGGTTCACCGAGAAGGCACGGCCGAAGAAGTGGTGGCCGACGTTCACCCACGTCAGCTGCACCCACCACCGTCCCTCCGAGCTCCCCGGTCCGCTTCCCGGCCACCAGCGTGAGGATGTTTTCGGCATCGGCAGCCGGTTCGTCGGCCTGGTCGACACCCCGCTGGACGCGTGAGCGCGATATTCCCAGGTCTCAGCCCCCGTAGAGGATCTCCACCCGCCGGTTCGCGGCATAGGTGCTTGGTTCGTTCGGGTTCTCCCGCACGGCCGGCTCGCTGTCGGCCAGCCCAGCGACGTCGATGGTGAGGTCCGGGCGCTCGGCCGCCACGACGTCGGCGACGGCGCGTGCCCGGCTCTCGGACAGCTCACCGTTGGGGATGGGGCCTACGAGCGAGTCGGTGTGCCCGTTGACCTGCACCGCAGCACCGTCTGGCACGTCCGCGAGAAGCTCGGCGATGCGTGGGGCGGCGCTGCTCGGCATCTCGTCGCTCTGCGAGGCGAACAGGATGTCGGTGGCCAGGGTAATGGTGGTGACGCCGTCGTCGGTCTCGACGCTCTCCACCGACCGGATGCTGCCTGACGGGTCCCACTGGTGCACGGACTGCGCGAGCTGCCGAGCGGTGGGTGTCGGCGGGTCGTCGGGGGACGACACCGCACCCGCGGGACCGGCGACGAGGACTGCGAGGGCGACCGTCAGGAGGAGGAGGTCCGGCGTGTGCGCCCTCACTGGACCGGGACCTCGGTGAACTCGGGCAGGGAGTCGCGCACCCGCAGGTCGAACGTCTCGACGTCGTCCTGCGGCGCCGCGTAAACGCCCCACCAGACGACGGTGTCACCGTTGACGGCCTTGAGCGCGGTGCTGTCGGCCGACCAGTCCTGCCCGGTGTCGCTGATGAGGGAGTACTCCTTGAGGTTCTCCCGGTCGATGAGCACAGGACGGAACTTGAAGGAGTTGTCCGGGTACATGTCGTAGACGGCCACCGGCTGGTCGGCGTCCGCACCGGCGGAGTTCGGGGTGAAGGCCAGCCGCAGCGTCATGACATCACCGTCGACCTCGAGGGGCAGCACGCCGACCGTGACCTCGTCGTCGGTGCCCGGCAGCGTGTACGTCGCCTCCGCGACGATGTCGGCGGGGTCGAGCTCCAGCACGTCGGTCCCGCTCTCGGGTGCGGCGTCCTCGGTCGGTTCGCCGTCGGCCGTCCGCTCCTCCGCCGGAGGGGTGGTCACAGGACCGTCCCGGCTCGGCTCCTCCCCGCTGCAGGCCGTCAGTGCCAGGAGCAAGGCCAGCGTGGTCAGTCCTGCCGTCCGGCGCGTGCATGCCATGTGGGTCTCCCCTTCGTCGGTGTGCGGTGATCGTAGCGACTGGCCCCCGCCTGGAGACTGCTGGCGAGCCGCGACGCCCGCCTCAACGGCGGAGGCTGTGCTCTAGCCCTTGCTCTAGCCCAGGGCTAGCGAAGGTTGCCGTCCAGCCACTCCTGGAAGGTCACCCTCCCCCGGGGTCCGTCGTCGGTCGGCAGCAACGACCCGTCCGTCATCGCCCGCCCCGCTCCCCCGGGCATCCGGACCGGCAGCACCCGACGCCGCAGCCCGCGCGCCGCCGTCACCTGCCGGGCGAGGTCGACGATCTCGTGCACCTCTGGCCCCGCGAGGTCGGCCGCGCGCCGCTGTGGCTCCCCGGCGGCGACCTCGACGAGGTGCGCCGCCACCTCCGAGGCCGCCACCGGCTGCATCCGCATCCGCGGCACGACTGCCACCGGCCCGGGCACCCGGGACAGCGTCTGGTCGACGAACTCGTGGAACTGGGTCGCCCGCAGCACCGTCGCGGGCAGCGGCCCCGACAGGACCTCCTCCTCCTGCCGCAGCTTGGCGCGGTAGTACCCGAGCGGGCACCGGTCGACACCGACGATCGACAGCAGCACGTGGTGCTGCACCCCGGCCCTCCGGCCCGCGGCCAGGAGGTTCCCGCTCGCGCGGACGAAGAACCGCTCAGCGGACCGCCGGGACAGCGTCGTCACGTTGCTGACGTCGACGACGGCGCCCACCCCGTCGAGCACGTCGTCCAGTCCCGCGCCGCTGGTCAGGTCCACGCCGCGCGAGCGAGCGACCACCACGGGCTCGTGCCCGGCGGCGGACACCGCCTCGACGACGTGCCTGCCGACCACGCCGGTCCCACCGGCCACAGCGATCTTCATGGCCAGATCGAAGCACACGACCGCCCGTCGGGAGCGGCCTTCCCACTCCTTCCCCACCCCAGTAGCGTGGCGAGATGACCACGGAGAGCTCGAACCAGCCCAGCACCTCGCCCGCCGACCGCGCCCGCACCCTGTCCGCCCTGCACGCGGCGCCCGAGATCCTGCGGGTGGTGAACATCTGGGACGTCGTCTCGGCGAAGGCGGTCCTCGCCCTGCCCGAGACCAAGGCCATCGCCACGGCCGGCCACTCGATCGCCGCGACCTTCGGCTACCCGGACGGCACCATCCCCTTCGATCTCACCCTCGACATGGTCGGCCGCATCGTCGCGGCCGCCGGTGACGTCCCGGTCACCGCCGACCTCGACGACGGCTACGAAGACACCGGCGAGACCACCCGCCGCGCGATCGGCGTCGGCATCGTCGGAGCCAACATGGAGGACCGCCTGCGCCCGCTCGCCGAGTCCGCGGCACGCGTGGCGGCCGTCGTCGCTGCCGGCGAGGCCGAGGGCGTGCCCTTCTCCCTCAACGCCCGCACCGACGCGATCGTGCGCGGCGGCGACCGCCCGATCGAGGAGTCCGTGGCCGACGCCATTGAGCGCGGCCGCGCCTACCTCGACGCCGGCGCCGACATCGTCTTCGTCCCCGGCGTCCTCAACGCCGACGTCACCCGCCAGCTCGTCGAGGGCATCGGCGAGCGCAAGGTCAGCGTCATCGGACTGCCCGGCGCGCTCACCGCCGCCGAGTACGAGGCCCTCGGCGTCGCCCGCATCTCCTACGGTCCCACCACCCAGCGCGTCGCGCTCACCGCGCTGCAGGACGTCGCCAAGAGCCTCTACGCCGACGGCGTCATCCCGCAGTCCACCCGCGTCCTCAACTAGGTGCCGTGCTCGCCCGGGCGTACCGGGCGGAGCCGCAGGTCGGCGTCGCGCGCCGCCGGCCCTACCGCGCGATCGCTCGTAGCGCGCTGAGATGCGCGTGGAAAGCCCGTCTGCCGTCAGGCGTCAGCCGCAACCACGTACGCGGCCGCTTGCCCACGTGCCCCTTGCGCACCGCGACGTAGCCGGCGCCCTCGAGGGTCGAGACCTGCTTGCTCAGGACGGAGTCACTCACCTCCACCGTGTCGCGAACCAGGGCGAACTCGGCCTCCTCCGCGGCGGCCAGTGCGGCGACGATAGAGAACCGGACCGGCTGGTGAATGACGTCGTCCAGCCGGTGCCGCGGGTGCGGTTCGGCCGTCACTGCCGGACTCCGGCGCGGATCTCCGCCCGTGCCCCGAGGACCAGGGGCAGCGCCGTGACGATCCCGCCCGGGACCCAGAACGCAGGCTCCCCCCGCCACACGAGCAGGCCGAGGGTCATCAGCGCCGCGAAGAGCGCGCCCCAGCTCAACAGGGCGGCGGTCCAGCGGCGCCCGAGGCCCGCGCTCGTCACCCGGGATCCCGGCAGCAGGCCGGCCGACAGAGCTCCGACGCAGAGCGCGAAGACGAGGCTCATCGTCACGATCAGCGCCTCGTCGGTGCCTGCGACGCCGAGGCCGGTGGCGTACATGACGGTGAGGACCGCCATCCCGACGAGCCACGCGATGTAACGCCAGGCGTCCGCCGTGCGGACGGCGGCCCCGATCCGGTCGACGTCGGCGACGAGGCGGGCTGCTTCGCCGGGTGTAGGTACCTGTGACATCACGACCTCCGTCGGTCACGCACGCTGTGTGGTTCCACACTAGGAACAACTTTCCGATGCGTCAAGTATTTTCCAACCTAGCCTCACCGCCAGTGCACTACCTCAAGGAGGGCATCAAGGCCGGCAGGGCAGCCGCAGCGCTCTCCGCAATCCCGAGGAGCTCGCGGGAGCTCCCGCCATCCTTGGCGCGGGAGGACATCCCGACCATCACCGCCATGAGGTAGTCGCCCAGGCGCTGCGGGTCGACGCCTTCCGAGACGTCCCCTTCGACCTGGCCGCGCGCGATCCGCTCGGCGACCCGCTGACGGATCGTCTCGCGCCGGGACCTCAGCCGCGGCTCACTCAGCATGAAACAACCGGGGGGCGATCCGGGAGCGGCCATGCCCTCGGCCGTGATGCGGAGCAGCTCCGTGACGCCCTCGTGCGCGGTGCGCCGCTCCAGCGCGCGGTCGACCTGCTCCGTGATGCGCTCGCTGTAGGAGGCGGCGGCGTCCTCGAAGAGCCGGTTCTTGTCACCGAAGGCGGCGTAGAGGCTCGGCGCACTGATGCCCATCTCCTGAGTCAGGCGCGAGACCGTTGTGCTCTCGTAGCCGTCGCTCCAGAAGCGCTCCATCGCGATGAGCAGCGCCTGGTCCTTGTCAAATGCTCGCGGTCTGCCCATGACGGCCATTCTATAACGTCCGCTACGCAACGGTGCTACGCTCGCCCCTCCAAGTTGTATAGCGTGCACTACAGAAGGGTTCACCATGGAGATCGCAGGATCGACAGCACTGGTCACAGGCGCCAACCGAGGGATCGGGGCGGAGTTCGTCCGTCAGCTCAAGGAGCGCGGCGCACGGAAGATCTACGCCGCCGCACGCCGGCCGGAGTCGGTGACGATCGACGGGGTCGAGGTGCTCACCCTGGACGTCACCGACGCGGCCCAGATCCGCGTGGCTGCCCGCATCGCCGACGACGTCGACCTCCTGATCAACAACGCAGGTGTCAGCTCCGGCCAGCCCCTCCTCACCGGGGACCTCGCCGCCATCCGCCATGACATGGAGGTCAACCTCTTCGGTCCCTTGGCGATGGCACGCGCCTTTGCGCCTGTCCTCGCCGCCAACGGCGGAGGGACGCTGCTCAACGTGCTCTCGGCCGCGGGGTGGTTCGTGGTCCCCGGCGCCACCGCCTACGGCATGACCAAGGCTGCGGCCTGGAACCTCACGGACGGGCTGCGCCTCGAGCTCGCCGGACAGGGGACGCACGTCGTGGGGCTGCAGATGGCCACCGTCGACACCGACATGACGAAGCACCTGGCGGTGGAGAAGTCACCCACCGACGTCGTCGTCTCCCGCGCACTGGACGGCATCGAGTCCGGCGCGAGCGAGGTGGTCGCCGACCGGCTCACCGCCGAGGTGAAGGCCGGGCTGGGGCTGGACGCCGCCGAGCGGTACGGGGCACTGCTCCCCGCGTAGGACCGCCCCGCGGACACTCCGGCGACCAAGTCTTGACGAGGACGCGCCGGTGACCGCGAGGCACTCGGACCTCCTGCACGGAAGCAGCTGGTGATGTCGGGACCGGCGCGCTCGACTCCACTGGCCCGTGCGCGATGAGTCCGGCGGACGCGGCGGGTCTACCAGGACATGACCACCGCTCTCTTCGAGAACTCCACCGCCTTCGCCGGCTTCTCCGTCGACGACGTCGACGCCGCGAGCCGCTTCTACCGGGACACCCTCGGCCTCACTGTCAGCGAGCCCGTCCAGCCCGGCGTCGTCTTCATCGACCTTCCCGGAGGTGCGCGCGTGCTCGCCTACGAGAAGGCTGACCACGTGCCCGCGACCTTCACCGTCCTCAACTTCCCAGTCACCGACCTCGAGGCCGCCGTCGCCGAGCTCGCTCGCCGCGGCGCCACCTTCGAGCGGTACGAGGGCACCCAGATGGAGACCGATGAGCGGGGTATCTTCCGCGGCGGCGGACCGCTCATCGCCTGGTTCACCGACCCGGCCGGCAACGTCATCTCCGTGATGGAGGACGCGTAGGCGGCCGGCTCGCCGCTGGACCAGGGGCACCGGGTCGTCCGCTCGGCCGTGGGAAGACGCCGACGGCGCACCGCCTACTCGCCGTGCCGGAGGATCTCGTCCCACTTGCTCGCGTCGTACGAGCTGACCCGGACCACTGACCCGGTGGCGGGCGCCTCGATGAGCTTGCCCTCCCCCACGTAGATGCCGACGTGCTTCCACGTGCCGTCCTTCTGCCGCAGCAGCAGGTCCCCTGCCTGCGGCTCGGTGACGATCGTGAGGTCCGAGTCGTGGAGCCGAGCCACTCCGTTGCCCGACGCCCCGCGTGCGATGGTGGCCCCGGCATCCTTGAACACCTGGTTGACGAGCCCGGAGCAGTCGAGGGAGCCGGTCTCCTCCTTCCTGCTCCACTCCCCGCCCAGCTCGTACTTCACACCGAGGTAGGCGTACGCGGCCGCCGCGATCCGGACGCCCGTGCCGGCGCCGGCGCCGGGTGTGGGCGCGGCCGTGATCTTCGGCAACGTGTAGCGGAGCAGCGGGTAGACGAGCGTCTCCTTGATGTCGTTGAGCGTCACCCAGTCGGCGTCGGTGAGGTTGTTCGCCGCCCACTGGTCCTTGAGCTTGCCGTACTTCCAGATCGGGATGTTGGTCAGCGGCTGCTTGTCCGGGTGGCGGCTGCCGAACACCGCCTGCGTCAGCGGGCCCGGCTGGCGCCAGCGTGCCGTGGGCTTGAGCCAGTTCGGGTAGTCGGCGTCGGTGGCCCCCTTGTCGACGATGAGCGTGAGCAGCAGCTTCAGCTCATCGGTCGAACCGGGAAGCGCGCTGATCTCGGCCTCGTGCTCGGTGAAGAAGGCCGCGGCGTTGGTCCCGACGTCGGTGCCGAGGCTCGGCGCCGGGCCGTCCGGGGCGACGACGTCGCCACCGGTCGCAGTTCCGGGCTCCGTCCCGCCGCGCTGCTGTGCCCGGTAGTCGCGAAGTGCGGGCTTCACGACGTCGCTGCGGATCGTCGCCCACTCCTTGGCGAGGGCGTCGTCGCCCGGTGTCCCCGCGGGATCGAGCTTCCGGCCGCCGAGCTCCGGATGGAGCATGAAGAACGCCGTGTTGGTCAGCTTGTCGACGTCGTGGTTCCCGTCCTTGATCTCCCGGGTCACGGTCGCCAGGACCGGCCCCCGCGTCGCGACATCGAGCCAGAAGACACCCGTCGCGGCCGCCTCCGAGATTGCCGACGACGCCGCGTCCAGCAGGTCGTGCAACGGCGTGCGCTGGAGCCGCACCGGTGCCGCCGTCGGCGGTGCGACGATGCTCCGCGCGGCGAGCAGCTGGACGACCCCGCGGTTCCCCGCCGTACGCTGCGCCGTCAGCATGGACGCCGCGACGCCGACCTCCGTGTCCGGGCCGGGTACCGGAGTGGACGGGCGCCGCCCAGGACCGCCCGGCGCCTCACGCGGCCGACGAGCGCTCAGGGGCCCTGCTGTCTCGCGCACCGTCCCACGGTCGCAGGCCGTCATGCCCGAGCGGGCGCCCGGCGGGACAGTCACGAGGGCACGCGAGCTGCCCGCTCGGGTAGGCCGGCGCCGCCACGAACCCGGCGCCAAACCGTCGTCGTCGGGTAGCGCGCCCTACATGACCTCAAGTCGAGCGCTTCCTTGTGGAGGTTCCCATCCTTCTCCCGCAGGACGTTGCCCGTGGTGGTGGTCGTCGGAGGGGCGGGGCCCGTCATGCCTCCAACGTGATCGCACGAGGGTCCGACGGCGATCATCGGCGAGCGGCCGGGCGCACCCAGGTCACCAGATCGTCACCGTTCCGCAGGCGCTTCAGCGATGACGCCGGGGAGGTCACCGAATCTGGCCACAGCGTCACGGCTGAGCACCACGCGACCGGTCTGCGCAGCATGGGCGGCGATGACCAGGTCGTGAGCTCCCCGGACCTTGCCCGACCGTCGCGTGTGGGCGATCAACCGTGCGTGGTGGGCCGCCGTCACCTCGGTGTAGTCGAGCACCTCGATCGTCTCGGTGATGAGAGCCAGGGCGCGGGACCGTGCGGCGGCCCGCTCGACCGAGCCCGCAAGCTCGATGCCGGTCCGGTACTCCGCCACCGTGATCGCGGCTATCGCCAGCTCATCGTCGTCCAGCGCTACCTGATCAAGTCGCCCTCGCTCGTAGTCGATCAGGGCGTTGATGTCCAGGATCAGGCGTCTCGCCACGGGTCCGCCACCTCCTGGGCCAGACTGCCGACCGCCCCTGCGATATCGGCAGCGAAGCGGTCGTCGGGGGGCTCGGCCTGCGCGAGCGCCTCTCGCAGGTCGCGGCCGGTGCGGCGACGAGCCGGTCGGATCTCGGCGACCGGACGGTTGCCGCGGGTCACCGTCACCGCCTCCCCTGCCTCGACGGCATCGAGCAGTTCCGAGAACCGGCGCGATGCCTCCGTGGCGGTGACAGTGCGCATGGCAGCAATTCTCTCTGATAATCAGATCAAGGGCATTCTCTCAACGCCCACACCGACGCCATCGTCCGAAGCCACCGACCGCCCCGTCGAGCACCGGCAATCCGCACGGCACCGTTCACCTCGGGGATCGCGTGCTCTGCGCCGTCGTCGAGAACCTCCGAACCTGCTGGCGAGCTTTGACACCCGCACGGCCGCTGGCGATGCTCGAGGGACCTTCCGTATCCGTCCTTGAGAGGTGGCGCACGTGGATCTGAGCATGGACAAGGGCCAGCAGTTCATCGAGGAGACACAGTCACTCGAGGGTGCGGCGGCATGGAAGCAGCAGCTGGACGAGTTCGCGCCCGGAGCCTCGGACTGGGTGGTCGGCGCCGTCTTCGGCGGGACCTACCAGCGCGAGGGGCTCGAGCTGCGCGATCGGCAGATGCTCAACATGGCAGCGCTTGCCGCGATGGGAGGCACCGAACCGCAGCTCACCGGGCACATCCGGACGGCGGTGGAGGTGGCCGGCATGTCCACGGAGGAGGTGGCCGAGTGCTTCGTCCACCTCATGCCCTACATCGGCGTGCCGAAGACCCTGGCCGCGATGCGGTGCATGAAGGCCGCCGTCGACGGCTGAGGAGTCGAGGGGGCTCACGGGCACCCCACAGGCTGCACGGTCCCGGCCGCCGCCCCGTCCACCTCCGCGGCCCGCGCTCGCCCGAGGTTCCAGGAGAGCAGGTCGTCCGGGACGGGTTCATGTCCCCAGTCCCACGTCGCGCACCGGGCGAGGTGCTCGGGCAGCCCGGCGACGATCGTCGGCGCAGCATCCGCACTGAGGCTCGACAGGTAGGACGTGTCGATCTTGCCGGTCGCGTGGTACCGCTCGATGTTGCGTTCGGCCACCCACGCCTCGGGGTTGGCGAACCCGATGACCAGGAGCATCACCGCGCCCGAGACGAGCGCCGCCCGCGGCAGCCACCACCCGGACCAGCGGATCCCAGCGACGACGACGAGCACGACGACGGTCCCGAGCCACACCTCGAAGGCGTCCACCAGCACACGCATCACCGTGAACCCGTACGCCTGCTGGTAGACGGACATGCGGAACAGCGCGGAGGCGACGACGGCGAGCGTGAGCAGGCACAGCGCCCCCAGGACCACCCGGAGCAGCAGCCGGTCCTGCGCGGTCCGCTGCGGCGCCTTGCGCACGGTGAGCGCGATGGCGGCGAGGGTGAGGGCGGTCGCGACCGTGAGCTGCCCGAAGCCCTGGTGGACGTACTCGGCGTAGGTGAGGCCGGTGACCTCCGTCAGGTAGGCGTGCCCGCCCCACATGGCCGAGGCCTGCGCAACGAGGAAGCCGGCGAACACCGCGATGACCAGCCCCAGGGGGACGAGCCACTCCCACGTCCGCGCCACCGGGCGCGCCTTGGGTAGTTCCAGGCGTTCCACGCGGGGCGGGTTGAGGGCGAGGTAGCACGCGGTGAGGACCAGGCCGCCGACGGCGACGAGGAGGAACGCGCGGAAGACGAGGTCGTCCCACGCAAGGTCCGGCACGAGGTGCCCCACCCACGTCCCGAACACGGCGTCGCCCGAGGCGAACAGACCACCGAAGACGACGAGCGCGACCGCGGAGATCACGACCGTCCGCAGCAGCGGCCACAGCAGCCGGTGGCTGCTCAGCGCGGCGATGGTCCGGCTGAGCAGCGGCAGCCCCCGCACGGCAGCGAACACCCATGAGGCCGCGCCCGCGATCATGGGGACGATGCGGCGCGCGTCGGTGAGCGCCGTCGTGACGAGCACGCCGACGACGACGAGCGCGAGCACCGCCAGCCACTCGGCGTCGCGCAGCACGAGGAACGAGCCGAGCCCCAGGCACAGCACCGTGGAGACCACCGTCCACGGCCGGGTGCGGCGCGGGGACCTGCTGAGCACCAGCCCGCCGCCCAGGAGCAGCACGAGCAGGGCGCCGGAGCCGATGTTCCGGAACGGCAGCACCGTGGCCGCGAGGGCGCCGATGGCGAGCGACGCGAAGAGCGGGACCGGTGCCGTGGTGAGCCCGCGCTCCGGCCACACGTCGTCGATCAGGGTGGCGACGGCGGAAGCCGGTCGGGGCTGGACAGTGCCGGTGGGCACCGGGCCGGTGGGGCGCGACGACGACGGCGTGGCACCAGGTGATGGGGACGGGGCCGGGGTGGCGGACATGGTGTTCTCCTCCTGGAGCGGTGGCCGGGCAGGGCTGTGGTGCGCCGTCCGGACGACGGGGGTGCGCGGGAGCACCGCGCGGATCCGGGCGCCGGTGGTCCCGGGCGCCGCGGGCAGGGCGGCGATGGTGCCGCCGTGCATCTCGCACACCCAGCTGGCGATGGCCAGGCCCAGGCCGGTCCCTCCCCCGCCGTCGTCCGGGCCCGCGGAGCCGAAGCGCGTGAAGACGTATTCCTCGCTGCCCGCGGGAATCCCTGGGCCCTCGTCGCTGACCGTGAGGGACCACTGGCCGCCGTCGGCCACGGCGTGCACGGTGACGGTGCCGCCCGCCGGTGAGTGCCGTGCGGCGTTGTCGAGCAGGTTGGCGACCACCTGGGTGAGGCGCGCGCCGTCGGCCATGACGGTGAGGCCGGGGATGACGTGGACGTCGTAGCGGACGGGACGGGCGTCGAGCTCGGCCTCGGCCACGGCACGGTCGACGAGGTCGCGGACGTCGACGGGGGCGAGGTCGAGCTGCCCGGCGCCGCCGTCGATCCGGGCGAGGTCGAGGAGGTCGGAGACGAGGTCGCTGAGCCGTTCGGCCTGGGCGAGGGCGGTGGCGAGGGAGTCGTCGTCGGGTTGGACGACGCCGTCGACGAGGTTCTCGAGCAGCAGCCGCTGGCCGGCGAGCGGGGTGCGCAGCTCGTGCGAGACGGTGGCGACGAGGTGGCGGCGCTGCTCGTCTGCGGTGGCGAGGTCGACGGCCATCGTGTTGAACGCGCGGGCGAGGCGGCCGACCTCGTCGGCGGAGGTGGCAGTGACGCGCTGGGCGTAGTCACCGGTGGCCATCCGGGCGGCGGCCGTGGTCATCTCGCGCAGCGGTGCGGTCATGCCGCGGGCGAGCCACTGAGTGACGGCCAGCGCGATGCCGAGCGTCACGGGGAGGGTGAGCCCGACGGTGACTCCGGCGCTGCTGCCGAGCTCGGAGACGAGCGCCGCGGTGACGACGCTCAGCCCCACGAGCACGCCGATCTTCAGCTTGATCGAGCCGACGCCGTCGAGGGGGGCGCTGGACGGTGAGGTGCTCATGCCGGCTCCACCGCGTAGCCGACGCCGTGCACGGTGCGGACCCGGGATGCCCCGATCTTGGCCCGCAAGGTCCGGACGTGGGTGTCGAGGGTGCGGGTGCCGCGCGCGTCGGCCCAGCCCCACACCTCGCGCATGAGGTCCTCGCGAGTGCGGACGGCGCCGGGCGCGGCCGCGAGGGTGAGGAGGAGGTCGAACTCCAGGGGCGAGAGGTGCACCTCGGTGTCCTCGAGCCAGACGCGGCGGGCCGACGCATCGACGGCGAGGCTGCCGAGCTCGATCCGCGTCGGCACCTCCCGGGCCAGCTCGCGCGCCCGCTCGACCCGGCGCAGCAGCGCACGGATCCGGGCGACGACCTCGCGGACGCGGAAGGGCTTGGTCACGTAGTCGTCGGCGCCCACGGTGAGGCCGACGAGAACGTCGGACTCGTCGTCGCGGGCGGTGACCATGAGCACCGGCACGGGGCGCAGCGCCTGGATGCGGCGGCACACCTCGTTGCCGTCGTAGCCGGGGAGCATGACGTCGAGGACGACGAGGTCTGGCGTGTGCTGCTCGAAGGCCGCCACTCCCCCGGGGCCGTCGTAGGCCTGGGTCACCGCGAAGCCCTCTGCGCGCAGGCGTGCGGCGAGGCCGTCGTTGATGATGCGGTCGTCCTCGACGATGAGCAGCGTCGCGCTGGCCGGGCCGGGCTCTGTGGTCATGGGGTGAGCCTAGGAGCGGGCGGGTGAGGTGCTGGTCAGCCCGATGTGAGGGTTGTGCAAGGGATGGTGCGGCTGGTGCCGTCGTCCGGAGTGGCCGGCGTCGACGCCCCCGGGACGCGCAGGTTCCCTGGACGACGACGGCGGTCAGTGGCTCGGCCTGAGCCGCGCCACTCCACCCCGGTGGCGAGGACGACGAGCGGCGCCCGGAGGACGTCACCGCCGTCGAGGACGACGTCGTGACCTCCCGGGCGGAGCTCGGTCACCGACCGCGTGACGACGATCTCCGCGCCCAGGCGCCGGGCCTGCTTGAGCGCGCGGCTCGCGAGGTCGTCACCGGACACCCCGTAGGGGAAGCCCGTGTAGTTCTCGATGCGCGTCGACGTGCCGGCCTGGCCACCAGGTGCGAGGCTCTCGACGACGAGGGTCCGTAGCCCCTCGGCCGCACCGTTGACCGCCGCAGTGAGTCCGGCCGGTCCTGCCCCGAGGATGACGACGTCGTACTCCGTGGCCGTGGGCTGGACACCGAGCCCCACCGCAGCCGCGATCTCCCGCATGGTGGGGTCGACGAGGCGGCTCCCATCGCGCAGCTCGAGCACAGGCCCATCGGCCGCAGCGTCGTCAGGAGCGACTCGCTCGAACGGGATCTCGTTGCGGCTGAGGAACGTGGCGATCTCCCGCACGCGGCGGTCAGCGCGGGGTCCGATGAGGTGCGCCTCGGCCTCGGGAGTCGCCGCCGCCCAGTTCTGCAGGTCGGTGAGGTACACGCGGGCGACCCCACCGACATGAGCCGCGACGGACGGGGCCAGCGCGGCGAGGCTGTGGTACTCGCTGACACCGAGGCGCAGGATCCGCGTGGGCTCGGTCGCGCGGCCGCTGGCCGGGAACTTGGTGCTCAGGGTCATCGGCACCTCTCCGAAGAGCATGCCCGGGGTGCGGACACCGATGACCAGCTCGTCCCCGTTGACGACCTTCGTGATCTCGGCCCGGCCCTCGATGACGACGAAGAGCGCCCGCTCGTCCCCCTCCTGCGCGAAGTACTCCCCCGCGACCAGCCGGATGTCCTCGACGGCCCCCGCGACGTAGTCGAGGGTGTCCGGCGGCAGCGCTGAGAACAGCGGGACCCCGCGGAGCGCGTCTGCGGTGATCATGCCGTGGGCACAGCGTCGGCCAGCGTCATTTGCGGGTCATCCTGGCACGCCTGGACAGGCCGCGGGCAAGAACGCTGACGCAGGTTCAACCGCCGTACAGATTGTTGGGGGACGCGTCAGGGAACGATCGGGTGACGACGCCCGCGAAATCCTCCGACGGCCGTTGACCGGACCCCGCCGAACCACTAGACAAGGCTCACTCGGGCGAACCGGGGTCCTTCTTCTCCCAAAGGTGGGTGAGCCTGTGTCCAGACTGCGACCCCGGCTTCTTGTGTCGGTCGTGACGTTCGCGCTCGCGCTGGGGGTGATCCCAGCGGCCAACGCCGGTCCTTCCGACGCCGCCGGCGCCCGGAAGCCCGGGGCCGGCCTCGAGGCCGCGGAGATCTCCGGCTCCACGTCTCTCCCGCGAGGAGGCGACAAGGCGACGGTGCTGCGCCTCGGCAAGTCCCCGGACTCCGAGCGGTACATCGTCCAGCTCGCCGACCCCGCGGTCGCCACCTACTCCGGCGGGGTCGAGCGGCTGCGGGCCACGAAGCCCGCAGCGGGTGGACGGCTCGACCCGGCCGCCGCGCCGGTGCGCAGGTACGCCGCCCACCTCGAGGACGAGCAGGATGCCCTCCGCGGCCTGATCGCCAGGGAGATCGGCCGCTCGCCGAGAGTCGACTTCACCTACATCTACGCGCTCAACGGCCTGGCGGTCCGCCTCACGGCCGACGAGGCCGCGGCCGTCGCCGGGCTGCCCGAGGTGACCTCCGTCGTCGTCGACGTCCGACGCGAGCTGCAGACGGACAACGGCCCGGCGTGGATCGATGCGCCCGCCCTGTGGGACGGGACCGCCACCGGAGTCGACGGCACACGAGGCGGAGGGATCGTCGCGGGCATCCTCGACACGGGCATCAACCCGTCGAACCCCTCCTTCGCGGACACCGTGCCCATGGCCGACGGCGGTGACGGCTTCGACCACACGAACCCGCTGGGCGGCGGGACCTACCTCGGCATGTGCGACCCGGCCAACGCCGACCAGTACGACGAGCGGTTCGCCTGCAACGACAAGCTCATCGGTGCGTGGGACTTCTCCGGCGACGGCCCGTTCGACACCGACGGGCACGGCAGCCACACCGCCAGCACGGTCGCGGGCAACCAGGTCGACGCCGTCGTGAACGGTCCGTCGGGTATCAGCGAGACTCGCAGGATCTCAGGAGTCGCACCCCACGCCAACCTCATCGCCTACGACGTCTGCGACGTCGACGGCTGCTCAATGGCCGCCACGACGGCTGCCCTCGACCAGGCCATCGCCGACGGTGTCGACGTCCTCAACTACTCGATCGGCGGGTGGGAGCCCTCGGCCGCCTGGTCGGACCCGGAGGCCCTCGGCTTCCTCGCCGCCCGCGCCGCCGGCATCTTCGTCGCGACCGCCGCCGGCAACGACGGACCGTGGTCCGAGACGATCGGCACGCCCGCGGACATCCCCTGGATCACCACGGCCGCCGCATCGACGCATGACCGCTCCTACGTCAACGCCCTCACCGACCTCACCCGGGCGGACGGCACCGGGCTCCCCGACCTCGAGGGGCTCGGCTTCACCACCGGGTACGGACCGGCGCCGATCGTCGACGCGGCAGACTACGGCAACCCGTGGTGTGAGCCGGGAAGTTTCCGGAACCGCACCTTCAACGGCGAGATCGTCATCTGCGAGCGCGGCTTCGTCGACCGGCTCGAGATGGGCGAGGTCGTCTCCAACGCGGGCGCCGGGGGAATGATCCTGGCGAACGACGAGGAGAGCGGCGACTCGCTCACCGGTGACGCGCACGAGCTCCCCGCCGTCCACATCACGTACGACGACGCCGTCGCGCTGCGGGAGTGGCTGGCGGAGGGCACCGGCCACACCGGCACCATCGCCGGCGCCACCCTGTCCGAGGACCCCGCGAAGGGGGACGTCACGGCCGACTTCTCCAGCCGCGGCCCGAACCGCGCGATGGACCTCATCTCCCCCAGCGTCACCGCGCCCGGCGTCGACATCCTCGCCGCGTTCGGCGCGTCGACCCCCGAGGCCGAGGCCGCCCCGCAGTGGGGCTTCTCCTCCGGGACCTCGATGGCCAGCCCGCACGTGGCCGGCGCCGGTGCACTCCTCAAGGTGCTCGAGCCGGAGTGGTCACCGGCCGAGATCCAGTCCGCCCTCATGACGACAGCGACGACGGCCGTGACCAAGGAGGACGGCTCCACCCCGGCCGACCCGTTCGACATGGGATCGGGCCGGATCGACCTGGACGCCGCGGCCAACGCGGGTCTCGTCCTCGACGAGACGCTGGCCGACTATCAGGCCGCGGACCCGAGCCTCGGCGGCGACCCTGCCGCCCTGAACCTCGCAAGCATGGCAACCAGCCAATGCCTGCACGACTGCGCGTGGACCCGCACCGTCACCGGCGTCGCCGACGGCACCGTCGAGTGGACGGCGAGCGTCGAGTCCGCGCCGGACATCACGCTGTCGGTCGAGCCCGCGACCTTCACCCTCGCCGAGGGCGAGACGCAGGAGATCATCGTGACCGCCGATGTGCGCGGCGCGAGCACGGGCACCTGGCAGTTCGGGCGAGTGACGCTCACGCCGTCGGACGGGGACGTCTCGACGGCGGGCCTGCCGGTCGCGGTCATGCCCTCGACCGGTGTGCTGCCGGCCGAGGTCCTCATCGACACCCGCCGCGACGCGGGCTCGCAGCTCGTGGAGGGTGTGCGGGCGATCGAGATCACCGACCTCACCGTCGACGTCGCCGGCCTCACCCCGGCCGAGACACAGGAGATCGCCCTCCCCCAGGACCCGACGGACTTCGACCCCTTCGACGGGCCGGAGGGCACGGAGGTGGTCCTGGTCGAGGTCCCGGAGGGTACGAGCCGCCTCGTCGTGGAGGTCACCGACGCGACCGCCCAGGACATCGACCTCTTCGTCGGGCTCGGCGACACCCCGGGCGAGGAGACCCTCCAGTGCGTGAGCGCGTCGTTCGGGTCCGACGAGCGGTGCGACCTCGCCGCACCCGAGGCAGGCACCTGGTGGGTGGTGGTCCAGAACTGGCAGTCCTCGGACGAGGACGCGACCGACACCCTCACCCTGGGAACCGCCGTCGTCGGGAGCGACGCCGGGAACATGTGGGTCGAGGGCCCGCAGGCGCAACCCGTCGGCGAGCCGTTCGACCTGCGCGTGTTCTACGACGAGCCGGCCCTGGAGGCGGGTCAGCGCTGGTACGGCGCGCTCAGCCTCGGCTCCTCGCCGCAGTCTCCGGGCGACATCGGCATCATCCCGGTGGACCTCAACCGGTTCGCCGACGACGTCACCAAGACCGCCGACGTCGAGACTGCCGCGCCGGGCGACACCGTCACCTACGAGCTCACCGTGCAGCCCAACGTCACCGCCGAGGACCTCGCCTACACCATCACCGACGCCATCCCGGAGGGCATGACGTACGTCGAGGGCTCGGCCACGGACGGCGCGACCGTCACTGACGGCGTCCTCACGTGGGAGGGCATCTCCCCGACGCCGGCCGGCGTCGAGGGCGAGTACGTCATCACGCGCAGCGACGCCGACCCGCTGTGTGTGAACCCTCTGTCGGAGGACGGCAGTTACGTCGACCTCGAGGAGCTCGGCTTCCTCGCCCACCCCGAGATCGCCGGCGACACCGTGGCGTTCAACGTCGGTGCGGGTGCTCCGTTCAGCTTCTACGGCGTGGACTACGACGGGATGTGGCTGACCGATGACGGGTTCGTCGTCTTCGACGCCGCGACGCACTACGACGGTGAGCCCTGGGTGCCACAGACCCTGCCCGACCCGCAGGCACCGAACAACCTGCTGGCCATGCTGTGGCAGGACATGGAGATCGTCTACGACGAGGCGACGAACAGGGGCGTCACCGTCGTCGAGGGCGAGACCGAGGCCGGCGGCCTGATCGTCGTCGAGTACGACGACATCCAGCTCGTCGAGGACCCGGAGAGCACCTACGACGTCCAGCTCGTCGCGTTCCGCGGGCAGGACGACACGGAGGGCAGCTACGAGTTCTACGTGGCCTACGACAACGTCACCGGTCCGGTGGACGGTCCGCTGACGGTCGGCACGGAGAACGCGGACGGCTCCTCGGGCCAGACGCTCGTCAACCACGACTCCGGCGAGGGCGTCGTCGCGGACGGCAACGTCGTCTGCTTCGACTACGCCGGCGCATCGTTCGCCCCCGTCACGGTCCGGTACGAGGTGACGGTCGACGACGACGGGAGCCTGAGTGACGGCGACGTCCTCACCAACGAGGCCACCCACGTCACCGACAACCCCGGTGCCCAGCCGGTGACCGTGGGTGTGGACGTGACGATCGACGGGGTCGAGCAGCCCACCGAGGAGCCGACGGCCGGGCCCACCGCGGAGCCCACTCCGGCGCCGTCCGGTCCTCCGGGCCGACCCGGAGGCGGCCACCTTCCCAGCACGGGCGTGGAGCTCGGACTGCTCGCCGTCGTCGTCCTGCTCCTGCTCGGAGCCGGCGCGGGGGCGGTGCGGATGCGCCGGGCGACGGACTGACGCGTCGACGGCCCGGTCGCCTCGCCGCGACCGGGCCGTCGACGTCGGCCGGCGGTGCCGGGCTACTTGACCCCGAAGTCGAATGCTTCCCGGTGGAGGTTCCCGTACTTCTCCCGCAGGAAGTTCCCCGTGGTGGTCAGCTGTGCCGGGACCCGGCTCTGCCGGCTCGCGTGCAAGGCCTCGGCCTGGCCGGCGAGGAGCTGGAGCTGTTCGGCGAGCTCCTCGTTCGGGGTGCGGCCGTTGGGCTGGCCGGTCTCCACCATGTTCGGCGGGATGGCGAGGTAGCCGCGCAGGACCCCCCTCGGCGTCGCCTGCATCTGCTACGGCCCCACCAACCCAGCGCGTCACCCTCACCGCCCTGGAGGACGTCGCCAAGAGCGTCTACGCCCGCCCGGTCTCACCGCAGCAAATCAAGCTTCGCCCGGCCATTTCCGCGGCCACGGATCCACTCGCACATCTGATTGTGCTGACGCAAGAGGGCACGGTCTGGTCGAACGTTTGCCAGCGACGGCACCACGGCCAAAGACCGACCGTCGAGCGCTCGATAGAGGTCCTCCCGCAGGTCCGGACTCACTCTCACAACGGGATTATTGCCCTCGAACACAACGGTGATCAGGTTGAGGTCGAAGAGCGTGTGGATGTCGGCTCGCAACAGCAAGCCGTTCGAGGCGATGTTGGTGTGCTCGCCTCGATACGGAGAGATGTGTGCGGCCTCGAGAACCTCTTCGGTCGTCGAACCAGTAACGGCGCAGCGTCCCCCGTAAGCCTCCACGAGCGCCTTGCGAAACCTGCCCTGGCCTCGCCGAACCTTGACCTGCGCGAGCGTCCTTTCTCGGAGGTCTCGACCAAGGTCGGCGACCGCCTCGGCGGCATCGTCCACGTCATCGAAGAGCGCATCCGCTGCGTCGCGATCGTCCGTGCGCCGGAAGAGGGAAGCGAGCCATGTTTCCGCGACGCTGTCGTCGGTGTGGGGAGCCCAGGAGGGACTCTGCCGGAACCCGGTGTTCTCCTGCACCTCGGTCCATGTCACCCGACCCGCGCCCGCATCCGCCGTCCGCCCGAACCTGAAGCGAGAGACGTACTGCCGCTCACCGTCGTCGGTCCACGGCAAGTCCTCACTGCCGGAAAGCGGAACAGCCGATTCTGCGACCTCGGCCCGTCCGATGAAGCCGTACTGCGACACCCAGAAATAGACAACGTCCCCGCCCTTGATCGGGCGCGCGGTAGCCATGTCCCAGAGCTTGTGCTCCTTCGCGATATCCCAGTGGTTGGGGTAGTTCTTGTCGATCGTGAGCACCCAGCTCGTCATGGAAATTCCTCGTCCGCGTCATTGCGGGTGGAGGCATGTCCATGATCCGGAAGCCTGTCGGGCCGCTTACTTGTTGTGATCCCCGGCGTGCGCCGGAAGCGTTGGTTACTTGCTCATTGCAGCTTCGTTCGGTCGACGTGCGACGTTGACCCGGGAGCGCAACATCGCCTGCGTTTCCGGGTCAACGGAGAAGAGAAGCGTCCCGCGGAGGCCCCTTGTGAGCAGCACCTTGTAGACGTGGCGGACCAGGCGGTCGAACGTGATGTCGTCGACTGCTGCGTGAGAGCGGAAGTCCGGGTCCTTGTTGAACTGTCGTCGGCTGACCCAGCGGTCGGTCCGCCACACCAGGTCGGCTCCCAAGATCACGCCGTTCCAGGCGTACTCGAATCCCTGGGCGGTGTAGACGCACCCGACCTGCTCGAAGCCGGCCGGGTCAGTGGCCCACAAGGAGGAGGGGGGCGCCCCACCGACAGCCCTGTCGCTCTTGAGGTTCCAGGGACGGCTCCAGGCACCGACCTGTACGTCGTGGATGAGCCGACCGTCCTTGGTGGGGTCGCTCCACGGCCAGCAGAAGCCCGCCGTCATCCGCGCAGTCGTTCCTGCGTCGTGATAAGCACGCAGGCGACCCTCGAGCTCCTCGACGGAGTCCACGACGTCGACGCTGAACGTCGGCTCATCGCGCCACACGTCCCCACCGTCATCATCTTCTGCCATCTCATCTGGAAGGTCCAGAAGGCGATGAACCCAACTCAAGTAGCGCTCGCTGCCTCCCGCCCTGAACTGGGCGTTGAGGTCCACCTGGCGTACGGGTAGCCCACGAGCTGTGGCGTGCGCCGTGATGTCGGCGACCGTGCCCATCTCGCCCGGGCGTACGACCTGGTGCTGGTCGAGGAGGAAGACGGGCACCCTGGCAGCGTCGATGAGCTCCTCAACCTGTGGCCGTGCGCGCTCGCGCATCTCCTTGGGCGTGTATCTGTTGACCGACTTCTCCCGGATGCGATGGGCCTCGTCGAGGATGAGGACGTCCAGCCCGTTGCGTTCCGCGTCCATAAAGGAGTTGAAGTACTTGAAGAGGCTCTTCACACGTGTCGACCCCTTGCCGGCCACCTGGCGCATGGTCTGCGTAAAGGACCGCGACCCAGTGGCGTGGATGACCGTCCGCCCCTGCCGAGCAAGCTCCCCGAGAAGTGAGAGCGCGATGACGCTCTTACCGCTCCCTGGCGCGCCCGAGACGACGATGACGGCCTTCCCGTCCGCGCGCCTCGCGTCCTCGACGACTCGAAGGACAAGCTCATAGGCCACTCGCTGCTCGTCGAGGAGGACGAACTGTTCCCGCCGCTGAACCTCTTCGGCCGCAACGTCCAACAGCTGTTTCGACGGGGCGATGGTCGCGCTGAGGAACTGGTCAGCGGCGTCCGCTCCTGAGTCGACCGCCAGTCGGGATCGGAGGTAGTCCTGAAAGGCGCCACGTCGTTGGCCGGTGAAGATCCGGCTCGATTCTGTGACTGGTAAGTCGAAGACGTCACTGACTGACTGATCGGTGGCGTTGTGGAGATACGCAACGCCCGCCGTCATTTCCGGGTCCTCGGCCAGCGTAGGCATGAAGTCGCGGAGGTAGTCGACATAACCGGCAACCTGGAGACCGGGGTGGAGCACCGGCCGGTAGGGGGCCGCGGCCGCGTCGAGGAGCGTGTCGCTCCCCTCCCAACGGCTGGCGCTGCTCCATTGCTTGAGTTCGACGACGACGTAGCTCGCCTTGCCGGTCACTGGATGGCGCCCCGCGAGAACCGCATCGATGCGCTTACTCGACAGCGGCAGCTTGTGCTCAACGATGAGCTCGACATTCCCAAGGCCGGCCTCGACGAGGTCGCGTGCGAGAACGGGCAGACTGCCCCGCCAGGACCGACGCTCACCTGGTGACGGAGCCCCGGTTCCCATGCTTACGAGGTGGCTGGCCATCCTGTCCTCGAGCACCGAAAAGTCGCCGCGGCACAGTTCGGCAAGCGCAGTAGCGCTGAGTCGGACGCCCACCAGATGTATCCCTCACACGGCACGAGTGATCGTGCGGTGGGGACATGTCTGCGAGGCAGAAGTCCGTCGGTACCGCTTGCTGAACGAAGGCTATCGCTCAATCGCAGCTTCTCGTCCATGACAACGGCGGGTCCTCCGACATGCGTACTTGCCGCGTTCGAGTGACGGCTACTTGACCCCGAAGTCGAAGGCGTTGCGGTGCAGGTCCCCGTACTTCTCCCGGAGGAAGTTCCCCGTCGTGGTGAGCTGAGCCGGGGTGCGGCTGTGCCGGCTCGTGTGGAGTGTCTTCGCCTGCGCGGCGAGGAGCCGCAGCTGCTCTGCGAGCTCCTCGTTGGGCGTACGTCCGTTGGGCTGGCGGCTCTCTACCATGTCCGGCGGGATGGCAAGGTACCCGCGCAGCACGCCGGGCAGGTACTCGCGCACCAGGGCGTCGAGCTCGTACTCGAAGCGCGGGTCGCGAGTCGGCTCGCGCCGCTCTGCCTCCACGACGCCGTCGAGCATCTGGCACGTCTCAAGGAATGTCGCGTAGGCGCCCGTCGGGAGCCGGAGCCGGTTCTGCTTGGCAGAGGCACCCACCCAGGACAGCGCGGCGGCCCGCCCGTCCGCGCCCTCCAGCGCGGCTTCCGCCGGCGGCGCGTCCGCTACCCGACCCTGCCGAGACTCGACGGGCACGAACCGGTGCCACCACCGCCGTCGGGCAGGGAGCCACAGGTCCCGCAGGTGCCAGGAGCGCACGGCCGAGACACCCATCGAGGCGAGGGCGAGCACACCGCCGAGGCCGATGATGTCGAGCACGAAGATGCCCGCCGCGAAGCCGGCGGCGTAGAGCAGGCCCTCGAGGATGACGCCGAGCTTCTTCTTCACCCCGCCGATGAGCAGGACGAGGTAGGCGATGAGGGGAAGGAAGAGGACAACGAGGCCCACCTTGAGGACGTTGCCCAGAGTCAGCCGTGACATCGTCAGCTCCTTGGCTCGGGATCGGTGGTCGCGGCGTCGGAGGAGTGGCTGCGCTCGAGCTGCAGCCGCGCGCGGCCGACCTGCCCCTCGAGCACCTCGACCGTCTGCTTGATCGATCGAGTGGCCTCGACCTTGTACCGGTCGATCTCGTCCATCGCCTGGAAGACGTTGTCGAAGGCCTGCTGGAGCTTGGCCGGGTCGACGGTGGCCTGCGCTGCCTGCTGGTGGACGGCGGCGCCCTGGGACCGCAGCAGCTCGGAGGTCGAGAGGATCATGTCCGCGGTCGTCGAGTTGAGGGCCTCGATCTGCGCCAGCGTGATCTGCTGCTGCGCGAGTGCCTGCGACACGATCACGGCCACCCGCAGCGCGGCAATCGTGGCGTCGAGCGCGCGGTCCACACCCTTGATGAGCTCGGTGTTGTTCTTCTTGACGACGTCGAGGGCCAGGTAGCCCTGGACGGAGACCGCCATCTGGGTCATGAGGTCCTGGTGGCGCTGGCGGACGTAGAAGAGCGCGTCGGTCTCGAGGGTGGTGGCGTCGTCGGTCTTGCCCTCGGTGCGGAGGGAGGCGATCCGCTGCTCGAGCCCGTCACCGAGCTCGCGGGCGAGGACTGCGTAGTTGGCGAGCTGCCCGAGCGCGGCCCACAGGGCGTCGCGCTCGGTCTGGATGGCGGCGTTGTCCATGCGCAGCTCGTCCTGGCCGCCCTTGAGCGCCTTGGTGATCGCGTCGAGCTGGTCCTGTGCGGACTCGTACTTGCGGAAGTACCGCTCGATCGCGTTGCCCTTGGGCAGGAACTTGAGGAGCCGCTTGCCGCCGGTGAGGTCGTGGCGCTTGGGGTCGAGGTCGGAGACGATCTGCCGCAACTCGGCCAGGCTCGCTCCGGTTCTCGACGCCGGATCCGCAGCGGACGCCGACGCCGCGGCTGCCGGCCGCTGGAGCATGCGGTTGGAGGAGTCCCCCGCCTGCCGCATCGTGTCCTCGCCCAGCTTGCTCAGCTGCGCGACCTTCGTCTGGAACTCCGGGCTGTGCAGCGGCGCGGCGAGGAGGTCGTCGAGAAACTCGCGCGCGGTGTCGGCATGCTTCTGCTGCGTCTCGGCGTCGACGAGGATGACGCCGCCGACCTTCTCCGGCTCACGCACCTCTACCTCGGCCGCCGGCGCAGGCGGCTCGAGCTGCAGCGGGTTCTCGACGGCGGGGGTCTGGTTCTGGCCAAGGTCGAGCGGGTTCGACATGCGGTGCACTCCTCAAGCGCTCGGGAATGCTCAGATTCTCTCAAATACACGGGCGAAGCGCCGCGAACGACCGAAACTTCCAACAGCGACGGCCACACCTTGGTGTGACGTCCAGGCAAGTCGCCCGGTGTTGGCCTCCCAAGTCCGTGACGGGAGAAGACCTCCGGTTGTGAACTCGAGGTGTCGAGTCCCGCCTGATCCGCAGCGGCCAAGATGCTACTGATCGAGCCTGACCGGGAAGAAGCGGGCCTACCGGTACCGCGCCTAAAGCCCAGCCGGCATGGCCGACCGCTACGGCCGCCCGCGCTTCAGCCCGACCAGGCCGCCACCGGTGCGCCGGAGCGTTTCGCTGACTGGCGACAACCGCTCGACCCGGTGCAGATCGCCGGCCGACCGGGCATACCGAAGCGCGTTCTCCGGAAGTCGGTCCCTGCTAGTCTCGGCCTGTGCGAAGCCGGGGGACCTTCGAGCTATGCCTACCGAAAGCGGGGTGAGACGTGGAGGAAGCTGAGGCGCTCGTCTGCGCTCTGCGTGCCGAAGCGCAGAAGAACCAGGAGTTTGCGGCGCTGGCGAAGTCAGTCGACCGCGTCGTCGCGTTCCTCGAGGATTGGTGGCAGACGAACCATCAGCCGTGGTTCACCGACCACGGCCTTCGCCACTCCCGCGTAGTGGCGGAGTTAGCATTGAAGATGGCGCGGCTCATGGAAGCACACATCGCGCACCCATTGTCATTGCTCGAAAAGTACGCCCTCTGGGCAGCATCGATGCTGCACGACGTTGGCATGCAAATGCTGACGCACACACAAAAACCACTCGGCTCCATGAGTTCATCTGACCTGAACCAGGTACGTCATGAGCATCCCGCTCAGAGCGAACTCAAGATTTCGAGCGCTCCCAAAGAGTGCGGGCTACCCGACGACCTTCCACTGTCCGAGTGGATCGGCTCGATAGCGAGAGCGCACGGGACGAAGTACTACCGAGAGACCGTCAGCCAACAAACCGAAGTTGCATACGCACGGGGTGGCGCAATCCGGCTGCGCCTGCTGAGCGCGCTGGTACTTCTCGCAGATGAACTGGACCTGGAATACAGCCGCGCTGTGCCCAGTTCGGGCGATGTGCTCATGCCTGTCGTAAGCCAAGCTCATATGTTCAAACACCAATGCGTCGACGCCGTACGGGTCAGTGTCGACGCTTCCGGGCGCCTTCAAGTCGGCCTCTATCTCACGTTCAACGATTCGCTCGCTGTCGAGAACCAGCAAATGGTAGAGCGCTGGATCGTCGAGAAACTACAGCAACAGATTGGCATGATTGAGCCTGAACTTGCCCAGGGCTTCCAGCGGGGGGAGCCGGTATCGCGTGCGATTCAACGAACAGTTCGCACCGCCCCTAACCGGGTCGTCCCGAGCCAGGACGCACTGAACATTATCGCCAAAGAAGTTGCGGAGAGCGCGCTTCTCAATCACCGCGTCGCTCACAAGACTGCCGTCGAGGCAGTCACTAGCGGTTCGGTAGTTACTATCATCGGCCAACTCAGCGCTGACCATTCCTTAGATCAGCACGGCCGTGAGGATTTGCTCGAGTCGGTCGCGCAGACAGTCCGTTGCGAAATGTCGGCCACGGTCTGGCGCGCTCAGGTAGGTCTTATAAATCTCGGCGCCAACGCCGAGGATATACTTACGGGCTGGCTGAACGCGGGAGGCGCTCAGTTTCGGCAAGTTCAAGGCCGCGAATCCCTGCTACAGCTCCTAATCGATCGCGTGGCAGCCGCTGACGTGAACGCGGTGATCTTCGTAGCGCCACAAATTGACGCACTGACAGAAGGCGAAAGGACGTGGCTGCTAACCACGGCCATTCCGGCGATGCAAGCCAATGCCACCGACATCCGATTTCTATTTTCAGCACAGGCGGCAGGCGGCATCCTCACAACGGCCGAGAACGCCACTACCGTAGCCACTGGCAATCCTTCAGATTCTGATGTAGCGGAGTACTTAAGCCGCGTGATGCCGAATGAAGTAGCCAAGTCCATGCCGGCCGCCGAAAGTCTGTATGTCCATCATCGCCTTCTCTACCAGCGTCGCCAGCTGGCTCTCGCAGAGGGGGGCCTGTGACAACCGCCGATTTGATGGCGCATGCACGTGTCCTGAGCGTTCCTCCACTGTTTGACGAGGAGACCGCTAATGACCTCCTGTCCCGCCATATACCGGAGATACCATCCGGATCGAGGGTGCGGGCCCGAGGAGCTCTAGAAGAGCTTCGCCTCACCGGACTTGTCGTGCCAGCGGCGGGCGGCATGCGTGTGGTGGACCCCTTGCGGGCCGAGCTACGCGCAGAACTAAGCCAGTCCGATCCCACACGCTACAGGGAGGTGCTTTCCCATTTCGTTCAACACGCTCGAAATGGCTTGGGCCCGACGCTAGAAGTTGCTCTAGGTCGCAGAGCCGCCGAGTTGAACGTGGCGGTCCAGGCGGCCGTGGCGAGCGATAGCCCCGGTGACTACGTCGAGTTGCTTGACAGAGTCATGCACGCGTCGCGTTCTGAGCGGCCAGCGGATGTCACCGCTGCAGCGCGAATGCTGCAGCAGCAACCGCGCAGCCCTCAGAGCGAACGGCATATCGCTTTGTTCCTCGGACTCCGGCTATGGCAGGAGGGCCACCGAGAATCCGCTATCCGCGAATTCGAACGAGTTACACGACACCCGGAGTATGACACAGCGTTCGGCATAGCGAGTCATCTCATCGGCGCCTATCGGCACGATCGCGGAGACGACGAAGGTGCGCTTCCGTTCTTGCAACAGTCAATCGCAGCGCTGGACGCCACCGGAGACGCACGGGGGCTTCACCTAGCACTCACAACTTTGGGCCGCACCCTGCGTGACTTCGCCGCTGCGTCGGAGCTCGGTCGCGCCGATTCGTTCACCGATGCGCCACAGTCAGAGGTCCTAGACCTCTACGAGGAAGCGCTCGACGCACTCGAGCGCGCAGTCCTAATTGCGGAGGAAGGACTCGCAGAAGGCCTGACCGCGTTGGTTCCCTTAGTGGAACTCGCCGTGACCTATCGCCGCATGGGTGCAATGGAGATGGCGGTAGCTACAGTCGAACAGAGCTTGGATTCGCTTGTCGAATCAGATCCGCACTCGACGTGGGCTCTGACGGTCGCCGCGAGTCTTTATAGAGAGCAGGGCAACGACAGGGCAGCCGGCGACGCTATCGATCGTGCGGTTGCGCTCGCAAAGCGTAGCGGCACGGCCTCCCTTGATCTCGCCCGAGCACTTAACGTTCTAGCAACCATCGAACGCAAGACACCAACTTCTCGCGACGCAGCGGTCCGGCATGCCGCAGAGAGCGTAGCGATGGGGCGCCAGTTGCATAACAACCGCCACACCTCTCAGGCATTGCACACATACGCACTCGCTCTGCTGGGTCGTGGGCAGGAAGACGACATTCAATCCGCGCGTCCGGCGCTCGACGAGGCGGAGAAGCTCTTGTTTGGCCTCGGTGACAAGCGGGGGCTCAATATGGTGCGCCGAACCCGGAAGGGATTCTTGAGGAAGTTCTCCTAGACCTTCCTTGCACGGGCGTAACGTCCCTATGGCCGCCGCTGCCGGCCGACTGCCCCTCGCCCCCCCTGCAAAAGCTTCTCATCACGGACGGACACAGGCAAGAGTGGGCGTGCAGCTCGATGCGCCCACGCGATATTTGCATCTATGCACCAAGTGATCTATCCGCCCATTCGCACACAAGGAAGCAAGCATCGTGAAAGTACAATCCTGCTTTCGCGTTCCATATCGCAAACTCTCGCTGTCACGCAGAATGGGACGGAGCAAGCGCGGAGGGAAGGTGCGGATCGCATTTCGCACGACGGTACAGATCGGAACGCGACTCCGGGACCGCGGTCCCTCGTCTGCGGCACTCGAGAACTAAGCAGTAGCGGCGCTCGAAAAGTCAGCACTCTTCCGACGGTTGGGTTGTGATCACCATGGAGGGCCGGGCGTTCATCAGGTGGCTGGCCGTCAAGGGTGCGTCGAAGGCGGTGATCGCCAGGGGTTGGGGGTCTCGAGGAACACGCTCATCAAGGTCGTGGCTTCGAACGGTCCACTGAAGCACGAACACAAGTAGGCCCGACGTCGTTCGCGCCGTATGAGATGTCAGTGCGACAGCTCCTGGAGACGTTAGCCATGCGACTGCTGGACGTGAGCGGCGAGCCAGCGCCGGCGGCGGTCCGTTCATAGCACGGGACTACCGGCGCAACCGGTGCACTGGTAAGGCGATCCCCCTCGGCTTCATGGCCCGATTTGACGTAACTGCCCTGCCCGTATTGCACTGTTAGCGACGGCTTGTCAACGCCGGTTGAAAACTGACCCCCTGTTGCCGGTTGAAAGTTGACCCCCTGCGGGGTTTTTCCGGTGGTCAGTTGCTGGTTCGTGCCGCTGGTGGCGGCGTGGTGCGGTGGCCGCGGGTGCGGTAGGAGTCTCCGTCCAGGGCGATGACGTGGGCGTGGTGGACGAGGCGGTCGATGGTCGCGGCGGCGACGACGTCATCACCGAGGGTCTCGCCCCACCGGGAGAAGGTCAGGTTCGAGGTCACGATCACCGAGCCGGTCTCGTAACGGGAGGCGATGAGCTGGAAGAACAGGGAGGCCGCGGTGGCGTCGAAGGGCAGGTAGCCGACCTCATCGATCACCAGGAGCCGGTAGCGGCCCAGCTTGCGCAGCTCGCGGTCCAGGCGGCCCTCGGCGTGCGCGGCGGCCAGCCGGGTGATCCATCCCGTGGCGGTGTCGAACGCGACGGGGTAGGACGCCTCGGCGGCCTTGATGCCCAGCGCGATGGCCAGGTGGCTCTTGCCGGTCCCGGGCGGGCCGAGCAGGACCACGTTCTCGCGTTTGGTGATGAACGTGGTCGTGGCCAGATGGGCGATGAGGTCGCGGGTGGGGGCCGGGACGTGGTCGAAGGTGAAGTCCTCGATCGTCTTCACGGCTGGGAAGTGCGCCGCGGCGATCCGCATCCTGGTCCCGTTCGCGGTCCGGGAGGCGACCTGGCGGCCCAGGACGGCGGCGAGGTACTCCTCGTGGGACCAGCCCTCCTGACGGGCCTGGTCACCCAGCGCCGTGAAGGTCTCGGTGATCACCGGGGTCTTGAGCTCACGGGCCAGAAACGCGACTTCGCTGGCCAGGTCCTTGCGGGCGGTGGTGCTCATCGCAGGACCTCCAGGTGCCGGCCCGAGCCCTTAACCGCGGCGGTGGCCGTGGTGGGCGGGGTGAGGGCGAAGAGGTCGTCGTAGTCCGACAGGGCCCGGACCCCGACCACCGCCCCGGCCTTGGCAGCCGGCCCACTCACTGCGGCCGAGCGGCCTCGGTAGCTCTGGCGCAGCACTCGCGCGGCGGTCACATGGGCCGGATCGGTGATCGTGCGGCGGGTGTCCCAGCAGCGCTCATGGGCGGCCACGACCTGCCCGGCGCAGGTCACCCTCACCTCGGTGAGGCCCGCGGTGACGTCCACGAACCGGCCGATGACGGTCGGGTCGACGGAGTAGTCGTTGCCCAACACGCGCACGTAGTAGTCCCGGCCCAGCCGCACCCGGTCCCTCATACCGACCGAGGGCGCGACCGGAGGCAGGTCCATCATCGCTGCTGCGTCGTTGCCGACCCGCAGCCCGGGCTGGGTCCCGGTTCGCCGCAGCACCCGCTGGTTCGCCCGCGGCAGCCACCGCTCGAGCTGGGTGTTGAAGTCGGCCGGCGAGGCGAAGGTCCGCCCGGGCAGGAACGAGGTCTGCAAGTAGCCGTTCGCGCGCTCGACCACGCCCTTGGCCTCCGGGTCACGGGGCCGGGTCTGGTAGATCCGAGTCCCCAGCGTCCCAGCGAACGCCCGCGCCCCAACGGTGAGCCGGTGGTGCTGGCCGATACCGGCCTCGTTGTCCCACACCAGCGTCTTTGGAACCGCGCCCAGAGTCCCGGACAGCAAGTGCCACATCCCCGCGAGCAGGTCCCCGGTCGTCCTTGAGGGCAGCAGCACGGCCATGATGAACCCCGACCACGCCGCGACCATCGTCAGCACCGGCGGGGCGGCCATCACCCCGGGGCTCACGGGCACGATCTTGGCCGGGAACCACAGGTCGCACTGCACGATCTCCCCCGCCTGGTACTCCGTCCGGTCGGCCGGGTCCGCCGGCGCGAACAACGGCCGCAACTGCGCCACCCTCGCGCGCAGCACCGACGCCGAGTGCTCCCACCCGATCCGCTCCGCGATCACCGACGCCGGCATCGTCGGCGTCTGCGCCAACAACGCCCGAATCTGCCCCTCGAAGGCATCCACACGCGACCCGGCCGGCTTGCGCTCGTACTTCGGCGGAGTATCCGCCGCCAACGCCGCCCGCACCGTGTTGCGCGCGACGCCCACCTCCCGAGCGATCGCCTTGATCGCCATGCCCTCCGACCGATGCAGCCGTCGGATCTCGGCCCAATCCTCCACGTTGATCACTCCCTCACTCTGTCCGAGGGGGTCAACATTCACTCGGCACCAGGGGGTCAGTCTTCACGCGGCATCGACACGGCTAACCTCGCGGACGACGAGAACCTCGTCACCGTAGTAATTAATGGCCTTTACCGCGACCTTCCCGGTGCTCGGGACTGGGAAGGGTCGGGACTCGGTGCGATAAAGCGATTCCCAGGCCTCGGGGTCGACGTCGGCCTTGAGCGACGTCCGAAGCTTCTTGTACGGGTCCTGGCCTCCGAGGAAGTAGGCATGGCGGACGAAGAAGCTCTCCTCGTCGTAGTCGGTGTCGACCATCCACATGGCGATCCCGTCGGTGCCGCCGGAACGCACCTCTCCGGTCGTAGGGTCGTAGACGTCCACGCCCATGATCTCGACGACAACGCCGTCATCCGTGATGCGCACGTCGATGTCGGGCTCACCGAAGACGGTAAAGAGGTTGGCTGTCGAGGAGTTCTTCAAGAGATCGTCGCCCATGGCTAGGTCGACGTTCATGCGCACGAGCAGGATAGGGAGCCGGCCGAGGCGGCGCTCGGCGGCCACGGATGCGAAGCCCTCGCGCTGCGTCTCGCTGAGAGCGTCGAGGGCGTTGGCCTCGAACGCGTAGCCGAGGACGAGGAGCGAGTCCACGTCCGGCATGCCGAGCGCCTCGCGCGCTGCCGCCTTGACCATCCGGGCGTCGACCGTCCCGTATTCAGGTCCCAGGGCGATCGCAACGCGCTGGGTGGCGGGCTCAGCGCGGGAAGAATGTGCCTTCGCGGCCTCGACGTCCGCCTGGGCAGCGACGGTCCCAGTGGCTTGGACGAAGCGACCCGGGTGGGGATCGACGCCGAGTAACATCAGCCGTTCCCGACGCCGCCCGTTCTGCACACCGGCGGTGAGCAGGTTATCGAGAATCGTCTCCTCGTAGCCCGCGCTCACGTCAAGGACGTCGGTTGCCTCGGTGTCCCGCCGCCCCCCGTCCGGGATCGTGGCGTCGAAGGATACGGAGCGGTGCGGCGAGAGAGACTCGACGGTGAACCGTCCGGACACGCGGACCTTCTTTTTGTCGTCGTACGGTCGGTCGTAGAGGTATTCCACATCCGCGTGCCGACGGATCGCCGCTTCGATCTCCGTGCGGGACATACCCGGGCGGATGTCGGGGTTGTTCGCGATCGACTTCAGCGTGATGTGCGGGGTGCGCTCGTAGACGAAACCCTGGCGGAGGTCCCGCTTGTGCGGCCCGCCGCGGCGCTCGGGCGGCGCGCCTAGGCTGCGCTCCTTCGCTGCGCCCTCCGGGGAGTCTGCAAGCAGGTAGTACGGGAAGCGCGCGCCCATAAGTCGCTGGCGAGCGAGTGCGATCGCGACACGGGACGTATCGATAGTGATCCAGCGTCTGCCCCGCTGTTCGGCGACGTGCGCCGTTGTGCCGGAGCCGCAGGTTGGATCGAGGACCAGGTCGCCTGGGTCGGTCGTCATGAGAAGGCATCTCTCGATGACTTTTGAATTCGTTTGAACGACGTACGTCTTCGGATCTGCAAACCCTGCCGTCGTCGTATCATCCCACAGGTTCGTGGATGCAGATAGCGGGAAATCATCAAAGTACCGCACATAGTAGAGCGTGTTCTTGGCGCCGGTGAGGCGATTGGCCCACTTCAGCCTTTCCATGCCTTCGCGATTCGTCTTCCACCCTCCCTTCGTCGGCACGAAGGTCCCCTCAGGTATAACAACAGGGAAGACAGTCGTCTGGCCGGTACGGGTTGTTTGAGAGGTCGTTTGATCTCTCCGAAACACCCGGCCATTTACTGAAGTCCGGCCCGACTGCTCCTCAGGCGTGAGACGACGCCTAGTGCCGTCGGGTTCTTCGACATTGACGTAGGCAGTGCCCTCAGCAGTGAAGGACTTGCGCTGAAATAGGGGGCGATATTTCACCTCCGCCAAGTTGCGCGCGTACCATAGGACGTAGTTATTCACAGAGGACAGCACATTGGTGCCACCAGCAAAGCTACCGGCCCCAGAGGTAGTTTTGAACGTGATGAGAGAAGCGAAGTTTTCACTTCCGAAGACTTCGTCAAGGAGGCTGCGGACGAGGTGGACGTTCTCGTCGCCGATCTGGACGAAAACGCTTCCGCTCTCGGTGAGCAGTTCCCGTGCGACTAGCAGCCGGTCGCGCAGGTATGTGAGGTACGTATGGATCCCGTCTTCCCACGTATCGCGGAAGGCCTTGATTTGCTCAGCCTCGCGGGCCATGTCTGCGAGGTTGCCATCCTTGACGTCGCGCTTGTCGATCCGGGGCTGCCAATTGGACTGAAACTTGATGCCGTACGGCGGGTCGATGTAGATCGCCTGGACCTGCCCGCGCAGGTTCTCCCGTTCGGCGAGGGACGCCATGACGTTTAGAGAATCACCCAGGATCATGCGGTTGGCCCACTTGGAAGAGTGCTTATAGTACTCCACCGCCTCCCAGGGGCCGAGGTCGTCGAACTCCTTAAACAGGGTGAGTTCAGGCTCCTCCTCAGGCCGTTGAGCAGTGCGGCGCAAATTCTCAACGAGCGCTCGCGGGTCAATCTTCTCCTGAATGTAGATCGGCGGGGCGACGACATCGAGCACGTCCTGCTTGGCGTCCTTGCCCCGCCACACGAGCTGCGGGTCGAGCTCCGTCTGGCGCGGCCAGCGGGTCACGGTTGGAGCAGCGACCTCATCGGGAACGAAGCTCTCGGCATCCGCGGTGGGAATGTTGACGCGGCGCTCGTCGTGCTCATGGGCCTCAACGGCGGTGTGCTTGGGCGACGCCATGCTTACTTGGCTCCTTCTTTACGACTAGTGAGGGTAAGGCGCGGGTCGCCGTCGATCCCTTCGAACGGGTCATAGCCGAGCGGTTGTCCGGTGATCGGCAGGTCTGCATAGAGATTGGCGATGGCATCACTGACAATCGTACGGAAGCGGTACGGGTCATCGACCTCCACGTATCCCCAACGACCGAACCGCCCATCCGCGTTAACCGCCGCGCACCACAAATTCCGGGCCGTGTCCGCTTTGGCGTCGCGGGCGGTCTGGTCCTTGAGCCCACCGGACACCTCGACGACGAGGTGGCGCTCGACGTCACCGGCACGGCGGACGAGGCGAACGAGGAAGTCGGGCCGGTAGCGACGACCGACTCCTTTGTGCGTGTAAGGGATCGCGAACTCGAGGTGGTCGTTCTTTACGTACGCGGCGACGTCATCCATCGCCTCCAGGTCGAGGGCAGCGATCTTCTCCCACGTGTTGCCGCCAACACCATCGAGGACGACGTGTGACACATGACTGCGCTCGCTCGTCACGTGGACGTTTTTGATCGTCTGGAAGTCGATGGCGTCCGTGGAGCCAGTAGGTGCATCGGACTGGATGATCGGGCGCACCATCGGATCGCGGTCGCCCGCGACCTGAACAATCGTCCGCTGGATGTGTTCAACTGCTTCGCTCGCGAAGGTCCCGAGGAGCAACAGTCCGGGGAAGGCGTGACCGTGGAGCTGAAGCTTGGCCTGCATCCACTCTTGGGTGATCTGCACCAGTCGCGGGACGAGCCAGGGCTTGGGCACGCGTTGGCCGTCGGAGTAGAGCGGGAGCAGGTGGCGCACTGCGAGGCGAAACGCGATTTCCTTCTGGCGCATCTGCTCCAGGGCCGAGAGATCGTGGATGTCGTCGGCACCGATGACTCCCGCCATCTCCGTCAGTGTGGGGACGGCGCCGGAGTCCAGCACGAACGGGTCGACTGCGTCGAAATCGACGTGAAGGTACTCGTCTGGTAACTCGAAACGGTATCCGTCCACCCGCGGGAAGACGATGCGCGCTTCCTCTCGGCTCTCGAGGGCGCGAACGTGAACGCTCGGTGGGCGAGGGGGCGGATCGGTTACCGGTCGGTCGGAGGGGATGAAGGAGAAGGGGATTCCGTAGACCTCGGCGTACTCGGCCGGCAACAATCCGTCGTTGTCGAGCGCGTACGAGCGCCGCCGCAGGCCGCGCCCGACCACCTGCTCGCAGAGAAGCTGCGAGCCGAAGGCACGCACGCCAAGGACATGGGTGACGGTGTTGGCGTCCCAGCCCTCAGAGAGCATTGACACGGACACGACGCAGCGGACCTGACCACCGAGTCGACCCGGTTTGCCGACAGTGTTGAGCACCTCCCGCAGGAGCTGGCCGTCGTCGATATCGCCGGCAGCGGCACCCGTCCGTTCCCGGTATTCGCGCTGGAACGCTTCGATCTCCGCTGCTGCGACGGCGCGGAACGCAGGGCTGACCGCTTCGCCGGACTCCAGCTCCGCCGAGTCAACGAGGATGGTACGGGGGACGGCGAGTCGCTCGCCGTCTGCGTAGTTCGACAGCTTAGCCAGCGTGCCGGGGACCACGCGGCGGACGACTTCGGCGTCGTCGCCGGTAAGTTCCTGCTCGTACCCAGCGATCTGGTCGTAGACCCACTTTGACACGGTCGTGTTGGGGCAGACGACGATGAACACCGGTGGCGCCGCGCCGTCGGTCCGCTGCCAGCGTTCGAATGCGCGCTCATACGAGCCGTACAGGCTCGTGAGCGCGCCGGCGAGGACCGCGGGAAGTTGACGCGTCGTGTCGAACCCGCCCCTGCCCGCTCGCTTCGGGAGCTCGTCCTTCACCTGGTCCCATAGGTGCAGGTAGGAGACCGTGGACCCGGTCGCGTCGTCGTCGACTGGTAAGCGGGGGATCTTAACGAGACCCGACTCGATGGCGTCCATGAGGGAGAAGTCGGAGACCGTCCATGGGTAGATGAATCCCTCTGGGTAGCCCGAGCCGGCGATGAAGTACGGGGTGGCAGAGAGGTCGTAGATTTGCTTGATGCCGACGTGCTTGTGAACGTTCAGCAGGCCGGTGAACCACACGCCGGCATCGACGTTCGCCTCCTTCGCCTCCGCGCGCGCAATGGCATCGAGCGCCTTGAGGTCGGCATCGGCGTCGCGGGGAACGTAGCAGTGGTGCGCCTCATCGTTGATCACCATGATCTGGCCGGAGGCGCCGCGCCCACCGCCCAGGTCGCGCAGGACGCGCGTGACCATCTGCGCCTCGGTCTCGACGAATGGGTCGACGCCAGTCCGAGCGCGGAGCAGCTTCTTGGTGTTAGCGGCGACGCCCTGACCCTCCTGACGCGTGCGCAGCATGAAAGTGTGGAAGTTCGTCACCGCCACCCGTGCCTGGCTCAGCTGCGCCCACAGGTCGGCCGGAATGAGGTCGCGTTCGCGGTAGTAGTTGCCCGAGTCGCTGGGGAAGAGCACACGCAGGCGGTCGCGGATCGTAATGCCCGGAGTGACGACGAGGAACTTGTTCGTGAACCGGGCATCGCGTCGGTTGGCTGCCTTATTTAGCGTCTGCCACGCGATGAGCATCGCCATGACGACGGTCTTGCCCGTTCCTGTCGCCATCTTCAGCGCTTGCCGGGGCAGGTCTGCGTTGTACTCGGCGTTCTGCTCCTTGAGCGACGCGGTGACCCAGCCTGAGCCGCGTACCCGAGCGGTGCGGCCGGCCTCGGCGGCGGTAAGCCGGCCGGCAACCTCGGCGACGTAGATCGCGGTCTCCGCTGCTTCCCGCTGGGCGAAGAAAACCCGATTGTCTCGGTCCGGATCTGCCCAATACCGCAAGAGGCGTGCCGTGGTTGGCGTCACCCCGGGATAGCCAGACGCGCGCCAGGTAGCTACATCACCTCGAAGCTGATTGATCTGGTCGTTGACGTCTCTGCGCTCACCCGTTCGGGTGAGATCCAACTCCTCTTGCACGAGCTGATGGGCTGCCGTGCTTCGGCCCTTTCGCTCCCGCGGGACGGGAATCCAGGACTCACTCGGTCTCCGCCGTCCTGCGATGTCGGAGGTGAGCTGGCCGTGCTCGTCGAGCATCCAGTGACGGGACGGCTCCTCGAACGGGCTGTTGAGAACCGGATTGTCAATGGCCGTCGTCGTCACAGACCCATCTTGCCTCATCCGCACGTCCGCCGGACCTTCACTGGCGCGGAGGGCGCACCTTCGGCTCCGGCAGCCCCGGCGCCTCTGCCGCCGGCCGGCGGCTCAGCGCGGCGAAAGCCTCGGCGATCGCCCGGTCGAGCTGCTTGTCCTCAGCGGCAAAGAAGTCCGCCGGGGAGTGCACCACCTCGATGTCCGGGTCCACGCCGTGGTTCTCCACGCCCCAGCCCTTGCCGTTGAACGTGAACGCGTACCGCGGCTGGGTCACCTCCGTGCCGTCCACGAGCGAGAACCGTCCGTCGATGCCGACGACTCCGCCCCAGGTCCGCGTGCCCACGACTGGGCCGAGGCCCGTCTCCTGCACGGCGGCGGTGATGATGTCGCCGTCCGAGCCGGCGTCCTCGTTCGCCACGAGCACCACCGGACCGCGGGGCGCCTGCGAGGGGTACGGGACCGGTGACGCGTAGTGGCGGCCCCTGTCCCAGCCGATCACCTTGGCCACGAGACGCGAGAGCACCAGCTGGGACGTGTGCCCGCCGCGGTTGTACCTCACGTCCACGACCAGCCCCTCGGCCCGGGCGGCGTGCCGCAGGTCGCGGTGCAACTGCGCCCACCCGCTCGCCACCATGTCCGGCACGTGCACGTAGCCGAGCCGCCCGCCGCTGTGCTCGCGCACGTACTCGCGCCGCGAGCGCACCCAGTCCTGGTAGCGCAGCGTCTCCTCCGAGGCGAGCGGCACGACGACCACCCGCCGGTCCTCCCCGTCGCGCCGCAGCGTGAGCTCCACCGGCTTGTCGGCCGCCCCGACCAGGAGCGGGCCGGGCCCGAACGCTTCGTCGACCGGCACGCCGTCGACGGCGACGACGACGTCACCCGGGCGGGCGTCCACTCCCGCCGCCCGGAGCGGCGAGCGCGCGTCGGGGTCGGAGGACTCCCCCGGCAGGATCCGCTCGATGCGCCACCCGTCCTCCGCCCGTGCCAGGTCGGCGCCGAGCAGTCCGAGGCGCCGGTCCTGGTCGCCGGGTGGCGTCGGCGGAGAGGCGTAGGCGTGGGAGGTGTTGAGCTCGGCGCCCACCTCCCACAGCAGGTCGATGAGGTCCTCGTGAGTCCGCAGGCTCTCCACCACGGGGCGCCACCGCTCGGTGACGGCGTCCCAGTCCACGCCGTCCATGTCCGCGCGCCAGAAGTGGTCGCGCATGAGGCGGGCGTTCTCCTCGAACATCTGCCGCCACTCGGCGGCCGGGTCCACGTCGAAGCGTAGCCGGGCGAGGTCGACGGTGACCACCGCGGCGTCGTCGTCCTCCGGCGGCTTCTTGTCGGCGGCCTGGACGGTGACGGTGTCCTTGTGCCGCAGCACCACCCGCTCCCCGTCCCCGGAGACTGCGTAGCTGTCCACCTTGTCCGCCACGGTCGTCACCCTGCGCTCGGCGAAGGACCAGTGCTCGAGGGTGTCGGTGGCCGGGTCGCCGAGCACGCCCGCCCGGCGGCTGCCGAGCTCGCCGGTCTCCTTGGCCTTCCGCACCCACAGCATCCCGCCCTTAGCGGCGCGCAGGCCGCGGTAGTCCCCCGACGGGACGCCGAAGGGCACGATGCGCTCCTCGGCGCCCTCGGCGTCGAGGTCCGGGCAGGTCACCGGCACAGGCTCACCCTCCGGCCTCGACTCCTCGGGCTTGCTGATCCGCCAGCCGTCGGCGCTCGGGCCGAAGGGGGCGGGCTCGCGCGCCGAGAGCGGGATGAGCCACGGCCGCGTGGACCCGCTGAACGACAGCCCGAACTCGTGGGTGTCGTAACTCGGGTCGAAGGTCCGGTCGGAGAGGAAGACGATGAACTTGCCGTCGGCGCTGAACACCGGCGAGTGGTCGTGGTACTTGCCGGAGGTGAGCGCGACCGGGGCGCCGTCGCCAGAGAGGTCCGCGATGCGCAGCTGGTGCAGGTCGCCCTCGAGCCCGGTGGGCTGGGACCACAGGAGGTAACGGCCGTCCGGGGAGAAGCTCGAGGGTGCTTGGCCTCCCCTCGGCCGACGTGCCGATGTCCGTGATCTGCCGCTCTCGACGTCGACGAGCCGGATCGCGCCGTCGTGGGAGATGGTGGCGGCGCGCGTGCCGACCGGGTCGCTCGCAAGGTGGAGCACGCGGCCGAGCGCGCCGGACGCGATCCGCCGAGGCTGCTCGGCGGAGGTCAGCGAGTGGACCTCGAGCGCGTGTCCCACAGCCAGAGGTTGGCCTGCTCCTCGGCGCGGTCGGGGAAGCGGGCGGCGCGGTCGGAGACGAAGGCGAGCCGGTCCCCCAGCCGCATCGGGTCGACCAGGCCGGCGGGCTCGTCCACGAGAAGCTGCTCCCAGCTGCCGCTCCTGCGCAGCCACAGCCGGGACGCGGTGCCGCCCGGGTAGCGCTTCCACTGCGCGGGCGGCCGGCTGCCCGGGGTGCTCAGCGCGACGGTGCCATCCCCTGTGATGGCGACGCCGGAGGCCGGGCCGAGGTCGAGCCGCTCGACCGTGCCGTCGAGGGCGACGGCCTTGACCACGAGGTGGCGCAGCTTCGCCTCCCCGGCGTGGGTGGCCGCGAGCACGCGGCCGTCGGCGGTCCAGCCGAGCACGAGTGTGCGGTACGCGCCCCCACCAGGTGAGCCGCCGCGCGTCCCCGCTCTCGACGTCGACGACGAACACCTCGGGGTGCCCGTCCCGGTGCGACACGTACGCGACGTGCCGCCCGTCCGGCGCGAAGCGCGGCTGTGCTGCAGGGGCGCGGTGCGTGGTGAGCCGCCACGCACGACCGCCGGTGGTCGGGGCGAGCCAGACGTCGTCGTCGGCGATGAAGGCCACCAGGTCACCGTGGATGTGCGGGTAGCGCAGGTAGGCACTCTGCGCCACGCTAGCTGCGGATGCCAGGGCCACACAGCGATTTCCGAACTGCCGTGGACGCCGCTGTCCCGTGGCAGAGTAGAGAGAGTTGCCAGTGTTGGACGGACGGGAAAGCCTTGGACACGCACGTAAAGACACCGATGGAGGTCTTTCACCTCCCACAGCATCTCGTCGTCCCCCTGTTCCAGCGTTCTTATGTCTGGGACGAGGGCGAGCAGTGGCTACCGTTTTGGCAAGACGTCCGGCGGCTCGCTGAACTTCGGCTTACCCAGCCCTTCTCCACGGCGACGCACTTCCTCGGCGCGATCGTGCTGCAGGCTCACGACCATCAGACTGGGAGCATTCCCGCGAAGAACGTCATCGACGGTCAGCAGCGGCTCACCACACTGCAGCTGTTGATGGACGCGACCGGTGCTCTTCTCGAAGAGGCCGGGCAGGATGCCTTGGCTGGCCAGCTCGAGGCCCTGACACATAATCAGGGCCTCTTCGTCACCGGGTCGGAGTCGCGGCTCAAGGTTCGCCACACCAACAGGGACGCCGCCCCCTTCGACGAAGTTATGGGAGCGGAACCCCCTGTGGACCACGCCGCGTTGCGGCACTCAGGTGCTCTGATCGCTCGAGCTCACCGCTTCTTCACCTCCTCCGTCGCCGAGTGGCTCGATGACTTCGATGACCCGGATTTTGCAGGCAGGGCAAACGCGCTGGTGCAGGTACTCACCCAGGGTCTCCAGTTGGTCGTCATCGATCTCCAGGCCCAGGAGAACTCGCAGGAGATTTTCGAGACCCTCAATGCCCGAGGCACCCCGCTCACCGGCGCAGATCTCGTGAAGAACTTCGTCTTCCAGCGACTTGCCGCCGAGGGAGTCGACACTCGGCGCGCGTACTCGGAGAGCTGGCCCTTCGAGCGGCCGTTCTGGGAGAAGGAAGTCAGCGTCGGACGCTACAACCTGTCTCGCAGCTCGCTGTTCCTTAACCAGTGGCTGGCATCCCGCGTCGGTGAGGAGGTCAGTCCCAAGTCCACCTTCACGCGTTTCAAGCACTACGTCGACCACGAGCAGCAAGAGCGGATGAGCGATGTGCTGGTGCTCATCAAGCAGCAAGCGGACGCCTATCAGCAATGGAGCGTCGCCGCGGCCGAGCCGGACCGGGCGCTGAACCCGACCGAGCTGGCGATCTATCGGATGCAGGCATCGGACACCGAGCTCCTCACACCGGTCCTAATCTGGCTGCACGAGCCGGAGCTTGCGATCCCCTCCGACGTGATCAACCACGTCATTGCCGACCTCGAGAGCTGGCTGATCCGCCGTCAGCTCCTGCGGCTCACGTCGGCCGACCTCGGTCGCATCGTCGCGGACCTCATCAAGAACTTCCGTACCGCCCCTACGCACCTGCTCGCCGGACAGGTCCGTGACTACCTCACTCGCCTCTCCTCCCCGAGCACATATTGGCCGGGCGACGACGAGATTCGCCGATCCCTCCACACTGAGAACGTCTATCGACGGTTCCGGCGCGGCAGGCTGCGCATGGTGCTGGAGGCGGCCGAGGACCATCTCCGTGCGGCACACGGCTCCCCCCGCGTCCCACGACGGGGATACCCCATCGAGCACATCCTTCCGCAAAAGTGGGATACCCACTGGCCCGTTGACGGGTTGGAGGCCGAGCTAAACCGTGGAGCTCATGTCCACCGACTGGGCAACCTGACTCTCCTCACCCGTAGTCTCAACTCGGTCGTCTCGAACAGCGGATGGGATGTGAAGCGCGCAAAGATCGCCGAGCACGACACGTTCCTGCTGAATCGGCCATTCCTTCGGGCCGGGAGCGAGGTGTGGGACGAGGATCAGATCGACGAACGGTCCCACGCAATAATCGACTCTCTGATCGCGACCTGGCCGGTGCCTGATGGGCACGAGGGTCGCGTAATCGAGAAGGTACCCAGCGACCACGGTTGGGTCGAGGTCAAACACCTGGTCGCTGCTGGGCTGATCGCCCCGGGCACTTCCCTGATTCCTCGGCCCGGGCATTGGCAGTCGCGGGAAGCCATCGTCCAGGCGGACGGCAGTCTCCGGGTGGGTGCGGCGGTCTATTGGAGCCCCTCCGGGGCAGGTGCGCACGTCAAGGGCGCGGTGACGAACGGATGGCGGTTCTGGCGGCTCGCTGACGGGCGGAAGCTCCTGGACGTGCGCGCTGAGTACCGCGGTGAGAAGCCGTCGACGCAGCGCGAGAAGTCATTCGACTGGTCGCCGCTGCACGAGATGCTCGAGGCCCTGCCCGAGGGCTACTGGACCACCTACGGTGCGCTTGCCGACGCAGTTGGCACAGCCGCGCAAGCAGTGGGCAATCACGTGCCGGGATGTACGCACTGCGTCAACCCTCACCGTGTTTTGACGAGTGCAGGACGCGTCGCCGACAACTTCAGATGGCTGGCCCCCGACGACGTGCGCGATCCGGCTCGCATGCTCCAGGACGAAGGCGTTTCCTTCGTGGATGGACGCGCAGATCCCAGTCGACGTCTGCACAGCGACGACCTTGCTGCTTTGGTCGCCGCGGGCTAGGCCGCGGACCCATGGAATCAACCTGTCGCTTCGACTGCCGCCCGCACCACCTCCTGCCACACCGCCGTGATGCTCGCGGGCCCCCGGTCCGGGTGGAGCCGGTTGGTGAGGAGCACGACTACAAGCTCTCGCTCCGGGTCGAAGAGTAACTCGGTTCCGGTGAACCCGTTGTGGCCGAACCCTCCCGGCACGCCGGCGAACGACAGCCGGTTCGACCAGAACCCGAGCACCTGCCCGCTGTCGTACTGCGGCTCGAGGAACTCCGCCACCGTCTCCGCCGAGGCGAGCCGCGCGTCGGCGTACCCGCCGCCGTTGACCAGCGTCTGCCCGTAGATCGCGAGGTCTCGCGCCGTCGAGAACAGACCGGCGTGCCCGGCCAGACCCTCCCAGCCGTACCAGGCGTTCCCGTCGTTGACCTCCCCCACCAGCGTGTAGTCACGCCAGTCCGTGAACTCCTCCGGCGAGAGGTCCCCGACGATCGGGTACGGGCTTCCCGTCTCGATCATCGTGTGCTCGTAGGAGTTGCCCAGGGAGGTCGCGGCGATGCGGTCGCGCAGCGCCGGGTCCGGCCGGAACGAGGTGTCGGTCATCCCGAGCGGTCCGTGGACGTGCTCGCGCACGTACTCGTCCAGCGGCTGTCCGCTCACCCGCTCGACGATGACGCCCAGCAGCATGAACCCGATGTCCGAGTACCGCCGCTGGGTGCCGGTCTCGTAGCGCAGGTCGAGCCCGGCGAGGAACTCGAGCACCTCCTCCTGGTTACGCCCGTGCAGGTACGTCGGCTGCCACTCCCACAGGCCCGAGCGGTGCGTGATGAGCTGGCGGACGGTGATCGCGCCCTTCTCGTCGTCGAACTCGGGGAGGTGCTCGTCTAGGTGTACTCGGCCATCAGGTTGGTGACACTCGGCTGATCGGGGGCTGACCGGCGAGTGCGGTGTGGCGGCGTTCAGTGTTGTAGGTGTGCAGCCAGGGGGCAAGGGCGTCGCGGCGGGCTTGGTTGCTTGTGAAGGCGTGGCGGTAGGCCCACTCGGTTTGCAGGGTGCGGTTGAAGCGTTCGACCTTGCCGTTCTGCCAGGGGCAGTGGGGTCGGATGAACTTCTGCACCGCCCCGAGCTGGGCGACCGCGTCGGTGAAGGCGCGGCCGTGGCGGTAGGCGAAGGCGTTGTCGGTCATCACCCGCTCGATGCGCTCGATGCCCATCGAGGCGAAGTAGGCCGCCGCGCGCAGCAGGAACCCGGCGCAGGTGTCGGCCTTCTCGTCGTCGTGGATCTCGCTGTAGGCCAGGCGGGAGTGGTCATCGACCATCGAGTGGACGTAGTCATAGCCGATGCGCCGGGTCCTGTCCTGCTTCACGTTGCCGCGGCCGTGGGCGCGCCACCCGCCCCCGTCGGGGATCTTGCCGAGCTTCTTCACGTCGACGTGGACCAGCTCCCCGGGCCGGTCGCGTTCGTAACGCACCGCGGTGGCCTTGGAGGAGCGGATCTGCTGCCCGGTCATCGGGTCCAGCTCCCGTAGGTAGGGCACACCGGCGCGGCGCAGTACCCGCGACACGGTGCGGGCCGGCACGCCGAGCTCGGCGCCGATCCAGTCCGGCCCGCGGCGATGGGCCTGGCGGCAGGCCACGATCCGCTCGGCTACCTCCGCCGTGGTTTGACGCGGGCTGTGGTGGGGGCGGCTGGAGCGGTCATGACGACCCTCCTCGCCCTCCTGGTCGTAGCGCTTGAGCCAGTAGTGCGCGCACTGCCGCGAGACGCCCATCGCCTTGGCGGTGTGGGCCACCGCCCACCCTTCCTGGCGCACGCGCTGCACCAGCAGCAGGCGTCCGTGGAACGTCAGACGGGCATTACGGTGGGACACGAGGACCTCCGGGTGTTGGGCGTGACTCTCGACAAGCCACACCTCACCCGGAGGTCCTCCCTACGTCAACGACCGCCCGGCAGTGTCACCAACGTCCTGGCTGAGTACACCTAGCCGCGAGTCCAGGTCGAGCCGGCCCTCGTCGACCAGACGCATGACGGCGGCCGTGGTCGCCTCGACCTTGGTGATCGAGGCCATGTCGAAGATCGTGTCCACCGTCGCGGGCCGCGGCTCGGCCAGCAGGTCGGCGCCGTCGTGCGTTTGCGCGTCCCCGAAGGCCTTCTCGTAGACCACCTGTCCCCGGTGCGCCACGAGCGCGACGGCGCCGGTGTACCGGTCAGTGTCCTCCAGGCCGAGCCGGCTCTCCACCGCCGCGTCGATCCGCGCGAGCACCGCCGGATCCACCCCGACGTCCGAAGGGTCGACGTCGACGAGCTCGGGGAAGTCGACGCTCACGTACGCGTCCCCGCGCACCAGCCGCACCTCCACCGTGTTCTCCCCCGCCTCCACCATCTGCGACACGTCGACGACGGCGTCCCTCCCGCGGGCGAGCGCGGCCGTGGCACCCGGCACCACCTCACCGTTGACGCGCACCTGCCCCGCCGCCCGGCCCTCGGCCGCCACGCGCAGCGTCGCGTGGCCGTGCGGGGAGTAGAACGTCCCGCTCTGCTCGTCCTTGTCCCGCGGCTCGACGGACAGGCTGAGCACCACCTGTCCCTCGGGCGGCGCGTCGGTCTCAGCCACCGCAGGTGCGCCTATCGCGAGCGCCAGTGCCGGTACCGCGAGCAGTGCCACCGCTCGCGCCGTCGTCGGTCGTGTCAGCCTCATCGCTTCCCCCTTGGTCCGGGCGTCCGCCGGCCGGCGGCGCCGTCATCTCACCGCGCCGGCTCGGCACGGCTCTCCGCGAGCAGCAGCGGCATCCGCCCGCCCTCGCGCTGCGCCACGTGGCACGCCACCGGGTGCGGCGTCCCCGCGTCGGTCAGCGGCGGCACCTGCGCCACGCACACGTCCTCGCGCAGCGGGCAGCGCGGGTGGAAGGTGCAGCCGCTCGGCGGGTCGGCCGGGTTGGGCACCTCCCCCACCACCGTCGCCGAGATCGGCTGCGCGACGCTCGGGTCGGGCACCGGCACCGCCCCGCGCAGGCCGTGGGTGTAGGGGTGCAGCGGCTCGTCGAGCGCTGGCTTCCACGGCCCGATCTCCACCACCTTGCCGAGGTACATGACCCCGACGTCGTCGCTGATCTGCCGCACCATCGCGACGTCGTGGCTGATGAAGACGTAGGAGAGGTCGAGCTCGTCGCGCAGCCGCACGAGCAGGTTCATCACCTTCGCCCGCACGGACACATCAAGGGGGAGACCCGCTTGAAGAGCAGCGCCGATCCTGTCCCGTACCTGAGTCCACCCGTCCAACACCTGTCGCCCACGTGCTACGTTGACGCCACAACCACCAAGGAAGGACGAACCATGGCACAGACCTGTTGTCGCTGCCCTGGCTTCGTTCCGCCCGGGCCGCCGCATGCTGCATAGCTGACGCACCCGCATCCGAACGAGGCACGAGTCCGTGCCTCGTTTTTTTGTGCCCACAACTCGCGAAAGAACCGTCGTGACCAGCACACCGCACCACCCGCCGTCGTCGTCCTCGCCGTTCGGGGCTGCCGCCCGATGATCACCCTCGACGGCGTCTCCAAGCGCTACGTCACCAAGAACGGCACCGTCGACGCGCTCGTCGACGTCTCCCTCGACGTCGACCAGGGCGACGTGTACGGCATCATCGGCTTCTCCGGCGCTGGCAAGTCCACCCTCCTGCGGATGGTCAACCAGCTCGAGACGCCGGACGCCGGCACGGTGAACGTCAACGGCCAGGACCTCACCGCGATGTCCTCCCGTGAGCTGCGCCGCCAGCGCCGCGACATCGGCATGGTCTTCCAGCAGTTCAACCTCCTGGAGACCAAGACGGTCTACCGCAACGTCGCCATGCCGCTCCTCATCCAGGGCGCGTCCAAGGCCGAGATCGACCGCCGGGTGGACGAGGTGCTCAAGATCGTCGAGCTCGAGGACAAGCGCAATGCCAGCATCCGCCAGCTCTCCGGTGGGCAGAAGCAGCGCGTCGGCATCGCCCGCGCCCTCACCACCCAACCCTCGATCCTCCTGTGCGACGAGGCCACCAGCGCCCTGGACCCCAAGACCACCGAGTCGATCCTCGCGCTGCTCAAGAAGATCAATCGCGAGATGGGCGTGACGATCCTGCTCATCACCCACCAAATGCACGTCATCCAGCGCATCTGCACCAAGGTCGCCGTCATGGAGGCCGGCCGGATCGTCGAGCGCGGCAACGTCCTCGACGTCTTCACCCGCCCCCGCGAGTCCATCACCCAGGACTTCGTCCGCACCGTCGTCAACGACCAGATCCCCGAGCCGCTGCTCGAGATGGTCCAGGCCGAGACCCGCCCTCAGGAGCTGCTGCGCCTGCGATTCGTCGGGGACACCGTCCGCCAGCCGCTGCTCGCGTCCCTCAGCCGGATCGAGGGCCTGGAGGTCAACATCCTCGGCGCCACCGTCGAGGAGCTGCAGGAGTCGGTCCTGTGCCTGTTCCTCGTCCAGCTCATCGGCGGCCCCGAACCCGTCCGCCGCGCAGAACTGCTGCTCGATGACGCAGGGATCCTGCGAGAGAGGATCGCCGCCTGATGGACCAGGAGATCTTCGGCGTCACCGTCGACCGGCTGATCCTGGCCGGTGTCCAGACCGTCTACATGCTCGGCTGGGGCATGCTCTTCGGCACGCTCGTCGGCATCGGGCTCGCCCTCGCGCTCGTGCTGAGCCGCCGCGGCGGGCTCATGGAGAACCGCGTCACCTACGCCGCGGTCAACGTGACGATCAACGTCGTCCGCTCCATCCCCTTCATCATCCTGCTCGTCGCGATGATGCCGATTACCCGCGCGATCGTCGGCACGAGCGTCGGCAGCCGCGCCGCCCTCGTCCCGCTCATCGTCTACATCGCGCCGTTCATCGCGCGCATGGTCGAGGCCAGCCTGCTCGAGGTCTCCCCCGGCGTCCTCGAGGCCGCCAAGGCCATGGGCGCGAGCAACGCCCAGATCGTGCGCCGCTTCCTCCTGCCCGAGGCCTACAGCTCCATCGTCCTGGCGCTCACCACGAGCGTCGTCGGGCTCCTCGGCGCCACCGCCATGGCCGGCTACGGCGGTGGTGGCGGCGTCGGCGACCTCGCCCTCACCTACGGCCGTGAACGCTTCAACACCCCGCTCATGGTGTTCACCGTCGTCATCCTCGTCATCTTCGTCCAGCTCATGCAGGCGGCAGGCAACTACCTGTCCCGCCGCCTGCGCGATCCCCGCTGACTCCCCGAAAGGCACTCCCCCGCATGAAGAAGTTCCGCACCCTCGCCCTGGCGCTGCCGTTCGCGCTCCTCCTCGGCGCCTGCGCCGAGCCCGGCTCGAGCGACTCCGCCGATACCGACTCCGCCTCGGGCGACAACACGACCATCACCTACAGCAAGTCCCAGGGCCCGTACACCGAGCTCTTCGAGGACGCCGTCGCCCCCATCCTCGAGGAGCAGGGCTACACGCTGCAGGCCCAGGACGTCTCCGACCTCCTCACCGCCGACATCGCCCTCAACGACGGCGACGTCGACTTCAACGTCGAGCAGCACACCGCCTACCTCGAGACCTTCAACGCCGAGAACGACGGCGACCTCGTGCCGATCAGCCCGATCCCCACGGTCCCCGCGGGCATCTACTCCGACAACCACGAGACGCTCGAGGAGGTGCCCGACGGCGCCACCGTCGCCGTCCCCAACGACGCCTCGAACATGGCGCGCGCCTACCTGCTGCTCGAGAAGATCGGCTGGATCGAGCTCGACGAGAACGCCGACCGCACTATGCTCACCCAGGCCGACATCGTCGCCAACCCGCACAATCTCGAGATCACCGAGATGCGCTCGCTCACCATCCCGCCCGCGAGCGTGGACTTCGACTACATCGTCATCACCGGCTCCATCGTCTACAACGCCGGCATCGACCCCTCGACGGCGCTGGCGACCGAGGACATCCTCGACCACCTCGTCCTCCAGGTCGTCGTCAAGGAGGAGAACGCCGACACCGAGTGGGCCCAGGCCATCGTCGATGCCTACCACTCCGAGGAGTTCGCCACCTACATGGAGGAGAACAACGACGGCCTGTGGTGGATCCCGGAGGAGCTGCAGTCCTGAGCTTCCTCTAGAACCGCACTACGACGGCGCACCCGCCTGGCAGGGAAGGTGCGCCGTCGTCGTCGGTAGCGGCGCCCGCCGGCCCTCCGTCAGGGCAGCCCCGCACCTCGCCGAGCCTCCTCGATCTCCGCGCCGACACATGCCTCGCGTTCCAGCCGAGTACGCTCGCCATACCAACGAGGCGGCATGGCAGTCCGCAAAGTGGCGATCACTCTTCCGGAAGAGCTCTACGAACTCGTCGAGCGGGCGCGAGTGGTTGAGCACAGGAGCAGGTCGGAGGTCATCCAGGAGGCCCTGCGCACGCACTTCGGCGAGGCCGTCTATCGCCCCAGCGAGGCCGAGCGGGCCGCGCTCATCGCGGGGCTTGAGGAGGCGCATGTAGACCCCACGTCGGTCAGGGAATGGTCTGACGTACGGCCGCAGCTGAGGGCGCGTCGTTGAGGATCCGCCTCACTGCGCACGCCGTCGTCGACCTCGAAAGTGCTCGCGACGACTACTCCGCGATCGACCAGGAGCTGGGCCACCGGTTCCTGAGCGATGTCGACGCCGCGATGGAGCGCCTCGAGACCTTTCCCGACGGCGCCCCACCCGTCGAGGGTTTCGCTGATCTGCGCAGGGCCCGGCTGCGACACTTCCCCTACGGAATCTTCTACCAACGCCTCCCCTCAGGGGACGGTCTCCGCGTCGTGCGCGTGGTGCACGCTCGCCGCGACCACCCGCCGGCTGTTGAGCTGTCCGACTGACACGACAGCCGCCGCCCCAGCCGACGGTGATGTGGGGTCCAGCGAGCGCGTCGTCGGGCGGGTCGGCAGGCCTGCGCAGTCGAGCTCCTCCTGGAGGCGCGGCCGACGACGGTGAGTCTCGCGCATCTCGGCCACAAACCGGGTACGAGGACGTGCGTCCGCCGGCGTAGACGGCAGCATGGGTTCGTGATCGGCCACTCCCCCTGGACCCCTCAGACACCTGACGACCCCGCGCTCACGGCCCTGCTCGACGACGCCCGCGTCGCCGCCGGTGACCCGGTCGCCGCCCTGGCGCTGGCCGATCGAGCGGCCGCCGTCCTCCCGCTGCCCGGCAGCGGACGGACCGCGCAGCTCTGGCGCGGCCTGGCCGAGCTGGCCGCCGTCGACCTCACCGTCGCCCGCGCCCTGGAGCCGCACCTGGACGCCGTCGCGATCCTCGCCCAGGCCACCGAGGCGGGGTACGCGGTGCCGCAGCCCGCCGGCACGTGGGGCGTCTACGCCGCCGAGGGCCCCGGCGCCCGGCTGGAGGCGCGCGACACGGGAGAGGGCCGGCTGCTCCTCACCGGCCGCAAGCCCTGGTGCTCCCTCGCCGAGCACGTCGGCTCCGCCCTCGTCACCGCCTGGCTCGACGACGCCCTGGCCGCGGTCGACCTGTCCGGGGTCGAGCTCCTCGACGAGCCGTGGGTCGCGCGCGGCCTGCCCGCCGTCCGCTCCACCGGGCTGCAGCTCACCGAGGTGCCGGCCGTACCGGTGGGCGCGCCGGGCTGGTACCTCTCGCGTCCCGGGTTCGCCTGGGGCGGCCTCGGGGTGGCCGCCTGCTGGCTCGGCGGGGCGATGGGCCTGGCCCGCCGGATGCGCCGGGGTGCGCTCGAGCGCCAGCCCGACCCGATCGGCCTGTCGCTGCTCGGCCAGGTCGACACCCAGCTCACCGCCGCGGCCGCCGTGCTCACCGAGGCCGCCACCGCCGTGGACGCCGGACTCGTCCAGGGCGAGCACGCCTGGGCCCGGTCCGTGCGGGTGCGGCACGTCGTCCACGACGCCTGCGAGGCGGTGCTCGCGCTGGCCGCCCACGCGCTGGGTCCCGGGCCGCTGGCCGGCGAGGAGGAGCACGCCGCCCGGGTGGCGGACCTGCAGCTGTACCTGCGGCAGCACAAGGCCGAGCGGGACGCCGCCGTCGTCGGCCGCGCCGTCGTTGACGGGATGCCGGTGACGTGGAGCTGACGCCCTTCGGAGACCCCGTCACCGACGAGGCCCGGTGGGCGCAGGACCCACGGTGGCGCGACACCGTGCCCGTCGACCTCACCGGCACCGGGCACCTCGTCGTCGTCGCCGCCCATCCCGACGACGAGACCCTCGCCCTCGGTGGGCTGCTCGCCGGCCTGCCCACCGACGTCGTCGTCGACGTCGTCGTCGCCACCGACGGCAACGCCTCCCACCCCGACTCCCCGACCCACACCCCCGCCCACCTCGCCCGCATCCGCCGGGCGGAGGCGGCGGACGCCGTCGGCCTGCTGGCGCCGCACGCCCGCCTCCACCTCCTCGGCCTGCCCGACGGCGGCCTCACCGGTGCGCAGGACGAGCTCACCGCCGCGCTGGTCCGCCTGGTGCGGCCCGGCGCGAGCGTGCTCCTCGCCCCGTACCGGCACGACGGCCATCCCGACCACGACGCCGCCGGACGCGCCGCAGCGGCCGCCGCGTGGCGCACGGACACCCGCGTGCTGGAGTACCCGGTGTGGCTGTGGCACTGGCAGGGCCCCGATGCCCTGCCGTGGTCAGCGGCCCGCCGGATCGACCTCCGCCCGGAGGCGCGTGAGCGCAAGTCCCGCGCCGTCGCCGCCCACCACTCCCAGGTCGCGCCACTGTCCGACCAGCCCGGGGACGAGGTGCTGCTGCCCGCCGGTGTCCTCGCCCACTTCGCCCGGCCGTGGGAGACGCTGCTGGTCGCCGAGCCGGGCGAGGACAGCCCCTTCGAGCCGCTCCACGCCGAGCAGGCCGACCCGTGGCAGGTGCGGACCAGCTGGTACGAGCGCCGCAAGCGCGCCCTGACCCTCGCGATGCTCCCGCACGAGCGGTACGCCGTGGGCGTGGAGATCGGCTGCTCCGTCGGCGCCCTCGCCGAGGACCTCCTCACGCGGTGCGGGACGGTCGTGGCCGTCGACGAGTCCCCCGCGGCGCTCGCCCGCGTCCCCGGCTCCGCCCGGCTCCGCACGGTGCAGGCCTCCCTGCCGGAGGACTGGCCGCTGCTGGAGGAGCACCTCACCGGCGCCGTCGACCTCGCGGTCCTCTCGGAGGTGGGCTACTTCCTCTCCCCCGGCCGGCTGCGCGCCCTGGCCGAGCGAGCCGCGGAGCTGGTCAGCGGCGCGCCGGTCGGGACCGTGCTCGCCTGCCACTGGCGGCACGAGATCGTCGGGTGGCCGCTGGTCGGCGACGACGTGCACGCCCTGCTCGAGGACGTGCTGGTGACCGCGGGTCTGCGCCGGCACAGCCACCTCGTCGAGGACGACGTCGTGCTCACCGCGTGGTGCGTGTGAGGATGCCGACGTGCTGCCCCGCGACGTGACCGCCGACCGTCCCGTCCTCGCGGGAGTCGTCGTGGTCGTGCCCGCGCGGGACGAGGAGGAGGAGATCGCCGGCTGCCTGCGGAGCGTCGCGACGGCCGCCCGCCGGGTGGACCGGCCCGTCGTCGTCACCGTCGTCCTCCACCGGTGCACGGACCGCACCGCCGAGGAGGTCGCGCACGTCGCCCACGCACACCCGGACGTCCACTGGGTCACCGTGGAGAGCGACGCCGGCAGCCTGGGCGGTGCACGCGGCGACGGCGTCGCCGCCGGCCGCGCCCACGACGCGCTCGCGCACCTGTCCCCCACCACCCTGTGGCTGGCGAGCACCGACGCCGACTCCCGCGTGCCGGACGGTTGGCTGACCGAGCAGCGGACCCTCGCCGACCGCGGGCTCGACCTCGTGCTCGGCACCGTCGAGCCCCGCGACGACGGGTCGGAGGCGGCCACGCTGTGGCACGCCCAGCACCACCTCACCGAGGGGCACCTGGGCATCCACGGCGCCAACCTCGGCGTGCGGCTGTCCGCGTACGATGCCGCCGGCGGCTTCCCCGCGCTCGACGACGGCGAGGACGTCCAGCTCACGCACGCCGTCCGGGACGTGGCAGGGGCGCCGTGGACGAGCACCGACCGCACCCGAGTCCTCACTTCCTCCCGGCGCCAGGGGCGTGCCGGCCGCGGCTTCGCCGGCTTCCTGCGGCGCCTGGACGACGCCGTCGCGACCTTCGGCGCCACCTCCGAGCTCCAGGACCGGCTGCGCGCCCAGCTGCTCCGCCTCGCCCAGGAGCGTGGCCCGGACAAGACGCTGTGCCCCTCCGAGTCGGCCGGAGCGGTCGATCCCGCGCGTCGTCGGGAGCTGACACCCGTGGCCCGTGCGGTCGCCTCCACGCTGGCCGACGAGGGCCTCCTCGTGGTCACCCAGAAGGGCGTCCCGGTCGACGGGCGCACGGCCGTGGGGCCGGTGCGAGTGGGACTCCCGCCCGCAGAGATGAGCACCTGAGCGCGGCCTCGTGCTCCGCAGCCGCGCAGACCCCATGATGGAGCGGTGGAGAGCCTCCCGCTCCGTTCCGCGCGCGGGCGCTGGGTGGTGGTCGCCGCGACGCTCGCGTCGGCGATCGCCTTCCTCGACGGCACCGTCGTCAACGTCGCGCTGCGCCCCATCGCGCTGGACCTCGGCGCGACGCTCGTCGACCTGCAGTGGGTCGTCAACGCCTACATGCTGGCCCTGGCCTCGCTCATCCTCGTGGGCGGTTCGCTCGGGGACCGGCTGGGCCGGCGGCGGGTCTTCGTCGTCGGGATCGTATGGTTCGGTCTCGCCTCGGTGGCCTGCGGCCTGGCGCAGGGCACCGAGCAGCTCATCCTCGCCCGCGGCGTGCAGGGCATCGGGGCCGCGCTCCTCACCCCGGGAAGCCTCGCCCTCATCCAGTCGCTCATCGCCGAGGAGGACCGGGCCCGGGCCATCGGGTACTGGTCGGCCTGGTCGGGGGTGGCCGGCGCCGTCGGGCCGCTGCTCGGGGGCTGGCTCGTGGAGACGCTGTCGTGGCGATGGGTCTTCTTCATCAACGTGCCGGTCGCCGCGCTCGTCGTCGTCATCGCGGTGCTGCGGGTGCCCGAGTCGAGGCCGCCGGCCGTGCGCGGCCGCTTCGACGTCCCCGGCGCGGCGCTCGGCGTCGTCGCCCTCGGCGGCACCACCGTCGCCCTCATCCAGGGCGCGTGGATGGCGGCGGCCGTCGGGGCGGTGGCCGCGGCGGCCTTCGTCGCGGTCGAGGCGCGCACGCGTCACCCCATGGTCCCGCTGGCGCTCTTCGCCCACCGGACGTTCTCGGTGGTCAACGTCGCGACGTTCCTCATCTACGCGGCGCTCGGCGCGGTGATGTTCTTCCTCGTGCTCCACCTCCAGGTGGTCGCCGGGTACAGCCCGCTCGCCGCCGGGGCCGCGACGATCCCGTTCACGCTGCTCCTGCTCGTCTTCTCCCCGCGCGTGGGCACGCTGCTCGACCGCCTCGGTCCGCGCCCGCTCATGACGCTCGGTTCGGCGGTCGCCGCCGTCGGGGTCGCGCTCCTCACCGGCATCCCCGACGACGGCGCCTCCTACCTCGCCGACGTCCTGCCCGGCGTCCTCGTCTTCGGCGCGGGGATCACACTGCTCGTCACGCCGCTGACGGCCACCGTCCTCGCCGCCGCGCCCGCGGAGCACGTGGGCCTGGCGAGCGGCGTCAACAACGCCGTCGCCCGCGCGGCTGGGCTGCTGTCCGTCGCTGCGCTGCCTGCTCTCGTCGGTCTCGACGGCGAGCTGGCGCCCGACACCTTCGGCGCGGGCTACGTCGCGGCCATGTGGTGGTGCGCGGGGCTCCTTCTCCTCGGGGCCGCGGTGTCCGGGGTGCTCCTGCCGGGGAGGCGCACGCGTGCCGCGGACGTCGTCGCGTAGCGCGTGGCCTCCCCGCTGCCGCACCCGCTCTGCTTGAGCGCCGGCCGCGCCGCTGGTCCCGCAGGAGCGATCCGTGCCACGCCGCGCCGGCCTCGGCGGCGTTGTGGGTCTCCCACACCACCATGTCCTCGAGGCCGATCCCATCGGGTGGGGCTGCCGCCGGCCCCGTTGCGGTACCCCCGCTACCGGGCGTCCGACTCCGCGAACAGCTTCGTCTCCCGCCACCGGCCGAAGCGGTAGTAGAGGAACGCGAAGGCGCTGCTGACGATGAAGCTCGCTCCCATGCCCAGGGCGATGCCGCTCTCCCCGAAGAGGCCGGCGAACAGCGAGGTGAGCGGGAAGCGCAGCACCCAGAAGGAGACGATGTTGAGCACGAGCACCTGGTACATCGCTCCGGACGCCCGCACCACCCCGTTGAGGACGAAGTTGATCCCGAGGAACGGATAGCACAGCGCGACGATGCGCAGGTACTGAGTACCGAACTCGACGGCGTCGGGCTCGCGGACGAACAGCGAGACCGCCGGCCGGGCGAGGGCCACGACGAGCAGGGCGACCGCCGTCATGATCGCGAGGTTGTACACGACGCCCACGCGGGAGATGCGGCCCACCCGGCCCCAGTTCCCCGTGCCGATGTTCTGCCCGGCCATGCTCGCCACCGAGATCCCCAGCGCCTGCGCCGGGAGCATGATGAGCGAGTCGATCCGCTGCGCCGCACCGAAGCCGGCGAGGACGGCGGAGCCGAAACCGGTGACCACGCTCGTGATCGCCGCCGACCCCGCCGAGATCACCGCCATCTGCAACCCCGCCGGGATCCCCAGACGCAGGATCGTGCGCGCCTCGGGCCACGCGGGCAGGGTGGGCCAGCGCAACGGGACCATCCGCCGTCGGGCCACGTACACGAGGCCGTAGCCGAACGCGATCCCCTGCGACAGCACGGTCGCGACGGCGGCGCCGCGCACGCCCAGCCCGAGCACGTGGATGAAGAGCGGGTCGAGGACGACGTTGAGCAGCACCGCGACCAGCACGAAGCGCATGGGCGTGCGGCTGTCCCCCACCGCCCGCAGCACGGTGCTGAGGAAGTTGTACCCGAAGAGGAACGGGATCCCGAGGAAGGTGATCTGCAGGTACTCCTGCGCCGGCGTCACGATCGACTCCGGCGTCCCGAGGAGCCCGAGCAGGCTCCCGGAGAACGCGTAGCCGAGGCCGCCGAGCACCACGGACAGGAGGAGCAGCGTGACGACGAAGGCGTTGAGGTAGCGCTCCAGGCCGCGCTCGTCCCCGCGGCCCTTCTGCTGGGACAAGATCGTCAGGGCGGCGTTGTTCAACCCGATGACAAAGGACAGCGCCGTGAAGACGATGACGGCGGAGACGGCGACGGCGGCGAGCGCGTCCGCGCCGAGCAGGTTCCCGATCCACAGGCTGTCGACGAACTGGAAGGACGTCTGGAGCAGGTTCGCCAGCATGATCGGCGCCGAGAAGGCGACGAGCTGCCGGAAGGTGCTGCCCTGGGTGAAGTCGTGCCCCTGCCCTGTCCGGGTGATGCTCCTCAGCCCCCTCCACAGCGCGCGCGGCCCGGTCCAGGGCCGGCGTCACTATAGGTCAGCGCAGGCCGGGGGGCTCGCGGCGCGCGGCGGCCGCGCGGTGCGCTCAGCGCACCAGTGCCGCAACCTGCCAGACCATCCCGGAGCCCGTGAGAACCTGTCGCATGCCCCGGGCCTCCACGGCGCCGACCATCGCCGTCGGCGGGTGCGCGAACGCGCGGTACTCGCGGCCCAGCAGGCTGGACGTCGCGTTCTGTGCGGCCACGACGGCGCGCGTGGCGACGTTCCGGGGTGGGTGACTGAACGCCAGCCGGCCACGGCAGAGGTCCGCCGCCGCACCCAGCAGCCGCTCAAAGTCGGGGTAGCAGCACACGACGCGGTGGAGGACGACGACGTCGGCCGGCTCGACGTCGTCGGCGTCGGCCGCGATGTCGGTGACGTGTCGGTACGCCCTGCCTGCGACGCCCGCCTCCTCCGCCAGGCGCCTCGCCTCGACGTCGTACGCCGGTGAGAGCTCGAGCGTGGTCGCGCTCGCCGCCCCGCGCCTCAGCAGCTCGATGCCGATCTCGCCGACCCCGCCGCCGATGTCGAGCACCGTGGCCCCGGCGACGCCGTCGGCAGCCAGGAAGTCGACCATCTGCCGCGCGGCCGTGTCGAGACCACGCCGGCGGAACCGCCTCGCCGCGTACCGGGCGAAGCCGGCGCCGAACATCTGGTCGCACCCGTGCGGGTCGCAGCACCCGGCCATGGGCCCAGTCTCCACCCGCAGCCGGCCGGCACGGGCGGGTTCCGCGCACGTCTTATCGCAGGACGCCCAGCACGCCCGGTCGCTCGCCCTGTCCGTAGGCTGGCTGCCATGGCCGAGCTCACCGTCCTCCACAACACCCGCTGCTCCACCTCTCGCCACGCCCTCGATGCCGTCGCGGAGGCGGGGGTCGACGCCAAGGTCGTGCAGTACCTCAAGACGCCGCTGGACCGGGTGCAGCTGCTCGACCTCATCGCCAAGCTCGAGGACCCGCCGGCCGACCTCGTCCGCAAGGACGCGTTCTTCACCGAGCAGGGCCTGTCCGCAGCCGATGTCACGACGGCGGAGCAGGTGGCCGACCTCCTCGTCCAGCATCCGCGGCTCATGCAGCGTCCCGTCCTCGTCCGCGGTGACCGCGCCATCATCGGCCGTCCGAAGGACCGGGTCGCGGCGTTCCTCGCCGAGGGCTGAGGACCGGCGAAGGAGACCAGCGATGACGCCCCCAGCCGACCACGCCGCCTACATTGCCGCCGCGCCCGAGGCCTTCCGGCCCTCACTGGAGCGGCTGCGCGGCCTCCTGGCCCGCGTGCTCCCGGACGCGGAGGAGATCGTCGCCTACACCATGCCCGGCTTCACCATCGGCGGGACGGTGGTCGCCAGCTATGCGGCGTTCAGCAAGCAGTGCGGGCTCTACGTCCTTCCCGGTGCGATCGCCGACCACGCCGACGAGATCACGGCTGCCGGGCTCAAGGCCACGAAGACGGGCGTCACCTTCACGCCGCGCAAGCCGATCCCCGACGACCTCGTCGAGCGGCTGGTGAGGGCCTCGCGCGCGGAAGCCGGGGTCTGAAAGAAGGGGAGTGTGGAGACGTTAGATTGATCCACGAGGCGGATCAATCTCACGCCTCCCGCGCACGTATCCCCTGGCCCGCCGAGTCAGACAGCCACCTCGCTGGCAGGAGCGGGCCCGGGTGGCGCGACGCCGTCGTCCGATCGACGAGCACAACGTCGCTGCAGCAGTACCGCCCGCGCGAGCAGCGAACCGGCCGGAGTGGGCGCCTCGAACAACGAGGCGCCCGCGCCGGACCGCCGCCGGCGTTCGCGAACCGGCGGCGGATCCCGCGCTCAGCGGAGGTGGCCTTCAGAAGGTGATCGCCTTGAAGTCCTCCGTCTGCGCCTTGATCCCCCGCTCGGTGGGCAGCCGCTCGATCGAGGACGCCCCGAAGAACCCGACCACGCCCTGCGTGTGGTCCAGGACGTACTGCGCGTCGGCAGGCTCGGCGATGGGACCGCCGTGGCACAGCACGAGGATCTCGGGGTTCACCCGCTTGGCGGCGTCGTGCATCTCCTGCACCCGCGCCGCCGCCTCCTCGAGCGTGAGCGCCGTCTGCGCGCCGATCGTCCCGGAGGTGGTCAGCCCCATGTGCGGGACGAGCACGTCCGCACCCGCCTGCGCCATAGCGGTCGCCTGCTCGGCGTCGAAGACGTACGGGGTGGTGAGCAGTCCGCGCTCGTGGGCAGCCGCGATCATCTCGACCTCCAGCGCGTAGCCCATGCCGGTCTCCTCGAGGTTCTGCCGGAAGACGCCGTCGATGAGCCCCACGGTGGGAAAGTTCTGCACGCCGGTGAAGCCCGCGCGCTTGACGTCGTCGAGGAAACGGCCCATCACCCGGAACGGATCGGTGCCGTTGACACCGGCCAGCACGGGCGTGTCCTTGACGACCGGCAGCACCTCGTTCGCCATCTCCATGACGATCGCGTTCGCGTCACCGTAGGCGAGGAGCCCCGCGAGCGAGCCGCGCCCGGCCATCCGGTAGCGCCCTGAGTTGTAGATGATGATGAGGTCGATCCCGCCGGCCTCCGCTGCCTTGGCGGACAGGCCGGTGCCGGCGCCACCGCCGATGATTGGCCGGTTCGCCTCCACCGACGCCCGTAGCCGCGTGAGTGCATCCTGACGTTCCATGCTGTTCTTCCTTTCCTTGGGTCAGCGGCGAATAAGCGCGTGCAGCGCGTTGGCGGCCGCCGTCCCGAATCCGGGGTCGTTGATGGCGCTGTCGACCTCATGGACGACGACGTCGCTGCCCTCCAGCTCCTGCTTGAGGGCGGCGAAGCACGCGGCGTCCGCGTCGGGGTCGAAGAACGGCCCGCCGTCGACGTCGATCCCTGACACCCCGCGCAGCGGGAGGTAGACCTCGACCGGGCCGGCGGCGCGGACGAGCTTGCGCCCGATGCGCCGGCCGAGCTCCGCCATCTCCTCCGGCGTCGTGCGCATGAGCGTCACGGTGGGGTTGTGCACGATGAAGTTCCGCCCCGCGTACGTCGACGGCACGGTCGCCTCCGGGCCGAAGTTACACATGTCCAGCGCACCGACGCTCACCACCTGGGGCAGGCCGGCCGCCCCCACGGCCTCGAGCCGGTCGGCGCCCGCGGACAGCACCCCGCCGAGCAGGTCGTCGACCAGCTCGGTGGTCGTGAGGTCGAGAACACCATCGAGGAAGCCGTCGGCCGCGAGCGCCTCCATCGCCCGGCCGCCTGCGCCGGTGGCGTGGAAGACCAGCACCTCGTAGCCGAGCTCGGTGAGCCGCCGCCGAGCCTCGTCGACGGCAGGGGTGGTGAGGCCGAACATCGTCGCGCCGATGAGGTGCGGCTCCTCCGGATCCTCCGGGGCTCCGGCGGTCTCGGCATAGGCGGTGGCCATGCCCGCGATGGCGGCGACGGCGTTGCGCAGGATGGACCGCGAGATGCGGTTGATCCCGGCGACGTCCACCACGGACGGCATGATCGTCACGTCCTTGGCTCCCACGTACGGGCCGACGTCGCCCGCCGCCATGGTGGACACGAGCAGCTTGGGCACGCCCACGGGCAGCGCCTGCATCGCCTGCGAGGCGACGGCGGACCCGGACGAGCCTCCGACGCCCAGCAGCCCGTGCAGCGTGCCTTCCGTGTGCAGGCGCTCGACAACGACAGCGGCGCCCTTGCCCATCGTGGTCATCGCCGCGCCGCGGTCCTTCGCGTCTCGGAGTGCACCGAGATCGGCGCCGGCGGCCTCCGCCACCTCAGCCGCGCCGACGTCGGCGATGCCACCGCCGTCGGAGAAGGTCCCGACGTCGATGAGCACCGTCGCGATCCCGCGCGCTGCCAGCGCGTCGCGCAGCCAGATGTACTCCTCACGCTTGGTGTCCAGCGTGCCGACCAGTCCGACGGTCGCCATGTGTTGACCTCCTCGTATCGATGGATGCCCCACTCCATCCTCGGCCCTCATGTGGGCCTCGTGCGGGCAGTTGGTCCCACCAACGGCAACAGGGCCACCCTCCGCCGCCTTGATGCTTGCGTCCTGGCGCCAGCGGCGCCAGACTGGCGCCATGCCGAGCATCCAGATCAAGAACGTCCCCGAGCGCACCCACGCGATCCTGCGTCGACGCGCTGCGGAGTCGCACCAGTCGTTGCAGGAGTACCTGCTCTCCCGGCTCGTGGAGGACGCCGACACGCCCACGCTCGAGGAGGTCCTCGACCGTGCCGGCGGCCGGTCTGGAGGGTCCGTGCCCCTCGCGGACGCCGTCGAGCAGCTCGGGCTCGAACGTGCTCGTCGTTGACGCCAGCGTCCTCGTCACGGCGCTGGCCGACGACGGCCCGGATGGCGACCACGCTCGCTCCCGGCTGCGCGGGGAGCCCCTCGCTGTGCCCGAGCTCGCCGACCTCGAGGTTCTCTCGGTGCTCCGCCGCCAGCTTGCCGCCGGTCACCTCGACGCACGCCGGGCAAGCCTGGCACTGACGGATCTGCGCGACCTTCCCGCGCGCCGGGTTCCTCATCTGCCACTCCTCGAAGGCGTGTGGTCGCTGCGAGCCAACCTGACCGTCTACGACGCCGTTTACGTGGCACTGGCCGATGCGCTCAAGGCCGTCCTCCTCACGGGGGACGGCCGCCTCGCCCGTGCGCCCGGCCTACCGTGCACGATAGAGCTGCTCGCGCGTGGCTAACAGCCCTCCGCCCCCGGGCGCGCGAGCGTCCCCGAGGGATGTGACAACCTGACACAGCCACGCGTCGGCAGTTTCCCGCTGCCTCCGAGCGACTGGCCAGACCTCGAGCAGCGCCGATGATCGGCGGTGGGAGTGATGCAGCACGTGCTGGAACAACAGGCCGGCGTAACCGACGAGCCCGTGGGCGCGGCAGCACGTCGTCGGACGTTCGCGGTGATCAGCCACCCGGACGCGGGCAAGTCCACGCTGACGGAGGCGCTGGCCCTGCACGCGCGGGCGATCACCAAGGCCGGGCACGTGCACGGCAAGGCCGGGCGCAACGCGACCGTCTCGGACTGGATGGAGATGGAGCAGGCGCGCGGGATCTCGATCTCCTCGGCGGTGCTCCAGCTCACCTACCGGGACACGGTGCTCAACCTCGTCGACACCCCGGGCCACGCGGACTTCTCCGAGGACACCTACCGGGTCCTGACGGCGGTGGACGCGGCGATCATGCTCGTCGACGCCTCCAAGGGGCTCGAGGTGCAGACGATGAAGCTGTTCGCGGTGTGCAAGCACCGCGGGATCCCGATCATCACCGTGATCAACAAGTGGGACCGGCCGGGCAAGGACCCGCTGGAGCTCATGGACGAGATCACCGAACGCACCGGGTTGACGCCCACTCCGCTGACCTGGCCGGTGGGGATCGCCGGCGACTTCCGCGGCGTGGTCGAGCGGGACAGCGGCGACTACGTCGCGTTCACGCCGACCGCGGGCGGGGCGCAGATCGCCCCCGAGGAGCGCATGAGCGCCGGTGAGGCAGCCTCCCGCGAGGGAGAGGCCTGGACCGCCGCCCGCGAGGAGTCACAGCTGCTGGCCGCCTCGGGCGCCGAGCACGACCAGGAGATGTTCCTCGGCGGCATCTCCACCCCGGTGCTGTTCGCCGCGGCGGTGCGCAACTTCGGTGTGCGCCGGCTGCTGGACGCGCTGGTGGAGCTGGCCCCGGCGCCCGGCCCCAGGGCTGATCACGAGGGTCAGGCGCGTCCATTGGACGCACCGTTCAGCGCCTTCGTGTTCAAGCTGCAGGCCGGCATGGACACCGCACACCGCGACCGACTGGCCTACATCCGGGTCTGCTCGGGCGTCTTCGAGCGGGGCATGGTGGTGACCACCGCGCGCACGGGCAAACCGTTCGCGACGAAGTACGCCCAGCAGGCCTTTGGCCGCGACCGCAGCCTCGTGGAGACGGCCTACCCCGGCGACGTCGTGGGGCTGGTCAATGCCTCGAACCTGCGCATCGGCGACACCCTGCACGCCGGCCCCCCGGTCCAGTTCCCCGCCCTGCCGACCTTCGCTCCGGAGCACTTCGCGGTGGCCCGCGGGGTGGACACGGGCAGGTACAAGCAGTTCCGCCGCGGCATCACCCAGCTCGAGGCCGAGGGTGTGGTCCAGGTGCTGCGTTCCGACCTGCGAGGGGAGCAGGCGCCGGTACTGGCGGCTGTGGGACCGATGCAGTTCGAGGTCGCCGAGAGCCGCATGAGCGCGGAGTTCGGGGCCCCGATCCACCTGGAGACGCTGGGCTACAGCGTGGCGCGGCGCACCACCCCCACCTGGGCCCCGACGCTGAGTGCGGAGTGGGGTGTCGAGGTCGTCCACCGCGAGGACGGCGAGCTGCTCGTGCTCCTCCCCGACCAGTGGCGAGCGCGGTCGATCCAACGCAATCATCCCGACGTCGTCCTGGAGCCGCTGGTCGCGACGTGACGGAGGGCTACGAACCCGCACCAGGGCTTTCGAACACTCACGGCGGGGACTCAACGCGCGCCGTGTCGCGGCCAAGCTCGATGTCGGTGCCGCCGCTACGGTGCTGCCGGGTCACGAGGGCCAGCGTCATGCTCTCCGGCGAGGTGGTCCGGCAACCGCGCGTCACGCACGGTGGCCCGCCGGCGGAAGGCCGGCACGCGCTCGCCATCGGCCGGGTCGCAACAACAACGTGCCCGACGGCGTGGGTCCGGTCCCGTCCCTCGCGCGTACCGGCCCGGCGCCGCTCGTCCTCGCCGAGCTCACCACCGGGGACGGCGTGATCGCGGCGGCGAGGGGCGGAACCGGATCGGCGTTCCCCGACGTCGGCTCCTTCTTGCTGTGGTAGACGGGTGTCATGCGCGAGCTGCTCTGGATCTCCCCGATCGAAGCCCTTGCCGTGGTCCTGGCCACGGTCGGCATGTACCTGGCGATGCTTCTCTTCGTCCGCATCCTCGGCCCGCGGGTCTTGTCCGGGCTGTCGAGCTTTGACCTCGTGGCGGTCATCGCCTTCGGCTCGATCATCGGCCGCGCCTCGCTCGGTGAGATCCCGCGGCTGGCAGGCGGCATCGTCGCACTGACCACCCTGCTGGTCCTGCAGGGGCTGCTCGGGATCGTCCGGCGGCAACGCTGGGGTGCGCTGGCGGTGACCAGTGACCCGATCCTCCTCATGGCCGATGGTCAGGTCATCGAGCGGCATATGCGGCGTTGCCACGTGCAGCCCGGTGAGCTCCAGTCGCGCCTGCGGCTGGCTGGGATCCGTCATCCCAGCGAGGTCGCCGCCGTGATCTTCGAGCCGACCGGCGCGGTCAGCGTGCTTCGGCGCGGCGAGCGCATCGACCCGATGCTCATGAGCGGGGTGGTGGGCGCGTCACTGCTGCCCCCCGACCTGCTCAGCGATCCTGCCTGACCGCCTCGTCGTGCCAAGCAAAGAACTCCGCAGCCGAGAACAGCGGATGGCCGTATCCCTTGGCCTTGCGAGCCTTGCCGGACTGCGTGCCCACCTCGGTATGTGTCGCCCCCGCGCGCTGCTCACGTCAGGGTCTCGGGTCGGTCCGCTTCCAGCGCTTCTCACCCCGCCGCGCGCCCATCCCGGCAGCGCACCGCGGGCAGAGCGAGGTGACGGCGTCGGCGTGGGTGCCCGTCGCGGGCTGGACCTCCGCCCACGGCACGTGGGGGAAACGCAGCAGCCGTTCCCGGCTCAGTGCGAGCCCGCAGACGGTTTGGTTGGTTCCCTGCACCCAGGCATGCACCTCACCGGCGGGTGAGCGTGCGCCGTCGAGGTCCGTCGTCTCGTCGGTGGCGACGACGGACGCCGACGTCGGCCGTCCCGGTCCCCGCCCCACCGCTACCTGGCCGCCGCGGCCCGGCGGGTGGCGTACTCGGTGAGCGGCACCCGCTCACCCGGTTCGACGCCCAGTGCGGCGGCGAGCTCCGGGTCGTGGATCGGCTCGGTCTTCGTGCCGGTCTGGAAAAGGAAGGAGACCTCGCGGATCTCGTAACGGTCCCCGCCATCGGGCAGCTGCTCCTGGAAGCGTGACCTCCCCGGGGCGAACTCGCACTCCACGTAGGCGAAGGTTCGCGTGCGCTCCTCGGCGCGGTCCGTCGCCCGCACCGACGCGACCGTCTGTGCGACCGACTGCCCGAAGACGTCGACGTTCGCGCGCACGACGTCTGCCACGGTGCCCGGCTCCCCACCGAGACGTTCGACTCCCGGCCACCCGACAGTCACCGCGTGCTCGACGAACTCGGCCCACGCCACGTTCCCGTCGGCCTTCACGTCGACGCCGCCACACGGCGCGAGGTCGTTGAGGTCGCACGCGGACCAGTCGGCCCTGATGCCGGGGTGCTCGTCGGTGAAGGGAGGGATGATGGCCATACCCCCATCCCACGCCCGAACGCGCCTTCCCGCAAGGGGCGACGCACCGGGCGTACGTCAGGTTGCTACAGGCCCGTCGTGCTCACGCCGTACTCGGCCTGCTCCTGGCTGAAACCCTCGAACAAGAGCTGGTCGATAAGACCGGACCGCGAGAACCCCGAGAACTCGAGGTAACTCTCCGCGGACTTCGCGGCCTGCTCGTTCCAGTCGACCTTCACCTCGTCGACGGCCCACGTGGCGTCCTCCGTCGAGAAGCCTTCGAACTCCAGCTGCTTGACGAGCCCCTCGTGGGAGAAGGCACTGAAGTCCAGGTAGCTCTCCGCCGACCGCTTCGCGTTCTGCTGGGACACCGTGCCGGCCGCGGCCGCCTCGGCTGCGGCTGCCTCGGCAGCGGCTGCCTCAGCGGCAACCCGCTCCTCCTCGGCAGCGACTCGCTCTGCCTCCTCGCGCTCGGCCTCGCGCTTCTGCTCCTCCTCCGCCGCCTCGGCGGCGGCCTTCTCGGCTTCGGTGTCGACGGTCGGGCTCGGCTCCGACGTCGCGTCGACGGACTCCGTCTCGACGGCGGTCGGCGCCGCAGGCTCGTCCTCGCCGCCGGTCGCTGCGATTCCGATGGAGAGCGCGACAAGGGCGCCGGGGATGATGAAGCGCTTCTTCTTGTACCAGGAACGCGCACTGGTGCCGTCCGGGTTGCCGGTTGCCGGCGGCTCCAGCGGGGCGGTGGGCCCCCACGGCTGGCCGGTCGTGTGCTGCGGGTACTCGCCCACGGGAACTCCCTCGTCGAATGACAGATGTCGTCGTGCGATGGCGAGCTCTCCGGCGCCTTGGCCTGCGCGACGTCACCATCTCCCCCGACCTATCGGCTGCACCGACTCACCTGTGAGGAATCTCGCTGCGGGAACCGACGCAGAGAGGCCCCGCACCACCGCCGTGGTGCAGGGCCTCTCCTCGACCTCGGTCAGTCAGGTCAGCCGTTTGGCTGGGCCGTCGCCTACGGGGTGCGGCGCACGCCGAGGGTGTCGCGGCCGTCGCCGTTCCAGTCACCCACGAGCACCTCGTCACCGGCGCGGCCGAACGCCACGGAGAAGTCCGCGGGACCACCGGCGAGGGAGTTCTTCACGAAGTACTCATTCCCACGCCGCACCGCGAAGGTGTCGGTGCCGTTGCCGTCCCAGTCACCGGCCAGCGTCACGTCCGTCGCCCGGCCGTAGGTGAACGTCCGGTCCGCGGGCCCACCACGCATGGAGTTCTTCACGTAGTAGGTCGCCCCGCGCCGCACCGCGAAGGTGTCGCTCCCGTTGCCGTCCCAGTCACCGACCATGACCACGTCACCGGCGCGGCCGTAGGTGATGACGTGGTCCGCCTTCCCACCCGCCAGGGAGTTCTTCACGTGGTACTGGGCCCCGCGACGCACCGCCAGGGTGTCGGTGCCGTCCCCGTTCCAGTCACCGACCAGGACGACGTCACCCGCACGCCCGTAGGTGAACACGCTGTCCGCCACCCCGCCCCGTGGGGCGTTGCTGACGAAGAAGCGGTTCCCCCGGCGCACGGTGATCGTGTCGCGGCCATCACCGTCCCAGTCACCGATGAGCACCTCATCGGTGTACCGGCCGTACTGGAACACGTGCTCGGGCTTACCGTCCCAGCCGTCGTTGAGGAAGAACCCGAACCGCTGCGGCGCCGGCCCCGGGTCGGCCGGCTCCTCCGGCTCCAGCGGGGGCACCTCGCCGTCGCCGTCACGGTCGATCATGAAGGCGGGGGTGGACCAGGTCTCGACGTGGTCCGGGTTGTCCGGGTCACCGAGAGCGCTCAGCGCCTCGACCTGCAGGATGTAGTGCCCGTCCGGCACGGGGCTGCGGCCACCGTCCTGGGTCGAGCGCATGCCGTCCCACGTCCACTCGGTGAACTCACCCGAGTCACGCCCGATGTGCTGCTCGTAGCGGGCGACGGCCTGGCCCTCGATGGCTTGCTGGCTCGCACCCTCCGGCATGGGCCGGTAGATGGAGAAGGTGAGCGACTGCGCCGGGTTCTCCATGTGGATGAGAACGGTCGGCACGTCACCGTCCTGCATGGTGTAGCTGGTTCCCTCAGTCCTGACGATGTCCCAGTCACCGTTCCAGGCGCAGTCGATCCCGATGAACCGGTCGCACGTGGTGAGCTTGCCGAGAGCCGGCAGGTCGAGATCGCCGAGGTTCTCCAGCAGCGGCAGCGCCTGGTAGTCGCCCGCGAAGCCCGCGAAGGGCACGCTCAGCGAGGCACCGTCCCCGTCCTTCGGAGTGAGGACGACGTACCCGCCGTACAGCGCCTGCGTCAGCTCGTTGGGGCTGATCGTCACGTCGAAGCTGGCCTGTCCGCCCGCGGGGACGGTGAGCTCGTCCGGCATGATCACCCGGGCGGTCGCGTCCTGGACGACGGTGGGCGCATCGGGATTGCCGGTGGTGGCCGCAGCGTCGAGGGAGGACAGCGCGTAGGTGATGTCCTCGCCCGCGGCGTTCGCCACCGTCAGCGTCTTGGTCACCGCGCCGTGCTCGGACTCGCCGAGCGACAGCTTGCCCGGGGTCACCGTCGTGGTCGACAGGATCGTCTCGTCGATGGCGAGCATGCCCGCGCCCTGACGGTGGACCGGCTCGAGGACGTCGGACGTCGGTGCGCCGTTCCACGGTGCCGGGTCGGCCGAGTTGAGCAGGAGGTCACGCACCTCGTGGGCCTCGGTCCCCGGGCGAGCCTGCAGCAGCAGGGCCGCGGCTCCCGCGACGTGCGGGGCAGCCATTGAGGTGCCCGAGGCGGTCGCGTACTCCCCCTCCTCCAGCGGGTAGGTGGAGTAGATGCTGCCACCGGGGGCGCCGAGGTCCGGCTTGAGGCTCAGGTCAGCGGCCAGGCCGTAGGAGCTGAAGCTCGAGATGAGCCCGCCCGTGGGGTTGGGTCGGGAACCCACGACCTCGGTCCACGTGAGCGTCGCACCGCCGTCGACGACCGCGGCGTCCGCCGCGACGCCCGCCGCCTGGGAGATCCCGATGACCGGGATGGTGACCGGCGGGGTCCCGGCAGCACTCGCGCTCAGCTCACCGGGCACGTTGTTGTAGATGACGACGGCGGCCGCACCGGCCTGCTGGGCGCGGTAAGACTTCCCGTAGAAGCTCGCGTCACACGCGGGGTTGTCAGGGTGCGCCCCGCGCTCGATGAGGACCGCCTGACCGGTGAGGTCAACCTCGATGTCCGTGCACGCCCGCGCCGCTGCAGTCCCGGGATCCCCCAGCCGGGTGAGCGGCAGGGAGCCCTCGACGGGCACCGGGCCGGCACCGCTGGCGGGGATGTAGGGATACTCCTCGCCGTCGATCTCGACGACGCTGGCAGTCACCGCGATGTTGTCGAAGGAGGCGACGCCGATGACGTCCTCCCCCACGCCAGGCGCGCCCGCGGACCAGGTCCCCGAGGCGCCGCTGTTGCCGATCGAGGCGACCATGACGACGCCGGCAGCGACGAGGTTGTCGCTCGCCACCGCGGTCGGGTACTGCGGCCAGGTGGCGAAGGCCGAGCCGATGCTCTGGTTGACGACGTCCATGCCGTCCTCCAGCGCCTTCTCCATGGCGGCGACCATGATGTCGGCCTCCGTGGAGCCCTCGCAGCCGAAGACCCGGTACGCGCCGAGCTCGACGTCCGGGGCCACGCCGCGCACGCCGCCGTTGAGGGTGTCGCCGTCAGCGCCGACGATGCCGGCCACGTGGGTGCCGTGGCCGCCGCAGTCGTCCGGGTCGGGGTCGGGCATGGGCACGGGCTGGTAACTCGTGCTCTCGGGGTCGGCGTTGTAGTCGTCGCCGACGAAGTCGTAGCCGGCGACCACCTTGCCCGACGGGAAGGTGGTCTCACCGTCCACGCCGGCACCGCCGAGGTCGGGGTGGTCGTAGTCGACGCCGGTGTCGATGATGCCGACGCGGATTCCCTCACCGGTGAAGCCGAGCTCGCTCTGGGCGATGTCCGCGCCGGTCATCGACAGGGCGCTGCGCAGCTCGGGCTCCGAGAGTGTGGGACGCTCCGGCGCCTGGACCGGCAGGACCGGGTAGATCGCGCGGACCTGGGGCATGTCGGCGACGCGCTCGGCGGCGTCGTCGTCCAGGTCGGCCGAGATGCCGCTCCACAGGGTGCTGAACTCCTGGCGCACCTCGAGCTCGACGCCCGCGGACTCTGCCTCGGCGACGAAGCTGCGCTGGGCGCGCTCGACGCTCGCGGTGCTTCCCCCGCGCGTGGTGGGCTGAGGGGCGAACTGGATGAAGTAGGCGCCCGTGGGTGAGGAAAGCTGCACGTCGCTCTGCGCGGCGGTGCTCGCTGCCTCGGCATCGTCCGCGGTGGCCGCGGGACCGGTGAGTGTGACCAGCAGCGCGGCGGCGGCGGCGACGCTGAGGCCGGAACGGATGCGGCGTTGCGATCCGTTGGTGGTACGGACAGGTGGTGTCACAGGTATCCCCCGTTGGAAGTGGACATGGGCGCCGGTGTGACGCCCTGCACAGCACCGTAAGTGACCGGTGTGACATTTGCTTTTCCGCGAACCGGGCCCGAGTTACAGAACGGTAACGATCCCGGCGGCGGCGCCCGTGTGCGGACCTCCGAGTGTGCGCCTAGCGTCGACAGGCACCGGTCCCCACCTCGAGGAGAGAACCCATGTCGAACGTGACGATCATCGGCGGCCACGGCAAGGTCGCGCTCCTGCTGGCGCCCCTGCTCTCCGAGCGAGGGGATGCCGTCACCAGCGTCTTCCGCAACCCCGACCACCGCGAGGAGGTCGAGCAGACCGGCGCGAGCGCCGTCGTCGCGGACGTCGAGAACCTCTCCACCGAGGAGCTCGCCGACGTGCTGCGCGGCGCCGACACCGTTGTGTGGAGCGCCGGCGCGGGTGGCGGCAACCCGCAACGCACGTGGGCGGTGGACCGCGACGCCGCGATCCGCACCGTCGACGCCGCCAAGCTCGCCGGGGCGCGCCGCTTCGTCATGGTGTCCTTCGTCGGCGCGCGCCAGGACCACGGCATCCCCGAGGACAACGCCTTCTATACCTACGCCCAGGCCAAGGCCGACGCCGACGACCACGTGCGCGACTCGGGCCTGGACTGGACGATCGTCGCCCCCGGCGCCCTCACCCTCGACGAGCCCACCGGCTCCATCGACCTCGTGACGGCCGACGACGGCGGTGAGCACAAGACCTCGCGCGCGAACGTCGCCCGCGTCATCGTCGCCGCCCTCGACGAGCCCGCCACCGTGGGCCGGATGATCGAGTTCGCCGACGGCGACACCCCGATCGCCGAGGCGCTCACGCGCTAGCACGACTGGCCCCGCCCCCGGGCGCCGTCCCTGCCGGCGGCCGTCCGGGGCGGTCTATCGTGGGCTCACCCCGAGTCGAAGGAGGCCGCCGTGCAGCCCACCGACGTCGACCCCCGCGACTTCATCGCCGGCGTCGAGAACGCCACTCGCCGGGCGGACGCCGAACGGCTCGTCGAGATCATGCGGGACCTCACCGGTGAGGAGCCGGTGATGTGGGGGCCGAGCATCATCGGCTTCGGCAGCTACCACTACGTCTACGAGACCGGCCGCGAGGGCGACGCCCCGCTCGCCGCGTTCAGCCCGCGCAAGGCGAGCCTCGTCGTCTACCTCGTCGGCGGCTACCAGGAGCGCTACCCCGAGCAGCTCGCCAGGCTCGGCCCCTACAAGCCGGGCAACGCGTGCCTCTACCTCAAGCGCCTCGACGACGTCGACGAGCAGGTTCTGCGCTTCCTCGTCACCGACTCCTGCGACCTCACCCGCGCGGAGTACCCCTCCTAGGCAGCAGCGCGCCCCGGGGGAGCGGTATCCCCCGGGGCGCGCCGGCCACCTACGCGACTGTCAGTCGCCCACGTAGCTGAGCTCCGCCGTCGTCGGGGTACGACGCGACGGCGGCTCGGTCACCTTCCCGCACGCGCTGTCGGGCAGCGTGGTGCGGTGGTTCGCCGGGCCGTAGAGCCGTTGGGCCGAGGTCCACGGCTCGGTGGCCTGGCCGTCGAGCAGGAGCGGGATGAGCCCGCGCTGCTCCTGCGTGAGCGGCACCATGTACCCGCGTGCCCGCTCCTGGACCCGCCAGCCGTGCGCCTCGATGCGGTCCTCGAGCGTCGTCGCAAAACCCTCCGGGCTGTCCTCCCGGACTCCGCGGTACTGCTCCTCGGTGAGGAGGTAGCCACAGACCGGCGCCGTGAGGATCTGTTCGGGTCCCGGGATCTCCGGGTTGGGCGGTGCCTCACCGGGGTGCGGGGCCGGGAACGGCTCGACGGTGTAGGAGCCGCGGAAGACGATGTCCCCACGGTTGCGGGCCTGCTCCTGCCGGCCCTGCTCGCCCGCCGCCTCGACCTCCTCCTTGTTCGCGTGGAAGTAGTCGAGGTACTGCTCGAAGGTGTACATCGCCGAGTACGTCTTGCGCTTGCGGGACTCAGGGGTCTGCGAGCCGCCGTCGGCGGGACGGGTCTCCCCTCCGGAGCTGCGTGCCTCGAGGAGCACACCGACGATGTTCTTCAGCCCCAGGGTGTTGCGCAGGATCGTCTCCTGGCTCTGGCCCACCGTGCTGCCGCCCTCACAGCCGTAGGGGCAGAACCACCAGCCGTCCTCCGAGCCACGCTCGTAGAGCCAGTTCTCCACGAGGTCCTTGCTCTGCAGGTGAACGACCTCGGGCACGTTGAGGTGCCGTGAGAACAGGACGGGCAGGTCGCCCGCCCGGATGTTGCCGTACTCGTGGCCGTCGAAGGCGGCGTCGGGCCGGTAGTCGCGCAGCATCTCGGTGAAGCCGAAGGTCTCCGGCTGGCGGATGAGCGAGAAGTCGCGGTTGAGGTCCTGCCCGGTCGCGTTGCCGCGCTGGTTGAGGGCACGGCCGTCGGCGTTGATCGAGGGGACGAGCAGGATCGTGGACTCGGAGAGGAGGTCGAGGGTGCGCTCGTCCTCGCCGAAGGCCAGCTGGCGCGCCATGATGAGGCACGCCTCGCGCGAGGACGGCTCGTTGCCGTGGACGTTGCAGTTGACCAGCGCCGTCTTCCCGGCGGCCACCTCCTCCGCCGTCTCCGGTGGGTTCGGGTAGCCGATGATGAACATGTTGATCGGCCGGTCCTGCAGCGTCCGTCCGATCTCGACGACGCGCACCCGGTCGCTCAGCGCGTCCAGCTGCGCGGTGTACTCGGCCTCCTCGACGTCCGTGGTGAAGCGCTCGGCGAAGGTCTGCTCCCAGCCGGTGCGCAGGCCCTCGCCGGGTACCTCGACATCACCCCACTGGGGCAGGGTCGTGTCGTAGACGGGCTCGGAGAAGCCCTCCCCCGCGATGCCCACGCGCCAGCGGAAGCGGTCGCCCGGGTCGAAGTTCGCGTCGGCGAAGGCGGGCTCGCTCTGGTCGACCTGGCGGTTGGGCCGCCAAATTCCGGTGATGACCGGCTCGCCGACCGGCTCGTCGTTCTCGTCCACCTCGGTGCGCTCGATCTGGTACTCGGTGACCCCGGCGACCGGCTCCCACGTCAGCGTGGCGAAACCCATCTCCTGCTCGACCTCGAGCCCGGTCACCGCCTCCTGGACCTGTGCCACCGACGGCGGCGTCGCCACCAGGGAGGCCAGAAGTGCGGCGCCGGCAGCCCCGACCACCGCGATCCTGCGTCTGTCACGTACTGCTGAACGTTGCATGTCTTTTCCCATTCACTTCAGGCGTGCGTGGTCAATTCCACGAGAAGAAAGCGCCGTCCACCCCCTCGAGGACGCGGGGCGCGGGAAAAGACGTCGAGGACACCAGGTTCCACACCCCCATGCGGATTGCCGACTTCGGGGCGCGTCACCCGCCCGGCTCGCGTGGCGACGTCACCACGCGGACACGGTCGATTTTGACTGTCTGAGGCTCCCCGTTGAGTCGGACATTAACCTCGGCGTATCAGGCCGTCAAGCAATGACAGAAGTCTCCGCCGTCGTGGTGGCCGTGTCCGCGGCCGAGCCGGCCGGGTACTCCCCCAGCGGCACCCGCCCCTCGCTCCACGCCGCGAGGACCGGCTCGACGACGCGCCAGCACTCCTCCGCGACGTCACCGCGCACGGACAGGAGCGGGTCGGCCTCGAGGACTCCCGCGAGGACCTCGCCGTAGGCAGGGAGCTCCGCCCCCCCGAAGCTCGTCGAGAGCGAGACGCGGTCCAGGGACCACGGGTCGCCCGAGCCGTTGACGTCGAGCTCGAGGCTCAGGCACTCCGGACCCAGTCCGATGCGGACGCGCGCCGGCTGGGAGGTGCCCTCCAGACCGACGGGCAGCTGCGGGACGGGCTTGAAGGTGACGACGACCTCCTTGCGGGTGGGCGTGATGCCCTTGGCGCTGCGCAGGGTGAAGGGCACGCCCTTCCACCGCCAGTTGTCGATGAAGACGGTGACCTCGGCGAGCGTCTCGGTCTCGCGCGCCGGGTCGACGCCCGGTTCCTCGGCGTAGGCGGGAACCTCCCGGGCGCCGATCCGGCCGGCGCCGTACCGGGCGCGGCGGCTGTGCTGCTCGGGGTCGCCCGCCCGGGCCGCGCGAAGGACCTCGGCGATGCGGTCACGGACGTCCCGGTCACCCAGCGTGGGCGGCGGGTCCATGGCGACGAGCGCGAGGACGTGGAGGAGATGGCTCTGGATCATGTCGCGCAGCGCGCCCGAGCCGTCGTAGTATCGGGCGCGTCCCTCGAGAGCGAGGTCCTCGTCGTAGATGACCTCGACGCTCTCGACGTGCGTGGCGCGCCAGATGGGCTCGAAGATCCGGTTGGCGAAGCGGAAGCCGAGGATGTTGAGGACGGTGCTCTTGCCGAGGAAGTGGTCCACGCGGTGCACCTGGTCCTCGGGGACGAGCCTGCCGACGACGGCGTTGAGCCGCCGCGCGGAGTCCCCGTCCGTCCCGAAGGGCTTCTCGACGATGAGCCGCGTGCCCTCCGGCAGCCCGATCTTCTCCAGGGCGAGGCAGGCGCGCTCGGTGACGGCGGGAGGCAGAGCGAAGTAGATCCCGACCGGCCCCTCGCACTGCTCGAGGACGTGGCGCAGCTCCTCGGGCTGGGTGACATCGGCACGGACGTAGACGGACTCGCTCTCCAGGCGCCGCAGTGTCGCCTCGCCCGGCTCGTGCGAGAGCGAGGGAAACGCCTCCCACGGGGCTATCTCGATGCTCGGCTGGACGGCGAAGGCCTCCGCCAGCCGCTCGCGCCACTGCGCCTGGTCCCAGTCGTCGACGCCGGAGCCGACGAGCCGCAGCTCCGGTGCGCGGCCGGTGGCGAGCAGCCGCCCGAGGCCGGGCAGCAGGAGGCGACCGGCGAGGTCACCGCTGGCCCCCAGGACGAGCAGCGTGCGGATCTCCTCGCGGGCGGCGCGGACCGTCTCAGCCATGACTTCCCTTCCCGAGCGTGGGCACCGCGGCAGCGGGGCCTGCCGTCCATCATGGCGGGCGGGCGCGCACCTGGCCGCTCGGGCGGGCGGCCGCGTGGAAGAGTGGGCGCCATGAGCGCACTCGTGAGCCCCGAGCAGCTGCTGTCCGAACGTGGCGACACGCTGCTGCTGGACGTCCGGTGGACGCTCGCCGGCCCCGACCGCGCCGGCTACGTCGACGGGCGTCTGCCGGGTGCCGTCTTCTGCGACCTCGACGCCGACCTCGCCGGCCCGCCGGGCGCCGGCGGCCGCCACCCGCTGCCCTCGCGCGAGGCGCTCGCGGCGGCGATGAAGCGGCTCGGCGTGCGGCCGGGGCACCGCGTCGTCGTGTACGACGGCGGGGTCGCGGCCGCCGCGGCGCGCGCGTGGTGGTGCCTGCGCTGGCTCGGGCACGAGGACGTGCGCGTGCTCGACGGCGGACTCCCGGCCTGGGTCGCGGCGGGTGGTGAGCTCGAGTCAGATGGGGTGACGGCGGCGGGTGACGGCGCGGCCCGCGAGGTCGCGACCGCGGTGGGCGACGGCCCGGCCCATGAGGCCACGACGACGACAGGTGACCGGCCGACCCAGGCCGCGCCGCCGTCGTCGTCCACGATGCCCACAGTGACGGCCGACGACCTCCTCCCCTACGACGGCGTCCTCCTCGACGCCCGCGCCACCGAGCGCTTCCGCGGCGAGGTGGAGCCGGTCGACCCGGTGGCCGGGCACATCCCCGGCGCGCGGTCGCTGCCCACGGGCCGGCTCCTCGGCGCGGACGGCCGCTACCTGCCCGCCGCCGAGCTCCGAGCCCTGCTCACCGAGGCCGGTGCGGACGCCGGCCGCCCGGTGGCCGCCTACTGCGGCTCGGGCGTGACGGCCGCCCAGCTCGTGCTCGCCGCCCACGAGGCGGGGCTGGACGCCGCCCTGTACCCCGGCTCGTGGTCGCACTGGATCACCGACCCGGCCCGCCCGGTGGCGACGGGGACGGACTGACCGGGGCGCCGTCGTCGTCCACGAGCCCGCGGCTCAGGGCCGCGTGGACCAGCGCCCGGCCGTCACCGAAGACGGGGAGCAGCTGGAGGACGTGGGCGAGGTAGATGGCGGCGACGAGGGCGTCCACGGGCAGGAGCACGAGCCCGAGGAGCACGCAGGAGCCCGGCCCGGCGAGCGCCGTCGTCGCCACCTGCCGCGGCGTCATCGTCCCCACCGGCGTGATCGACACGCGCCACCGGTCCCGCGCCACGACGACGGTCCGCACCGTCTCCACCCGCCTGAGCAGGACGAGGTGCATGGTCTCGTGCAGCGCGAACGAGCCGACGAGCCCGAGCACCGCGACCCTCACCAGCCACCACGCGGCCTGGGCGGTGGCGATCGCGCCCGTCGTCACCGTGACGACCGCGGAGGCGAGGACCGCCACCGCGGCGAGGGCCAGCAGCGGCCACACCTGGGTGACGACGAGCCGCGCGGCCGCCCACACCGGCACGTCCGCGCGCGGGTGGACCCGGACGTCAGGCACCACTGCCCGACTGTGCGCGCTCGCGGATGAGGTCGTCGCGGTAGCGCTTGAGGCCCACGTAGGTGAGCTGCACCAGCGCGATGAGGCCGATGCACACCCCGAGCACGACGAGCACCCCGACGGTGTTGTTGATGCCCATCGTCGCGTCGACGCCGCCACCGGTGACGCTCGTCGCCTCGAAGTACAGCGCGCCGAACAGGCCCTCGCGGCGGCCCAGCTCCTCACCCACCGAGAACATGAGGAACAGCAGGCAGAGCACGACGACGGCGAGCGTCAGCAGTGTTCCCCCGACGACGGAGTTGATGACCAGCATTGCCTTCTTCATTGCGTCTCCTCTTCTCGTCCTGACGGATGCCCTCGATCGCGTAGACCACGAACAGGGCGGTGGCGCCGAGCAGACCGGCGGGCACGGGCAGCTGGAGCATCCCGAGCCCCAGTGCAATGAGGGTGAGGACGACCGCGGCGGTCGCGAGTGCGACGAACGCCGCCAGCGGGTTGTCCTTCTCACTCGGGACGATGATCCCGAGACAGGTGGTGAGCGCGGCGCTGATGAGCGCCGAAAGGACGACGACGACGGTCCCCTCGGCCCGTCCGAACGCGGCCGTGAGCAGCAGGGCCGGCACCCCGACCGCACCGATGAGGAGCACCTGGGGGCGCAGGGACAGCAGGTAGATCCGCCAGGCTGGCTGCCGCTGCCCGGTCAGCTCGCGCAGCGGTGCGGTCGCGCTGAACAGGTACAGCCCCCCGATGGTGAGGGTGCACAGGCTCCACAGCGGGTTGAGATCGGTCGCGGCGAGCAGGTAGCCGAAGAGCGCGACCCCCACGACCGTGCCGATGAAGGTGTGCTGGCTGCGCAGCAGGCACCAGTCGTAGGGGGTGAGGTGTGCCGCCACCCGCCGCGGCAGGCGGATGTCGAGGTACTTGGCGGTGCGCAGGTGCCGGCTCGGCATGACGTGGACGATGACGACGAGCAGCACCGCGCACACGACGACGACGGCGGCCATCGCCGCACCCAGGCCGGCCCGCTGCGCGAACCAGGCGATCGCCGTCGGCCACACGAGGGCGCCGCTCGCTGCAGGATCGGTCATGTGCCACATGAGGTCGGTCATCTGGCCCGCGTAGGCGACGATGAGCGCGAAGATCCCGAGCAGCGCGAGCAGGTCCGCCACCGGCCGGGTCCGCATCGCCGACAGCAGCCGGGTGGCCACCACGTGGCACAGGCTCAGGGCCAGGTAGGCGACGCCGATCGGCGCGAGCATCGAGGTGAGGATCTGCCCGACGGCGGAAGGTCCCATGAGGAGCACCGCGCTCGTCATCACGGGCACCGCCGTCGCCAGGGCCACGCCCAGGGTGATGGCGGCCTCGAAGAGGAGGAACGCGACGGAGCGCTCCTTGTTCGTCAGCGGGAGCTGGTAGGTCAGCTCGAGCACGCCGTCGGAACTGAGGAAGAGCACCTTGACAAAGATGAAGGCGACCATCACCCACAGCACGAGCGAGACCGTCGACGTCGCGAAGAGCAGGTCCCAGACCTCACGGTCGGCCGAGTAGGGCAGCAGGAACTGCCGGGCGACGGCGGTGAGGGAGACGAGGAGGACGACGGCGGTGCCCAGTGCCGCGAACCGCACCGACCGCAGGCGCAGGGCCCCGACGCTGAGGACGCGCCGACCGAAGAACGCGAGCAGCATGCGCGCGACGACGAGGGCGTGGGACAGGCGCACGGCCTACCTCACCTCCGACTCGATGTGCTCGAAGACGATCGACTCGAGCGACCCGCCCTCGCGGACCAGCTCCTTCGTGGGGCCGTCGAGGACGAGGAGGCCGAGGTCGAGGAACACGACGTCGTCGGTGAGCCGCTCGAGCAGGGTGAGGTCGTGGCTGCACAGGAGCACCGCGCGGCCGTCCTCGTGGAGGGCGCGCAGCTCTCGCTCGGCGATGCGCATGGCCTCGAGGTCGACGCCGTTGAGCGTCTCGTCGATCACCGTGAGCGGGCGGCGCAGCACGAGTGCGGCGACGAGCTGGGTCTTCTTGCGCATGCCGTGGGAGAAGCCCGAGATGAGGTCGTCGTAGCGGCCCGGCATGGAGAAGTCGCGGAAGTAGGCGCGCGCCCGCTGGTGGTCGAGCGTGACGCCGTAGAGCTTCCCGAGCATCGTGTAGTACTCGCGCGGGCTGAGGAACTCCGGCAGGTAGTCGTTGCTCGCGAGGTAGACGGCGTCCTGCTTGGCCTCGATCGTCGTGTGCTGGTGGCCGTTGACGGTGATCCGTCCCGACTGCGCCTTGAGAAGGTCGAAGACGTTCCTGATGAGGGTGGACTTACCCGACCCGTTCGGACCGATGAGGCCGACGATCCGCCCTCTCGGCACGTCGAAGGACACCTCCTGGACGGCGTTGACGACGCCGTCGTAGGAGTAGGTGAGGTCACGGACCTCCAGGACGTTGCTCATGTGCGGCCTCCTTGCGTGGTGGGGCGGTGGGCCGGCGGCAGCACCTCGGCACCCGTGCCGGGTGCTGCCGCCGGTCCGTGGCTAGGTCAGCGGCACTCGATCCAGAGCGAGAAGCCGTTCTTCCAGGTCATGCCGCCGGTGAAGCGGCGCCCACCGGCCTTGGTGAGGCACCAGATCGCGGCGCCGGCGACGAGGACGAAGCCGAGGGCGAGGAGGACGGCGACGAACACGAGCCACCAGGCGTCGTAGCGGACGACCGCGTTGTCGAAGCGTGTCTTGGCCGTGTCGACCAGGTGGTGCTGCTTCTCGACCAGGGAGGCCGAGAGCTGCGCGGGCAGATCAGTGAGGGCAACGGACATGGGAGTTCCTTTCACGTTGAGGCAAGGCTCGGAACCCGGGTGGGCGGTGCGCTGGGGCAGCCGCCTGGTACCAGTCTTCGTCCGGCACGGCCCGTGCGTGAACGGGCCTTTGACTAGACGGCGCTCGACGTTCGTCTACGTGGCCCTCCGCTGGCGGCGGGTACGGACCGACTGTTCGATGAGGGCCCCTACTCGTCCGCGAGCACGCTCACCCACGCCCACGGAGGCCCCATGCCGGGTAAGACCATCGTCCTCACCGGTGCCAGTGACGGGATCGGGGCGGCGGCCGCTCGCCGACTCGTCTCGGACGGGCACACCGTCGCTCTCGTGGGCCGGTCCCCTGAGAAGACCCGGGCGGTCGCCGAGGAGCTGGGAGCGGAGCACTTCCTCGCGGACTTCGCCGACCTTGCCCAGGTCCGGTCCCTCGCGGCCGCGCTTGGTAGCGCCTACCCGCGGATCGACGTCCTGGCGAACAACGCCGGCGGCATCTTCGGGGACAGGGCGCGAACCGTCGACGGCTTCGAGAAGACGCTGCAGGTCAACCACCTCGCCCCGTTCCTCCTCACCAACCTCCTCATGGACACGCTGACGGCGAGCGGCGCGTCGATCGTCACCACCTCGAGCGCGGCCGCTCGGCTCTTCGGGAAGATCGACCTCGACGACCTCGGCAACGAGGCACGGTTCTCTGCGCGGAAGGCCTACGGCGACGCGAAGCTCGCCAACATCCTCTTCACCAAGGAGCTCCACCGCCGCTTCGCTGCCCGCGGCCTCTCCGCGGTGGCCTTCCACCCCGGGGTCGTGCGGACGAACTTCGCCTCGGACACCACGAGCCTCATGCGGCTCGTCTACCGGACGCCCCTGCGTCACCTGAGCGGCGTCGTCAGTCCGGAGAAGGGTGCTGAGATGCTCGTGCACCTCGCCGAGGGCACCCCGGGACGCGACTGGGTGTCGGGGGAGTTCTACGTGAGGCACAAGATCGCGAGGACGAACCCGCAGGCCGCCGACGCAGGTCTCGCGGCCGGGCTCTGGGACCGCAGTGCCGAGATGGTGGGGCTGGCCGGGGCGCCGTCGTCGTCGTCCGCTACTTGATCGCACCGCGCGTGACGCCGGAGATCGGCAGCGTGAGGACGACAGCGCCCACCGTGATGAGTCCGTCGCCATTTGCCCGGCCGACCGCCGTCGCCACCGGCCAGCCCACCGACCGCCGTCGCCACCCGCCCGGCCCACCGACCGCCGTCGCCATCCGCCCAGCCACCGACCGCCGTCGGCCCTACCTATCCCCGTCCGAGGGACCGCCGCCGTCGGATGTCAGTGGTCGGTGAGAGGGTTCGAGTAGTGAGGTTCTCGCCGTGACGGGGAGGTGACGAGATGGACCTCGAAGGGGACGGGACCGAGCCCGAAAGGCAGCCTGACGCGGTCGCCTCGGCGCCGGCAGAGCACCTCGAGGAGATGCTGCCCGGCGACTGGAAGCCGGAGGCCGAGACACCCGCCACCCCTCTCCCCGTCCCCAGCGCCGCCGACGAGCGCTTCGGTCCCACGGGATCGACCTCCTGGCCCACCGATCGCCTCGCCGAGCTGCTTCCCGTGGAGGGAGCGCTCGGCGACTACCTCGCTCCCTTGCCTCCCGGCCCGCGGCTGGGCATCCTGCTCGCCGCCATCGATCCCGCGGAGGTGGACGAGTACTCGCTCGTGGAGCTGGCCGCGGCGCACAAGCGGATGGAGTCCTACGCCGCGGCGCAAGCCGCAAAGGTGGCGGCGGAGCTTGCTGAGCGACCGGCTCTCAACCCCGACTGGCCGGGCACCCTGCGCGGCCGGACCCGCGGTGAGTGCCTCGCCGGCCACGAGCTCGCGATGCGGCTGAAGATGAGCAAGATCGCAGCGACCCGGATGGCGGCCAGCGGTCGGGCGTTCGGCAACCTGCTGGAGGCCACGGGCGAGGCACTGGAGCGGGGCCTCATCGACTACCCGCGAGCGCAGGTCATCTTCACCACGCTCGATGGCCTGCCGCCGGAGGTCGCGCTCGCCGCCCAGTGGGAGGTCATCGAGACGGCGCCCGGCAGGACCCTCCGGCAGCTGAGGGAAGACCTCGAGAAGGCGGTCATCTCCGTCGACCCCGAGGAAGCGGACGCGCGTCACCGGGCCGCCCGTCAGAAGCGCACGGTCTACCACCCGCGGGCCCTGCCCGACGGTATGGCGAGCATGACCGCCGTCCTGCCCGCGGCCGACGCCATTGCCGTCGACCTCACGCTCGAGAGCGCGGCCCGCGCTGCCAAGCACGCGGGTGATGGCCGCACCATCGACCAGCTGCGTGCCGATGCCTTCTCGCTCATGGCGTACGGCGCCCTCGCCAACGGGTACATCGGGGTGCTTTCTGAGCAGCAGCTCGCCTCGTCGGCGGCCACGGGGGCTGACGACAGCCCCGCTGGCGTGACGGACCCAAGCGCAGCTGGTGGTGAGGTGCCAGCAAGGCGTGCGGCCGATCCGCCGTCCGGTTCGAAGGGGCCTCGTGTGCCCGCAGACGAACCAGCGCCCGGATTCGAGGGGCCGGGTCTGCCTGCAGACGAACCAGCGCCCGGATTCGAGGGGCCGGGTCTGCCTGCAGACGGAGCGGCGACCGATTGCGACGAGCCACCTGCGCCCGAGCCTGGTGCCGCGAAGGCGGAGGCAGTCCCTGACACCAAGCGAGCCGGACGAGGGAAGGGCACCGAGGTGCCCTACGGAGCGGCGCCGCCAGTCCCCGGTCAGCGTCTGCCCGGTGGACGGCTCCCCGCGGTGCGTCTCGGCACCATCGGCGGGCTGCCCGTCGAGGTCCGCCTCAACGTCCCGCTCGCCGTGGCACTGCCCGGCCTCAACGCTCCGGCGCGCAACGCGCTCGAGCGTGATCCCGAGCCGGTCGCCGAGCTCGAGGGCTACGGCCCCATCGCCCCCGAGGTCGCCCGAGCGCTCGCCGCAGGTGGCCAGTGGCGGCGGATCGTGAGCGACCCGGTGACCGGGCAGGTGCTCGACGTCGGCCGCACCCGGTACGAGCCGCCCGCCGCCATGGCAGACCTCGTCCGCGAGCGCGACCGGACGTGCATCGAGCCGAGCTGCTCGACACCGGCCCGTCACTGCCAGCTCGACCACATCCACGAGTGGCAGCACGGTGGGGAGACCTCGGTGTGGAACCTCGGACCTCAGTGCACCCGCGTCCACGCCGTCAAGAGCCAGGGCGGGTTCACGGTCGCGCGCGCCTCTGACGGCACCTACGCCTGGACCACCATGACCGGCCACGGCTACCTGCGGCGCACCGACGGCACCGTCATCATGATGCCGCGGGAGACCGCAGTGGGGCTGCGTCGCATCGGCAAGGAGATGCGCCGCACCGGCAGGAGCGTGCCGGCCGAGGTGGTCGACGCGGTCCTGGCCGAGGTGGCCGCGGGAAGCGCCGTGACTGGCGGATGGACGCCACCGCCGCTGCCCCAGCGCTCGCTCCCGGCGTGGGGCGACGGCGCGGCTGGTCCCGCGTGGGGCGGGGACGACGAGCCTCCGTTCTGACCGGACGGTGACGGCGACCCCCCGGTCCCACAAGACACGGGCGGCTGCCGAGCGGCGGCGAGCGACGAGCCCCCCGAGCCCCCTCAGCCAGCGAGAAGCTCCCGCACCCGCGGGATCACCTCGGTCCCGTACAGCCGGATCGCCTCGAGGCTGTGGCGGTGCGGCATCGGACCGTTGCTGTACTTGAGGTCGAAGCGGCTGAGCCCGAGCTGGCGCACCGTCTTCGCGATCTTCTGGGCAACGGTCTCGGGTGAGCCGGCGAACACGGCCCCGTTCTCCACCTCCATGTCGAACTGCATGCGGGTGGTGGGCCCCCAGCCACGCTCGGCGCCGATGCGGTCACGGTTCGCCTTGAAGTGCGGGAACATCAGCTCACGCGCCTGCTCGTCGGTCGCGGCGACGAAGCCGGGCGCGTGCACGCCCACGGGCAGCTCGGGCTGACCCAGCTCATTGAGGGCCCGGCGGTAGAGGTCGGCGAAGGGCACGAAGCGCGACGGCTCCCCACCGATGACCGCGAGCATCATCGGGATGCCGTAGCGCGCCGCGCGGACCACCGACTCCGGCGAGCCTCCCACTCCGATCCAGGTCCGCAGCGTCCCGGCCTCGGTCTTCGGGTACACCCGGGCGTCGCGCAGCGGACCACGCACGGTGCCCTCCCAGCTGACCGGCTCCTCGCTGCGCAGCAGCGCGAAGAGGTCGAGCTTCTCGGAGAAGAGTCGCTCGTAGTCGGACAGGTTGAGCCCGAACAGCGGGAAGGACTCGGTGAAGGAACCACGGCCCAGAATCACCTCGGCGCGACCGCCGGAGACGCCGTCGAGGGTCGCCATCTTCTCGTAGACGCGGACGGGATCGTCGGAGCTGAGCACCGTCACGGCGGTACCGAGCACGATCCGGCTCGTCCGCGAGGCGATCGCGGCGAGCACGATCTCGGGCGCGGAGATGGCGAAGTCATCCCGGTGGTGCTCGCCCAGGCCGATGGCGTCCACGCCCACCTCGTCGGCGAGCACGCCCTGCTCCACGACCTCGCGCAGCACCTGGCCGAAGGAGCGCGGACGCCCGTCCTCGTCGACGGTCATGTCACCGAAGGTGTCGAGCCCCAACCGGACCTCGTGCGGCGGCAGGACGGGCTGGAGGTCGGGCGCGGTACTCATCCCGCCACGGTAGGCGATCGCCCAAAACTAGGCGGACTTCACCCGGTCCGGGTAGTAGGCCCAGTGCCAGGTCTCGCGCGGGGTGTCCTCGACGAAGCCGTACTTTTCCCCGTTGGCACGCATCCAGGCGAGGGCCTCACCGTCCAGGTGAAGGTCCAGGGCGCGGCCCCAGCCGTGGTTGCTCGTACCCGGCACCGCAGCCAGCCCGCCGTCCTTCAACAGGCCGAGGCGGTTCTCGAGCTCGAGCTGCCGCTCGTAAGTGCGGTAGGAGTCGTTGATGCCGATGTCCACGCCGTCCGCCTTGGCGTCCGCGAGGAGCTTCTCGAAGTTGGCCGCCGCCGGTGCCCACATGCTGTGGCCGGTGGCGCCGATCGGGGCGAGCGCCTGCGCGGGGATCTTGCCGTTGCCGTACATCGCGAGGTCGGTCGGCACGCCCTTGGCGTCGAGCGCGCCCACAGCTGAGGTGACGGCGAGGGTCGTGTCAACCGGTGAGGTCGCAGAGGCCGGCGCGAACTCCCCGGCCGCCTGCGTGAAGAGCTTGTCGAAGGTGCCTGTGGTGTCCACGGTGGCCGGCGGCGGCGGCGTCGACAGCGCCGTCAGCTGTGCCTGGATCCCCGCGATCCGCTGGGTGATCGAGAGCACCCCGTCCATACCTGTCTCCCCTCGTCCACCTTCCCTATCGGCAGCGCGGACGCGAGGTTGAGGCACTACCGCTCGACGACGTTCCGCAGCTCCCGGCTCTCGAGCAGCGCGCGCAGGTTGTGGGCCACGAGCTCGTCCGCGCCCACCGGCCGACCGCCAGCGGCGTGCGGCGTGATGAGGAGCCGCGGCGCGTCCCACAGCGGCGAGTCCTCCGGCAGCGGCTCGACGGCGGTGACGTCCAGGGCCGCGCCGGCGATCGTCCCGTCGGTGAGGGCGGCAAGCAGGGCGTCCTCGTCGACGGTCGAGCCCCGCCCGACGTTGACGACGTAGGCGTGGTCCGGCAGCGCCGCCAGGCGCCGCGCGTCGAGGGCTTTCTCCGTCGCCGGGGTCGAGGGCAGGATCATGACGAGCACGTCCGTCCGCGCGAGCTCCGCCTCGACGTCCTCCTCGGCGACCACGTCGAAGCCGGCCCGCTCCCCCGCGCTCCTGGCCACTCCCCGCACCGTCGCGCCGAGCGACTGCAGCACCGGCGCCAGGGTCTGCCCGATGTTCCCGAAGCCCCACACGAGCACCCGTGCCCCGATGAGCGTGGTGACCTTGCCTTCCGGGTGCAGCGGCTGGACCCCGCCGATCCGACGGTCCCACCGGTGCGCGGCCTGCGCCTCCGACGCCTGCGGCAGGCGCCGCAGCAGCGCGAGGACCAGCGCAAGCGCGTGCTCGGTGACCGTCGGGCTGTGCAGTCCGACACCCGAGGTGATGACGATGTCGTCGGGGAAGCCGGCGGCGAGCACCGAGTCCGGCCCGGCGGCCAGCGTCTGCACCCAGCGCAGGTTCGGCATCGCCCCTGCCACCTCCGCCAGGTGCTCCCCGGAGCCGCCCCACACGACCAGCGCCTCCGCGTCCCGGTGCTCGGGCGGCACCGGAGCCGTCGCGTCGTACATGACCGCGCGGACGCCGTCGGGAAGGGTCGGGTCCAGCGGCACCGAGTCGGGCAGGAGGATCTTCACGGCGTGGGCTCCGTCGGTCGGTGGGGCGGGGGCTCCGTCCATCATGGACGACGGCGCAGCGCCCCGCCGGAGGCACCGGTCACCAGTGCCCCGCCGGAGGCACCGGTCACCAGTGCCGCCGTCACCGGTGCCGCCGATCACCAGTGCCGCCGGTCACCAGTAGGGCGGCACGACGTGCTCCTCGTCCAGGTAGGGCCACTCGAGGGCGGCCGGCGACAAGGCGGTGTCGACCCAGCGGCCGGCGTCGGCACGGGCGTGGTCCCATGTGACCTCCGCACCCTGCTGCAGCAGCCGGTCCACCCGCAGCTCGATGAGCGCGAACGTCAGCCCACGCGTGAGCACCTCCCGCGTCACCCGCGACATGAGGTCCGCGCCCGCCACGCCCCCGGCCAGCGCCAGGGCGTAGCAGATCCGCACGAGGTCCTCACGGCCCAGCCCCGGGATGCCCGTGAGCGCGGGCGGGTTGATGACCGGCCGTGGCGGCAGCTCCTCCAGGGTGACGCGCTCCCAGTCGTAGTCCGGCTCCTCGAGGTGCTCGCGCAGCATCCGCATGACGCGGTCCGCCGGGGCCGAGCGCTCGGCCGGTGGCAGCAGCCGCCTGGCCTTCATCAGCGTCGGGTTCCGCGAGCGCCCGAGCCGCGAGGCGACGTCGTCCATGTCGGTGACGCCCTCCCGGGCGGCGACGAGGATCTCCTCGTACTCCGCGTCCGTCCACAGCTGCCCCGCGTTCGGTGGCTGCTCGCGCGCGGGCGCCGGGCGCCGCGGCCAGACCGTGACCGGCTCCTCGAGAGTGAAGCCGACGTCGCGCTCCCAGGGCTCCATCTCCTCCATGGGCGTCTCTGCCATGAACGTCTCCCCTCGGTCCCGGCCCGCGGCTGCGGTGCCACACCGAGGATCGCCCGCGGTCGACTGCCGGCGCCCCGGTCCTCCACAGGCCGCTGCGGGGCCAGGACGCCGGGCCCTCTGTGGAGCACCCAGCCGCGAGGCTCAGACGGGCAGGCGGCGGGAGAGGAAGTCGGTCGTGAGCCGCCAGGCGTCAGCACTCGCCCGCTCGTGGTGGAACAGCGGGTGCGGGTTGTCGAAGGCGTGGTTCGCGCCGTCGTGCAGGTGGAACTCCACCTCGGGCCCGGCGACCGCCGCGCGGATCTCCTCGACGGTGCCCATCGGGAGGTAGGTGTCCGCGGTGCCGAAGTGGTGCAGGCTCGGCGCGCTCACACGGTCCGCGAGGCCGAGCAGCTGCGGCAGCGCGGAGCCGTAGTAGGAGACCAGCACGTCGACGTCGGTCACGGCCGCCACGTTGAAGGCCACGCCGCCGCCGAAGCAGAACCCGAGCACCCCGACGCCCCCGGCCACCTCCGGTCGCGAGCGCAGCGTGCCCACGGAGGCGACGGCGTCGGCCACGGTCGTCTCCCAGTCCAGCTGCGCCTGCAGGGCCATGCCCTGCTCGAGGAACGCGTCGCTCGACTCGTCCACGCCGCCGTCCGCACGCCAGTACAGCTCCGGCGCCAGCACGACGTACCCGAGCGCGGCCAGGTCCGCGGCTCGCGAGCGGATGTACTCCGACACCCCGAAGATCTCCTGCAGCAGCACGATCCCCGGCCCGGTTCCCGACGGCGGGAGCCACAGCTGGGCGGGCATGTCACCGTCGGGGACGCGGACAGTGGTGGTCGCTGCGGTCATGCCGGTCACTCCCCTGGGTCGACGCCGCGGCCTGCGCCGGCCGCGTCACCACCCTATCCACGGGCCCCGCCGCGGCAGCGGGAGGACCTTGGTCCCGCATCCGGCGGTCGCGCCCCTCCCTAGGGTCGAGGACGCACTGGGGGGCTGCCGACCGCACCGCCTCTCGCTGTCACCACGGACACGACACGAGGGGACACCATGACCGCACAGCTAGTGATGCCGCAGGCCACCGTCGAGGAGAGCCTGAGCGCGGACCACGAGGCCGTCATCATCGCCACACTGCCGCTGGTGGGCAGCAAGATCGGCGAGATCGCCCCCGTCTTCTACCGCCGCATGTTCGCCGCGCGCCCGGACCTGCTGCGCAACACCTTCAACCGCGGCAACCAGGCCCAGGGCGCCCAGCAGAAGGCGCTGGCCGCCTCGGTCGCCACGTTCGCCACCCTCCTCGTCACGCCCGACTCCCCGAGCCCGCGCGAGCTGCTCGAGCGGATCGGGCACAAGCACGCCTCCCTCGGCATCACGCCGGAGCAGTACCAGGTGGTCCACGAGCACCTCTTCGCGGCGATCGTCGAGGTGCTCGGAGAGGACGTCGTCACGGCGGAGGTAGCCGCGGCGTGGGACTCGGTCTACTGGATCATGGCGCGCACGCTCATCGCCTTCGAGGCCGACCTCTACGCGGGCGCCGGCGTCACGCCCGGCGACGTCTTCCGCACCGCCCGGGTGGTCGAGCGCGTCGAGGAGTCCACCGACGTCACCTCCTTCGTCCTCACCTCGCCCGACACCGACTCACCGCTGCCGGACTTCGTACCGGGGCAGTACGTCTCCGTCGGTGTGCACCTGCCCGACGGCGCGCGCCAGCTGCGTCAGTACAGCCTGTCCGGCCCCACCGGCACGGGCCGGTGGCGGATCACCGTCAAGCGGGTGACGCCGATCGCCACGGACCCGGCCGGGGAGGTCTCGAGCTGGCTGCACGCCCACCTGCGCGCCGGGGATGACCTCCAGGTCACGCTGCCCTTCGGTGACCTCACGGTCGAGACGGCGGGCAGCGGACCGGTCGTCCTCGCGTCCGCCGGCATCGGCCTCACCCCGATGCTGGGCATCCTCCACCACCTCGCCGACCAAGAGCCGGACCGCCGCGTCACCGTGCTCCACGCCGACCGTGACGCCGACGATGCCGCTCTCGTCGACGAGCTGCGCGCGGTGGTGGGCCGGCTGGCCCGCGCCGAGCTGCACACGTGGTTCGAGCACGGCACCGCCCCCGGAGCGCGGGCCGGGCTCATGGACCTCGGCGGCCTCACCCTCGACCCGGCGGCCGAGATCCTCGTCTGCGGGCCCAGCGCGTTCCTCCAGGCGCTGCGGATCCAGCTCGAGAAGGCCCACGTCGCCGACGCCCGGGTGCACTACGAGCTCTTCGCCCCCAACGACTGGCTGCTGCCCGCCTGAGCCGAGCGCTACGCGGCGGCCGGGACCGGCTCGCGCTCCGTCGCCGTCGTCGTCCGTCGCTGCCGCAGCTCGAGGAGCGCGGAGGCGCCGAGGAGGACCAGACCCACCGCCGCGAGTGCGGCGCCGACGAGGTTGGGGGCGCGCAGCCCGGCACCGGCGGCGATGACCGCGCCGCCCAGCCACGCGCCGATCGTGTTGGCGATGTTGAAGGCGGACTGGACGCCGGCGGAGACCATGGTCGGCGCGCCCCCGGCCTGCGCGACGATCCGCATCTGGATCGCCGGGCCGAGGGCGAGGCTACCGAAGCCGAGGAGGACGAGGAGCACGACGGCGGCCGCCGGGCTGTCGAGGAACATGGTGAGGGCGAGGAGCACGGCGATGACGAGGACGAGCCCGCCGGCGAGGGTCGCGAGGGTGCTGCGGTCGGACATGCGCCCGCCGAGGAAGGAGCCGGCCGTCATGCCGACGCCCACGAGGACGAGCACCCACGGCACCGAGGACTCCGCCAGCCCGGAGACGTCGGTGAGCATCGGCGTCACGTAGCTGTAGCTGGCGAACAGGCCGCCGAGCCCGAAGACGACGACAGCGAGCGTGAGGAGCACCTGCGGGCGCGCGAAGGCGGCGAGCTCGGCGCGCAGCGAGCCGGCGGCGGTGGTGTCGCGGGCGCCGCGCGGCGCGAGGACGGCAACGGCGACCGTCGCGAGGACCCCGACGAGCGCGATCGCCGCGAAGGTCCAGCGCCAGCCGGCCTGCTGGGCGATGAAGGTGCCCGCCGGGACGCCGACGACGTTGGCGATCGTGAGCCCGATCATGACCGTGGCCATCGCCTGACCCCGGCGCCCCGGGGCGACGAGCGAGGCCGCGACGAGCACCCCGACGCCGAAGAACGCGCCGTGCGGCAGGCCGGTGAGGAAGCGCGTCGCGAGCAGCGCCTCGTGGGTGGGGGCGAGCGCGGAGAGGAAGTTGCCCAGGGTGAACAGGACGAGCAGGCCGACCAGGGTCCAGCGGCGGGCCAGCCGCACGGTCAGCGCGGTGAGCAGCGGAGCGCCGACGACGACACCGATCGCGTAGGAGGACACGTACTGTCCGGCGGTCGGGACGTCCACACCCAGGTCCGCGCCGACGATCGGCAGCATCCCCATGATGACGAACTCGGTGGTGCCGATCCCGAAGGTGCCGAGCGCGAGGGCGAGGATGGCGATGGGCACAGGCAGACTCCTCGGGTGGCGCGGGAGAGCCGGCCGGAGGGGCGCGGGGCCGCGGTCATGGCACGCGGCCGACGGCGTGGCGGCTCGCCGTCCACCCTACGAGCGCAGGCGCCGACAGTGCCGCCCGGACCCGCCCTGCGAGACGAGCGATGCGTCACCCCTTCCGCCAGGAGCGGGCCGGTGGCAGGCTGTGCTCCCACCACGGCAGCCGTCCGTACCGGTCGCGGCTGCCCCGGGAGGAAGGGACGCCCGTGGACCACGTGACCTCGCCGGACGGGACGGCGATCGCCTACCGGAGCGTGGGTGAGGGTCCGCCCGCCGTCGTCGTCAACGGAGCGCTGAGCGAGCACTCCTCCGCGCTGCCGCTGGCCCAAGCGCTGGCAGGAGACCTCCGGGTCACCGTCTACGACCGGCGCTCTCGCGGGCACAGCGGGGACCTGTCCCCCGGTGTCGCTGGCGCCGTCGAGCGGGAGCTGGCGGACCTGGCCGCGGTGGTGGAGACGGCGCTCGGCGAGGCCGGTGACGACGGCAAGAGTGGCGTGACGGTCATCGGCTCCTCCTCCGGCGGGCTGCTCGCGCTGGCCGCCGCGGCGACGGGCCTGCCGGTGGCGCGGGTCGTCGTCTTCGAGCCGCCCCTCGCGACACCCGGCTTCCCGCTGTCCGCGCCGCCCGACCTCCCCGAGCAGCTCCACGGGCTCATCGGCGAGGGGCGGCGAGGTGACGCCGTCGCCCTCTTCCTCACCTCCGCCGTCGGGCTGCCCGCCGCGGTGGTGGCCCAGATGAGGCAGCTGCCGGACTGGGCGGAGCGCGAGGCACTGGCGGCCAGCACCGTCTACGACACCGCGCTGTCGCGGCGCTACCCGGAGGTGGCCGCCTTCGGACCGCTCGACGTCCCCGTCCTGGCCCTCCACGGGGAGGGGACGTGGCCGATGCTCCGCGCCTCCGCCGTCGCCGTCGGGCAGGCCCTCCCCCGCGGCCAGCACCGCGCGGTGGCGGGCGCCGACCACCGGCTGGACCCGCACGCCGTCGCCGCCGCGGTGCGCGAGCACCTCACGTAGGGCCACCTCCGGTCGCGCGGCCCGGCAGCGCGTGTTTCGGTGGGACGGTCCCGGCCGTGAGGGCCGGCTGCCCACGAGGAGGACACATGACTGACGAGGGAACCCGGAAGGTCGCCGAGCTCATCAAGGACGCTCGCATCGCCATGCTCACGACGGTCGACGCGGACGGGCGGCTGGTGAGCCGGCCGATGGGCCTGCAGGAGGTCGAGTTCGACGGCGACCTGTGGTTCTTCGCCGACGACCGCTCCGACACCGTCTCCGAGGTGGCCGCCAACCCGGCCGTCAACGTCTCCTTCAGCTCCGGGGACTCGTGGGTGTCGATCACCGGGATCGCGTCCGTCGTCCGCGACCGCGCCAAGTCCGAGGAGCTGTGGAACAGCTTCGTCGAGGCGTGGTTCCCCGACGGCCCGGACACCCCCGGCGTCGTCCTCCTCAAGGTCGACACGCACGCCGCCCAGTACTGGGACACCCCGGGCGGCAAGGTCGTCCAGCTCTACAGCATGATCAAGTCCAAGGTTGTCGGGGAGCGTTACGACGGCGGGGACTCGGGCACCGTCCAGCTCGACTGACACCGGCCTGGACGGAGTGGGACGGAGCACGGAATAGAGCTCCGTCCCACTCGCTTGTTCGACATAGACTCGGCCGCCGGTGCGCGAGGTTGCCCCCGCGGGAGCGACCGAGCGCCGTGGGCCTGCGTACGTCAGAACCACGTCCCAGGAGCTGCCCATGAGCGTCGACGAGCGCACCACCCCCGCCACCACCGGGGCGGAGGACACGATCCCCGGGCCGGTCACGCTCGTCATCGGGATCCTGCTCGTCGCCTCCTTCGTCATGATCCTCAACGAGACGGTCATGAGCGTGGCCATCCCGCGGCTCATGGAGGAGTTCACCGTCACGGCGGCGACGGCGCAGTGGCTGACGACGGCGTTCATGCTCACCATGGCGGTGGTCATCCCGACGACGGGTCTCATCCTCACCCGCTTCTCCACCCGCTCGGTCTTCCTCGCCGCCATGGGCACCTTCACCGCGGGCACCGCGCTCGCCGCCGTCGCCCCGGTGTTCCCGGTGCTCGTCGCCGCGCGCGTCGTCCAGGCCAGCGGCACCGCCGTCATGCTGCCGCTGCTCATCACCACCGTGCTCACCTTCGTTCCGGTCTCCCGCCGCGGCCGCACGATGGGCCTCATCTCCATCGTCATCGCCGTCGCACCGGCCGTCGGCCCCACGTTCTCCGGGTTCGTCCTCGCGAACCTCGGCTGGCGCTGGATGTTCCTCACCGTGCTGCCGGTCGCGGCGATCGCGCTCGTCGTCGGCGGCTCGCTCGTCAAGAACATCACGACGCCGCGGGCCGTCCCCGTCGACGTCCTGTCGATCGTGCTCTCCGCCGCCGCCTTCGGCGGGCTCATCTACGGGTTGAGCAGCATCGGCGAGGCCACCGAGGGCGGAGCAGCGGTCTCCCCGGCGGTGCCGCTCATCATCGGTGTGCTGTCCCTGGCGCTGTTCACCCGGCGCCAGCTCGGCCTGCAGCGCGAGGACGCCGCCCTGCTCGACCTGCGTCCCTTCCGCTCGCGGACCTTCACCGTCAGCCTCCTCATGATGCTCATCTCGATGGGCGCGCTGTTCGGCACGCTCATCCTGCTGCCGATGTTCCTCCAGAACGTCATGGGGCTGACGACGCTGCAGACGGGGCTCGTCCTCCTGCCGGGTGGGCTCACCATGGGCCTCATCGCCCCGCTCGTGGGCCGGCTCTACGACCGCATCGGGCCGCGCCCGCTCGTCATCCCGGGCTCCGTCGTCGTCGCGACCGCGCTGAGCCTCATGACCCTCCTCTCCGCCGCGAGCCCGACCTGGCACGTCGTCCTGATCCACGTGCTGCTCAGCGTGGGCCTCGGCTTCCTCATGACCCCGCTCATGACGTCGGCGCTCGGGTCGGTGGAGCCGGCGCTGTACTCGCACGGCAGCGCCATCCTCAACACCCTGCAGCAGCTCGCCGGCGGCGCCGGCACGGCGCTGTTCATCACCGTGATGACCACGCGTACCGCCGCGGGCGTCACCGAGGGCCTGGGCGCGCTCGAGGCGCAGGCCGGCGGCATCCACGACGCGTTCCTCTGCGGCGCGGTCCTCGCCGTCCTCGCGGTCGCGATCTCCTTCCTCGTGAGGAAGCCCGCGCCGGTCCCCGCCAGCGTGGGTCACTGAGGGTCCGCGCCCGCGCCCCCACTCTTCCTCGCCGACAGCCGGATTCCTCCGCCACGCCAACTCCGCTGGTGTCGGTGGCGGCTGCCACACTTGGGGGCATGCCGAAGAAGAAGCGCCGCCCTCGTAAGCCAGCCGCGCGACGCCCGGAGCGCCAGCGGCCGCCCGCCGGGGGGTCCCTGGGAGCGAACGTCGTCGACTACGCGGTCGAGCAGGGTGTGGACGTCTCGGACCCCGCTCAGCTGGCGGCGTACATGGAGATGTACAACGCCCTGCCGCTGGAGGAGCGCGTGATGATCAGTGACGGCCTTTGGCGTGAGGACGTCGACGACGACGAGCTCGACGACGTCCTCCTCCCGCCATTCCTCGACCGGATGCCCGACGACGAGACGATGGAGGGCGTGCTCGCCGGCGTCGACGAGCACGCCCTCTTCGTCGACGCGCCGCTCATGCGGCGTGCCGACATCCTCATGCGTGCGATCGGGTCGAGGCAGCCGTTCGACCCGGAGGAGGGTTTCGGGCGGACGATGACGCTCGAGCTGCTGGGGAAGTTCGGCTACGACGCCGAGGAGGACGTCGAGACCACGTGGGACGCCCCGCCGGTGAGCGCGCTCGTCGCCGGGCTGGTGGGCGGCGGGTTCCTCGAGCTCCGAGACGGTCAGCTCGTCCCCTCCGCGGGCGTCGCGCCCTGGGCGTGGCCGGACGACGCTCCCGAGGAGCGGGTGGTCGTCGGCCGCATCCTCTACGCGACGACCCTGAGCGCGTTCCTCGAGGAGCAGGACGGCGTCTCCGCAGCGATCGCGCCGCCGCTCACCGCGATGGCACTCATGTCGGCCGTCGCCCCGGACGGGCTGCACGTCCCCGAGGCCACCGACGAGCCGGACGGCTACGAGGACCTGCGGCTCGCCGTCCGGGACGACCTCCTCGCCCTCGAGGACATCGGCATCGTCACCCGCGACGGCGACACCTTCTTCGCCTCCCCGGTCCTCATCACGGTCCTTCCTGCGGTGATCGAGGACCTGGAAGTCACCCTGGAGTGACCGGGCGCCGGGACCGTCACGGGAGGAACGCCACCTCGACGGGCTCACCAGGGACGACGCGACCAGCACGAGATCCCCTCCGACCGCTGTGCACCGTCGCGACCCCTCCAACGTGCCGCGGGCTGCGGCCGTGGAGCTCGGCCGTAGCGCGCGGGTGCGGCCGGGCGTTGTGGTTTGTAGCGTCGAGGAGGGGTGCGCGACCCCGCGCTCCCCGACCCGACCACAGGAGGACGCGATGAGAACCGCCGAGATGATTGCCAGCTCACCCGCTCAGACAGGAGTTGACCCCGAGCTCCTGGCGCGCACGATCGATGCGCTCGTCGCGTGCGCGCAGACCTGCACCGCCTGTGCGGACGCGTGCCTGAGCGAGGAGATGGTCGCCGAGATGCGCGCCTGCATCCGCACCGACCTCGACTGCGCCGACGTCTGCGACACCACCGCCCGGGTGCTGTCCCGGCAGACCGCGTACAACGCCGAGGTCACCCGCGCCCTGCTCCAGGCGTGCATCCAGGTCTGTCGCACCTGCGGCGACGAGTGCGCCTCGCACGCCGACCGCCACGAGCACTGCCGCATCTGCGCCGAGGTCTGCCGCGCCTGTGAGCAGGCCTGCGCGGAGCTGCTCGCCGCGATCGGCTAGGTTCCTGCACCCGCAGGAACGGCCAGATCCTCCGGAGGAACCCGGCTCTCGGTAACACGTGCGGTCTCGCAACACGTGCGCTCTCGGTCACACGTGCGCTCTTGGGTGCGGGAGGGTTGATGGGTGGGGGTGGTCGGACGGCGGGGCGCTTGTCGCCCCGCCGTCCCACCCCGTGGCTCAGCCGGCCGTGGTGCGGCGGCGAGCGGTGAGGAGGCCGCCTCCGACCGCGAGGAGGCCGAGCGCCGTGAGGGCGAGCGTCCCGCCCACGCCGGTCGACGGGAGCCGCCCGCCACCGGGCTGGGCGTCCGCGTCCTCCGTCGGCTCGGCGGGCTCGGTGGGCGCCGGCGGGTCGGTCGGCTCGGCCGGGTCGGTGGGCACCGGCGTCGTCGGCTCCTCGGCCGGCGACTCCTCCACGAGCCGGACGGTCGCCAGGCGCACGTCACCGCGCGCCACGAGGTAGAGGTCGTGGACCCCGGCCGCGACGTCCCCGAGCTCGGCGGACGCCACCTCGTACGCGTAGCGGTCCCCCGTGCTCGGGACCTCGACGGTGCCGAGGAGCTCGCCGTCCGGGCCGTCGAGCCGCACCTCGACCTCCGTCGGACCCTCCGTCTCGCGCGCGGCCGCAACCTCGAACGTCCGGCCCGCGGACTCCGCGAGGCGCACGTCGTGGAAGGCCAGCCACTCGCCGTCGCCGGCTGCCGCGCTGTCCCCCGCCGCCCTCGTCCGGTCGACAATCTCGACGCCCGCGTACGCGTCGAAGTCGACGGCGTCCTCCCCGTCGGTGAGGTCCCGCTCGCGGGGCACCACCTCGCCGGTGACGACGAACCGCGACTGCGCCCGCACGTCCTGCGACGAGCTGCCGACGAGCACGTCGTACCGGCCCGGAGAGACGACCTCGGCGTCGGTCTCGACCTCCCAGTAGGCCAAGTCCGCGGCCGGCAGGGAGAAGCTCACCGTCCGGGTCTGTCCCGCGGGCACCGCGACACGCTGGAAGTCACGCAGCGTCTGCCGTGCCTGCTCGACCGGCGCGTCGAGGGTGCGGGTGTAGAGCTGGACGACCTCGTCGCTGTCCCGCGCCCCCGCGTTGGTGACGTCCACCGCCACCGCCACGGTGCCGTCCGGCGCCACCTCGTCCGACCCGAGCCGCGCCGCGGAGTACTCGAAGTCCGTGTACGTGAGACCGTGACCGAAGGGGAAGCGCGCCTCCCCGTCGAAGTACTGGTACGTCGTCCCGGCCTGGGCGACGTCGTACTCGAGGATGCTCTCGGGCAGGTCCTCGACCGAGCGGTACCAGGTCTGCGTGAGCCGGCCGGCCGGGGACTCGTCCCCGAGCAGCACCTCCGCCAGCGCGGTGCCCGTCTCCTGCCCGGCGTGCGAGGTCCACAGGACCGTCGGCAGGTCGTCGGGGACGGCCACCGGGTAGCTCGTCATGAGGACGACGACGACGTTCTCGTTGGCCTCCGCCACCGCCTCCACGAGCTCCTCCTGCGCGGGTGAGAGCCGGATGTCGGCTCGGTCCTGCGTCTCTCGTCCGTTGATGTAGGGGTTGTTCCCCACGACGACGACGGCGGTGTCGGCCTCCGCGGCGACGGCCACCGCCTCCTCGGCGCCCTCCGCCAACGTCTCGACGACGAAGCGGGTGGCGTCCTCGGCCTCCGCGGCCGCGGTGACCCCGCCGTCCTCGCCGACGGAGAGGTAGCGGCCGTTCTGGACGTTGCGGACGATCGTCGTCCCGTCCTCGGCGTCCTCGAGGTTGAAGGTCTCGCGCACCTCCCAGCCGTTCGGCTGCACCTGGTCGTTGCGCACGACGTCGTCCCAGCCGCGCGAGAGGTACTTCCCGTTCGCCTCCGTGCGCAGCGCGTAGACGCCCTCGCCCCAGTCGAAGAGCTGCAGGGTCTCCGCCGGGCCGGCGGCGTCCGGCCTGGCGGTGACCTCGCCACCCTCCTCGCCGGCGGGCGCGCTGAGGTAGGCGCCGGTCGCGGCCACGCGCAGGGCCACGGAGTCCACGCCCTCGCTCGTCGTCACCTGCTCGGCGCCGAGCCGCCCGGTGAGCCCGTCCAGCGCGGTGACGCGGTAGGGCATCGTGCCGGAGTACCAGTCCTCGTAGAGGGTGTCGCTGAGCGGGCCGACGACGGCGACGCTCCCGTCCTCGCCTAGCGGCAGTGCGTCGTCGTCGTTCTCGAGGAGGACCATCTGCGCGAGGGCCGCCTCGTGGGCGAGATCCTGGTGCTCCGGGGCGTTGATGACCTCCTCGGTGATGTCCTCGTAGGGGTTGAGGCCCGGCGGGTCGAAGTCGCCGAGGCGGAAGCGTACGGGCAGCATGTGCCGCAGCGCGCCGTCGAGATCCTCCTCGGTGAGCAGCCCCTGCTCGAGCGCGTCGGTGAGGTTCCCGGTCGTGAAGTTCGGGTCCTCCCCGCGGTCGGTGAAGCTGTCGATGCCCGCCTGGACGAGTGCCGCGTGACTCTCGGCGTGGGTGTCGTAGTAGCCCTGGACGTCCACGACGTTGCCTGGCGCGTACGCGTCGGAGACGACGAGGAGCTCCTCCTCGCTCCACGTGCGCGCCTGCTCGATGAGCGGCGACAGGTGGGCGGGACGTCCGTTGACGAAGTTGTAGGACGCCATCATCCCGTTGGCCGCGCCGGCGGAGAGGGCCGCCTCGAAGGCGGGCAGCCAGTACTCGTGGAGCGCCCGCGGCGGAAGGCTGGAGTTGGTCGTGTCACGCCGGACCTCGTTGTTGTAGCCGATGAAGTGCTTGAGCATCGGCGCGGCCCGCAGGTAGGTCTCGTCGTCACCCTGGATGCCGCCGGCGTAGGCGGTGGACATGACGCCGGTGTGGTGGGCGTCCTCGGAGTAGCCCTCCTCGTTGCGCCCCGCCCGCGGGTCGCGGAGGAGGTCGACGACGGGCGCCCACAGGTTGAGCCCGTGGTAGTCCGGGTCGAGGTGGTGAAAGCCGCGCGCCTCGGTGCCTACGACCTCCCCGACCCGGCTAAGAAGCTCCGGGTCCCAGGTGGAGCCCAGGCCGATGGCCTGAGGGAACACCGTCGCCTCGCCGAGCCAGGCCACGCCGTGCAGTGCCTCCGTGCCGGTGCGGAACGCTGGCAGCCCCAGGCGCGGGATCCCAGGCTGCCACTGGTGCATGAGCGAGACCTTCTCCTCGAGCGTGAGCCGAGTGATGAGGTCCTCCACCCGCTGCTCGAGCGGCAGGCCGGGGTCGCGGAACGGTGGGTCGTCGGTGGCGCTGGTGGCCGGTGGCACGAGCGTCGCGAGCATGAGCGCCGCCAGCCCGGCGACGGCGGCCCGGCGCCGGTGACGGATCAGTCGAGATGACAAGGGTCCCCCTTGAGTCGGCCGGCGCGCGTCCCTGCGCCCGGCATCATCGAAACGCTTCGCCTGTCGAAGCGCTTCCCAACGTATGACCCACCTCACCCCGCGGTCAAGACCCCGGCCGGCATCCGGGCGATGCCCGGGCGGACATCTCGGCGAGCCCAATCGAGACCAGGGCATTGCGCTCACCCCCGCCGTGGGCATATGGTCCCCACCACCGCATCGAAGCGTTTCAACGGGAGGGGAGCAACATGGCCGCCACGATCACCGACGTCGCCCGCGCCGCCGGCGTCTCCATCTCCACCGTCTCCTACGCGCTGAGCGGCAAGCGCCCGATCGGCGAGAAGACGCGCCAGCGCATCGAGGCGGCCGTCGCCGAGCTCGGCTACACGCCCAACGCCGGGGCCCGCGCCCTCGCCGGCCGGCGCACCTACATCCTCGCGGTCACCGAGCCGCTGCGCCCCGACACCTACACCCCCGCCCACATGGCCTTTGTCCTCGCCACGGCGACGGCGGCACGCGCCTACGACTACGACGTCCTGCTCCTCACCCAGGAGGAGGCGGCGGGCGGGCTGCACCGGGTCACCACGAGCCGGATCGTCGACGGCGTCATCGTCCTCGACGTCCTCGACCACGACGAACGCGTCGAGCTCGTCCGCCAGCTCGGCGTGCCCGCCGCGCTCGTCGGCATCCCCGAGGACACCGAGGGCCTCGCCTGCGTCGACCTGGACTTCGCCGCGGCCGCCACCCTCGCCGTCGACCGCCTCGCCGACGGCGGGCACCGCGTCGTCGGCCTCCTCGGCCACCCGGCCTCGGTGTACGAGCGCGGCTCCAACTTCCCCATCCGCTTCCGCGACGCCTTCGTCGCCCGGGCCCAGGAGCGGGGGCTCGAGGTCCGCCTCGCGACGCCCGACCGCACCATCCCCGCGGTGCGCGCGAGCATGGCCGAGCTCCTCGGCAGCGGCCACGACCTCACCGGCCTCGTCATGCACTGCGAGGATGCCGTCCAGATGCGCGCCCTCGACATCCTCCGCGAGGAGGGGCTCGACGTCCCGCGCGACGTGTCCGTCATCTCCGCGGCGTCCACCTTCGACACCTCGAGCTTCTCACCCCCGCTCGACGTCATCCCCCTCGTCGCCGAGGAGAGCTGCTCGCGCGCCGTCGAGCTCGCCATCGCCCAGATCACCGGCGACGGCGAGCCGCGGGTCGAGCTCATCCCGCCCCGGTACGTCGAGCGCGGCTCGACCGCGCCCTGCGCCACCTGACCCACCCCATCCCCGGAGGTGCCTTCCCCGCGACCACTATCGAAACGCTTCCCGTAAGCGCTTCGACCGCTCAGTACGCAGCCGCGATACGCGGCCTACAAGGAGGTAGGAAGACAGATGCAGTCCCGGAAGATCATCATCACCACGGCCACCGCCCTCTCGGCGGCCCTCGCTCTCACCGCCTGCGGCGGGTCTGACGGCGAGGAGAGCGCGGAGGGCGGCGACGACGTCCTGCGCGTGTGGCACTTCGAGAACCCCGACAGCGCCATGGGCATCGCCTGGGAGGAGGCCATGCGGGTCTTCGAGGAGGAGACCGGAGCGACCGTCGAGTTCGAGGAGCGCAGCTTCGAGCAGATCCGCCAGACCGCCAGCCAGGTCCTCAACTCCGACCAGGCGCCCGACGTGCTCGAGTACAACAAGGGCAACGCCACCGCCGGTCTGCTCTCCAGCCAGGGCCTGCTGCGGCCGCTGGACGACGCCGTCGCCGAGCACGGCTGGGACGAGATGCTCGCCCCGGCCCTGCAGACCACGGCGCGCTACGACGAGCGCGGCATCATGGGCACGGGCAGCTGGTTCGGGATCCCGACCTACGGCGAGTTCGTCCAGGTCTACTACAACGTCGACATGTTCGAGGAGGCCGGCGTCGAGGTCCCCACGACCCTCGAGGAGCTCGAGGCGGTCCTGCAGACCTTCGCCGACCAGGGCGTCACGCCGCTCTCCGAGGCCGCCGCCGAGTACCCCCTCGGCCAGCTGTGGTACCAGCTCGCGCTCACCAAGGCCGACCGCCAGTGGGTCGACTCCTACCAGCTGTACACAGGTGACGTCGACTGGCAGGGCCCGGAGATCACCTTCGCGACCGAGACGATCGCCGAGTGGACCGACGCCGGCTACCTCTCCCCCGACGCAACCGGCCTCACCGCCGAGGACGCGGGCGTGGCCTTCATCAACGGCACCTACCCGATCTTCTTCTCCGGCAGCTGGTGGCACGGGCGCTTCACCACGGAGATCACCGACTTCGAGTGGGGCAGCTTCCTCTTCCCCGGTGAGGGCATGTCACCCGGCTCCGCCGGCAACATGTGGGTCATCCCCGAGCGGGCCCGCAACGCCGAGCTCGCCGAGGAGTTCATCGACATCACGATGCGCCCTGAGATCCAGGCCCTCATGGGCAACAACGGCGGCGTACCCGTCGCTGCGGACCCCGCCGACATCGAGGACGAGCTGAGCGCCGAGCTCATCGCCAACTTCAACACGCTCAACGAGCGCGACGGCATCGCCTTCTACCCCGACTGGCCGACCCCGACGTTCTACGACGAGCTCAACGCCGGGCTCCAGGAGCTGCTCAACGGGACGAGGACGGCGCCCGAGGTCCAGGACCAGCTCGGCCAGCAGTACCAGGCCGGCGTCGCCGAGATCACCGGCTGACCGCGTGCCGGGTGCCGCCTCGCGGCGGCACCCGGCACCGCTCGACACAAGGAGCCCCCATGGCGAGTGCAGTCGCGCCCGTCGCGCCGCGCAGGCAGCGTGACCGTGGCCCTCTCATCCCCAAGACCAGCAGACGGACGTACTGGGTGTATCTCGTGCCCGGCCTGGCGCTGCTGACGGTCATCATCATCGTCCCGCTCGTGTGGAACGTGTACCTCACCTTCACCTCCTACCGCGGGATCCGGCCCCCCGAGTGGATCGGGCTGGAGAACTGGCGGCGACTGCTCGCCGACGAGACCTTCTGGACGTCCTTCGAGAACTCGCTCGCGATGATCGGCGCGATGGTCGTCGCGCCGACGCTCGTCGGGCTCGTGCTCGCCGCGATGCTCTTCGATCTCATCGGCAAGAAGTTCGGGGCGCGCGTGGCCAGCTTCCTACGCGCCACCTACTACCTGCCCCAGATCCTGCCCTCGGTCATCGCCGCCATCGTCATCGGCTGGATCCTGCGCCCGCAGGACGGCGCGCTCAACGACATCCTCGGCGGTCTCGGGCTGGAGAGCCTCCAGCACAACTGGCTCGGCAGCCCGGACACCGCGATGCCCAGCCTCATGGTCGTCCTCGTCTGGGTGCAGATCGGCTACCCCGTCGTCATCTTCATGGCGGCGCTGCAGCGCGTGGACCCCGAGCTGTACGAGGCCGCCGAGCTCGACGGCGCCGGCTGGTTCCAGCGCTTCCGCGCGATCACGATCGGGATGATCCGCCCCGAGGTCTTCGTCGTCGTCCTCACCTGCACGATCGCCGCGCTCAAGGTCTTCGGACCCGTCTACGCCCTCACCGGCGGCGGCCCGGGCACCTCGACGATCGTCCCCGCGTACTACGCCTACAGCCAGTTCTTCCAGGCCCAGCAGGTGGGCTACGGCGCGACGATCGCCACCGCACTCACCGCGGTCGTCGCCGTCGTCGCCGTCACCTTCGTCCTCCTGCAGACCCGCCTGGAGCGCCGAGAGGAAGCCCTGTGATGGCCACCGTCGACACGCTCGCGCCGAGGGAGCCGCGCACCCGGGGGCGGCGCACGCCTGCCACCCGCGGCCCGGGCTCGCGCCGCAGCGCCGGGGACTGGGCGGTGCTCGCCGTCGCCGTCGTCATCGGGCTGTTCATCGCCTTCCCCTTCCTCCTCATCCTCGTCAACTCCTTCAAGTCGCCCGCGGAGTACGCGTCGAGCGGGCCGCTCGCGCTGCCCACGGAGATCTACACCGACGGGATCGCGGCGTTCTGGGAGCGGGTGAACTTCCCCGAAAAGGTGTGGAACAGCGTCCTCATCTCCGGCACCGTCGCCGTGCTGGCGGTGCTCCTGTCGATGTTCAACGCCTTCGCGCTCGGCATTGGGCGCATCCGGGGACGCACGTGGATCGTCGTCCTCATCCTGCTCGCGAACATGCTGCCGCAGGAGGTGCTGCTCTACCCGCTGTACTTCATGTTCCGCGAGACCCCGCTGTACGACAACGTCTGGTCGGTCATCATCATCTTCACCGTCATCCAGACGGCTTTCGGCACCTACCTGCTGGCCTCGGTCTACAGCACCTTCCCCAAGGAGCTCCTCGAGGCGGCCTCGCTCGACGGCGCGGGACGCTGGCGCACCCTGTGGCGCGTGGTCTACCCGATCTCGCGGCCCACGCTCTCGGTGCTGCTCATCTTCTTCTTCATCTGGACGTGGAACGAGTTCCTCATCCCGCTGACCTTCCTCGTGTCCAACGCCAACCAGACGGTGCCGGTGGCCATCACCGTGCTCCAGGGCGACCGACTCATGGACGTGACGACGACGAGCGCCTCCGCGCTGCTCGGGCTCATCCCCACGCTCATCTTCTTCCTCATCTTCCAACGCACCCTCACCCGGGGCATCACCGCAGGAGCAGTCAAGTAATGAAGTTCACCGACGGGTTCTGGCACAACCGCCCCGGCGTCGACGCCCAGTACGCCGCCGAGGCCTACGACATCGCCGCCGGCACCTCTCCCGACGGCGACGCGCTCGTCGTTCACGCCCCCACCCGCGTCATCGCGGGCCGCGGCGACACGCTCAACCGGGCGCTGCTCACCGTGACCCTGTCCAGCCCGCTGGAGGGGGTGGTGCGGGTGCGGGTCGAGCACCACCGCGGCACCCTCGAGCGACACGGCTTCGACCTCGTCGGTGCGGAGACGGGCCACGGCCGCGTCCACGTCGACGACAACGGCGGGGCGCTCGAGACCGGGTCCCTCCGGGCGCACATCGCACCCGGTGCGCCGTGGAGCCTGTCGTTCAGCGACCGCGAGCGTGTGCTCACCACCTCGGGCCACAAGTCCGTCGGCTACGTGCGCCTGGCCGAGGGCGCCCCGGTGCCCGCCGAGCCCGCCGGCGTCGCCGGGGTGACGACCACGGGCCTGGCGCCCGCCGACACCTACGTCCACACCCAGCTCTCGCTGGACGTCGGCGAGCTGGTCTACGGGCTGGGCGAGCGCTTCGGGCCCTTCGTCAAGAACGGGCAGACCGTGGACGTGTGGAACGCCGACGGCGGGACATCGTCCGAGCTCGCGTACAAGAACGTGCCGTTCTACCTCACCAACCGGGGCTACGGCGTCCTCGTGAACCACCCCGAGCACGTGTCCTTCGAGGTGGGCAGCGAGGCCGTGGAGCAGGTGCAGTTCTCCGTGCCGGGCGAGCACCTGGAGTACCTCGTGTTCTCCGGCCCCACGCCGGCGGACGTGCTCCAGCGCTACACCCGGCTCACCGGCCGCCCGGCCCGCGTGCCGGCGTGGTCCTACGGGCTGTGGCTCTCGACGTCCTTCACCACCGACTACGACGAGGCCACCGTCAACCACTTCATCGACGGGATGGCTGAGCGGGACATCCCGCTCAGCGTCTTCCACTTCGACTGCTTCTGGATGCGCGAGTTCGACTGGACGAGCTTCGAGTGGGACCCGCGCACCTTCCCCGACCCCGAGGGGCTCCTCGCCCGCCTCCACGAGCGCGGCCTGCGGACCTCCGCCTGGGTCAACCCCTACATCGCCCAGCGCTCCCGGGCCTTCGACGAGGCGGCGGAGGCCGGGTACCTCGTGCGCCGTCCCGACGGCAGCGTCTGGCAGTGGGACATGTGGCAGGCCGGTATGGGGCTGGTCGACTTCACCAACCCCGCCGCCACCGCGTGGTTCCAGGACAAGATCCGCACGCTGCTCGGTCAGGGCATCGACGCGATCAAGACCGACTTCGGCGAGCGCATCCCGGTGGACGTCGTGTGGCACGACGGCTCGGACCCCTATCTCATGCACAACTGGTACGCCCAGCTGTACAACGAGGCCGTCTTCGAGGTCCTCGAGGAGGTCCGCGGGCGGGGTGAGGCCGTCGTCTTCGCCCGCTCGGCGACCACGGGCGGGCAGCGGCTGCCCGTGCACTGGGGCGGGGACAACTCCTCCTCCTTCCCGTCGATGGCGGAGTCCCTGCGCGGGGGCCTGTCGATGTCGATGTCCGGCTTCGGCTTCTGGAGCCACGACATCGGTGGCTTCGAGGGCAGCCCCGACCCGGCCGTGTTCAAGCGGTGGGTCGCCTTCGGCCTGCTGTCCTCCCACTCGCGCCTCCACGGCTCGCAGAACTACCGGGTGCCGTGGCTCTTCGACACCGGTGACGAGGCGCCGGGCCAGAGCGCGGTCGAGGTGACACGCCGCTTCGCGCGCCTCAAGGCCGAGCTCATGCCCTACCTCTTCCAGGCGGGCGTCGAGGCGCACGAGACGGGGCTGCCGGTCATGCGACCCATGCAGCTGGCCTTCCCCCACGACCCCGCGGTGGAGCACCTCGATCGCCAGTACCTCCTCGGCCCCGACCTCCTCGTCGCACCGGTGTTCTCCGCCGAGGGCGACGTCGAGTACTACCTCCCGCAGGGCCGCTGGACGAACCTCCTCACCGGGGAGGTCGCCGACGGCGGGGGGTGGCGCCGCGAGCGCCACGACTTCTCCTCCGTGCCCCTGTGGGTCCGCCCCGGCGCCTTGCTCGTCACGACGCCCGGCGCGGCGGAGACCGAGCGGGACTACACCGCCGGCGCCCTCGTCACCGTCTACCCCGGTGGCGGCGACCGCACCGTGCGCGTGACCAACCCGCTGGACGGGTCGGAGGTGCGCCTCGCCGTCGTCCACGACGACGACGGCGTGAGCGTCACCGCGACGCCGGCCACCGAGTTCAGAGCCCGCCTGGCGGGTGGCGATCCGGTGCCCGCGAGCGGCGGGACCGTCCGCCTGACGACGATGGGGGTGACCCGATGAGCGCGCTGCCCGAGGGCTTTGTCCTGGGCTCGGCCACGGCGTCCTACCAGGTGGAGGGCGCCGCCCGGGAGGACGGGCGCGGCCCGAGCATCTGGGACACCTACAGCCACACGCCGGGGCTGGTCTGGAACGGGGACACCGGGGACGTCGCCTGCGACCACTACGACCGCTACGAGCAGGACCTCGACATCATGGCCGAGCTCGGCCTGGACGCCTACCGCTTCTCCATCGCCTGGCCCCGCATCCAGCCCACCGGGCGCGGGGAGCCGAACCTGGCCGGCCTCGACTTCTACGACCGGCTCGTCGACGGCCTGCTCGAGCGCCGGATCCGGCCGGTGGCCACGCTCTACCACTGGGACCTGCCCCAGGCCCTGGAGGACGCCGGCGGCTGGCCGGCCCGGGACACCGCCCTGGCGTTCGCGGACTACGCGGCGATCGTCGGCCGGCGCCTCGGGGACCGCGTGGGCATGTGGACCACCCTCAACGAGCCGTGGTGCAGCGCGTACCTCGGCTACGCGTCCGGTGCTCACGCACCCGGGCGGCGGGAGCCCGCAGCGGCGCTCGCTGCCGTTCACCACCTCAACCTCGCCCACGGCCTGAGCCTGCAGGCGCTGCGCAGCGTCGTCACCGGAACCCCGGACTACTCCGCGACGCTCAACTTCCACGTCCTGCGCGGCGAGGACGACGCTGTGCGGCAGATCGACGGCCTGGCCAACCGGGTCTTCCTCCAGCCGATGCTCGAGGGCGGCTACCCGGAGGACGTCCTCGCGGACACCGCCGCGGTGAGCGACTGGTCCTTCGTGCGCGATGGGGACGTGGAGACGATCCGCCAGCCGATCGACGTCCTCGGCGTCAACTACTACTCCACGGCGCGGGTGCGCGTGTGGGACGGGGTGTCCGAGCGGCTCACGGCCGACGGCCACAAGGGCGTGGGTGCCTCGCCCTGGCCCGGAGCCGAGCGGGTGGAGTTCCCGCCGCAGCCCGGGCCGTACACGGAGATGGGCTGGAACATCGAGCCAGCCGGCCTCACCGAGCTGCTCCTGCGGCTGCACCGCGACCACGGCGTACCGCTCATGGTGACGGAGAACGGGGCGGCCTTTGCCGACGAGGTCGTGCCGGACCCCACGCGCCCGGGCGGGAAGGCGGTGCATGACGAGCAGCGCGTCGCCTACGTGCGCGACCACGTCGCCGCCGTGCTCGACGCCGCCGAGCAGGGCGCGGACGTGCGCGGGTACTTCGTGTGGTCGCTGCTCGACAACTTCGAGTGGGGCTACGGGTACTCCAAGCGCTTCGGGATCGTGCGGGTGGACTACGAGACCCAGGAGCGCATCCTCAAGGACAGCGCGCTGTGGTTCGCCGAGCTCGCCCGCACCCGGCGCCTCCCCTGAGAGCGGGGCCCGGCCGTCAGCGGGTGCGGACGAGGTAGTCGAGGGCCTCGGCGGCGCGCAGGACGCCGCCGAGGAAGATGGTGAGACCCACCGCCGCGACGAAGCACCCCAGGACCACGGCGCTCGCGTTCCCCGTCGTCTCGGCGTGGCCGATGTACATGAACAGCCCGTACGCAAGGAAGCCGACGCCGACGACGGTCACCGAGAGGCCGCCGACGAGGCGGGTCGCGCACGGGTCGGGTCTCCTCACCGTCGCCTCTGGTGTCGCCGTCGTCTCCTGCTGCACGTCGTCCATGTCTCCCCCTCCCGCGCACCGGGCGCCCTCGCCCTGCGCCCAGTGTGAGGGACGGCGCTGCTTCCCGTGGCGGCTTTGCGGCCTGGCAGACTGAGGCTCCACCCGTGAGGAGAGAGACCCGCATGACTGATGACCTGGCGCTGGCTGCGGACGTCCCCGTCGACCTCGACAACTGCGCGCGGGAGCCCATCCATGTGCCCGGGTCGGTCCAGCCGCGCGGTGTCCTGCTCGCCCTCCACGATGGGGCCGTCGTCCAGGCCTCGGCCACCACCGTCGAGCTTCTCGGCCGTCCCGTCGCCGACGTCCTGGGCCGCAGGCTGGAGGAGGTCGTCGGCGCGAACGCGGCCGCCGTCGTCGCCGCGCACGTCCAGCTGCCCGGTGACGTGCGCGACCGCAACCCGGTGCTCGTCCACCTGCCCGACGGCGGTGCCTGGGACGCGATCGTCCACCACCCGCCCGGCGCGGAGCAGCTGCTCGTCCTCGAGCTCGAGCCGGCCGAGGGGCCGCGGCCGCTCGCCTACGCCAACACCTTCCAGCTCGTCCGCGGCAGCCTGGGCGAGCTCAACCGGGCCCGTTCGCTCGAGGAGCTCTACGACGTCGCCGCCCGTGAGGTCCGCGACCTCACCGGCTTCGACCGCGTCATGGTCTACCGCTTCGACGCCGACTACAACGGCGAGGTCGTCGCCGAGGCCAAGCGCGCAGACCTCAACGCCTTCCACGGCCTGCACTACCCGGCCACGGACATCCCGGCCCAGGCGCGCGCGCTGTACGAGCTCAACTGGATCCGGCTCATCTCGGACATCGGCTACACCCCCAGCCCGCTGGTGCCCCAGCTCAACCCCGTCACCGGTGCCTCCCTGGACCTCACCTACGCGACGTTGCGCTCGGTGTCCCCGATCCACGTCGAGTACCTCCAGAACATGGGTGTGACGGCGTCGATGTCGATCTCGCTCCTCAAGGACGGCAGGCTGTGGGGGCTCATCGCCTGCCACCACTACTCCGGCCCGCACGCCCCCTCCTACGGCGCCCGCGCCGCCGCGGAGTTCCTCGGCTCGGTCCTCTCCCTGCGCCTCATCGCCCAGGTCGAGGAGGACCGGATCACCGCGGCGCGGCGGGTGGCGCACGACCTCGCGGGCCTCGTGGCGGCGAGCCGCGACGAGGACCTGCCGCTCACCGAGGCGCTCGTCCAGCAGCCCGCGCTCCTGTCGGTCATGGAGGCCGACGGCGTCGTCGTGCGCGCCCAGGGCCGCACCGCCCGGGTCGGGATCGAGCCGGACGACGCCGAGGCCGTGCTCCGCTGGGCCGCGGGCACCGGGGAGGAGATCGTCGCCACAGACTCCCTCGGCACCGCGGTGCCCGACAGCCCGTACGCCGGCGCCCTCGTCGTCAACCTCGCCGACGGCGACGCGATCGCCTGGCTGCGCCGCGAGGTCGCGACCGCCGTCGACTGGGGCGGCGACCCGCACAACAAGGCCATCGCCCGCCTCGAGGGTGACGAGGTCCGGCTGTCCCCGCGCAAGTCCTTCGAGCGGTGGCGCGAGGTCGTGCGCGGCTCGAGCCTGCCGTGGACCGAGGACCAGGTCGACACCGCCACCCTGCTGCGGCGCCACGCCGTCGAGGCGCTCTACCTGCGCGGACTGGCCGACAGCCGCGCCGCCGAGATCCTCCACCGCTCCTCACTTCCCACCTCGCTGCCCCGCGCCGCGGGCTGGTCGATCGACGCCCGCTACGCGCCGGGCGACGGCGGACGCGTGGGCGGGGACTGGTACGACGCGCTGTGCCTGCCGGACGGCCGGCTCGCGATCGCCGTCGGGGACGTCGCCGGGCACGGCATGCCGGCCGCCTCCGTCATGGGGCAGATGCGCAACGGGCTGCGGGCGCTGCTCGTCCGCGAGAGCTCGGCGGCCGCCGCGACGCTCGGCCTCGACACGCTCGCGAAGCGGACGATGGCCGGGGAGATGGCCACGCTGCTCCTCGCCGTCGTCGACACCGTGACGGGCCGGGTGGAGTACGTGCGCGCCGGGCACCTGCCCCCGCTCCTCCTGGGTGCGGACGGCAGCGCCTCCTGGCACACCGACCCCGGCACCCTACCCATCGGCTACGGCCGCGGGGAGCCGGCCACCGAGGTCGTCGAGATCCCGCACGGCGGCGGCATCGTCCTGTTCACCGACGGCCTCGTGGAGCGGCGCGGACAGCCTCTGCCCGAAGGGCTGGAGCGCCTGCGCCACGCCTTCAGCGGGCCGGCCGCCGAGGACCTCGATGCCCTCATCACAGCTGTCCGCGACCCGCACTCGGACGACGACGCGACCGCCGTCGTCCTGCGCCGCAGCTGACCGGTCCGCCGGCCGGGTCTCCCCCGGCCCGCGGTCCGCGGTCAGACGGTGGCCGGGGCGGGGGTCAGCGCGTCGGTGAGGAGCGCGACGAGCATCTCCACCTGGACGTCCGCGACGACCTCCTCGTCCGAGCCGTCCAGGGCCCTGGCCGCGAGGCCCGCCTTGGACCCGATGAGCTCGGCGATGCGGGTATCGAGGGTCTGGGCCGCGATGATCCGCCACGCCGTCACAGGCTCGGGCTGGCCGATGCGGTGGACGCGGTCGATCGCCTGGGTCTGCTCGGCGTCGGTCCACGAGAGCTCGGCGAGCACGAGGTTGGACGCGACCTGGAGGTTGAGGCCCACGCCCGCCGCGGTGAGCGAGCAGACCGCGACCGAGACCTCGGGGTCGTTCGTGAACGCGTCGATGTTGCGCTGCCGGGCCGTGGAGGTCTGGTCACCGCGGATCGAGGCGAAGCGGATGCCGCGCTGGGTGAAGAGCTCCTCCGCGGCGTCCATGACGTCGATGTGCTTGGCGAAGAACACGACCTTGCCGACGTTGCGCGCCAGCTGGGCGGCGTAGTCCGCCGCGGCCCCGCCCTTGGCCGAGCCGAGCTTGCGCATCATCGTGAAGACGTTGTCCTCGGACTTCTTGTCCGAGGTCTTCGTCGTCTCCCACACGGCGACCTGCCGGACGAGCTCGTGGTCGATGCCCTCGACGACGTTCTCCCCGTGCCGCACCTCCAGCGCCTTCTGGTAGCGGGTGACGAGGCGGCGGGCCAGGGCCCGCTCGGCGTCGCGGATCGAGCGGCCCGCGGCGTCGTCGAGCTCGACGAAGACGTCGGCGATGCGGCGGGCGGGCAGGTCGGCGGCGACGTCGATCTTGCGCCGCCGCACGATGCCCTGCTCGATGACGGCGCTGCGGGCGGCGGCGTAGAAGCCGCGGTCCGAGGGCACCAGGCCGGTCTCCTCGAGCGCCTCCATGAGGTCCCCGAGCGGCTTCTCCTCGTCGATCCAGCCGAGGAGCTGCCAGATGGCGGTGAAGTCCTCGATGTCGTTGATGAGCGGGGTGCCGGTCAGCGCCATGAGGAGGGGGGCCCACGGGCGCGAGCGCAGCTGCTCGGACAGGTGCAGGACGTGCTGGGAGCGCTGGGACTTCTTGTTCTTGATGAAGTGCGCCTCGTCGACGACCATCCCGCGCACGCCGAGCTCGAGGCTCCCGAGCCAGCCGACGTGCCGCTCGAGGATCTCGTAGTTGATGACGATGATGTCGGCGAACGCGTCGATGTCCTCGCCGTCGCCGTGGACGACCGTGGCGCGGTGGGCGGGCGTCCAGCGCTCCGCCTCGCGCGCCCAGTTCGTCTTGACGACGTTGGGCACGACGACGAGGAGCGGGTAGGCGTCGGCGGCCTGCGCGGCGAGCAGCGCCTGCGCGGTCTTGCCCAGGCCCGGCTCGTCGGCGAGCAGGAAGGTGCGGTGGCCCTCGGCGGCGGCCTCGACGAGGCGGGACTGGTGGGGCATGAGCTTGAGCCCGGGGGGCACGCGGGTGCCGTTCGGCTCGGGCAGCGTCATGCAGGCGGCCTCGCCGCCGTACTCGAAGGAGCGCAGCAGCGGCTCGATGAGCTCCCAGCCGGCCAGCCTGCGCGGACGGGCAGGCGGCTTGCGCACGGCGTCGTAGTCCGGCTCGAGGAAGGGGTTGGCCATCTGGCGGGAGACGACGGCCTGGGGGACGACCTGGCGCTGCTCGACGGCGGAGGGCTCGCGGGCCTCCTCGGCCTCGGGCTCCTCCTCCTCCGGGACGTCGAAGCCGGCGTCGAGGAGCATCTCGCGGCGCAGCTCGCGGGCCTCGGGCGAGACGACGGCCTCGTCGGCGATGAGCGCGAGGAGGCGGGGGTCGCGGGCGGCGGTGACAGCGAGGATGGTGGCGATGCCGTCGAGGCGCTTGAGCTCCTCGCCGCGGCGGGCCTCGTTCAGCGTCGTGTCCGCCTTGAGGCGAGCCCGTTCCTCACGCACGAGCAGCGCGATGGCCTGGAACTTCGTGCGGGTGGAGGGCACCACCCGCTCGCGCGTGACCGCGCCCTCGACCTCGCGGACGGCGCGGGCGAGCACCGGGATGATCCCGCTGTTGTCCTGGTGCTTGCGCTTCTGCGTGCTGCGCGGGGCAGTACGGCGAGCGCCCGACGGGCGCTGGGCTCCTCGAGCCACTGACTCCTCCTCCGGAGTGACGACACACATCGCGGCGGGACGGCCCACGCGCAGCACCCGGGGCGACGGACGTCAGATGGTCCAGTCTCGCCGAGAGTCTTGCTGCAGCAGGTCCGCCACCGGAACAACCCGGTCGGCTGACCACCGCGACGCCCTCACCCTACCCCTGGACCGCGGCCGTGCCGCGCCCATTCGGCGTGGGCGATCTCACGCCCCGCGGTGGGCGACGTCGACGGCGTGCGCCCAGCGCACGACGTCGTCGGGGATCTCCGGCGAGGCGAGCGCGGCGCCGGCGAGGTGCGCGACGACCTGCGGCGCGGCCACCCGCTCCCCCGAGCCGCGGGTGAGGAAGCGCCCGGCGACGACGCCGCGTGCGCAGCGCTCACCGCGCCGGGTGAAGACCTGCTCGAGGTAGACGACCCGCTCGTCCCAGCCGACGACGCGCGTGGTGATCTGCACCCGATCTCCCAGCCGCAGGGAGCGGCGGTAGGTCATCGTCGACGCCGCGACGACCGGGTACCAGCGCTTCTCGTTCAGGCGCGGGAAGCCGCCGAGGTCGGCGATGTAGTTGCTGCGGGCCACGTCCATCATCTGCAGGTAGGTGCCGTTGTTGACGTGGAGGTAGAGGTCCAGGTCGGTGGGCAGCACCCGCAGGGTGGTGGTCGACGGCGCGAGGACGTCGAGCCCGATGGAGCGGCGCGGCTTGACGGTGGCCAGGAGCAGGTGGAGCTGGCGGGACATGCCCGCACGGTACACACCGTCACAGGGTGCTGATCAGCGGCTCCACGGTCGACAGGATGGTGGCGACGGCGTGTGCGTCCGCCGGTGTGCCCGTTGCCTCGAGCTCGGCGAGCTCCAGGCCGGCGACCTGCTCGGGCCGCACGGCCCCGAGGATCGCGCCGACCTCTCCCGGGAGCAGGCCGCCGGGCACCCGGTAGGCCGCGGGGACCGCGCCCGGCTCCAGGACGTCCCAGTCGATGTGGATCCACACCTCGCGGTCCCCGACGACCTCCCGCACCCGCTCGGGGGTGCTCGCGCTGGGGTCCAGCACCCGCACCCCGTGCACGTCGAGGAGCTCCTGCTCGGCGTCGTCGATGTCGCGGCCGCCGACGACGACGACGTTGCGCGGGTCGAGCCCGGCGCCGTGGCCGCTGTCCCACAGCCCGCACCCGGCCGCGACGACCATGCCGCCGAGGTACCCGGACCACGTCGTGGCGGGGGTGTTGAAGTCGCCGTGCGCGTCGATCCACAGGACGACGGCGCCCGGGTGGTGCTGTGCGACCAGGGGCAGGGTGGCGAGGCTGGCCGCGCAGGTGTTGGCCACCATGACCGGGGTGCGGCCGGCCGCGAGGCTCCCCGCCACTGCAGCCTGCAGGCCGGTGAGCGTGGTGGCCGCGGCGGGCAGCGCCTCGCTCCAGTCGTCGGTGCGCGCCGCGGAGGGCTCCCCGACCACCCGGAGCGCGCGGCCGGTCCGCTCGGCGAGGGCCTGCGCGGTGAGCATGGCGCCGGGGATCGCACCGGCGGTGCGGTCCGCGACCCGGCCCTGGGACACGACGAGATCGATCAACGCAAGCGCTCCTGGGGACGGCGGCGGGACGCCTGCAGGGTAGGTGCGAACGGCTCGACGGTGACTCCTTATCTCACGGCCCACGCTGCCGATCGTCCGGGTGATGCGGCCGCGCAACCGGTGCTCGGCCGTGCCCTCCAGGAAGGTCGCCCTGTCCGACGCCCGCACGTTCCTCCGTGCCCACAAGACCGGCGTCGGCGTCGCCGCTGCCGCCCTTCTCGTCGTCGGCGGTGCCGCCGTGGCCGGCAGCCCGGAGACGGCGACGACGGTCGCGGCAGTCGTCGACGGCGAGACGATCGACGTCCTCGTCGACGGCGAGGAGCAGCGCGTGCGCCTGCTCAACGTCGCCATCTCCGAGGAGTGCCTGCGCGAGGAGGCCACCGCCTTCCTCACCGAGCGTCTCCCGGCCGGCACCGAGGTGGACCTCGAGCTCGACGAGGAGCACCACGACGAGGCCGGCCGCCTGCTCGCCGGTGTCCTTGAGGAGGGCTCGCTCGTCAACGAGGAGATTGCGCGGGCCGGACTGGGCGTCGCCGTCGTCGAGGAGCCCAACCGGCGCTTCTACGACGCAGTGCTCACCGCTCAGCAGGCCGCCGAGGTCGAGGGCCTGGGCCTGTCCTCCGAGACGGTCGAGTGCACGGTGCCCGCCCAGGTGCTGGCCTACGGCGAGCAGGTGACGGAGCTGGAGGCCGCCGTCGGGGCCGGCACGATCGCCGAGCTCGACGGCTGGTCCGCCGAGGCGGCCGCTGCTGCCGCCACCGGCGCCGTCCTCGCGACGCTGCTCGACGGCGACGACACGGCCTTCCCGCTCGTCGCCTACACCGGTGAGCACTGGACGCTGCGCGAGGACGTCGAGGAGTGGACCGCGCGCCTCGTCGCCGTCGAGGAGACCATCACGACCGAGCGGGCCGCCGAGGAGGAGCGCCTCGAGCGCGAGGAGGCGGAGCGGCGTGCGGCGGAGGAGGCCGAACGTCGGGCCGCGGAGGACGCCGAGCGCCGGGCCGCCGAGGAGGCGGCACGGGAGGCCGAGGAGGCAGCCCGCGCGGAGGAGGCCGCCCGCGCCGAGCAGGAGGCCGAGCGCGCCGCGGAGGCCGAGGAGACGTCGTCGGGGTCCGGCGGGAACGCCTACTACAAGAACTGCACGGCGGCCCGCGACGCCGGCGCCGCGCCCGTCTATGCGGGCCAGCCCGGCTACGGCAGCCACCTCGACCGCGACGGTGACGGCGTGGGCTGCGAGTAGGTGACCGGCCCGGCCAACCGCCTCACGGCGAGTGGCCGCTCGAAGCGGCTCGTGTTGGAGCCCGGGGGTGTGAAATCGGGCCGGTCGAGTGGGTCAACCACCGGCCGGCCCGAATCATTCCCGGCTGCTACCGGGTGACCTTGCCGGTGAGCGCGGCGACCGGCTGGGTGAAGACCGGCTTGGCCACCACCCAGGCCGCCACCATGAGCGCGAGCGCGATGGCGAAGTAGACGAGGCCCAACCAGCTGCCGTCGTTGCGGGCCGCGAACATGTGGTTGAGGTTGCCCTGCGCGTCCGTGGCGAGCACGAGGGCCACGTGGACGACGGTGAAGGCGACGAAGTACACCATGAGCGGGAAGTGCAGCGCGCGGGCCAGGCTCATCGGCACGAAGCGCCAGCTCGCCGGCCACGCCGGCGACATCCGCAGGCCGGTGATCAGGGCGAGCGGCGCCGCGATGAACACGGTGACGAAGTACGAGAGCACCTGCAGCGCGTTGTAGTTGACCCAGCTGCCGTGGGCCGGCCAGTCCAGCGACAGGTACTGGACCCCGACGGACAGGGCGTGCGGGAAGACGTCCCAGCTCGTGGGGACGAGCCGCATCCAGTGCCCCGTCACAACGATGAGGACGACGAAGACGAGGCCGTTGAGCACCCACAGGAGGTCCGCGGCCAGGTGCAGCCAGAGATTGAGGCTGATGCGCACCGGCTTCTTCCCGCGGGCGGCCCCCCTCGGCTGCCAGTGCCCCTTGGGGCGCTGGGTGGTGCGGATGAGCCAGCCGCTGCGGACGATGAAGACGAGGAGGAAGGCGTTGAGGAAGTGCTGCCAGCCCACCCAGGCGGGCAGCCCGACCGGCGCCGCCTCCGGCAGCTCGGTGGTGCCCGGGTAGTCGGTGATGAAGCCGGCCACTGCCGGCACCTCACGCAGCCAGCGCGCCACGAGCACGATGACGACGAGCACCACCAGGGCCGCCGGAACCATCCACGCCAGCTGCTGACCCCGGTTGCGCGCAGCACCCTTTGACGACATGCCTCACCCATTCCACGACTGACCGGTCAGGGGCTCCGAGCCCGCCCCACAGCCTACGGGCAGCACGACGCTCCTCCCGATCGACGACGCCGTACCGAGGGATGACCAGTCCGTGGGGCTATACTGACCTTCCCCGCCGGCACCTGTCGGCGACGGCCGGCACGGAGCGGACCCGCAGCACGAGGAGCACGCGGTCGCCCAGCGTCCCGCGCGGACCCACCGCCCGGCCCCCGCACCGCGCCGCGGTTCGAGCGCGCCCGACGGGCAGAGCTCACCGCGCGCACTGACAACGAGAGAGGCGGTTCCCGTGCCCCGACGTACCCGAGCACTCGCCGGATTCGACCCGTCCTTTGTCGTGGAGGACCACGGCCGTCCCGGTGCCCACGAGCTCAAGCACACCGTGGACGCCGTTGGCAACGAGCTGCTGCTCTACCGCGACACCGTCTCGCGCTGGGAGCGTGCCAGCGACCGGGCCGCGGTGCTCGGCAGCCGCGTCGTCTCCGCCCTCCCCCGCCGCCTGAGCACCGGGCTCGCGCGCCGGGTCGCCCGGGCCCAGACGCTCGGTCGCCGGCCCGGCGCGCACCCCCGTCACCTCGCCCCCGAGGCGGCGCGCGGCCGCGCCGACGGGCCGGCCGACGTCGCCCGCTACGACAGCGCGACCGAGGAGGTCACGCGCCGCGAGCAGGTCCTCGCGGTGCTGCGCGGGGCCGGGGTCGGCGCGACCGTCATGCCCGCGGGTGCGGGCAAGCCGGCCGCCGTCGTCGTCCGTGGCAGCGATCGGGCCCGGGCCGCCGCCGCCCTCGCCGCCGGCCTCGACGGCACCTGGCGCGTCGTGCCGCTCGACACGCGCGGGACGCGTCCCCGTCCCCTCAGCGCCCGCCGCCTCGCCCGGGCCGTCGCCAGCCGCGACGGGTTCCGGCTCTTCCGCGACGTCCCCGGGCCGGCGCGCCCGCTCATGGGAGCGGAGGTGGGTGTCGACCTCGAGACGTGGCCGGAGACCGTCTCCACGCCCACCGGACCCGGCGAGCTCCCCTCGGAGACGGACGGGACCCTCGTCGCACCGCGGCGCCAGGCCTGGACCACGCACCTGACCGCCGCGCAGTGGCGGGAGGCCACCGCGGACGGGTCCGTCGACGTCGGCCCGCTGCCGCACCTGTTCGAGCCCACCGGCCCGATCGACGTCGTCTACACGTGGGTGGACGGTGAGGACCCGGAGTGGAACGCCTCGCGGCTCGCCGCCCTCGGTGTGCCCGCCGACCAGCGACACACCCGCGAGGCGACGCACACCGCGCGGTTCCGCTCCCAGGACGAGCTGCGCTACTCCCTGCGCTCGCTGGAGATGTACGCCCCGTGGGTGCGCCGCGTCCACGTCGTCACGGCCGGGCAGATGCCGGACTGGCTCGACACCGACCACCCCCGGCTGCGTGTCGTGGACCACCGCCACATCTTCACCGACCCGGGCGTCCTGCCGGTGTTCAACTCCCACGCCATCGAGTCCCAGCTGCACCACATCCCGGGGCTCGCCGAGCAGTACCTCTACCTCAACGACGACGTGTTCTTCGGCCGGCCCGTCGCACCGAGCCTGTTCTTCCACGGCAACGGCCTGGCGCGGTTCTTCACCTCCACCGCTCTCATGGACGCGCGCGGGCACCAGCCGGACGACTCGCCCGTGACGAGCGCGGCGAAGAACAACCGCGCCCTCATCGGTGAGGTCTTCGGCCGGCAGGTGACCCACCTGTTCCAGCACACGCCCCATCCGCAGCTGCGCTCGGTGCTGCAGCACATGGAGGCCGAGCACCCGGAGCTGTTCGCCCAGGTCGCGGCCTCGACCTTCCGCCACCCGGACGACCTGTCGATCAGCTCGGCGCTGCACCACTACTACGCCTACGCGCTGGGCAGGTCCGTGCCGGGGCGCCTGGCGTACCTCTACCTGGACCTCGCCCACCCGCGTGCCGCCACCCGGCTGCGCCGGCTGCTGCGGCGCCGGGAGTTCGACGTCTTCTGCCTCAACGACTCCCCCGCCGTCGGCGAGGTGGGCCGCGGTGAGCTCCTCGGCGACTTCCTCGAGAGGTACTACCCGGTGGCGAGCACCTTCGAGCTGCCCGTCGGCGGCGGGTCCCCGCTCGAGCAGCCGCTGACCACAGCGCGGGTCGTCTCGCCCCGTGAGTCCTCCCCACGTCCCGTGCAGCCGGCGGGCGGCACGGCGTGATCGGTGCGAGCCTGCCGTCAGCCTCAGCGGTCGACAGGAAGGAGCACGGGGTGGCGAAGGACGACGAGGACGGGCGGAGCAGCAGCACGGTCGTGCGCGGGTTGCGGAGCACGGTCGGCCGGGAGAGCACGACCTTCGGCTTCTCGATCCTCGTCACCGTGAGCTTCGGGATGCTCCAGGCGACGCAGGGCACCCCGGACGCCGGGACGATCTTCCTCTTCGCCACCGGCGCGGTGCTGTCCTTCACCCTGCTCGAGGCGGTCCTCTCCCGCGGCTTCCGGCGGCCGATGCCGCAGCACCGCAGCAACGTCCTGGCCCTCGGCACGAGCCTCAACATCGTGTCGGTCCTCGGCGGTCTCGCGGCGACCTGGCTCGCCGGCACACTCTTGTCCCACCCGGCCGTGTGGGCGCTGGCGCCCTTCCTCGCCGGCGTCGTCTACCTCCTCCTCGAGAGCCTCGAGACGGCACTTGGTGAGCGGGTCCTGGCCGCCGCCGGGGACGAGGACGCGGACGCCGTCGAGCCCTGAGGGCCTGCCGCCGTCGCGAGTGCTGCTGATCTGCACCGAAGTCCCGCGGCACCCGCCCTGAGCGACACCTGTCCCGGCGTGTCGCGGGCGTGTCGCGGACTTGTGCGCAGATCAGCGGCGGTGCCAGTGCTCCCCAGCCGCGTAAGGCGTTCCCCTGCACCGCCCGGCTGTGGAGAGCCTGGTCGGCTCCCGTCCTCCGCGCGCATCCTGGGCATGCCCACCAGTGACACGCACCGGCGGAGGGAGCACCATGGGCGTCATGGCGGTGATGCCGCGCACGGGCGAGGAGTGGACGGTCGATGACCTCGACCGGCTCCCCGACGACGGCCTCCAGTACGAGCTGCTCGACGGACTGCTGCTCGTGACACCGGCACCTGTGCTGGCGCACCAGCGGGCGATCGGCAACCTTCACCTCCTGCTCCGCGCAGCGTGCCCCCCGGGCTACGAGGTGTTCCTCTCGCCCGTCGACTGGAGACCGGACCGGCGCACCTCGCTGCAGCCGGACGTGCTCATCGTCCGCAACGAGGCCGTCGCGACGCAGAACATCACCGCGCCGCTCGTCCTCGCCGTCGAGGTCCTCTCCCCGTCCACCCGCCGCAAGGACCTCCTGCTCAAGCGCTCGAAGTACGAGGAGAGCGGGGTCCGGTCGTACTGGGTCCTCGACCCGGCCGAGCCGTCGCTGCTGGCGCTCGACCTTCAGGAGGGCGCCTACGTCGCGACGCCGCACGCGCGCGGGGCGGAGCGAGCGGCTCTCGCCACTCCCTTCCCGGTCGACGTCGTGCCCGCCGAGCTGGTCCGCCCCGCGCCCTGAGGTCCCTCGCTCAGGCTTCCGTCTCGGAGAGGGCGGCTCTCAGCGCGTCGACGCTCGCGTCGAGGTCGAGGCGTTCCTGCTCTAGGCGCACGTCGCCCTCCTGCCGCAAGAGGGCGTAGGTGGCCGATTCCTCTTGGGTGAGCCGGCTGAGTGACGCCCGGGTGGGCTTGGGCTCGGGCACCCAGAGGTCGCGGTGGCTCTCGAGCGTGGGCCGGTCCATCAGCACGGACTTCACCTGCGGGCAGTGGCTGCGGAAGCGGTCGAGGATCGCGAAGCCGTGACTGTCGAGGTCCCCCCAGTACAGCAGCCGCGACTTCGTGACCCACCCGATCCGGGCGAGTCTGTCCACCGCGTGTCCCGAGCCGTGGACGACGACGACGCCAGGCAGCGCGGGCAGCGCCACCACGGTCTCGAGGTTCTCGACGACGAGCACCGCCTGCGGGGACACGGTGAGCCGAGCGAGCTCGTCCACGGGCGCGCTCACGTCGCTGAGTCCGCCGGGTCCCAGGCCGACGTCCAGGAAGCGCACCCGGACGAGCTCCGGCGGCGACGCGAGACCGAGGTCCGGCAGACCCGTGATCGCCCGGTGCAGCCCCGTGACCAGCCCGCGGTGCCGCTGCGTCCACTTGGTGTCCACGCCGCGGACCGGCAGCTGCCGGATGTAGGCCCCGGAGGAAGGGTGGTCGACGAGCCAGTGCAGCACCTCGCGGAGCCTGCCCATGTCGGCCTCCGCCAGGGCCGCCAGCGTCCCAGCGGAGGTCCGCAGTGCCCGGGCGAGCGCCTCGCCGCCGTCGGTCGTGCGGCCGCGCCACTGCGCCACCAGGCCGCCGATGCGCGAGGACGCCGCCCGCCAGTGCGCCTGACGCCCGGCGAAGGCAGCGAGCTCCGCCGCATCGGTCACCGTGAGCCGGACGGGAACCTGCTGGGTGCCCAAGCTCGCCCAGCGACGCTCCTCCCACACGACCTCCGCGACGCCGGCGTGCCGCCAGGTGGCGACCCACTCCGCCGCGGCGCCCGGATCGGCGAGGGCGACCCGTTCGACGGGCGGGTGGAGCGGGATGTCGAGCACGACGGCGCCCTCAGCTCCCGTCGCCGCCGCAACTGCCCACGCGGCGTAGGACCGCTCGTACCGCGTGCGGGCCCGCTCCCGGGCCTCAGAGACACTGATCACAGCTCGAGCGGCAGGGTGGCGGGCTCGGTGGGCATCTCTTCCACGCCCTCGACATCCGCAGGAGCCGCAGCGGTCATCTCGCCGATGGCGACGGTGGCGACCGAGGAGTGGCGGTGGTCCGGGCAGGTGGCCAGCCCGATGCCCCCGACGTAGTCCTCCAGGGTCTGCAGCAGCTTGAGTGGCGTCGCGAGGATCATGTGGAAGCCGAACTCCGCGAAGATGTCCATCGCCATCCGGGTGAAGGAGGTGTCGGCCTTGTCGAAGGCCTCGTCCATGACGACGGTGCCGTAGCTCGGCAGGTCCTGTCCCTCCTCGGCGAGCTGGTAGCGCAGTGCCGCCGCGAGGCAGAACACGACGAGCTTCTGCTTCTGCCCGCCGGACAGGCCCGACCCGGAGTCGTGGACGGCCAGCACCTGGCGGTCGGCGTCGATCTCGTGGGCGACGAAGCGCACGTGCCGGCGGGTGTCGAGGCACAGCTCCTGCCACGCCCGGTCGGCGTGCTCCGAGGAGGCGAGCCTCCGCATGACCCGGGACATCACCGCGAAGGCGGCCTCCGCCTCGTCACGGTCCCGGGCTCCCCAGGACCCTGTCGTGATGGTGGCGAGGTCCTGGAGGAACTCCTTGGCGACGGCGGAACGGTTGTCGGTCACCTTGATCTCGAGGAAGCGGCCCACGTCGAAGTGCGAGCGGCGCAGCGAGCTGTTGACCGGGGCGATGCGGTCGCGGATCTCCTGCGGCGCGCGCCGGATCTCGTTGGCGAGCTGGACGACGTTGCGCTGGGACTGCTGCTCGAGCAGCTCGAAGAAGCGGTCCTCGAACTCCGGCAGCCGGTCGGCGCGCAGACGGCCGAGGATCTCGAGGTAGCCGCCCCGGTCCCCGACCTCGGCGGTGAGGTCCCCGGCGATGGCCGGCCAGCGGCCGCGGAAGTCCCGGACGACGGTGGTGATGGCGTCCTCTGCACGGCGGGCCGCGGCCTGTGCGGCGTCGCGCTCGTCGACGAGCGTGCGGCTCACCGTGGTCGCCACCCGGTCGATGGTGTCGTAGGTGACGGTGCGGCGGGTGCGGGCCGCGTGGAAGCGGCGCTCGAGCTCCTCCTGGTGGGCGACCGGGACGGCCGCGGAGGAGCCCTCGGTCTCGGCGAGCACCTTGTCGAGGTCACGCAGGTGCGCACGGAGCGCGGCGACGGCGTCGCGTCGCTCCTGCTCTGCGTCCCGCGCCTGGACGAGGACGTGCTCCGCGCGCGCCGCCTCGAGCTCGGCGGCCTGGAGGTCACTGTTGCCCCGGCGCAGCTCCTCCAGCGCGGCACGGCTGCGGTCGAGCGCGGACCGGGCCGCGGCGACGTCCATCGCCGACCACTCCCGCTGCTCCAGGCCGCGCAGCATGAAGGCGCGCTCCCCCGCTGACCGCTGCTCCTTCTCCAGCCGTGCGAGCCGCTCCTCGACGGCTGCGAGCTCGTCCCTGGCGGCGCGCAGCTCGTCGAGGAAGTGGTCGACCTTCGCGGCGTTGTCGAAGCCGAGCACCCAGCGGGAGCGGTCGTCCACGCGGGAGCGGTCGTCCTTCTCGTACCGGGTCCGCCCGCGCTTGACCTGGCCGGCACGGGTGACGGCGCGGTCGTGGGCGTGGAGCTCGGCGGGGTGCTCGACGCAGGCGTAGTCGTAGGTGGCCGCGAGGGTCGTGTGCAGCCAGGCCGCCATGGGGCCGTCCGCCACCTCGACCCGGTGCACGAGGGAGAGCTCCGTGCGGACCGGCCGCGGCGGGTCCACCTGGGCGGGCACGCTCTCCATCGACAGGCGCGTGCCCAGATGGTGCGCGTCGGCCGCCGCGACGACGGCGTCCCGGTGCGCCGCCGGCACGAGCAGCACGGTGGCGAGGGGGCGCAGCACCCGCTCGACGGCGCCGGTCCAGTCCGCGTGCTCGGCCCGGACCTGGAGCAGCTCGCCCGCGAAGGGCAGCGTGGCCGGAGACAGGCCGGTCTCCTCGCAGATGAGCGCGCGAGCCGCGAGGAGCCGGGCACCGAGGTTCGAGCGCACACCGCGCAGTGCCTGCAGCTCGGTCTCGACGGCGGACTTGCGCCGGCGCAGCTCCGCAGCGGCGTCGTGGAGCCCGTGCGCCTGCTCGCGGCGCCGGGCGGCGGCCTCGTCCTCGCGGTCCGCGTCGGCCCGTGCCGCCGCACGCAGCTCCTCGAACTCGGCGAAGCTCGCGGGCATGGCGACGCCCACCCGTTGGAGGTCGCCGGCGAGCTGGTCACGGGCGGCGACGGCCGCGGCGAGGCGCTGCTCGTCGCTCCCGACCGTCAGGCGCTGCAGCTCCAGTGCGCTGCCGCCACGATCCGCCACGACCCGGCGCGCGACGTCGAGGGCCGCCTGCGCCGCCCCGGTGGCGGCGACGGCGGCGCTGAGGTCGTGGTCCGCGCTCGTCAGCCCGGCCGCGGCCTGGTCGCGTGCCTCCTGGGCGAGCGCACGTTTCCACGTGTCGCGGAAGGGCTCCAACGCGGCGCCCAGGACGCGTGCCTGCTCCACGGCCGCGACGTGCTCGTCGTACCGCGCCGCGTGCTCCACGAGCGGGCCGAGCAGCTCCACCTGGGTCCGTGCCTCGACGACGTGCGCGTGAGCCTGGGAGAGCTCGGCGAACTGCTCGACGGCGGTCTGCGCCAGCGCGCGGGTGCGCGGCTCGTCGAGCATGAAGGTGCGGAAGAGGTCGTCGAGGTTGTCCAGGCTCTTGGCGCCCTGGGTCTTGTGGAGCAGGACCAGGGCGTTCTCCCCCGAGATACCCAGCAGGCGGCAGAACCGGGCGGCGAAGACGGAGTGCCGGTCGGTGACCACGGCCTGCGGCCAGGCCGCCTTGACACGGCGCACGTCCAGGCCGTGCTCGGCATAGGGCTTGAGGTCGAGGAGGTCGACGGGTTCCTGGTGCAGCAGGTGCAGCTCGGAGGCGTCCGCGGCGCCGCTCGCGCCCCGCCGCAGGTGGTAGAGCTTGACCAGGGTCACGACCTTGCCGGCGCCGTCGCCGTACTGCAGGAGGATGCCGCTCCACGTGGCGCCGGGGCGCAGGTAGTCGCTCACCACCTCGCCCGTCTCCTCGTCCGCGTGCCGCCGCCAGGCACCCCGGACGTAGCTGACCGTCGTGCGGTCGGCCCGCCGCGTCGCGCCGTCGGCCGCCGCGGCGTTGAAGCGCAGCTTTCCCCGCGGAACGAGGACCGCGGCGACGGCGTCGACGAGCGAGGACTTCCCTGAGCCGGAGTGGCCGGTGAGGAGGAAGCCCTTGCGCGGCACGTCGATGCGGTGGTGCCCGTGGAAGGTGCCCCAGTTGACGACCTCGATGCGCTCCAGGCGCCACTGCCCTCGGTGGGTGGTCATGCGGACGTCCCCTGCTGCTCGGGTGCGGGCTCGACGGACTCCTGGGCGCCGTCGTCGTGCCGGGAGAGGAGTCGCTCGAACTCCGCCTGGACCGCGGAGATCTCCTCGGCCCCGAAGACGAGGCGCAGCACCGGGGAGATCTCGACGCGCCCCTCGGTGCTCGTGCGCTGGAGGATCCCGTACTTCTCGAGCTTGGTCCAGGAGGCGTTGACCCGCTTGGCGAAGCCGGCGGGGTCGGCGTCGTCACGGCCGCGGTAGACCTGGAGCTGGTCGGCCACCTCGTCCGCACCGACGATGACCCGCTCGCCGCTGCCCGCCGCCAGGAGCAGCTGGCGCAGGTGCAGCACCATCGCGGTGTCCATGAACGTCATCGCGGCGGCGCGGACCACCCGCGGCGCCTCGACGCCGTCCGGCTCGGCGTTGCGGACGAAGGCGACCTCCGCCTCGGTGTCGAGGACGAGCTCGAGGAAGAGGTCCGCCAGGCGGGAGCGGATCGGCTGCTCGTCGCCGAGCAACGCGCTCCACAGCTGGGGGTGACGGCGGGCCGCGAGATAGGGCCCGCGGAGCAGCTGGACGAGGGCGCGGCGCGAGGCGAGGTGCAGCGTGCCGGCGTCCCCGTCCCACAGCGCGGCGGGTACAGGGTCGGCTGTGGGGGCGGGCTGGGTCATGGGGTCGATCATCTCGCTCATGCGACCTCGGAGGTGAAGAGGTGGACGGGCACGGTGCCGGTGCGGGCGACGCCGCCGCGCGAGGTCCAGCCGACGCGCTCCTCACCGCCGACCTCGGTGCCGTGTGCCTCGGCGAGGACGAGGAGGCCGACGACGCTGGCCACGCCCTGGGTGGCCGGCCGCGCCGCGAGCACCTCCCCGATCGTCGAGGGCCCGCGCTCGGCGAGGACGGCGTTGACGTTCTCGACGAGCTCCTTGACGTCGATCTCCGAGGCACGGACGGCGTCGCGCAGCGCCACGACGTCGACGGGAGCGGCCGCGACGGTCCGCACGTCCTCGGTGACCTCCGAGTCGGCCGGGTTGTGGAGGCGCAGCACGGCCACGGAGTCCAGCGGGACGGAAGTGAGGTCGAGGTCGACGCCGACGTGGTGGAAGGGGCGGAGGTGACCGCTGAGGTCCATCGCGGTGCGCAGCGTCTGCCGCAGCAGGCGGTGGATGCGGCGGTCCTCCTGCAGCTCCTGGCTCTGGACGAAGCGGCGGAGGCTGCGCGAGAACGCGGTCATGACCTCGTGGATCTCACTGCTGGCGTCTTGCAGGCTGGGAAGCATCCGGCGCAGCCGGCGTGCCTGCTGAGTCGTCAGCTCCCCGGCGAAGGACCGCTCGAGCACCGCGGAGACGTGGTCCTCGAGCTCGGCGCTGCGGGCGGGGTCGAGGATGAGGGAGTAGAAACCGGCGAAGGTGCGCCCGGCGTCGGAGGAGGCGAGGTGGTCGACTCCGCGGAAGACGTCCTCCAGGACGGCACCCCGGGACGACTCCTGCTCGACGAGCTTCTCGCGCAGGGACCGGTTGAGCTGCTCCATCTCGGTGCGCACGCGCGCGAAGTCGGCGGGCAGCTCCTCGGCGAGGGCGAGGATGTCGCGGGCGCGCTCCAGGGCGCGGTCGGCGTCGAGGACCTCGAAGTCCCCGGCTGCGACGCGCTCGATCTCGGCGTCGAGTCGGTCGCGCTGCTCACGCAAGGCCCGCAGGCGGCTGGCGGCGTCCGGATCGGTCTGCACAGCGAGCTCGCGGACCTGCGCGAGGATCGTGCTGAGGCGGGACTCGGTGACCGTCTGCCGCCGGTCGGCGAGCTGGCTGACGAAGCGGATCGCCGTGAGCGCACCCTCGGAGAGCTCAAAGACCTCCTCGCGGGTGCTCTCCGCCGCGCGGCGGACGAGGAACCCGGCGTCGCGCCACGCGGCGCAGTACTGCTGCGCCGTCTGCGGCAGCTCGAAGCCGTGGTCGCGCAGCACCGCGAGGTCCTCGTCCACCTTGCTGAAGAGCACCGGTGCGGGCAACCGCTTGTCATCCCCGCCGAGGTGCTCACCGAGGATCGCGATGGCGGGGGCCGCGTGCTGCGCGCGCAGGAAGGCCCAGGCGGGGTGGTCGGCACTCAGGCGCTGTGCCGCGAGCGCCGTGCTCAGCGTGCTCACGGCGGTGACTCTACCCAGCGGGTCTGACACCGCGGGAACGGCCAGGCAGTAGCGAGGCCCAGCCGCGCCGGATCTCAGCCCAGCAGCCGCGGCCGCAGCTCGGAGCCGAAGAAGTCGAGGAAGGCGTCCGGGTCCGGGCCGACGTTCATCGTGACGACGTGGTCGTAGCCCGCGTCGGTGAACTGCCGGATCGTCGCGAGGTGCCGCTCGACGTCGGGCCCGCAGGCAAACTGCTTGCGCACGTCCTCCTCACGGACCGTCGCCGCGGCGGCGTCGAAGTTCACCGGATTGGGCAGCTCGGACATGACCTTCCACCCGGTGAGCGCCCAGCGGCTGGTCTCCAGGGCGTGCGCGGCAGCCTCGTCCTCGGTGGCGGCGTAGGCGAGCGGCGCCTCGGCGTAGAGCGGGCCGTCCCCGCCGGCGTCGCGGAAGGCCTCGACGAGCGAGGGGTCGGGCTCGGTGACGAAGAGCCCGTCCGCCAGCTCTCCGGCCAGGCGTGCCGCCTGCGGGCCGCCACCGGCGACGGCGATGCGCGGCAGCTCCTCGGGCAGGTCGAAGATGCGCGCGTCCTCGAGCTGGAGGTGGCGCCCGTCGTAGCTCTGGTAGCCGCCCTGCCACAGGAGCCGGATGATCTCCAAGGCCTCGCGCAACATGGCCTGACGCACCGTCGCCGAGGGCCACGGCTTGCCGACGACGTGCTCGTTGAGCCGCTCGCCCGAGCCCAGGCCCAGGGTGAAGCGGCCGTCGGAGATGAGCGCCGTCGTCGCCGCGGCCTGCGCGATGATCGCCGGGTGGTAGCGGAAGGTGGGGCAGGTGACGCCGGTGACGAGGCCGATGCGCTCGGTGCGCGCGGCGATGGCGGCGAGGACCGACCAGGCGAAGGGGCTGTGACCCTGGTTGTCGAGCCAAGGGTGGAAGTGGTCGCTGATCTCGACGAAGTCGTAGCCGACCTCCTCGGCGCGGACGGCCTGGCGGATGAGCTCCTGCGGCCCGTAGGCCTCCGCGGCGAGCTTGTAGCCGAGCTTCATGACGGTCTCCTCGGTCGGTTCCGGCAGGATCCTTCACGGTGGCACAGCTCTCGGCAGCCGGCCACGCGGAGGCCTGCCGGGGTGCGCCGTCGGGCGGCCGCGGCCATGCTGAGCCGCGTGAACCTCACCGTGCTCGTCGCACTGGGGGCCAACGCCCTCGTCGCGCTCGCGAAGTCCGCGGCCGCCGTCATCACCGGGTCGGCCTCGATGGTGGCCGAGTCCGCTCACTCCTGGGCCGACACCGGCAACCAGGTGCTCCTCCTCATCGCCGACCGCCGCTCCCGCCGTCGGCCCGACGCTGCCCACCCGCTCGGCCACGGCCGGGAGGCCTACGTCTGGTCGTTGTTCGCCGCGCTCGGTCTCTTCGTGGCGGGCGCGGCGGTGTCGATCACGCACGGCGTCCAGGAGCTGCTCCACCCCGCACCGGCGTCCGACTTCCTCGTCGCCTACATCGTGCTGGGGCTGGCCTTCGTCTTCGAGGGCATCTCCTTCCTCCAGGCGCTCCGCCAGACCCGGCGCGAGGCTGCCGAGGCGCACCGCGAGGTGCTCGACCACGCGCTGCAGACCTCCGACCCCACACTGCGCGCGGTCTTCGCGGAGGACGCTGCTGCGCTCGTCGGCATCCTCATCGCCCTCGGCGGGATCCTCGCCCACGACCTCACCGGCTCGCACGTCCCCGACGCCGTCGGCTCCATCCTCGTCGGGGTGCTGCTCGGCGTCGTCGCCGTCGTCCTCATCGACCGCAACCGGCGCTTCCTCGTCGGGGTGGCCGCGGCTCCCCAGCTGCGGGACCAGGTGCGCGGGCTCATGCTCGCCATGCCGGACGTCGACGGCGTCAACTACCTCCACATGGAGTTCGTCGGACCGCGCACGGTCTACCTCGTGGCCGGCGTCGACCTGCGCGGGGACGAGTCCGAGCACACCGTCGCCGAGCGGCTGCGCGTCCTCGAGCGGCGCCTCGAGGAGCTGCCGTTCGTCCTCGAGGCGGTCGTCACCGTCTCGAGCACCAGCGACCCGGCCGCGCCGCGGTGAGCAGCCGTCGTCAGCGGCCCGCGGCGCGGCGCACGAGACGCGCCATCGCCTCGGTGTCGTCGCTGTCGACGACGGGGACGTCGTCCTCCAGGTGCATCTCGATGCCGGGATTGTGGACGTCTGTGCCGTCGGCGAGGAAGAAGTGCGGGCTGCCCTGGACGGCGTCCCGGTTGGTGCGGTAGTCGCGCATCATGTGCCCGCGGGCGCGGCCGTCGTCGAGCGCCTCCCGCAGCGCGTGGGCGTCGACGGAGGGGCAGGACTCGGCGACGTCGAGGATCTCGTGGAGCATGCTCACCGTGCGGCTCTCGGCGAACAGCGCCCGCCGCAGCGCGAGGTCGAGCTCCTCCGAGGCGGCGGGGCCCTGGGCCTTGGCGGCGTGGACCGCCTCGTTGGCGAGCAGGCTGGTGACGGGCCAGTCCGCGTCCTTGCCCTGCCAGCGCTGGAACCCGAAGTCGGGGGCCAGCTCGGCGAAGACGGGGACCTCGCCGCTCACGAAATCGAGCGGCAGCGGGAAGGCGTTGACGTCCTCGAGGAGGAACAGGCGGTGGTCCACCCGCACCTCCTCCTCCAGGCCCGCCTCGGCGCGGGCCGCGTAGAAGCGGTGCAGGGCCAGGGTGGCCCACCCGCAGGCGACGTCGGAGTAGAGCACGATCGTCCCGGGTTCCACGTGGATGGGCATGGCACGTCCTTTCGTCGGCTTCCAGACGAGTCTCACCCGGCTCGGGCGAGCGGGCATCTCACGACGACGGCGCCAGCGTGGTGAGCCAGGTGCGGACCGCCCCCTCGATGGCGGGGTGGTCCTTCTTGAGGCTGTGGTCCCCGGCGACGACGACGACGCTCCGGCCCGCCCCCTCCGGCGGCATCCCAAAGGCGTCACGCTCTCCCTGGACGACGAGGGTCGGCACGCCCGCGCCCTCGAGCTCGGGCAGGCGGCTGGGCCGCTCTGCCTTGCCCGGCGGCTGGAGCGGGAAGGCCAGGCACAGGACGCCGACGGCGCCGAGCGGCTCGGCCGTGCGGCACGCGACCCGCGCACCCGAGGAGCGTCCGCCGACGACGAGCGGCACGCCGGCGCAGGGGCCGGCGAGCAGGTGGTGGACGACGTCGGTCCACGCGGCGTCGAGCTGCTTCGCGGGCGCTGGCGCCCGGCGCCCGGCCACGCGGTAGGGCTGCTCGACGAGCGCGACGCTCCATCCCAGCCCGGTCGCGACCTCCGTCGCGGTGCGCAGGTCCGGCGCCTCGACCCCGCCCCCGGCGCCGTGGCCGAGCACGAGCAGCCCGCGGGCGTCCCGGGCGCGGTGCAGGTGCACCCGCGCCGGCCCGTGCGTCGTCTCGATCTCGAGGGTCTCGCCGCTCATCCCCCAATCGTAGGCGCGCGCCCACCCCTCGCCCCCCTCCCCCCTCCCCGCTTCCCCCTCGCCCCCCCGCGCCGAGAGCCGGATTTCTCCGCCCCGGCCCAGGAGGAATCCGGCGCTCGGCGACGGAGGGCCTGGGGCGGCGAGGGCTACGTGGCGTCGTCGGGGACGGGGATGTCGCGGCTGATGCGGAAGCGGCGGAGCTCGCGGTTCGTCGCGGCGACAACGACGATGCCGACGAGGCAGGCGAGCCCGCCGGACGTGGCGGCGAAGGCGGCGCTCGTCGCGCCGGCGACCACACCGGCGCGGAAGTTGCCGATCTCCGGCCCGGCCACGCCGATGACGTGCTCGACCGAGGTGACCCGACCACGGTGGCTGTCCGGCGTCGCGAGCTGCACCGCGGCACCGCGGGAGATGACCGAGACCGTGTCGGCCGCCCCTGCGACGACGAGCGCGGCGAGCGCCGACCACAGCGGCCCCACGAGCCCGAAGACCGCCAGCGCCACGCCCCAGGTCCCGGCCGCCCACAGCTGGACCGCGCCGGGCCGGTCGGAGCGGGTGACGGTGCCCGAGGCGAAGCCGGCGACCACGCCGCCGACCGCCACCGCGCTGAGGAAGAGCCCGAGCGTCTCGGGGTTCCCGCCGAAGCGCTCCTCGTTGATGACGGGGAACAGGGCGATCGGCATGGCGAGCAGGGTCGCGACCAGGTCGGTGACGTACAGGCCGCTCACCACCCGGCTGCGCGCGATGTACCGCATGCCCTCGACGACGGCGCGCGGCCCACGTCCGCTCGGCGCCCCGGTGTGCGGCATCGCGGGCAGCCGCACGACGGCGTAGAGCGCGGCGAGGGAGGCGACCGCCTGGACGAGGTAGGCCGGGGTCAGTCCCCACTGCCCGAGGACCACGCCCGCGAGCGCCGGCCCCACGAGCATCGCGGCCTGGAAGCTCAGGTGCTGGAGGGCGATCCCGGCGGCGACGAGCTCGCGGCCGAGCAGCCGGACCGGGAAGGTGCGCTGGGCCGGGGCGCCCAGCGCCCCGAAGCCCGCCTGGGTGGCGACGAGCAGGAGCAGGAGGCCGAGGGAGTTCGCGCCCAGCAGCGCCTGGGCGGCAAGGCCGAGGGCGGCGACGAGCTGGGCGAGCATCGTCCACCGCACGAGCACGCGGCGGTCCACGGAGTCGGCGAGCGCCCCGCCCACGAGCCCGAGCAGGACGAGCGGCACGGCCCGCGCGAGCCCCACCGCGCCCGTCCACACCGGGCTGTGCGTCATCTCCCAGACCTGGAAGAGCACGGCGACCGACGCGATCTGCCCGCCCACCGCCGAGAGCGAGGTCCCCACCCACAGCCGCCGGTACGCCCGGCTCACGCGCAGGGGACGGACGTCGAGCAGGCGGTGCTTCACCGCGCCACGGTAGCCCCTGGCGTGGGCCCGCCCTGACAGGGGCGGCGACGTCAGGAAGACTGGCGGCATGCGAAACGTGGAGCGAATCACCGACGTCGTCACCTTCCACGGCGAGGGGCCGGTGTGGTCCCTCGAGTGGGGCGGCTTGCGCTTCGTCGACATGCTGGCCGGCGGGGTCCTCACCCTGCGTGACGACGGCGAGGTCGACCGGATCACCGTCGGCAAGGTCGCCGCCATGGTGCGCCCACGCGCGAACGGGGGCTACGTCGTCGCCACGGAGAAGGGCATCGCCCTGGCCGACGACGTCACCGCCGAGCCCACCCGCTCCATCCACCTCACCGACCGTGAGAACGAGCGGATGAACGAGGGCGGCGCCGCCCCCGACGGCAGCCTTTACATCGGCTCCATGGCCTGGGACGGCTCGGACGACGGCGGGCGCCTCTACCGCGTCATGCCCGACGGCGGCACGGAGGTGGTCCTTGACCCCGTGTCGATCTCCAACGGCCTGGGCTTCTCCCCCGACCACACCCTCGCCTACTACGCCGACAGCGGCCCGGGCCGCATCGACGTGTTCGACGTCGACGGCGGGGCGCTGAGCGGGCGACGCCGGCTCGTCTCCTTCGAGGACGACGACGGCGTGCCCGACGGTCTCGTCGTCGACTCCCAGGGCTCGCTGTGGGTCGCCGTCAACGGCGCCGGGCAGGTCCGCCGCTACTCCCCCGAGGGGCAGCTGCTCGAGACGGTCGAGGTGCCGGTCCCCGGCGTCACCGCCTGCACCCTCGGCGGGCCCAGCCTCACCGACCTGTTCGTCACTACCTCCCGTGAGGGCGACGACACCCCGGGCGCCGGCTCGATCTACGCCGCCGCGGCGGACGTGCCCGGGCTGCCGGTCCTGCCCTTCGCGGGCTGAGCCGGTGGACGCGCTGCGCTCGGTCGCACTGTTCGGCGGGGCCGCGCTCTTCGAGATCGGCGGTGCCTGGCTGATCTGGCAGGGCGTGCGGGAGCACCGCGGGTGGGTGTGGATCGGCGCGGGCGTCGTCGCGCTGGGGATCTACGGCTTCTTCGCCGCGCTGCAGCCGGACGCGAACTTCGGGCGGATCCTCGCCGCGTACGGCGGGGTGTTCGTCGCGGGCTCGCTCGTGTGGGGCATGGTCGTCGACGGCTTCCGCCCCGACCGCTGGGACGTCACCGGCGCACTTCTGTGCCTCGCCGGCGTCGCCGTCATCATGTACGCCCCCAGGCCCACCTGACCCCGGCGCTACTTCCACCCCCTCGCCCCCGCCGACCCCTCGCACCTGGTTCGCACACCCGGGCGTCTCGACGCACGTCCGGCACGTCTCCGGAGTACCAGGTGTGCGAACGAGAGGACGGGACTACCTCGGCGGCAGCTCCGGCGGGAGGGCGAAGTGCGCGAAGAGCTCGGGGCCGAAGAAGGCCGTCACCCGGGCCACGCCGTCCGGCCCCGGCACGACGTGCTGGAGCTGGAAGGCGCGGTGCACGCCGTCGTCCTCGCGCATGTAGAGGGCCAGGACGGGCTCGCCATTGGCGGAGGTCGGCAGCATCCGCATGTCGCCGGCCCGCTGCGCGGGGCACCACCTGCTGATGAGCGTGCCGACCGCCCGCGCGCCGCGGTACCACTCGGGGTAGGGCGGCATCTCCCACACGACGTCGGCGGCGAGGAGGTCGACGATCGCGGCGACGTCGTAGGCCTCGAAGGCCGCGACGTAGGCGCGCAGCAGCGCCCTGCGGCGCTCGTCGTCGGGCAGCCGCGGCGGCTCCTGCGGATCGACGTCCGCCAGACGGGCGCGCGCCCGCTGCAGGGTGGAGTTGACCCCGGCCACGGTGAGGTCGAGCGCCTCGGCGACCTCCCGCGCCCGCCACGCGAGCACGTCCCGCAGGAGGAGCACGGCGCGCTGCTGGGCCGTGAGGTGCTGGAGCGCGGCGACGAAGGCGAGCCGGACGCTGTCGTGGCTCACCGCCTGCGCCGCGGGGTCGGGCTGGCCCTGGGACCACAGGAGGTCGTCGGGCATCGGCTCGAGCCACGAGACGCCGGCCTCGGGGTGCGGCTGGTCGTGCGGGTCGGCGGCCGGCGCGCCCAGGCCGGTGGGCAGCGGGCGGCGCTTGCGGCCCTCGAGGTGGGTGAGGCAGGCGTTCGTCGCGATGCGGAACACCCAGGTGCGCAGCGAGGAGCGGTTCTCGAAGCCGTGGTAGGCCCGCCAGGCCCGCAGGTAGGTCTCCTGGACGAGGTCCTCGGCGTCGTGCACCGAGCCGGTCATCCGGTAGCAGTGGGCAAGGATCTCGCGGCGCAGCGGCTCGAGCAGCTCCGCGACGTCCCCCGCCGTGGCGGACGGGCGCTGCGGCGGCGCGTCGGCGAGCGCCGTCGTCGGCTGCTCGGTCTGTGAGGCGGCCATCCCCCGACGGTAGAGCCCGCCGTCGGGGGCTGTCATCCCTCCGCGCCTAGTCCGACGGGTGCCGACGACGCTGCTCATGCGGCCGCCCGTTCGATCTCCGCGAGGTCGATCTTGACCATCCCCATCATCGCGGCGGCCACCCGGCCGGCGCGTGCCGGGTCGGGGTCGTTCATGAGCTCGAGCAGCCGGGTGGGCACGATCTGCCACGACAGCCCGTAGCGGTCGGCGAGCCAGCCGCACCTCGCCTCCCGGCCGCCGCCCTCGAGCAGGCGCGACCAGTAGTGGTCGACCTCCGCCTGGTCCGCGCAGCCGACCATGATCGAGACCGCCTCGGTGAAGGGGCGTCCCGGGCCGCCGTTGAGGGCGACGAAGTCGCGCCCGTCGAGCCGGAAGGTCACCGACAGGGGCTTCCCGGCCTGCGCCGGGTTGTTCTCACCCCACCGCACGACCTCGAGGACCTCCGAGCGGGGGAAGACGGACACGTAGAGCTCCGCGGCCTCCAGGGCCTCGGTGTCGAACCACAGGCAGATACTCATCTCGGGCACGGGGCGCTCCTCTCCTCCCCGCTACCGACCGACGACGACGGCGAAACTCATCGCCCGCGCCGGGGACGAGTTCCGGAGGCGGCCGGGGTCGGTCATGGGTGAGGCGGCACGGTGCCGCCCGCCGAGGAGGACACCGCCATGGACCGCATGATCTTCGTCAACCTGCCCGTGCGGGACCTGGCGGCGACGCGCCGCTTCTACACCGGCCTGGGTTTCGGGGTGAACGAGACGTACTCCGACGACCACTGCCTGTGCGTCGTCGTCTCCCCCACGATCTTCGTCATGGCGCTGGACCACACGCGCTTCGCCGACTTCGTCACCACGCCCGTCGCCGACCCGCGCGCGACCACCCAGCTCATCAGCTGCCTGTCGATGGAGACCCGGGAGGAGGCCGACGCCTTCGTCGCGGCGGCCCTCGCCCACGGCGGCGCCCGGCACACCTACCCGGTGCAGCCGACCGAGCTGACCGGCCCGGAGGGCGAGGAGATGTACGGCGCGGCCGTCACCGACCCCGACGGCCACATCTGGGAGGTGCTCTACATGGCTCCGGCGGCCGCCTGAGCGAGCTCGCCCTTCCGCGCGCGCAGCGCGGCGACGTCCTCCTCCGACGCCGCCACGGAGGCGACGGTCAGGGCCATCGCCGTCCCGGCGTCGAGCATGGTGTCGTAGGCGGCGTCCTCGTCGGCGGCGCGGGCGAAGTCGGCAGTGTGGATCGGCGCCTCCGTGTTCGGCAGGCTCACCCACGGGTGGATCGAGGGGACGACGCGCGAGACGTTGCCCATGTCGGTGGACCCGCCGCGCGGACCGCTGCCCGGGGTGGCGTCGTAGCCGAGCGTCTCCAGCGCCCCGGCCCAGTGGCGGCACAGGACGTCGTCGTGGATCAGGGGCTCGTAGACCGGCTCGGTGGGCGCGACCTGGAGGGTCGCACCGGTGGCGAGCGCCCCGGCCTCGAAGCAGCGGCGCACCCGCTCGAGCAGGCTCTCGTACTCGGGCATGGTGAAGGCGCGGCACTCGAAGTCGACGATGGCGGTCTCGGGGATGATGTTCGTCGCGTCCCCGCCGTGCGCGACGACGGCGGCGACCCGGTGGTCCCCGGGGATCTGCTGGCGCAGCAGCCCGATGGCCACCTGCGCGAGGACGGCGGCGTCGGCCGCGTTGATCCCCCGGTGCGGCGCGGCGGCCGCGTGGGAGCCGCGCCCGCTGAAGGTGGCGCGGTAGCGGCCCACGGCCTGCGTCGTCGTGCCCTGGGGGTTGAAGCCGTGGCCGGTGGGCAGGGCGTGGACCATGAGGGCGAGGTCGACGTCGTCGAGGACGCCGCGCTCGAGGAGGAGCACCTTGCCGCCGCCGTGCTCCTCGGCGGGCGTGCCGACGACGACGACGCGCAGCCCCAGCTCGGCGGCCACCGGCTGGAGGGCGAGCGCGGCGGCCACGCCGGCGCCCGCGATGAGGTTGTGCCCGCAGGCGTGGCCCACGTTCGGCAGGGCGTCGTACTCGACGCAGATCGCGACGGTCAGCGGCCCCTCCCCCACGGTGGCGGTGAAGGCGGTCGGCATCTCGGCCACCCCGTGCCTCACGGCGAAGCCCTCCCGGGCCAGCAACGCGGTGATGGCGGCGGCGGCGCGGTGCTCGGTGAAGGCCTGCTCAGGCCACTCGTGGATCGCGCGGGCCAGGGAGACCGCGGCCTCCGCGTGGCGGGTGACAGCCTGCGCGATCGCGGCGCGCGTGCCGCCGGACGTCGCGAGCTCTGCGCGATCCATCGGTCCTCCTGCTGACGTGGGTACGGCAATCGTCCCACGGTCGGCGTCAGTGCCCGAAGGCCTCCGCTGCGCGACTGGGCGGGACGCGGGAGGGACCGGTGGCGTACCACCGGCCCCTCCGTACTACCGCGAGCTCCTCAGCTCGTGCTCCGGCGACGCAGCGCGAGCGCCGTGCCTCCACCGAGCAGGAACAGGGTCACGAGAAGGAGCGCAGCGATGTCACCGGCGCCGGTAGATGGCAGGGCGCCGCCCTGCTTCTCGTCCTCGTCGGCCGCGCCGTCCTCGCCGTCCGCCGGGGTGCCCGGCGTCGGGTCCTCACCGGTTCCGCCGTCGCCCGGAGGCGGCGTCGAGCCGCCGTCGTCCTCACCGGGCGTCCCGGCCGACGCGGCAGCCACGACGTACTCCTGGGAGGCGGCCTCGGCCCGGAGGAACCCGTCCGCGGCGGCGCGGACGATCACCTGGACCGAGGAGCCGGCGGTGCCGTCCGGGAGGAGCAGCCAGGGGTTGCTCGCGCCCTCGAGGACGGTGCCGTCGAGCAGCCACCGGTAGGTGAGCTCCGCGTCGGCGGGGTTGGACTCGACGTGAGCGGTGACGACCCGGCCCTCGACGACCTCTCCGACGAGCTGGGGCTGCGTGAGCACAAGCTGCCGCTCAACGTCCACGGTGTACTCCCGGCTGACCTCACCGTCCGCGGACACGACGCTCACCACGGCGCGGGGGCTCTCGGCGGTCGGCTGGACCACCTCGACGGTGGCGGCCTCGTCGACCGCGAAGGCCGTGACCACGGGCAGGCGCTCACCCTCCACGGTCACCGAGTACTCCGTGACGTCGGGGGCGAACCCGGGCACCGACGTCCCGTCGACGCGCAGCGCGGCGAGGTCCGCGACGGACGCGACCCCCGGTCCCATCGCCATGACCTCGACCTCGGAGACGATCATGTGGGTGTTCTCCGGGGCGTTCATCACGACCCGCAGTCCCGTGGTCCCGGCCGTGTCGGAGAGGTCCAGGGTGACGACCGGAGCGGTGCCGTCCTCCGGCGCCACGACCGGCTGAGGGGTCTCGTAGCCGGGGACCGCCTGCCACGTGCCGTCGGCGTCGAGGTACTCGGCCGAGACGCTCTGTGCCCACGAAAGGTGGCTGCCGTCGCGGTAGAAGTGGATCGTCGCGGCGTGCAGGTCCTCCACCTCGTCGAACTCGTAGGTGAAGGTGTCGGACGCGTTCTTGGTCCCGCTCCTCCAGTTCGACCAGGCCTTGTCACCGAGCACCTCGTCACGGGTCTTGTTGACGTCGTAGCCCGGCTCGGTGAAGGTCGCGGAGACCGACGTCGAGTCGAGCGGCGCGATGTTGAAGGGCGCCGGCTCGGTGACGATGACGGACAGGGTCGCGTCCAGCTCGACGTCGGGGTCGTTCGACTGCGCCGAGCCGGGGACGGTGACGACGCCGACCTCCGCGAGGTCCTCGGCCGTCACGTCCGTGAAGTCCCAGACGACGTCCGCCGGGAAGGTGATGAGCGAGGCGCCCGTCCGTGCGGGCACGGTCTGCGGCGCCGCGCCGGCGACCGCCTCGACGCTCACCCCGGTCCGGACGGTGACGGACACCGGGTCGGTGATCGTGTGCCCGCCGACGACGACGACCGCCTGCGCGGCCACCTCGTTGCCGTACACGTCGGTCGCGGTCCCCGTGACGACGACCTCGCCCGTGGTCTCCCAGACGTCCGCACCGGGCAGGTCCCACACGACGGGCGCCGGCTGGCCGGTGCCCCACGCGTAGGTAGGGACGACCGTCTGCGGCAGGGTCGGCGCGATGCCGGCCAGGGTCCTGGCCTCCACCTGCTGGCTGCCGGTCGCGGCAGTGTCGCGCACCGTCCAGCGCTGGTGCGCTCCTCCGCCGGAGCTCCATGTGCCCACCTGGGCGTCGTCCGCGGTGGACTGCCCGTTGACCTCCATGGCCTGGCTGAGCGCCTCGTTGACGAGGGACCAGGTGCGGCCGTCCTCCGTCGTGAGCATCCACCGGGCCTGGCTCGTCGTCTGCGCCTCCTCGACAGAGATGTCCCGCAGGTCCGTGCCGGCGGCTGTGGCCCCGAGAACGCGACCGTCCGCCGTCGTCAGCACGTAGGGACGGACGTCCGAACGCACGTCCGACGGAGCCTCGTGGACGGTCCAGAGCTGGTCCGCCACCTTCTCAGGAGTGGTCGCGCTGGACCGGATGACCGTCGCGTGGGTCTCACCGACGCTCAGCGGCTTGCCGCTCTGGACGCCGACGAGCTGGTAGGTGCCGCCGTCGGTGACGGGGGCGGCGTCGTCGGCCACGCCGGAGACGCCGTCGATGACGACGGTCGTGAGGGACTCGGCCGGCACCTCCACGGTGACCGCGTCACCGGAGACGGCCTGCGGCGCACCCTCGACGAGCGCGTTGGCGAGCGGGGCGGCCTCGGTGCCCTGGGTCGTGGTGACCGTGCGGACGGTGGCGTCCGGCGCGACCTCTGCGAAGCGGGTGAGGTCGACGGTGAGGTCGCGCGCCTCCGCGGCGGTGTTCCGGTAGACGAGGGTCACGCTCTCGTCGTCCTCGGAGACGGCCGCGGTGGCCGCGGTGGAGTCGGTCGCGATGATCCGGTCACCAGGCTCGATGTAGTGGGTGAAGTGCTGGACCGCGGCGAACTTGGATCCGACGATGATCTCGCACTCCGGGACTTGGGAGAGGTCGCCGTCGGCGTCGGCCACTCGGCGGGCCGAGCGCCAGACGCCGTCCTCGCCGGGAGCGCAGTCGAAGTCGATGAAGACGGAGCCCCAGTTGAGGTTCTCCCCGGTCGACTCCATGTTGTAGAGGTCCTCGACCGGCTGCCACAGCACCCAGGCGCCCGGCTCGAGCTCGCGCAGGTCGCTCTGGATGCGCTCGGCGATGCCGAGGCCGTTCTCGATGGCCGCCGGGTTGAAGCCGTTGTTGTACCAGTTGCCCTCGATCTCGCTCTGCCACAGCCGCGTGTCGGCCGACTTCGCGAGGTCGCGCACGACCCGGCGGTCACCGGTGCCGTAGGTGTGGACGTTCATCTGCTCGACGGCGGCCCGGGCCTCGGGAGTGTAGGCGTTCCAGTTCCGGGCGAAGGTGCTGGGGTTCGTCTCGTCCATCGCGGAGATGACGGCGTCCGTCTCAGCGGTCTCCAGACGCTCGTCGAGCGCGGCGATCATGTCGACCTGTCGCTCCGGGCCGACGTGCATGCCCTCCTGGCGGCCTCCCGTCGGGTTGCCGTCCGGGCCCAGCTGGGTGGACCAGTAGTTGGTGTTCGGCTCGTTGAACGGGTCGATGGTCGCGACGTCGAGGCCGTACTCGTCCTCGAGGAACTCGGCGACGGTGACGAGGTAGCCGGCGAACTTGTCCATCGCCGCCGGATTGAGGTTCTCGTCGTTGCCGTTGAAGCCGCCGGAGACGTAGCCGTTCTGCGTCATGAAGTACGGCGCGGAGTTGGCGAAGACCTCCCAGTGGCTGATCCGCTCGTCCTCCACCAGTCGCTCGACCCACCAGCGCTGGGTGGGGTCCGCCATGAGGTCGTAGTGCTCCGGGTTGTCCGGGTCCCACGCGTCGAGCACCGCGGCGCGGTTCTCCACGGTCGTCGGGGCTCCGTAGAGGTCACCGGTGGTGTCCTCGGCCCAGTAGCCCTCGACGGCGCCGCCGGGGCGCAGGTAGTCGGTGACGTCAGAGGCGTGGCCGCCACCGACGTTGTACCGCGCGATGTTGAGGTTCATGCCGTCGTCGCCGAAGACGGCCTGGTACAGCTCCTCGCGCAGCTCGTCGGGGTAGCCACCGGTCGCGTTGGCCATCCACACCAGGCTGGTCCCCCAGCCCTCGAAGGGCGCCCCGGCGTACCACGGGTTCGGGGTCACGGTGACCCCGTCCGTCGCCGCCTGCGCGGTGGGCGCCGAGCCGGCGTCGACCGCGAGGGCACCACCGGCGACGAGGGCTGCGCCCGCACCGAGCGCCACCCCCCTGCGCCATCGTGGCATCGTCGTCATGTTCGATCCTTCCTTTCGTCGTCGATGTGGCGCCAAGGCGCCGGGAAGTCTCTGTCGAGCGGCCAGGCCGCCGGCATCACCGCTGAGTCGGGAGGGAGTGCCGGCGCACCATGAGGGCGAAGATCCCGAGGAGCAGAGCGGTGCCGGCGACCACCAGCAGGGCCGCGCCGGCTCCCGTGCTCGGCAGTCGCTCGCCGTCGGCGCCGTCGACCGGCGCCGTGGGCTCGGCCGTGTCAGCGGGGCCGGCCGGGTCGGTCGGCTCGCCCGGGTCCGCCGGGTCGGTCGGCTCGCTCGGCTCACCAGGCTCACCCGGCTCGGTCGGGTCGCCCGGCTCCGTCGGCTCGCCCGGAACTGTCGGGTCACCCGGCTCACCGGGCTCACCCGGCTGGTCCGGTTCGGTCGGGTCCGGCGCCTCGACGTCGGCGTAGACCTGTACCTCGACAAGGCCCGCGGCCCACGCGGCCGCATTCCCGTTGTGGTCGTTGACGACGTTGCTCACGTCCACGCGCACGTACCGGTACTTCCCAGAGAGCGGATCGCTGGCGAAACCGACCTCCCGGTTGGCGGAGCGGTCGACCAGCTGGACCCACTCTTGTCCGTCGGCACTTCCCGAGACCGTGAACTCGCTGTACGTCTCCGAGCCGTTGTAGCTGCGGAACGCCACGTCGATGCGGTCGAGGTCGTGCTGGTCCTCCAGGTCCACGGTCCAGCTGAAGGGCACCGACGGCGGCAGGTAGTAGTTGCTGCTGTCACCCACCCGGTTGACGTTGACGTCGACGCCGTCGTTCGCGGCGCTCGCCGGGTAGTCCTGCGAGGCCTCGGGTGCCTGGACGGGCCGTCGCTCGGACACCAGCACGACGTCGGGGTAGGACACGGTCCCGGCATCCGTGTCGAAGTTCCACTCCGGACGCCAGGCAAGCGAGACGTCCTCGCCGTCGACCTCGAGGGGGAGCCACACATAGGTGGACGAGCCAAGAGCATGACGGTTCCAGCGGTCCCCCATGTAGATGTACTCGTGCTCGCCGTCCTCCCCCTCGAGGAGCATGATGTTCGTCGGCTGGCTGTAGAACGTCGTGTTGTTGCCCAGCGGCCTGAGGTCCGACCAGCCGTCGGGGTCGGAGATGTCCGAGGTCGTGGCGTAGTAGGACTGGTTCGGGTGCCACCCGGACTGGCCGGAGGTGATCGCCAGGTAGACGTCCCCCGCCTTGACCACCGCCGGCGCCTCACGGTGGGCCCCCTGGAACAGCTGGTAGGAGTTGCGCCAGTCGACGTCGGTGTAGTCGTCCGTCAGGGGGTAGACCCTCATGTTCTCGTGGTCCTCGGCCGACACGAGGTAGGCGGCAGAGCTGTCCGGGTCCTTGAACACCGTGAAGTCCCGCGAGCCGTAGCCCCACATGCCGTCGTGACCGGTGTAGGTGGGATCAGCGTGCTCGGTGCTGACCTCACCGACCCCTGGTCGGTAGTGACGCACGAAGGTGTAGTCACCGCCGATCTCGTCGCTGGTGGCCACCATCAGGTGGGACGCGGAGTAGCTGTCCGCTGTCTCCCAGTGCCCCCACAGCACGAAGGTGTCAGTCGCCTCGTTGTACACGAGCTTGGGTCGCTCGACCTTTGCGTCCTCGAGCTCGGGCGAGCTCTCCGGCGTGAGGATCTCGTTGACGAACTCCCAGTTCTTCAGGTCCTGGGACCGGTAGAGGTTGACCGAGCGGAACACCGCGGAGTCATGGATCTTGTTCTCGCCCACCCAGTAGTACCAGCCGCCGTGCTCGAGGAAGCCCCCGCCGTGGGCCTGGATCGAGTTGCCGTCGGTGTCGAACCACGGCTGTCCTACGGGAACGTTCTGGTAGCCCCCGTCGGGCACGGGAGCGATGGTGAACCTCGCCGAGAGCGGGTCACTGGCCACCCCGTCCACCACCGCCACGGCACGCACCGTCGCGGTGGAGCTGAGCGTGAAAGGCCCGGTGTAGCGGGTGCCGTTGAGCACCGAGGGCGTAGTGCCGTCAGTGGTGTAGTACACGGCGGCACCATCGGTGGTCGTCGCCAGCTCGACCGTCTGCGGGCTTGCGTAGGTACCGCCGCCGGGCAGCACGCTCGGCCGGGCGACGACGAGCGGGGCCACGTCCACGTCGACCTCGCCGGCGGCGACGGCGAGCCAGCCGATGACCGGCGCTTCAGAGCCTTCGGCGACCTCGACCCGGAACTCGGCGACGCCGTCCTGCTCGATGGTCACCACGCCCGAGCTCATCCTCGTGCGGTCCGCGACAGAACCGCCGCTGCGGACGGTGAGGCGTTCGGTGATGACCGTCGTCTCGCCGTCGGGCGCGACGACGCTCACCCGCATGTGCCGCGGACCGCTCCACCACTCGCGGTAGCCGGAGGTCACCGTGTAGGTCCCGGCGGCGAGCGGCAACCGGTAGACGATCGGCCGCGAGCTCGAGCCGTTGCCGAGCGCGTAGAGCCCGGTCTCGTCCCTGTCGGCGAGCTGGCCCGCGCGCTTGGCGACGTAGGAACCGCCGTCGTTGACGAAGCCCCAGCCACCGTCCTGCGCCTGCTGGTCCGCGACGGCGTTGTGCAGCTCGGTCAGCTGCGCCGTGGCCTCGAACTCGGGGGTCGAAGCCTCCATCCCGCTGTCGATGAAGTAGACGGTGTCGTCGGGCACGACCGGGACCCGCGCGGTCACGGGCAGGATGTCGTCGACCATGCCAGGCACGACGACAGTGCTGTAGTGGCGGGCGAAGGTCAGGCCCTCGGTGAGCCACTCCACGGGCGCCGCAACCACGTCGCCTCCGACCGTCCGCACCTCCACCTCGGTCGGGAGATCGGGGAGGTCGCCGGTGTGGGTCGCGACGACGACGTCCTCGACGACGGCCGCGGGGACGTCCTCGGCGGCTGCCGGCACGGTGGCCGCCAGGCCTGGGGCGAGCAGGAGCGCCCCCGTGAGGACGGCCGTTCTCGCCACTCGCGTGCGCTGTCGCGCTCTGATGGTCATCGTTGATCCTTCGCTGCTGGATGTGCTGGGTCTGGGCGCGGACGCGGACGCGGACGGTTCAGTCGGCCGTGGTCGTCGACCACCGCGGTCCGGCGACGAACCGGGCCGCGGCGTCGCGCCCCCCCGTGAGCTCGAGCACCACGAGGGCGTTGTGGTCCTGCCGCACGAGCGGAGCCGGGACGTACAGGGTCTCCTGCGGACCCTTGCCCCAGTACCGGCCGAGGTTCCAGCCGTTGAACCAGGCCTGGCCCTTGCCGAGACCGGAGGTGTCGAGGAACAGGTCGGCTGCGGCCAGGCCGTCGAGCCGCCACAGGGACAGTGACGGTCCCGGCAGACCGGCGGTACGGCGGGCCGGGGCCCCCTCCTGACCACTCGTCATGCTCGCGGCCCACTCGTCGACCGGAAGCGCGGCGGCGCGCCAGCCACGCAGCACCTCGCCGTCGAGGAGGACAGGGCCGATGACGCCCTTGGGCTCCCCGATGCGGGGGCCGTAGTTGACGCGGCCCTGGTCCTCGACGACGAGCTCCAGCGTGGTCGTGTCGCCAGCGGGCAGGGCGAGCGCACGACCACCCTCGGCGCGGTCCAGAACCCCGACGGGCTCACGGTTGCAGAAGACCTGCACGCGGTCGCGGGCCTCTCCGATGGTCAGCAGGGCCCCCTCCGGGAGGTCGACCTGGGTGCGGTAGCAGGAGAAGCCCGACAGCGCGCCGATCTGCTCGTGGGTGGGTGCCTCCTCGTGCTCCTGCCAGTTCAGGTGCCGGTCGACCAGCGACCACAGCGCCACGGTCGTAGCCGGGGCGGCCACGTGCAGGCTCGGGGCCGCCGCACGGCGCGCCACCGGTTCCGCCGGCAGCCCTCGGTGGGTGCGGATGACGTCCTGCACGGCGTCGTACTTGGCGGTCGGTGCGCCGTCCTCGGCCATCGGTGCGTCGTAGTCGTAGGAGGTGATCGTGGGGCGGTACCTGCCCTTGTCGTTCGCCCCGTTGGTGAAGCCGAAGTTCGTGCCGCCGTGGACCATGTAGAGGTTGACCGAGGCGCCCGACTCCAGCAGCTCGCGCAGGTCCTGGCCCGTGCCGTCCGGATCCGTCACGTGGTGGTCCTCGCCCCACGCGTCGAACCAGCCGTTCCAGTACTCCATGCACATGAGCGGACCGGAGGGCTGGTGGCGGCGCAAGACCTGCAGGCGCTCCAGGCTGCGGGAGCCGAACGTGGCAGTCTTGTGCAGCTCCGGCAGGCCGCCCCGGGTAAGCATCTGGTCGTCGGCCTGGTCGCAGGTGAACAGCGGCACGGTGATGCCGCCCTCCCGCAGCATGTCGGCGAGCTTGCGCAGGTAGACCTTGTCCTCCCCGTAGGCGCCGTACTCGTTCTCCACCTGCACCATGAGCACCGGACCGCCCCGGTCGACCTGTAGCGGGGCCACCACAGGCAGCAGCGCGTCAAGGTACTCCTGTACCGCGGCAAGGTAGCGCGGCTCGTCGCGCCGCATCAGCACCTCGGGATCGGCAAGCAGCCACGCGGGGATCCCCCCGTTGTCCCACTCGGCGCAGATGTACGGCCCAGGACGCACGATCGCGTGCATCCCGGCCTCCTGGATCAGGCTCAGGTAGCGTGCCAGGTCGCGCTGCCCGTCGAGGCGGAACTTCCCCCGCCGCGGGGCGTGGAAGTTCCAGGCGACGTAGGTCTCGATCGTGTTCAGACCCATGGCCTTGGCGGTCGCGATACGTTGCGCCCACTGGTCGGGGTGGATGCGGAAGTAGTGCATCGCGCCAGAGATGATCTGGTGCTCGCGGCCGTCCAGCAGGAAGTGCTCCTGGCCGATCTCGAAGGTGCTCATCGCTCCTCTTGGGATGGTTCCGGGGCAGGCCGGGGCCTGGCCTCGTCGGGCGGTCGCCCGCGGGCGCGGGCAAGGGGGAACGCGCAAGGGGCGCGCCCACGCTGTGCGCGCGCCCCTGGGACGGGTCAGGGTGCGCTGACGGTGAAACCCTGGTCGTCGCCGTAGCTCACGATCGCGTCCTGCCAGGCTGCGAGGCCCTCGGCGATCGTCGTGCCGGAGACGTAGGCCTGGCCGACGGAGTCGTTGAAGATGCTGTTGGCGTAGACCTGGTAGGGCAGGTACTGCCAGCCCTCGACGACGTTGCCCGCGGACTCGGCGAGGACCTCGTTGACCTGCTGACCGCCGAAGTACTCGAACTCGACGCTGGTGAAGTCCTCGGCCTGGAGGTGCTCGGTGGTGGCTGGGAAGGCACCCTCGTCGATCCGCGTCTGCACGCCGTCGCCGACCGTGGCGTACTCGAGGAACGCGTAGGCGAGCTCCTGGTTCTCACTGGCCGACATGACGGCGAGCGAGCTGCCACCGTTCTCGGCGGTGTCCGAGGTACCCTCCTCCCACTGCGGCATGGGGGCCACGGCCCAGTCGCCCGCGGCCGCAGGAACACTCGACTCGAGGTTGCCGCGCATCCACGCGCCGATGACGAGGGTGGCGATGGAACCGTCACCCAGTCCCTGGTACCACTCGTCGCTCCAGGAGGTGATCGGAGCAACCAGATCCTCCTCGACCATCGTGTCCCAGAAGCCGGCGAAGGTCTCGGAGCCCTCGTCGGCCAGGTCGACGGTGATGTCGGTACCCTCCACCTGGAAGGGATGACCGCCTGCCTGCCAGATCAGGCTCGTGGTGAAGCCCGCGTCACCGGTGTCGTTGGTGATGTAGGAGCCCGGGGCGACCGCCTGGAGCTGGCGGCCGACGTCGCGGAACTCCTCCCACGTGGTGGGGACCTGCAGCCCGTGCTCGTCGAAGACGCGCTTGTTGTAGAACAGCGCCATCGGGCCGGAGTCGGTGGGTAGGGCGTACACGCCGCCGCCCTGGGACACGGCGCCCCACGGGCCGGGGGTGAAGGTGCTGTCGAGCTCCCCTGCGCCGTACGGGGTGAGATCGGCCAGCGCCTCGCCGAGGACGAACTGCGACAGTGCGTAGAACTCGACCTGGGCGATGTCCGGGCCGCCGCTGCCGGCGGCGATCGCGTTCTGCAGCGAGGTGTACTGATCGTTGCCGGTGCCGACGTTCACGAGGTCGATCTCGACGTTCTCGTGCAGGTCCATGAAGTCCTGGGACACGCTCTCGAGCGTGGGGTCCCACGCCCAGATGGTGAGCGTGCCGCCCTTCTCGAGGACGGCGTCGAGGTCGGTGCCGGCGGCGGAACCGCTACCGCCGTCGCTGCCGGCGCCGTCGTCGCCGGAGCCGCATCCGGCCAGCACGAGGGCGGCCGTGGTGAGGAGCGCCGTGCCGGCGACGGCACGACGTGAACGGGTGAGGGACATGGGGTGACCTTTCACTTCATCGGGGAATGAGCACAACGGGGAGCAGTTCACTCCTTGACGCTGCCGGCTGCCAGGCCCGACTGCCAGAAGCGCTGGAGCAGGAGGAAGGCGGCCACGAGGGGCACGATCGTCAGGAGGGAGCCGGTGATGACAAGGTGGAAGATGGCCTCGCCGCCTGCGGTGGCTGCCTGTGCGTTCCAGGCGTTGAGCCCGATCGTCAGGGGGTACCAGTCCGGGTCCTTCAGCATGATGAGCGGCAGAAAGTAGTTGTTCCAGGTCGCGACCGTCGTGAAGAGCACGACGGTGACGATGCCCGGCGTCAGCAGTCGCAGGCTGACGAGGAAGAAGGTGCGCCACTCCCCCGCACCGTCCATGCGAGCCGCTTCGAGGAGCTCGGTGGGGATCGACTCGGCCGCGAAGGTCCACATGAGGTAGAGGCCGAAGGGTGAGATGAGCGAGGGGATGATGACGGCCCACGGCGTGTTCGTCAGCCCCATGCGGCTGAACATGAGGAACGTCGGCACGGCGAGGGCCGTGCCCGGCACCGCGATCGCACCGATGACGACGGCGAACACCGCTCGTTTGCCGGGGAAGTCGAACTTCGCCAGCGCGTAGCCACCGATGATCGCCAGGAAGGTCGCGCCACCGGCGCCGAGGACGACGTACATCAGGGTGTTGCTGAACCAACGCAGGAAGATGCCGTCGTCGTAGGTGAGGGTGGCGACGATGTTGTCCCACAGGGCGAAGTCCCCGGAGAACCACAGACCGAAGGAGTCGAACAGGCTGTTCTGGGTCTTGGTGGCGTTGATGAACAGCCACACCAGCGGCACCAGGCTGTAGACCAGGACGATGCCCGTCACGGCCGTGAGCAGCGGGCTGCGCCGGTGCCCGCGGTCCCGTGACCGGTGGCGGGGGCTCAGCGTGGCCAAACGCCGGCGTCGCGCGGACACAGCAGCCAGTGGGCTCGGGTTGACGTTGAGGGCCATGGCTCATGCCTCCCGGCGCATGCCGCGCAGCTGGACGGCGTAGGCGACGACCATGGTGACGAGCCCCATGACGATCGCCACCGTTGCGGCGTAGTTGTACTGCTGCCCGGAGAAGGACAGGTTGTAGGCGTACAGGTTGGGGGTGAAGTACGTGGTGATGGCGTTGGGCGCTAGGTTCTGCAGGATGCTGGGCTCGTTGAAGAGCTGGAAGCTGCCGATGATGGAGAAGATCGTCGCGATCACCAGGGCGCCACGGATGGCCGGGAGCTTGATCGACCACACCACCCGCCACTGGCCCGCGCCGTCGATCTCCGCCGCCTCGTACAGCGACGGGGAGATGACCCGCAGCGCCGAGTAGAAGATGAGCATGTTGTAGCCCACGAACTCCCACGTCACGATGTTGCCGATCGCGAGCAGCACGAGGTCCGGGGACAGCGGTGAGGGGATGGACACGCCGAAGGCGTCGTTGATGTTGCCGATGAGGCCGAAGCGCGTGCCGTACATGAAGCCCCACATGAGGGCGGCCACCACGGCGGGCACCGCGTAGGGCAGGAAGATCGAGATCCGGAAGACGTTCGACCCGTAGAGACGGGCACTGTCCACCGCCATGGCCACGAATAGCGCGATCCCGAGCATGATCGGCACCTGGACAAGGAGGAAGACGCTCACGCGGCCGAGCGCGGACCAGAACTGCGGGTCGTCCAGCGCCCGGCTGTAGTTCTGCAGCCCGACGAACACCGAGCCTCCGACAAGCTGGTCACGGAAGAGGCTGATGACGAGCGAGTAGGCGATCGGTGCCAGGAACACGAGAGCGAACACGACCATGAACGGACCGATGAAGGTCCACGCCCGCCACGAGCGCCGCTGCTTCCGGGTCACCGGAATGGCTGCCGCGGGTACTGCTGCGGTGGTGGCCATCTCCACTCCTTCGTGCGTCCGCCGCGCGAGCGGCTCTTTCCGCTGGATGTTTACGTAAACATCGCGTGGCGCTACTCTGACACCACCGAACAGAATCTGTCAACGACACCCACCCGCCCGCACCCGTCAGAGGCGACGCGGAGTCACCGTCGACCCGGACCGAGCCGAAGAGAGAGCATGAGCCCCGACACCCGTGTGGCCGAGCGCGAGGAACGCTCGCCTGCCGCGGCCCTCGCTCGTTCCTCGCCACGACGCCGCGCGGCACCGTCGATCGCCGATGTCGCCGCCGTCGCCGGCGTGTCCGCACAGACGGTCTCACGCGTGTCGACCGGCTACACCGGGGTGCGTCCCGAGACCCGCGACCGGGTGCTCGCGGCGATGGAGCAAGTCGGCTACGTGCCCAACTCCGCCGCTCGTGCCCTCAAGCACGGGGCATTCCGCACGATCGGGCTCATCGCTCACCAGCTGGCGCGTACCGGTGAGTCGAGCACCGTCGACGCCGTCGTCGACGCCGCCCGTCAGGAGGGCTACGGCGTCACCCTCGTGGACGTTCGCAGTCCCACGTCCCATGACGTGACCGCGGCCGTGGCAGGCCTCGCCCACATGGCCATCGACGGTCTCATCATCATCCGCGCGGAGCTCGCGACACCGGAGGACCTCACTCTCCCGCCCCAGATCCCCGTCGTCGTGTCCGACTCGCACTTCGCCGGGCGCCACCCCGCCGTCGCCACCGACCAGGCAGCGGGTTCCCAGATGGCCGTCCAGCACCTCCTCGGCCTCGGCCACCGCACGGTCAGCCACCTCGCCGGCCCGAGTGACTCCTTGCCGGCGGCAGAGCGCGAGTCCGCCTGGCGTGCGGTCCTCACGGGCGCCGACCGTCCCGTCCCCGCCCCGTACCGCGGCACCTGGACGGCGGAGTCCGGCTACCGCCTGGGCGCCCAGATCGCCGCGGAGGTCAGGGCGGGGACCGTCACCGCGGTGTTCTGTGCCAACGACCTCATGGCGCTCGGCCTCTGCCGGGCCCTGTACGAGGCCGGGCTGCGCGTGCCCCAGGACGTGTCCGTCATCGGCTTCGACGACATCCCCGAGTCCGGTTACTTCTGGCCGCCGCTCACCTCCGTTGCCCAGGACTTCCAGCTCGTGGGCCAACGGCTCGTCCGGATGCTCGTCGAGCAGATCCACAGCGGGGAGCGCCCCAGCGAGCGCGTCCTGCTTCCCGTGGAGCTCGTGGTGCGCGCCAGCACCGCTCCCCCGTCCACCGGCTCTCCGGTATGAGCCGCAGCGCCACCCCCAGCACCCCGTCCCCGAGCCACGAAGGACCGGCCATGCCCACTGCACACCTCACCATCGGCGCCGAGAGCACCGGCGACGTCGACCCCCGCCTGTTCGGCTCCTTCGTCGAGCACCTCGGCCGCGCCGTGTACGACGGTCTGTACGAGCCGGGGCACCCCGCGGCGGACGAGGACGGCTTCCGGACCGATGTGCTCGCGCTCGTGCGCGAGCTCGGTGTGAGCACGGTGCGCTACCCCGGTGGCAACTTCGTCTCCGGCTACCGCTGGGAGGACGGCGTGGGGCCGCGCGACGAGCGTCCGCGGCGACTGGACCTGGCCTGGCACTCGCTGGAGACCAACGAGATCGGCCTTGACGAGTTCGCCCGGTGGGCCGAGCGTGCCGGGCTGGAGCTCATGCTCGCGGTCAACCTGGGGACCCGGGGCGTCCAGGCGGCGCTCGACCTCCTCGAGTACAGCAACATCCGCTCCGGCACCGCCCTGTCGGACCAGCGCGTCGCCAACGGCGCCCCCGAGCCGCACGCTGTGCAGATGTGGTGCCTCGGCAACGAGATGGACGGGCCGTGGCAGCTCGGGCACGCCACGGCCGAGGAGTACGGCCGCCTGGCGGCGCGCACCGCACAGGCGATGCGCCAGGTGGACCCTAGCCTCCAGCTCGTCGCGTGCGGCAGCTCGAACGCCGAGATGCCGACCTTCGGCTCGTGGGAACGCACGGTCCTTGACCACACCTACGAGGACGTCGACTTCATCTCGTGCCACGCCTACTACAACCTGCGTGACGGGGACCTCGGCAGCTTCCTCGCCTCCGGGGTGAACATGGACCGCTTCATCGACTCGGTCGTCGCCACGGCGGACCACGTCAAGGCCGTCAAGCGCAGTGACAAGACGATGATGATCGCCTTCGACGAGTGGAACGTCTGGGACAGCGACCAGTACCACGCCGAGGAGAAGCACACCGGGCTCCAAGACTGGCCGGTGGCACCGCGTCTGCTCGAGCACAGCTACACGGTGGCCGACGCCGTCGTCGTCGGCGGTCTGCTCATCTCCCTCCTCAAGCACGCAGACCGGGTGAGATCCGCGAACCTCGCCCAGCTCGTCAACGTCATCGCCCCGATCATGACCGAGCCCGGCGGGCCGGCGTGGCGTCAGACGATCTTCTACCCCTTCGCCACCGCCTCGCGGGCGAGCCGCGGCAGGCTCCTGCGCAGCTCGTTGACCAGTGACCGGTACGCCACCGAGCGCCACGGCGAGGTCGACGTCGTCGACACCGTCGTCACCCGCGACGAGGCCGCCGGCCACACCACCGTCCTCGCGCTCAACCGCGCCACCGACACCCCGACGCTGCTGACGATCGACCTGGGGTCGCTCGGTGCGGTCGGCGACGTCGAGGCCGTGACGCTCACCGACGAGGACCTCATGGCGCGCAACACCGTGGAGGAGCCCGAGCGGGTGGCGCTACAGCCGCTTCAGGAGGTCCGGCTCGAGGGGCACATGCTCACCGTGGAGCTGCCGGCGGCATCCTGGTCGGCGATCACGCTGCGTTGACGCACCGGGGCGGCCCACGGCCCGCGTCAGTGCCCGAAGGCCTCCGCCAGCCACCACGCGGGCTCGTCGGCGACGACCTTCGCGTCGATGAGCAGCGGCCGGTCCCGCGGCCCGTCGAGCCAGGTGCGGACCGGGGCGAGGTCCCCGACCCCGCGCACCGTCACCGCCTCGAAGCCGTAGCCGGCTCCGACGGCGGCGATGTCGGTGGGCGGGAAGGTGACCGTCGCGTGGTCCTCGCCGGTGAAGTGGTGGACCTCGGCGCCGTAGGCGTCGTCGTTGTAGACGACGACGACCATCGGCAGCCCCAGGCGCCGCACCGTGTCGAGCTCGGCGGCCCCCATGAGCGCCCCGCCGTCCCCCAGGGCCGCGACGGGCAGCCGGTCGGGGCGGGCGAGGGCGGCGCCGATCGCCGTCGCCAGGCCCAGGCCGATGGACTGGAAGGCCTGGGTGAAGCAGAAGCCCTCCTCGTCGGGGACCTCGAGGTACATCGCCGGGTAGCCCATGAAGTTGCCGGAGTCGACGGCGACGACGCGCTCGCGCGGCAGGAGGTCGTCCAGTGCGGAGGTGAGAGTGCGCGGGTCGATCCGCTCGCCGTCGGAGGTGTCGGTGAACGGGACGTCGCGCCACCGCAGCTCCCGGCGCAGGCGCTCGCGCAGCTCCTCGCTGCGGTAGCCCTCGCTGCGGTGGCTGCCGAGGAGGCGGTCGACGCCGCGGGCGGTCGCCGCGACGTCACCGACGACGCCGAAGCTCAGCTCGCGGTGCATGCCCAGCGCCTCGGGGGTGTCGTCGACCTGGACGACGGTCGTGCCTTCCCCGATGAGGCGCCCGTGGCGCATCGTCCACATGTTCAGCGCGCAGCCCCACCCGACGACGAGGTCCGCGCCGGCGATGAGCTCGGCGGCGAGCGGGGAGGAGAAGCCTCCGGAGACGTCGAGGGACCACGGCTGGGCGTGGAAGAGCCCCTTGGCGACGGCGGAGGTCGCCAGCAGCGCGCCGGACGTGTCGGCGAGCGCGACGAGCGCGTCACGGGCCGGCCCGGAGCGGGCGCCCCGCCCGGCGACGAACACCGGCCGGCGCGCCGCCCGCACCGCGGAGGTGAGGCGCTCGAGGTCACCCTGGGCGACGGCGCGGGCGGGCGGCGGGACGCTCGGCCCGGGCAGGAAGGTCTCCTCGACCTCCGCGTCCAGGAGGACGAGCGGCAGGTTGAGCACGACGGTGCGGCGCTCGTGGCACGCCATGGCGACAGCGGCGGCCGTGTCCTCCGCGGCCGCGGCCGGGTCGGTGATGCGCAGCGGGACCGCGCCGACGGCGTAGGCGAGGGCCTCCTGGTCGACGTGGAAGTTCGAGGTGAGCGTGACGGCCTCGGGGGCGAGGACGACGAGCGGGGTACGGGACTTGGCTGCCTCGGCGATGCCGGTGAGCGCGTTCGTCAGCCCGCAGCCCTGGTGGACGGTGAGCGCCGCGGGCGCGCCGGCCGTGCGCGCGTAGCCGTCGGCCATCGTCGCCGCCCCGCCCTCGTGCCGGGCGGCGACGAACCGGGCACCGGTGTCGACCATCGCGCCCGTCACGTGGAAGTTGCCCGAGCCGACGACGCCGAAGACGTGGTCGATCCCGCAGGCCACGAGCGTCCGGCCCACGACCTCCGCCACCCGGACCACGGCTAGTGCTCGACGAGCGCGAGGACGCGCGTGGGCGACCCGGACCCGCCCTCGATCTTGAGCGGGGACGCGACGACCATCGCGCCGGTCACCGGCAGCCGGTCGAGGTTGCGCAGCTGGGACAGCCCGTACTTCCCGTTGCCGAGGAGGAAGTGGTGGCACGGGAAGAGCGGGTCGAAGCCGCCCGCTGCGCCGGCGTCCGTCCCGACGGTCTCCACCCCGATGCCCTGCAGCGGGCTCTCCTCCGCGACCCACCGCGCGGCCTCGACGGACATGCCGGGGCTGTGGGGGCCGTCGTCGGCGCGGTTGATCATGTCCTCCTGGCTCGTGCGCGCCGACCAACCGGTGCGGCACAGCAGCCAACCGCCCTCGGGCAGCGGGCCGTGCTCGGCGACGAGGGCGTCGATGTGCTCACGCTCGATGAGGAAGTCGGGGTCCTCGGCGACCTCCTCCACCACGTCCAGGACGACGGCGGGGGCCACGAGCGCACCGACGGGCACCGAGGCGATGTCGGCGAGGTCCCGGCCGCTGGCCCAGTGGTTGGGGGCGTCGAAGTGGGTGCCGGTGTGCTCGCCGGTGCGGAAGTTGTTCCAGTACCAGGCCGGCCCACGGTCGTCGTAACGCGAGATCTCCTCGAGCTCGAAGCGCGCCGTCTGGCCGAACTGCTCGGGCAGCTCGAGGATCGGCGTCTGCGAGGTGAGGGGTGCGGTGAGGTCGACGACCTCCACCGCGCCGCTCCGTAGCGCGGCGAGCAGGTCGGTGAGGACGGGCATGGAAGGTCTCCTTCGACGGTCGGGCCGGGTCCAGGGGTGATCCTGGCACAACCGCGCCCGGCAGGCGCCCGATGTCCGCCGGGCGCGTAGGGTCGGGGCACCGGTACACCCACCTGGAGAACGAACGACGATGAGCGAGCAGACCCCAGCCTCCACCCCCGCCGCGAGCGGCACGCCGGGCGGCGTGCCCGTGCCCAAGCGGGTGCGCGTCCACCACCTCGCGCAGATGAAGGAGCGCGGTGAGCCGATCACCATGCTCACCGCTTACGACGCCGTCACCGGGCGGATCTTCGACGAGGCCGGCATCGACATGCTCCTCGTCGGGGACTCCATCGGGAACACCATGCTCGGCCTGCACGGGACGATCCCCGTGACGCTCGACGAGATGATCCCCGCCGCGCGCGCCGTCACGGGGGCCGCGCACCGCGCGATGGTCGTCGCCGACCTGCCCTTCGGCTCCTACGAGGCCTCCCCGCAGCACGCCTTCGCCTCGGCGGTGCGGATGCTCAAGGAGGGCGGGGTGCACGCCGTCAAGCTCGAGGGCGGGGAGCGGATCGCCGAGCACGTGCGCCTGCTCTCCCGGTCCGGGATCCCCGTCGTCGGCCACCTCGGGTTCACCCCGCAGTCGGAGAACAGCCTCGGCGGCGCCCGGGTCCAGGGCCGCGGCGACGAGGCCGCCGAGCGGCTCGTCCAGGACGCCGTCGCCCTCCAGGAGGCCGGCGCCGTCGCCGTCGTCCTCGAGATGGTGCCCGCCCCGGTGGCCGAGCGCGCCACCGAGGTGCTCCACATCCCGACGATCGGGATCGGCGCGGGACCGGGCTGCGACGGCCAGGTGCTCGTGTGGACCGACATGGCCGGCATGACGGCGTGGGCGCCGCGCTTCGCCCGCAAGTTCGGGGACGTCGGGGCGGCGCTGTACACCGCGACCCGCACCTACGCCGGCGCCGTGCGCGAGCGCACCTTCCCCGGCCCGGAGCACACCTTCGCCGAGTAGCCGCCCGGCCGGCGCCGCGCCGTGCCGGCGCACCGGCGCCAGGCGTGCCGGCGCACGAGCGCCCGGCGTGCCGGCGCACGGCGTGAGCTCCCCGGTTCTCCTCGACCAGCCCCGCCGCAAGCGGGGAGGTCGGAGGAGAACCGGGGAGCTCAGCGGGCGGGGCCGAGCGGGCGGCTCCTAGTCGTCCTTCCAGGCCTTGTCCGCCTCGTCCCAGGCTTCGTTCCGGTTCGCGGCCTTCTCGTAGGCCTCGGCCGCCGCCTCCCGCGAGGGGTAGGGGCCCATCCGGTTGAGCGAGCCGGACACCTTGCCCTCCTCGATCTCCCCGGTGCGGGTGTTGAGGTAGTACTCACCGAGGTCGTGCGGCTTGGTGACCTGCTCGATGCGGTCTTCGCGGTCCTCCGCGGGCTCGTTGACACTGGCCATGGCGCCTCCTTGGTCGGGCCGTACGTAGACTCTTCCCATGCTTGCCGATCGCGCCCCGCTGGGCACCCTGACACCCGGGGCGATCTCCCCGCGGCGGCCCGTGCCCACCTCGATCGAGTACCCCGAGTACGTCGACCGGCCCGAGCCGCAGCCCTTCACCGGCAGCGAGGTCAACGACGCCGAGACGATCGAGCGCATCCGCCGTACCGCCCGCCTCGCCGCCCAGGCGCTGGCGCACGTCGGTGCCGCCGTCCGCCCCGGCATCACCACCGACGAGCTCGACCTCATCGGCCACGAGTTCGCCCTCGAGCACGGCGCCTACCCCTCCTCCCTGGGCTACCGCGGCTTTCCCAAGGGCCTGTGCACCTCGGTCAACGAGGTCGTGTGCCACGGCATCCCGGACAGCACCGTGCTGGCGGACGGGGACATCGTCAACGTCGACTTCACCCTCTTCCGCGAGGGCGTCCACGGCGACAACAGCGCGACCTTCCTCGTCGGTGACGTCGACGAGGAGTCCCGCCTGCTCGTCGAGCGCACCCGCAAGGCGATGGAGCGCGGCATCCGGGCCGTCAAGCCCGGCCGCGAGATCAACGTCATCGGCCGCGTCATCGAGGCCTACGCCCGGCGCTTCGACTACGGCGTGGTCCGGGAGTTCACCGGCCACGGCGTGGGCCGCGCCTTCCACTCCGGGCTCATCGTCCCGCACTACGACGCCGCCCCCGAGCACAACGAGGTCATGGAGCCGGGCATGGTGTTCACCATCGAGCCCATGCTCACCCTCGGCTCCCCCGAGTGGGACCTGTGGGACGACGGCTGGACCGCCGTCACCACCGACCGCGGCCGCACCGCCCAGTTCGAGCACATGGTGCTCGTGACCGACGACGGCGCCGAGATCCTCACCCTCCCCTAGCCACCTCCCCTTCGCTTGGGACGCCCCTCCGGTCGCCTGGACGCACCTCTGGCCGCCCCTCGGTGGACCGGATGTGCGTCCCAGCGGGGCGGACGGCGACGGCGGACGTCCGTCAGCCGCTGCGGTAGCGCGAGGGCGGGACGCCGACGACGGCGGTGAAGGCCCGCGTGAGGTGGGCGTGGTCGGCGAAGCCGAGGGACGCCGCGAGCGCCGCGAGGTCCTGCCCCTCTCCCGCGTCGAGCGCGGCGACGGCGTCCTGCAGCCGGTGGCGGCGCAGCACCCACAGCGGGGAGGCACCGACGTACCGGGCGAAGAGCCGCTGCAGCGTGCGGACCGACACGTGCAGCTCCGCGGCCACCGGCGCGAGCGCCACGTGCTCACGGCGCCGCATGAGCGCGACCGCCTCGCGCACCGTGCGGTAGCCCTCGTCGGCGCGCACCGCCTCGAGCCGTGGCACGAGCACCCCGGACAGGTGGCCGACGACGACGTCACGGCGGGCGCCGTCGTCGTCCTCGGCGAGCACGTCGCGGGTGAGGGGCCCGACGACGTCGCCCAGCACCTCCCCCGCGGGCACCACCGAGTCGGTGAGGTCGCCGACGCCGCGGCCGAGCAACGCCGCGAGCCCGCCGGGGTGGAAGGCGATCGCGGCCACGCGGCCGGCCACGGGCAGGTCGACGGTGAAGACCTCGGTGACGAGGCCGTGGACGAGCGCGGCGGGGACCGGCAGGCCGTGGAGCACGCCGCCCTCAGCGGCCTCGACCGTGAGGTGGGTGACGGGGTGGGACAGCACCTGCTGCCGGAACGGCACCCGCTCCGCGCGGCGCCAGGCCACCGACCAGTAGTAGGCGGCGACCTCGTCGAGCGGCGCGGGCAGCGGCAGGCGGCCGGTGTCGAACACGTCCGTGCCCGCCGCCGGCCACAGCACGGCGCCGTCCCCACCCTGGCGCGGATCTTCAAGCCCCACCCGCAGCACTCTAGGGAGGCTGGGGGGCATGAGCACACACCTTCCCGAGGGCTACACCTCTCTCAGCCCGCTCGTCGTCGTCTCCCCGGCGAGCGAGGCGGTCGACTTCTACTGCGCCGTCCTCGGCGCGCGGGTCGTCACCCGCATGGACGGGCCGGACGGCTCGGTGTGGCACTGCGAGCTCGACCTCGGCCACGGCCGCATGACGGTGATGGACCCCAACCCGCAGCTCCACGCCGTCGCCAATGACCCACGCAGCGACGACGCCCGCTTCTCCCTCGCCGTCTACGTCCCCGACGTCGACGCCGCCCTGGCCCTGGCGCGCGCGCACGGGGCGCGGGTGCGGGAGGAGGCGGCGGACTTCGCGGTGACCGGGGACCGCTACGCCTCGGTCCAGGACCCCTACGGCGTGCGGTGGACGCTCATGACGCGCGTGGAGCGCCGCACCGACGAGGAGGTCCAGCAGGGTCTGGACGCGTGGCGGGCCGCCCTCGACCAGCCGGCGTGACGGCTCGGCGGTAGGCTCCGAGTCGCCTCCCGCCGTCGACCCCCGGAGCAGCCCGATGTCCACGCCCAGCACGCCCACCGCCTTTGGCATCGACATCGGCGGGTCCGGGATCAAGGGCGCGCCCGTCGACCTCGCCGCCGGTGAGCTCACCACCGACCGGGTGCGCATCCCCACGCCGGCGAAGTCCACGCCCGCGGCCGTGGCCGCCGTCGTCGAGGAGCTCGTCGCCGGCTTCGACCTCGCCCCCGACGTACCGATAGGCCTCACCTTCCCCGCCCCGATCAAGCACGGCGTCGTGCCCTTCATCGCCAACCTCGACAAGTCGTGGCAGGGCGTGGACGTGCCCACGCTGATGAGCGAGGCGATCGGCCGCCGCGTCGTCGCCGTCAACGACGCCGACGCCGCCGGGTACGCCGAGGCCGTCTACGGCGCCGCCAAGGGGGGGGACGGCGTCGTCTTCGTCGCCACCCTCGGCACCGGGATCGGCTCGGTCCTCATCGTCGACGGTACCCTCGTGCCCAACACCGAGCTCGGCCACCTGGAGATCGACGGGCACGACGCCGAGAGCCGGGCCGCCGACTCCGCGCGCGAGCGCGAGGACCTGTCGTGGACGAAGTGGGCCAAGCGCCTGCAGCGCTACTTCGAGACGATCGAGATGCTCTTCTCCCCCGACCTCATCGTCGTCGGCGGGGGCGTGAGCAAGAAGTCCGACCAGTTCCTCCCGCTCCTCGAGCTCCAGGCCCCGATCGTGCCGGCCGCGCTGCGCAACCAGGCGGGCATCGTCGGCGCCGCCGCGCTCGCCGCCGCGAACCACCGCTGACGTGCTCGAGCAGGTCTCCGCGCGCGTCTGGGTCACCACCTCCCCCACCTGGCTCACCACCTCGAGCGTCGTCGTGGCCGACGACGGCGCGTGCCTGCTCGTCGACCCCGCCCTCACCCCCGCGGACCTCGTCTCCCTCCAGGGCGAGCTCACCGGGCGCGGCTGGCACGTGGCCGCCGCGTTCTCGACCCACCCGCACTGGGACCACGTGCTGTGGTCCGAGGCGCTGCCCGACGACGTCCCGCGCTGGGCCACGCCCGCGGCCGCGACGGCGTGCCCGGACGAGGAGCTCGCCGCCCAGGCGGCCCGCGACCTGCCGGGCCACCGGTGGGACGTCGTCGGCGGGACGACGCCGCTGCCGCCGGACACCACTGAGCTGCCGTGGACGGGCCCGCGCGCCGTCGTCATCGCGACTCCGGGCCACGCGCCGGGGCACGCGAGCCTCCACCTGCCCGCCGAGGGCGTGCTCGTGGCCGGTGACATGCTCTCCGACGTCGAGGTGCCGCTCCTCGACGACGACGGCGGCGCGCTCGACGCCTACCGCAGGTCCCTCCAGCGACTCGCGGACGTCGTGGCCGGGTGTGACGTCGTCGTGCCCGGGCACGGGCGGGTGGCCGATGCCGCGGAGGCCGGCCGGCGCATCGACGCCGACCACCGCTACCTCGACGACCTCACGGCCGGCGTCGACCCGCTCGACCCGCGGCTGGGCGACCCGCGGGTGCGCGCCGAGCACGAGGCACAGGCGGCGCGCCTGGGCGTTTAGTAGTGGCGTCGCACCTTCCGCTCCACCCGAGGGTGCTGGGACTGGCGACCGACGATCGTGAGGTACGACGCGTCGTCAGCCGCTCGCCGCAGCCAGGGCGAGGGCAACCACCAGCAGGGCGGTGTGGACACCGCTGAGCAGCATGCCCAGGGTCACCAGCCACGAGGAGAGGCGATTCGCGCGCCGCGCGTAGACGCCCGCCACCAGCCCGAGGGGCCCGAGCCCGAAGATGCCGAGGAACAGCGCCGCCATGGTCCAGGCGCCACCGCCGGCGCCGACCATGTCCTTCTCCTCGTCGGTGAGGTACTTCGCGTCCCCCGCGCGGACGGCCGCGGCCGCCACGTCGTAGGGGAGCTTGCCCGCCTTGTCGTCCGGACGCTCAGACATCGGCCGCCTCCGTCACCGTCACGAGCTCCCCGCTCTCGTCCTCCAGCCAGATGTCGTGGGCCAGCTCGTCCAGGGTCTCGATCATCGCCACGGCCTCTCCTGGATCGAGGGTGGCCATGGTGAGCAGGACGCTCACCCACTCCACGTCCCACCGGTAGACGACGGTGACCAGGAGGTCCGAGGTGCTCTCGTGGGCCAGTCCGGCGACGATGCTGCGGGTGCCCCGGCCGAGGTACTCGGCCACGACGGTGTCCTCGGCCGTGAGCGGGGACGTGGGCAAGGCCTCGCCGAGCTCGGTCGTGGGCAGCGCGCGCAGCCGCACCTTCTGCATCGGCGCCCCGTCGGGGGGCAGGTAGAGGTACACGGTGCCGTCCGCGGTCCGCTGCTCGCTCAGGGCGAGGTCGAGGAGCAGCCGCTCGAGCAGCTCGGCGGAGTCGGCGCCGCGCTCGGCGGCCACGGTGCGGGCCCAGTCCTCGGGGGTGGCGGCGTCGTCGTCGGGGTAGCGCGAGGGCACCGGCACCCACAGCTCGGGGTCGGGGTCTGCGCCCAGGACGAGCGTGCGCATCAGTCCACCCACCGGAAGGTCGAGACGAGGGCGTCGACGAGCTCGGTGACGGCGTCCGCCACGGCGGCGCCACCCTCCGCCGTCGACTCCAGGACGGTGCCGGAGACGACGGCGTAGCGGCTGCGGTCGTCGGGGTCAGCGAGGAAGTGGACGATCTGCCGGGCCGCGGCGTGCGTCTCGGCGAAGATCTCGCCGAGCGGGGCGGACTCCTGGCGGTCCTCGGTCCGCACGGCCGGCTTGCCGCCGACGTCCACGACCTGCGCGCCCCGGCGCTTGGCGGCGACGGCGAGGAGGAGGTCCATGGGGTCCGCGTCGGCCCCCACCGGCGGCAGGCTCACGACGACGGAGGCGGGCACGCTGATGCCGTGGACCTGCTCGGTGGGCAGGTAGAGCTCGACGCCGGACTGCGCCTGCGCCGCCTGCACCTGCTCGCTGAGCAACTGCTGGAGGCGGCGGCGCACGTCGACGGCGCGCCGGTCGTCCAGGCCGGCCACGGCACGGTCGACGACGGCGCGGACGGCGGGGCGGGAGCCGGTCCCGAGCGGGATGCGGGACCACCCGGGCGGGAGCACGAGGGTGAAGCGCCCCTGCTGGGCGGTGGTGCTCATCGGCGGTCCCTCCCCACGCGACGGGCGTCCTTGGCGGCGGCGCGGCGCTCGCCGGCCCGGACGCGTCCCTCCGCGCGGCGCCGCTCACGCTCGCGCTCGCCCTGGCGGCTGAAGGCTGCGCGGTGCAGCGCGGCGAGGGCGGTGAGCAGTGCGGTGGCCGCCCACAGGAGCACGGCCGGCAGGGAGGCGCCGTACACGTCATCCCAGATCGGCGCGGTGCTCACCGGCGCAACGTTGGAGGAGACGTGGTGGGTGAGCACGCCGAGCAGCACCGAGCCCCAGAACGCGAGGATCGGCGGCACGTAGTCGTCGCCGCTGGGGACGGACGACGCCCCGGACACCGCCTGGCGCCAAGCCCCCACGGCGGAGTGGACCCCGAGCACCGCGCCCCACACGGCCAGGGCGCAGAGCGCGACGATGCCGCCCCACACGACGAGGTAGAGGTAGAACGAGACGAAGCGGGTAGTCATGTCCCCCGCCGTGAGATCGGCGAAGGTCTCCGCGAGCCCCCCGCGCGGCAGCCACGAGCGGCCGGCGTGCACGGGAAGGGACACCCAGGCGAAGACCGCGACGACGAGCACGCCCACCACCTGGAACTGGCGGGTGGGCGTGGCGAGGAGCTGGCGCAGAGCGCGGGTCACCGGCGGCTCGTCACGTCGTCCTGCAGCGGCTGGTCGGAGATCAGGGAGTCGAGCTGCCCGCCCACCCAGTCGGCGCCGGGGCGCGGGAAGCCGGAGAGGTCGGCCCCGATGATCGTGTGGACCGTCCCGGCGTTGGCGAGGGTGCCGTTGACGGTGGCCATGTGGGACATGCTGGCCGCCGCCTGCCCGCCACCCATGCCGGGGGCGCGCATCGCGTTGTAGTAGGACATCTGGTAGGCGTCGCCGCCTCCCGCGCGCAGCACGTTCCAGCCGTTCTGGGAGATGTTGTGCCGCGCGGCCTCCACCAGCGAGGAGGGTCGCAGAACGGTCGAGGCAGGCCGGTAGGTCATCTGCGAGTACTCCGCCGCCTGCGCCTGGCGCCCGCGCTCGATGCGCTGGCGTCGTTGGCGGTTGCGCGCCTGCCCACCGGGACGGTGGCGTCCGTGGGGCATTGTGCGGCCGCGGGGGACGGCCGGTCCCGCCAGCACGTTGGACCGGCTGCTGCCCACCTGGGCGGCGCGGGCGGCGGCCCGGCCGCGCATGGCGACACCCACGAGCTTGCCCGCCCCCAGGGTGGCGAGCCCGACGACGTCCCACGCGAAGTCCTGCCAGCCCTTGTTGCCGTTCTCCGCGAGGGCGAAGTTGATCGCGGCCGCTCCCAGGCCGATGCCGAGACCGACGAGGACGTTGACGCCCGGGATGAACATGGCGACCACCGCGAGCACAGCCCCCGCGATGGCGAGCCCCTTGGCGATCCCGTCGAGGAGCTCGGCGTTCTTGTTGAGGAACTGGCGCCAGCCGTTGTCGTCCAGGCCGTTGGCCTCGAGCGCCTCGTCGATGAGCGCCATCGCGCTCTCGGCGGCGGTGTCGCGGTTCCCGATCGCCGTGTTGAGCTTGATGACGGCGTCGTCCAGCGCCTCCTGCGCCCCGGCGCGGGCCGTGTAGGCGTCGCTCAGCGTCTCGTTGGCGCGGTCCATGTCCTCCGGCGCGGTGTACGCCAGGCCCTGCTCGGCGGTGAAGACGTCGGTCTCGGCGGTCGTGAGCGCCGTGCGGGCCGTGGTCGCCTCCTCCAGCGCCTGGCGGGCGAGGCTCTGCGCCGAGCGCAGCGGCTCGACGTAGCCGGACAGGGCCTCCGCCGCACCGGAGTAGCGGTCGTGGACGAGCTCGATCTGCCCGGCCACCTCGAGCGCACGCTCGCGGAAGGCGTCGACGGCGAGGCTCACCTGGCCCTCGGACGCGGCGATGCTGCGCAGGTTCTCGGCGGCTTCGGAGATCGTCGTCGCGACGGCGGCCATCGCGTCCGCTCCGTCCTGGACGCTGGCGGGAGAGCCGGGAACGGGGTCCTCGTACCAGCCGAGCGGGCTCCAGTCGGTCACGGTGCCACCACCGGGCCGGTCGTGGTCTCCGGGTCGACGGACACCGCGCGGGCGAGCTGGGCGTCCCACTCCTCGAAGGCGATGCCCACGCCCTCGGAGACGTCACCGAGCGTGCCGATGGTCTCGAGCATGTCCTGGCGCCGGCTCTGCCAGTTGTCGGCGAAGTTGCGCACGCGCTTGGCCAGGCCGCCGTGGCCGACGTGGTCGGCGAGTGCGTGGGCGTCGTCCTTCGCGTAGGTGAAGGTCTCGACGACGTTGCGAAGCTGTGCACCGGCCTCCTTGAGAAGCTCGGTGTCCACCTGTACGTCGGGCATGTCCTGCCAATCCTCGAGTCGGGACGGCTCGCGCCGTCGGGACGTGCTGCGACATTTCTACCTCACCCGGCCGCGTCGGGACGGTTCTCCCCATGGGGAGAACTCCCCTCAGTAGCCGCGCAGCCGGGTGAGGTCGCGCCGCTCCCGCTTGGTGGGCCGCCCGGCGCCACGCTCCCGGACCGGGACGGCGGCCTGCTCGACCTTCGGTGGGGGCGGCGGGGTCTCGTCGATCATCGCCTGGGCGGCGAGCGGGGCGCCGACGCGCTTGCGCAGCGGCCGCTGGACGACGACGGTGCGCTCCTGCGGCCCGCCGGTCACGACCACCCGGCTGCCGGTCCCGACGAGCGTGGCGGGCTTGGCACGGTCACCGTCGACGCGCACGTGCCCACCGCGGCAGGCGGCCTGGGCCTGGCTGCGGGTCTTGAAGATCCGCACCGCCCACAGCCAGCTGTCCACGCGCACGGAGTCCTCGGCCATGGACCGATGCTACGCGGGCCGGGGCGGGCCGGCGGGCGCTACATGGCGCGGGCGACGCTGCGGCGCAGCGCCCAGGCGCCGAGCCCGACGAGCACCACGGCCATCGCGGCGAGCACCCCGAGCTGGGGCGCGATGTCGCTCAGGCCGCCGTCGTGGCGCTGGATCTCGGCGAAGGCCTCGTAGCCCCAGGCGTGCGGGGTGGCGTGGGCGACCGTGCGCAGGGTGTCGGGCATGAGCTCGAGGGGGAACATGCACCCGCCGAGCGCGGCGAGCACGAGCCCGAGTCCCACGGCCACCCCGTTGGCGGCGCCCTCGTGGTCCATGAGCGAGCCGAGCACCATGGCCGCGCCCGTGGCGACCGCCCCGAAGACGAGGACGATGAGCAGCGCGAGGCCGACGTCCCCGAAGTCGACGCCGAAGACGAGCACGCTCGCGACCATGATGTAGACGCCCTGGAAGCTCGCGATGACCCACCGGCCGAGGACCTGGCCGAGGATCGCCTGCGCGCCGGACACCGGCGCGGCGAGCACCCGGCCCTGGACGCCGAGCCGGCGGGACTGGATGAGGGTGACCGCGCTGCCGAGCGTGGAGAGGAAGACGAAGAGCAGCACCATCGTTGCGGCGCCGAGGTCGAACTGGCCCAGGCCGCCGAGCTCCTGGGCGATCTCGTCGACGTCGACGGCGCGCAGCTCCACCGGGGCCACCTCCTCCCGCGCCTCGGCGAGCTCGGCGTCCGACTCGGCCGCGGGGACGCCGGCGTCGGCCAGGGCGGTGAGCTGGGCACGGTCCAGGGACAGGGTCTGCAGCGCGGTCCGCACGAGCTGGGCGGCCGCCGGCGAGCCGGCGTCCGAGGAGGAGATGAGCTCGACCTCCGCGGGGGCGCCGGCCGCGAAGGCGTCCTCGGCGGCGTCGTCGACGAGCAGACCGATGTCCACGCGCCCGCGCGCGACGAGCTCGCGCATCTCCTCGGGGCCGGTCTCGCTCACGGTGCCGCCGGCGTCGGTGAGCTCGGCCGCGAGCGCGGTGCTCAGCTCGCCACCACTGCCGGTGAGGGCCACCCGGCCCGAGGGTCCGCCGCCGCCGAACTGCAGCCCGATGACGACGACGAGGAGCAGCGGGAAGATGAGCGCGAAGAAGATGTTCGAGCGGTCCCGCACGAAGCGGCGCAGCTCGGTGCCGGCGATCGCCAGCGGCGCCCTCACGACGTCACCCCGCGGTCGGGCACGAGCCGGGAGAGCAGCGCGAGCACGGCGGCGAAGGCGAGCATCATCCCGACCGGCCCGGCGACGTCGCCCAGTCCCCCGCCGCCGGCGGTGATGCCGAGCGCGCGGGTGAAGGCGGAGACCGGGTTGAGGTCGAGGAGCGTGGCGGCCAGCCCGCCCGCGGCGATGGGGAAGAACGCGCCGCCGGCCATCCCGAGGACGACGGCGAGGATCGCCTGCGCGACCCCGGCCTGCTCGGCGGTGCGCGCCACCCGGGCGACGACGAACATGAGCGAGGTGGCCGCCGCGACGACGCTGAGGACGAGGACGAGGACGACCGGCTCGGAGCCGAAGTCCACCTTGAACAGGAGGGTCCCGGCCGTGAGGAGGACGAGGGTCGAGGCGACCCCGAGGACGTAGCTCGACAGCGCCTTGGCCCCGACGATGAGGCCCGGGCGGATGGGCATCGACCGCAGCCGCGCCAGGGTCCCCTGCTCGCGCTCGTTGACGAGGGCGAGCACGCCGAAGCCCACGGTGAACAGGAGGAACAGGCCGGCCTGTCCGGCCACGGTGGTGGCGGCCGGGTCGAGCTGCTCGGTCGCCGTCGTGCCCTCGACGGTCGTGACGGCGGGGGGCGCCTGGGCCACCTGCTGGCCCACCGCGCCCACCGCCTCGTCGGGGAGCCCGACGGCGGCAGCGGCCCGCGTGGCGACGGTCCCGGCGGTCATCTGCTCGGTGACGCCGCGGACGACGAGGAGCAGGACGTCGGTCTCCAGCCCCGCGCCGTCGCCCTCGACGAGCTCGACCGTGACCGGCTCGCCCGCGGTGACGGCCTCCCTGAAGCCCTCGGGCACGACGATCCCGAGCGCCGCGTCGCCGGCCTCGGCGAGCGGGCGCACCTCGTCGGCGGCGACGGGCTCGACGGTCACCGCGAAGTCCTCGATGCCCTCGAGCGCCGCCAGGAGGGTGGCGGCGAGCTCGTCCTCGGCGGGGACGGCGGCCGCGACGGTGACGGCGCCGAGCTCGGGGGCGTCGCTGCCGGAGAAGACCAGGTTCATGACGAACATGAGGGCCACCGGCACGAGCACGCCCATGATGAGGACGGAGCGGTCGCGCACGCGCTGGCGCAGGTCGCTGGCGGCCATGGTGAGGAGCGGTCGCATGTCAGTCCCGCAGCGCCTTGCCGGTGAGGTGGAGGAAGACAGACTCGAGGTCGGGACGGGTGATCTCGACGTCGGACAGCTCCATCCCGCTGCGGCCGGCGGTCGTCACGACGCCGGCCACCGCCGTCGGGGCCTCACGCAGATGCAGCACGAGGTCACGCCCCTCGGCGACGACGCTCTCGACGGCGGGCAGCTCGCGCAGCGCGGTGGCCGCGGCGGCGGCGTCCCCGGCGCCGACGAGGCGGATCTCGTCGAGCTCACCGATGATCCGGATGAGCTCCTGGCGGGTGCCCTCGGCCTGGATGCGGCCAGCGTCGATGATGCCGATGCGGTCGCAGAGGCGCTCCGCCTCCTCCATGTAGTGGGTCGTGTAGAGGACGGCCATGCCCTCGGTCGACAGCGCCTCGACCGACTCGAGGATCGCGTTGCGCGACTGCGGGTCCACGCCGACGGTGGGCTCGTCGAGGATGAGGAGCTCGGGGCTGTGGAGCAGCCCGATGCCGATGTTGAGCCGGCGCTTCATGCCGCCGGAGAACTCCTTCGTCGGGTCCTTGGCGCGGTCGGTGAGGCCGATGAGGTCGAGCACCTCGGCGGTGCGGCGCTTGAGCGTGGCTCCGCCCAGGCCGTGGAGGCGCCCGAAGAACTGGAGGTTCTCCCGGGCGGTGAGCTCGGGGTAGATCGCGAGGTCCTGCGGGACGAGGCCGAGGTAGCGCTTGGGCTCGACCTCGCGCGGGCCCATCCGCCGCCCGCCCACGCGCACCTCGCCGTCGTCGGCCGCGAGGAGGCCGGCGACCATCGAGATCGTCGTCGTCTTGCCGGCGCCGTTGGGGCCGAGCAGCCCGTAGGTCTCGCCCGGCGCGATCCGGAAGGAGACGCCGTCGACGGCGGTGAGGTCACCGAAGCGGCGGACGAGACCGGTGACCTCGAGGACCGGGGACCCGGTGCGCGGCTCGGCGGGGCGGGGGGCGACGTCGCTCGTCACGTGAGCTCCTGCCGGTGGGTGGGTGTGCGGATCATCGTGACACAGCGCGGGACACCCACGCGGACGTATTGCGCGCCGCCCGCCGCGCACACCCCGGCATCGGCTCGGGACCGCATGAAAGCGCCGTCGCGAACCGGCCCCTGCGGCCCGCGCGCGCCACTACTGTGCCGGTGAGGCGCCGGCCGGCGCCCCGTCGACAGGGGGAGCACGTGCCGCGACACCGCCTTGTGGCCCTGGGGGCGCTCGCCGCCCTCGCCGTCAGCGCCTGTGACGGCGCGGAGCCGGCGGCGGTCGCCCCTGAAGCGCCCCAGGTTCTCTGCCGCTCTCATGCGGGCTGCGGCTCGGGGTTGAGGGCAGCATAGTGGGCTTGTTCGTACTCGATGGGTGGGACGTTGCCCAGGGTGCCGTGGAGGCGGCGGGCGTTGTACCAGTCGGCCCAGCCGGCGGTGGCGTACTCCACGTCGGCGATGGTCTTGAAGGGCCCCTCGTGGAACACGGTGGTGGCGGATCGCCTCGGACTTGTACAGGCCGTTGATGGTCTCGGCCAGTGCATTGTCGAGCGCGTCGCCGACCGACCCGATCGAGGGCCGGATCTCGGCCAGCGCGAGGTGCTCGGTGAGCCGAATGGACGTGTATTGGGCGGGTTCAACCGGTCCATGCAACACCGGGCTATTGGAGCGACTGTAGCTGCTCGGTGAACGCCTCGGCTGGTGTCTTCCAGCCGAGGACTTTGCGGGGCCGGTTGTTGACCGCCAGAGCGACGGCCTCGAGGTCCTCGGGCGACCAGCGGGACAGGTCGGTGTGCATCGTGGCAGCCACGTGCCAGGCCACGATCCGCTGGGAGAACACGTCGATGATGAACGCGACGTAGACGAACCCGGCCCACGTGCGGACATAGGTGAAGTCCGTGACCCACACGCGGTTGGGTGCCGCAGCGGTGAAGTCCCGGTTCAGGAGGTCACCGGCGCGGATGCCGTCCTTGGCCCGGATCGTGGTGCGGGTGCCCTTGTCGCGTCGCACGCCGACGAGTCCAAGGGTGGTCATTGCCCGGTCTACTGCCCCTGCGGCGGCGTCGGGGACGGTGGTGCGGCGCAGGTAGGCCGTCATCTTCCGGCGCCCGTACAGGCCCTCTGGGGTGAGCCGGCGCCGGCCGTGGTGGTCGGTGGTCCAGGCGGCCTCGCGCACCGCGTCAACGACCTGGGCGTCGCTCATTGTGCGGGCGGCGATCACGCGGCTGGCGCTCTTCCAGCTGCGATAGGTCCGCGCAGCGATCTGGCAGCCCTGCTCGCGCAGCACCCGACAGATCGACTCGACTGCGTGGCCCTGGGACCTCATGGTCTCGATGAATCCCATGATCAGCGGTTGCGGGGGTCGAGTTCCCCGACGAAGAAAACTGTGGCGGCTTTCAAGACCGCGTTGTCCTCTTCGAGGCGGCGGACCTTGGCCTTGAGCGTCTTGATCTCGGCCAGCTCCTCGGTGGTGGATCCGGAGCGCTGCCCGTCGTCGACCTGGGCCTGCATCACCCAGCGACGCACCGACTCCCTGCTGACGCCGAGCTGCTTGGCAACGGCGAACGACGCCGCCGTCAACGACGGGTACTCACCGGCGTGCTCGGTCGCCAACCGCACAGCACGGGCTCTCAGCTCTGGATCAATCTTCTTGGGCATGGTGCTCATCCTCCTGGACTCAAACAGGAGCGGCATCAAACCTGGGGCGCTTCAGACTGCTGCGTCTGGGCGCCCTCAACGAGCACACCCGCCGCGCCTGGCTCCACGCTGCAGCCGCCATCGCCCGAGGACTATGACGCATTATCCGGACTGCATGGTCGGGCCCCAATCTCCGCCTGGCTGCTGAGGGCTGTCGCGGGGCGCCCGGATAGTTCTCACAGTAAAGCGAATATCAGCTCCGAGGTGGTCCACAAAATGAATCCAAGTAGCTGAGCGCCTAGCAGGCAGCTGGGGAGGCCCACAGTGAGCATCTTACGCGGCCGCCACGGCGGTCTCTGAACTGCACGACGTGACGACCGCGCTTTCGGTTCTATTGCACCGACATTTGGGCCGGGCTCGACGGATTGTGCCCAGCCGCGAATCGTGTCCGCTATTCGAGCGTACCGGGGACTCGATCGAAGACCCTGTAGTTGAGAAGGGCCGTACGCCTCTACAATGCAGCGGTAGCCAGAGCGCGTCTCGATGATTATCCCGTTATGGCTCGTAACATCGGCGATGTCGTTTCTCTTGAACTCGACGATCGAGATTCCGTTGATGATGACCATTGTCGTGGAGTCGACCGCTACCCGCATCGAGGCCATGCTCCCTACAGCCCAAAGCAAAACTCCGAGTATCAGCATGTACTGGACATAGCCAGAGTAAGGGAGCTGCCAGCTCACTGGCGTAAGCGAGAGTCCTATCACGGCCAATAGTCCAGCGGCCGAAAGAAGAACGACGATTGGAAGTCGGGGAGGTGCAATCAAATGCCGCTTTTCTCGCCCGCTGGCGCCAGTCTCGGAGTGCGCAGGCCAGCTCACCATCTTCCACCTGTACGCCGGTTAACGCCGATCCGTGAGCCCGCCAGTATGCCACCTGAGATCGCGTTGGTTCTCACATTACGTGCTGTCCGGTGCGCGGCTGGACTTGGTCCTCTCGCCGCAGAATGTCTCGGACCTGGGCGGCGGACTATAGCCGAGCGCGACCAGCCCCTCGAGAGGACACGCCCGATTCCACCGCCGGCGGCCGCGAAGCCAATATCTGTGGCGAGTCGTCGACCATTGAATCCCAAGGGCACCCCGAACCACTCGAGGGCCGAACGCCGCGCACGGCGAGCCAAATAAAGCTCGTCAACAACCACGCCAGACTCCCCTGACCCAATCCCCGTCACCGGGACATCCAAAGCCGGACCCTCCCCTGTGGGAGCCCGGCCCCAGTCAGTTCGCGATCCGTCGCGCTGTGCGTGGTGGCAAGAAGGTAGCGCATGCCAGCCACGTCACGGAACACGATCCAAGAACGGGCGACCTCGGCGCAGGAGGAGGATCCAGGAGCACCACATGACACCCGGAAGCGCCAGGGGCTGGAAGTCCCTTACCCCGCGGCTGAAGGCAAAGCACCGCGACCCGCACCGGCCCGCGCCCGCTGAGGTCGCGCGGGAGCGGTGCCCACGGGCGTTGAAAACCGCTGGGCCCGGGGCCGTTGCGGCGGTACTGTCCCGGCGATGAGCACCTTCCCGCCGGCCGGTGACGCCCTGCCCGCCGACGCCCTGCCCGCCGACGCCCCGTCCGGCGACGCCCCGTCCGGCGCCAACGCCCCATCCGGCGCCGACGTCTCCGTCGACCGCGAGGACGCCCTGCGCGCCAACCGGGAGAACTGGGACGACCGCGCCGACATCCACGCCGCCTCGGCGATGTACGACCTGCCCGGGTTCGCCGCCGACCCGGGCCAGCTCAGCGAAGTCGCCGCCGAGGACCTCGCGATCCTCGGGCCGCACCTGCCGGGCGGGACCGTCGCCCGTCTGGACGTCGTGCACCTCCAGTGCCACGTCGGCAAGGACACGCTCTCCCTCGCCCGGCTCGGCGCCCGCGTCACCGGCGTCGACCTGTCCCCGCGCAGCCTGGAGATCGCCCGCGGCCTCGCGCGCGAGTGCGGCCTCGAGGCGCGCTTCGTCGAGGCCGACGTGCAGCACGCGGCCGACGCCGTCGACGACACCTTCGACGTCGTCTACACGAGCATCGGCACGGTCACCTGGCTGCCCGACCTCGGCGCCTGGGCACGCAGCATCTCCCGGCTGCTCCGCCCGGGTGGCACCTTCTTCATCCGTGACGGCCACCCGATGCTCTACACGCTCGACGACGCCCGCAGCGACCTCCTGGAGGTGCGCTACCGCTACTTCCCCTCGGCGCTCTCCCAGACCTGGGTGGACACCTTCTCCTACACCGGTGACCCGACACCGATCGAGCACCCGCGCACCTACGAGTGGCCCCACTCCCTGGCCGAGATCATCGGCTCCCTCCTCGGGGCCGGGCTGCGCATCACGAGCTTCGACGAGCAGCAGACCGTCCCGTGGCCAGCCCACCCCCTCATGGAGGAGACCGACGGCGTGTGGGCCTTCCCGGAGCCGCTACGGCAGACCGTGCCGACGACCTACAGCATCACGGCCGTCAAGGACGCCTGAGCCCCTCGGGGCACGGGCCCTCCTGCACGGCCTGGGTGGTGAGCATCCACCTCCCCCCGTGGTCGGTGAGGCTCACGACGACGAGGACCGGGTCGCCGTCGAGCGTGTGCACGACGGTGCCGTCGGTCTCCTCGAGGTCCCCCTCGATGTGCAGGCAGACGTCGAGCACCACGCCGAGCCCTGAGCCGTCCTCCTCCGGCACGACGAGGGAGTACAGCTCCATCCCCAGCACCTCGGCGTGACCGTCGACCACCTGGCCTGTCCCTGCGATAGCGCTCGCTTCCTGCTCCAGCGCGGCGAGGACGTCACCGGTCGCGGTGGCGAAGAGCGCGTCCACCAGGTCGGTGTCGCTGAACCCGGTGCGGGCGGCAGCGTCGTAGGCCGCGCGGTGGGCGAGGTAGGCCGCCTTCGCCTCCTCCACCATGCCGTCGACCTCCTCCTCCGGCGGCATGCGCGCGGCCAGCTCCGGCGGCAGCGTCGGCCCCTCGGGGGTGGCCGGCTCGGGCGTCACCGGCGGTTCGGTGGTGGCACTCGTCGCGGCCGTCGTCGACGTCGCGGCCGTCGGAGGTTCTCGCGCGGGCTCGTCCGCGGGCGCGCACGCGGCGAGGGCGAGTACGGCGAGGGCCGTGACGGGGACGAGAGCTGCGCGCATGCGGACCTCCTGCGGTACGCGGCGGACGGGCCCGCCGGGACCCCAGGATGGCGCGGCAGCGCAGCCGGTCGCCGGCGCGGGGGCGCCATCTGTGGACAGGGCCAGCCAGACGCAGGCCTGTGCACCAGCGCACGCCTGCGCCGCCGCTCCGCGGCCGGCGGGGGCCGGCCGCCGGGCGGCCCGAGGGGCGGATGAGTCGGCCGGTACGCCGGGTTCTGTCCCGCGGCCCGTTGCCGGTCCGCGGTGGCGGCCATCCATCTACGACGTGCGTTGCCGCACGCCTCCAGCGACCTACCCGCAGGCTCGGGCGAGCAGCCCTCGGGCGCCTGCTGTCTGGTCTTGCTCCGGGTGGGGTTTACCTAGCCGCACCGGTCACCCGGCACGCTGGTGGTCTCTTACACCACCCTTTCACCCTTACCGCCGCGGCCCGGAGGCTGCGACGGCGGTCTACTTTCTGTGGCACTGTCCCGCGGGTCACCCCGGGTGGGCGTTACCCACCACCCTGCTCTGCGGAGCCCGGACGTTCCTCGTCGCCCCGAGGGGCGCCGCGACCGCCTGGCCGACTCATCCGCCCGTCGAGTCTAGCCGACCTCGCTGCCCACCAGCTGCGCCGGGCAGCCCATGACGTGGACCTCGCCGCGCCCGCTCCACCGGCGGACCACGCTGATCGTGCCGGGCGCGATGCGGAACACGTCCCAGGCCTCGGTGGGCGCCTCCACGACCGTGCCGATGACCGCGGCGATGACGTCGGCGTGGGCGGCGACGACGATCGTGCAGCCGCCGCAGGTGTCGTCCAGCCGTGCCATCGCCCGCTCGACCCGGACGGCGAGCTCGGCGCGGGACTCGCCCGGCGCGGCGGCGGCGAAGTCGTCGTCGACCGTGGGGATGCCGAGGTCGGCGACCTCGCTGATGAGCACGGCGGTCTGCTGGGCGCGCACGAGCGGGGAGGCGAGGAGCATGCTCGGACGCGCCAGGTGCGGCCACAGCGTGAAGCCGATCGAGTCGACGACGGCGGCCGCAGCACCCGCGAGCTCCAGACCGTCGTCGGTGAGCTGGGGGTCCTCCTCGCCGTCGCGCGGGGTCCAGCCCGGGCTGACGAGGACGAGGGTGATTGCGTCGGGGTCTGACAGGGACGGCGCGTTGGTGTCGACGTCGGGGATGGGCGGCTCGTCGTCCCAGTCCTCGTCGGTGTCCGACGCCGGCCGCGCGCCGTCGTCAGCGCCGGCTGCACCGTCAGCGGGTCCTGCGCCCTCGGCGGAGGCGGCGTGGGTGCGGTCGATGGCGCCTCGGCTGTCCATGACGGCGTTGGCGAGCGCGTCCGCGGCGCCGTTCTCGGCGCGTGGCACCCATGTGTACGTGACCTGGCCGGCAGGCAGGATCCCGCGAGCCTCGTCGGCGAGGCGGCGCATGTCTGCGTGCTTGATCTTCCAGCGGCCCGACATCTGCTCGACGACGAGCCGGGAGTCCATACGGACCTCCACCTGCGCCGTGGGGTCGATCTGGGCGGCCGCGCGCAGCCCGGCGACCAGGCCGCTGTACTCGGCGACGTTGTTCGAGCACTCCCCGAGGTACTCGGCCCGCTCGGCGAGGACGGCCTCCCCCTCACGCACGAGCGCGCCGTAGCCGGCCGGGCCGGGGTTGCCGCGGGAGCCGCCGTCGGCCTCGACGACGAGCACGCGCCCGGAGGTGACCAGCCCCCGCTCGGCCGTGCCCTCCGCGGTGGCGAGGGGCTCGGCGTCGAAGAGGCTGGCCTGGCTCACTTCGGTTCCATCCTCACGATGATGTAGCCGTAGTCCTCGTGCTGGACGACCTGCTCGGCGGGCGCCGAGTGGATGGCGTCGAGCTCGGTGAGGGAGAAGTCGAGCTGGGTGCCCTCGGTCCGCGAGCCGTAGAGCGCGACGGCGGCGAGGCCACCGGTGCGGTCCCGGACGCGGTCGTACAGGGTCAGGAGCCCGGCGTCGGTCTGCTCGGCGGCAGCGGCACGCTCCCGGGCGACCGACTCGAGCTGGCCGTCGATGGTGCTCCACTCGGCGTCGCGGGCCGCGACGTGCCGGGCGACGTCCGCGGCGATGGCGGCCTCCTGCTCGCCGAGCTCGGCGAGGCGGGACTCGGCCTCCTCCAGGCGCTCCATGACCTCCAGCTCGGTCTCCTCGAGGTCGCCCTGGCGGCGGGCCAGCTGCTCGAGCTCGGACTGCAGCGCCTGGGCCTCCTTGGCGGAGACTGCGCCGGAGTCGAGGCGGGCCTGGTGGCGGGTGGCGCGCTGGCGCACCTGCTCGACGTCTGACTCCGCCTTGGCGACCTCGCGGCGGATGTCACCGACGACGGTGCGCTCCTCCACCTGGGCGCTGCGCAGGTCCTCGAGCCGGCCCTCGAGCTCGGCGATCGTCTCGAGCACGGGCAGGGTGCGGCGCTGGTGGGCCAGCTTCGCGGCGCGCGTGTCGAGCGTCTGGATGTCGAGCAGTCGGCGCTGGTCGGCCACCGGGGCTGTGGTCACGGGGTGACTCCCTCGTTGTCGGTCGTGGTGCCATTGTCGGGGGCGCCGAGGCGCAGCGTCCACGGGTCTGTGACGATCGTGCTCACGTGTGTGCGGAGGTTCGCGCCGCTCTCGCGCGCGTCCTCCTCCAGCCGGGCCGCGGCGACGGGCAGCCAGGGCCACTCGCTGGCCCAGTGCGTCGCGTCGATGAGGGAGGGCGGGCCGGCCTCCAGCGCCTCGGAGGCCGGGTGGTGGCGCAGGTCGGCGGTGAGGTAGACGTCGGCGCCCAGCGCGCGCACGGTGCCGAGCAGCGAGTCGCCCGAGCCGCCGCACACGGCTACCCGGCTCACCTCGGCGTCGAGGTCCCCGGCCACGCGGATGCCCTGCGCGGTGGCAGGCAGGACGGCGGCGACGCGCTCGGCCAGGGCGCGCAGCGAGGTGGGCTTCGGGAGGACGCCGATGCGGCCGATGCCGGTGCCCGCCGGGTGGGTGGCGTGCTCGACGACGGAGAAGGCCGGCTCCTCGTAGGGGTGGGCGGCGCGCAGCGCGGCGACGACGGCGGTGCGGCGCTCGCGCGGCAGGGTCATCTCGAGGCGGTCCTCGGCCACCTCGGTGACCTCGCCCCGCTCGCCGATCGTCGGGTTCGCGGCCGCGCCGGCGCGGAAGGTGCCCTGGCCGGCGACCGTGAAGGCGCAGCGGTCGTAGTCGCCGATGTCGCCCGCGCCGGCCGCGGCGAGCGCGTCGAGGACGGCGGCGGTGTCCTCACGCGGGACGAAGACGGTGAGCGTGTCGAGCGCGGCGGCGTCGTGCGGGGTGAGCGGTCGGCGCTCGCGCAGGCCGAGGAGGTCGGCGAGCGCGTCCGCCACTCCCCCGACGGCGGAGTCGGCGTTGGTGTGCGCGGTGTACAGCGCGCAGCCGGCGCGGACGAGGTCGTGAACCACCCGGCCCTTGGGGCTGGTCGCGGCCACCGAGGTGGTCCCGCGCAGGTAGAGGGGGTGGTGGGTGACGAGGAGGTCCACGCCCGCGGCAATGGCCTCGTCGACGACGGCCTGGACGGGGTCGACGGCGAACATCACCGTGCGGACGGGCGCGTCCGGGTCACCCGCCACGAGGCCGACGGCGTCCCAGGCCTCCGCCGTCCGCGGCGGGTATCGCTGCTCGAGGAGGCCGACGACGTCGGCCACGGTCAGGGTGCTCGCCATCCGCCCAGGCTATCGGTGCGGGCCCACCTTCCCGGCACGCGCCGTCGCCCGCGACCGGCGGTGCGGCTCGCTCACCGGAACGACTGGTGGCGCCCGCATCCGTCCCGCGCCGCAGGAGAGCACTTGGGGAGCGTGGTGCGGAGACGTTAGATTGATCCACCTGGCGGATCAATCTAACGTCTCGTGCACGCTCTCCCCTGCGGCAGCGGCGCGGCCGGAGGGCGGGGGCTCAGGCCAGCTGGACGTCGGCGAGGGTGATCTCGGTGCCGGCGAGCGCCTGGCTCACCGGGCAGGTCTCCTTGGCCTTGCGGGCCAGCTCGTCGAAGCTCGCGGCGTCGATGCCCTCGACGGTCCCGCGCACGGTGAGCTCGATGCCGGTGATCCCGGTGCCGGCGACGAAGGTGACCGCGGCGCTCGTGTTGAGCTGGGTGGGCGGGGTGCCGTTCTCCTTGAGCATGTTGGAGAACTGCATGGCGTAGCAGGTCGCGTGGGCCGCGGCGATGAGTTCCTCGGGGGTGGTCGTCCCGCCCTCCTGCTCACCGCGGGACTGCCACGCGACGTCGAAGGTGGCCTTGCCGGAAGTCTCCAGGGTGGTGGTGCCGGAGCCGGTGAACAGCTCGCCGTTCCACTCGGTGCTCGCCTTGTTGACCACGGGGTTGGGCATGGGACTCTCCTTCGCACACGGGGCGGCCCTGAGGCCGGCGGCGCCGGAACTGCGCCGACACAGCCATCCCACCACAGGGCGGTCCCGAACACATCGCAAAGGCGCCGGTAGCCTGGACGCACCCCCACCCGCATCGAAGGAGAAGCATGCAGTCGCGCACCCTGGGCCGTACCGGCCGTACCGTCTCGCCCATCGGCCTGGGCACCTGGCAGCTCGGCGCGGACTGGGGGGACGTGGCCGAGGCTGACGCCCTCGCCGTCCTCGACGCGTCCGCGGAGGCCGGCGTCACCTTCTTCGACACCGCCGACGTCTACGGTGACGGCCGCAGCGAGTCGATCATCGCCCAGTGGCGCCGCGCCAACCCCGGCGCGGACGTCACGGTCGCGACGAAGATGGGCCGGCGCCTGCCGCAGGAGCCCGAGAACTACTCGATGGACAACTTCCGGGCGTGGACCGACCGCTCCCGCCGCAACCTCGGCGTCGACACCCTCGACCTCGTCCAGCTCCACTGCCCGCCCACCGAGGTGTACGGCATCGACCGCGTCTTCGACGACCTCGACACCCTCGTCGCGGACGGCGTCACCGCCGCCTACGGGGTGAGCGTGGAGAAGGTCGAGGAGGCGCTGGCCGCGATCGCACGCCCGAACGTCGCGACCGTCCAGATCATCCTCAACGCCTTCCGCCTCAAGCCGCTGGAGCAGGTGCTGCCCGCGGCCCGCGAGGCCGGGGTCGGGATCATCGCCCGGGTGCCGCTCGCCAGCGGCCTGCTCTCGGGCCGCTACACCCCTGAGACGACCTTCGCGGAGAACGACCACCGCAGCTTCAACCGCCACGGTGAGGCCTTTGACGTCGGTGAGACCTTCTCCGGCGTCGACTTCGAGACGGGGGTGCGTGCCGCCACGGAGTTCGCCTCGGTCGCGCGCCTCCTCGTCCCGCAGGCGACGACGGCGCAGGTGGCGCTCGCGTGGGCGGCCGCCCAGGACGGCGTCTCCTCCGTCATCCCCGGTGCGCGCAACCCCGAGCAGGCCCAGGCCAACGCCGCGGCCGGCTCCCTGGAGCTGCCCGTCGAGATCGACGACGCGGTCCGCAGGATCTACGACCGCGACCTGCGGGAGTCCATCCACCCGCGCTGGTGACACCGGCTCCCGCCCCTCGTACGCGTCTCGTGCGGCGGGCGGGGGTTGTCGCCGCGTGGTGAGGCTGGGCCGGGCTACCGCTCGTGCGCGGCGTCCGGGTCCGCGGGCGCCTGCTCGCGCCAGTGGACGACGAGCTCCTTGGACCTCACCACCCGGAGCGTCGTCACCAGGACGATGCCGCCGACGACGTTGAAGAAGACGGTGTAGCCGAACCAGGCGAGCCAGTCGAGGAAGGCGATGTTCGCGCCCGCGTGGATGGCGCCGAAGATCAGCAGCGAGTCGAGGATCGAGTGGAAGAGCTGCAGGCCGGCGAGCAGGAAGCCGCTGGTCACGCCCGCGACGACGCGGACGATGTCGGAGTCCGTGCCCTTCTGCATGCGGGTCATCAGCGTCATGGTGCTGCCGCCGAGGACCGCGAGGCAGACCGTCTGCAGGGTGAAGGGGGCGTCGACGAAGTGCCGGGCGGACTCCTCGAGCGTGCCCCACCACTCCGGGAACGCCTGCACGACGATCCACATGAACACCCAGCCGCCGGCGAGGTTGGCCAGCAGCGTCCCCGCCCACAGCTTGCCGAGCTGCCAGACGCTCGCCTGGCGGGTCACCAGCCCCATGACGGGCACGAGGAAGTCCTCGGTGAACAGCTCGCTGTGCGCGAGGAGCACGGCGATGAAGCCGGCGCCGAAGGCGAGACCCGCGAGGAGGTGGTTGTCGGTCTCGTGGAGCACGGCCAGGTAGGCCATGACACCCAGGCCCACCTCCATCCCACCGAACAGCCCGGTGATGAGGACGGAGCGGAACGTGCGGTGCAACCGCTGGGCACCCTCGTCCATCACCTTGTCGAAGGCGTCCTTGAGCTCCTGCTCCACGGGGAAGTCGGTCTCGCCGAGCTCTCGGCGTCGTTCCTCGCTCATCCCGCTCCCCTGACGTGTCGGTCGCACCCCTCGGCCTGGACACGGTGACACGTCGCCCGTCGGTGCGCCTTCGCGGGCGTGCCGGTGGCCAGCCGCTGTGTCACCGTGGTGGCCCGACGGAACGGAGGAACCATGGCACTGTCCCAGGGCGACCGCGTCTCGTGGAACACGCCGCAGGGGGTCACCCACGGCGTCGTCGTCGACACCCGCACGAAGGACTTCCAGCTGGCCAAGCAGCACTTCACCGCGAGCGAGGACGAGCCGATGCTCATCGTCGAGTCCGAGAGCAGCGGCAAGCGCGCCGCGCACCGGCCCGAGGCCTTGACGAAGGAGGGCTGAGCCGTGGCGACACCACCCAAGGGCGTCCAGCAGGCGGCCGCCAGGGCCGTCCGCTGGATCGAGGAGGGCAAGGCGGGCAAGGGCTTCACCGAGGTCGGCCGGGGCCGCGCCTACCAGCTCGCGCGCGGTGAGGACGTGAGCGAGGCGGACCTCGCGAAGATGCACGCCTACTTCGCCCGGCACGACGTCGACCGCGACGCCCCCGGCTTCCGCGGCAACACTCCCGGCTTCCCCTCCCCCGGCCGCGTGGCCTGGGACGCGTGGGGCGGTGACGCCGGACGGCGCTGGGCGGACCGCCTGGCGGGCTGAGCGAACCGCCTCAGGCGCCGGGCAGCGTGCCGTAACTGTTGGCGTAGACCGTCCCTCGCTTGGGACGGGTGAACTTCAGGGCCGCCCACGTGTCATCCACGCGCAGGCACGTGCTCTCGACGAGGCCCAGGTCGTAGCCGATGGCGATGACCGACCGGATCGTGAGGTCGGTGCCGAGCCGCCCGCCCTTGGGCCACGACACCCACAGGGTGCCGCCCGGAGCCAGCCGGTCCCGCAGCGGCGGGAAGGCCGCGCGCATCTCGTCCTGTCGGGTGACGAAGAGGTGGCCGTAGTCGAGATCGCCGTCCGCGGCGTGCGCGAGCTCGGGGAGCTGGAGGGCCGCGATGGCCTCGGCCGGTGCCCCGACGACGTGCGCGCGGGATCCCGCTCGCACGCCCATCTTCTCCGCCACCGTGCGGCTCATGACCAGAGGCTAGTCCTGCTGCACCAGAGTGGAGGCGTCGCGCTGCTCGACCTCGGTGAGCGTCCCGTCGGTGACGGAGTAGACGAAGCCGCGGACCTGGCCCTTGTGGGGGACGAACGGGTTTGCCGCGATCCGCGCGAGGGACTGCCGCACGTCGTCGGCCGGGTCGCGGAAGGACTCCGGGGCCCACGGCGGTCGGATGCCCGTGTCGGCCTCGATCTGGGCCTTGAGGTCGTCGTCGGTGAAGGTGAGCATGCCGCAGTCGGTGTGGTGGATGAGGATGATCTCCCGGGTCCCGAGGAGGCGCTGGCTGATGACGAGCGAGCGGACCTCGTCCTCGGTGATCACCCCACCGGCGTTGCGGATGACGTGGGCGTCCCCCTCCTCCAGCCCGAGGAGGCCGAAGGGGTTGAGCCGCGCGTCCATGCAGGCGACGACGGCGACGTGCCGCGCCGGCGGCATGGGCAGGTCGCCCTTGGTGAAGCCGGCGGCGTAGGCCTCGGCGTTGCGGAGGAGCTCGTCAGTGACGCTCATGGTGCGGCCTCTCGGTGGACGGGCACGTCTCGCGGCCGACCCGGCCGCTGCGCCCATCCTCGTCCCTGCCCTCGCCGGCCCGGCGCCCGCCACCGATGCATCTCGCATCCTGGTCCGCCGGGCCTCCTCGTCCCACGGCTCGGGCCGCACGGTCGGCGCGACGCGGACGTGGCGGACGTCATGCCTCGCTCACGACCGCCCAATACCCCCAGGGGTATATTGTCGTCACATGGTTACTTCCACCCCTACCCGGATCGTCGTCGTGGGCGGCGTGGCCGGCGGCATGAGCTGTGCTGCCCGGGCGCGCCGGCTCGACGAGAGCGCGGAGATCATCGTCCTCGAGCGCGGCGAGCACGTCTCCTTCGCCAACTGCGGCCTGCCCTACTACGTGGGCGGGGAGATCGCCGAGGCAGACAGCCTCCTCGTGCAGACCCCCGAGCGGCTGCGCGCCGCTCTCGACCTGGACGTGCGTCCCGGCCACGAGGTCGTCGGCCTCGACGCGGAGGCACGCGAGGTCGTCGTGCGCACCGACCACGGCGAGGAGCGCATCGGCTACGACGCCCTCGTCCTCTCCCCCGGCGCCCGGGCCGTGCGGCCACCGCTGCCCGGCCTCGACTCCTCGCGCGTGCGCACCCTGCGCACCGTCGACGACGCCGTCGCCCTGCGCGAACAGGTCGACGAGGGCGCCCGCCGCGCCGTCGTCCTCGGGGCCGGGTTCATCGGTGTCGAGGCCGCCGAGGCGCTCGCTGCCCAGGGGGTGGCCACCACTCTCGTCGAGCTCACTCCGCACGTGCTGCCGCCGCTCGAGACGGAGCTCGCCTGGCCGGTCACCGAGGAGCTGCTTGGGCTCGGGATCTGCGTCCATGCCGGGGCCGGCGCACAGAAGGTGATCGCCGGCATCGACCACGATGTCGTCGTCCTCGCGGACGGTACCCGCCTCGAGGCGGACCTCGTCGTCCTGTCGGTCGGGGTCCGGCCCGACACCGAGGTCTTCGAGCGCGCCGGTGTGGCGACCGAGCGCGGCGCCATCGTCGTCGACGAGCACGGCCGCACCTCCCTGCCCGGCGTGTGGGCCGTCGGTGACGCGACCGTCAGCACCGACCCGGTCACGGGGGTGCGCCGCCCAGTGGCCCTGGCGGGACCCGCCAACCGGGCGGGCCGCCTCGTCGCCGACCACATCCTGCGCCCGCACACGGCACGCCCGGTGCCACAACCGCTCGGCACCGCGATCGTCCGGGTCGGTGGGCTGACGGCGGCGATGACGGGAGCCAACCGCGCCGCCCTCGACGGCGCCGGGATCGCCTACCGCACCCTGCACCTGCACCCGAACCAGCACGCCGGATACTTCCCCGGCGCCGACCAGATCCACCTCGTCGTCCACGTCCGCGAGGAGGACGGCCTCCTGCTCGGGGCGCAGGCGGTGGGCACGGACGGCGTCGACAAGCGCATCGACGTCCTCGCCACGGCGATCCGCCACCGGACGGTGGTCGCCGACCTCATCGACCTCGACCTCGCCTACTCCCCGCCCTACGGGCAGGCCAAGGACGCGGTCAACCTCGTCGGCATGGTGGGCGCGAACGTCCTGGACGGCACGCTGCGGCTGTGGGACGCGCGCGACGTCGACGACGTGCTCGCCGCCTCGCTCGTCCTGGACGTCCGCAGTGCGGGCGAGGTCGCGACGGGCATCCTGCCGGGCGCCCTCCACGTCCCCCACACCGAGCTGCGCGGCCGCCTCCAGGAGGTGCGGGAGGCCGCGGCCGGCCGCCCGGTGCGCGTCATGTGCGCCTCGGGCGTGCGCTCCGCCATCGCCCATCGCGTGCTCGTGCAGGCCGGGTTCGACTCCGCGTCGCTGTCCGGCGGCACACTCACCCTGCGCGCCGTCCTCGGCGACCGAGCCGCCACGCTGCTCGCCCCCCGCGTCCACCAGCCCGCCTGACCAGAGGGAGACCACCCGTGAAGACCCCCGACGACGCCGCCCGGCGCCGCATCGTCAACCGCCTGCGCCGCGCTCGCGGACAGCTCGACGGCGTCATCACCGCCGTCGAGACCCAGGCGGACTGCCGTGACGTCCTGACCCAGCTCGCCGCGGTCACCCACGCGCTCAACCGCGCGGGCTTCAGCATCGTCTCCACCGCGATGGAGGAGTGCCTCGCCGACCCTGGCGCCACGCAGGAGCGCGAGGGCCTCACCACCGCCGAGCTCGAGAAGCTCTTCCTGTCCCTCGCCTGACCACCACCATCCCCGAGGAGAGTCCCCGATGTGCCGACCAGTGACCTGCAAGACCTGCCGGAAGACGACCTGGGCCGGGTGCGGCGAGCACGTGGACGACGTCATGCGTGACGTGCCGCCCGCCGAGCGCTGCCCAGGCCACGAGAAGACCGACGCCGGCTTCCTCGCCCGCCTCCTCGGTCGCTGAACGAGAACGGGCCGTGACCACCCGCTCGGGGTGGCCACGGCCCGTTCGCCCGCGCTACCCCTGCCCGCCCACCCGGCGGCGCGTCACGAGCGCCGTGGCACCGAGGCCGAGGAGGAGGGCAACCGTGAGCAGCGGCACGGAGACGCCGGTCCGGGGCAGCTCGCCGTGTCCGTCACCCGTGCCGGGCCGGTCAGCGGGGCCTTCCACGTCGGCGTCCTCGGTCGGCGGCGCGACCGGGCCGGTCGGGTCCGTCGGCGGGTCGGTGGGGTCGTCCGTCGGCGGGTCGGTCGGGTCGGGCCGCTCCGCGAGGGCGTCCAGCGCCGCCTGCAGCTCGAGGACCGCCGCGTCCACGCTCGCCTGGCTGGGAGCGGGCGAGTCGAGGACGAAGCCGGCGCGCGCGAGCGCGGCGTCGAGGACAGCCAGCGACTCCTCCGTGTACGCCTCCCGGTCCAGCGCCTCGGCGGCCGCGACGAGCTCGACGAGCGCCGTCGTGTCCGCCGGGGCGGCGTCCTCACTCACCGCGACCAGTGAGAAGGTGTCGAGCGCGCCCCATGCTCCCCCGCTGAGGCTGAGGTCCGCGCGGATCGTCACGACGCCGTCGGCCCCGACGGTGACCGGCTCGGTCTGCGGGCGCTGCCAGCTCTGCCACCCGTCGATGGTGAAGTCCGCGGACACGGTCGAGATGCCCGAGGCCGCGGAGATGCTCATCGTGTCCCCCGGGCCGGCGCCGCCACCGTGGGCCACGGCGGAGAGCCGGTACTCACCCGGCGGGACGTCCCGGAGCACCTGCTCGATCGAGAAGCTGTAGGGCGTCGCGGAGTAGAAGTGCGCCGAGCGGGCTCCCTCGTGCGGGTCGCTCGTCGAGCTGATCGTGTACCCGGTGCCCGAGCCGGTCCACGGCTCCACGCCGTCCTCGAAGCCCGGGTTGACGACGAGGTTGACCCCCTCGGCGTCCTCGGACCGGACGGTGACGGTCGCGGTCACCGCGTGACCTGCCTCGGTCGTGCCGCGCACCGTGTAGGTGCCGGTGCCGAAGATCCAGTCGGTGGAGTCGTGCCAGGTGACCCCCTGCTCCTCGGTGGTGCCGTCGGTGTAGGAGACCGAGACCGTCTCCGGGAGCAGCACCGGCTCCCCCTCGAGCACCGACAGCTGCGGGCTGCTCACGGCGTCGAGCTCGCGCGGGGCCACCGAGCCGGTGCGCGCGTACTCGTAGACGCGCAGGGACTCCAGCGGGGTGCCGTCGTGGGCGAAGAGCGCCTGGTTGTCCCAGCCGGAGCCGCCGAAGTCGTCCGCCCAGTCGGTGGGGTCGAGGTCCTCGGACCAGCCGCCCGCGGGGTCGTAGAACTCCTGGGAGTAGGTGGTGGCCCAGCCGGAGCCGTCGCGCTGCCACAGCTCCCAGTTCTCCTCCACGTCCTCGGGCGGGCCGACCGGGATCCACGCGGGCTCCCAGTAGAAGGTGCCGATCCCACGCCCGTCGGACACGTTGGCCACGGCCTGCATGACGTCCCGCACCGCGAGCGCCTGGCCCTGGACGGAGGCCGAGTAGGGGCCGTCGACGCTGCGCACGGAGTTGGGCTGGCCGTCCCCGTCCTCCAGCGTGTAGGTCCACGACGTCTCGGCGACCGCCACCTCCTTGTCGTAGGTGGTGGCGACGTGGTCGAGCACGGCCGTGAGGTTCTCCGGCGTGCCGTGCCAGAAGGCGTAGTAGGAGCTGAGGAACACGTCGTAGTCGACGTCGCGCTCGTCGAGCTCCCGGGCGACGGACGCGTACTGGCCGGCCCGCTCGGGGTTGGTGAAGTGGACGGCGACCTTGACGTCGTCGCCCAGGGTGTCACGCACGGCGCGCGAGCCGGCGTCGAAGAGCTCGGCGGTCCGGTCCCAGCCGCGGGTGCCGGCGATCTCGCCGTTCGTCGTCTCGTTGCCGATCTGGACCATCCCGACGTCGACGCCGGCGGCCTCCATCTGCTCGAGGGTCTCGGTGGTGTAGTCGTACAGCGCCTCCACCCGCTGCTCCTGGCTCAGCTCGCGCCACGCCCGCGGGGAGTACTGCTGGCCGGGGTGGGCCCAGAAGTCGGAGTAGTGGAAGTTGACGAGCACCCGCATGCCCGCCTCGGTGGCGCGCACGCCGATCTCGGTGGCGCGGTCGGCGTCGACGTTGCCGGCGCCGTAGCCCTTCGTCGGGTCCGCCTCGAGGTAGGGCTCGTTCCACACGCGGATGCGGGCCCAGTTGACGCCTGAGTCGGCGAGCACCTCGAAGAGGTCGGCCTCGTTGCCCGCGAAGTCGTGGAAGGTCACGCCGCTCTCCTCGAGGGACAGCACCGAGGAGAAGTCGGCGCCGTTGATCCAGCCCTCCCCCATGCCCTCGACCCGGGGCACGGTGATCCCCGCGTCCACGGGTCCGTCGTCGGCCCCGGCGGGTGCGACGAGCGCCCCGCCCACGAGCGCGGCGCTCGCCGCGGCGACCACAGCCGCCCGTCCTGTACGTCCTGCCATGTCAGTCCTTCCGTCGATCGTCGTCGATCTGCTCCCGCGCGGGCCGCGCGGGAGGTCCTGCAGGTGTGCTCAGCCCTTGACGGAGCCGGCGGACAGGCCGCCGACGATGTACCGCTGGAGGGAGAGGAAGAGCACGAGGATGGGGACGGCAGCGACCATCGAGCCGGCCGCGAACAGGCCCCACCGCGAGGTGAGCTGGTTGGACACCCACTGGTACATCCCCACCGCGAGCGTCCAGTTGTCCTCCCCGGTGAGCACGATGCGGGCGAGGATGAAGTCACCGAAGGAGGAGATGAAGGCGAGGAGGCCGACGACGGCGAGGATCGGCGTCACGAGCGGCACGATGATCTGCCAGTAGATCTTCGCGTGCCCGGCGCCGTCGATGCGGGCCGCCTCGTCGATCTCGATCGGGATGGTGTTGAAGAAGCCGTACATGAGGAAGGTGTTGGCCCCGAGCGCGCCGCCGAGGTAGACGCAGATGAGCGCGATCTTGGAGTTGATGCCCAGCTGCGGCACGACCTCCCCGAGCGCGATGAGGAGGAGGAAGACGGCGACGAAGGCGACCGTCTGGGGGAACATCTGGATGATGAGCAGCGTGGTGAGCGACGCGCGCCGCCCCTTGAAGCGGAAGCGGGAGAAGGCGTAGGCGGCCGCGCCACCCATGAGCACCGCCCCGACGGCGGCCGCGCTGCAGACGAGCAGCGTGTTGGCCACCCACGTCCAGTACATCGTCCCGCCGAGCGCGGCGTAGTTCGCCTGGCTGAGCTCGCTGAACAGCGAGGAGGAGCCGGCGAGCGAGCCGCGCGGGTCCAGGGACGCGGACAGCGCGTAGACGAGCGGGAAGGCCGCGTAGAACACGACGACGACGGCGACGGGGTACTTCCAGCCGACCTCCGCCCACCAGCGCCGACGGCGGGTGGTCGGGCGGGGCGTCTTCTGCGACGAGGCCATGGCTAGATCTCCTCGAGCTTGCGGGTGCGGCGGAAGGCGAGGGCCGAGATCACTCCGATGACGATGAACACGATGATCGACAGCGCGCTGGCCAGGCCGTAGTCGGCCCGTCCACCGGAGACGCCGGAGATCTGGTAGATCGCGGAGATGAGGATGTCGGTGGACCCGAGCGGCACGGTGGCGCCGGGGAAGGCCGGGCCGCCGCCGGTGAGCATGTAGATGATCGTGAAGTTGTTGAAGTTGAAGGCGAAGGACGCGATCGCCAGCGGCGCCGTCGAGACCATGAGCAGCGGCAGCTGGATCGAGCGGAACTGGCGCCAGCGCCCGGCGCCGTCGATGCGGGCCGCCTCCATCGTCTCGGCCGGCAGGGCCTGCAGCGCGCCGGTGGTGACGAGCAGCCAGTACGGGTAGCTGAGCCACAGGTTGACCCACAGCACGGCAATCTTCGCCAGCCACGGGTCACTGAGCCACGGGACGCCCGCCCCGAGGAAGAACCACTCGTTGATGACGCCGAACTCCTGGTTGAGCATGCCGCGCCACAGGAGGGCGGACATGAACGCGGGGAAGGCGTAGGGAAGGATGAACACCGTGCGCAGCACCTTGCGGCCGCGCACCCGGGTGTCGTTGTAGATGAGGGCGATGAGCAGGCCCAGGCCGAAGCTCGAGAGCACCGTGAGGGCGGCGAAGGCGAAGGTCCACAGCGTGACCTTGAGGAGCGGACCGGCGTAGGCGGCGTCGGTGAAGGCGCGGACGAAGTTGTCGAAGCCCACGCCCACGTACCAGCCGGCCGCGAGCCGGTCCCCCTCGGGGCTGACGAAGCTGCCGCGGTCGTTCGGGGAGTAGACCGTGCCGGTCTCGGTGTCGGTGAGGGTCTGCGCCTGCGCGTCCCACTCGAGGCTGGAGGTGTAGACGGTGCCGGTGGAGCCCTCACGGGTGCGGATCGCGCCGTCCTCGGCGTCCTCGGACACGGGCACGCGCAGGTCGGCGGCCGCGCCCTGGAGGGCCGCGTCGGAGAAGAGGTCGGCGCGCGGGACGACCTCCCAGCCGGGGACCTCGACGGCGGCACCGCGCTCGTCGACGACGGCGCCGGAGACCGGGGTGAGCGGCTGCTCCTCCGTGCCCACGCGCACGACGCCGTCCTCACCGGTGACGGCGAAGCCCAGCTCCCCGCCCTCGCGGACGAGGGCCAGCGGGTAGGAGGGCGCGCCCTCGACCCGGCGCTCGTCCTGGATGAGGGCCGCGTCCACGGCCTGCTCCATCGAGCCGAGGTGCCCGGTGCCGTAGTTGGTGAAGGCGACGTAGCCGGTGTAGCCCATCGTGAAGATCTGGAAGACCCCGAGGAACACGAGCCCCGGGTAGAGGTACTTCAGCGGCACGGCCCGGCGGGTGAAGTAGATCCAGTCCGCCAGGACGAGCAGCAGCACGAGGACGCCGAGAATGACCCAGGACCGGGCGCTGTAGGCCGACAGGATCGCGGCCACGCCCAGGGCGTTGACCACCATCATGACGGCGAGCTTGAGCAGGAAGCCCCAGCCGGGTCCTCTCCAGCTGCGGGCGTGGCCCTCGGTGGGCGCGGACGGGCGCGTCACGCCCTCCTGACCGACGGACATCTCGACTCCTTCGGGTCTGTGCCGGCCGGGTCGGGGCGCGCTGCGCCCCGACCCGGCAGGCGCTGTCAGTCGGCGATCGCGGACTCGATGTTGCTGACCATGGTCGGCCAGACGTCCTGCGGGTCCTCACCCTTGATGAGGGCGATCTGGACGGGGTTCCAGAACTCCCACACGGCGCCCATCTCGGGGATGTTGGGCATGGGCACGCCGTTCTGGGCGGAGGACAGGAAGCCGGCGATGACCGGGTCGTCGGCCACCTGCTCGGCGACGGTGGTGAGGGCCGGGATGCGCGGGTCGGCCTCGTAGAGCGCCTGCTGCGCCTCGTCGGTGGACATGTAGTTGGCGAGGAACTCGTTGGCGAGCAGCGCGTTGCCGGACTGCGCGGAGAGGTAGAAGCCCTGGACGCCGACGAAGGGCGCGGCGGTCTCCCCGCCCGCGGACGGCACCGGGCCGACGGCGACGTTCACGCCGGCGTCCTGGTAGGTCGGGATGGTCCAGGGGCCCTGGACGATGAAGGGCGACTCACCGGTGGAGAAGAGCTCGTTGCCGATGTCGTAGTCGACCGTGTCGGTGAAGTAGCCGGTGCCGGCCTGGCCGTTGTCGTACAGCCACTGCGCGTAGGCCAGGCCCGGCTCGCCGCCGAGGCCGACCTCGCTGGTGTAGGAGCCGTCCTCGTCCTGGACGAAGACCGGTGCCCCGAAGGAGGTCTGGAAGGCGTAGGAGGTGTACATGTCACCCTCCGTGCCGTTGGTGTAGAAGACGATCGGGCGCTCGGCGAAGCCGGCCTCCTCGGCCATGGCGATGAGCTCGTCCCAGGTCTCGGGGGTCTCCTCGCCGACGAGGTCGACGTTCTGGATGAGCGCGACGGTCTCCTGCGCGTAGGGCAGCGCGTAGAGCTGGCCGTCGTAGGTGAGGGCGTCGAGGGTGACCTGCTCGAAGTCCGCGGCGCGCTCGCCGAGGTCGATGGTGTCGACGACGCCGGACTCGACGAACTCGCCGAGCCAGTCGTGGGCGCCGACCGTGATGTCGGGGCCCTCCCCGGTGGGCACCTGCGCGAGGAAGTCCGCGCGCAGGTCCTCGAAGTTCTTCTGCACCACCGTGACGGTGGCGCCGGTGTCGGCCTCGAAGGCCGCTGCTGCGGCGGCGATGGCCTCGTTGCGCTCGGCGTCGGACCACACGACGAGCTCGGCGCCCTCCGCGTCACCCCCGCCGGTCTGCTCCTGGGTGGCGGCGGGCTCGGCGCTCTCCGCAGGCTCGGGGTCGTCGCTGCCGCAGGCCGCGACCAGGGCGACCGTCGCCACGAGCGAGGCACCGACTCCTAGATACTTGCGCATTGCTCTTCCTCTCTGAAGGGGCACCTTCGGTACCTCTGGTGGTGGCCACGTCGTCGCGGCCACCGTCGTGCTGCTGTCCTTCACCGCCCCCCACGGGCCTCCCCGGCCGCGTCAGCGACCACCCCCGGGCGTCGTGCGGACCACGGCCACCTCGCCCGCCGGGAGCGTGAGCGTGCCGGTCACGGCGGCGCCGCTGAGCAGCTCGGTGCCCTCGACGGGCACGGTGACGGCGTCGTCGCGGTGGTTGACCGCGACGACGTAGTCCGCGGTCTGGCCGTGGCGGGTCATGAGCTCCACGCCCTCGGGGGCCGACGACGGCGCGATCCCGGCGTCGTCGTACACGGCGGCGAGGACGGGGGCGAGCGCCGCGACGTCGAGCCGGGTGCTCACGTACCAGCCCACGCCGTCGCCGTGCTCGTGACGCGTGACGGCTGGGGCGCCGTCGGCCGGCCCGCCGCGGTAGGTGCCGCGGACCTGCGCGCCGTCGACGGCGAGGTCCTCGGCCCACACGTCTGCGGGCAGGCACTGCCCGTCCAGCTCGACGGCGCAGCTCTCGCCCTCGCGCATGGGGAGGAACTCCTCGACGGTGAGGCCCAGCGCGTCGCGCAGCGGGGCGCCGAAGCCGCCACGGTGGACGGCGTCGTGCTCGTCGACGACGGCCGCGAAGCAGGAGACAAGCAGGGTGCCGCCGCCCGCGACGTAGCGGGTGAGGTTCTCCCCCTGCGCCTCGGTGAGGAGGTAGGAGGCCGGGGCGACGACGAGGCGGTAGCCGGAGAGGTCGTCGCCCGGGTGGGCGAAGTCGACCTGGACGCCGTCACGCCACAGCCGCTCGTAGTAGGCGCGCATGCGCTCGCGGAACTGCAGGGCGTCGGAGGGACGCCACTCGAGGTCCTGCGCCCACAGCGACTCCCAGTCGTAGAGCACGGCGACCTGCGCCCGCAGCCTGGTGTCCTGCAGCTCCCCGATCGCGCCGAGGCGCGCGCCGAGGGAGGCGACCTCGCGGAAGACGCGGCTCGTGGGGCCGGCGTGGGGCACCATCGCGGAGTGGAACTTCTCCGCGCCGGAGCGGGAGGCGCGCCACTGGAAGAACATGATCCCGTCGGCGCCCCGGCCCACGTGGGTGAGCGCGTTGCGGTGCATCTCCCCCGGGCGCTTGGCGATGTTGCGCCCCTGCCAGTTGACGGCTGAGGTGGAGTGCTCCATGAGGATCCACGGGCGGCCGCGGGCGACGGAGCGGGTGAGGTCGGCGGACAGCGCGAGCGCGACGTGGGCGTCGGGGTCCGGTGACCACAGGTAGTGGTCGTCGGAGACGATGTCCACCTCCTGCGCCCACTTCCACAGGTCGGTGTTCCACGACTGGTGGGCCATGAAGTTCGTCGTCACCGGCTGGTCGGCGTGGGCGCGGATCGCGTCGCGCTCGGCGCGGTAGCAGGCGCGCAGCTGGTCGTCGGTGAAGCGGGCCCAGTCGAGCTTCATCGCCGGGTTCACCGTGGTGGGGGTGGCGGCGGGGGCGACGACGTGCTCCCAGCGGCCGTAGCGCTGGCCCCAGAAGGCGGTGCCCCAGGCGGCGTTGAGGGCGTCGAGGCTGCCGTAGCGCTCCTGCAGCCACTCGCGCCAGGCAGCGACGGCGTTCGGGGAGAAGTCCTCGCCCACCGGCACGCCGTACTCGTTGTGGACGTGCCACATGACGACGGCGGGGTGCTGGCCGTAGCGGCGGGCCAGCTCCCCTGCGATCCGGGTGGCGGCCTGCCGGTACTCCGGCGCGGAGTGGGAGGCCATGCCGCGCGACCCGAAGCCCTGGACGACGCCGTGCTTGTCGACGGAGAGCGCATGGGGGTAGGTGGCGAAGAACCAGGCGGGCGGGGAGGCGGTCGGGGTGCCGAGGTCCACGGCGATGCCGTTGGCGTGGAGGAGGTCGAGGAGCTCGTCGAGCCAGGAGAAGTCGAAGACCCCCTCCTCCGGCTCGAGGAGCCCCCAGGAGAAGATGCCGACGCTCACCATCGTCACGCCGGCCTCGCGCATGAGGACGACGTCCTCGTCCCACACCTCCCGAGACCACTGCTCGGGGTTGTAGTCACCGCCGTACGCGATCGTCGCGGGGGTGGGCCAGGGGTGGTTCGACATTGACGCTCCGTCGCCTCGGTGTGACCGGCGCCGATCCTGCGCCGTGCGCTCACTGTGACCGTGCACAGGCAGGAATGTCAAGTGCGACAACGGTCGGGAATGTTCGAGGACGGGACTAATCTGTGATCGTGCACAGTTCACCCGCGGACGACCGCGACGGCGTAGGGTCTGGCGCGTGAGAACGACGTCGACAGCGCCCGCCACGCCGACCGGCGACGTGCAGCGCCGCCGCCCCACCATCCGCGACGTCGCGGCCGAGGCCGGCGTCTCGCGCGGGACGGTGTCGCGCTACCTCAACGGCGGCAAGTGGGTTTCCCCCGAGGCGCGGGACGCCGTCCAGCGGGCGATCCACCAGACCGGCTACCGCGCCAACCAGCACGCCCGCTCCCTGGTGACCGGCCGCGCGAACGCCATCGCCTTCCTCCTCGCCGAGCCGCAGGACCGTCTGTTCGCCGACCCGACCTACGCCCCGCTGCTGCGTGGGGCCGCCGAGGCGCTGGCCGCGCGGCAGATGACGCTCACCCTCCTCGTGGCGGGCACGCCGGACGAGCGGGAGAACGTCGTCGCCTACCTGGCGGCCGGGCACGTCGACGGGGCGATGCTCATCTCCTCCCACGAGAACGAGCCGCTGCTGGACGAGCTCCTTGCGGGCGGCGTCCCGATCGTCTCCTGCGGCTTGCCACTGGGACGCACCGACCGCGTCGCGTCGGTCTCGGTCGACGAGGCCGGCGGCGCCCGGGAGATGGTCGCCCATCTGCGTTCGCGCGGCCGACGGCGCATCGCGACGATCACCGGGCCGCTCGACCTGCCCGGTGGCCGCTACCGCTTCGAGGCCTACCGCGAGGAGCTCGGCGCGGACTACGACCCGGCCCTGGTGGCCCACGGCGACTTCGGCACCGAGTCCGGCGTGGCAGCGATGGCCGAGCTCCTCGAGCGGGCCCCGGACCTCGACGCCGTCTTCGCCGCCTCCGACGCCATGGCCGCCGGCGCGATCACCGTGCTGCGGCGGGCCGGGCGGCGCATCCCGGAGGAGGTCGCCGTCGGCGGCTTCGACGACTCCGGCCTGGCCGTCAACCTCGACCCGCCCCTCACGACGATGCGCCAGCCCTTCGACCGGATCAGCGCCGAGATGGTCTCCCTCCTGCTCGAGGTCGTCGCCGGCAGCGCGACGAAGTCCGTGACGATGCCGGCGACGCTTGTCGTGCGGGAGAGCACCTAGCTCAGACGCTCACCCACGCGGCCTCGACGTCGAGCACCCAGGTGACGCCGAAGGGGTCGGTGAGCATGCCGTACAGCGGGGCCCACGGGGCCGGGCCGAGCGGGACGAGGACCGTGGCGTCGGCGGCCAGCGCCTCCCAGTAGCCGCGGACCTCCTCGGCGTCGGTGCCGCGCACCGAGACGAAGAACGTCATCGTGCCCGGCTCCCACGCATCCGTGGAGGGGACGTCGTAGACCATGACGCGCACGCCGGCGGCGGAGACGAGCTGGCCCCAGCTGATGTCACCCTCCTCCCCCGCCGGGACGGGGCGGCCGGTGTCTGCGTGCGTGATCGCGAAGGCCTCACCGCCGAAGACGGACCGGTAGTGCTCGAGCGCCTTGCGCGCCTGGCCGCGGAAGTTGAGGTGAGGGGTGACGGCGACGGTCATGGTGGCTCCTTCGAGAGGTGTGACGCCCCCGCTGCGGGGACGTGTCCCACGCTGCCAGCAGTGGCGGTCAGATCGTGTCCTCGACATCCCCTACCGTGGAGGCATGACGACGCCGACGTCCCGGCTGCTCCGGCTGCTGTCCCTCCTCCAGACGAGACGGGACTGGCCCGGACAGCACCTGGCCGAGCGGATGGGCGTGAGCCCGCGGACCGTGCGCCGCGACGTCGAGCGCCTCCGGGAGCTGGGCTACCGCGTCACGGCCGTCATGGGGCCCGACGGCGGGTACCGGCTCGAGGCGGGCTCCGAGCTGCCGCCCCTGCTCTTCGACGACGACCAGGCCGTCGCGCTCGCCGTCGCCCTGCGCACGGCCTCTGCAGGCGGCGTGGCCGTGGACGACGCCGCGGCGCGGGCTCTCGCGACGGTGCGCCAGCTCATGCCCGCGGCCCTGCGCCACCGGGTCGACGCCGTCGACGTCACCGCCGTCGGCCGCCCGGGCGACGCGCCCGCCGTCGCCCCGGCGGTCCTCGTGGCCGTCAGTGCGGCTGCCCACCGCCACGAGGTGCTGCGCTTCGACTACGGCGCGGGCGACGACGACCGGCCCCCGCGCCGCGCCGAGCCGCACCACGTCGTGAGCTCCGCGGGGCGCTGGTACCTCGTCGCGTGGGACCTCGACCGGGAGGACTGGCGCACCTACCGGCTCGACAGGCTCCGTCCCCGGATGCGCACGGGCGTGCCCTTCATGCCGCGGCCACTGCCCGGCGGGGACGTCACGGCCTTCCTCACCGGGACCTTCCGAGGCGCGGTTGGCGGCAGCGACTGGCCGTGCCGTGGGGAGGCCACGCTCGCCCTCCCGGTGCAGGAGGTTGCCCCCTTCGTCGGTGACGGCACGGTCGTCGCGCTGGCCGACGGCCGCTGCCGGGTGTCGGTCGGCTCGTGGTCGTGGGCTGCCCTGGCCGCCGCGCTCGGCCGCTTCGACGCGGACATCGACGACGTCTTCCCCGTCGAGCTGCGCGAGGCGTGCACCCTGCTCGCCGAGAGGTACGCCCGCGCGGGGCAGGGCTGACAGCGGCCGGGCGTCGACGCACCCGATCGTCGGCAGGGCGCTCGAGCGGGACCTGGGCCGAGCCACTCGGCAGTAGTGCGTACGCAGTCTGTGACCACGGGCTGGACCTGCGCGCTCCGTTGGAGCGCGCGTGGGCGCGTTCGCCCGTTCGAACGTCCGGGACTCACGTGACAGGGACGTGCCCGGCCTCGACCACACGTCGGTGCACGAGACCCCATCCCTTGTCAGCTCCAGCCCCGAGGAACGCGTCACACAGTCCGGACCGGGCGGACTGCGCGCCTTCGGCCGCGCCCCGCGCGCCCGTGGCACTCGACATCGCTCGCGGGATCGCTCGCGACGGCAGCCGCGCGCACAAGGCCGCCCTCCGCGGTGAGCTGCGTTGGGACGACCCGTCGACGTGGGTCGACCTCGCGCTCGGCCGCGGGCCCCTGGAACGTCTCACCGCCCGGGTGCCTGCGCGGCTGGCACCTCGCCCCATGACGGTGGGCCCGGCCGGCCTCGAACCGACGACCTCCGCGGTGTAAACGCGGCGCTCTGACCAACTGAGCTACAGGCCCCACGCAGCCGAGCGGCTGCCAGGGTCAAGCGTACTGGTCACGGCCGGTCGTCCGCGCCGAAGCCCTTGCGCGCACCGCGCTCCTCCCGCGTCTCGGTCTGCTGGAAGAGGGTGGTCTGCAGTCCGGCCGGTGCCTCCAGGAGGGAGCTCACCGACCGCCACGGCGTCATCGCCGGCTCCGACACCACCCGTCCTCGGCGCAGGCGAGCTCCACCGCCACGGCCTGACCGCTCGTGCGGGTCGCCGACGGCAGGTGGGCAGGAGCTGTCGGCGGCGGTCATCCCGTGAGGGCGCCGACGGCGGCGCGGTAGTCGGCGACGGACCGCGCCACCCCGGCGGGCGAGCGCACGGACCAGGCCACGACGCCGTCGTGGTCGAGGAGGAAGGTGGCCCGCAGCGGGGCGCCGGACCCGTCGTCGAGCGCCCCGTAGGCGCGCGCGGCCTGCCCGTGCGGCCAGAAGTCCGACAGCAGTGGGAAGGTCGCGCCCTCCTGCTCCGCCCACGCGCGGAGGGTGAAGACGGGGTCGCAGGTGACGGCGACGACGTCCGCGCCGCCTACCGGCTCCTCGACGAGCGCACGCAGCTCACCGCCACACACGCGCGAGAACGCGAACGGGAGGAAGACGAGGAGCTGGGGCCGCGCGCGCACACCACCGACACGCACGGGGGTGCCGTGCGTGTCGGGCAGCTCGAGGACTGGCGCCCGGTCAGCGACCGCGACCACGGGCGAGCAGGCGCAGCCCGTTCCAGTCGGCCCCGGCGCCGACGGAACCGGTCGGCTGGAGGCCGGCGGTGCGGGCCGCGTCCTCCACGACGGCGGGGCCGACGTGGCCACCACGGCCCGGCTTGGGGGTGAGGACGACGATCGTCCCGGCGTCGTCCAGGTTGTCGAGGGCGTCGACGAGGAGGTCGGTGAGGTCACTCTCGTCGCCGTCGTCCTCGCGCCACCAGATGATGGCGCCGTCGACGACGTCGGAGTACTCCTCGTCCACCAGGTCCGTCCCCGTCACGTCCGAGACGGCCGAGCGGACCGCCTCGTCGACGTCGGTGTCGTACCCGAACTCCTGGATCTCCTGCCCGGGGGTGAAGCCGAACCGGCTGCCGGCATCAGGGCCAGCGGTCGCTGCCACGTGTACTCCCACTCTCATCTCGGTGGCGCTCGGTCGCGCCGATCCACCCCACCGGTCGTGGGGACGGGCCCAACGCTACTGCCGCGACGTTCCCAATCCCAGACGAACCGCCTCGCGTCGCGTCAGCGCCTGTTGCGAAGGTCATAGGAGTGCACGCTCCAGGCCATGGTTTCGACTGCCACGACGCGCAAGAATGGGCCTAGTCTGGTTGATACCGAGCACCAGCCACGCGCGTCGGCGCGCCGACGCCTGAGGGAAAGAGGACGTGTGAGTCCACAGGACGGATCTGGACCGCTCATCGACGGCCTGCTGAGCCAGGTGAGGGACATCGACACCGCTGAGACCCAGGAGTGGCTCGAGTCTCTCGACGGTCTCATCGACGAGCGCGGCGGCCCCCGGGCCCGCTACATGCTGCTCAACCTGCTGCGCCGCGCACGGCAGCGCAACGTGGCCGTGCCGGCCCCCATGACCACCCCGTACGTCAACACCATCGGCATCCACGAGGAGCCGTACTTCCCGGGCGACGAGGCCTCCGAGCGCAAGTACCGCGGCTGGATCCGCTGGAACGCCGCCGTCATGGTCACCCGCGCCCAGCGCCCCGGCGTCTCCGTCGGTGGCCACATCTCCTCCTACGCCTCGATCGCCACGCTCTACGAGGTGGGCCTCAACCACTTCTTCCGCGGGAAGGACCACCCCGGTGGCGGCGACCAGGTCTTCTTCCAGGGCCACTCCGCGCCGGGAAACTACGCCCGCGCCTACCTCGAGGGCCGCCTGAGCGAGGACGACCTCGACGGCTTCCGCCAGGAGCACTCCCACCCCGGTGGCGGGCTGCCCTCCTACCCGCACCCGCGCCTCATGCAGGACTTCTGGGAGTTCCCCACGGTCTCCATGGGGCTGGGCCCGGCCGAGGCCATCCACCAGGCCTTCACCAACCGCTACGTCCACGAGCGCGGGATCAAGGACACCTCCCAGCAGCACGTGTGGGCGTTCCTCGGCGACGGCGAGATGGACGAGCCCGAGTCGCGCGGCATGCTCCAGCTCGCCGCCCAGCAGGGCCTGGACAACCTCACGTTCGTCGTCAACTGCAACCTGCAGCGCCTCGACGGCCCGGTCCGCGGCAACGGCAAGATCGTCCAGGAGCTCGAGGCCTTCTTCCGCGGCGCCGGCTGGAACGTCATCAAGGTCCTGTGGGGCCGCGAGTGGGACTCCCTGCTCAACGCCGACAAGGACCGTGCTCTGGTCAACCTCATGAACCAGACGCTCGACGGCGACTACCAGACCTACAAGGCGAACGACGGCGCCTACGTCCGTGAGCACTTCTTCGGCCGCGACCCGCGGACCAAGGAGCTCGTCAAGGATATGACGGACGACGAGATCTGGGCGCTCAAGCGCGGCGGCCACGACTACCGCAAGATCTACGCCGCCTACAAGGCCGCCATGGACCACACCGGGCAGCCCACGGTCATCCTCGCGCAGACGGTCAAGGGCTACGGCCTGGGCCCGAGCTTCGCTGGTCGTAACTCCACGCACCAGATGAAGAAGATGAAGACGACGGACCTCAAGATGCTCCGGGACGCCCTGCGCATCCCGATCCCCGACGAGCAGCTCGAGGACCCGTACAACGCGCCGTACTACCGCCCCGAGGACGACGACCCCGCGCTGCAGTACATGCTCGAGCGGCGCAAGGCGCTGGGCGGCTTCGTCCCCGAGCGCCGCGGTGACAAGGGCACCTTGCCCCTGCCCGACGCCAAGCCCTACGAGGTACTCAAGAGCGGCTCGGGCAAGCAGGAGGTCGCCTCGACCATGGCCTTCGTCCGGCTCCTCAAGGAGCTGATGAAGGACAAGGAGATCGGCAGCCGGATCGTGCCGATCATCCCGGACGAGGCGCGCACCTTCGGCCTGGACGCCATCTTCCCGACCGCGAAGATCTTCAACACCCACGGCCAGAACTACACCGCCGTGGACGCCGACCTCATGCTCTCCTACAAGGAGTCCGAGACCGGCCAGATCATGCACATGGGCATCAACGAGGCGGGCTCGGCGGCGGTCTTCCAGACCGTCGGCACGTCCTACGCCACCCTCGGCGAGCCGCTCATCCCGGTCTACATCTTCTACTCGATGTTTGGCTTCCAGCGCACCGGTGACGCCTTCTGGGCCGCCGGGGACCAGCTGACCCGCGGCTTCGTCATCGGCGCCACCGCCGGACGGACCACGCTGGCCGGTGAGGGCCTGCAGCACATGGACGGGCACTCCCTCGTGCTCGCCCAGACGAACCCCGCGTTCGTCAACTACGACCCGGCCTACGCCTACGAGATCCGTCACATCGTCCGCGATGGCCTGCAGCGCATGTACGGCGCCGACGACCCGCGCGACCCGAACGTCATGTACTACCTCACGGTGTACAACGAGCCGATGGTCCAGCCGGCCGAGCCGGAGGACGTCGACGTCGAGGGCATCCTCAAGGGCATCCACCGGCTCGCGGCGTCCGAGGGCGAGGGGCCGTGGGTCCAGCTGCTCGCCTCCGGCGTCGGGGTGCCGTGGGCGCTGCACGCCCGCGAGATCCTCGCCGAGGACTGGGGCGTTCGCGCCGGCGTGTGGTCGGTGACGAGCTGGGGCGAGCTGCGCCGCCAGGCCCTGCAGGTCGAGCGCCAGCGGCTGCTCGAGCCGGGCGGCGACCACGGCGAGGCCTACGTCACCGCCAAGCTGCGTGACGCCGGTGGCCCGTACATCGCCACGAGCGACTGGGACCACATGGTCCCGGACCTGATCCGTCAGTGGGTGCCGGGCGACTACCACGTCCTCGGTGCGGACGGCTTCGGCTACTCCGACACCCGCCCGGCGGCCCGCCGCCAGTTCCTCATCGACTCCCACTCGATGGTGGTCAAGGCGCTGCAGGCCCTCGCGGCCCAGGGCGCGATCGACGCCGACGCCCCGCGCCAGGCGGCCGAGAAGTACCGCCTGTCCGACGTCAACGCCGGCGAGTCCGGCACGGCGGGCGGTGACTCCTAAGACCCCCGCACCACACAAGAAGCGCCGAGCGCTGAGTTGTTCCTGGAACAACTCAGCGCTCGGCGCTTTTTCGGGGGGGCGGGTGTCAGTCGGCCATGCTCATCACCACGCGGCCGTCGATCCGGCCGGCCTCCATCTCGGCGAAGATCTCGTTGATCTCCGCCATGGGCCGCACCGTGTAGGTGGGGCTGATCTTGCCGCGCGCGAAGAAGTCGAGCGCCTCGGCCATGTCCTTGCGGGTGCCGACGATCGAGCCGCGCACCGTGAGGCCGAAGAGCACGGTGGTGAAGATGTCGAGCGGGAACTGCTCCGGCGGCAGGCCGACGAGGGACACCGTGCCGCCCCGGCGCAGCGCCCCGACGGCCTGCGGGAAGGCGTGGGCATTGACGGCGGTGACGAGGGCACCGTGCACGCCACCGGTCGCGGCCTTGATCTCCGCGGCCGGGTCCTCGCTCGTGCGGGCGTTGACGGCGACCTCCGCCCCGTGGCGGCGGGCGAGCTCGAGCTTGCTGTCGTCGACGTCGACCGCGGCGACGCGCAGCCCCATGGCGACGGCGTACTGGACGGCGATGTGGCCGAGCCCACCGATCCCCGAGATGAGCACCCACTCCCCCGGCTTGGTGTCGGTGACCTTCAGGCCCTTGTAGACGGTGACCCCGGCGCACAGGACCGGCGCGGCGGCGGCCGCGTCCACGCCGTCGGGGATGACGGGGCAGTACCGGGAGTCGACGAGCATGTACTGGCCGAAGGAGCCGTCGACCGAGTAGCCGCTGTTCTGCTGGGACTCGCACAGCGTCTCCCAGCCGGTCTGGCAGTACTCGCACTCGCCGCACGCGCTGGCGAGCCACGCGTTGCCGACGGTGTCACCGACCGTGACGCGCTCGACGCGGTCGCCGACGGCGACGACGGTCCCCACACCCTCGTGGCCGGGGATGAAGGGGGCGACGGGCTTGACCGGCCAGTCGCCGTGGGCGGCGTGGAGATCGGTGTGGCAGACGCCGGTGTACTCCACCTTGACGAGCGCCTCGTAGGGCCCGGGGGTGGGGACGGGGACGTCCTCGATGCTCAGCGGCTGGCCGAGCTCGGGGACGACGGCGGCGCGCATCGTGTCTGACATGTTTCCTCCTCGGGTGGCCGAGGGCCGCGGGTGATGACCCTCGGGGGTGGCACCGGGTGCGGTGATGCCACCAGTCAAGCAAGCGAAAAGGGTGCGGAGGAGGGACCGATGTCCCCCCGTTTCATCCCTACATGCGCCGAGAGCCGGATTCCTCCGGGGAGGAATCCGGCTCTCGGCGAAAGGGGTGTCAGAGGCGTTCGGCGGCCGCCACGCGGGGCTCGAGCTCGGTGACGGCGGCGCGGGTCTCGGCGTCGTCGCGGGCCTTGAGCTCCTCGAGGTGGCGGCGCGCGTCGAGCGGGCGCTCGGCGTCCAGGGCGGCGAGCACGATCTGCCGCCCGGCCTCGACGACGTGGTCGCGCGGGGACCACTGGCCCACCCCCAGGCCGAGCCCGTCGCCCGGCAGTTCTGCCTCGCGGAGCGTGCGGACGCCCTCGGCCAGCGCGAGACCGGTGTGCTCGCGCTCGCAGGCGGCGTTGAGGCGGCGCATCGCCCCCTCGTGGTCGTCGTGGAGGGACAGGCGGGCGAGCTCGATGAGCGGGTACCAGGCCCGCGGGTTGCCCGCGAGCTCCTCGGCCAGTGCCCAGATGGCGACGTCCGCGCCGATGTGGTGCTCCGCGCGCTCGTGCTCGGCGATGAGCGGGTCGACCGGCTCCACCGAGTCGGCGCGGCGGCGGACCAGCTCGGCCAGCTCCCGGAACGCCTGGATGTCGTTGGGGTCGTCCACCAGCTTGGCCCGCAGGGTGGCCTCCTGGGGGAGGTCCTCGCTGCGGGCAGCGGTGGTGGCCTGCCGGGTACCCGGCCGCCGCATCGGGCTGCGCCGGGTGAGCAGCGCCTTCAGTCGTGCGAGGAGAGCCATGCCGTCGACCCTACTGTCAGATGGCTCTCCCCTCATGCCGACGGCGTCGCCCACCTCAACATCGGCCACAGATTCTCATCAGCCGGGCGCTCTTGTCGGCTCCCCACAAGCGCTCCCCTATGCTCTGGCCCATGGTCCCTGGCAGCACGTCCGCCGACGCGCACGACAGCTCCGACGTCGTCCGTCGCCTGCGCGGCGGGACCGACTTGCTCACCACGGCCGCGCTCAAGCGCCTGGACGCCGAGATCCCCTGGTACCGCGAGCTCGCCGCCGAGGACCGCTCGTGGATCGGGCTCGTCGCCCAGTCCGGCATCGCCGCCTTCATCACCTGGTTCGAGAGCTCCTCGGCGGCCACCTACAACGCCGCCGAGATCTTCCGGGCGGCGCCCCCGGAGCTCACCCGCTCGATCTCCCTGCAGCACACGCTCCAGCTCGTGCGGCTCGTCGTCGAGGTCGTCGAGGACAACGCCGTCCAGCTCGCCGCCCCGGGGCAGCAGCGCGACCTGCGCGACGCCGTCCTGCGCTACTCCCGCGAGGTCGCCTTCTCCGCCGCGGAGGTCTACGCCCGCGCCGCCGAGGCCCGCGGCGCGTGGGACGCCCGCCTCGAGGCACTCGTCGTGGACTCCCTCGTCCGCGGGGACACCGACGCCTCGCTGCGCTCGCGCGCCTCGGCGCTCGGGTGGTCGGGCACCGGCTCGACCGTCGTCCTCGTCGGCACCACCCGCGGCCCGCTCGACGAGCGCAGCACCGCCGAGCTGCGCCGCGCCTGCCGCCGCGCCGCCTCCGACGCCCTCGTGGGGATCCAGGGCGACCGGCTCGTCGTCGTCCTCGGTGGTGAGGAGCTGCGCGCCGCCGCCGACTCCCTCATGCCGCGCCTGCGCCCCGGCACCGTCGTCATCGGCCCGCAGGTCGCCGACATCGCCGACGCCGGACGCTCGGCCCGCGCCGCGCTCGCCGGCCTCATCGCCGCGCCGGCCTGGCCCGACGCCCCCGAGCTCGTCGAGGCGGACGAGCTCCTGCCCGAACGCCTCGTCAACGGCGACCCACTCGCCCGCCGCACCCTCCTCACCGAGATCTACCGGCCCCTGGCCACGACCGGCGGCCCGCTCCTGGAGACCCTGGGCGAGTACCTCGCCCAGGGCCGCTCCCTCGAGGCGGCCGCCCGGGCGCTGTACGTCCACCCCAACACCGTCCGCTACCGCCTGCGCCGCATCTCCCAGGTGGTCGGCTGGGACGCGACCGTCCCGCGCGAGGCCTTCGTCCTCCAGGTGGCGCTCGTCGTCGGCCGGCTCTCCGCCGGGGCGGGAGACCACTCGGGCGTGTGACCGGCGTCGCACCCTGACGACGCCAGAGCCCGACGTTTGTGGACACTCCACAAGGCCTCGGAAACGAGTTGGTAGGCGTCGTAGGCGTGGACGGACATCGTTTTGTTGGCAGAGTGGAATCCGTGCTTGCCATCCTCTGCCCCGGTCAGGGCGCCCAGGCCCCCGGCATGCTCAGCCCCTGGCTCGAGCTGCCCGCTCTCGACGCGTCCCTCGAGGCTTTCAGCGAGGCCGCACAGGCGGACCTGCGCCAGCTCGGCACCCAGGCTGACGCCGAGACGATCCGGGACACGCAGTACGCGCAGCCGCTCATCGTCGCCGCGTCCCTGCTCTCGCTGCAGGCCCTGCTCGGTGAGGACACCGGCGCAGTCGGCGTCACCGCCGGCCACTCCGTCGGTGAGCTCGCCGCCGCGGCCGTCGCGGGCACGCTGAGCGCCACGGACGCCCTCACGCTCGTCGGGGTGCGTGGACGAGCCATGGCCGCGGCCGCCGCCGTCACGCCCACCGGGATGAGCGCCGTCGTCGGTGGGGACCCGGCCGAGGTCGAGGCGACGCTCGCCGCCCACGGGCTCACCGCCGCGAACGTCAACGGCGGTGGGCAGGTCGTCGCCGCGGGCACACTCGAGCAGCTCACCGCGCTCGCCGACGCGCCGCCCGCCAAGGCCCGCGTCGTCCCGCTCCAGGTGGCCGGCGCCTTCCACACCGAGCACATGGCCCCCGCCGTCGAGCAGGTCCGCGCGGCCGCCGGGCAGATCACGCCGGCCGACCCGAGCGCCACCCTCCTGTCCAACGCCGACGGCGCCGCCGTCGGCTCGGGCGCCGACGCCCTCGAGCGGATCGTCGCGCAGGTCGCGCGCCCGGTCCGCTGGGACCTGTGCTGCCAGACGATGCTCGAGCTCGGCGTCACCGCCGTCATCGAGCTCGCGCCCGCCGGTGTCCTCACCGGCCTGGCCCGACGTACGCTGCCCGGCGTGCAGACCCTCGCCCTGAAGTCCCCCGACCAGATCGACGCGGCCCGCGAGCTGGTGCGCGAGCACGGAGGCTCCCGATGACCCGTCCCACCCTGCGCTCGGCGCAGCCGACCACCTACTCGCGCATCCTCGGGATCGGCGGCGTGCGCGGTGAGAACGTCGTGCCCAACGACGACATCGTCGGACCCATCGACAGCTCCGACGAGTGGATCCAGCAGCGCACCGGCATCATCGAGCGCCGCCGGGCCACCGAGGAGCAGACGATCGCGGCGATGACCGAGGAGGCCGCCCGCCGGGCGCTGGCCGCCGCGGGCGTCGAGGGCTCCCAGCTCGGCGCCGTCATCGTCGCCACCGTCACCCACCTCGAGCAGACGCCCGCGCTGGCGACGATCATCGCCGACCGCATCGGCGCCACCCCCGCCGCCGCCTACGACATCTCCGCCGCGTGCGCCGGGTACTGCTACGGCATCGCCCAGGCCGACGCGCTCGTGCGGGCCGGCACCGCCGAGTACGTGCTCGTCGTCGGCGCGGAGCGGATGTCGGACTTCATCGACCCGACCGACCGGACGATCTCCTTCATCCTCGGCGACGGCGCGGGCGCCGCCGTCGTCGGCCCGTCCGACACCCCGGGCATCGGCCCCACCGTGTGGGGCTCCGACGGCGGTCAGGCCGACGCGATCTACCAGACCCACTCCTGGCTCACGTTCCGCGACGGGACCGACACCTCGTGGCCGACCCTGCGCCAGAAGGGCCCCACGGTGTTCAAGTGGGCGAGCTTCGAGATGGCGAAGGTGGCCAAGGAGGCCATCGAGGTCGCGGGGCTGCGCCCGGAGGACATCGAGGTGTTCATCCCCCACCAGGCCAACATGCGCATCATCGACCAGCTCGCCAAGCAGCTGGGGCTGCCCGAGTCCGTGGTCATCGCGCGTGACATCGCCCAGACGGGCAACACCTCCGCCGCCTCCATCCCCCTCGCGACCGAGCGGCTGCAGCGGGAGGGTGCGGTGGAGTCCGGCGCCCTGGCCCTGCAGATCGGCTTCGGCGCCGGTCTCGCCTACGCCGCCCAGGTGGTGGCGCTGCCGTGACGGGCGCGTCGCCCGGAACGACGAGCACGTCGTAGACCACACTGTTTTTTCGACCAACCCACACCGAATTGGAGCAACACCCATGGCTTACAGCGAGCAGGAGATCCTGGCCGGACTGGCGGAGATCGTCAACGAGGAGACCGGCCTGCCGGTCGACGCGGTCCTTCCGGAGAAGTCCTTCACCGACGACCTCGACATCGACTCCCTGTCGATGATGACGATCGTGACGCTGGCCGAGGAGAAGTTCGAGGTCCGTATCCCCGACGAGGAGGTCGCGGGCCTCGCGACCGTCCAGGACGCCGTCTCCTTCATCCAGGGCGCCCAGAACGCCTGACCGAGTCGACCGGGGCGGCGCTGCCGCCCCGGTCGTCCCCCACACCCCCGCCACACCCGAGGAGCTGTCATGGCCACCCCCACCGTCGTCGTCACCGGGCTCGGCGCCACCACGCCGCTGGGCGGCGACGTGCCCTCCACCTGGGCCGGTGCCCTCGCCGGGCGCTCGGGTGTGCGCACCCTCGAGAACGACTGGTCCGAGCGCTACGAGATCCCGGTGACCTTCGCCGGCCAGCTCGCCGTGCCCGCCGCCGACGTCCTGGCGCGCAACGAGACCCGCAAGATGGACCCCAGCGCCCAGTACGCCGTCATCGCCACGCGCGAGGCCTGGGCCGACGCCGGCGCCCCCGAGGTCGAGCCGGAGCGCCTCGGCGCCGTCGTCTCCTCCGGGATCGGTGGCGTGTGGACGCTGCTCGACGCCTGGGACACGGTCAAGGAGCGCGGCGCACGTCGCGTCATGCCGCTCACCGTGCCCATGCTCATGCCCAACTCCCCCGCCGGGTACGTCTCCCTCGAGGTCGGCGCCCGCGCCGGGGCCCACGCCCCGGTGTCCGCCTGCGCCTCCGGCGCGGAGGCGATCGCCATGGGCGTCGAGATGATCCGCTCGGGCCGCGCCGACGTCGTCGTCGCCGGCGGCACCGAGGCCGCGATCCACCCGATGCCGCTCGCCGCCTTCGCCAAGATGCAGGCGCTGTCCACCCGCAACGACGACCCGGCGGGCGCCTCGCGGCCCTACGACACCACCCGTGACGGCTTCGTCATGGGTGAGGGCGCCGGGATCGTCGTCCTGGAGAGCGCGGAGCACGCCGCCGCCCGCGGCGCGCGCGTGTACGCCGAGATCTGCGGCGTCGGCATGACGTCCGACGCGTACGCCATCGCCCCGCCCGACCCCACCGGCGCCGGGCAGGAGCGCGCCATGCGCCTTGCGCTGGAGGACGCCGGTGTCACCGGCCGCGACGTCGTCCACGTCAACGCCCACGCGACGTCCACGCCCGTGGGCGACGGCATCGAGGCCGCCGCGATCCGCCGCGGCCTGGGCGCCGAGGCCGACCACGTGACCATCTCCGCGACGAAGTCGATGACCGGGCACCTCCTCGGTGGCGCCGGCGCGCTGGAGACCATCTTCACCGTCCTGGCGATCAAGGAGCGCACCGCTCCCCCGACGATCAACGTCACCGAGATGGACGCGGACCTCGAGATCGACCTCGTCCGGGGCACACCGCGCGAGCTGCCCGCGGGCGACGTCGTCGGCGTCAACAACGCCTTTGGCTTCGGCGGCCACAACGTCGCCCTGGCGCTGCGCAACGCCTGACGTCTCCCGGGCGCCTCGCGCTTCGCGGGGCGGGCGGGTCAGCCGACGCGGTGGAGCCAGCGCACGGGGGCACCGGCGCCGGCGTAGCGGAAGGGCTCGAGCTCGTCGTCCCAGGCCTGGCCGAGCGCGAGGTTCATCTCGTGGCGCATGCGGGCGGGGTCGGCGGCGAACTCCAGGGCCGCGCGGATGCGGTCCTCGGGGACGACGACGTTGCCGTGGGCGTCGGTCTGGGCGTGGAAGATCCCCAGCTCGGGGGTGTGGGACCAGCGGCCGCCGTCGACGCCCGGCGCGGGGTCCTCGGTGATCTCGTAGCGCAGGTGCGTCCAGCCGCGCAGCGCCGAGGCGAGACGTGCCCCGGTCCCCACTGGTCCGGCCCACGAGTACTCGGCGCGGAAGAGTCCGGGCGCGGCAGGCTGCTCCGTCCACTCCAGGGTGACGCGTCCGTCGAGGACCGTCCCCGCCGCCCACTCGATGTGGGGGCACAGCGCACGGGGCGCAGAGTGCACGAAAATGACACCGCGGGTGCTGGCACCACTCATGTCGACCCTCCTGGTTCCGGTTGAGGTACGTCTTCCCCTACGACCTCAGGGCTGGAACCAGCGGCTCTTCACGATCACGGCGTGACGGGCTCATCATGCCACACCGGTGCCGGGACGGGCCCTGCGTGGGACCGTCCCGGCACTCGGCTCAGGCGCGTACCGGCTGCGGCTCGGCCACCTCGGGCCGGCCGCTCACCTGCTCCGGCGCCTGGGCGGCGTACTCCTCGTCGTCGTCGGAGAAGATGTTCTCCGCGTTGGCGGAGTTGTACCGCTCGAGGTCGAGAATGCCCTCGCGCTTGGCGACGACGGTCGGCACGAGCGCCTGGCCGGCGACGTTCGTCGCCGTGCGGCCCATGTCGAGGATCGGGTCGATGGCCAGGAGCAGGCCCACACCCTCGAGCGGCAGACCCAGGGTCGACAGCGTGAGGGTGAGCATGACGATCGCGCCGGTGAGTCCGGCCGTCGCCGCGGAGCCGACGACGGACACGAACGCGATGAGGAGGTAGTCGGTGACGCCGAGCTCGAGCCCGAAGAACTGGGCGACGAAGATGGCGGCGAGGGCCGGGTAGATCGAGGCGCAGCCGTCCATCTTCGTCGTCGCGCCGAGCGGCACGGCGAAGGAGGCGTAGGCCGGCGGGACACCGAGGTTGCGCTCGGTCACCCGCTGCGTGAGCGGGAGGGTGCCGATCGAGGAGCGGGAGACGAAGGCGAGCTGGATGGCCGGCCAGGCGCCGCGGAAGAAGCGCATGACGCCGAGACCGTTCGTCTTGAGGACGATCGGGTAGACGACGACGAGGACGAGCGCGAGACCGATGTAGACGGCGCCGGCGAAGGTGCCGAGCGGCGCGAGGGCGTCCCAGCCGTAGGTGGCGATGGCGCGGCCGATGAGTCCGAGCGTGCCCAGGGGCGCGAGGAGGATGATCCACCACAGCAGCTTCTGGATGATCGCGAGGAGGGAGCGGTTGACCGAGAGGAAGGGCTCGGCCTTGTCCCCCACCTTGAGCGCGGCGATGCCGACGACGAGGGCCATGACGAGGATCTGCAGGACGTTGAAGCTCAGCGAGCTGCCCACGCCGAGGATGTCGCCAGCCGCGTTCCGCTCGAGCGAGGCCGAGGTCTCCAGGCCGAGGAAGTTCACCGGCACGAGGCCGCTGAGGAAGTCGAGCCAGCTGCCGGAGCGGCCGGGGTCGCTCGCGGCGTCGGCACCGACCGAGGTGTTGATGCCCGGCTGCATGACCAGGCCCAGCCCGATGCCGATGACGACCGAGGCCGCCGCGGTGATGGCGAACCACAGCAGCGTCTGACCGGCGAGGCGGGCGGCGTTCGCGACGCCGCGCAGGTTGGCGATCGAGGCGACGATCGCGGTGAAGACCAGCGGCGGCACCGTGGCGCGCAGCAGGCTGACGAAGGTCGAGCCGATGGTGCTGAGCGCGACGGTGAGCCCGTTGGGCTCCTCGCCCGGGCCCTCACCGATCGCGAGCGCCCACCAGCCGAGCAGCACACCCAGGACGAGGGCGGCGAGGATCTGGACGGTGAAGGACGGCGCCCGCAGACGCCGTCGGGTAGGAGCAGTGGACGTGGACATGACTGCCTTTCCGGGTACGCGAAGGTGACAAGGGTGGCGGCGCGCGCGAAAGGCGCACACGCCGACGCGGGTACTCGGACGCGTGCCGACACGGGTCGGCGGGATGGTTCAGGGTCGGCGTCGTCGCCGGGGGCGTCCGGGACTCAGGTCCCGCGGGTGCTCAGGGTCGACAACACAGCGCGCTGGCCAGACGACCGAGGTCGCGGTCGTAGCGCGCGGTGAGGTTCCAGAGGTTGAGCACGCACCCTCCCCAAGGTGAGGTCCGACGGCCGGACCAGCCGCTCACTTTAACCGACAATCAGCGTCGGCGGAAGGGCTCAGAGCATCTCGCGGATCGCGCGCATCGCCTTCTTGCGCTGGGCGCGCTCGAGGCGGTCGATGTAGAGCATGCCGTCGAGGTGGTCGCACTCGTGCTGGAGGCAGCGGGCCATGAGCTCCTCGCCCTCGACGACGACCTTCTTGCCGTCCAGGTCGGTGCCCTCGACGCGCGCGTACCAGGCGCGCTCGGTGGGGAACCACAGGCCCGGCACGGAGAGGCAGCCCTCGTCGCCGTCCTGGTACTCCTCCTCCGAGACCTCGACGAGGCGCGGGTTGAGCACGTAGCCGATCTCGTCGTCGATGTTCCACGAGAAGGCGCGCAGGCTGACACCGATCTGGTTGGCCGCCAGTCCGGCCCGTCCCTCGTGGTCGACCGTCTCGAGGAGGTCCTCGACGAGCATCGTGACACGCTCGTCGATGTCCGTGATCGGTTCGCACGGGGTGCGCAGGACGGGGTCACCCACGACGCGGATGTCTCGCATAGCCATGGGGACCAGTTTCCCACGACCGCGAGGTGCTCGGGCACGCCGCGTGCGCCCACCAGCCGGGCCGAGGTGTGGCATCCGCGACGTCGGAGGACCAGAGGTCCACACCTAACCGGCGACGACGGCGGCGGCGCCCTCCCCGCCGCCCCGACCGCTACGTCGCCGCGATGGCCCCGCGGCCGGCTTGCCGGCCGGAGAAGAGGCACCCGCCGAGGAAGGTGCCCTCGAGGGAGCGGTACCCGTGCACGCCTCCCCCGCCGAAGCCCGCGGCCTCACCAGCGGCGAAGAGGCCCGGGACGGGGACGCCGTCGGCGGTGAGGACCCGGCCCTCGAGGTCGGTCTCGATCCCGCCCAAGGTCTTGCGGGTGAGGACGTGGAGCCTGACCGCGACGAGCGGCCCGGCCTCGGGGGCGAGGAGGCGGTGGGGCGGGGCGACGCGGATGAGGCGGTCCCCGCGGTAGGTGCGGGCCTGGCGCAGCGCCGTCACCTGGGCGTCCTTGGTGAACTCGTTGGCCATCTCCCGGTCACGGGCGTGGACCTCCCGCGCGACGACGTCGAGGTCGAGCGGCGCCTCGGGCGTCACCCGGTTCATCCCCGCGACGAGCTCCTCGAGCGTGTCGGCGACGACGAAGTCCGCTCCCTGCCGCATGAACTCGGCCACCGGCCCCGGTGCACCGGCACGGAGCCGCTCGGCGAGCCGGCGCAGGTCCTTGCCGGTGAGGTCGGGGTTCTGCTCGCTGCCGGAGAGCGCGAACTCCTTCTCGATGATCCGCTGGGTGAGGACGAACCAGCTGTGGTCGTACCCGGTGCTGCGCAGATGGCGCAGGGTGGCCAGGGTGTCGAAGCCCGGGAACAGCGGGGCGGGCAGGCGGCGGCCGGCGCCGTCGAGCCACAGCGACGACGGCCCCGGCAGGATCCGGATGCCGTGCCCCGGCCACACGGGGGCGTAGTTCTCGATGCCCTCGGTGTAGTGCCACATGCGGTCGCGGTTGACGAGGTTCGCGCCGGCCTCCGCGGCGACCTCGAGCATCGAGCCGTCGACGTACGCGGGGACGCCGGTGAGCATCCGCTCCGGTGGCGTGCCGAGGGACTGCGGCCACCAGCGCCGCACGAGCTCGTGGTTGGCACCGATCCCGCCGGACGCGACGACGACGGCCTGCGCCCGGAGCGCGAAGTCTCCGACGACCTCCCGGCTCGTCGGCCCACCCCGCACGGCGGTGTCCGGCGCGAGGACCTGCCCCGCGACGCCGTCGACCACTCTCCCGCTCGTGGTGAGCCGGGTGACGCGGTGACGCGGGGCCAGGCGCACGAGTCCGTCGTCGACGGCGGCACGTAGCTGGCGGGCGAAGGGCGCGACGAGCCCGGGGCCGGTCCCCCAGACGATGTGGAACCGCGGCACGGAGTTGCCCGGGCCGGTGGCCAGGGTGCCGCCGCGCTCGGCCCAGCCGACCACCGGGAAGAACCGCACGCCCAGGGAGTGGAGCCAGGTGCGCTTCTCCCCCGCGGCGAAGTCGACGTACGCGCGCGCCCAGCGCTCGGGCCAGCGGTCCTCGCGCGGACGGTCGAAGCCGGCAGTGGCCTGCCAGTCCTGCCAGGCGAGCTCGACACCGTCGTGCACACCCATGCGACGCTGCTCGGGCGAGTCGACGAGGAAGAGCCCGCCAAAGGACCAGTAAGCCTGCCCACCGAGGTTCTGCAACGGCTCCTGGTCCACGAGCACCACTCGGCGCCCGGCACCGGCGAGCTCGGCCGTGGCGACCAGCCCGGCCAGTCCCGCCCCGACGACGATGACGTCCGCGTCCATGCGACCACCCTCCTCGCGACGGCTCCCGCACCGTCGCGGCCAGGCTAGCGGCCCCCACCGCGCGTGGGCCGCCGTCGGGACGCTCGCGCGGTCGCACATCCGGACCGACACCGTTATCGACAACGTTTTCGAAAACGGTTACGGTGCAGTGCGTCACCAGTTGACCATCTGCGAAGGAGCAGTGATGACGCGGAACCGACCACGTTGGAGACCCCTGGGCGCCGGCCTCCTGGCCCTCACGTTGACCGGAGGGGTCACGGCCGCGGCAGCGCCGGGCGATCCCCCGGCGCCCGCGGCGGCAGGCGACCCCGCCGTCGTCGTGAGCATCGACTTCGAGGACGACTCCTGGGAACCCTGGGCGCTCAGCGGTGAGCCCACCCTGTCCGTCGTCGACGTCGACGGCACCAAGGCCCTGCACGTCGCGGGCCGCAGCGCGGACTACATCGGCATCCAGACGCCGGCCGGGCTCCTCGAGGAAGGCACCGAGTACACCTTCTCCATGCGCGCCCGGCTCGCCGAGGGCACGTCCGGCGAGGCCGGCGTCCGCTTCGTCATGAAGCCGGGCTACACGTGGATCGGCAACACGACGATGATCGCCGACGCCTGGACCACCGTGACGGGCACCCTCACGGCACCCGCCGACGGCCAGGTCTACATCGGCACCGGTGACCTGCCCGAGGGCACCTACACCTACCTCCTCGACGACCTCCTCATCACGTCCGCGCCCGACGACGGCGGCGGCGGCGAGGACTGGGAGCCGACCCCGGACCCGGACTTCGTCCCCGGCGGGGCGACGAGCCCGGTCGAGGCGCAGGTGACGACGGCGCGCGGCACCGGTGACGTCGCCGCCCTCACCTTCGACGACGGCCCCAACCCGGGCGAGACCGCGGACCTCCTCGACCTCCTCGCCGAGAACGACCTGGCCGCGACGTTCTGCGTCATCGGTCAGAACATCCAGGCTGAAGGCGGTGCCGAGCTGCTGCGCCGGATGGTCGACGAGGGCCACACCCTGTGCAACCACACGACGAGCTACGCCGACATGGGCGCCTGGTCCCAGGAGGAGGTCGAGGCCGATCTCAAGGAGAACCTCGCGATCATCCGCGAGGCGCTCGGCGACCCCGACCACCCGGTCCCCTACTTCCGGGCCCCGAACGGCAGCCGGGGCGTGACGCCCGAGGTGGCCGTCGCGCTCGGTATGCAGCCCCTCGGCCTGGGCAACGTCATCTTCGACTGGGACGGCAACGACCTGTCCGAGGCGACGCTGACCGCCAACCTCCGCGCCGCCGTCGCCCCGGGGGCCGTCGTCCTCGTGCACGACGGCGGCGGGAACCGGGCGGGCTCGATCGCGGCTGTCCGCACCGTCGTCACCGAGCGGCTCGCCGAGGGCTTCACCTTCACGCTTCCCAGCGGGGGGCTGCTCGACTCCGTCGCGCCGCTCGACCTCACCTTCGACTTCGAGGACGGCCTGCAGGGCTGGACGCCGCGCGGCGACGCCGACGGGGACCCGACCGTCTCGGTGACGGACGCCGAGGCACACGGCGGCACACAGGCCGCCCTGGTCTCGGGTCGCACCTCCCAGGGCGACGGCATCGGCTTCGACCTCACCGGACGGGTCGAGACCGGCACGACCTACGAGGTGACCGCGTGGGTGAAGATGGCGGCCGGTGAGGACACCGACGACATCTGGCTGAGCATGCAGCGCACCACCGACGGCGCCGACTCCTTCGACACCCTCGCGCAGGTCCCTGGCGTCACCTCCTCGGGGTGGACGCAGGTGACGGCCACCTTCACCATGCCGGCCGCCGACAGTGCCCGGATCTACGTCGAGACGAGCTACAACACCGGCGGCTCCGGGGACTTCCTCGTCGACGACGTGACGATCCGGTCCCAGGACAGCACCGGCGTCGAGGACCTCACGCCGCTGCAGGACACCGTGCCCTTCCCCGTGGGCGTGGCGATCGACCGGCGTGAGACCCTCGGTGACTCCGCCGAGCTCACCACCCGCCACTTCAACCAGGTGACCGGCGAGAACCACATGAAGCCCGAGGCCTGGTACGACGACGCGGGCGCCTTCCGGATGCACCCCGAGGCCGCGGCGATCATGGACTTCGCCCAGGCCAAGGACCTCGACGTGTACGGCCACGTCCTCGTGTGGCACAGCCAGACCCCGGCCTGGTTCTTCCAGGACGCGGCCGGCGCCCCGCTCACGACGAGCGCGGCGGACCAGCAGGTCCTGCGCGAGCGGATGCGGGAGCACATCTTCTCCATCGCCGAGACGATGAGCGCGGAGTACGGGCTCTTCGGCAGCGAGACCAACCCGCTGAACGCGTGGGACGTCGTCAACGAGGTCGTCTCCGACAGCGGCGAGTTCTCCGACGGGCTGCGCCGCAGCGAGTGGTACCGGATCCTCGGCGAGGACTTCATCGACCTCGCCTTCGAGTACGCGGACGAGGCGTTCAACGACGTCTATGCCGCCCCGGGCACCGACCGCCCCGTCACGCTGTTCATCAACGACTACAACACCGAGCAGTCCGGCAAGCAGACGCGGTACTACGACCTCGTCGACCGGCTCATCGACCGGGGCGTGCCGATCGACGGCGTGGGGCACCAGTTCCACGTCAACCTCGCCATGCCGGTCCAGGCGCTGGAGGACGCGATCGTCCGCTTCCAGGACACCGGGCTCGTGCAGGTGGTCACCGAGCTGGACGTCACCACCGGCACGCCGGTGACCCAGGCGCTGCTCGTCGAGCAGGGCTACTACTACCGCGACGCCTTCCGCGTCTTCCGGAAGTACGCCGAGGACCTGTACTCGGTGACCGTCTGGGGGCTCATCGACACCCGCAGCTGGCGCAACGACAACGGCGCGCCGCTGCTCTTCGACGGGAGCCTGCGCGCCAAGCCGGCGTACTTCGGAGCCGTCGACAGTGAGGAGCTGGCGCCGCGGCAGCGCTCGGCCTTTGTCTTCTCCGGCGACGTCCCGCTCGACGAGGAGGCGTGGGAGGCAGTCGAGTGGGCCCAGCTCCCGCTCCACACGGTCCAGGACGAGGCGCTCGACGAGCTCGCGGCCTTCCAGCTGCGCTGGGAGGAGGACCACCTCACGGTGCTCGCCGCCGTCACCGGGGATGCGGACGCGATCGAGATCGTCGTCGGCGAGGACACCTACACCGTCGCGCGCGACGGCTCGGGTGACGCCGAGGCGGTCACCGAGGACGTCGACGACGCCTGGCTCGCCGTCGTCCACGTCCCGCTCGACGGCGCCGCGGAGGGCGACCTCCTCGGCTTCGACCTGCGGGTGCTGGTCGAGGACGGCGCGGTGGGCTGGAGCTCGCCGGGCACCCTCGCCCAGCTCACGCTCGTCGAGCCGCTGTCCTACCTCGAGGTCGCGCCGGCCGAGGCGCTGCCGGAGGTCGACGGCGACGTCGACGACGTGTGGGAGTCGGCGAACGTCGTCACCACCGACAAGCAGACGCTCCTCACCGACGGGACGGATCCCGACGGGACGGCGACGGCCGAGGTGCGCACGCTGTGGGACGAGAACACGCTCTACGTCCTCATGGAGGTGACCGACGACGAGCTGAACGCCGAGCACAGCGACCCGTGGGCGCAGGACTCGGTGGAGATCTACCTCGACGCGGGCAACTACAAGAACGGCCCGTACCGCTACGACGACACCCAGATCCGGATCAGCTACGAGAACGTCGTGTCCTTTGGCACCGGCGACGAGGCCTTCCAGGCCAACCGGGTCCAGAGCGCGACGTCCGTGACCGAGGACGGGTACGTCGTCGAGGTGGCCATCAGTCTCCTCGAGGAGGGCGGCCTGGGGACGTTCCACGGCCTGGACTTCCAGGTCAACGACGCGAGCACCGTCGACGGCGTCGCGACCCGCACGTCCATCCGTAACTGGGCCGACCCGACGGGGCTCGGCTACCAGAGCACGGCGCGGTGGGGCGTGGGCCAGCTCGTGGACGCGCCCGAGGAGCCGACGACGCCGCCCACCGAGGAGCCGACGGAGCCGCCGACCGGCTCCCCGGCCCCGACGGACGGCGCCACGCCGCCTTCCGCGGGCGGACCGGACGGCCCGGGCCGCGGGGGCCTGCCCGTCACGGGTGTGGAGCTCACCGCTCTGCTGCTCGCGCTGCTCCTCGTGGCCGGCGGTGGCGGACTCGCCGCCCGCCGTCGGACGACCACCACGGGATGACCGGCTGAGTGAGGAAGGGCCCCGCCAGGCAGCTGCCTGGCGGGGCCCTTCTGTGGCTCCCGCGGCTGGATTCGAACCAGCAACCGTCCGATTAACAGTCGGATGCTCTGCCGTTGAGCTACGCGGGATTGCGGGGACGATGCTACCAGGGCCCGAGCCGCCGCTCCGCCGTTGTCCTCATGCGACGACGGCGGAACGCCGGGCGCACGGGTCAGTCGAGCCGGACGCTGCCCAGCTTCTTGGCGACCTCCGGGTCGTGGTGGTCCAGAGCGACGGAGCGGCCGGTCTCGAGCTCGGCGATCCGGCCCATCTCCTCCTCGCTCAGCTCGAAGTCGACGATGTCGATGTTCTCCGCCATCCGCTCCGGGCGCACGGACTTGGGGATGACGACGACGTCGCGCTGGACGAGCCAGCGCAGCGCGACCGGCGCGACGGACTTGCCGTGCGCCTCCCCGATCGACGTGAGCGTGGGGTTGGAGAAGATGTCGTTCTTCCCCTCGGCCAGCGGTCCCCACGACTCGATCTGCACGCCGAGGCCGGCCATGACCTCCTGGTCGGCGGTGCGCTGGTAGAAGGGGTGGGTCTCGATCTGGTTGACCGCCGGGACGACGTCGGTGTGCTGGACGAGGTCGACGAGGCGGTCGGGGAAGAAGTTCGAGACGCCGATCGCCTTGGCCGCGCCCTCACGGTGGAGCCCGGACATCGCGCGCCAAAAGGAGTAGTAGTCACCGAAGGGCTGGTGGATGAGGTAGAGGTCGACGTGGTCGAGCCCGAGCTTCTCCAGGGACGCCTCGAAGGCGCGGCGAGTGCCCTCCTCCCCGCCGTCGTGGTTCCACAGCTTGGTCGTGACGAAGAGGTCCTCGCGGGGGATGCCACTGGCGGCGATCGCGCGCCCGACGGCGTCCTCGTTGCGGTAGCCGGCCGCGGTGTCGAGATGGCGGTAGCCGGCGGCGAGCGCGTCGGTGACGACCTTCTCGGTCTCCTCCGGCGGCACCTGGAAGACGCCGAAGCCGAGGATGGGCATCGTCGTGCCGGTGTTGAGCGTGACGGTGGGGATCTGGGTCATGCGCGTGCCTCCCGGTGGGTGGGTGTGGGGTCCTCGCGGCGAGGTCGTCGCTCCCGCGTGCGGCCCAGCCATGGTGCGCGCCGGGCCGGCCGTGCGCGAGCGCAGCGGAGTCCCGGAAAACACAAAGGCCCGGAACCGTTGCGGTGCCGGGCCTCGCCTGCTCCCGCGACTGGACTCGAACCAGTAACCGTCCGATTAACAGTCGGATGCTCTGCCAATTGAGCTACGCGGGATCGTGCGGGCTCGACTCTAACAGGACGGCGGAGTGGTCCGGGAGCCGCCCGCGGGCGCCCCGGCTGTGAGTTGGGCCGCACTTCAGCCGGTGAGGCCGACGGCCTCGCGGACCCGGCGCTCGAGCGCGTCGATCTCACGGTCGGCGTCCTCGCCACGGGGCAGCGGCCCGAAGGCCGTGACCTGGGAGTACAGACTCCCGTCCTCGCGGCGGCGGACGATGGCGCGCACCCGGGTGCCCCCCACCTCCACGGTCTCGTGGTGGACCACGGAGGACTGCACCCGCTCGCGGAGCGTCGAGGTGAAGACCTCGACCTCGTCCGACTCCAGGACGAGCGGCTCGTCCGGGCGCTCCCGGTCGGCCCACGTGATCGTGAACGTCCGGGTCTCCCCGTCCCAGGAGCCGTTCTCGATCTCGTGCCACGCCGTGCGCTGACCGAGCCCGTCCTCACCCACGACGATCAGCGCGTCACGGACGACGACGGCGTAGGACCCGTTGGTCATCGCGGCGAAGGCGAGCGGCCGGTCACCCTTGGGCAGGTGCGCGGCGACGGCGTCGGGCAGGCGGGCGGAGCGACGGAAGATCGGCACGTCCTCACGGTATCCCGACCGCCTGCCGTTAGGATTGCCGGGCCGTGGCGGCCCCTGCCGCCCCGCGCCCCAGTAGCTCAGCCGGTCAGAGCAGCGGACTCATAATCCGTCGGTCGTGGGTTCAAGCCCCACCTGGGGCACCGGCCGCGGGCACATCGGCGCACGTCTCCGGTGGACGGGCGCCGTCCCGCTCGGGTCGGTCGGCCGGGGGGAGCCTCGGACTCAGGGCTGCGAGACGGCGCCGCACCCTGGCCTATCGGCGCCCACCGCCGAACCCTGAGGAGTGCATCCTCCTTTAGGAGGCCTCCTCCCTCATGCGCAAGCACGGCTTCGCCGCAGGTCCGCCATATCGCATCCCAGCCCGGGTTACGTTGTAGCCAGCTGTTGATCGGCGCCACGGGCGGTGGCGTCGGCACCCAACGGGAGGGCGCCCATGGGCAAGCACACGATCACCCCGACAACACCGGAGACGAGCACCACGCGCTGGTCGTCCTGGCATGACGTCGTCACGGCACGGCACGAGTTCCAGCAGGCGCGGCTCCGTGTGGCCATCGAGGACGACGGCGACACGGAGGAGTACCTGTAGGTCGGCTCTCCCGCAGCTCGGCCCGGTACCGCGCGAACCGCACTGCCGGCGCCCGCACATGTAGGCACCGCCCCGGGCGGCGTCCCTACCTCTGGGGGGAGAAGGAGGAACCCGTGGTCCGGGGCGGTGCAGTCCTACATTAGTAGCAGATCGCCCTCCTCCGGAAGTAGGAGAGGCCAAATGTGGCGTACCGCACTGCAGCGGACCGCGGTCCAAGGCGACATTTCGGGACACACCGGGACAGAACCTCTTCCGGAGGGCGCAGACACCGGGTGCGGCACCTCAGACAGCTTCGCCTCCTCCGGCACACTGCTGCCATGACCGCACCCGACATCCCGCGCGTGCTCCGCGCCTGGCGCGCCGCCGGTGCCCACGTCAACTTCGGCGAGCCCGCGGACGAGGCTCTCGTCGCTCGGGCGCAGTCCGGACTCGGGTTCCCGTTGCCGCAGGAGGTCCAAGACCTCTGGGCCGCGGCCGACGGGATGTCACTCGCGTCCGGGGACCTGGTCCTCCACCCGCTCGTCGGCCCGGAGCACCGAGGCGTCACCACCGCGTCCCGGCAGCTGCGGGAGTGGGACTGGCCGGTGCCCGAGGAGTTGCTCGTCCTCGGGGACAACGGCGCGGAGGAGGTGATCGGCGTCTGGGTGGTTCCGGAGGCACGTCGCACCCTCGTCGTGATGATGGGCTCGCCGTCGGGCGAACCGGACCTCGCGGTCCTCGGCACCAGCCTCGGCGGCTTCCTCGCCGCGTGGTCGGCCTTCTTCCTCCCGCTGGGCGACCCGGGCGCCGACCCGGCCATCGCCGACTGCCTCGCCGAGCTCGGCGCGCCTGCGCCGCTCACCAGCCCCGACGACGAGGAGCACTTCCTGCGCCTCCTCGCCTGGGCCTCCCCCGACCTGCCCGACCCGCGCCCCGACCCCTACGAGCGCCCGCTCTCCCCCGCCGAGCTCAGCCGCCTCGCGCAGCAGCCCTGACGGGCCTGCCTCAGCTGGGCCTCGCCGGCTCGACGATCTGCAGGTCCTCCACCAGCTGGAGGAACGCCCGCGCGTAGGGGCTGTAGGACACCTCGTCGCGCACGCGCTCCCAGTCGATCTGCTCCCGCAGCGCGCGGGTGAAGGGCAGCAGCCGCCCGAAGTCGCAGTAGTGCTCCCCCAGCACCCGCAGCTTGGAGGACAGCACGTCGGTGGCGCTGAGCACCGGCATGCGCACGGCCAGCACCTCGAGCATGTCGGCCCGCTCGAAGAGCTCGTCATGCACCGGCTCCCCGGACATCCGGTAGAGCACGTCGACGAGCTGGCCCTTGTGGTACGCCTTGAACAGCCAGTTCTCCGGCGGCTCGTGGACGTCGAGGCCCGCCGCGCCGATCGCGGCCCGCGCCTGGTCGATGTGCTCCTCCTTGATGACGAAGTCCGCGTCGTGCTCCGGCTCCGGCGCACCGCGCACCCAGGCGGCGTAGCTGCCGCACAGCGCGAAGGGGATGTCGGCCTCCGTCAGCGCCACGGCCGCCATCCGCAGGGCGTCGTGCAGCGCCTCTCGTTCCTCGTCTGCCATGGCACGGGTCTACACGAGGGTGTGCGCTCCTGCACCGCGAGAACCACAATCGAGGTCATGCGCCTGGCCACCTTCAACATCCTGCACGGACGCTCCCTCGTCGACGACGCGGTGGACCTGGACCGGTACGCCCGCGCGGTCCGCGCCCTGGACGCCGACGTCCTCGCCCTCCAGGAGGTGGACCGCGACCAGCCCCGTTCCCACGGCGCCGACCTCACGACGATCGCTGCCGAGGCGATGGGCGCCGTCGACCACCGCTTCGCCGCCACCCTCGCGGGGCTTCCGACGACGTGGTCGGCCGCCACCGGCGACCTCCAGCCGGGCACGGCGAGCTACGGCGTCGCGCTCCTGTCGCGCTGGCCGGTCCGCTCGTGGACCGTCATCCCGCTCGAGGCCATGCAGGGCCCGGTACCGGTCGTCTTCGACGGCGCGGAGGAGCCGACCATGGTGACGGACGAACCGCGCGTCGCCGTCGTCGCCGTCGTCGAGACGCCCGAGGGGCAGATGACGGCGGTCTCCACCCACCTCACCTTCATCCCCGACTGGGCGACGGTCCAGCTCGAGCGGCTCGTCGCCTCCCTCGCCGAGATGCCGCGCCCCGCGGTCCTCATGGGGGACCTCAACATGGCGGGCTCGCGCCCCACCGTCGTCACCGGCTGGCGGTCCCTGGCCGACGCCCTCACCTTCCCCGTCTCCCAGCCCGACCGGCAGATCGACCACATCCTCGCCGAGGGGGCGGTCCGCGCCGCCGAGGCCCGGTCCGTGGCCACCGGTCTCTCCGACCACCGGGCGCTCGTCGTCGACGTCGAGCGCGGCTGGCTCGGCTGAGCTCAGCTGTCCTCGCGCAGGGCGCGGCGCCGGCTCTCCATGGCGACGAGCTCGCCGAAGAGCGCCACCGCCTCCTCGCTGTCCGGCGGCGTCCGCTGGAGGCGGCCCTTGAGGTCGGCGATCTGCCGGGTCAGCCCCATCTGGATGAGGGACGTGAGGACGCCGCGGGCGTAGTTGCCCAGCGCCTCGGGCCGGTCCTCGGGCAGCGGCGCGACCGCAAGCTCGGTGATGACGCCGGCGACGGGCCCGACGGCGTTCTCCCGCAGCGTCTCGGTCCACCAGCTGGCGGCGTGACGCTCACCGTCGGCGCGGCCACGCTCCTGGCTCGCACGGTCGAGCTCGGCCCCGTAGGCCCGGGTCCCGCCGGCCGCGCGGATCGCGTCGTGGACGCCGCGGTAGGCCGGGACGGTGAAGGTGTCCGGCGGGAGGTCGTCGAAGCCGGAACCCAGCGCCAGGTGCGGCAGCTGGAGGACGACCTCGAGCACCTGTCGCTCGAGGCGTGCCACCGGGTCCTCGCGGCCCGGACGGTTCGCCTGCCGGGCGGAGGAGGACTCGGCCGGGTGCCGTCCGCCGTCGTTGCCGCGTGAGGAGCCGCTGTAGCGCCCGCCCTGCTCACCGCGCCCACGCTGCGGGGCCTCGGCGGCGCCCCCGCCGCTGCGTTCGGCCTGGCCGACGGCGCGACGCACCGCGACCTCGTCCATCCCCAGCCAGCCGGCCAGCTCGCGGGCGTACTCGGCGCGCAGGGCGCGGTCGCGGATGCCGGCGACGACGGGCGCGGCGGACCGCAGCCCGGACACTCGCCCCTCGGCGGTGTTGAGGTCCACGCGCCGCAGCGCCGAGCGGATGGCAAAGGCGAAGAGCGGCTCCCGGCTGTCGACGAGGCTGCGGACGGCCGCCTCGCCCCGCTGCTGGCGCAGGTCGCACGGGTCCATGCCGCTGGGCTCGACGGCGACGAAGGTCTGCGAGGCGAACTTCTGGTCCTCGCCGAAGGCCCGCAGCGCCGCCTTCTGGCCGGCCTCATCGCCGTCGAAGGTGAAGATGACCTCCCCGCCGCGCGTGGCGCCGGAGGAGAGCATGACGCCGGACGCGGCGTCACCGCTGTCCCCGAGCAGCCGGCGCACGATGCGCACGTGGTCGGGGCCGAAGGCGGTGCCGCAGGTGGCGATCGCCGTCCCCACGCCCGAGAGGTGGGCGGCCATGACGTCGGTGTAGCCCTCGACGACGACAACCCGCTTGTCCTTGGCGATCGCCCGCTTGGCGAGGTCGATGCCGTAGAGGACGGAGGACTTCTTGTAGATCGGCGTCTCGGGGGTGTTGAGGTACTTGGGCCCCTGGTCGTCCTCGGACAGGCGGCGCGCGCCGAAGCCGATCGTGTCCCCGGTGACGTCGCGGATCGGCCACACGAGCCGGCCGCGGAAGCGGTCGTAGACGCCGCGGTTGCCCTGGCTGACGAGCCCGGAGGCAATGAGCTCGGGCTCGGTGAAGCCGCGGCCGCGCAGGTGGCGCAGCAGGCCGTCCCAGCCCTGGGGGGCGAAGCCGACCCCGAAGGTGGCTGCGGCCTGCTCGTCGAAGCTGCGCTCCGCGAGGAAGCGGCGTCCGATCTGCGCCTGCGGGGTGAGCAGCTGCTCGCGGAAGAACTCCTCGGCCACGCGGTGGGCGTCGATGAGGCGCTGGCGGCGGCCGTGGTCACCGCCCGGGCGGGCCGGCCGGCCGTCCTCGTAGCGCAGCTGGATGCCGGTGCGCCCGGCGAGGTGCTCGACGGCCTCGGCGAAGGTGAGGCCGTCGATCTTCTGGACGAAGGAGATGACGTCGCCGCCCTCGTCGCAGCCGAAGCAGTGCCACAGGCCGAGCTGGGGACGGACGTGGAAGCTCGGTGTGCGCTCGTCGTGGAAGGGGCACAGACCCTTCATCGAGCCGACGCCGGCCTGGCGGAGCGTCACGTGCGCGCCCACGACCTCCTCGATGCGGGCACGCTCACGGACGGTCGCGATGTCCTCCCGCTTGATCAGCCCTGCCACGCCCCGAGTGTAGGTGCTCGCGCGGCGCCCGAGGCCGTCCCGCCGCGCGCTCGGGGCCTGGGGGCGAGAGACTCGACTCTCCTGATGGCAACGAGCGACGGAGCATGGGATGTCTCAACAGAACACACTCGTACGCAGCCTGCACGACGTCGGGCTCGCCGCATGGTTCGGCGGCTCGCTGATGGGCGCCATCGGGCTCAACGGCGCCGCCGCTGAGGCCGAGAACCCCCGCGAGCGGCTCACCTTGTCCTCAGCGGGCTGGGCCCGGTGGGCACCGGTCAACGCCATCGCCATCGCCGCACACGTCTACGGCGGACTCGGACTTCTCGCCGGCAACAAGGTACGCCTGTCCAAGCAGCCCGAGACGCAGGCGAACACGGCGCTCAAGACCGCGGTCACCGGCGCCGCCATCCTCAGCACCGCCTACAGCGGCCTGCTCGGCAGGAAGGTCGCCAAGCTCGCCGACGAGGGGACCCACGGGGTGACCGAGCCGCGCGCGGGCGCGTCGGCCAAGCTCAAGCGGGCACAGCGCCGGCTCCGCACGCTGCAGTGGATGACACCCGGGCTCACCGGCGCCCTCGTCGTCCTCACCGCGCAACAGGGCGAGCAGCAACGCCCGCTGGCGGGCTTGCTGCACCGCCGCTGAGCGTCCGGCCGGCCGGCTCGGCTACCGGTCCGCGCTCCCGCAGAGGCGCTGGTGCCAAGCCTGGGCGCTGGTGTCGGTGAGGGAGGCGACCTGGTCGACGACGACACGCAGCCGGGCGCCGTCGTCCTCCGCCTCCTCCCAGTCCGCGACGAAGGTCGGCTCGAGCTCGCCCGGCCCGGCCGCGAGGAGCGCCCCGGTGAGCTGCGTGAGCATCGTCCGCTGCCGCTGGTAGACCGGCTCGCTCTCCCGCGGCGCCATGACGTAGTGCGCGGTGACGCCCTTGAGGACGACGATCTCCGCGAGCGTGTCGTCGGGGACGACGAGGTCCGCGCCGTAGCGCGTGAGCGGGCCGTCCCCGAAGCGCTCGCGGGTGGCGTCGTGGGCGGCGTTGCAGAAGCGGCCGATGAGCTGGCTCGTCATGTCCTTGAGCGCTGCGCGGTCGCGCCGGCTCTCGCTCCACGTCTCCAGCCACACCGGCAGCGCGACGAGACGCTCGAGGGCCGCGCCGAGCACGTCGTCGGACACGGGCGGGTTGTACCACTGGCGGGTCTGGACGACGACGGCCGCCTGCTGCTCCGTCCGGCGCAGCACCGCGAGGTCGATGCGTCCCCCGACGACGGCGTCCTCGACGTCGTGCACCGAGTAGGAGATGTCGTCGGCCAGGTCCATGACCTGCCCCTCGATCGACAGGCGCCGGTCCGGAGCGCCCTGTCGCATCCAGGTGAAGACGGGCAGGTCGTCGGCGTAGACACCGAACTTGCGCGAGGGGCGCCCGCCCGGCTTCTTCGGCGCCTCCTCCACCGGCCAGGGGTACTTCGTGGCGGCGTCCAGGCTCGCGCGGGTGAGGTTGAGCCCCACGGGGCTGCCGTCCGCGGTGAAGGCCTTGGGCTCGAGGCGGGTGAGCAGCCGCAGCGTCTGGGCGTTGCCCTCGAAGCCGCCGATGTCCGCGGCCGCCTCGTCCAGCGCCCGCTCCCCGTTGTGCCCGAACGGCGGGTGGCCGAGGTCGTGGGCCAGGCACGCGGTGTCGACGACGTCGGGATCGCAGCCCAGCGTCTTGCCGAGCTCGCGGCCCACCTGCGCCACCTCGAGGGAGTGGGTGAGCCGCGTGCGGACGAAGTCGTCGCTCGAGGGCCCCAGCACCTGCGTCTTCGCGCCGAGACGCCGCAGCGCCGAGGAGTGGACCACGCGGGCGCGGTCCCTCTCGAAGGCGGAGCGGTTGGGGTTCTTCGGCTCCTCCTGCCACCAGCGCTCACGGTCGGCATCGCGGTACGGCGCGTACAAGTCCTCCACGAGCCCGAGCCTATGGCGGATCGGCGGCAACGCGGTGCTCATCCACCCGGTGTCGGACCCCCGCACTAGCGTGGGGCCATGGCACTGACCCGTGAGGACCGTGAGCAGTTCCTGGCCGAGCCGCACATCGGTGCGCTGTCCGTGGCGGCCGAGCCGGGCCGGGCGCCGCTCGTCGTGCCGATCTGGTACCAGTACACGCCCGGCGGGCGGCTGTGGGTGCTCACCGGCGGGCAGTCACGCAAGGCCCGCCTCGTCGAGGCCGCCGGCCGCTTCAGCCTCATGGCCGAGCGCGTCACCCCCACCGTCCGGTACGTCTCCGTCGAGGGACCGGTGACCGGCGTGCTCCCGCAGACCGACGAGCACCTCGTCGAGATGACCTACCGCTACCTGTCCGGGGAGGCCGCCGAGGGCTACCTCGCGATGGCGCGCCGCGAGCTGGTCGACCACGTCGTCATCGAGATGCAGCCCGAGCGCTGGCTCAGCGCGGACCTCGGGTAGCGCCGTGGCCCCCTCACCCTGGGCGCACAAGCCCGTCCTCACCGGCACCCTCACCACCCTGCGCCCCTACCGCGACGCGGACCTGCCGCACATCCTCGAGGCACTCGCCGACCCGGAGCTGCTGCGCCTCACCGGCAGCGTCCACAGCGACGAGGAGGCCCGCGCCGCGGAGCAGGACCCCGCCCAGTTGCACGACTGGTACTCCGGCCTCGCGGCCCGCGAGGACCGCCTCGACCTCATGGTCGTGGACAGGGCCTCGGGCACCTGGGTGGGCGAGGTCGTCCTCAACGACTGGGACCCTGGCAACGAGTCGTGCAACTTCCGCATCCTCCTCGGCCCGCGCGGCCGCGACCGCGGCCTGGGCAGCGAGGCCACCCGTCTGCTCCTCGACCACGCCTTCACCCGCCTCCCCCTCCACCGGGTCTCACTCGGCGTGTACGCCTTCAACCCCCGCGCCCAGCGCGTGTACGAGAAGGCGGGCTTCGTCGTCGAGGGCCGCGAGCGCGAGGCGCTGCGCTACGACGGCGCGCGCGTCGACCAGGTCCTCATGTCCGTCCTCCGGCCCGACTGGGCCGCCCGTCAGCGCCTCCCGCCCCCGCCGTTGGTGCCACAATGACGCCATGACCGACCCCGTACCCAGCGCGCCAACGACGGCCGCCACGACGGGGACGGTGACCACCCGCCTGGTCCACCGCGCCCCCGTCGGCTCACCGGAGTGGTGGCGCTCCGCCGTCGTCTACGTCAACGAGCCGCCCCTGGTGAGTGGCACGACCACCCTCACGGAGGTCGCCGAGCGCGTCGAGCAGATCCGCGCGGTCTCCCGTCTCGGCGTCCAGGCCGTGCGCATCGGCTGCCCTCCCCTGCCGGGCGAGGCGCCGGAGGAGGCCATCGACGCCGTCGTCGGCCTCCTCACCCGCGCCCACCGCACGGGCCTGCGCGTGGTTCTGCGCATCGACCCGCTCGACCCGCGTGAGGAGGCGTGCGCCCGCTACTGGCTCAGCCGCGGCGCCGACGGCCTCGACCTCGGACCGGTCACCGAGTCCGAGCCGGTCTCCCACGCGCGCTACCGCGAGCTGCACGCCGTGCTCGCCGAGCACGCCCGCGACGAGGACCCGATCCTCTCCACCCGGCTCAGCCCCGCCACCCAGTCGCGGGTGGCGGACATGCTCCACGAGGACTGGCTGCACCACCTCGTCGACGCCGACCTCCTCGATGTCGGCGACCCCGCACTGGTCAGGGAGTCGGTGACGGAGAGCCTGCGCATCCGCGACGCGCTCGGCAGCGCCGGCGCCTGGCTGGTCCCCGACGTCCTCGAGGCCGGCTCCCCCGAGCTCGCGCTGGCCACGGCTCTGGTCGTCCTCGCCATGCCGGGAGCGGTCTACCTGCGCCAGGGCATCGAGCTCGGCATGCCGGTCAAGACCACCCAGCAGCCCGAGCCGGAGCGCCTCACGCTGGCCGCCCGGCTCAAGGAGGAGCAGCGCGGGCAGACGGGCTCGTCCTTCGAGATCGTCCGCGCCGCCCTGCGCCTGCGCGGGGACCACCGGCTGGGCCTCGCGCCGCTCGCCTGGGTCGATGAGCTCGGCGGACCCGTGCCGGACACAGTGCTCGCCTTCCTCAGCGGGGAGGTGCTCGTCGTCGTCAACGTCGGCGACGACGACGTCCCCCTGTCTCCCGAGCGTGAGGTGCTGCTGTCCTCGGGTCCGCTCACCGAGAGGCCTGACGGCCGTCTCCTCCTGCCGCCCCGCACCGCCGTGTGGCAGTGGCTGGAGCCGCAGCCGCGGGAGAACGACCCCCGCGTCCGCCGCTGAGGCCGCTCAGCCCTTGACGGACCCGGCGGTGAGGCCGGAGACGATGTAGCGCTGGAGGAAGAGGAAGATGAGCACGATCGGGATCGCGCCGATCGTCGCGCCGGCCGCGAAGAGTCCCCAGTTCGCCGAGAGCTGGTCCGAGACCCACCCGTAGAGACCCACCGCCAACGTCCACTTCGACTCCGACTGCAGGATGAGCTTGGCGAGGAGGAAGTCGGAGAAGCTCGAGATGAAGGACAGGAGCGCGACGACGGCGAGGATCGGTGCGACGAGGCGCAGGATGATCGTCCAGTAGGTCTGCGCGTGGGTGGCGCCGTCGATCTTCGCGGCCTCGTCCAGCTCCCGTGGCACGGTGTTGAAGAAGCCGTACATGAGGAAGGTGTTCACGCCCAGCGCCCCGCCGAGGTAGACCATGATGAGCGCGACCCGGGAGTTGAGCCCGAGCACCGGGGTGACCTCGCCCAGGACGAGCAGCAGCAGGAAGATCGCGACAAAGGCGAGCAGCTGCGGGAACATCTGGACGATGAGGAGGGCGATGAGCCCGCCGCGGCGCCCGCGGAAGCGGAAGCGGGAGAAGGCGTACGCGGCCGCCGCGCCCATGAGGACCGTGCCGACCGCCGTCGTCGACGCGATGACGAGGGTGTTGGCGAGCCAGGTCCAGAAGTAGGTGTCGCCGAGCTTGCCGTAGTTGGCCGGGCTGACATCGGCGAAGAGCGCGTTGGAGCCGGTGAGGGTGCCGCGCTCGGCGAGCGAGGCCGAGACGATGTAGACGATGGGCCAGACGGCGTAGACGATCGCGACGACGGCGACGACGTAGCGCCAGCCGACCTCGCTCCACCAACGTCGGCGGCTGAGGCGGTGCTGCGGGGCGGCGGTGCGCCCGGCGGGGACGGTCGTGGTGGCCATGTCAGCTGATGTCCTCCAGCGCCTGGGTCTTGCGGAAGGTGATCGCCGAGATCGTCGCGACGATGAGGAAGATGACGAGGGACAGCGCCGAGGCGAGCCCGTAGTTGGTCGCCGCCCGGCCGTCGAGCCCGGAGATCGAGTAGACCATCGTGATGAGGATGTCGGTCGCGCCCACGGGCACCGAGGTGTCCTGGAAGCGTGGCCCGCCCTCGGTGAGCATCTCGATGCCGTTGAAGTTGTTGAAGTTGAAGGCAAAGGACGAGATGAGGAGCGGGGCGACCGCGATGAACAGCAGCGGCAGGGTGAGCGAGCGGAAGATCCGCAGCCGCCCGGCGCCGTCGATGCGGGCAGCCTCCATGACGTCGCTGGGGATCGACTGCAGCGCACCGGTCGTGATGAGGAACATGTAGGGGAAGCCCACCCACAGCTGGACACCGAGGACGACGGCGCGGGCGAGCCACTCGTTGGTCAGCCACGGCACCTCCGCCCCCCCGAGGAGCACCTGGTTGACGAAGCCGAAGTCGGTGTTGAGCATGCCGCGCCACAGCAGGTAGGACATGAGCGCGGGGAAGGCGTAGGGCAGGATGAGCAGCGCCCGCATGACCTTGCGCCCCCGGACCCGCTCGTCGTTGAGGACGAGCGCGAAGAACAGGCCGAGGAAAAAGGTCAGGCCCACGGTGAGGATCGCGAAGGCGAAGGTCCACACGAGCACCTGGAGGAAGGGCTCCGCGTACCGCGAGTCACCGAAGGCCGTGGTGAAGTTGTCCAGGCCCACCGGCACGCGCCAGCCGACGTTGAGGGTGGAGCCGTCCTCCGCCTCGAACTGCCCCGTGTCGTTCGGGCGGTAGACGGCGCCGGTCTCGAGGTTGGTCATCGTGTCCGCTGCCTCGTCGTACTCGAGGACCGAGCGGTAGACGAAGCCGTTGCGGCCGTCCTGGGTGCGGATCGAGCCCTGCTCGGCGTCGTCGGACACCGGGACGCGCAGCTCGACGACCTCGGTCTGGCGGGTGATGACCGTCTGCCGGTCGACGAGCTCCCAGCCCGGCACCTCCGCGACGGCCCCGTCGGTGACGACGGCGCCGTCGATCCCCGCGAGCGGCTCCTCCGCGGTGCCGGCGCGGACGGTGCCGTCGTCGACGACGGCGAAGCCGAGCTCGCCGTCGCGCTCGACGACGGCGAGCGGGTAGGAGCTGGAGCCCTCCACCCGCTGCTCGTTCTGGATGAGCAGCGCCTCGATCGCGTCGCCCTTGGAGGAGTTGTGGCCCTGCCCGTAGTTCGTGAACGCGACGTAGCCGGTGTAGGCGACGGTGAAGACCTGGAAGACGAGGAGGAAGGCCAGCCCGGGGAGGATGTACTTCATCGGCAGCGAGCGGCGCGAGAAGTACACGTAGTCGGCCGCGACGAGGAGCGCGACCATGACTGCGAGCACCGCCCACGACTCCGCCACCCACGCCTGGATGACGATGAACACGCCGAGGGCGTTGACGAGCGCCATGAGCGCGACCTTGACGAAGAAGCCGGGCGTGTACGTCCGCGAGTGCGGCGTGCGCCGGACGTGGAGCGTCTCGGGCTCCGAGTCCGCCGTCGAGAGCTGAGGGGCCTGGGGCTGGGACATCGCGTGCCTTCCGGGGCGAAGAGACGGGGGCGGCGCGGGCGCGGCACGTCCGTCACCGGGCGTGCCGCGCGCGTGCGTCAGCCGCCGATCGCGGCCTGGATGTCCGAGACCATCTTCTCCCAGCCCTCGACCGGGTCGAGCTGGCCGGAGATGATCTGCCCCTCGGTGACACCCCAGAAGTTCCACACCTCGCCCATCTCCGGGATGGAGGGCATGGGCACGGCGTCGGCGCCGACCTCGCGGAAGCCGGCCGCGACCGGGTCCTCGGAGACGGTGTCGGCGGCGGCAGTCAGCGCCGGCGTGCGGTCACCGGCCTCGTACAGCGCGATCTGCGCCTCCTCGGTGGCCATGTAGTTGACGAGGAAGTCCGTGGCGAGCAGGGCGTTGTCACTCTGCGCGCTCACGTAGAAGCCCTGGACACCGGTGAAGGGCTGCGCGGGCTCCCCGCCCGCCGTCGGGATGGGGTCGACGGCGACGTCGACGCCCTCGAAGGAGGCGAGCATCCACGGGCCGCCGAGGAGGTAGGCCGCCTCGCCGTTCGCGAAGGCCTCCACGACGATGTCGTACTCCCAGGAGGTGTTGAGCGTGCCGGCCGCGCCCTGCTCGGCGAGCCACTGGGCGAAGGCGTTGCCGTTCTCGCCGCCCAGGGCGAGCTCGGCGGTGTAGCTGCCGTCCTCGTTCATCTCGAAGACGGGCGCCCCGAAGGACGTCTGGAACGGGTACATCGTGTACGGGTCGCCGACCTCGGTGATCTGGACGAGGAAGGGGTACTCCGCGCCGGACTCCTCGCCCATGGCGATCATCTCGTCGAAGGTCGCGGGGGTCTCGTCCACGAGCGCGGTGTTGCGGTAGATGGCGATGTTCTCGATCGCGTAGGGCAGGCCGTAGACCTGACCCTCGTAGGTGAATGCCTCGACGGCGACGTCCTCGAACTCGCCGGCCTTGTCACCGAGCTCGACCGGGGCGACGACACCGTTGGCCGTGAGCTCGCCGAGCCAGTCGTGGGCGCCGACGGTGATGTCCGGGCCCTCGCCGGTGGGGACCTGGGCGAGGAAGTCGGGGCGGATGTCGTCGAAGTTCTTCTGGACGAGCTCGACGGTGGTTCCCGTCTCGGCCTCGAAGGCCTCGGCTGCGGCGGCGACGGCCGCCTCGCGGGTGTCGTCGACCCAGATGGTGAGGGAGCCGCCCTCGGCGGCGGTGGGCCCCGCGGAGTCCTGCGTGGCCTCGGGCGTGGACTCCTCCGGCTCCTCCGACTCGCTGCCACATGCGGCGAGTCCGAGCGTCAGTGCGACGGCTGCGGTGATCACGATGCTACGGCGCATCCGGTATCTCTCCTTCGTCGGGGCCGAGGCGACGCCGGCGTCGTAGCCGCGTCGCTGTGCCGTTTCGGCGCAGCGTAAGCCGCACCGGCAACGGAGTGCAACACGTTGCAGTAACTTTCATGCAACGATTGCACCCGCACATCCGTCGGACAGCAGGGAGGAGTCAGCGATGCAGGGACGCACCAGACTGACAGACGTCGCCGACCAGGCCGGGGTCAGCACCGCCACCGTGTCCCGGGTCCTCAACGGCAAGCCGGAGGTCGCCGCCGACACCCGCAAGGCCGTCCTCGCCGCCCTCGACATGCTCGGCTACGAGCGGCCCGAGCGGCTGCGCGCGCGTTCGGCCGGGCTCATCGGCCTCGTCGTGCCCGAGCTGACCAACCCGGTCTTCCCCGCCTTCGCGCAGTCCATCGAGTCGGTGCTCTCGACGCTCGGCTACACCCCGCTGCTGTGCACCCAGTCCCCCGGCGGGACGACCGAGGACCAGTACGTGGAGATGCTCCTCGACCACGGTGTCGACGGCATCGTCTTCGTCTCGGGCCTCCACGCCGACACGCAGGCGGACGCCGACCGCTACGAACGGCTGCAGTCCAAGGGCGTGCCCTTCGTCCTCGTCAACGGCTACACCGGCGAGCTCGACGCCGCCGCGTTCTCCACCGACGACTCCGGGAGCATGGAGCTGGCAGTGCGCCACCTCGTCTCCCAGGGACACACCTGCATGGGCCTGGCGATCGGCCCCGACCGCTTCGTCCCCGCCCAGCGCAAGCGCGCGGGCTTTGAGCGCGCGGTCGGTGCGCTCCTTCCCGACGGCGCCGCGCACGTCGTGCCCACCCTCTTCACCTTCGAGGGAGGCCAGGCCGCCGCCGGCATCCTCCTCGACGAGGGCTGCACCGCCATCATCTGCGGCTCGGACCTCATGGCGCTCGGCGCCGTCCGTGCGGCTCGCAGCCGCGGGCTGTCCGTGCCCGAGGACGTGTCCGTCGTCGGCTTCGACGACTCCCCGCTCATGGCCTTCACCGACCCACCGCTGACGACGCTGCGCCAGCCGGTGGACGCGATGAGCCACGCGGCCGTCACGTCCCTCGTCGCCGAGATCAGCGGCTCGCGCGCCCCGCGCAGCGAGCTGCTCTTCGTCGCCGAGCTCATCGTCCGAGGCTCCACGGCCGCCGCGCCCCGCGACGCGGGCTGAGAGCGCCGCCCAGGGCGCACGGTACCCACGAGGCCAGCGGGCGACGGATCGCGCCACCAGTGCGGTCCACAGGGCGGGGCTGAGAGAGCGCGCTCGGCGTGTCGCCGGCGTGTCGCATCCGTGCCGACCGCGCTTGTGGCGCGATCCGGTCGCTCAGGAGGTCCGGGTTGCGGCGTTGGCCTCAGTCCTCGGCGACCGCCCAGGTCGGGCGGCGGTGCAGCGCGTAGAGCGTGCCGCCCACGAGCACCGCGAGCGCTGCCGCGGTGAGGGCCGCCTGGACGGAGGCGCCGAGGGCCGGGAGACCGCGCCGCCACTGCCGCTGCTGACTGCCCCGGCCTCCGTCTCGTCCTCCGAGCCGGCCGGCTCCTCGCCTGGCACAGCCGCGGACGCGCGCCGGGGCCCGCTGGACGTGGACGCTCGCGCCGTCGATCCCGCCGAGCGCACCGAGCCCGGGGGTGACGAAAGTGTCGTTGCGGGTGGTGTTGCCCTTGGTGACGTCCCGCGCTGCGTGGATCTCGTCGCCCAGCATGAGCACCGTGCCGAAGCAGAAGGTCTTCTGGCTCGCGCCCAGCCGCACGGCCTGGAGCAGGTTGGCCGGGCCGTCGGCACCGATGACGCCGGCCTCCCCCGCCGTCTCCCCCGCCGCCCACGGGCGCAGGGCGCCGGTGAGGACCACCGGCTTGCGGTTCTGCATCGTGAGGTCGAGCCAGTAGGCGAACTCCTCCACCGTGTCGGTGCCGGTGGTGACGACGACGGCGTCGAACTCCTCCAACGCGAGCCCCACCGTCGCGGTGAGCTCGCGGTACTGCTCGATCGTGTACCCGCCGGACCCGGCGTTGCCGAACTGGAGGACGTCGACCCTCGCCGGCGATCGTGCCGCCGGTGGCGACGACCGTCACTCGCGGCAGGTCCTCGGCCGGGGCCGCGCCCGCCGCGGGCGCGAGCAGGACACCCACCGCGAGCGGGCGGAGGTGAGGGCGGTGACGGCACGCGCCCGTGGTGAGTCGTGTTCATGAGGCTCCTCGCGTGTGCGGCCGGGCGGGCGCCCGGTGGGCACACAGTCCCAACGACGTGTTTCGGGACCGTTGCACCTCCGCGTCGGCCACGTCTCGGCCTCGCGGACCGTTGGGCTCGGCTCGGGAGCGCGGGTAACGTACTTCGAACCCCCTCCACCCCGCCGAGAGATGGACGCGCCCGTGACCGCCAGCCCTCACCTGCCTCAGCCCCTGACCGGACAGGTCGTGCACCAGCCCACCGCCGACGCCGAGTGGTGGCGCACCGCGGTCATCTACCAGGTGTACCCGCGCTCCTTCGGGGACGCCGACGGCGACGGGATCGGTGACCTGCCCGGCGTCACCGAGCGGCTGGAGCACCTCGCCCGGCTGGGTGTCGACGCGGTGTGGCTCTCCCCCTTCTACCGCTCCCCGCAGAAGGACGCGGGCTACGACGTCGCCGACTACCGCGACGTCGACCCGCTCTTCGGGACGCTCGCCGACGCCGACGCGCTCATCGCCCGCGCGCACGAGCTGGGCCTGCGCGTCATCGTCGACCTCGTGCCCAACCACACCTCCGACCAGCACGCCTGGTTCCGCCAGGCGCTGGCCGACGGCCCCGGCTCGGCGGCCCGGGCCCGCTACATGTTCCGCGAGGGCGCCGGCGAGTACGGGGAGGAGCCGCCGAACAACTGGCAGTCGGTCTTCGGCGGCTCGGCGTGGACGCGCGTGAGCGAGCGGCCAGACGCCCCCGGCAGCAGCTGGGAGCGTGACGGGCAGTGGTACCTCCACCTGTTCGACAGCAGCCAGCCGGACCTCAACTGGGACCACCCCGAGGTCCACGAGGAGTTCTGCAGCATCCTGCGCTTCTGGCTCGACCGGGGCGTCGACGGCTTCCGGGTCGACGTCGCGCACGGCCTGGTCAAGGCAGCCGGGCTGCCGGACTGGGCCGGCCACGTCCGGATGGTCGAGGGGACCGACGTCGAGGAGGGGCTGGCCGCGGCTGAGGACGAGGTCCTCGTCCCCGACGCGAGCGACGACGTCGAGACCGGCCGCAGCCCGATGTTCGACCAGGACGGCGTCCACGAGATCTACCGCGAGTGGCGCGCTGTGCTCGACGAGTACGACGGCGACCGCATCCTCGTCGCCGAGGCCTGGGTGGAGCCGCTCGAGCGGCTCGCGCTCTACGTCCGCCCCGACGAGATGCACCAGGCCTTCAACTTCAACTTCCTCGTCACCCGCTGGGACGCCGCGGCGCTGCGCGCCTCGATCGCCGGCTCCTACGCCGCCAACGACGCCGTCGGCGCGCCCACGTCGTGGGTGCTGTCCAACCACGACGTCGTGCGGCACGCCTCGCGCCTGGGCCTGGCCGAGACCGGCAAGGGCCCCAACGGGATCGGCGCCGAGGACACCCAGCCCGACGCCGAGCTCGGCCTGCGCCGCGCCCGCGCCGCGTCTCTCCTCATGCTCGGCCTCGCCGGCAGCGCCTACGTCTACCAGGGGGAGGAGCTCGGGCTGCCCGAGCACACCACCCTGGACGACTCGCTGCGCCAGGACCCGGCGTGGTGGCGCACCGGCCACGCCGAGAAGGGCCGCGACGGCTGCCGCGTGCCGCTGCCGTGGCGCTCGGACGCCCCGGGCCTGGGCTTCTCCCCCACCGGGCGCACCTGGCTGCCCCAGCCCGAGTCCTGGGCCCCGCTCGCCCCTGACGTCCAGGAGCAGCAGGAGGACTCCACGCTGCACCTCTACCGGCAAGCGTTGGCCCTGCGCGCCGAGCACCGTCTCGGCGCCGGTGCGCTGGAGCTCGTGACGGCGGGTGAGGACGTCGTCGCCGTCCGCAACACCGGCGAGGACCGCCCCGCCGTCGTCGTCATGGCCAACCTCGGGACCGCGCCGCTCGCGCTGCCCGAGGGCCACGAGGTCCTCGTCGCCAGCGGCCCGCTCGCCGACGGCGCGCTGCCGACGGACACGACCGTCTGGCTGCGCGCCCAGGCCTGAGCCCGCGCGTCCCGCCGAGAGCCGGTCCCCCGTGCGGGGGCCGGCTCTCGCCGTTCCCATGCCCGAAAAGTCCGGTTCGCGTGTCGGTGCCCGGGCGTAATGTCGCCCCCAGCGATGACTTCCGGGTCCGGCACCGGTCCAACCGACCAACCACGCGAAGGAGCCACCATGGGAAACGGACCAGCTATCGAGGCCGAGGGCCTCGTCAAACGCTTCGGGGAGACGACCGCCGTCGACGGCGTCGACCTCACCGTCGAGCGCGGCACCGTCTTAGGCCTGCTCGGTCCCAACGGCGCCGGCAAGACGACGATCGTGCGGATGCTCGCCACCCTTCTCGTGCCGGACGCGGGCACGGCGCGCGTGCTGGGGCACGACATCCGCACGCAGGCGGACGCCGTGCGGACCGACGTCGGCCTCACCGGCCAGTACGCCTCGGTGGACGAGGACCTCACCGGCACCGAGAACCTCATCCTGCTCGCCCGCCTGTACGGCTTCTCCGCCGCCCGGGCCAAGCAGCGGGCCGCGGACCTGCTCGCCGCCTTCGACCTCGCTGACGCCGCGGGGAAGCAGGTCAAGAACTACTCCGGTGGCATGCACCGCCGCATCGACCTCGCCGCGAGCCTCGTCATGAGCCCGCGGGTGCTGTACCTCGACGAGCCGACCACGGGCCTGGACCCGCGGAGCCGCAACCAGGTGTGGGACATCATCCGGCTCCTCGTCGCCCAGGGCACCACGGTCCTGCTCACCACCCAGTACCTCGACGAGGCGGACCAGCTCGCCGACCGGATCGCCGTCATCGACCACGGCCGGCTCATCGCCGAGGGCACCGCACCGCAGCTCAAGGCATCCGTCGGCACGGGCACGGTGACGCTGCGGGTGGCCGAGCGCGCCGAGCGGCCCCGCGCCGTCGCCGTCCTCGACGACGTCCTCGGCACCCCCGTCACCGAGCTGCCCGACGGCCTGGGCCTCAGCGCCCGGGTGCCCGACCACGCCCCCGACTCCCCCGCCCGCGTGCTCGCCGCCCTCCACGCGGCGGGGGTCGCGGTGCCCGAGTTCTCCCTCGGCCAGCCCAGCCTGGACGAGGTCTTCCTCGCCCTCACCGGCAGCCCGGCCGAGGAGCCGGCCGAGCAGACGACAGCGGAGGCCACCTCATGAGATCCCTCGACATCGGTTCCAACACCGCCCTGCGCGAGGCCGTGGAGGTCCTCGACCGGCCCGGGCGCGCCTCGGCGGTGAGCTCGACGCTCACCTTCGCCCACCGGGCGCTGCTCAAGATCAAGCACGTCCCCGAGCAGCTCTTCGACGTCACGCTCACCCCGATCATCTTCACCCTGATGTTCACCTACCTCTTCGGTGGGGCGATCGCCGGGGACACCCGGACCTACCTGCAGTTCCTGCTGCCGGGGATCATGGTGCAGACGGTGCTCGTCGTCAGCGTGTACACCGGCTTCACGCTCAACACCGACATCACCAAGGGCGTCTTCGACCGCTTCCGCTCGCTGCCCATCTGGCGGCCCGCGCCGATCGTCGGGGCGCTGCTGGGGGACACGGTCCGGTACACCATCGCCTCGTGCGTCACGCTCGTGCTCGGGCTGCTGCTCGGCTTCCGCCCGGAGGGCGCGGTCGCGGGGGTGGTCCTGGCGCTGCTGCTCCTGCTCGTCTTCGCCTTCTCGCTCAGCTGGATCTTCACGATCCTCGGCCTGGTCATGCGCAGTCCCAACGCCGTCATGGGCGTGTCGATGCTCGTCCTCATGCCGCTGACCTTCGCGTCGAACATCTTCGTCGACCCGCGGACCATGCCCTCGGGGCTGCAGACCGTCGTCGAGCTCAACCCGGTGAGCCACCTCGTCACGGCGGTGCGCGGACTCATGGGCGGCGTGGCGACCTTCTCCGACGTCGGCTGGGTGCTCGTCGCCTCGGCCGCGCTCACCGCGGTCTTCGCGCCGATCACCATGCACATCTACCGCACGCGAGGCTGAGCAGCGCCACCCGCCCCACCCGCCGACAGCCGGATCCTCCGGGAGGAATCCGGCTGTCGGCGGGTGGGGCGGGTGGGGCAGGCGGGGGCGTCAGCCGCCGGAGATGGAGAGCTCGGCCTCGGTGAGGAGCCGGCGCAGCCGCTCGTCGATGTCCTGGCTCTCGAGCCAGGCCTCGGGCAGGTGCGGGACCTTCGGGGACCCGGCGCGGCCGCGGGGGCCCTCGGCGCCCTCGCCCGGGTAGGGCTGGGTGAGGTCGAGCGCGGCGAGTCGATCGTCGAGCTCGGCGAGGGTGCTCACCAGCCCGAGCTCGCGCCGGGCGTCCCCACCGACGACGTAGCCCTTGAGGTACCAGGCCATGTGCTTGCGCAGCTCGCGCAGCGCCTTGGTCTCGGATCCGAAGTGCTCGACCATGAGCTCGGCGTGCGTGCGGATGACGCCGGCGACCTCGGTGAGCCCCGGCTGCACCCGCAGCGGGGACCCGGCGAAGCAGGCGACGAGGTCGGTGAACAGCCACGGCCGCCCCTGGCAGCCGCGCCCGACGACGACGCCGTCGCAGCCGGTCTGGCGCACCATCTCCACGGCGTCCTCGGCGGACCAGATGTCCCCGTTGCCGAGCACCGGCACGCTGCGGACGGTTTCCTTGAGGCGCGCGATGCTCTCCCAGCGGGCCTCGCCGGAGTAGTGCTGGGCCGCGGTGCGGGCGTGGAGGGCGACGGCGGAGACCCCGGCCTGCTCGGCAATGCGGCCGGCGTCGAGGTAGGTGAGGTGCTCGTCGTCGATGCCTATGCGCATCTTGACCGTCACCGGGACCTCGCGGTCGCGGTGGCGCGAGCCCTCGCGCGCGGCGGCGACGGCGCCGGTGACGATGGCCTGGAAGAGGTCGCGCTTCCACGGCAGTGCCGCACCGCCGCCCTTGCGGGTGACCTTGGGAACGGGGCAGCCGAAGTTGAGGTCGACGTGGTCGGCGCGGTCCTCCTCGACGAGGAGGCGCACGGCCGCGGAGACCGTCGCCGGGTCGACGCCGTAGAGCTGGACGGAGCGGACCGGCTCGCGCGGGTCGGCGCTCACCATCCGCATCGTCTCCGGCGTGCGCTCGACCAGCGCCCGCGAGGTGACCATCTCGGTGACGTACAGGCCCGCCGGCGCGTGCTCGCCGGGACGGGCGGCGGCGCGCGCGTCCTCGTCGAGGGCGGCGAGGCCGGCCTCGCGGCACAGCCGACGGAAGGGCGGGTTGGTGACGCCGGCCATCGGGGCCAGCACTACCGGGCTGCCCACCGACACCGGGCCGATCTGGAGGGAGGTCACCCGGGCATTCTCCCAGGCCGAGGGGAGGCCGTCACCGTGGGTGACCTCACGCCCGGGCGGCGGGATCGGAGCGGGCGGCGCTCACGCGGACGAGGGCGGCGGCGATCGCCGTCGTCGCGGGGATGGCGAGGACGAGACCGACGGAGGAGACGAGCGTGCGCACGACCTCCTCGGCGAGCTCCCCCGCCATGAGCGTGTCGAGGAAGGCGCGGTCGTAGGAGGCGGCCATGAGCAGGACCGGCAGGGCGGTGCCGACGTAGGCGAAGGCGAGGGTGTAGACGGTCGAGGCGATGTGGTCGCGACCGATGCGCATGCCGCCCGTCCACAACCGGCGCCGGCCCATCGTGCCGTCCGCGCCGTGCAGCTCCCACACCGCCGAGGCCTGGGTGATCGTCACGTCGTTGAGCGCCCCGAGGCCGGCGATGACGATCCCGCACAGGAGGAGGTCCTGCAGCCGCAGCCCCGGGTAGGTGCCGAAGAGCATGAGGGAGGTCTCCGACGTCGTGCCGGTGAGGTTCGCCGCGCGGGTGCCCCACAGGGCCATCCCCGTCGTCACGGCGAGGCCGATGAAGGTGCCGAGCAGCGCCGTCGTCGTACGGATCGAGACGCCGTGGGCGAGGTAGACGGAGAAGAACATCATCGCGCTGCCACCGACGAGCGCGACGGCGAGCGGCGGCGCACCCGTCATGAGCGCGGGCAGGACGAACAGGACGACGACGGCGAGCGAGGCGCCCAGCCCCGCCATCGCTGCCAGGCCGCGCCACCGTGCCACGAGCAGGACGACGACGGCGTACAGGGCGGCCAACCACCCGATCGGCACCGACCGCTCGAAGTCCCAGAACACGTAGGGCACCCCCGAGCCGAGGGCCGCGGGCGTGAAGAGCAGCCGGATGCGGTCGCCCTCGTCGGTGCCGTTCTCGAGGATCTCCGGCGGCACCTGGACGGGGATGACCTGGCCCTCGCCCTGCCCGCTGAGCAGCTCGGCGCGGACCTCCGCACCCGGCGTGCCGGTCACCTCGACGACCCGCGCCGTCTCGATCGACATCCCCTCGGCGACGAGCGGCTGCGAGCCGACCGGCGTCTGCCCCGTGGGCCACAGCCACAGGAGCCCGGCGAGGGTCGCGAGGAGCAGCGGGACGACGATCGCGGCGAGCACGAGCCGGGCGCGGCGAGCCTGGTCGGGCGGCAGCTGCGCCGGCGTCCCGTCGAGCACGTGGGCGTGGGTCATCGGGGCGAACCTAACCGGGCCGCGGCACCGTCATGGGCGCGCCAGCCCGCGGAGGGGGCCAGAGGGAGATCGTGTCGCGAGACGTGAGATTGATCCGCCAGGTGGATCAATCTCACGTCTCGCGAGATCCCCCGCGGGAAACGCTGGGACGTCAGGCGCCGACGAGGCGCTCGGCGAGGTAGCTGCGGACCTGGCTGAGGGCCACGCGCTCCTGACCCATCGTGTCGCGGTCGCGGATCGTCACGGCCTGGTCCTCGAGGGTGTCGAAGTCCACCGTCACGCACAGCGGCGTGCCGATCTCGTCCTGGCGGCGGTAGCGACGGCCCACGGCGCCGGCGTCGTCGAAGTCGACGTTCCAGTACTGGCGCAGCTCGGTGGCGAGGTTGCGCGCCACCGGGGAGAGCTGCTCGTTGCGGGACAGCGGCAGCACCGCGGCCTTGACCGGCGCCAGGCGCGGGTCGAGCTTGAGCACGGTCCGCTTGTCGACCCCGCCCTTGGCGTTGGGGGCCTCGTCCTCGCTGTAGGCCTCGACGAGGAAGGCCATGAGCGAGCGGGTCAGGCCCGCGGAGGGCTCGATGACGTAGGGCACCCAGCGCTCGTTCTTGGCCTGGTCGAAGTAGGACAGGTCCTGGCCGGAGTGCTCGGTGTGGGTCTTGAGGTCGAAGTCGGTGCGGTTGGCGATGCCTTCGAGCTCACCCCACTCGCTGCCGGCGAAGCCGAAGCGGTACTCGATGTCGACGGTGCGCGTGGAGTAGTGGGAGAGCTTCTCCTGCGGGTGCTCGTAGTGGCGCAGGTTCTCGCGCTTGATGCCGAGGTTCGTGTACCACTCGGTGCGCGCGTCGATCCAGCGCTGGTGCCACTCCTCGTCCGTGCCCGGCTCGACGAAGAACTCCAGCTCCATCTGCTCGAACTCGCGGGTGCGGAAGATGAAGTTGCCCGGGGTGATCTCGTTGCGGAAGGACTTGCCGATCTGCGCGATGCCGAACGGGGGCTTCTTGCGGGAGGTCGTCATGACCTGGCCGAAGTTCACGAAGATGCCCTGGGCGGTCTCGGGGCGCAGGTAGTGCAGCCCGGACTCGTCCTCGACGGGGCCGAGGTAGGTCTTGAGCATCATGTTGAAGTCGCGCGGCTCGGTCCACTGACCACGGGTGCCGCAGCTCGGGCAGGAGATCTCGGCGAGGCCACCCTCGGGAGCGCGGCCCTTCTTCTCCTCGAACTCCTCCTCCATCTGGTCGGCGCGGAAGCGCTTGTGGCAGGAGAGGCACTCGGTGAGCGGGTCGGTGAACACCCCGACATGGCCGGAGGCGACCCACACCTGGCGGGGCAGGATGATCGAGGAGTCCAGCCCCACGACGTCCTCGCGCGACTGCACCACGGTGCGCCACCACTGGCGCTTGATGTTCTCCTTGAGCTCCACGCCGAGGGGCCCGTAGTCCCACGCGGACCGAGTACCGCCGTAGATCTCCCCGGAGGGGAAGACGAAGCCTCGCCGCTTCGCGAGGTTGATGACGGAATCCAGTCGGGAAGGCGCAGCGGCCACGTCAATCACTCCAAATGTCGTTGGTCCGCACCTGGCTGGTACGAACTGGGCAGACCCGCACCTGGCTGGCGCGAGCGTCGGACAGCCGCACCGCGGTGCGGACGTGGTGCCCGTCGGGCACCGACCAAACCTACCCCCGTGGGCGCACGGGCCGTGCCCACCACGAGGGACCGGCGCCGAGCGACGCCCAGTTGACAACGGTTCTCACCTGACTTGAGAATGAGTCTCATGACCCGAGCTCGCACCCTGTCCGCCCTCCTCGCCGTTCTCGCGCTCTCGGGGTGCGCGGCCTTCCAGGACCAGGGCAGCGGCGGCGGTACTACCACCGCAGCAGCATCGGCCGGCGGCAATGTCACGGTCCTCACCGGCGTCTACCCGCTGGAGTACCTCGCCAAGGAGATCGGCGGGGTCCGCGTCTCGGTCGGCTCGCTCACCCCGGCGAACGTCGATCCGCACACCCTGGAGCTGTCCCCGCGCACCGTCGCCGACATGGGGGCGGCCGGGCTCGTCGTCCACGTCTCAGGCTTTCAGGCCGCCGTCGACGACGCCGTCGCCGCCACCGGCGTGCGCGCCCTCGACGCCGCCGAGCACACCGAGCTCCTTCCCGCGGACGGCCACGACCACGGCCACGGCCACGACGAGCACGCCGAGGAGACCCACGACCACGCGGGCGAGGGCCTCGACCCGCATCTGTGGCTCGACCCCGTCCGGCTCGCCGAGGTCGGCACCGCGCTGGCCGAGGAGCTGGCGGACATCGACCCCGACGGCGCCTCGGCCTACCGGGCGAACGCCGAGCGCGTGACCGCCGAGCTCACCGAGCTCGACGCCGAGATCACCGCCGGCCTGGCCACCTGCGAGCGCGACACGATCGTCGTCGCCCACGAGGCCTACGGCTACCTCACCGACGCCCACGGGCTCCACCAGGAGGGCCTGTCCGGCATCGACCCGGACGCCGAGCCCTCCCCCGCCCGTCTCGCGGAGATCGCCGAGGTCGTCAGCGAGCACGACGTCGACACGGTCTTCGTCGAGTCCCTCCTCAGCCCCGCGGTGTCCGAGGCGCTGGCGCAGGACCTGGGGCTGCGCACCGCCGTCCTCGACCCGCTGGAGAACCAACGGGACAGAAGCGCCGACTACCTCGACGTCATGCGCGCGAACCTCGCCGCGCTGCAGCAGGCCCTCGGGTGCACCGCCGCGTGACCGGCGACGTGGCAGCATACGAACCCATGGCCCTGCCCGTGCGCGCCCGCAACCTCCACGTCACCCTGGGCGGTGCCCGCATCCTCCAGGGCGTGGACCTCGACGTCCGGAACGGGGAGATGGTCGCCCTCCTCGGCGCCAACGGCTCGGGCAAGTCCACCCTCGTCAAGGCGCTCCTGTCGGTCGTGCCCGTGAGCCGCGGCAGCGTGACGCTCTTCGGCACCGACGTCGCCGACCGTCGCCGCGTGCCGTGGCGCCGCGTGGGCTACGTCCCCCAGCGGGTGGGCGCGGCGTCCGGCACCCCGGCGACGGCGCTGGAGGTCGTGGCCTCCGGCCTGCTCGACAACCGCAGGCTGCGCCCGCCACGCGGCTGGCGCGGCCTCGCGATGTCCGCCCTGGACGAGGTGGGCCTGGCCGAGCGCGCGCACGAGACGGTCAGCGTCTTCTCCGGTGGCCAGCAGCAGCGCGTCCTCATCGCCCGCGCCCTCGTGCGCCGCCCCGAGCTCCTCGTCCTCGACGAGCCGCTCACCGGTATCGACCGCGACTCCCAGGAGTCCCTCGCCGCCACCCTCACCGGCCTGCGCGAGCGCGGGACGAGCGTCCTCGCCGTCCTCCACGAGCTCGGCTCTCTCGCCGGGCTGCTCGAGCGCGCCGTCGTCCTGCGCCACGGGCGCGTCGTCCACGACGGCCCACCGCCGCCCGCCGCCGCGGGCCACTGCGGCCCCGACCACGAGCACCACCACTCCCACGACGACGAGCAGATCGACCCGCACAACCCCGAGCTGCGGCTGGAGCTGTCATGACCGTCCTCCTCGACATGCTCGCCAGCCCGCTCATGCAGCGCGCGCTCATCGCCGCCGTCCTCGTCGGGCTCGTCGCCCCGGTCATGGGCACCTACCTCGTCCAGCGGCGCCTGTCCCTGCTGGGGGACGGGATCGGGCACATGGCCCTGACCGGCGTGGCGGTGGGCTGGCTCGTCGGTGGCGCACTCGGAGCGACCCCGCATGACGCGTTCGCCGTCCCGGGCGCCGTCGTCGCCTCGATCGTCGGCGCCGTCGTCATCGAGCTCGTCCGCGAGCGCGGACGCACGAGCGGTGACCTCGCCCTCGCGCTCCTCTTCTACGGCGGAATCGCCGGCGGCGTCCTGCTCATCGGTGTCGCCGGTGGCACCACCGCCAACCTCAACGGCTACCTCTTCGGCTCCATCGCCACCGTGACGCTCACCGACCTGTGGCTGACCATCGGGTTGGCGGTCTCGATCCTCGCCGTCGGGATCGGGCTGCGGCCGGCACTCTTCGCACTCTCCCACGACGAGGAGTTCGCGCGCGCCAGCGGCCTGCCGGTGCGGCTGCTCAACATCGTCGTCGCGGTGCTCGCGGCGCTCACGGTGTCGGTGGCGATGCGCGTCGTCGGGGTCCTGCTCGTCTCCGCGCTCATGATCGTCCCCGTGGCCACGGCCCAGCTCGTCACCCGGTCCTTCCGCGGGACGATGGCGGCTGCGATGGTCATCGGGCTGGCGGTCAGCGTCACGGGCCTGTCCGTCACCTACGTCTACCCGCTCTCCCCCGGGGCGACCATCGTCGTGCTGGCGATCGGGGTCTTCGGCGTAGTATCGCTGGCACGTCCGCTGCTCGGGCGCCGCAGCCCCGCGGCCGACCCGCACCCGGACGTCCAGGACGACGTCGAGCTTCGCGAGGCCTCATGAGACCCCGGATGACGCGGCAGCGCGCCGCGGTCAGCGACCTGCTCGAGCGCACCGACGACTTCCGCTCGGCCCAGCAGCTGCACGAGTCGCTGCGCGAGGCCGGCGACTCCGTGGGTCTGGCCACCGTCTACCGCACCCTCCAGGCGCTGGCCGAGGCCGGCGAGGTGGACGTCCTGCGCGCCGACGACGGCGAGGCCCTGTACCGCCGCTGCGAGAGCGTCAAGCACCACCACCACCTCGTGTGCCGCGAGTGCGGCACCACGGTGGAGATCAGCGGTGACGGCGTGGAGGCCTGGGCGGTGGAGATGGCCGCCCGGCACGGCTTCACGGCGATCGAGCACACCCTCGACCTTTTCGGGCTGTGCGCGCAGTGCTCCCGCCGGTCCGCCGGTGCCTGAGTTCCTCACCGGCTGGCCCTTCTGGTTGGTCTTCGCCTTCCTGTTTTCCGGCGCGATGCTGCGCGGCCAGGGCGTCTACTGGCTCGGGCGCCTGGTGACCGTCCAGGCGCTGCGCCACACGCACCCCACCGGCGGCTGGCGGCTGCGCGCCCACCGGACACTGAGCGGGCAGGGCGCCCAGCGGGGCGTCGAACTGGTCCGCCGCTGGGGGCTGGTCGCGGTCCCCGTCGCCTACCTCACCGTCGGGCTGCAGAGCATGGTGATGGCCGGCGCCGGGATCCTCCACGTGCCGTGGCCGCGCTTCACCCTCGCGCAGCTTCCCGGCGCCCTCGCGTGGGCCACGATCTACTCCACCGTCGGCTTCGCGGTGTGGAACGCGGCGCTGGCCGCGGCAGCGGGCTCCCCGGTGGGTATCGCTGTGCTCGCCGTGCTCGCGGCCGCGGTGGTCGCCGTCGTCATCCTCCGCCGCCGCCACCGCTGACACTTCCCCCGGGTGGTGGTCGCGAGCGGGTGGTGGTCGCGCCCCCGGCCGACGGGGCGGAATCCAGCTGTCGGCGGAGGGGTGGGGGCGGGTTACTCGGTCGTCGTGGCGTCGATGGCGCCGCCGTAGCGACGGTCGCGGGAGGCGTAGATCTCGACGGCGCGCCACAGGCTGCGGCGGTCGACGTCGGGCCAGTGCTCCTCGAGGAAGACCATCTCGGCGTAGGCGGCCTGCCACAGCATGAAGTTGGACGTGCGCTGCTCCCCGGAGGTGCGCAGGAAGAGGTCGACGTCGGGCAGCTCGGGCTCGTCGAGGTAGCGCGCGACGGTCCGTTCGGTGACCTTCTCGGGGTTGAGCCGCCCGGCGGCGACCTCGCGGGCGATCTGCTTGGCGGCGTCGGCGATCTCGGCGCGTCCGCCGTAGTTGACGCACATCGTCAGCGTGCACACGTCGTTGCCGGCGGTGAGCCGCTCGGCCTCCTCGAGCTCGGAGATCACCGAGCGCCACAGCCGCGGCCGGCGCCCGGCCCAGCGCACCCGCACGCCCCACTCGTGCATCTGGTCGCGCCGGCGGCGCAGGACGTCACGGTTGAAGCCCATGAGGAAGCGCACCTCCTCGGGGGAGCGCTTCCAGTTCTCGGTGGAGAAGGCGTAGGCCGAGACGTGGGTGACGCCGATCTCGATGGCGCCGGCCACGAGGTCGAGGAGGCTCGCCTCCCCCGCCTTGTGCCCCTCCACGCGCGGCAGCCCGCGCGCGTTGGCCCACCGCCCGTTGCCGTCCATGACGACGGCGACGTGCCCCGGCACGAAGCGGGCATCGACCACCGGCGGACGGGCGCCGGAGGGGTGCGGCGGGGGCGGCACCGGGCTCACACGCGCTCCACGTGACGCAGGGAGCGCAGCTGGCGCTCGAGGTGGTACTGGAGGTGGGCGGCGACGAGGCCGGAGGCCTCGTCCCGCTCGCGCTGGGCGGAGGACTCGGCGGCGGGCCAGTCCCCCGAGAGCAGCGCGCCGAGGAGCTCGAGGGTCTGCGGCGCGGGCGCGGAGGAGCCCGGCGGGCGGCAGCGGTCGCAGACCGCGCCCCCCTGGGCGACGTGGAAGGCGTGGTGCGGGCCGGGACGGCCGCACTGGGCGCAGTCGTCGAAGCTCGGCGCCCAGCCGGCGACGGCGAGGGAGCGCAGGAGGTAGGAGTCGAGGACCAGGCTCGCCGGGTGGCGGCGGGTGGCCAGCGCGTGGAGCGCGCCGACGAGCAGGAGGTACTGCTGCGGCGCGGGCTCCGCCTCCTCCTCGGTGAGCCGCTCGGCGGTCTCGACCATCGCCGTCGCCGTCGTGTACAGGGAGTAGTCCGAGCCGAGCGAGCGCCCGTAGGCGGCCTGGGACTCCACCTGGGTGATGATGTCGAGGCTGCGCCCGATGTGGAGCTGGACGTCGACGAGCGAGAAGGGCTCCAGGCGGGCCCCGAACTTCGAGCTCGTCCGGCGCACGCCCTTGGCCACCGCCCGGACCCGGCCGTGGGCGCGGGTGAGCAGGGTGATGATCCGGTCTGCCTCACCGAGCTTGTGGGTGCGCAGCACCACGGCCTCGTCCCGGTAGAGCTTCACCGGTCCATTGTCCCCCGCCCCGCGCCCCGGCAGCGACCCGGCTCGCCGGTCCGGCCGGCTCCCTCTGGGACGCACCTTTCGTCCGCCCGCGACCGGCGGGAGGTGCGTCCAGGCGCCCGGGTGTGCGTCCCAGGGGGGTGGCCGCGGTCCGCGGCCGGCGGTCACTCAGGCGGAGCGGTGGCGCTGGGCCATGACGGCGGCGCTCACGCCCGCGGCGCTGAAGGTGAGCACGGCCCCCAGGACGAGGAGCAGCGGTCCGGTCCACCCGCCGGTCGCGGAGCTGAGGGCGCCGACGACCGGGCCGGCGGAGGCCGCGGCCACGTAGCTGCCGGTCTGGACGCGGGCGGAGACCGTGGCCGCCTCGCGGTCGCTGCCGCTCGTCTGGGCGATGATCGACAGGATCGCGGTGAAGGCCCCGCCGTGGCCGATCGCGCCGAAGAGCGCCCAGAGGACGAAGGCGCCCGGCGCGAGGAGCAGGCCCACGGGCATGGCCACCCAGCTGACCGCGATGACGGCCATCGGGACCCACCCGGGCGTGCGGGCGGCCAGCAGCGGCACCCCGAGGGCACCGAGCACGGAGAAGAGCTGGAAGAGGGACGCGGCGGACCCGGCTGCTGCCGGGTCCAGGGCTTGCGTGTCCGTCAGCATGGTGGGCAGCCAGCCGGACAGTCCGTAGTAGGCGAAGGTCTGGCAGCCCAGGGCGAGGACGAGCAGCCAGGCGATGCGGCTGACCGACGGTGACACGCGCGTCGACGCGCCGCCGGAGCGGGCCGCCTGGTCCGCCTCCGCGACGGCGGCCGACCGGCGCGCGCGCAGGCGCACCCAGTAGAGCAGGCCGACGACGGCGAGCACGCCCCACAGCGCCAGCGCCCAGCGCCAGCCCACGGCGTCGGCCAGCGGCACGGTGCCCAGCGAGGTGAGGGTCCCGCCGATGTTGAGCGAGGCGGTGTACAGCCCGGTGACGGCGGCGGCCCGGTGATAGGGCACGTCACGGCGGATGATCACCGGGACGACGATGTTGCCGATCATGATCGCGGCGCCGATGACCACCGTCCCGAGGAACACGTTGGCCGTGCCCCCGGACGAGCGCACGATCGTGCCGGCGAGGATGCCGAGCAGGCAGGCGAGCACCGCGCCGTCCGGACCGACCCGGCGGATGAGCCGCGGCACGAGCGGCCCGGCGAGGGCGAAGCACAGGACCGGCAGGCTCGTCAGCAGACCCGCGGTCGTGGAGGACAGTCCGAGGTCCTCGCGCAGCAGCCCGAGGACGGGGGCGGGCGCGAGGATCGGCCCGCGGAGGTTGAGAGCGACGAGGACGACACCGACGACGACGGCCCACGGGACGACGCGACGGACCGTCGCGTCGGCACGAGCCGGGGAGGGGAGGGAGGCCATTTCTCCGATGCTAGGCCGACCGCCCAGAAACCCCGCCCTCGCCCGCCGCGCCCGGTGGGGCGCGGCGGGCGGAGGACGCCGCGGAGGGGCTAGCGGACCGCGCGGTTGACGGCGGAGACGATGGCCTGGAAGGACGCCGTCGTGATCGACGGGTCGATGCCCACGCCCCACAGCACCTGGCCGTCGACCTCGCACTCGACGTAGGCGGCGGCGGTCGCGTCCCCACCGGTCGACAGGGCGTGCTCGGCGTAGTCGAGGACGTTGACCTCGGCTCCGAGCTCGGTGAAGGCGTTGGTGAAGGCGTCGACCGGGCCGTTGCCCGTCGTCGTCAGCTGCCTGGAGACGCCGCCGTCGACGATCTCCATCGACAGGGTCGCGCCCTCCCCCTCACCGCCGGAGGTCAGCGTCGTGCCGCGCAGCGCGAAGCGGCCCCACGAGGCCAGGCCGGAGCCGGCCGGGGCGGGCAGGTACTCGTCGCAGAAGATGTCCCACAGGCGCTCGGCGCTGATCTCCCCGCCGTAGGCGTCGGTGACCTTCTGGACCACGCCGGAGAACTCGATCTGCAGGCGGCGCGGCAGGTCGAGGTTGCGGGTGCTGGCCAGCAGGTAGGCCACCCCGCCCTTGCCGGACTGGGAGTTGACGCGCACGACCGCCTCGTAGCTGCGGCCCACGTCCAGCGGGTCCACCGGCAGGTAGGGCACGTCCCACGGCACGGCGGTCGCGTCGCCGCCGGCAGCGGCGACGCGCTCCTCGCGGACCGTGAAGCCCTTCTTGATGGCGTCCTGGTGGGAGCCGGAGAAGGCGGTGTAGACGAGATCGCCGCCGTAGGGGTGGCGGGGGTGGACGTCCATCTGGGTGCACTGCTCGACGGTGCGCCGGATCCCGTCGATGTCGGAGAAGTCGATCTGCGGGTCGATGCCCTGGCTGAAGAGGTTCATGCCCAGGGTGACGAGGTCCACGTTGCCCGTGCGCTCGCCCTGGCCGAAGAGGCAGCCCTCCACGCGGTCCGCGCCGGCCATGACCGCGAGCTCGGCGGAGGCGACGGCGGTGCCGCGGTCGTTGTGCGGGTGGACGGACAGCGCGACGAACTCCCGGCGGGAGAGGTTGCGGCTCATCCACTCGATCTGGTCGGCGTAGACGTTCGGGGTGGCGCGCTCGACCGTGGCGGGGAGGTTGAGGACGATCTCGCGGCCGGCGTCGGGCTGCCACACGTCCATGACCGCCTCGCACACCTCCAGGGCGTAGTCGATCTCGGTGTCGATGAAGATCTCGGGCGAGTACTCGTAGGAGAAGACTGCCTCGGGGGCGAGGACCTTCTCGGCGTAGGCCATGACCTCGCGGGTCCCGGCGACGGCGAGCTCCTTGGTGGCCTCTCGGCCGCCCCGGAAGACGATGTCCCGGAAGACCGGCGCCGTCGCGTTGTACAGGTGGACAGTGCCGCGGGCGGCGCCGACGAGGGAGTCGATCGTCCGCTGGATGAGCTCGGTGCGGGCCTGGGTGAGGACGGAGATCGTCACGTCCTCGGGGATCGCGCCGTCCTCGATGATCGAGCGGACGAAGTCGAAGTCCGTCTGGCTCGCGGCCGGGAAGCCGACCTCGATCTCCTTGTAGCCCATCGAGACGAGGAGGTCGAACATGCGGCGCTTGCGGGCCGGGTCCATCGGCTCGATGAGCGCCTGGTTGCCGTCACGCAGGTCCGTCGAGAGCCAGCGCGGCGCCTGGGTGATCCTGCGCGAGGGCCACTGGCGGTCCGGCAGGTCGATGCCGTTGACCTCGTGGAAGGGGCGGTACTTGCCGATCGGCATCCGCGAGGGCTGCTGGTCGTTGGAGAAGCTGCGGGTCTTCATCGTTCATCCACTTCGCTGTTGTCTGGTGCGCCGGGCACGAGAGACACCGCGACGAGGGGCCGGCTGCTAGAGGGCCTCGCCGCGGCAGCGAAGGAGGAGAAGACTCCTGACGTGGTGCACGCCACCGACTCTAGCGCACCCCGCCACGCGGCCCGGCCCGAGTCTCACCCGCCCGGCGGCGCGGGAGGAGCGCCCTGCCAGCCGGGCGGCGTCAGCGGAATCTCCTCGCGCGCCGCACGGGCGTCGACGTCACGGCTCAGCGCGAGGACCTGCGCCCGCGTCGCCGCGGCACGGCGGAAGACGTTCCTCGTCCGCCGGACGACGAGGCCGAGGAAGAGCACCCCGGCGAGCACGAACCACCAGGACATCGGGGTGACGGCCAGGCCGCCGAGCCCGAAGCCGAGGACTGCGATGGCGGCCCCGAGCGCCGACCACGTGCCGTAGATGCCCAGGGACACCGACCCGGGCCGGTGGTGGGCGTACACCTGCCGCGCGGCCAGGCGGAACTCCGCGACGGACGTCAGGGGGATGTCGTCCGGACTCGTCACGAACCTCGCGCGGCCGGCCGCGCCGGTCACCGGGGCTCGCGCAGGACGGTGTGCTCGACGTCGGCGTCGCCGACCGTCAGCGTCGTCGCGCCGAGGACGACGACGTCGCCCTCACGCAGCTCGACCGGCTCGCCGGGCCTCAGTGGACGGTTCTGCCCGTCGGGCAGGTGGAGCACGGTGCCGTTCGTCGACCCGCGGTCGAGGACGACGACGCGGCCGGGCTCGACCGTCACGGTGAGGTGGGTCTTGGACACGCGGTCGTCGGCGACGGGGAGGAGGGCGGCCGGCTCCTCCTCGGCGCGGGGCTGCGGCGAGCGCCCGACGAGGGTGCGGCCGGGCGCGAGGACGCGGCCGTCGGACAGGCGCACCGCGGGGTGCGGTGCGCCGGCAGGCTCGTGACCGTCGAGCGGTGTCCCGGCAGGCTCGCGACCGGCGAGCGTAGCGTCGGCAGGCTCGCGACCGGCGACCGCAGTGTCCGCGGCAGGCGCGACAGCCGCGACAGGTGCACCGGCCGCCTCCTGCGGTGCAGGTGCGGGTGCGGGCATGGGCGGCGGCGCCGGCGCGGGGCCGGGCGAATCGGGCACCCCGGGCGGCGGGGTGCCGGCGTCGGGCACGCGGCCGCCGACGACGATCGAGCCGCTACCGACGGCCGGGGTGAGGCCCGCGACGCCGGGGTCGGCGGACGCCGGCTCGTCGTGGGCGACGCGGTGCATGCGGGCGCGGTGCACCCGGCGCAGGCCGCTCGCGGTGAGCAGCGCCGGCAGGAGGCACACGAGCGTGAGGAGTGCCTGGGTCAGCCACTCCCCGCGCACGTCGTCGGCGGCGTAGGGGGTGGAGGCCTGCCCGTAGCCGAGGACGGCGCGCGTGGCTAGCACGACGGCCGCCGCGCTGAGGAGCAGGACCACGAGGGTGCGCGGCAGCAGCGGCGGGCGCCACAGCTCCCCGGCACCGGAGGTGCGGTCGGCCGCGACGGCCTCCTCGTGGGCGCGCAGGGTGTCGGGGTCCGCCGTCGTCGCGTCGACGCGGCCGCCGTCGGCACGGACGGCGGTGGCCAGCGTCCACCAGCCGGCGGTGGCGCGGGCCAGGGCCGAGCCGGTCGCGACGAGGATCCCGCCGAGCACCGTGGCGGCCAGGAGGAGCCCGATCCCGACGGCGGACGCGAAGCCCTCCCCGCCGTCGGCGACGCCGCGTCCCACGAGCACCGCTCCCCCGGCGCCGAGCGCCCAGGCAAGGGCCGCGAGGCCGAGGCGGGCCCAGGAGCCGAGGGCAGCGGAGAGGTCACCGAGGGCCTCGGCGCGACGGATCATCATCGCGCCGTGGCCGGGCCACGAGCGGTTGCGGGAGTCCGGGCCCAGCCAGGGGCGGGCGGCGGGGGGCGTGAGCGGCATGTCAGGCGACCTCGAGCGGACGTCGGGCGGCGCCGGCTCGCACGTGCAGCCGTGTCCGTCCCAGGTGGATGATCGCGGGTGCCCGGACAGTCGTGACCTGCCACGGGCGGCAGCGGACGAGGGACCCGTCGGGAGCCTCGAGCAGCGTACCGTTCGTCGACGCGCGGTCGACGACGCGCACCTGGGCGCCCTCGACGGTGATGGTGGCGTGCGTCTTCGTCACGGTCTGGTCGGTGAGGACGACGACGTCGTCGACGACGTCCTCGGGCCGGGCCTGGGGCCGACGCCCGACGAGCGTGGTCCCCGGCCGCAGCCGGCGTCCGTCGGGCAGGACGACCTCCACGCGGGGCTCCCCGGGACCGCCCGGCGCGGCGCTCTCCGGGCCGGCGAGCGCGGCGCGGACGGAGGACAGGTCGAGCTCGACGGTCGGCGGCCCGAGCGGCGCGGGCCCGGCGGCAAGGACGGCGGGAGGCGGCGGCGCGAAGCTCGCCGGGTGCCGGGGCGCGGCGGCCGGCTCGCTCGCCACGGTGGGGCGGGTCCAGGCCGCCTCGAGGACGACGCGCACGCCACCGAAGGTGCCCACGGCGACGCCCGCGGCGGTCAGTGCCGCGACGCCGAGCACCGCGATGACGACGGCGCGGGTGGCGTCCGGCAGGGCCGCGGTGCCGGAGGCGCCGAGGTAGGCGCCACCGAGGGTGCCGGTGCGGGCCAGCGCCCAGGCCAGGGTGACGGTGAGCGCGACGGCCGCCGCGGCCGCGGCGGCGGCGAGCGCGGCCCGCCAGCGCAGGACGGCGAGCAGCCCGCCGGCGTCGGTGTCGCTCGCGCCGGCGGCGGGCACGCGCAGCCACGCGGCCGCGGCGACGGCGAGGCGCCGCCCGGCGCGCAGCACGCCCGTGGCGAGCCACAGCCCCGCGGCCAGGACGAGCGCCGCGGCGACGGCGAGGGCCGCCGTCGTCGTCGTCGTCAGGCCCTGCCACGGGAGCACGGCGAGGAGGGTGGCTCCTGCGGCGGTCAGCGCCCAGGCGAGGAGGCCCAGGAGGGTGCGGCCGGTGGAGCGGTAGCCGGCGGCGAGGACGTCGAGCGCCTCGCGCCGCAGCGGGGCGAGCTCGGCGTGGTGGGTGTGCGCGGGGACCGCCACGTCCAGGTAGGGCAGCGCCGCCCTCGGCAGGAGCGCCTCGCGCACCGTCGTCGTCCTCTCGAGTGGTGTGTGCAACGCACACCGCCGGGCACGGGCCCGTGGACCCGTACCCGGCGGAGACGCCTGAGTCAGCCGCGCGCCTGAGCGGCGAGCGCCTCGTCGGTGGCTCGCATCTGCTCAGCAGCGCTGGTGAGGTAGTTGCCGAGGTTGGTGAGGTTCTCGATGACCTCGGTGGCGTTGGTGGTGAAGTCCTGGTACGTCTGGTTGAACGCCGTGGAGGCCTGGTCGGTGACGAAGCCGGAGTTCACCAGGTTCTCGATGTAGTCCCGCAGGGCGGAGAGCGTCGTCTGGACCTCCTCCTTGTTGGTCACCAGGTAGCTGGCGGCGTTGTCCATCTCTTCGTAGGTCACGTTGATGTTGGCCACGAGGTGTCTCCTTCACATTGGTGCCCCACCGCCCACCGGCGAGGTCTCACAGGGACATTCCTACCGGCTGCGCACCCCGCTTGTCGCGCCCGCCCCATGGGGAGAACTCCCCTGCCCCCCACCCCTCCACGCATATGCGGGATTATGGCGGCCCGACGGGCACCCGGGCCGCCAGAATCGCGCATATGCGGAGTCGTGGGGGGTCAGCCGCCGAGGAGAGGGAGCTGGACGCGGCGGACCTTGGCCTTGTCGACGAGCATGCCGCGGCCGACCGGGAACTCCTTGCGCTGGACGCGCGGGAAGGAGGTGCGGAAGAGCGAGTCGCCCTCCATCTGGTCCGGCTGCAGCGCCAGCCCCCGGCGGCCGTTACGGATCTCGGCGATCAACGGCCAGGAGGCCCCCCAGGTGCTCGTGTCGCCCTCCCCGACAACGAGGTGCTCGTTGCGCTTGACCGCCTTGATCACCTCGACGAGGGGCTGGTCGGCCGGGCTGGTAAGGAAGTCCGCGAGCGCCTCGATGACGACAACGGTCCCCACCTGGCCCTCCGGCGGCGGTTCCTTGAGGTCCCCGACGACAGCCTTGGCGAGCTCGGCGACGTCCGCCGGGCCCGTGGCGGCCTCGTCCCACAGGTCCAGGCTCCGCAGCCCGGAGCGGCGCGCCCCGAAGTACAGGAAGCGGGCCTCGGGGTGGGCACGCTGGATCGAGCTGACCAGCCAGTGCAGGGCGTTGGTGCGCCCGGACTGCGGCGGGCCGGCGAGCAGGAAGGTGCCCAGTGCCTCGATGCCCACCGGCTCCAGGGTGTCGTCGGCGACGCCGACCACCGGCCGCCCGGCCAGGGCCCGCGGCATCGTGTCGGCCGGGATGATCTCGGGCAGGCGCCGCACGGCGGGTGCCTCGGGCACCCCGGCCCGGCGCAGGGTGCCGGCGAGCTTCTCGATCGCGCGGACCTGCTCGGCGAGGTTCGGCGAGCCGCCGAGCACGGCGACCTGCATCTCCAGGCCGCCGGCGATGGCGCGCCCGGGCGGGGAGGACTCGTCCAGGACGTCCTTGGGCGCCCCGAGCATCGCGTAGGCGTTGGTGTCGACCTGCCGCATGACCACCTTGCGCGGCAGGCTGCCGGCCACCGAGGACGGGATGGACCCGGCGCGGTCCGCGGTGACTGCGACGTGCACGCCGGCACCTCGGCCGTCGACGAGCAGCTGGAGGAACAGCTGGTAGAAGGGCATCCGGGCGCCGATGGACTCCCACTCGCTGCGGAACGCGCCGTAGCCGTCGATGAGGAGCAGGATTCGCGGCTCGTCGGGCCGGCCGGCGATCGTCCGGTACTCCTCGATCGTGCTCGCCCGGGCCTCGGCGTACCGTCCCGAACGCTCCTCGACGGTCTCGCGCAGCTGGCGCAGCAGGCGCTGGACGCGCTCGGCGTCGTCCCCGTCGATGACCGAGCCCACGTGCGGCAGGCCCTCCAGGGCAGTGAGCCCGCCGGAGGCGAAGTCGAGGGCGTAGACCTGGACCGGCCCGCCCTTGGGCGTGATGCCCGCGGCAATGGCGAGGGTCCGCAGCGCGGTGGACTTGCCCGCGCCGCTGCCGCCGTAGAAGGCGATGTTGCCGTCGACGTCGGGGCGGTAGTAGGTGGTGGTCTGCCGCTGGTGCGCGGGGTCGTCGACAACGCCGAGCGGCAGCGCGGAGTCGGAGCGCGGGTGCAGCGCGGACAGGTCCTGGACCTGGGCGAGCGTGGGCAGCCACGGCTTGCGGGGCGCGGGCACACCGGCACTGACGGCGGCCGCCGCGATGGAGTCGACCACCCGCCGGATGTCGGTGGGGCCTTCGTCGACGGGGCCTGCCGGCTCGACCTCCTCGGCCCGCTCCGGGCGCTCCCAGCGGGTGCCGGCGCCCATCGCGAGGGTCTCCACCTCGACCTGCGGCTTGGGCCGCGCCGTCGTCGAGCGGCCGCCGGCGTAGCCGGTCTGGAACATGGTGACGCGCCCGGGGCCGGTCCGGGCCGCACCGCGGCCCGGGAGGGAGGGGTCGAAGCCGGCGGCGACGGGCAGGCCGAGGACGTCCTTGGAGTCGGACTCGTCGTTCATCCGCAGCGCGACGCGCAGGTTGGTGTTGGCGCGCAGGTTGTCCTTGATGACGCCGGCGGGACGCTGGGTGGCGAGGACGAGGTGCAGGCCCAGGGAGCGGCCGCGCTGGGCGACGTCGACGACGCCGTCGACGAACTCGGGCACCTCGGTGGCGAGGGCCGCGAACTCGTCGACGATGATGATGAGGCTCGGCGGGCACTCCGGGTCCCCGGTCCGCTCGAGGGCGAGGAGGTCCTTGGCGCCCTTGCGGTTGAGGAGGTGCTCGCGGAAGTGCAGCTCGGCGCGCAGGGAGGTGAGCGCGCGGCGCACCAGGTGCGGGGACAGGTCGGTGACGAGGCCCACGGTGTGGGGCAGGTCGACGCAGTCGGCGAAGGCCGAGCCACCCTTGTAGTCGACGAAGAGGAAGGTCACCCGGTCGGGGCTGTGCGCGGCGGCCATGCCGAGGACCCAGGACTGGAGGAACTCCGACTTGCCGGCGCCGGTGGTGCCACCGACGAGGGCGTGGGGGCCCTGGGTGCGCAGGTCGAGGGTGAAGGGCTCGGTGGCCGCCTGTCCGATGAGGGCGCGCAGGTTCGCGTCGTGCCGGCGCCGCTGCGGCGGGCTGCCGTCGCGCGGCGTGAGCGAGCCGTTCTCGCGCCACCGCTCGAGGGTGGCGGCCGGGCCCTCCGCCGTCTCCGGGCCGATGAGGCCGAGGTAGGAGACGCGGGCGGGCAGGTCGGAGGCGTCGTCGACGGGCGCGCCGGCGTCGACGACGGCGGCCAGGTGCTTGGCCAGGGCGAGGACCTGGTCCTCGCTCACCGTGTCGCACGCGAGCGGGCGGACCGCGGCCCCCTGCTTGACGTAGCCGGCCGTCGCGCCGTCCGCCGTCGTCGAGACGGTGAGGAAGGTGCGGCACACGGCGGGCAGACGCTCCTGGGCGGGGGCGCACCACAGGACGTGGATCCCGACGGCGGGACCCTCCTCCGCGATCCGCACGAGGCGGCCGCGCTCGATGGGGGCGTCGTCCTCGACGAGGAGGACGAGCGTGGGCAGGTAGAGCTTGGAGGCGGGCGTGGCGGCGCGGCGGCGCGCGTCGAGCAGACCCTCGATCTTCCCGACGAGCTGGATGACGCCGGCCTGGTTGGACCCGACGTGCGGGCCGTCCAGCGGGGAGTGCACCGAGCCGACGTGCGGAAGCCACTTCGTCCAGTCCCAGCGGGCGGCGCTGGCGGCGGAGGTCGCGACGGTGAGGACGAGCTCGGCCGGGGAGTGGAGGGTGACGAGCTGGGCGACGGCCGCTCGCGCGACGTCGTCCAGGATGTGTCGCGGGCCGGCCAGGCCGAGTGCGCCGCTCTCGCGGAGCTGGACCGTGGCGGGGACGCCGTCGATCTCGCGGAAGTCCTCCTTGAGGGCGCTCACCATCTCCCAGTGCTCGGGGATGGCGTCGTTGCGCGCGGGCAGCTTGACCGTGGCGCGGGAGGGCAGCCTGCCCAGCCCGAGGCGCAGGTCGAGGTAGGCCTCGTGCTCGGGGCGCCGGGTCCACAGCAGCGGCTCCAGCGCGAGGGCGGAGCTGCGGACGTCCTGCACGGCGGGGGACTCCCCCAGCCGGGTCGTCCGCTCGCGTTCGCGCTCGACCTCCATCTCGGTACGCATGAGATCGACGGACTGTCCGAACTGCTCGATGGCGGCGCGGTACTCCCGCTTGCCGGTCACCCGTCTGTCGATGTAGTTGCCGATGACCATGAGCGGCATCATCAGCATGAAGACCATGCCCAGGGCGCCGCGGCCGACCATGAGGAAGATCGGTGCCATGAGCAGCGGGATGAGCAGGATGACGATCGGGAACTTCGTCGGCTTCGGCGGCTCGGGCGGCTTGGGCGCCTCGTGCTCCTCACCCTCGTAGACGGGCGCGAGCCGCGGGGACCGGTTGAACTCCACGTGCGCCGCCCCGGGCGCCGCGTGCCGGCTGGCCGCGATCCGGGTCACCTGGATCGTCGTGTCCCCGAGGGTGACGGTGTCCTCGGGCAGCAACGCCGCACGCTGGACGAGGCCGTCCCCCATGAGCAGGCCGTTGGCGCTGCGCAGGTCGACGATCTCGATGATGTCGGTGACGGCGAGGCGCGCGTGCTCCTTGGAGATCGTGGGGTCCGAGAGCCGCACGTCGCAGCCCTTGCCGCGGCCGATGATCGAGGTGCCCTCAGGGAGGGTGACCTCCAGGCCGGCGTCGGGCCCGTCGATGACGGTGAGGCGCGCGGCGGCCGGCAGGTCCCCGCCCGCGCCGTCGAAGCGGGCCGCGGCCTGCGCGAGCGACACGACCGAGCCGGACCGGACCGTCTCGGCGGCGGCGTCCTCGGGCAGGAGCAGCCGGGTGGTGCGGTCCTCCGAGCCCGGGGTGCCGTGGATGCGCAGGGTGAGCTCGCGGCGGTCCTGCTCGGAGAGCAGCGTGGGGACGGGGTCGGTCTCGGCGAGCGCGCGGGCGAGCTCGGCGACCGTGGCGGTGCCGTCGACGGTGACCGCGAGGTCGGCCGGCTCGGCAGAGGTCCGCAGCAGCGTGAGCTTGATCCGCATCAGCGGCCCTTTCGCAGTGAGGTGAGCGAGATCCGCGAGCGTAGCCAGCGGCGGCGGCCCACGGCCTCGCGCAGGCGGCCCTCGGTGGACTGCACGTGCTCCCAGTAGCCGGTGACCGCACCCTCGTCGGGCAGCACCGGGCCGAAGACGCCGGCGTCGGCGTGCCGCGCGAGCGCGGCGGTGTCCAGCCGGGAGACGTCCACCGGCCTCGCGCCGCGGCGCCGGGTGCTGCGCCCGCCGGCGAGGCTGTCCTCGAGGTCGCGGGCCTGCTCGTGGCGGGTGCCCGAGGGGGTGACCGGGACGCCGAGGTCCCGGGCGTGGTCGACGACCTCCGCCCAGCCCCCGGCGACCCGCCCGGAGCCGCTACCGCGGGTGCGCCGCCGTCGCCGGCGCAGCACCTTGAGCAGGACGATGAGCAGGAGCGGGAGGAGCAGGACGAGGATCGAGGCTCCCACGCCGATGACGATGAGCATCGTGTAGCTCAGCGGCTCGTCCTCCGGGACGTCCTCCTCGTCCGCGTCGACCTCGTCGCGGTCCATCGGGGGCGCGTCGGGCGGCTCCTGCGCGGGCGGCGGCGGCTGGAGCACCTGGGGCTGCGGGCGGTCCTGCGGCTCCGGCTCCTCGACCTGGGGGATGCGGTCCTCGTCCGGCGTCGGGTAGAAGGGCACCCAGCCGTGGTCCTCGAAGGCGACCTCGACCCAGGCGGTGACGTCGTCGCCGGTGATCTCCACCGGGCCGCTGACGCCGGCGGCCTCGGGCGCGAAGCCCATGACCACGCGGGTGGGCAGGCCGACGGCGCGTCCGAGGAGGCCCATGAGGGCCGCGTACTGCTCCTCGTCCCCGATCATCAGCTCCTCGGTGACCATCTGCGCGAGGCGGGCGGCGCCGTGGCCGGCGAGCGAGGGCGCGTCGCCCTCGAGGCCGTGGGAGAAGTAACCCTCCTGCAGACCACCGACGAGGGCCTGGACCCGGGCGAGCGGGGTCTCCGCCGAGGCGACCATGGCCGAGGCCTCGGCGACGACCATCTCGGGCACGCCGGAGAGCTCGGGCTGGTCGACGCGGCCGAGCGGAGCACCCTCGAGGGCGCTGACCGGGGGCTCGACGACGGGCGTGGCGAGGAGGGAGTAGCTGTCGCCCTTGCGCAGCCCGCTCGTGACGATGCCGGTGGCGGAGGCGCGGTTGAAGTAGAGGTTGCGGCCGGTCTCGGTGGCGTCCGGACCGGCGAACTCGACGTCGTAGGTGCGTCCCACCGTGGGCAGCCACACCCCCGCGTACTCGCCGAGCTCGATCTCGACCGTGGCGGCGTCGTCGGGCACGGTGGCCTCGACGCGCTCCCCGATGCGGGTGAAGGTGCCCGAGCCGGCGGCGCTGCCGTCGGCGCTCCCGGCGACGGCCCACGTCGTGCCGTCGTAGGCGTCCATCGTCGCCAGGCGCACCGGGGCGCCTGCGGGCAGGCCGCTCACCGTGAGGATCGTGTCCTCGCGGTGGTCCTTGAGGTAGGAGCGGAAGCCCGCGAGCGGGCTGGGGTAGTCGTGCGGGTCCAGCGGCGGCTCGATGATCTCGCGCAGGACGACGCGGTGGGTGTCCCCGGGGGCGAGGAGGCCGACGCCGGTGCCACCGGCCGCGGCGACCGCGACGAGGACGAGGACGGCCACCGGCCGCCCGTGCTGCAGCCGCCCGGTGCGCCACGTCGCCCACAGCAGGCCGGTGAGGGCGCCGACGAGGGCGAGCGGCAGCGCGAGGACCTCACGGGCCGTGCCGAGGAGGATCGCACCGGCGAGGACGACGGCGGGCGCGAGGAGCGCCCACGCCGGCCGGCGGGTCCGCAGCGAGACGGTCACCGCGACGAGCGTGGCGAGGAGGGCGAGGAGGTAGGGCGCGGTCAGCGTGTTGCCGACCGCCCCGAGCGGCGGGGCGAGGGTGACGACCTGCTTCCAGGACGTCACCGCGCCGCTGCCGACCGCACCGAGGGTCTGCGGGGTCGGCACGATCCCGGCCAGCGCCGTCGTCGGGGCCCCGAGGGAGGAGCCGAGGACGGTCGCCCCGAGGGTCGCGGCGATGATCGTGAGCGTGGTCCACCGGCGCCACGCGCCCAGCGTCGCGACGAGCGTGCCGAGCACCGCTCCCCCGAGCGCGGCCGCCACGAGGCGGGCGCTGCCGTAGACGGGCACGAGGGGGACGAGGGCGAGGAGGACGAGCCCGACGGGGACGAGGACGTCGACCCAGCGGGCGCGCAGCAGCGCGAGGTAGTCGCTCACCGGCGCTCGGCCTTCCGGAATCCGCGGCGCAGCTCGGAGAGCTCGCCGATCGTGAGGACGGTGACGACGCCGACGGTGTGGACCGCGGTCTCCGCGCCGCTGACCACCTGGACGGCGAAGGCGCGCGCGTCCACGGGGAGCACGGCGCCGGCGGCACGCAGCTGGTCAGGGGTGACGGTCGAGCCGCACACGAGGACGACCATCGAGGCGCGCTCCACCTCGCGGCTGACCTGGTGGGCGATCGACACCACGCCCGTGGGGCCGCCGCCGCGCTCGAGCCGGGTGAGGGAGTCGAGGTACTGGCCCGGGGAGACGGCGCGCAGGGTCTCGTGGCTGGTGAGGGTGGTGAGGTCCTTCTCCTCGCGCATCGCCTGGAGGGCGAGGGAGCCGAGGGTGGAGACGGCGGTCTCGAACTCGTCGTCGTCGCCGTAGTCGCGCTCATTGCGGCTCATCCCGACGACGAGGTGGGAGCGGCGGGTCTCCTCGAACTGGCGGACCATGAGCTTGCCGGCGCGCGCGGAGGTGCGCCAGTGGACGTAGCGGCGGTCGTCGCCGGGGACGTACTCGCGCAGGGCGTGGAAGGACAGGTCCGCGCTCGTCACCTCACGGGTGGGCCGGCCCTCCAGGTCGTGGATGAAGCCGGCGGCCGAGGAGCTGAGCACGACGGTGCGGGGGTGGACGTAGAGCTCCTGCGGGTCGCCCCAGGCGACGCCGCGGCGCATGAGGCCGAGGGGGTCGCCGCGGACGGTGCGGACCGGACCGACCGGGATGACGCTTCTGCGGCTCGTGGGGATCGCGAAGATCTCCTCGTGCTCCTCACCCGCCCCGAGGCCGGGCAGGTGGAAGCCGACCTCGGCGGCGCCGACGGGCAGCTCGACACGGGCGGGCAGCACCGGGTGCGCGGCTGCGTTGCGGACGATGACGCCCGCCATCGCCCGCTCCCCCACGACGACGCGGCGGTCGCTGAGGCGCAGGCTCACCTCGTAGGGGTGGCGGCCGAGGGTGAAGATGAGGGCCGCGAGGAAGGTGGTGACGAGCGTGGCGCCGAGGACGACGAGCTCGACCCAGCCCAGGCGCCGCCCGGCGACCCAGGCGACGAGGCCGACGACGAGCACCGCCCAACCGGCGACGCTCACCGCCCTCGCGGCACGCTCGATCCCGAGCCGCGGCCCGCGGGTGCGCTCGACCAGGGACCGCAGCGCACTGGTCTCCGACAGTCGCTCGGAGAGGGCGGCGCGGCCCCGGGTGGTGGTGGAGGGCTCGCTCACGGGTTACTGGTCGCCGCCGCGGCGGGTGGGCGGGGCGATCTCGGCGAGGACGCCGCGGATCGCGCCGGCCGCCGTCGCCCCCTCGAACTCCGCCTCGGCGTCGAGCACGATGCGGTGCGCGAGGACGGGCTCGGCGAGGTCCTTGATGTCGTCCGGGACGACGTAGTTGCGCCCGTGCGCGGCCGCCCAGGTCTTGGCGGCGCGGATGAGGGAGATGGCGCCACGGACACTGACCCCGACGGTGACGTTCTCCGCGCGGCGGGTCTCGGCGACCACGCGCGAGACGTACTCGAGGACGGCGGCGTCGACGTGGACGGTGCCGGCGAGCTCGATCATCTCGACGACGGCGGTGCCCGTGATGACGGGCGTGACCCCGCCCGCGCGGTCGCGGGTGGCGGCGGCCGCGAGGATGCTCACGGTCGCGTTGTGGTCGGGGTAGCCGACCGAGGTCTTCATGAGGAAGCGGTCGAGCTGGGCCTCGGGCAGGCGGTAGGTGCCGGCCTGCTCGATGGGGTTCTGGGTGGCGAGCACGATGAAGGGCCGCCCGACGTCGTAGGGCACGCCGTCGAAGGTCACGCGCCCCTCCTCCATGACCTCCAGGAGCGCGGACTGGGTCTTCGGCGAGGCGCGGTTGATCTCGTCGGCGAGGACGACGGAGGCGAAGATCGGGCCCTTGTGGAACTCGAACTGCTGCGTCTTGGGGTCCAGGATCGACACGCCGGTGACGTCGGAGGGCAGCAGGTCCGGGGTGAACTGGATCCGTGAGCTCGTCGTCTGCACCGCCGCGGCGAGCGAGCGGGCGAGCTGGGTCTTGCCCGTACCGGGGACGTCCTCGAGGAGCACGTGGCCGCCGCTGAGCATCGTCGTGACGACGAGCCGGATGACGTTGGCCTTGCCGACGACGGCCCCACCGACGGCGGAGACGATCCTCTCGAAGGTGTCGGCGAACCACGCCGCCTGCTCGGGCGTCATCGTGGTCTGCTGCTCGGTCGTGGTCATGCGGGCTCCGTGTCTCTGGGGCGGTCGTGCGGGAGGGAGGGGCGTGTACTACTTCGCCCATCTGATGGAGTGACACGCGTTGACACCGTTGCCGGTGACACACACACCGACCGTGTCGGGGTTGGCGGTGCCGTTGGGGGAACCTCGGAAGGTCGGGCTCTGCCACGACCCTGATCCCGACAGCGTTCTCGTGTAGGTCCGCCAGTGACCGTCGCCGGGCTCACTGCTGGCGGTGAACCGCACCGTGTAGGTCCCCTGAGGCATGTCCGCCCACGAGAACTTCAGGTACGCGCAGTTGGCGTCGTTGCACTGGGAGTTGTTCACCCTGTCACCCCTGATCATCCGGACGCTCGGGTCCGGCGGGGGCGGGGGCGGGCGCCGCACGGGCGCGTCGATCGTCCGCACCGAGGCGTTCGCGGTGCGCTCCTGGCCGTCGGCCCGCTTCACGCGGATCTGGGCCTGGTAGGTGGTGCCCCAGTCGCCGCTGATCTTGCGGCTGCCGTTGGGCGGGACGTTCTCCCAGCCGCCGTTGTCGATCTTCAGCTGGATGCTCGTCACCTCGCGGCCGTTGCCGTCGGGCGTGGTCCAGCTGAACGTCGCACCCGGCTGCTCGGAGACGGTGTCGATGTACGTGTTGTGGGCGCCGTGCCGCTGCCCGGACATCGTCGCCTGGCCGAAGGGCCCGAAGGGGACGGCGGCCGCCGAGGCGGGGCTGCCCTCCCCGCAGTAGGTGTTGCAGGCGCGCACGGAGAAGGTGTAGCTCGAGCCGTCGTTGAGGCCGGTGATGAGCTTGGTGGAGGCGAGCTGGCTCCAGCCACCGCCGTTGATGCGCACCTCGAAGCGGCGGACGGGGTCACCGTTGTCGGCGGGGTTCTGGTGGCGGAGCTGGACCTGACCGTCCGCCCCGGTCGCCTCGGCCGTGACGCTGGGGACCCGGTCGGGCTGGAGGAAGGACCGCACCGACGCGGACGGGGGGCTCACCGGGCCGGTCCCGGCCTTGTTCCTCGCCGCCACGGTCACGGTGTAGTCGCTGCCGGCGGGCGCGTCCTCGGTGAAGGAGGTCTGGCCGCCGGGCAGGGAAAAGGACTTGAAGGCGGAGCCGTCGCGACGGATGACGACGTCGTAGGACGCGATCGCGTCCCCGTTGTTCGCCGGCGCCGTCCACGAGGCGGTGATCTGGGCGTTGACGGGCGAGTCGACGCGCTGGGCGACCGGCGCGACCGGCGCCTCGGGCTTGCCGGCGGGCACCTCGGGCGCCGACCACTCCGACCACTCGCTGGGGTCGGGGGCGTCGTTGTGGGCGCGTACGCGCACGGTGTAGGACTGGCCGTTCCGCAGGCCGGTCCACGTGTGGGAGTTGCCGCTCACCGAGATCTGCCCGCCACCGGGGGACGGCGCGATCTGCAGGTCGTAGGAGGTGACGTCCGAGCCGCGGCTCACCGGGGTCTGCCAGGCGACCTCGAGCTGGCCGTCACCGAAGGTGAGCGTGGGCGCCCCGGGCCGCTCGGGCTTGACGTCGGGTCGCGCGACCGCGGACGGGCCGGAGGGCTCGGAGTCGCCCACCTTGTTGACCGCGGTGACCGTGAAGGTGTACTCGACGTCGTTGGTGAGCCCGCCGATGGTGCAGGTGGTCGTCGGGCACTCCTGGCTCACGCCGTCGGCCTCGACGCGGTACCCGGTGATCGGCGCACCGTTGTCCGCGGGCGCGGACCAGGTGAGCACGACGGTCTCGTCGCGCACCTCCTCCACGCGCGGCGGCGCCGGGCGTTCGGGGACCCCGATGACGGAGTAGGAGATGCGGCCCTCGACGTCACGCAGCGGGTCACCGGTCGCGTCCTGCACGGTGTAGCGCACGGCGGCCCGGCCCACGAACTCGGCTCCCGCCGTCACCGTGACCGTGCCGCCGTCGGTGACGGGCTCCGGCCCGCCGGTCTCGCTGCGCGCGCCGACGACGATGAGCGGCTCGCCAGGGAAGGGGTTGAAGGCGCCCTGGAGCACGTCGACCGACTCCGACTCGCCCTGCTCGATCTCACCGAGGTCGACGTCGTTGACCGACGCGAGGCGGCGGTTCGACGCCGTCACCGTCACCTCGATGACGCCGGGGACCGGCTCGGCCTTGGAGTCGGAGACGGTGATCTCGATGTTGCCGGCCGTGCCGCGCGGGGTGTCCACGGGCGCGGAGACGGTGAGGTTGGGGCCGTCGAGGCTCGCGTCGACGCCATCGGGCACACCGACGAGCTCGTAACGCAGCTGGTTGAAGTCCCCGGTGTCGAGGTCCTCCGACAGCTGGCGCAGGTTGAGCTCGACCGGCCCCTCCGCGGGCACGACCTCGACCGCTGCGCCGTCGAAGGTCGGCGGGGTGTTCTCCGTCGACTCGACGGTGATGTCGAGGGTGAGCACGGCCGTGAGGCCCGCGGGGTCCTCGGCACTCTGGCCGTCGGTCACCTCGAAGGTGATGGTGGCCGGCCCGGCGTAGGTGGGCGCGGAGGTGAAGGTGAGCGTCGTCGGGCCCACGACGGGCGAGCTGCCGTCGGAGTTCGTCGCGCGCACCTTGTCGGCGTCGGTGAGGCGCACCTCCTTGCCGCTCGGGGCGATGACGTAGTCCGCGAGCTCGAGCTCGCGGGTCTCCCCCGTCGCGACGACGATCGGGTCGACGTCGGTGCGCAGCACCGGGCCGGAGTCCTCCAGGCCGGGGACGTCGACGAAGGCGTAGGACGTGAGGCCGTCGAGGTCGGTCACCGAGTAGGTGAGCACCTGCCGCGAGGCGAGCACGTCGACCTGGATCTCGTCGCCGACGACGGTCGCGTTCTCCGGGGAGCCCTCGAGGCCCACCGTGAGGTCCTCACGGCTGCCGTCGGGGTCGGAGTCGTTGTCGAGGACCGGGATCGTCACCCGCTCCTGGTCGAGGATCGTGATGGCCCGGACGAGGTCGTCGACGGCGACGGGTGCCTGGAGGGGCGCGTCGGCGTCGACCCGGACGGTGATGATGCCCGTCGAGGTCCCGCCGCGCTGGTCGCTCACGTGGTACGGCAGGGCGAAGGTGCCCTCCTGCTCGGGCGTCGTGATGCGCAGGCGGCCGCTGTCGAGCTGCTCGACCTCGAGCCCCTCGACCTCGTCGACGGCGGGGTCGCCGAGGTAGAGCGGATCGCCGTCGGGGTCGGTGTCGTTGACGATCGGGTCGAAGTCGACGACGCGGCCCGGCCGCACGGTCACCTCGTCGTCCAGGGCCTGCGGCGCCCGGTTCAGCTCGGGCGGCGGGACGACGGCGACGCGCGCCGTCGCCGAGGCGTAGGTGCCCATCCGGTCGCGGACGGCGTAGGTGAAGGTGTCGGTGCCGGTCGAGCGGGAGTAGGCCTCGTAGTCGATGTACGTGGGCCCGACCTCGACGATGCGGCCCTTCGTCGGCGCGCGGTCGGCGCCGAGGAGCTGGACGGAGTCGCCGTCGGGGTCGATGCCGAAGAGCGGCACCTGGATGCGCACCCGCTCGCCGGCAAAGGCGCGCGACTCGACGGGCAGCGGCTGCGGCGGGGCGTTGCGCTCGCCGTCGTCGGCCTGGACGTAGATCGTCACCTGGGCGGAGGCGCGCTGGTCGGACTCGTCGACGACCTCGTAGACCGCGTTGATCGTCTGCGGCTGCTCCGGTGCGCGGAAGCGCAGCGTGTCGCCCGAGGCGAAGAGGTGCCCGGCCTGCGGCTCCTCGACGAGCTCGCTGTCCAGCTCGAACTCCAGGCCCGCGGGGTGGGAGTCGTTGGACAGGACGGGGATCGTGACGAAGTCCCCGGCGCGGACGTTGGCGACGTCAGCCTGGGCGACCGGCGGCTGGACGAGCGCGTCCGGCGGGACCTGCATGACGACGACCTCACCGGTGGCGCTGGACTGGCCGTTGGACACCTCGTAGGTGAGGCGCTGGGTCGTCTGGACGTCCTGGCTCGCGGTGATCTTGAGGATGCGGTGCTCGAGGACGGCGACCGTGAGGCCGGAGCCCTCCGGCACGTCGACCTGCCGCACGGCGAGCAGCTCACCGCTCGGATCCTCGTCGTTGGCGAGGACGTCGACGAGCACCTGGCCACCGGCCGGCAGCAGGCCGACGTCCTGGACGGCGACCGGCGCCGCCTCGGCCGGCTCGCGCACGTCGACACGGATGAGGCCGGTGGCGGAGGCACCGGCGTCGTTGACGACGATGTAGGTGAGGTAGTACGTCTGCGCGGCGTCCGCGGAGAAGCGGAACGCACCGGCGTCGTAGTCGGGCACGACGGTCGCGCCCGGCACCTGCTGGACGTCGGCCAGGCGCAGCGGCTCGGCCTCGCCGCCCGGGTCGGTGTCATTGGCGAGCGGCTCGACGACGGTCTCCTGGCCGGCGATCGCGGTGACGAAGTCGAAGACGGGCGTGGGCGGCAGCGCGCCGGCCGGGCGCACGTCGACGTCCAGCTCGACCTCGGCGGTGTCGGTGCCGTCGTAGACCTCGATCGCCACCGGCTTGATGCCGGGCGTGACGCCGGAGTCGACGAACGTGACCGCGCCGTCGGGGGTGAAGCGGACGATGTCGTCGGTGCTGGCGGTCGCGCCGACGACGACGAGCTCGTCGCCGTCGGGGTCCATGACGGTGTCGAGGACGTTGACGCTGCCGGTGGCGCCGGACACGAGCGTGAGGGCGGCCGGGCGGACCTGCTCGGGCGGCCGGTTCGCCTCGGCGGGCACGACGGTGACGCGGGCGACGGCCTCGGCCTCTCCCCCGCGCCCGTCACTCACCGAGTAGCGCATCGCAAAGGCCCCGCTCGCGCCGTCGGCGACGGCGATCTGCAGGGCGCGGCCCCCCATGATCGGGCGGACGGTGCCGAAGGACTCCGCGGGCGCGTCGAAGGAGGCGACGGTGAGGAGGTCGCCGTCGGGGTCGGTGTCGTTGGCGAGCACCTCCAGGACGGTCGTCGACCCAGCGCGGACGCCGAGCTCGTCGTCCTGGGCGATGGGGTCGCGGTTCTCCTGCTCGCGGTCGAGCGGGAGCTGCTCCTCGATCTGCTGCTGGGACTCCTCCTCGTCATCGCTCGCGGCCTGCGGCGGCACGACGTCGTCCCAGTTCTCGACGATCTCCATCGCGTCCTTGACCAGCCACACGGTGCCGGCGACGAGGTCGTTGAGGACGACGACGTCCCGGTTGACGCGGAACACGAGCTTCGCGTCGGTGAGGGTCTTGTCGATGGGCTGCTCGGCGACCTCGCCGTTGCCGCAGCGGGACTGGTAGACGCCGGTGGCGCCGGCCCACGCGCCGTGGCTGCAGCCGGCGACGACGACGGGCTCGGTCGGCGTGCCCGGCTGGGAGACGGGGTCCACGGTCGGCTCTCCGCGGCCGAGCGGGACGCGCACGAGGCCGTCGCGGGCGGCAAGGACGACGTCGCGGGCGGCGTCGGAGGGCGCCTGGAGGGCCACCTGGGAGGTGTCGGCGAGGTCGGCCAGCTCGAGCGGCTCGGTCTCCGGGCGCAGGAGCGTGACGCGGTCTTGCTCGTCCCTGACGAGCACGACCGGCTCGTCGCCGACGGCGCTCACCTGGATCTCGGCGTCGGTGAGGCGCTCGGGGTCGATGCCGAGCTCGGCGACGGCGGGCTCCTCCTCACCCTCGGGGTCGAAGCCGGCGGGGACGGTGACGAGGGTGGCGTCGCTCGGGGAGACGCCGTAGGTGGTCCCGTCCACCCCGACGGCGATGACGGCGTTGGCGCCCAGGCCCACGGTGGGCTCGCGCTCCTCATCGGCGAGCCCGCCGGCGCCGAGGACGGGGGCGGTGTGGAGCTGGCCGCTGCGCGAGTCGAGGACGGCGAGGGTCTCGCCGTCCATCTCGATCTGGCGGGGGCCGGGCAGGGACACCGTGGTCGTCGTGAGGACCGTGGCGGGGTCGACCTGCTGGAGGACGCCGGTGCCCTCGTCGACGAGGAAGACGTGGCCGCCGTCCTGGAGGACGTCGAAGCTCGCGCTGCGGGCCGCGAGCCCGCCGTCGAGCAGCTGGACCTGGCTGTTGAGGCGTCCCAGGCGCATGTGCTCCTGGCTCGTCACCCACACGCCGCCGTCGTTGAGGTCGACGTCCGCCGTGGCGACGCCGTCGTACAGGACGCCGGCGACGACGAGGCCCGCACCGAGGACGGTGACCGTCGCGGTGGAGACGACGCGCTGGCGCCGCTTCGGGTCCGCGGGGCGGCCCTTGCGCTGAGGGATCGGCTCGGCCCGGCGTGAGCGCCGGCCCGTGGGGACGTCTGGCACGTCGGCACCACTGTTTCGCCCGCGTCCGAGTCGCACGTGTCCCGCCCTACGTCGTGTGTGGAGGCATGCTGCGCTCCGGCGGCCTCACCAGGCCCCCGGCGCCGCTCCGCAGACTAGCAAAGGCGAGACGTGCAAGCGCTGTCCGGCCATGGGGAGAACTCCCCCGTCAGCCCGCGGAGTTGCGGGCCTTCTCCTGGTCCAGCCCCGGGAGCTGGTCGGCGCTGACGATGCGCGAGGCGACGGCGTGCTCGACGAGCCGCGCGCGCCGGTTGACCGCCAGCTGCTGGGGGCCGCCGCGCAGGCCCCGGACGCCGTTGCGGTCGAGCTTGTCGCAGACGTTGTCGAGCTTGCGGTTGAACTTCGTCAGCGCCCAGCCCAGCCGCTCGGCGGCCTGCGCGGACGTGGGGATCGCCGCGCTCCCCCGGCCCGAGAGCACCGGCTCGGCCAGCGCGAGGACGAGGAGGTGCTGGGACTCGGTGAGGGCGACCGGCCCGATCGTCGTGTCCCCGACGTGGACCGGCTCGGCCTTGGCGGGTGCGAAGGTCGGGTCGGGGTTGACGAGGTTGATCTCGTAGGTCGTGGGCCCGGCGGTGAAGAGGATCGTCGTGCCGGCGTAGACGAGCGGCAGGCGCGCGCCCGGCGCGAGCCAGGCCTGGGTGTTGCCCTCGCTGTCGGCGAGGGTCGCCGACAGCCGGGCGCCGACGTTCTCGATCCACCACAGGTCCTCGACAAAGGCGATCCGCAGGAAGCGCCGGTGGAGGTAGGGGTTGTCGTCGATCTCGAGGGCGCCCTCGCGCCCGACGTAGAACGGCTCGTCGCGGGAGATGGGGAACCACTCCCCGCAGAACTCCAGCTGCAGCGTGCTGTCCTCGCTCATCGTCTCCCTCACTCGACGCACGCCTCGGCCCGCTCGGCCGAGACCATGCCCTGCTCGGTGATCGTGCGCACCTCGACGCACACCCGCCCGCCGGACTCGAGCGCCAGCGGCGGCTCGTCCACCGGCTGGCTCTCCCCGACCTTGTTCCCGTCGGTCCGCACCCACGAGTAGCTGAGCTCCCCGGGCACGTCGGGCGCCGTCCAACTGAACTCGACCTGGCCGTCGTTGACCCGCTCCCCGCTGAGGTCCACGGGGGCGGGGACGACGTCCGGCAGGACGACCGTGCCGATGGTCGAGGTCGGCGCCGGCTCGGGCACCTCCTCCCCGCGAAGCTGACCCGCCACGACGATCCCGCCGGCGACGACGACGGCGGCCGCGGCCCCCGCGACCACCCAGCGCCGCCCGGGACGACCGCGCTCGGGGGCAGCGTCGTCGGCGTCCGTGGCGACGGCCCGGCGGCTGCGGGTGCTCTCGGTGAGGTCCTGCGGCCCCCACGCGTCGCGGACAGGACGCAGCACGGTGTGCGGCTCGTCGTCCGCCGGCGACGGCGGCGGCGGTGCGCCGGTGGGGTCGACCTCGGTGACGGCCCGCACGACGGTGCGACCCTCGTCGGAGTCGTCGCGGCTGGGGGCTGCCGGTGAGAGCCACGAGGTGTCGGGCACCTCGATGTCCGTCATCGCCAGGCGCAGCTCCTGCTCGACGACCTGGAGCGCGCGCGCCAGCTCGAGCGCGCTGGTGGGCCGGGCGGCCGGCGACTTCGCCATGGCACGCGCGAGGAGCTGCTCGAGGGAGGCCGGGACGTCGGTGCGCCCGATCGGCGGCACCGGGTCGCGCTTGATGCGCATGGTGAAGTCGAGGCGCGAGTTCGGGCCGCCGGGCCGCGAGAAGGGCGAACGGCCCGCGAGGAGGGTGTAGAGCGTGGCGGCGAGGGAGTAGACGTCGCCCGCCACCCCGGCGGACTGGCCCTCGACGGCCTCGGGCGGCGCCCACGGGATCGACACGCCACCGGACTCGTCGGCGCCGGTGAGCCCGGCGATCCCGAAGTCGGTGAGCGCCGGACGCCCGTACTCGGTGGTGAGGATGTTGGCGGGCTTGATGTCGCGGTGGACGATGCCCGCGCGATGGGCGGTCTCGACGGCGCCGGCCAGCCGCACCCCGATGCCGAGCACCTCGGGCACGCCGAGGGGCCGCACCTTGACGCGCTCGGCGAGGTTGGGCAGCGGACAGTACTGCATGACGAGGTAGGGGCGCCCGTCGGCGGCGGTGTCCGCGTGGTAGATCGTGACGATCGAGGAGTGCGTCGACAGCTGGGCCATGAGGTTGGCCTCGGCGGCGAACTGCTCCCGGGGCTGGTCCCGCGTCGCCTCGTGGGTGAGGACCTTGATCGCCACCTGCCGCTGCGGCATGCGCTGGGAGTACAGGTAGACGTCGGCGAAGCCGCCGGAGCCGAGCAGCCGCTCGACGGTGTATCCCGGCAGCTCCGGCGCCGGGGCGGGCTGGCGCCGTGGGCTCACTGCGCGCCCTCGGGTCGCTCGACCGTGACCGTGACGCCGGTGCCGAGCTCGATGACGGCCCCCGCCCCCACGGGCACGCCCGTGCCCGGCTGCAGCCGTACGGGGGGCTGGTCGGGGCGGTGGACGACCGTGCCGTTCGTCGAGCTGAGGTCGGTGACGACGACGTGCCCGCCCGCCGGCCGGATCTCCGCGTGGGTGGAGGAGATGTCGCGCTCCGGGTTGGAGACGCTGACCAGGCGCGGCACCTCAGTGCCGGCGAAGCGCGCCGCCTCGGGCGCGCGGCCGAGGAGGACCGGGCGGTCCAGCTCGATGCGCGGCCCGGTCGACAGGACGAGCTCGAGCAGCGGCGCGGGGCGCTCGACCGTCTCCACGGCGATCTCGACGTCGGTGATCGGCAGGTCCGCGGCGAGGATCGTCTCGCCGTCGTGGTCCCCGTCGTCGGTGCGTGGCGGCGGGGGCAGGTCGACCGGAACGCCGACGGGCGCGGCCGGCGGCGTGGGCAGCGCAGCCGGGGCGGGCGGCGGGGGGCCGGCGGGGCGCAGGCGGCCGGGGACGGAGTCGATGATGCCGCCGGTCGTCCCGCCGTGCTCCTCGGGCTCCGGCTCGCGGGTGGCCTCGAGGTCGGCGTGGACGCCGTCGTCCACGGGCTCGGGGACGGGCTCGGGCTCGACGTCGTCCAGCTCCGGCTCGGGGGCCGCAGGCCGCGTGGCCGGCGTCTGCTCGCGGGCCTGGACCTGCTCGGTGGACCACAGGAGGAAGTCGTAGTCGTCGGAGTCCTCGGGGTCCTCCTCGGCGGCGTCCGCGGGCGTGGCAGCGCCGCCGTTCTGGGCGTCGGGCACGGCGGCAGGAGCGGACACGGCCGCGTCGGCAACGGATGCCGGTGCCGGCTCGGCCGTGTCGTCGGTGGGTGCCGGCTCATTCACGGCGGCCGGTGCCGGCGGCTCGTCCTGCGAGGCTCCGGAGAGCCAGGCGGGCATGGCAGGCGGCGCACCAGCGGGAACCTGGCCCAGCGGCGGGGCGGCCGGTGCACCGGGCGGCGTCGCGAGGCCCCACGGCGCGGGCGCCGCGGTGAGGCCGGCATCGGCTGCCGCAGGGGGCGCCTCGGCCGCCGGTGCCGCGGCGTTCTCCGTGTCCTCGTCGGCACGGACCGCGCCCGCTGCGGTCCCGGCGGCGGTGCCGGCGCCGGCGGGCCCGGTCGCGGGCGGACCGAACTGGGCCGAGGCATCCGTCGGGGAGGGCTCGCTGGCCGCGTCAGCCGCCTCGGCGGGCGTGGCCGCGGACGTGCCCGCAACGGCTGCCGCCAGGGCGGGCATGCGGGCCACGGTGAGCTCGACGTCGTCCTCCTCCTCGACCGGCGCGGCGGGGACCTCCTGGTCCACGGCGAGGCGCACCGCGGCGGCGCGGACGATGCCGCCGGTGAGGGGCAGCCACCCGCCGTCGTCGGCCGCGGCGCGGATGGTGACGTCGGTGGCCGCGGGCACGACCTCCTCGCGCCATGTCGCGTAGCCGCGGGCGGACACGGTGCGGCCGGCGATCTCGACGTCGACCTCGCCGCGCACGAGCACGCGCAGGCCGTCGGGGTGGGCCTCGACCATGGCAAAGGACGGGAGCGTGGCGATACCCCGCGAGGCGAGGTACTCGACCCACGCGCCCAGGCGCCGCCCGGTGGTCGTCAGCTGCCACAGCTCGCGCGCGACGTCGTCGGCCACGCCGGGGTGGAGCAGCGCGAGGGCGCCGTCGGTCACGAGCGCCGTCCAGCCGCCCGTCTGGTACTCGTGCGCCGTCATCGACCGGCTCCTGCCTCGGCGCGCGGGATCGTGGACCCGTGGTCCTCGCCGGCGCGCCGCTCGGTGCTGTCGACAGCGTCGTCACCGCCGGCCGCGACGACGATGACGGAGACGTTGTCGTTCGCGCCCCCGCCCTGGACGGCGCGGTCGAGGAGGGTGGCGGCGGCCTCGTGCGGGTGGGCGGCGGAGGAGACGATCTCGGCGATCTCGCCGTCGTCGAGCTCGCCGAAGAGGCCGTCGCTGCACAGGACGAGCCGGTCCGGGCCACCGGCGCGGAGCATCCAGAAATCGATCTCGGGCACGCTGCCGGTGCCGACCGCCCGGGTGATGACGTTGCGCTGGGGGTGGCGGCGGGCCTCGGCGCGGCTGATCGTGCCGGAGTCGACCATCTCCTGGACGAGGGAGTGGTCCACGCTCACCTGCTCGAGGTCCTGGGCGGTGCAGCGGTAGACGCGGGAGTCACCGACGTTGAAGACGAGCCAGAAGGGCTGCCCGTCCTCCTCGGTGAGGATCGCGCCGGCCACCGTCGTGCCGGCCACCGCGTCCTCCCCCGCCATCGTGTCGCGGATCCGCTCGCCGGCGCGGACCAGGGCGGCGGACACGTCCTCCGGGCGCAGCGGCCGGTCCGAGCGGGTCAGGCCCTCCAGCTCGGTGACCACCGTGCGGCTGGCCATGTCGCCGCGCGCGTGCCCGCCCATGCCGTCCGCGACGGCGAAGACGGGAGGCTGCGCCAGCACGGAGTCCTCGTTCGCCTGGCGTCGGCCGCCCGCGTCGGTGGCCACGCCCCAGTGGATCTGCATCCGCTTCCTCTCGCTGTTCCGAGGGGGATCCTACGGGAGCGCGGAGCGCCCCGCGGTCACCAGACCGTGGGGAAGACGCCCCAGTAGCCGGCGGCGAGGAGCAGCACGAGCGCCCCGAGGTGGACGCCGACGAGCGTGATCGTGCCGACCGTCCCGGTGCGCACGCCGCCGCGCCGCACGCGCAGCCACGTGGTGGCGGACCAGACCCCTACCGCCGTCGTCCCGATGGCAACGGCCTGCACCCCGAGCCAACCGCCCTGGACGGCGAAGTCGTTGGTCTCGTAGTTGAGCGCGAGGTCCGCGACGACGAGGAGGTAGGAGACGAAGAGCGTCCACACGGCGAGCACGCCCATCGCGAGCGCCGCGGTGGTCCGGGCCAGGGGCGAGGGCAGCGGCTCGCTGGGGCGACGCACGAGCCGGGTGAGCAGCCACAGCACGGGCCCGAGGGCGAGGAGCACGAGCGGGCCGACGAGGGTGAGGACGATCATGTCGCCCGAGGCGTACCAGCGGGGGCTGTCGACCGGCTCGGCGCGGAAGCGCTGGTCGGGCTGACCGCCGGCGATGCGCGGCTGGGCGTCCGCCGTCTCGGGCAGCCCCTGCACCCACCGGGCCAGGACCTCCGGGAAGCCCGGGGCGAGCTCGCCGTCGATGCGGATGCCGTGGTTGGCGCCCTCGAAGTACCGCACCGTGTAGCCGTCGTTACCGGTCCGGGCGAGGTCGGCGACGACCTTGGCGGGCGCCTGGACCACCGGCATCGACACGTCCTGCGTGCCGTAGACCATGAGGACGGGCTGATCCGTGCGCTGTTGGTAGGGGCTGACGTCGAAGTCGGCGTAGACGAATCCGCCGCCGGGGATCTCGCTGCCGAGCAGCCGCGGCACCGCCCGCAGGAGCTGCTCGGGGGCACCGAGGTTGCGCAGGTAGGTGTCGGTGGCGAGGGCGAACTGCTCGCGTGCCGGGACGACGGGCGCGGAGACGAGGACGAGGTGAGCGACCTCGGGGTGCTCGGCCGCGGCGACCGGGGCGACGAACGCCCCCTCACTCTCGGCGTAGAAGCCCACCCGGTCCGGGTCGACGCCGGGCCGCGCCGCGAGCTCCCGGAAGCTGTGCATGTAGTCCTCGGCCATCGCCGGGTAGTCGCGGTAGCGCGCGCTGTAGGTGTCCATGCGCTTGTCCGGGACCATGGCGACGACCCCGGCGCTGGCCAGCGCCTCGCTGATCTGCCAGAAGTTGTCGTGGGTGGCGGTGCCGGCGCCGTGCATGAAGACGAGGCCGGGGCGCAGGCCGGGGGCGCCGACGGGCTCGTGGACGGTGGCCCGGACGGTGGCGCCGTCGAGCTCGACGGTGAAGGTCTCGGTGCGGGTCTCGTAGGTGCCGAGCGGGTCGGTCGCGACGTCACCGCCGATGGCGACGTCGGGGGTCTGGACGACGAGCGTCTGATCCAGCGGCTGCGGGTGCCAGCCCGGGCCCGCGACGGTGCCGATGAGCCCGAACAGCAGAACCGCGACCACCGTCACGGCGACTCTCCACGACCTCACCGAGCCAGGGTAGACGCATGCCCGCCGGTCACCGGCCCCCACTCCCCACGTCTGGGACGCACCTCTCGTCGGCTAGGAGCACCTGCGGACACGTCGAGGAGTACCGGAGGTGCGACCGAGAGGACGGGGCGAAGGCGCGGTGCTCCACAGTGCGGCGCGCGGGAAGGTGAGTCCCCAGGGCGCAGTTGTGTCCCGGCCGCCGTCCGCCCGCGGACGCAGCATCAACACATGGGACTGGAGATCACGCCCCGCACGGTGCCCACGGCCTACCTGAGCTCCGAGCTCAGCCGCAGTGCCGCCAGGGCAGCCATCGCGGCCGGTGAGCTCGCCGTCGTCCGCCGCGGGGCGCTCGTCCCGGCACCGACGGCGACGACCGGGTGGGCAAGGGACGAGGAGCGTGCGCTGGCGATGATCGCCTCGGCCGGACGGAGGCTGCGGAACGGGGCGGTGTTCAGCCACGCGTCGGCGGCGCTGCTCCACGGGCTGTGGCTCTGGTCCGTGCCGGAGGTGCCGGAGGTGACCCAGCGGTCCAGGCCGAACGCGCACGGGGCGCACACACTCAGACGCCACCGCGCCGAGCTCGCACCGAAGGACGTGACGACGGTGAGCGACCTGCGCGTCACGACGATCGAGCGCACCATCGTCGACTGTGCACGACGGATGCACCCCCGGGACGCGCTCGTGGTGGCGGACAGCGGGATGCGCGCCCTCGTCGGTGCCAACCGCTTCAGACGGACCGACCAGGCGGACGCCGTCGAGTACCTGCGCGATCGTCTGCTCGGACTCGTGGGCCAGGGACGCGGCCACGGCCGACGACGCGCCCGCGCGGTGATCCAGGCTGCGGATCCGTACTCGGAGTCCCCGATGGAGACCGCGCTGCGGTGGATCGCCGTCTCCCGCGGGCTTCCGCCGCCCACCACGCAGCTGCAGGTCCGCACCCGCGGCGGCACGTTCTACGCGGACCTGGGTTGGCGCTGGCGGGTCTCGCTGCCCGACGGCACCGTCACGTTCATCACGGTGCTCCTCGAGTACGACGGCGAGCTCAAGTACCTGCCCGGCAGCGGACTCGTCTCCAGCGTCGGGGAGTCCTCCGCGACCGTCGTGGCCGAGAAGCGTCGCGAGGATCTCATGCGGGAGGTCCCGGGCACGGTCGTCCTGCGCTTCTCCAGGGGCGAGCTGAACGATCCCGCCGCGGCCTTCGCCCGCCTCCTCGCCGCTGTGCCACGCAACGTCCGAGCGGACCTGCGGCCGGTCGCCGAGCTCCTGGCGGGCCCGGCCCGGACCCGCCACTGACCGCGCCCCGCTCGACTGGTACGCCCCTCCGGTACTCCGGGAGATGGCGGGAGGGGCGTCGAGATGACCGGATGTGCGTCCCAGGCGGGCGGGGGCGGGGCTAGAGCCCAGGCGGCGGGGGCAGGCTAGAAGCCGAGGCGGTGGAGGAGCTTGGGGTCGCGCTGCCAGTCCTTGGCCACCTTGACGTGGAGGTCGAGGTACACCCGCGTACCGAGGAGCATCTCGATACCTCGGCGCGAGCGCGTGCCGACCTCGCGCAGGCGTGAGCCGGCCCGGCCGATGACGATGGCCTTCTGCGAGTCCCGCTCGACGTAGAGGTTGACCCGCACGTCGAGCAGGTCCTTGCGGCCCTCGCGCTCGACGATCTCCTCGACGACGACGGCCAGCGAGTGCGGCAGCTCATCACGCACGCCCTCGAGGGCGGCCTCGCGGACGAGCTCGGCGATCATCACGAGCTCCGGCTCGTCAGTGAGCTCCCCCTCGGGGTACAGCGGCGGGGACTCGGGCATCTGCCCGAGGAGGACGTCGGCGAGGACGCCGACCTGCTCCCCCCGCTTGGCCGAGACGGGCACGATCTCGGCCCACTCCCCGAGCGCGTCGATCTCCAGGAGGTGCTCGGCCAGCCGCTCGCGGCTCACCTTGTCGCTCTTCGTCGCGACGGCGACGACGGGCGTGTGCAGCTCGGCGAGCTCACGGGCGATGAACTTGTCACCGGGACCGATCTTCTCGTCGGCGGGTAGGCAGAAGACGACGACGTCGACCTCGCTCATCGTGTCGCGCACGAGGTCGTTGAGCCGCTCGCCCAGCAGGGTGCGCGGGCGGTGCAGGCCGGGGGTGTCGACGAGCACGAGCTGTCCGTCCTCGCGGTGCACGATGCCGCGCACCGCGTGCCGGGTGGTCTGGGGACGGCCGGAGGTGATGGCCACCTTCTGGCCGACCAGCGCGTTGGTCAGGGTCGACTTGCCCGCGTTGGGGCGTCCGACCAGCGAGGCGAACCCCGCTCGGAAGCCCTCGGGCCACGAGTACGTCATGAGCTCTCGTCCTCTTCGTCGGGCTCGGGCGCCTCGACGGCCCGCGCCAGGATGGTGGCGATCTGGCGGCGTCGTCCGCCGGCACGCTCGGCCTGCAGGTGCAGGCCGGCGACCTCGACCTCGGCCCCGGGGATCGGGACCTTGCCCAGTGCCTTGGCGAGCAGGCCGCCCGCGGAGTCCACGTCGTCGTCGTCGAGCTCGAGCCCGAAGAGCTCACCGAGCTCGTCGACGGGCAGCCGCGCGGGCACCCGCACGAGGCCGCCGTCGAGCTCCTCGACGACGGGCTCGGCACGGTCGTGCTCGTCGGTGAGCTCACCGACGAGCTCCTCGAGGAGGTCCTCGATGGTGACGAGGCCGGCGATGCCGCCGTACTCATCGACGACCATCGCGATGTGAAAGTTCTTCGCCTGCATGTCACGCAGGAGGTCGTCGACGAGGATCGTCTCGGGCACGAAGACGGCCTCGCGGGCGACGGACTCGACGAGGTCGGACCCGGCGTCGGGCCGCATGTGGGTGCGGCGCAGGACGTCCTTGAGGTAGAGGATGCCGCGCACGTCGTCGACGGACTCCCCGACGACCGGCACGCGGGAGAAGCCGGAACGCACGAACAGGGCCAGCGCCTTGGTGAGCGGCCGGTCCGCGTCCATCGTCACCATGTCGGGGCGCGGCACCATGACCTCGCGCACGAGGGTGCTGCCGAGCTCGAACATCGACTGGAGCATCGAGCGCTCCTCGTCGGCGAGCTGCTCGGACTGGCTCACGCGGTCGACCATGTCGCGCAGGTCCTCGGCGGCCTCCTCGCGCGCCTCGGCCTCCGTGAGCGTCGGCTTGGGTGTCAGCGCCCGGGCGACGGCGACGGCGGGGCGGGTGACGGCGAGGACGACGCCGACGAGGGGCAGCAGCGCGTGCAGCACGCGGCCGGGCTGGCGGGTGCCCAGGCGCCGCGGCCCCGAGCCGGCGACGACGGCCACGAGCAGCGCGGTGACGACGACGGCGGTGAGCAGCACCTGCCACCACTCGGGCACGAGGTCGGCGACGACGAGCGTGAGGGCGACCGCCGTCGTCATCTCCGCGAGGACGCGCGCCAGGGCCAGCGCCGGCAGCGCCGCCTCACGGGAGTCGGCGAGCTGCTCGACGCGGCCGGCGCGCGGCCGGCCGGCGACCTGGAGCTCGCTGAGCGCGGTCCGCCCGATGCGCCGCAGCGCCGCCTCGGCCGCGACGAGCACGGCGGTGAGGACGAGCATGACGAGCGCGAGGACGAGCAGCCACCACTCGGGGATGTCGGAGAGCAGTCCGTCCATCTCAGCGCTCGGCGAGGAAGGTGAGCAGCAGCTGGCGTTGCAGCGCGAACATCTCCTTCTCCTCCTCGGGCTCGGCGTGGTCGTAGCCGAGGAGGTGGAGGATGCCGTGCGTCGTGAGGAGGAGGAGCTCCTCGGCGGTGCTGTGGCCGGCGGTCTTGGCCTGCGCGGCGGCGACCTCGGGGCACAGCACGATGTCACCGAGCATGCCCTCGACGGGCTCCTCGCCCGGCCGGCCGGGGCGCAGCTCGTCCATGGGGAAGGACAGGACGTCGGTGGGGCCCGGCTCGTCCATCCACTTGACGTGGAGCTCGGTCATGACGTCGGTCGTGACGAACATGATCGACAACTCGGCCTGGGGGTGGACGTGCATCTGCTCGAGGACGTAGCTCGCGAGAGCGGAGAACTCCGCCTCGTCGACCTCGTGGCCGGACTCGTTGGCGACCTCGGTGCTCATGCTCGTCCCTCCCGGCGCGCGCCGGTCCGTCGCTGGGCGCGGTTGGCACCGCTCGGTCCGGCGTCCCAGCGCTCGTAGGCGTCGATGATCTCCGAGACGAGACGGTGGCGGACGACGTCGGCCGAGGTGAGGCGACAGAACGCGACGTCCTCGATGCCGTCGAGGATGCCCTCCACGACCCGCAGCCCGGAGGCCGTGCCGCTGGGCAGGTCGACCTGCGTGACGTCACCGGTGACGACGACGCGCGAGTTGAAGCCGAGCCGGGTGAGGAACATCTTCATCTGCTCCGGCGAGGTGTTCTGGGCCTCGTCGAGGATGATGAAGGCGTCGTTGAGGGTGCGTCCGCGCATGTAGGCGAGCGGTGCGACCTCGATGGTCCCCGCGGCCATGAGCTTGGGGATCGACTCGGGGTCGAGCATGTCGTGGAGCGCGTCGTACAGCGGCCGCAGGTAGGGGTCGATCTTGTCGTTGAGCGTCCCGGGCAGGTACCCGAGCCGCTCCCCCGCCTCGACGGCGGGGCGGGTGAGGACGATGCGGTTGACGCGCTTGGACTGCAGGGCGTGCACGGCCTTGGCCATGGCGAGGTAGGTCTTGCCGGTGCCGGCCGGGCCCACGCCGAAGGTGATGGTGTGATCGTCGATCGCGTCGACGTAGGACTTCTGCCCGAGCGTCTTGGGCCGGATGGTGCGGCCGCGGCTGGAGAGGATGTCGAGCGTGAGGACGTCGGCGGGCCGCTCGGCCGTGGGCGCGGTGAGCATGCGGATGGCGCGCTCGACGGCGTCGGCGGTCAGCGCCTGCCCGCTGCGGGCGACCTCGGCGAGCTCGTCGACGAGCCGCTCGGCGAGCGCGACGTCACCGGCGGGGCCGGCGAAGGACACGACGTTGCCGCGGACGTGGATGTCGACGGCGGGGAAGCCCGACTCGACCGCCCGGAGGACCTCGTCACGCTGGCCGAGGAGGAAGACCATGGGCACGTCGTCGGGGATCGTGATCTGGTGCTGGAGCATCGCGCCCTGTCGGGACGCGTCGTCGCTGTGTGGCATGGGCAGGGGCGCGGCCCCGGTTCCTCCTGGGTGGGTGACAACGTACGCACGAGCATAACGGCGAGGTCCACCCGAAACTTCCCGATCCGCCGCGGGCCGGGACGGGCGACGGTCGGGGACGGTCAGGACCAGCGGCCGAGGCGGTCCGCCAGGAGCGCGGCGGCCACCGGACCGGCGGTCGAGGTGCGCATGACGTGCGGGCCGAGGCGGACGACGACGGCGCCCCGCTCGGTGAGGTCCGCCACCTCCCGCTGGCTCAGGCCGCCCTCGGGGCCGACGACGAGGAGCACCTCGCCCGCGTCGGGCAGCGCGACGGTGGACAACGGCACGGTCGCCTCCTCGTGGAGGACGACGACGGCGCCCCCGCCGTCGACGACGGACGCGACCCGGGCGAGCAGCTGCTTGCCGACGACGAGCTCCTCGACCTCCGGCAGGCGGGCGCGGCGGGACTGCTTGGTCGCGGCGAGCGCGACGGCCTGCCAGCGCTCGCGCCCCTTGGCGGCCTTCTTCCCCGCCCACACGGACACGCAGCGCTCGCTCTGCCACGGCAGGGCGGCGTCGATCCCCACCTCGGTGGCAGTCTCCACGGCCTGCTCGTCACGCCCGCCCTTGGCCAGGGCCTGGACGAGGACGAGCCGCACCCCGTGCGCGGGCTCGCGGGTGAGCTCGGTGACGTGGACGGCGAGCTCCTCCCCCGCGGCGGTGGTGACCTCCCCGCGCGCGCGGGTGCCCTCGCCGTCGACGACGTCGACGACCTCACCGGGCCGCACGCGCCGCACCGAGACGGCGTGGCGCGCCTCGGGGCCGCGGACGGTGAGGACCGTCCCGGCCCGCGCCGTCGCCAGGTCGGCGGGGTCGCCGAGGAAGACGGGCGCGCTCATCAGCGGCCGGAGAAGCGGTCCCGCAGGCGGGAGAAGACGCCGTTGGACGCGGGGGTGAGGCGGGGCTCGGCCCGCTCCTCCCCGCGGAGCGTGGCGAGCTCGAGGAGGAGCTCGCGCTGACGGTCGTCCAGGGCCGTGGGGACCTCGACGTCGACCTGGACCTTGAGGTCGCCGCGGTCGGGGCCGTTGAGGCGACCCACGCCCAGGCCCTCGAGGGTGATGACCTCCTCGGGCTGGGTGCCCGGCGCGATGTCGATCTCCTCGGGGCCGTCGAAGGTCTCGAGGTGCAGGACGGTGCCGAGCGCGGCGGCGGTCATCGGGACCTCGACGCGGGCGTAGAGGTCGTCGCCGCGCCGGGCGAAGACGGGGTGGGGACGGACCCGGAGCTCAACGTAGAGGTCGCCGGCGGGGCCGCCGCCGGGGCCGACCTCGCCGCTGCCGGTCAGCTTGATCCGGTTGCCGGTGTCGACGCCCGCGGGCACCGAGACGGGAATCGTGCGGCGGTTGCGCACGCGACCCTGGCCGGAGCACTCGGGGCAGGGGTCGGGGATGGTCGTGCCGTGGCCGCCGCAGGCGGAGCAGGGCGAGGTCGTCATGACGTTGCCGAGGAAGGAGCGGGCCACCCGCTGGACCGAGCCGCGGCCGTGGCACACGGCGCAGGTCTGCACGCTCGTGCCCGGGCGGGTGCACGTGCCGTTGCACGTGCCGCACAGGACGGCGGTGTCGACCTGGACCTCCTCCTCGACGCCGAAGACGGCGTCCCGGAGCTCGACCTCGAGGCGGATGAGGGCGTCCTGGCCGCGCCGGCCACGCGGCGCGGGGCCGCGGCTGGCGCCGCCGGCCGCACCGAAGAAGGTTTCGAAGATGTCGGAGAAGCCGAAGCCGGCCCCGCCCCCGCCGTTGCCGCCGAGCGCCGACTCCCCGCCGAGGTCGTACATCTGCCGCTTCTCGGGGTTGGACAGGACCTCGTAGGCGCGGCCGACCTCCTTGAACTGGTCCTCGGCCTCCGGCCCGGCGACGTCCGGGTGGAGCTTGCGCGCCAGCTTGCGGTAGGCGCGCTTGATCTCCTCCTGCGTCGCGGTACGCGGCACGCCGAGGATCTCGTAGTAGTCGTTCACCAGGTCACTTCCTGTGGGGGTTCTTCGGGCGGGTGTCGGGGGCCGGTCAGCCGGCGAGGATCCGCGACAGGTAACGGGCCACGGCCCGCACGGAGGTCATGGCCGAGGGGTAGTCCATGCGCGTGGGGCCCAGCACACCGAGGCGGGCCACCCCCTCGCCACTCCCCCCACCGTAGGCGGTCGCCACGATCGATGCCTCGGACAGCGACTCGTGCCGGTTCTCCTCGCCGATGCTCACGGCGACGGCGTCGTCCTCGGACATCTCCTGGAGCAGCTTGAGGAGGACCACCTGCTCCTCGAGGGCCTCGAGGACGGGACCGATGGTGCGGGAGAAGTCGACGTCGGAGCGGGCGAGGTTCGCGGTGCCCGCCATGACGATGCGCTCCTCGGCGTCCATCCGAAGCGTCTCGGTGAGCGCCTCGACGACGCGCGCGACGAGCGGGCGGTGCTCGGGGGCGAAGCGGTTCGAGGTGTGCTCGAGCGCGGAGCCGATGTCGGCGGCGCGGCGCCCGATGCTGCCGGCGTTGATGCGGGCGCGCAGCTCGGCGATGACGCCGAGGTCGAGCGGGGTGTCGACCTCCAACGCCCGCTGCTCCACGCGCCCGGCGTCGGTGATGATGACGACGAGCAGCCGGTGCTCGGAGAGCGGGACGAGCTCGACGTGCCGCAGCGCGGCGGTGCGCAGCGAGGGGTACTGGACGACGGCGACCTGGTGGGTGAGCTGGGCGAGCAGGCGCACGGTGCGCTCGACGACGTCGTCGAGGTCGACGGCGCCCTCGAGGAGGTGCTGGATCGCGCCCCGCTCGGCGGCGGACAGCGGCTTGAAGGTGGACAGCTGGTCCACGAAGAGACGGTAGCCCTTGTCGGTGGGCACACGTCCGGCGGAGGTGTGCGGCTGGTGAATGTACCCGCTCTCCTCCAGGACGGCCATGTCGTTGCGGATCGTCGCCGGTGAGACACCGAGCGAGTGGCGCTCGACTAAGGCCTTGGAGCCCACCGGTTCACGCGTGTGGACGTAGTCCTCGACGATCGCTCTCAGCACATCGAGTCGGCGGTCAGCCAACGGGTTCCCTCCTGACGGCGCTCGTAGCCGGCTCGGCGTGGGCCGGCGGTCAGCACTCACCGGTCCGGAGTGCTAATTCTACGCGCCACGCCCCCGGGTGTCTCGTGACCTCCCCCACCGCGCGCCTACCCTGCGAGGGTGATGGATCGCTACGGCTCGGACGTCCTGTCCTCCGACCCCCACCGCACCGGTGCCCACGCCCACCGTCCCACGGTCCGCGACGAGCCCGCCGAGCTCGGCCTCGTCGTCGAGGACGTCGAGACCGGCTGGGTCGGCGCGGTGACGGCCGTGGAGAAGTCCGGCGGGATGCACGTCGTCGTCCTCGAGGACCGACGCGGCCGCACCCGCACCTTCCCGCTCGGCTCGGGCTTCTGGGTGGACGGCAAGCCGGTGCACCTCGTCCCGCCCGCGCGGAAGGCAGCACCCCGCGGCCCGGTGACGGCCGGGGGACGGCGGCTCACGGCGTCGGGCTCGATCGCCGTCGACACGAGCCGCGCGCGGGTCGCCCGCGCCTCGCGGATCTGGGTCGAGGGACGGCACGACGCCGAGCTCGTCGAGCGGGTGTGGGGCGACGACCTGCGCGTGGAGGGCGTCGTCGTCCAGCTGCTCGAGGGCGTGGACAACCTCGCCGAGGTGCTCGCCGACTTCGCGCCCGGACCCACCCGCCGGGCCGGTGTGCTCGTCGACCACCTCGTCCAGAGGTCCAAGGAGACGCGGCTCGTCGAGGAAGCGCTGCGCACCCTCGGGCGCTCGGCACAGCACGTCAAGGTGCTCGGCCACCCCTACGTCGACGTGTGGCAGGCCGTGCGGCCCGAGCGGGTCGGCCTGAAGGCGTGGCCGGACGTGCCACGCGGCACGGACATCAAGTACGGGACGCTCGCCGCGCTCGGCTGGCCCCACGCGGACCAGGCCGACGTCGCCCGCGGCTGGAAGCGCATCCTCGGCACCGTGCGCAGCTACAAGGACCTGTCCCCCGCCCTGCTCGGGCGGATGGAGGAGCTCATCGACTTCGTCACCGAGGTCCCTGAGCAGGGATGACGACGACGGCGGTGCGGCCGGGCGCCGACGTCCGGGAGCTCCTCGCCGGGCGGGCGTCCCTGGCCGGGGACGCCCTCGCGGTCCTGCGCGAGGAGGAGCGGCTGCGCCGGGGCGTGGTCTCGCTCGTGGACACCTACCGCGGCGAGCGGGTACGGGCGGAGCTCGGCGGGATCGAGGTCGGGCGGCTGCGGGAGACCACCGAGCGCAACCTGCGGCTGCAGGCGCTGCAGGACGCCGGCGTGCGGACGGTGCGCGACGTCCTGGACGCCGGGCCCCAGCGGCTGGAGGCGCTGCCCGGGGTTGGACCGCACACCGCGCGGGCAGCGGCCGCGGCGGCGGAGCGGCTGGCCGAGACCTTCCGCGCCGGCGTGCCCGTGCGGATCGAGCCGCGCAGCGACGGGCCGCTCGGCCTCGGTCTCGCGTCCCTGCTGTACCGGATGGACCGGGTGTCGGGGCCGCTCGAGGACCACCGCGACGAGCTCGCGGACTTCGCCTCGACGGTGGCGGCACAAGTGCACCAGGCAGCGCCGGCACGTAGCCGGCTCGGTCTGCTCCTGCGTCTGCCGAGCACCCGCGACCGCGCCCGCGAGGCGGTCGAGGCGCTGGCGCGGTGGGAGCCGTGGCTCGCCGCCACCGAGCTGCCCGCCACGGTCCGCGAGCTGACCGCGCTCCTCGCCGAGCCCGGCCCGCTCACCGTGTGGGAGCACCTCGAGCAGCACACGCCCCGCTACTACGCGCTCCTCGACGAGATCGTGCCCGGGCTGGGTGGGGCCGCCGCCCAGGGCACGCTGCCCGCCGCGCTCGTCGAGCGGATCAGCGCCTTCCCGCTCGACGAGTCGCTCCTGCGGGCGCGGCTGCGCGGCTACCAGGTCTTCGGCGCGAAGTTCGCCCTCAACCAGGGCCGGGCGCTCATCGGCGACGAGATGGGCCTGGGCAAGACCGTCCAGGCCATCGCCGTCATGGCCCACCTCGCGGCGACGGGTGAGGACCGGGCACTCGTCGTGTGCCCGGCGAGCGTCGTCGTCAACTGGTGCCGCGAGGTCGCGCTCCACAGCGAGCTGCGCGTCCACCGCGTCCACGGCCCCGGCCGCGAGGAAGCCCTCGCCGCGTGGCAGCGCGAGGGCGGCGTCGCCGTCACCACCTTCGCCACCCTCCCCACCATCCCCCTCCCGCTGCCGCCCTCCCCGCCGACAGCTGACTTGCTACCGCCGTCGCCCACCCCCTCCCCGCCGACAGCGGGATCTCGCCCGCCGGCACCCGCCCTCCTCGTCGTCGACGAGGCCCACTACGTGAAGAACCCGCGGGCACTGCGCAGCCAACAGGTCGCCGCCTGGGCCGAGCGCACCCCGCGCGCGCTCTTCCTCACCGGCACCGCGCTGCTCAACCGGGTCGAGGAGCTCCGCTCGCTCGCCGGCATGCTGCAGCCGGAGCTCATCCCCTCCCTCCCGCCGCACCTCGGCGTCGCCGGCGCCGACACCTTCCGCCGCCACCTCGCCCCCGTCTACCTGCGCCGCGCCCTCGACGACGTCCTCGTCGAGCTGCCACCCCGGGTCGTGACGGACGAGTGGGAGACCATGACGCCGACGGCGGAGCGCCACTACCGCGACGCCGTCGCCTCGGGGAACCTCATGGCGATGCGCCGGGCCGACCTCACCGTCCCCGGCCCCGCCAACTCCGCCAAGCTCGAGCGGCTGCTCGAGATTGTGGAGGAGGCGCGGGACGGCGGGCAGCGCGTCGTCGTCTTCTCCTTCTTCCTCGACGTCGTGGCGCGGGTGACCGAGCAGGTGGAGCGGCTGGACGGGGTGCGCGCCTTTGGACCGATCACAGGCTCGGTGCCCGCGGCCGAGCGGCAGGAGATCGTCGACGCCTTCACCGCGGGGCCGGCCGGTTCGGTCCTCGTGAGCCAGATCGGCGCGGGCGGGGTGGGGCTCAACGTCCAGGCGGCGAGCGTCGTCGTCATCACCGAGCCGCAGCTCGTCCCGGCCGTGGAGGACCAGGCCATCGGCCGGGTGCACCGCATGGGTCAGCAGCGGCCCGTGCAGGTGCACCGCCTGCTGACCGAGGACAGCGTCGACGAGCGCATCGAGGAGCTCCTCGCGGGCAAGCGGCAGGTCTTCGACGCCTACGCCGGGGAGTCGAGCCTCGCCCAGGCGGCGCTGGGCGCCGTCGACGTCACCGAGGCCGAGCTCGCCACCCGCGTCGTCGCGGCCGAGCAGGCGCGGCTCGGCTACGGCCCGGTGTGGGACGAGCTCTCGATCTCCGAACCCCTGCCGGGCGCACCGGAGAGCCGGTAGGGGACGCGCCAGGGCCTGCCGGCCGCGCTAGTCCTCCTCGAGACGCGAGACGAGCTCCTCCAGGCCTTCCGCCGTCGCCCCGATCTCGGCGACCGAGGAACCGACGAGAGCGTCGGCTTCCCCCCGGGTGAACACGCCGCCCTCGCCCTGGTCGACGTCCTCAGGCAGCGTCCAACGGACCTCGTCGACGTTGTCGATCGTCGCGAGGAGAAGGGTCGCGCGATCCATCATGAGGTCGTCCGCGACGTCGGGTGTGACGCCGTCCGCGACGGCGGAGAAGTTGAGCACCAGGCCGTAGGGCCGCTGGCCGGTCCGCAGCTCGAGCGTCGACTCGCCGACGGCCCGGGGACCGGTCGCACCGACGAGCGCGACCACCCGGCTGTTGTCGCCCAGGTAGGGCGTGCGGTTCTCCTCCAGTGACGCGACGTCGATGGCCTCGGACAGCGCCGAGTCCATCGTCACGTCAGCACCTTCCTCCGAGCCGTCGCCGGCACAGCCCGCGACCACGACCAGGACAGCGCTGACCGCCATGACGCGACCGGGACTCCTCATGCGCTGAGCATGCCAGATGAGTTCCGGGCTCGAAGCCGGTCGCCGCGGACCTCGAGCAGCCCGCCGTCGAGCGGGAGATCTCCCGCCGGAACACTGCCGCGCACAAAGTTGTGGTGTCCGACTCGTTCGCCGCCGAGGACCTCTGCGGCTGGGGTTCGGAGCTGGTCCGGCGCGCCGTGCTCACGACACCGTGCGCAGGCTCACGGCCCAGGACGGCGCCGACATCCTCGTCTTCGGCAGCATCCCGGTGTGGAACGACCTGCTGACGGCGGGTCTGGTGGACGAGCTGCACGTCATGGTCGGCAACGGCGTCCTCGGCGACGGCGTGCCGGCCTTCACCGCCGGCCTCACCGCCCGGCTGCGGTTGCGGGAAACTCACCGGCTCACCGGCTCGGACCACGTGCTCCTCGTCTACGCCACCGGCGACCATGGCCCGCGCGCACCGGGAACGGACCCGACCGACGTCCCCGCCGACGCCACCTAATTCCAACCGTCCACAGCCCGCTCCCCCATCGGCGAGCGCTGAGTTGTCCCGGTGAACAGCTCAGCGATAGACGAGAGGGAAGCGAGAAACAGCTCAGCGCTCGGCGCGAGGGGAGGCGGGGAACAACACAGCGCTCGGCGTGGGAGGAGGGCAGGGGCCAGGGGGTGATCCGGTCAGTCCGTGAGGGCGCGGACGACGGTGTCGGCGAGCAGACGGCCGCGGCGGGTGAGGAGGATCCGGCCGGCGCGGGCGGCGGGCATGTCGATGAGCCCCTCGGCGATGAGGCCGGCGACGGCCTCGCGGTACTTCTCGGGTACGCGCCCGGTGCCGGGCGCGAGCTCCAGGCCCTCGGCCAGCCGGACGCCGAGCAGCACCCGCTCGAGCTCGCGGGCGGTGTCGTCGAGGACTTCGTGGCCGGCGCCCGGGCTCATTCCCTGGTCCAGGCGGTGGGCGTAGGCGCGCGGGTGCTTGACGTTCCACCAGCGCACCCCTCCGACGTGGCTGTGCGCGCCGGGCCCGACCCCCCACCAGTCGGCTCCGCGCCAGTAGTTGAGGTTGTGCCGGCACGCGTGCTCCGGCGTCGTCGCGAAGTTCGACACCTCGTACCAGGCCAGGCCCGCGGCGGTGAGGACGTCGTCGGCCGCCTCGTACTTGAGGGCCGCGTCGTCGTCGTCGGGCATGGGGAGCTCGCCGCGGCGCACCTGGGCGCCCATCTTCGTGCCCGGCTCGATCCCGAGCGCGTAGGCGGACACGTGGTCCGGCTCCAGGGCGACGGCGGTCTCCAGGCTGGTCCGCCAGTCGGCGGCCGACTCCCCCGGGGTGCCGTAGATGAGGTCGACCGAGACGTCGAGACCCGCGTCGCGTGCCCAGCGGACGACGTCGGGCAGGCGGGCGGGGTCGTGCGTGCGGTCGAGGGTGGCCAGCACGTGCGGGACGGCGGACTGCATTCCGAAGGAGACACGGGTGAAGCCGGCGGCCGCCAGCTCCTCCAGGGACGCCGGCGTCACCGAGTCCGGGTTGGCCTCCGTCGTCACCTCGGCGCCGTCGGCCAGCCCCCACGTCGCTCGCACGTGGGTGAGCATCGCGGCGAGGTCGGCCGCGGGCAGCAGTGTGGGCGTGCCGCCGCCGACGAACACGGTGGACACCTCGCGCCGCGCGACGCCGGCCCCCGCGAGCACCCCGGCGGCGAGGTCGATCTCCCGCCGCGCGGTGTCCGCGTAGGCGGCCTGGCTCGCCCCGCCCCCGAGCTCGGTGGCGGTGTAGGTGTTGAAGTCGCAGTACCCGCAGCGCACCCGGCAGAAGGGCACGTGGAGGTAGACGCCGAAGGCACGATCGGCCGAACCGGCCGCCGCCGACGCCGGCAGCGCCCCGTCCGCGGGAACGGGGTCGCCCGCAGGCAGAGCAGGACTCACTTCTTGGCCTTGGCGTCCTTGCCCGTCGGGGTGTCGGAGGACAGCGCGGCGATGAAGGCCTCCGGCGGGACCTCGACCCGGCCGATGTTCTTCATCCGCTTCTTGCCCTCCTTCTGCTTCTCCAGGAGCTTGCGCTTACGGGAGATGTCACCGCCGTAGCACTTGGCGAGCATGTCCTTGCGCAGCGCGCGGATCGTCTCGCGGGCGATGATCCGGGCGCCGATGGCCGCCTGGATCGGCACCTCGAACTGCTGCCTCGGGATGATCTCGCGGAGCTTGCCGGCCATCTCGACGCCGTAGGAGTAGGCCTTGTCCCGGTGGACGATCGCGCTGAAGGCGTCGACCTGCTCGTGGTGGAGCAGGATGTCCACCTTGACGAGGTCGGCGGCCTGCTCGCCGTCGGCCTCGTAGTCGAAGGAGGCGTACCCGCGGGTGCGGGACTTGAGCTGGTCGAAGAAGTCGAAGACGATCTCGGCCAGCGGCAGGTGGTAGCGCATCTCCACCCGCTCCGGGGAGAGGTAGTCCATGCCGTCCTGCACGCCGCGGCGCTGCTGGCACAGCTCCATCACCGTGCCGATGAACTCCGCCGGCGTGATGATCGTCGCGCGCACGACCGGCTCGTAGACCTCGGAGATCTTCCCGTCGGGGTACTCGCTCGGGTTGGTCACCTGGGTGCGCGTGCCGTCCTCGGTGACGACGTTGTAGACGACGTTGGGGGCGGTCGAGATGAGGTCGAGGTCGAACTCGCGCTCGAGGCGCTCGCGCACGATCTCGAGGTGCAGCAGGCCGAGGTACCCGCAGCGGAAGCCGAAGCCGAGGGCGACGGAGGTCTCCGGCTCGTAGGCCAGGGCCGCGTCGTTGAGCTTGAGCTTGTCCAGGGCGTCGCGCAGCACCGGGTAGTCCGAGCCGTCCACCGGGAAGAGCCCGGAGTAGACCATGGGCTGCGGGTCGCGGTACTCACCCACGGCCTCCGCGGCGGGCCGCGCCGCGTTGGTCACCGTGTCACCGACGCGAGACTGGCGCACGTCCTTGACGCCGGTGATGAGGTAGCCGACCTCACCGACGCCCAGGCCCTTGGTGGGCCTGGGCTCGGGGGAGCTGACGCCGATCTCGAGGAGGTCGACGCTCGTGCCCGTCGACATCATCGTGAGCTTCTCGCGGGGCTTGATCGCGCCGTCGACCACGCGCACGTAGGTGACGACGCCGCGGTAGGTGTCGTAGACGGAGTCGAAGATCATGGCGCGCGCCGGGGCGTCCGGGTCCCCCACCGGGGCGGGGATGTCTCGGACGAGGCGGTCGAGGAGCGCGGGGACGCCGACGCCGGTCTTGCCGGACACCTGCAGGCAGTCCTCCGGCTCGACGCCGATGAGGTTGGCCAGCTCCTCGGCGTAGCGCTCCGGCTGGGCCCCGGGCAGGTCGATCTTGTTGAGGACCGGGATGATCGTGAGGTCGTTCTCCATCGCCAGGTAGAGGTTGGCGAGGGTCTGGGCCTCGATACCCTGCGCGGCGTCGACGAGGAGCAGCGCGCCCTCACAGGCCGCGAGCGAGCGGGAGACCTCGTAGGTGAAGTCGACGTGGCCGGGCGTGTCGATCATGTTGAGCGCGTAGGCGGTCTCCTCCACCTGCCACGGCATGCGCACGGCCTGGGACTTGATCGTGATGCCGCGCTCGCGCTCGATGTCCATCCGGTCGAGGTACTGGGCGCGCATCGCCCGGTCCTCGACGACCCCGGTGAGCTGGAGCATGCGGTCGGCCAGGGTCGACTTGCCGTGGTCGATGTGCGCGATGATGCAGAAGTTGCGCAGCAGCTCGGGCGCGGTCGCCGCGGGGGCGATCGCTGCGGTCAGCGTGGGACTGGGGATCGGGGACACTCACGTTCCTTCAAGCGACGACGACGCGCGGAACACCTTCCGCGAGGACACACTGCCTCCCATGGTCCCACGAGGCGGCGACAACCGGCGTCTCCGGTCGGGGCCCGTCCGCCCAGGAGAGGAAGCACGATGTCGACACTGCCCGACGAGCCCACCGGCTCGGAGCCGCCCGCCCGCTACGAGGACCCCGTGGTGCTCGAGGAGGACGAGACCGTCCCGCCGCGGCCCGAGGAGGAGATCGCCGACGAGCTGCGCGCCAACCCGACGTAGCCGCCGCCCGCTCGGACCGTGGCCACGGAGGAATCCGGCTCTCGGCGGAAGGAGGGGTACCCCCCTCCCCCCATTCGTCGACAGCCGGATTCCTCCAGCTCAGGACAGGAGCAGGGCGAAGGCGCTCATGAAGGCGCCGAGGATCCCGAGCGGGATCGCGGCGACCGTGCCGAGGAAGGCGATGAGTGTGATGCGCAAGTCGTCCCGCAGGTAGGGCGCCCGCACGGGGCCACCCGCCGCCCGCAGCAGGGCGCGCTGGGTGGCCTCGACGCGCGGGAGCCAGCGGGCGGTGCGGACGCGTCCCTCGTCCATCGCCTCGGTGAGAGTGGCGAGCTCCTCCTCGAGGGCCGCCTGCGTGGGCTCCCCCGTCACGACGACGACGCCACCCGCCGTCGTCACCGGACCGTCGCCGATGTCCGCCGTCGTGCGCTGCAGCCGCTCGCGGCGGACCGCCAGGACGGCGACGGGCACCGCCAGCACGAGCCCGAGCGCGAAGGGGACCCAGCCGCCCCACGACTCGGCGTCCAGGCCCAGGAGCAGGCCGAGGAGGAGGAAAACTCCGACGGGCACCGCGGCGCCGACGAGGAGGAGGTACCCCGGCCGGCGCGCGAGGCGCACGACGTTGACGACGATCTGGTTCATCGCGTCGTTGGTCGCAGTCATGGATCCAGCCTCCCACGCTGCCCGAGAGGCGGTCCCCCGGGCCCCCGGATAACGTCGGTGCGTCCTTTTTGGTTCCCGACGTAGGAGCTCTCTCCCCATGAAGCCGCTCGACCGGTTGCACGACGCGCTCGGACTGCGCACCAGTCCCCGGATCTTCTTCCCGGCGGCGCTCGTCGCGATCATCTTCGTCGTCGGGACGATCCTGTTCACCGAGCAGGTCGACGCGGCCTTCGCCGGCGCGTCGGGCTGGATCATGTCGAACCTCGGGTGGTTCTACATCCTCGGAGTCACCGTCTTCCTGCTCTTCCTCGTCTACCTGGCGGCCAGCCGCTTCGGACGGGTGCGCCTGGGCGACCAGAAGCCGGAGCACTCGGGCCTCACCTGGTTCGCCATGCTCTTCGCGGCCGGTATCGGCTCGATCCTCATGTTCTGGGGCGTCGCGGAGCCGATCAACCACTACGCGAACCCGCCGATGCAGGACGTCGAGGGCCAGACCCAGGCCGCCGCGCGCGAGGCCATCGCCTTCACGCTCTACCACTTCGGCCTCCACACCTGGGCGATCTTCGCGCTGCCGGCGCTGGGCTTCGCCTACTTCATGTACCGGCGCAACCTCCCGCCACGCGTGAGCTCGATCTTCCAGCCGCTGCTGGGTGAGAAGATCCACGGCCCGGTGGGGGCGGCGATCGACGTCGTCGCCGTCGTCGGCACGATCTTCGGCGTCGGCGTCTCCGTGGGCCTGGGCACCCTGCAGATCAACAGCGGGCTCAACACGCTGTGGGGTCTCGGGGAGAGCCGGCTCGTCCAGGTGCTCATCATCGTCGCCGTCTCGGCGATCGCGGTCGTCTCGGTGAGCGTGGGGCTGGAGAAGGGCATCAAGCGGCTGTCGAACCTCAACATCATCCTCGCGGTCGGCCTGCTGTGCTTCGTCGTCGCCACCGGTCCCACACTCTTCCTCGTCAAGGGGACGATCGAGTCGGTGGGTATCTACGCCTCGGCACTGCCGCAGCTCGCGTTTTGGAACGACACCGCGGGCGACTCGGGCTGGCAGAACCAGTGGACGGTCTTCTACTGGGCGTGGACGATCTCGTGGTCGCCCTTCACCGGCATCTTCATCGCGAAGATCTCCAAGGGCCGCACGATCCGCCAGTTCGTCAGTGGGGTGCTCGCCGCACCGGTGCTCTTCAGCATCGTGTGGTTCGGTGTCTTCGGCTGGGCGTCCTTTGGGATCGAGCAGGAGACCCCGGGTGAGCTCGTCGGGCCGGTGGTCGAGCAGGGCGATGTCGCGACGGCGTTGTTCGTCTTCCTCGAGCACTTCCCGTTGACGACGGTGACCCAGATCCTCGCCGTCGTCCTCGTCGTCATCTTCTTCACGACGTCGGTCGACTCGGCCGGCCTCGTCATCGACTCGATCAGCAACGGCTACGAGGAGGAGGCGCCGGTCCGGCAACGGGTGTTCTGGACCATCGCGATGGGCGCGGTCGCCGCCACCATGCTCGCAGCCACCGGCGAGGGCGGGCTCGCGGCCCTCCAGCAGGTGATCATCGTCGTCGGCCTGCCGTTCTTCATCATCGGCTACGTGATGATCTACACGATCCTCGCGGCGTTGAAGGAGGACGCCGGGGAGTCCCCGCCCGTGCGGGCGCTGCGCTGGCGGCGGGTGCTGCCGCCGGAGGAGGCCGCGCGGCGCACCGTGGACGAGGAGTACGACAACGACACCTTCACCGTGGTCCCGGAGATCGAGCCGGGCCAGGAGCCCATCCCGGTCGACCCGATCCTCGTCGAGGACGACGACGAGCCGGCGACGGCGGGGCAACCTCGGCCATGACGGGCGCCACACGTGCGCCGCTGCGGCCGGGTACCTGGTAAAGTACCTCGCTGAGCCTCCGCCGGTCGTGCGGGGGCCGGCTTGCGGCCGACCACGGGTGTCCCCACTCCCCAGTCCCGGTCGTTGGCACAGCCCTCACCGACCCATTGTCTGATCGCTTCGGCGAAATGTAGGAGAAGTCCACACGTGGCGAACATCAAGTCCCAGAAGAAGCGCATCCTCACCAACGAGAAGGCGCGTCTCCGCAACAAGGCCGTGAAGTCCGAGCTCAAGACGCACGTGCGTCGGGTGCGCGAGGCTGTCGCCGCAGGTGACAAGGAGACCGCGGCCACCGCGCTCCAGTCCGCCGGGCGCAAGCTCGACAAGGCCGCGAGCAAGGGCGTCATCCACGCCAACCAGGCCGCGCAGCGCAAGTCCAAGCTGGCCAAGCAGGTCGCGGGCCTGTAAAGACCCGGCCCTCCCGCGACGGCGCCGTTCCCCACCCGGGGGGCGGCGCCGTCGTCGTCCTGCCGGTCCTGCTCGAGGAGAGCCGATGCTCCACCGGACCACCGCCCTGCCCGCCTGGCTGGCGGCGCTCCTCGCTGCCGCGATCGGCGCCGTCGTGCCCGTGCAGTCGCGGATCAACGGTGAGCTCGGCGCGCAGCTGGAGGACCCGGTCCTCGCCGCCGCGATGAGCTTCGGCGGCGGGCTCGTCGTCATGGTCGCCGTCGCGCTCGTGCTGCCGCGGGTACGCCGCGGGGTGCTGCGGCTGCCGGGAGCCGTCCGACGGCGCGAGCTGCCGCCCGCCTACCTCCTCGCGGGCACCATCGGCGCCCTGCTCGTCCTCACCCAGTCCGCCGTCGTCGCCGTCGTCGGGGTGGCGGTGTTCACGGTCGCGGTCGTCGCGGGGCAGACCCTGAGCGGGCTGCTCACCGACGCCGTCGGCTTCGCGCAGGACCTGCGCCGGCGCCCGACGCCGCAGCGGCTCGTGGGCGCCGGGCTCGTCCTCGTGGCGGTGGCGCTCGCGGCGTCCTCCTCCTTCACCGGCGACAGACCCTGGCAGGAACTGCTCCTGCCGGCCCTGCTGCCGCTCGTGGCCGGGCTGCTCACCGGCTTCCAGCACGCGGCGAACGCGCGGGTGGGGGCCGTGGGCGGCTCGCCCCTCACGGCGACGGTGGCGAACTTCGTCGCCGGATCGGTCGCGCTCGTCGTCGCGGCGCTCGTGCGCGGCCGCGGGCTGCCGGACGAGCTGCCCAGGGAGTGGTGGCTGTACACCGGCGGGCTCTACGGCATCGTCTTCATCGCCGGCTCGGCGGCGATCGTGCCGCGGACCGGCGTGCTGGTCCTCGGGCTCGGCTCGATCGCCGGCCAGCTCATCGGCTCGCTCGCGCTGGACCTCCTCGCGCCGGTGGCCGGCTCCGCCGTCAGCCCGACGACCGTGGCCGGGACGCTGCTCGCGCTCGTCGCGATCTCCCTCGCCTCCTTCCCCCGGCGCAGGGTGCGGCGGTAGCGACCGCCACACCTGCCGCGGGGGACGGTGCGGGCGGTGTGGGCGGTCCGTGGCACGCTTGGGGCGTGCCCCCGAAGACCCGTCGCAGCACCCCGTCCGGACTGAGCTGGGACGAGGCCCCGCTCGCTCCTGTCGTGCTCGTGCGCGGCGCCGAGGGCGTGCTGAGCGACCGCGCCGTCGCGCGGGTCGTCGAGCAGGCCCGCGAGGCGGACGCCGGCACCGAGGTCACCCGCCTCGACGCCGCCGCCTACGACCTCGGGCGCCTCGAGATGCTCGCCAGCCCCTCGCTGTTCGGTGAGGCGCGCTGCATCGTCATCAACGGCGTCGAGAGCTGCACCGACGCCCTCATCGACGACACGATCACCTACCTGCGCGCCCCCGCCGACGACGTCACGCTCGTCCTGCAGCACAACGGCGGCGTGCGCGGCAAGCGCCTGCTCGACGCCGTGACCAAGGCCGGACACCCGGTGGTGGCCTGCGAGCCGGTCAAGCGCGACGCCGAGAAGGCCGCCTTCGTCGCCGCGGAGTTCACGCGCGCCCGGCGCCAGATCGACCAGGACGCGATCCAGGCCCTCGTCCAGGCGCTGGGCTCGGACCTGCGCGAGCTCGCCGCCGCGTGCACCCAGCTCGTCGCGGACACGACCGGACGCATCGGCGCGGACGTCGTCGAGCAGTACCACGGGGGCCGGGTGGAGGCCACGGGCTTCAAGGTCGCCGACGCCGCCATCGCCGGTCACGCCGGCCAGGCCGTCACGCTGCTGCGGCACGCTGTCGAGACGGGCGCGAACCCCGTGGTGCTCGTCGCGGCACTGGCGGTCAAGCTCCGCACCATGGCCAAGGTCGAGGCGATGTCCGGCCGCGGTGGTGCGGGTGGCCTGGGCCTGGCGCCCTGGCAGGTGGACCAGGCGCGGCGCGAGCTCGCCGGTTGGGGGCCGGAGGGGCTGGCGCGCGCGATCACCGCCGTCGCCGCCGCGGACGCCGAGGTCAAGGGCCTGAGCCGGGACCCGGTCTTCGCCGTCGAGCGGGCGGTGCTGCGCATCGTCGCCAGCCGGGGCCGGCGGTGAGCGACCCGTCCGGCAACGGCCCGGTCCACCGCTACCGCGTGGTGCCCGCCGCCTACGTCGTCCTCCTCCGCGAGGAGGCGGACGGTGCGGACAGCGCGCTCCTCCAGCTGCGTACTGGGACCGGCTTCATGGACGGGCACTGGGCGTGCGGCGCGGCCGGGCACGTCGAGGCCGGGGAGAGCGTGCTTGCGGCCGCGGCGCGGGAGGCCGCCGAGGAGCTCGGCGTGGAGGTCGGCGCCACCGAGCTGCTGCCCCTCACCGTCATGCACCGCACCCAGGGCACGGGACTCGCGGTCGACGAACGGGTCGACTTCTTCTTCTCCTGCCGCCGTTGGCGCGGCGAGCCGCGCCCGCAGGAGGACAAGGTGGCGGACCTGCGCTGGGTGCGCCTGGACGCCCTCGACTCCCTCGCCGAGCCGGTGGTCCCCCACGAACGGCAGGTCCTCGACGGCCTCGCTGCCGACACCCTCACGCCCGTGACGACCTTCGGCTTCGCTCAGCACTGAGCGGCCAGACCGCCGTCGCCGGGAACGACGACGACGGCGCCGCACTCGTCGGTCCGCAGCACCAGGGCGCCGCCGCGCCCGTACAGCTCGAGCGTCGGGGGAGCCGGGTGCCCGAAGTCGTTGTCCGCGCCGACGCTGACCAGGGCGAGCCGCCCACCCACCGCCTCGGCGAGCGCGGGGAGCTGCGCCGCGGACCCGTGGTGCGGGACGAGGACGATGTCCACGCCGCCCGCTGCGAGCTCGCGGAGCACGCCGCGCTGCCCGTCCGGCTCGAGGTCGCCGAGGGCGAGCACCGACAGGTCCGCGGTCTCGAGGCGCACGACGAGCGAGAGGTCGTTCGCGGCGTCGTCATCGCCGGGGGCCGCCAGCTCGACCGCCCTCGGGGTGGGCCACAGCCCTTGCCACCGCACACCCTCCACCTCACCGGCGGTCCCCGCGCCTGCACGCTCGACCGTAGCCCCCTCGTCCGCGAGCGCCGCCAGCACCTGCCGCTCGGCGGTGGCCGGGCCGTCGAAAGAGGTGAGGAGGGCGTGGTGGACGTCGACGGCGTCGAGAACCTCCGGCAACCCACCCACGTGGTCGGCGTGGAGGTGGGTGAGGACGAGGAGGTCGACCTCGCGCACACCGGCCGCGACCAGGCAGTCCGCGGCGGCCGGCCCGGCGGGACCGACGTCGACGACGACGGCGGATCGCGGCCCGCTGCGCAGCGCGAAGCCACTCCCCTGGCCGACGTCGCACTGGACGGCGAGCCAGTCGTCGGGGACGCCCGAGACGAGGCCGTCCAGCGCCCGGCGCGGACCCGGGACGAGGGCGAGCACGAGGACGAGGGCACCGACGCCCGCCCCGAGGAGCTGGGTGCCCGGGCCACGGCGGGCGAGCATGAGCGCGAGGACGGTGACGACGGCCAGCAGCACCGCACCGGCGAACCCGCCGAGCCACGGCAGCCGCGCCCCGGGCAGCTCGGCCCACCCGAGCGCGACCCACGCGATCCAGCCGGTGAACCAGCCCGCCGCCGCCGCGAGCGGCTCGGTGAGTCCGGGCAGCCACGGGGAGAGGACGGTCGCGACGACGCCGAGGACGGTCGCGGGCGGCACCGCGGGCGCGGCGAGGACGTTGGCCGGCACCGCGTAGGTGGCGACGGCCGGCTCGAGGAGGACGATGACCGGCGCGCAGCACACCTGCGCCGCTGCCGGCACGGCGACGACGTGGGCCAGCGTGCGGGGCATGCGGTGGGACAGGGCTTCGGCCCACGGCCCGGACAAGACGACGAGGCCCGTGGTCGCGAGCACCGACAGGACGAAGCCGTAGGACCGGGCCAGCCACGGGTCGAGGAGGAGCAGGACGACGACCGCGCTGCACAGCGCCGGCAGGGCGCGCGCAGGGCGGCCGAGCAGCAGGGCGAGCAGGGCGACGGCGCCCATCGTCGCCGAGCGCAGCACGCTGGCCTCCGGCCGGACGAGGACGACGAAGCACACGAGCACCGCACCGCCGACTGCCGCGCGCATCCAGCGCGGCGCCCAGCTGAGCGCGGCGAGCACTGCGCCCAGGACGATGGCGACGTGCGCGCCGGACACCGCGGTGATGTGGGTGAGGGAGACCGCCGTCATGGCGTCGTCGAGCTCGGGTGGCAGGCGGGAGTCGTCACCGACGGCGATGCCCGGCACGAGGCCACGGGCCTGCGCCGGGGCGTCCTCCACAGCGGCGACGAGCCCGCTGCGCATCCGGCTCGCGAGCCGCTCGTGGGCGGGCGGCGGCGCCTCGACCGTCGGGTCGGCGTGGACGATGACGAGCGCGACGACGTCCTCCCCCGGCTCGGTCTCGACGAGCCGACCGGTGAGGCGCACCCGGGCACCGAGCTCGACGCCGGTCCAGCTCGGTGGCGCGAGGAGGAGCACCGGGGCCCGGGCGCGCGCCGTCAGCCCCCGGCCCACGACGAGGTCTGCCCGCAGCGGCACCGTCACCCGCTCCCCGCCCCCGCGCTCGGGCGGCGTGGTGATGGCGGAGGGGTCCCCCGTGACCGGACCGGTCACCGTGACGACCGCCCCGACCTCGACCAGCTCGGTGAGCAGCCCGCTCGCCCGCTGGTGGACGTGCGCGGCGACCGCCCCGAGCAGGAGCGCCGTGACGACGAGTGCGAGCACTGCGGTGGCCTGCGGCGTGGGCCCGGCACGGTCGCGGTGCCGTCCTCCGCCGCGCAGCGACCACGCGGTGCGGGCGGCAAGGAGCAGCAGGAGCGCGGCGCCCGCGACGGCGACCGGTGGTGGCAGGAGGACGCCGACGAAGGCGGCCGTCCACGCGGCGAGGGCGGCGGGCACGAGGCGCAGGTCGAGGGTCACACGCGCACCCGCTCCCGCAGCTTCTCCAGCGTGGCCGGCCCGATGCCCGCGACCTCGAGCAGCTCCTCCACGGAGTGGAAGGGCCCGTTCGCGTCGCGCCAGTCGAGGATGCGCTGCGCGATGGCAGGTCCTACGCCGGGCAGGGTGTCGAGGGCGGCGAGGTCGGCGGAGTTGAGGTCGACCACCCCGCCCTCGGCGGCAGGCTCGCCCGCGGCCGGTCCCGCATCCACGTCCGGCGGCGCTGCCCCAGCGCCCCGTGGCTCCTCCCCCGCCCGCGGCACGTACACCTGCTCCCCGTCGACGAGCGGCCTCGCGAGGTTGACCGCTGCCAGCTCGGCGTCCGGCTGCTCGCCGCCTGCCGCTGCGACGGCATCGGCCACGCGCGCTCCCAGTGGCAGCTCGACGACGCCGGGCCCGCGGACCGCCCCTGCGACGTGGACGACGACGACACCCGCCGGCGCGGCCTGCGGCTCCCGCGACGGCTCACCGGTGGCCGCGTCACCCGGCGCTGGAGGGGAGGCGGCGGGAGACGAGGCGGCGGGAGGCGCCTCCGACGTGGCCGGTGCTACGACCGCGCTCACCTCGGGCACCGGGACGGCGTCGGACGGTCCGAGGGCGATCGCGCGGGCCACCACCGCCCCCGCGAAGGCCGCCACCACCGCCAGTACCACGACGACCGCGCGGCCCGAGACGCTCCACCGCCGCACCGGCCGCTCCTGCGCGCCGACGGACCGCCTGCCACCGCCGGCACTGCCCACCGCTCCACCGCCGTCCCGGCTCCCGCGGCCTGCCGCCGCGCCGTCTTCCCAGCCCTGGTCCCCCTCACCGCTGACGATGCGGTCGAACTCACGCCCGGCGTCGTCGTCGAGGTCGAGGTGCCCGGACGTCGCCGTGTAGGCGCGGCGGGTCAGCGCCCGCAGCCGGGCCGCGGAGTCCGTCCGCCTCGTCGGTGCCATGCGCGTGACCGTACGGACCACGGCCCACGTCACCCGTTGCGGAGGTGCCCGCTCGGGGACGGCACCTTCCCGCCGTCGCCCTGTGGAGCAGCGCTCAGCTCGGCCCGGGGACGGTCACTCGCCCGCTGGGGCGAGCGCCACGCCCACGACGCCGGGGCCCGTGTGCGCCCCCACGACGGCGGTGACCTCGCTGCGGACGATGCTCGCCACCTGCGCGCCCGTCTCCGTCAGGCGCTGCTCGAGCGCCACGGTGAGGGCGTCGGCGGCGTCGGTGTCAGCGAAGTGGTGGACGGCCACCCGGACCGGGCCGCCGTCGCCGCGTGGGGTGGCCGCGCCCGGTCCGCCTGCGGCCCGGACGGCGAGCTCGACGATGCGGCGCTGCGTACGCGCCGCTCCCCGCGCCGTCTCGGCGACCGCCAGCCGCCCGCCTCGCAGCGCGAGGATCGGGCGTACCCCGAGCGCCGAGCCGAGGAAGGCTCGCGCGGGGCCGATGCGGCCGCCTCGGGCGAGGTGGTGGAGGTCCGGGACGGCGAAGAGGACGCTGCTGCGGGCCGCGGTCTCGCGGGCGGCGGCAAGGACGCCGTCGGCACCGGCGCCGCGTGCCGCGCGCTCGGCGGCCGCGAGGGCCGCGAAGCCCGTCCCCGCGCCGACGGTGCGCGTGTCGACGACGTGCACGGGTGTCCCCCGCCGTGCGCTGACCTCCTCGGCCGCGAGGCGCGCGTGCCCGACGGTTCCCGACAGCTCGGCCGACAGGTGCACGCACACGACGGCGGAGGCACCGTCGTCGACGGCCGCCTCCATCGCGTCGGCGAGCGCCTGCCGTGACGGGCCCGACGTCGTCGCCGTCCCACCGGCCCGCAGGTGCGCGGCGAGCTCCTCGCGGCTGAGGGCGTCATCGGGGTGGTCCGCGCCGTCGATCAGGACGCGCAGCGGGACCACCCGGATACTCAGGTGCTGCACCGTCTGCGGTGAGAGCGAGGCCGTGGAGTCGGTGAGGACCACGACGCCGGGCATCGCACCATCATCGCACCCTGGCCGGATCAGGAGGCGCTGGCCTGTGGCAGAGTCGCGCCATGCGCCTGCTCGTGATCTTCGGCCCTCCCGCCGTGGGCAAGATGACGGTGGGGCGCGAGGTCGCGCGGCGCCCGAGGCGGCCGGCCGCATCCTCGCCTGGCTCGACGGTCCCGACGGGACCGCCCACCGTCCTAGGTGCGCACTTCTGGCCGCTCGAGGACCGAGAAGCCACACCCAGGCGGTGGGCCGCGGTGTCGGCTCACGCCGGGACCGGCTACGCCTCCGTGGTCGCCCCGGCCACCGAGACCAGGCCACGGGCCTGGAGCGCCGGGATGATCCCGCGCAGCAGCCGCTGGACGTCAGCGGGGATGGAGCCGGGCAGGACGACGAAGCCGTCCGCGGCACCGGCCTCGACCCACCGCTCGATGGTGGCGACGACGTCGCCCACGGTGCCGACAGCCTCGAGCGCACCCGACCACCCGGCGTCGCCCCCGGCGATGTCGGTGAGGAGGTCGGCGCGGGCACGGGCAGACTCGTAGTCGGACGCGATGACGGTGCGCAGGTCGACAAGGACCCGCACGGGACCACGGCCGGCGGCACGCGCGGCGGAGCGGACGGCGAAGCGCAGCTCGCGCGCCCAGCTGAGGTCGGCCTCACGGAGCCGGACGACGTCCGCGAGCTCACCGGCGGCGGCGAGGTCGGCCTCCTCCTCGAGCGGGACGACGACGGTGGGGCGCTGGCTGGAGCGCGCCTCCGTGCTGCGGACGAGCTCCTCGAGCAAGTCGCCGAGCTGGGGCAGCGCGGCCACCGGCGCCTGCTCGCCGCGGGCCACCTGCAGGCCGGCCCACGAGCCGCTCTTGCGGTTGAACTGCGCGAGCTCGGCGGCCACGGCCGAGTCGGCGCGGCCGAGCTGGACGGTGGGCACGAGGCCCGTGGCGCCGGCGCTGGGGCTGATGCGGCGAGCGGCGATGACCGGGTCGAGCCAGGCGTTGGCCCGCGGTGCGGCGTCGGCGCGGAGGCGGAAGTCCTCACCGAGCGTGACGAAGGAGACGCCGCCCTTGTGCGCCGCTCGGGCGTAGGAGGCGAGGCGGACGAGGTTGGCCTGCTCGGCGGGCAGCCCGGCAGCCGCCTCACGGTCGTGGGCGGGGGCGCCCAGGCCGGAGAGGTCGAGGGCGATCGTCGCGGTGGTCGAGGTCGTCGCGGTGGTACGGGTGGGCAGGAACGCAGCAGTCATGGCAGCACCTATCGAGGTCGCAGCGCCTGGGGCGCGGGGAAGGACGTGAGACCTGATACGCCGGGTCCGGCGCCTGGCGTGTCACTCGCCGGCGGCTCGGGGGCTGGATCAGGGGTGACGCGTCAGCGCGGCTCGCGCAGAGGGCGTCGCTTCCGTATGTCTCAGACCGACATACACGGACGACCGCACATGCACATGCTGCTGCCGCAACGGCTGGTGATCTGCCGGGGGCTGAGGTGCGTGGTCATCCTGGTACGTCCTTCGCGTGCTGGCACCGTCGCGGTGCGCTCCGTTGTCCCGACGGTCGCGGGACCAGGTCATCACCCGGGGCACCCACCGCACGTGGCGGGTTGCCGACCAGCAAGCCGGGGCTTAGCGCACTCGAGGTACGCACTGGTGCTCTGAACCTGTCGCAGACGCTAGCCGCGCCTCACTTCATGTGTCAACTGTCACGCGGCCGAATGTCAGTGCTCGGTCATACGGTGGAGTCATCAGGTTCACAGCACCGAGGTGGTGAGCGAGATGGCGGCGACGCAGACCGGGGGCTGGTGGTTGACCCCGGCGGACCTCGCCGGCCCCCCGCCCTGCCTCGTGCCCGACGACGGCCCCGCTCAGCTCCCTGCGCTTCCGCCCGACCCTCTCCCGCCGGGCGCCGGCCCCGACGAGCGCTGGGCCGAGGAGGTCCCGCTCGAGGACGACGGTCCGCCCGAGCTCCCTCCCCTCCCTCCCGACCCGCTCCTCCCAGCAGGCCGGCGCGGGAACGCGGACGTCCTCGACGACGACGACGGCGCAGAGCTGGGTGGCCTGCTCACCTCCCTGGCCCCGGGGCCGGCCCTCGCGGCAGCGCTCGAGGCTCTCGGCCCGCGCGCCGTCAGCCTGTACGCGCTGGTCGAGATGGTGGCGGGCTACCAGCGGCTGGCGTCCTGGGCCACGGCCCGGGCCATCGAGCTCAGCGGGGCCGTCGCGGGGCGGCCGGGCATCAACCCGCACCACCCGCTCCCGGGTGGGAAGATCGCCGCGGACTGCGCCGCCGCCGAGCTCGCCCCGCGCCTGGGGATCACCCGGTTCGCGGCGCGTCGCATGGTGGGTGATGCCCGGCTCTTCCGGGACAAGCTCGCCCAGACGGCTCAGGCCCTTCGGCTTGGGCTCGTCAACCCCGCCAAGGCCGCTGTGCTCACGCGCCACCTGGCGGACCAGCCGGCGGACGTCGCCTGGGAGGTCCAGCGCGTGATCCTGCCCGACGCCCCGCACCAGACACCGAGCCAGCTCACGCGGGCCGTGGAGAAGGCGATCATCGCCATCGACCCGAACCGGGCGGTCCAACGGCACCGCCGGGCGCGCGAGGAACGGCGCGTGGACCACCCGCGCCCGCTGCCCGACGGCATGGCCTCGATCCACGCGTTCCTCCCCGCCACCGACGCCGCGGGCTTCGACCTCGCCCTCGAGGCCGCGGCCCGCAGCGCCAAGGCGGCCGGTGACAGTCGCACGATCGACCAGCTGCGTGCCGACGTCTTCGCCCTCATGGGCCACACCGCGCTCGAGCAGGGCTACATCGGACTGCCAGAGCCGAGTGACACGGACGCGGCCGCCGCCGCGGGAACGGACGCGGTACCTTCCGCGGAAGCGGGTGGCGAGGGATCCCGGGAGGTCGACGCCGACGACGGCGTGCCCGCGGCCCCGTCAGCCGCGACCGGCACGCCAGACCTCCAGCCCGTCAGCGACTACCTCAGGATGCTCCACATGCCGATGGGCACCATCGGCGGCAGGCGTGCCGTCATCCGGATCGACGTGCCGCTGTCGGTCCTCGTCCTCCCACCGGAGACGCAAGGCGCGTTCCCCGCCTACGGCGAGTGCTGGGACCACCTCACCGCAGATTCCCACGCCGCCCCAGGGGCGAGCCCTGCCCACGACCCACCAGGTGACAGCCCTGCCGACGACGGCCCGTTGCCCATGGCCGAGGTCGCCGAGCTCGAGGGCTACGGCCCCATCACCCCGGACGTCGCCCGCGCGCTGGCGATGAGCGCAGGCACCTGGCAGCGGATCGTCACCGACCCGCTGAGCGGGGAGGTCCTCGACGTCGGCCGCACCCGCTACCGCCCACCCGCCGCCCTGGCCGAGTTCGTCCGGGCCCGCGACCGCAGCTGCGTCATCCCGGGCTGCTCGACCCCGGCCCACAGCTGCGACCTCGACCACGTCGTCCCCTTCCCCGAGGGCCCCACGAGTGCGTCGAACCTTGGTGCCGGGTGCCGGCCGGACCACACCATCAAGACGCTCGGTCGGTTCCGCCTCGAGCACCTCGGAGCCGGCACCTTCTGCTGGACCACGCCGAGCGGTCACGTCTACCAGCGCGACCACCACGGCCGGGTGACCTGGGTGCGGACGGGCGCCGGCAGCGCAGACGCCGCCGAGCCGCCCTTCTGAGACGGGTGGCTCGGGCGCGTCCAAGGACTGGGAGGTCACACCCGCTGAGCGCCCACCGCGGCCACGCCTGGCCGACAATGGGGACAGCCCCGAAGTCGACCGCAAAGGACCGCTGATGACCGCCGAGCAGCCCGCCACCCCCACCGCCCTGCCCGCGTCGGTGGGCAGCGAGGAGTTCAAGGCCGTCTTCCGCCGTCACCCGGCAGGCGTCGCCGTCATCACCTGCGCCACCCCGGACGGGCCAGCAGGCTTCACCGCCACCTCGGTCATCTCCGTCGCCGCGAACCCCGCCATGCTGGCCTTCTCCGTGGCCGCGGGCTCGACCTCGCGCCGCATCCTCGACAGCGCCCCGAGCGTCGTCGTCAACTTCCTCAGCGAGGATCAGCAGGACCTCGCCCACCGCTTCGCCGCCCGCGGCGCCGACCGCTTCGCCGGGATCGAGCACTGCTCGCTGCCCACCGGCGAGCCCGTCCTGCCCGGCACCACCGCGTGGATCCGAGGCGTCGTCGAGCAGCGCGTCCCGGTCGGCGACAGCCTGCTCATCACCCTGCGCGCGGTCCTCGCCCACCACGAGGACGACACCCGGCCGCTCGTCTACCTCGACCGCGCCTTCCCCCGCCTCGAGGGCTAGGCAGCCACGAGGGCTCACCGGCGCGAAGGCCGACAAGACGCGAAGGCTGACCAGACGCGGTGGCTGCAGACGGCGAGAGCCGGATTCCTCGTGAGGAGGAGTCCGGCTCTCGGTGCGTGAACGGGCCGCTACGCCGGCACGATGTTGACGAGCTTGGGCGCCCGCACGATGACCTTGCGCACCCCGCGGTCTCCCAGCGCCCGCTTGACGCCCGGCGTGTCCAGGGCCAGCCGCTCGAGCTCCGCGGCGTCGATCGACACCGGCACCTCGAGCTTGTCGCGCAGCTTGCCGGCCACCTGGACCACGCAGGTCACGGTGTCCTGGACCAGCAGCGCGGGGTCGGCGACCGGGAAGGGCTCGTGGGCCAGCGACCCCTCGTGCCCGATCCGCCGCCACAGCTCCTCGGCGATGTGCGGGGCAACGGGCGCGAGCATGAGCAGCAGCGGCTCGACCGCCTCGCGCGGGCTCGACGGCAGCCCGGTGAGGTGGTTGTTGAGCACGATGAGACGCGCGATCGCGGTGTTGAGCCGCATCGCCGCCATCTCGGTCTCGACGTCGGTGACCGTCCGTGCGACCAGGCGGCGGGTCTCCTCGTCGGCCGGCTCGTCGGTGACGAGCAGCTCCCCGGTCTCCTCGTCGACGACGTTGCGCCACAGCCGCTGGAGGAAGCGCTGGGAGCCGACGACGGCGCGCGTGTCCCACGGTCGCGACAGGTCCAGCGGCCCCATCGACATCTCGTACACCCGGAACGTGTCGGCACCGTAGGCCTCGTACATGTCGTCGGGCGTGACGATGTTCTTGAGGGACTTGCCCATCTTCCCGTACTCGCGGGTGACCTCCTGGCCCTGCCAGCGGTAGCTCACCTCCCCGGAGCCGTCCTCGGCCGCGACCTCCTCGACCTCGTCCGCGGGCACGTACTGGCCGCGAGCGTCAGCGAAGGCGTAGGCCTGGATGTAGCCCTGGTTGAAGAGCTTGTGGAAGGGCTCGACGCTCGAGACGTGCCCGAGGTCGAAGAGCACCTTCTGCCAGAAGCGCGCGTAGAGCAGGTGGAGCACGGCGTGCTCGACGCCACCGACGTACAGGTCGGCGCCACCGCAGGACTTCTCGGCGGTCGGGCCCATCCAGTACTGCTCGTTGGCCGGGTCGACCAGGCGCTCGGTGTTGTTCGGGTCCAGGTACCGCAGCTCGTACCAGCACGAGCCGGCCCAGTTGGGCATCGTGTTGGTGTCGCGGCGGTAGGTCTTGACGCCGTCACCCAGGTCGAGCTCGACGGTGACCCAGTCCTCGGCCCGCCCGAGCGGGGGCTCCGGCGAGGAGGTCGCGTCGTCGGCGTCGAAAGTGCGCGGGGAGAAGTCGGGGACCTCGGGCAGCTCGACCGGGAGCATCCTTTCGGGCAGCACGTGGACGCGGCCCTCCTCGTCGTAGACGACGGGGAAGGGCTCACCCCAGTAGCGCTGGCGGGAGAAGAGCCAGTCACGCAGGCGGTAGGTCGTGCGCGCCTCGCCGCGGCCGCGGGCCTGCAGCCACTCGGTGATCGCGGCCTTGGCCTCGGCCACGCCCAGGCCGTTGAGGGAGATCTCCTCGTTGGCGGAGCTGATGATCTCGCCGTCGCCGGTCCAGGCGCCCTCGACGTGCTCGGCGGGCGGCTGGACGGTGTGGACGACGTCCAGCCCGTAGGCCTGGGCGAACTCGTAGTCGCGCGCGTCGCCACCGGGCACGGCCATGATCGCGCCGGTGCCGTAGCCCATGAGGACGTAGTCGGCGACGAACACGGGCAGCTGGGCGCCGTTGACGGGGTTGGTCGCGAAGGCGCCGGTGAAGACACCCGTCTTGGCGCGGCCCTCCTCCTGCCGTTCCTCGTCCGTCTTGGCGGCGGCCTGGGCGCGGTAGGCGGCGACGGCCTCGGCCGGGCTCGCGTGCCCACCGGTCCACGTCTCCTGGGTGCCGGCCGGCCAGGCGGCGGGCACGGCGTCGTCGAGGAGCGGGTGCTCGGGGGCCAGGACCATGAATGTCGCGCCGAAGAGCGTGTCGGGACGGGTCGTGAAGACGTCCAGCGCGAGCTCCGCGGAGCCACCGGGCGCCTCCCCCGCGCTCACGCGTGAGGGCAGCGCGAAGGTGACGATCGCCCCCTCGGAGCGACCGATCCAGTTGCGCTGCATCGTCTTGACCTTGTCCGGCCAGTCGATGTGGTCGAGGTCGTCGACGAGACGGTCGGCGTAGGCGGTGATCCGCATCATCCACTGGCGCAGGTTGCGCTTGAAGACGGGGTAGTTGCCGCGCTCGGAGCGGCCGTCGGCGGTGACCTCCTCGTTCGCCAGCACGGTGCCCAGCCCGGGGCACCAGTTGACCGGCGCGTCGGACACGTAGGCGAGGCGGTGGGCGTCGAGGGCGGCGGCGCGCGCGTCGGCGTCCATGTCGGCCCACTCCCGGCCCGACGGCGTGGGCCGGCTCCCGTCGGCGAAGGCAGCCTCCAGCTCGCTGATCGGGCGGGCGGCACCGCGGCCACCGCCGGGACGCTCGGCGTCCTCGTCGTACCAGGCGTGGTACATCTGGAGGAAGATCCACTGCGTCCAGCGGACGTACCCGGTGTCCGTCGTCGCGAAGGAGCGGCGGTCGTCGTGGCCCAGGCCCAGGCGCCGCAGCTGGCGGCGCATGGTGGCGATGTTCTCCTCGGTGGTGATCCGGGGGTGCTGCCCGGTCTGCACGGCGTACTGCTCCGCGGGCAGGCCGAAGGCGTCGTAAGCCAGCGCGTGGAGGACGTTCTTGCCCTTCATCCGCTGGTAGCGACCCACGACGTCGGTGGCGATGTAGCCCAGCGGGTGCCCCACGTGCAGCCCCTTGCCCGAGGGGTAGGGGAACATGTCGAGCACGTAGAAGGTCGAGTCCGTCGCGTCCCCGGCGAGGTCGCCGACCGGGTTGGGCGCGTGGAAGGTGCCGAGCTCCTCCCAGCGGTCCTGCCAGGCCTGCTCGATCTCGCTCGCCAGCCGGGCGGTGTAGCGGAAGCGGGGCTCGGCGGGGACGGGGGTCTCGGTACTCATGTGATCCTCACGGTGGGGGTGGTCGCTCCTGGCATGAGAAAACCTCCCCGCAGGGAGGTGGGCCGCGCTGATGCGGCGCCGTCGGCGCCCGCTGTGGTCAGCGCGGCTGCGTAAGGAGGACCCGTCGCGACATGTGGCCCACCTTACCGCAGCGGCTGCGGGAGGCGGCGGACCGGGCCGCGCCATATGCTCGACAGCGTTCGTCATCGTCATCGCGCGCACAGGACGTGCGCCGCGGAAGGGAGAGAGCAGATGGCTGCCAAGCCCACGGAGAAGGTCCTCACCAGCCTCCAGGAGACCCTCGTCGACCTCATCGACCTGTCCCTGCAGGCCAAGCAGGCCCACTGGAACATCTACGGGTCGCACTTCCGCTCGGTGCACCTCCAGCTCGACGAGGTCACCGACCAGGTGCGCCTCGCCTCCGACGACGTCGCGGAGCGGCTCGTCGCGATCGGCGGTGAGCCGGACGGCCGCGCCTCCACCGTGGCGAGCTCCACGCAGGTGGAGTCGCTCTCGGACGGCCGCCTCCCCGACGACAAGGTCATCCGCCAGTTCGAGGAGCGCCTCCAGTCGGTCGCCGACCGCATCAAGGGCAAGCTCGACGACGTCGAGGAGAGCGACCCGCTGAGCCACGACCTTCTCGTCACGGTCGCGACCGGCCTGGAGAAGCAGGCGTGGATGTTCCGCGCCGCCAGCGGCGACGCCAGCTGACCGAGCCGCACCCCGCCCCCTACGCCGACAGCCGGATTCCTCCGCGGAGGATTCCGGCTGTCGGCACCTGTGGGGCGGGTCAGCGGAAGCGCTGGACGGCGAGCGGCGCGGCTTCGGCCAGCTCGCGGACCGTGGGGTGCTGGTCGATGTCGCCGAGGAGCTCCCCCAGCGGTCCGGTGGCCACGACGGTGCCCTCGGCGAGGACATGGACCTCGCGGCAGGTGCGCTCGACGAGCTCGAGGTCGTGGGACACGAGGACCACGGCGGTGTCGAGCTCGGCGAGCAGGCCCGCCAGCCGCCGGGCCAGGTTGACGCGGGACTGCGGGTCGACGGCGGTGAGCGGCTCGTCCAGGACGAGGATCTCCGGCCGGGTCGCGAGCGCGGCCGCGACTGCCACGCGCTGCTTCTCCCCGCCCGAGAGCGTGACGAGCCGGCGGCTCGAGAAGGTCGCGGGGAGCCCGACGGCGTCGAGCAGGTCCCCCATCGACGTCGCGTGGGTCCGCCCCGCCTTGCGCGCCTCGCCCAGCGCGAGGCCGAGGCTGCGGGCGACGGTCAGCCGCGGGTCGGTGACGGTGAGGGAGTCCTGGGAGGTGAAGCGCACCGAGGCCTTGAAGGTCTTGCCCTCCCGGCGCGGCAGGCGGTGGACCGGGCGGTCGTTGAAGGTGACCGTGCCCTGGACCGGCCGGATCTGCCCCTGCAGGGCGCGCACGAGCGTCGTCTTCCCGGCGCCGGAAGGCCCCACGATGCCGAGCGGAGCGTCGCCGGACCGGATCTCGAGGTTCACCCCACGCAGCACGTGCGTCCCGGGGTAGCCCGCCCACAGGTCGTCGGCACGGAGGACCGCGCGAGTCGCCATCCCAGCTCCTTTCGTCCGAGCGCACTCTACGTGCTCGGACTGGGGGCTCAGGACTCCAGGACGACGTCGGCCGGCTCCTTGTCCGGGCGCCAGCCGCGCCACCGCGGGTGGCGCAGCCGCCCGGTGGATGTCCACTCGGCGAACTCGACCTCCGCCACCCGGCGGGGCGTCACCCAGCGGGCGTCGCGGGCCTCCGGCCGGGGCACCTCCAGCGGGGCGGTCGTGCGCTCCTCGCGGCCGAGCTCCTTCGCCCACCGGGCGGCGTCCCGCTCGGAGAAGCCCGTCCCGACCCGCCCGATGTAGCGCAGCTCGCCGTCGTCGGGCAGGGCGAGGAGGAGGGAGCCGACCTTCCCGGCGCGGTTGCCCTGCCCGGGTCGCCAGCCGACGACGACGGCCTCCTGGGTGCTCGCATGCTTGATCTTCAGCCACGAGCGGCTGCGGCGTCCGGGCGTGTAGGCGGAGTCGCGCCGCTTGGCCACGACGCCCTCGAGCTGCCACTGGCGGCTGGCCGCGACCGCCGCCTCGAGGTCGCCGTCGAACGCGGGCGGGATCTCGACGAGGGCGCACCCGCTGGGGTCGACAACCTCCTCGAGCACCTCCCGCCGCTCGTCGTAGGTGCGGCGCAGCAGGCTCGTGCCGTCGACCGAGATGGCGTCGAAGAGCATGAGGCGGACCGGGTTCTCCTTCGCGGCGCGGGCGATGGCGCGGGCGTCGGTGAGCTGGATGCGCTGCTGGAGCAGGCCGAAGTCGGGGCGGCCGGTGTCGGTGAGCGCAACGATCTCCCCGTCGAGCACGGCGGTGCGCGCGTCGACGCACCCGGCGAGCCCGGAGAGCTCGGGGTAGGTGTCGGTGACCTCCCGGCCGCTGCGGCCCACGAGCCGCACGGCTCCGTCCTCGACGAGGACGACGGCGCGCACCCCGTCCCACTTCATCTCCACCGCCCACTCGGCCGAGGCGTCCAGGACCGTCGCGTCGCTGAGGGTGGCGAGCATGGGGACGACGAACTCCGGAGCCGCGGCCTCAGGGGACGCGCCGTCCGTCTCCCGCGCCGAGGAGCTCGGCTCTCGGCGCGAGGAGGAGGAGCTCGGCCCTCGGCGGGTGGAGTCCGGCCGTCGGCGCGAGGGCGAGGAGTCCGCCTCTCGGCGGGTGGCCGGGGCGGAGGGGGCGCCGTCAGGGGGTGACATGAGGTGGATGAGCCAGTGGTTGGACTCGTCCTCGGACCGGCCGCCGGTGTGGATGAGCGCGAAGCGGCTCGTGCGGCCCGGGCCATCCGGGCCGGCGAGACCGCCGTCCTCCTGCCCGGTGAGCGTGACGATGGCCTCCTTGCCCTCCCGCCACTTCTCGAAGGTGAACGTCCCGGTGTCCCAGATCGTCATCTCCCCGGCGCCGTACTCGCCCTTGGGAATGGCGCCGGAGAAGGTGAGGTACTCCATCGGGTGGTCCTCGGTCTGGACCGCGAGGTGGTTCTTCCTCGGCGAGGTCGGCACGCACTTGGGCAGCGCCCAGCTGACGAGGACGCCGTCGTGCGCCAGGCGCAGGTCCCAGTGCAGCCGGCTCGCATGGTGCTCCTGGATGACGAAGGCGAGCGTGCCGTCGTCGGGAGCGACGGTGGCCGGCACGGGCTCGGGCGTCCGCGCCGCGTCGCGCTTGGCGCGGTAGACCTCGAGGCGGTCGCGCCTGGGCTGCCCGCCCGCCTGGTCGGCGGCCTCCCCGAGCTCGGCCATCGGGTCCCCGCGCCGCTCGACGCGCTCGACGACCTCCCGCAGGTCCAGGTGGCGCAGCCTCGGGTGGGTGAGCTCGCGCCACGTCCGGGGGGCTGCAACCATCGGCCGCTCCCGGCCCCGCAGGGAGTACGGCGCGATCGTCGTCTTGTTCCCGTTGTTCTGCGACCAGTCGACGAGTACCTTCCCGCGGCGCAGCTCCTTCTTCATGTTCGACACGACGAGGTCGGGGTGGTCGGCCTCCAGGGAGCGGGCCAGCTCCTTGGCCACCTCGCTCACCTCGTCCGACGTCGCCGTACCTGGCAGCGCGGAGTACAGGTGGATGCCCTTGGACCCGCTCGTCACCGGAACCGGGTCCAGCCCCATCCCCTGGAGGATGTCGCGGGCCAGAACGGCCACCTCGACGCACTCGGCGAGGCCCGCGCCCTCCCCCGGGTCGAGGTCGAGGACGAGGCGGTCGGGGTTGCGGCGCTTCCCGTCGCTGCCCACCCGCCACTGCGGGACGTGGACCTCGAGCGCCGCGACCTGGGCGAGCCAGGCGAGCGTCGCGGCGCTGTCGACGAGCGGGTAGGTGTTGACGTGGTCGCTGTGCTGGATCTCCACCCGCTCGACCCAGTCCGGCGCGCTGGACTCGACGTTCTTCTGGAAGAACACCTGGCCCGGGTCCTGCCCCGAGCCCGTCCCGTTGGGCCAGCGCTTGCGAGTGGCGGGACGGCCGGCGCAGTGGTGCAGCATGACCGGCGCGATCCGCGTGTAGTACTCGAGGACGTCGGCCTTGGTCGTGCCGGTGGCAGGGTAGAGGACCTTGTCGAGGTTCGTCAGGCGCAGCCGGTGGCCGTCCACCTGCACGACCGTGGGTCCGCTGTCCTTCGCCATGGCGCCATGCTGCCCGGCGGGCGCCGGGCGCGCACCTACACCGGGTACTCGGTGAGCCGCAGCACCGTGAGCGCCCCGGCGACGACGGCCAGGGCGAGCGGGACGACAAAGGGCTCGCGGCGGCGCAGGTGGAGGGCGGTCGCGACGAGCATCATGACGGCGAGCGCCCCCGAGGCGATGGGCACGAGGTGGACCGAGCGCTCGAGCACCGGCGGCAGCACCAGGCCGAGAGCGCCCGTGAGCTCGAGCAGCCCGATCGCTTTGAGCGCCACCGGGTGGACGTCCTGGACGTAGGACATGCCGCTGTCGTAGAGCGCCTGCCGTGAGCTGACGACCTTCGAGACCCCCGACCCGAGGAAGACGACCGCCACCAGCGCCGTGACCACCCACAGCCAGATCTCCACACCCGCTCCTCTCGCGCGTCGTTGCGCCGGCTCCACCGTAGGTGGCAAGGCCCCGTCCCGTCCGGGTTTTGGGCGCCCCCTCTCCCGGATCTCCGCTGGCGGGAGTACGGTACGGGCACTTCACTGGGGGCAGACGGACGAGGGCCGGCCCCGCCGGCGAGGAGGCAGCATGCGCGCGATCTGGAAGGGCTCGATCACCTTCGGGCTCGTCAACGTCCCCATCTCGGTCTTCAGCGCCACGGAGAGCCACGACATCCGCCTGCACCAGGTGCACGACGCCGACGGCGGGCGGATCCGCTACCAGCGGCGCTGCGAGATCTGCGGGGAGCCGGTCGAGTGGGACCACATCAACAAGGCCTTCGACGACGGCGACCGGACCGTCGTCATCACCGACGACGAGCTCTCGGAGCTGCCGACCGAGAAGTCGCGCGAGATCGAGATCCTCCAGTTCGTCCCCAGCGACCAGGTCGACCCCATCATGATGGCCAAGACCTACTACCTCGCCCCGGCCTCGACCTCAGCGAAGTCCTACGCGCTGTTGCGCCGCACGCTGGAGGAGACCGAGCGGACGGCGATCGTGTCCTTCACGCTGCGCCAGCGCACCCAGCTCGGGGCGTTGCGCGTGCGCGAGGACGTCATGCTCCTCCAGACCCTCCTGTGGGACGACGAGGTGCGCGAGCCCGACTTCGCCGGCGTCGACAAGGACGTCCGCATCAGCGCCAAGGAGCTCGAGATGAGCCAGGCGCTCGTCGAGAACTTCTCCGGCGACTTCGACCCCTCCGAGTACACCGACGAGTACCAGGCGCAGCTGCGTACCCTCGTCGAGGCCAAGCTCGAGCAGGGCGACACCGTGGACACCGAGGAGACCTTCGGCACCGACCGCGAGGAGGGTGAGGAGGCCGAGGTCCTCGACCTCATGGAGGCCCTGCGCCGCTCCGTCTCCGCCGCCAAGGAGAAGAAGTCCGGGTCGGGGTCCGGCTCCGGCAGCTCCACGCCGAAGGCGACGTCGTCGTCGACCGCGAAGAAGTCGGCCTCATCCTCCTCCTCCTCCAAGGACGAGGAGAAGAAGCCGGCCGCGAAGAAGAAGACGGCCGCGACCACCCGTAAGAAGACGGCGAGCAAGAAGACCGCCTGACGGGTTGAGACACGCCGCCGTTGCGTTTATCGGAATTGCTGAGGTAAGGCTTTCCTCACCTAATTCGCGCGCCTTTTCCTGCTGCTTTCTTCGTCATTTCGGACTATTGTCGTTCCCACGACGCCCGCGACGAGACGGGTGCCACGGAGACGACGAGGAGCACGACGATGAGCGCTCTGGCGGAGCTGCCCCCGGTCACCGACTGCACCGTGACCGGCTGCGGGTTCAACCACGACCACGACTGTCACGCGGCGGCGGTCACCATCGCCGGGGCGAGGGGCGACGCCGCGTGCGTCACCTTCATCCCGCTGGGCACCAAGGGTGGCCTGGACACGGTGCTCGCCCACGTCGGCGCCTGCCAGCGCACCGACTGCGTCCACAACGCCGACCTCGAGTGCACGGCGAGCGCGATCCGCGTGGGCGCCGGAGGGTCCGCGGCCGACTGCCTCACCTACACCGCGCGGGCCTGAGGGACCACCGCGCGGGCCTGAGGGACGCCCTCGGGAAGAAGCCGGCGGCGCCCGTGGTTGGCGCAGGTATGACCACCTCACCCATCCATGTCGACATCTGGTCCGACATCGCCTGCCCCTGGTGTTACATCGGCAAGCGCAAGTTCGAGGCCGGGGTCGCCGCCTTCGACGGCGACGTCACCGTCACCTACCACTCCTTCGAGCTCGCCCCAGACACGCCGGTCGACTTCGAGGGCAGCGCCGCGGACTTCCTCTCCCGGCACAAGGGCATGCCCCGCGAGCAGGTCGAGCAGATGCTCCAGCAGGTGACCTCGATCGCCGCCGAGGTGGGCCTGGACTACGACTTTGGCTCCGTCCACCAGACGAGGACGCTGCTGGCCCACCAGGCCCTGCACCACGCCCGCGAGCAGGGCCGCCAGCTCGAGCTCGTCGAGAAGTTGTTCGAGGCCTACTTCGTCCAGGGCCGCCACGTCGGCAAGGTCGAGGAGCTCGTCGCGCTCGGCGCCGAGGCCGGGCTCGACGCCGACACCCTGCGGACCGCCCTGGAGGAGGGGACGCACGCCGACGCCGTCGCCGCCGACATCGCCCAGGCCCGCGTCTACGGCATCCAGGGTGTGCCCTTCTTCGTCATGGGCGGGAAGTACGGCGTGTCCGGCGCGCAGCAGCCGGCCGTCTTCACCCAGGCCCTCGAGCAGGTCCGCAGCGAGGCGGTGACGGTCCGGTGACCGAGCCGCTGCTGCCCGCCTTCCCGCCGCCCGCCGGCCTCACGATGGTGGGTGCCGAGGACGCCGCCGTGTGCGTCGACGGCGTCTGTGCGGTCCCGGCCCCACCCGAGGAGCCGGTGGGGCCCGCACCGCGGGAGGACGCGGCGCCCACCCGCTGAGAAGCGCCTGCGGAGGCGAGCGCCCGGGTCCCGCTGCACGATGGTGGCCATGAGCTCGAACACGCGACGGACCAGGGTCCTTTTCACGGGTGCGACCGGCGGCATCGGAGTGCTCCTCGAGGAGCGCCTCGGCGGCGACTACGACCTCGTGACCCACGGGCGCCACCCGGCCACCGAGGAGCAGGAGGAGACGCTCAACATTGCCGACCTCGACGACTACGACGAGGTGCTCGGGCTGATGGACGGTATCGACGTCGTCGTCCACCTGGCGGGGGCCGCCTCCCCCGAGTCCGAGTGGGACGCGGTGCTCGCCGCGAACATCGTCGGCACCCGCAACGTCCTCGAGGCCGCGCGGGAGGCCGGCGTGCGGCGCGTCGTCTTCGCCTCCTCCAACCACGCGATGGGGATGTACGACCGGCACCGTGAGTGGCCGGTCTACCCCCACCACCTGCCGCGCCCCGACTCCCTCTACGGGGTGTCGAAGGTCTTCGGGGAGACGATCGGGCGGTTCTACCACGACGAGCACGGCCTGGAGTTCATCGCCCTGCGCATCGGCTGGTACACCGACGACCCCCTCGACGCCGACGAGGACGTGCTCCGGGCGATGTGGCTGAGCCCGGACGACTGCGAGCACGTGGTCCGCCGCGCCATCGAGGCCGAGGTCCCCTACGGCGTCTACTACGCGGTCTCGGACAACCCCAACCGCCGCTGGGACCTCACCAACACCATGCTCGAGCTCGGCTACCGCCCCAAAGACGACTGGACCGCGCTTTCTGGCGCCCAGGAGGACGTCGTCGAGGGCGGCGAGGACGCACCGGACAGCTGGCCCGCGGGTTCCTAGTAGCGGGAGACGATGACGAGGTCGTCGCGGTGGACGACCGGCCGCGGGTGGGCGGTCCCGTCCCGCTCCTGGAGCTCCGTCGTCGTCCGTCCCTGCATCTCGCGGACCTCGCCCGCGCTGTAGGCGACGAGACCGCGGGCGGTGACGACGCCGCCGGAGCTGGCGAGCTCGACCGGGTCGCCCGGCTCGAAGTCGCCCTCGACGCCGGTGATGCCCGCCGCGAGGAGGGAGCGCTTGCCGTGGGTGATGGCGTGGATCGCGCCGTCGTCCAGGACGAGGCGCCCGCTCGTGCGCGCGGCGTGGGCCAGCCACAGCCGCCGGGTGCTCTTGCGGCGGCCGGTGGCGGCGAACCACGTGCCCACCGGCTCCCCCAGCAGGGCTCGCTCGGCGTTGTCGGCGGCCGTGAGGATGACGGGCACGCCGGCGCTCGTGGCGATCGAGGCGGCCTCGAGCTTCGTCACCATGCCGCCGGTGCCGATCGACGTGCCGCGCCCGGTCACCTCGACGCCGGCGAGATCATCCTCGCTGCGGACCTCGGGGATGCGGCGGGCGCCGGGCCGCGAGGGCGGGCCGTCGTAGAGGCCGTCGACGTCGGTGAGAAGGACGAGCGCGTCGGCACGGACGAGGTGCGCGACGAGCGCCGCAAGGCGGTCGTTGTCCCCGAAGCGGATCTCGTCGGTGGCGACGGTGTCGTTCTCGTTGACGATCGGCACGACGCCGAGCGCGAGCAGCCGCTCCAGGGCACGCTGCGCGTTGCGGTAGTGCTGGCGCCGGATGAGGTCCTCGGCCGTGAGGAGCACCTGGCCCACGCGGCGGCCGTGCTCGGCGAAGGCCTCGGTGTACCGGGCCACGAGCAGTCCCTGTCCCACCGACGCGGTGGCCTGGGCGGTGGCGAGGTCCGTGGGCCGCATCGGCAGCCCGAGCGGGGCGATGCCCGCCGCGATCGCACCGGAGGAGACCAGGACGACCTCCTGGCCGGCGGCCCGCCGCTCGGCGACGACGGCCACGAGCCGGTGGATCCGGTCGAGGTCCAGCCGGCCGCCCGGCGCGGTGAGCGACGAGGAGCCGATCTTGACGACGACCCTCCCGGCGTCGGCCATCGCGGAGCGGTCGAGCAGTGGCGGGGTCACGGCCCTATTGTGCCGTGGACGGGTCCTCGGCCTCGGGCGTGGCCCAGTGTCCGGACTCGCGCTCGGTCCACAGCTCCTCGCGAGCAGCGGTCTTGGCGTCCATCCGGTCCTGGTACTGGCGGCGCTTGTCGGCGCGCGTGGAGCGCGGGGCGTACGCGGCGTCCTCCAGACGCAGGTCGCTGCCGCGAGGGCCGAGCAGCTCCGCGCCGGTGGCCATCGTGGGCTCCCAGTCGAAGATCACCCCGCCCTCGACGGGGCCAATGACGACCTCGTCGCCGGGCGTGGCGCCGGCCTTGAAGAGCTCGTCCTCGATGCCCAGCCGCGCGAGACGGTCGGCGAGGAAGCCGACGGCCTCGTCGTTGGCGAAGTCGGTCTGGCGGACCCACCGCTCCGGCTTGGAGCCGCGGATCTGGAAGAAGTAGCCCTCGTGGCGGTTGCGACGGGTGACGGTGAACCCCGCGTCGTCGACGGCACGCGGGCGCAGCACGACGCGGGCCGGCTCGGCGGGCGGCGCGGCGGCCCGTGCCTCGGCGACGAGGCCGGCGAGGGCGAAGGACAGCGGGCGCAGACCCTCGTGGCTCGCGGCGGAGACCTCGTGGACGGGCAGGCCGCGCCCCTCGAGCTCACCGCGCACCATCTCGGCGAGCTCACGGGCCTCCGGCACGTCGATCTTGTTGAGGACGACGACGCGCGGCCGCTCGCCCAGCGGCTGCCGGCCGCTCACGGTGAGGTCCTCGGCGTAGGCGGCCAGCTCGGCCTCGATGGTGTCGAGGTCGCTCACCGGGTCGCGGCCCGGCTCGAGGGTGGCGCAGTCGAGGACGTGGACGATGACGGCGCAGCGCTCGATGTGGCGCAGGAAGTCCAGGCCCAGGCCCTTGCCCTGGCTCGCGCCGGGGATGAGCCCGGGGACGTCCGCGACGGTGAAGCGCTCGTCGCCCGCCTGGACGACGCCGAGGTTGGGCACCAGCGTGGTGAAGGGGTAGTCGGCGATCTTCGGCCGGGCCGCGGACAGCGCCGCGATGAGGCTCGACTTGCCGGCGCTGGGGAAGCCGACGAGCGCGACGTCCGCGACGCTCTTGAGCTCGAGCACGAGCTCGGCCGTCTCCCCCTCCTCGCCGAGGAGGGCGAAGCCGGGGGCCTTGCGGCGCGGGGAGGCGAGGGCGGCGTTGCCCAGGCCGCCACGTCCGCCGGCGGCGGCGACGAGGCGGGTGCCGGCACCGACGAGGTCGGCCAGCACCTCGCCGTCGGCGGTCTTGACGACCGTGCCGTCCGGCACCGCGAGGACGAGGTCCTGGCCGCTCTTCCCGTTGCGCATGTCCCCGGCGCCCTGGCTGCCGTTCGTGGCGCGCCGGTGCGGGGAGTGGTGGTAGGCGAGCAGCGTCGTCGTCTGCGGGTCGACCTCGAGGATGACGTCACCGCCCCTGCCGCCGTTGCCACCGTCGGGGCCCCCGAGCGGCTTGAACTTCTCACGACGGATGGAGGCGACGCCGTTGCCACCGTTGCCGCCGGCGACGTGCAGCACGACGCGGTCGACGAAGCTGGCCATGGTTCCTCCTGGGGCCGGGTACGGAAGCGGGGGGGGGCGGCGCGGGGCGTCCGCCCCCCCCCCGCGCACCCCGCGCCGCGCCCCCCCCCCCCCCGCCGGGACGTGCGAAGCGCTGTCGATCAGGCCTCGGCCGCGACGATGTTGACCGTCTTGCGGCCACGGCGCGTGGCGAACTCGACGGCGCCGGCGGCGAGGGCGAACAGGGTGTCGTCCTTGCCACGGCCGACGTTGTCGCCGGGGTGGAACTTGGTGCCGCGCTGGCGGACGATGATCTCGCCGGCGTTGACGACCTGGCCACCGAAGCGCTTGACGCCGAGGCGCTGCGCGTTCGAGTCGCGGCCGTTCCGGGTGGAGCTGGCGCCCTTCTTCGTTGCCATCTCAGTCCTGCTTTCGTGTGGTGCGAACGGGGGTGTGCTGGCCCGGGGGCCGCGGACTACTTGATGCCGGTGACCTTGATGCGGGTCAGCTCCTGGCGGTGACCCTGGCGCTTGCGGTAGCCGGTCTTGTTCTTGAACTTCATGATCGTGATCTTCTTGCCGCGCTCTGCGCGCACGATCTCTGCGGTGACGGTGACCTTCGCGAGGTCGTCCGTCCCGGTGGTCACCTTGTCGCCGTCCACGAGCATGAGCGGGGTGAGGTTGACGGTGTCCCCAACCTTGCCGTCAACCCTGTTCATGACGACGACGTCGCCGACGGACACCTTCTCCTGTCGGCCGCCGGCCTTGACGATCGCGTACACCACGTTGCTGCTCATCTCTGTCGTTACGGGGCCCGGCACTCACCGGCCGAGCCGGTGCGCGGGGCGCACAAGGGAGGGCGCGTCCGGGACGCACCGACGTTCAAGAGTACGCCGCGCACCCGCGCCGAGCAAATGGCCCAGCCGCGCCAGCACCGGGAGAACGGTGTGGTTCCGCGCACAGTGCAACCGGGCGCGCGCCCAGCATACTCAGTGCCGGTCGTGCCACGTGCACACGCGGACCTCGGCGCCCTCGGGGTCGGCGAGGACCCAGCGCGCGGGCGCCTCCGCGTCGGACACCAGCCGCCCGCCCGCGGCCACCGCCGCCCGCACCCGGTCCTCCGCGACGTCGTGCGGCACGTGGACGTCGAGCTCGAGGTCACCGTGGGGCGGCTGCGCCGGCACGCGGTGGAACCACACGTGGGGCAGCCGCCCGTGCGGGTCGGAGAGCTCGCCGTCGTCCTCCTTGTACCCCAGCACCGCCGACCAGAAGGCGCGGACACGCTCGGGATTGATGACGGAGATCCCGATCTCGAGGTCGTTGACGCGGCCGGGCGCGAGCGGCACGCCGAGCTCCTCGGCGATCCCGGAGATGCGCTCGGCGAGCGCGACGTCCGCCTCGGTCAACGTGCCACGTGAGTGTGTGGTCACCGAGACGTAGAGCGTCCCGTACCGCAGGTCGAGGTCCGGGTGGTGGTCCATCTCCTCGGCGACATCGACGATCCGGCTGATGATATTGGCACCGACGGGCATGGCCCCGGTGCGCAGCGCGGTGCGCAGGAAATGGCGCACCACCCGCCACCCGCTGAGAGTGGGTCGCGCGGAAGCGTCCTCCGCGCTGACTGGTCTGTTTTCAAGCACGCTCCCCATCTGCGTACCCTCGCACCGGCCGCGCGCAGCGACAAGCCGGAGCGATGTCGGTGAGCGGTGGGACGCTTCGCACATGGACGACGACGCACGGGTACCGCTGTCGGGGGCGCAGCTCCTCTCGTCCTTCTTCGCGTCCGCACCGACCGCGGCGCACCCCGCGATCCGCGCGCGGGTCCCGCGGGTGCGCGCCCACCTGCTCACCTACCTCGACACCGAGGCGGAGGCGTGGCTGACGCCCGACGAGCTCGTCCTCGTGGGCGCGGAGCGGCAGCTCGAGCCGCAGGACGCCGTCGTCCGGGTGACGGGTGTGGAGGTCGTCGTCGCGGCGCTGCCGGGCTTCTGCCACCCGGCCTGGCTGCTGCCCGCCACGCTCGACGCCCGGGCGCAGCTGCGCCTCGTGGCCGCGCTGCGGCAGTGGGCGGCCGAGCACGGGAACCTGTCCGCGCAGGCCACCATGCACCTGCTCCCCCGGGTGGACGAGGCGGTGCGCCGAGCACAGCGGGGACTCAACGGCTCACCCGCCCCGTGACGAGCACGGGGCGGGTGAGGACGCCTGAGGCTCAGGCCGTGATCGGACCGCCGGAGGTGACGCGGCGCGAGCGGCGCTTGCGCGTGCCGGACTGCTCCTGGGCGTCGTTCCCCGCGCCCTGCGAGTCCGCGCTGGGGGCCGGGTCCTGTGCGGGCGCCGGGTCCTTTGCCGGGACGGCGTCCTGGGTAGCGGCCTGGGCGGGCGCAGCCTCTCGGCCGGGGGCGGTGTCCGTCACGGGCGCGGCGTCCTGGGCGGGTGCCGCGTCCTTGACGGGGGCAGCGGACTCGGCGGGCGCGGCGTCCTGGGCGGGCGCCGGAGCCGTGGTCGGGGCCGTCGTACGGCGACGTCCGCCCCTCGCCCGGGGCGCCTTGGCCGGCGCCTCCGCGGGTGCCGCCTCGGACGTGGCCTCGGCCGGTGCGGCCTCCTGCACCGCGCCGTCCTTCTCCACGGCGGGAGCGGCGTCCTCACGTCCGGCGGGCAGCGCGGCGGCGAGGGCCTCGAGCGAGGCGCGCACCTCCTCCGCGGACCGGGGCGCGTCGGACGCGGGCTCGGACGCCCGGGCCGCGGGCAGCGGCACCGTGCTCGGCTCCGCGGCGCGCTCGCGGCGCGGTGCCTTCTGCTGCGCGGGTGCCTTCTGCTGGGCGGGTGCAGCGTCCGGTGCGGCATCGATCGACGTGCCGTCCTCGTCCTCGGCGTGAGCCTGGGCGGCGGCGGCGGCGATCGTCGCGAGGGTGGCCTTGACGGCCTCCCGGGCGGCGACGGCCTCGGGGTCGTCCGAGACGGGAGCGGGCGCGGCGGCCGGGACGGCCACCTCGGCGGGACGGCCACTGGTGGGGGCGGCGCCACGCTGCTTGCGACGACGGTTGCCGCCCTCACCCTCAGCGGCTGAGGAGGCCGAGCCCTTCTCCACGGGGTGGTCGTGGACGATGAAGCCGCGTCCACCGCAGTGCTCGCAGGGCTCGCTGAAGGCCTCGACGAGGCCCTGGCCCACCCGCTTGCGGGTCATCTGGACGAGCCCCAGCGAGGTCACCTCCGCCACCTGGTGGCGGGTGCGGTCACGGCCCAGGCACTCGACGAGTCGACGCATCACGAGATCGCGGTTGGACTCGAGCACCATGTCGATGAAGTCGATGACGATGATGCCGCCGATGTCCCGCAGCCGGAGCTGGCGGACGATCTCCTCGGCGGCCTCGAGGTTGTTCTTCGTCACCGTCTCCTCGAGCGTGCCGCCCGAGCCGGTGAACTTGCCGGTGTTGACGTCGACGACCGTCATCGCCTCGGTGCGGTCGATGACGAGGGAACCGCCGGAGGGCAGGTAGACCTTGCGGTCCATGCCCTTGGCCAGCTGCTCGTCGATGCGGTGCTCGGCGAAGACGTCACGCTGGTCGGTCCAGTGGTGCATCCGGTCGGCGAGGTCCGGGGACAGCTGACCGACGTAGGTGGAGATGGTGCCCCACGCGCCGTCACCGGAGACGATGAGAGAGCGGAAGTCCTCGTTGAAGACGTCGCGGACCACGCGCACGGCGAGCTCCGGCTCCCCCTTGAGGAGCACGGGCGCGGACTTCGTCGACGCGGCAGCGGCCTCGATCTCGGCCCACTGCGCGGTGAGGCGCTCGACGTCGGCGCGCAGCTGCTCCTCGCTCGCACCCTCGGCGGCGGTGCGCACGATGACGCCCGCCCCCTCGGGGACGATCTGCTTGAGCAGCTTCTTGAGGCGGGCGCGCTCGTTCTCCGGGAGCTTGCGGGAGATGCCGGTCATCGCGCCCGAGGGCACGAGCACGAGGTAGCGGCCGGCGAGGGTCACCTGCGAGGTGAGGCGGGCGCCCTTGTGACCGATCGGGTCCTTGGTGACCTGGACGAGCACGGGGTCCCCGGAGGACAGCGCCGCCTCGATACGACGGGGCTGGCCCTCCTTGCCCATCGCGTCCCAGTTGACCTCACCGGCGTACAGGACGGCGTTGCGCCCCTTGCCCAGGTCGACGAAGGCGGCCTCCATGCTCGGCAGGACGTTCTGCACCCGGCCGAGGTAGACGTTGCCGACCATCGAGGTCTGCGTCTGCTGGGCGACGTAGTGCTCGACGAGCACCCCGTCCTCGAGGACCGCGATCTGGGTCCGGCCGTCGCGCTCCCGCACGACCATGTCGCGGTCGACGGCCTCGCGGCGGGCGAGGAACTCGGCCTCGGTGATCGTCGTGCGGCGACGCCCGGCGTCGCGTCCGTCGCGGCGGCGCTGACGCTTGGCCTCCAGGCGCGTGGAGCCCTTGAGCGCGGTGATCTCGTCGCGCGCGGCGCGCCCCTCGCGGGACGTGGCCGAGCCGTCGTCACCGCGGCTGCGGCGGCGCCGGCGACGACGGCGGCTGGCGCCCTCGCCGTCGTCATCGGAGTCGCCCTGGTCGTCGCTGTCGTCCGCCTCGTCAGAGTCGTCCTGGGCGTCCGCCCCGTGCGCGTCGGTGTCCGGGGCGTCGGCCCCCTCGGCGGCCTCCTCCTCGGTGTCGTCGGAGTCCTCGGACTCGTCGGTCGACTCGTCGCGGCCGTTGCCACCGCGGTTGCGGCGGCCCCGTCCCCCACGACGACGACGACGGCGCGCGCCGCCGCCCTCACCGTTGCCGTCGCCGCTCTCGGCGTCGGTGGAGTCGGTGTCGGTCGCCTCGGCAGTCTCGTCGGTCGCCTCGGCGGGCTCGTCGGCCGGCGCGGGGGCGGGCTCGGCGGCCGGCTCCTCGGGCGTGGCGGCGGGCTCCTCGGTGGTGGCCGTACGGCGGCGCGGGGCACCACCCTCGGCGCGGGAGCGGCGGCGGGCGCGGCTGGGGTCCGGCGCCTGGAAGAGCAGGGCCGTCGCGGGCAGGCGGACGTCCTCCTCCTCCTCGTCGGTCTCCTCCTCGTCGACGTCCGTTGCTGCGGGCTCGGCGGCGCTGAAGGAGGCGAGGACGTCGAGCTTCTGCGCGTCGTCGCGGACCGGGCGGCGCGAGCGCGACCGCGCTGGCGGGGCCTGCTCGGCGGTCTCGTCGGCGGCGGGCTGCGCCGCCTCCTCGACGGGCTGCTCGGCGGCGTCCGCGTCCCGGGCCGGGGCGGCCTTTGCACGGGAGCCGCGCGCGGGCACGGCGGCGGGGGCGGACTCGGCGGGGGCGGACTCGGCGGGCGCCCCGGTGGCGGCGCTCGCGCGGCGGCTGCGCCCGCGGGCGGGCTTCTCGGGAGCGGTGTCGGCGGCGGCGTCCGTCGCCGCGGTCTTCGGGGCGGCCTCGGCGGCCACCTCCGTCGTCGCGGCGGCCGTGGTCCTGGTGGCACGGGCCTTGCGGGGCGCCTTGGCGGGCGCCGGGGTGTCGGTGCTCACCGGCGCGTCGGTGCTCTCGGCGGCGTCGCTCGCGGCGGGCTCGGGGGCGGCGGTGGTCGCCGGCACGTCGGTGGCCTTGGCGGCGTCGCTCGCGGCGGGCTCGGCGGCGGCGGGCTCGGTGGCCTTCGCGGCGTCGCTCGCGGCGGGCTCGGCGGGGGCGGGCTCGGTGGCCTTCGCGGCGGGCTCGGCGGGGGCGGGCTCGGTGGCCTTCGCGGCGGGCTCGGCGGCGGCGGGCTCGGCGGCCTTGGCGGTCCGGCGGCGCGGGGCGCGCTTGACCGGGGCGGCGGCCTCGGCGGCGGGGGCCGTCGCCTCGGCGGCGGGGGCCGTGGCTTCGGCGGCGGGGGTTGCGGTCTCGGCGGCCGGCGCCTGCTCGGCAGCGGCGGACTCGGCCGGCGCAGCGGTCTTGCGGGCCCGGGGCGCGCGCTTCGCCGGGGCGGGAGCGCCCTCCTCGGTCGCGGCGTCGTCGGCGACGGGCGCCTTGCGGGCCCGGGGGGCGCGCTTGCGGGGCGCGGCGGGGGCGGTCTCCCCCTCGTCGGTGGTCGCGTCGGTGGCGCTGGCGGTGTCCGTCGTGTCCGCGGTGGCGGGCGTCTTGCGGGGCGCGCGCTTGCGCGGCGCCTTCGCTGCCTCGGGCTGCGGCTCGGCCGCGGCCTGCGGCTCGGCGGGCGCCTGCTCGGCGGGCGCCGGGGCCGTCGTGGCCCGGGTGACGCGGCGTCGCTTGGGCTGCTCGGCGGGCTGTGCCGAACCGGCGTCAGGTGTGGTCGTCATGTGAGTGTTTCCCTCGCCGCGGTCGCCGTCCACACCACCAGCGCCGCAGCGTATTCGTCGTCACCGGCGGGAGCCGGGGACGGAAGTCATCTGTTCACGTCCTCACCGCGCCGGGTGGCACTGCTCGGACGGCAACGGCTTCGCAGGCGCCGCTCGTCCGTCCCGGAGGACGTCCGGCGAGGCCTCCCGCCGCTTCAGCAAGCAGCGCACTCACCCGGATGGTGAGGCGGCGCGAAGTCGAGGCGAGTACCTACGTCGTCGTCGGGCCGGTGAACGGGGTGTGGACCTGTCCCTCGACCACGAGAAGTATCGCACAGCGGGTCCCGCGCGGCGCGGAGGACACCCGGCCCGTCGCCAGGACCTTGGTCCCACGGGGGCATTTCCCCTGATTCCTACGGTGGCGATGTGCCCGGTCGGGGCACCTTCACGACCGAGGAGACCCGCAGTGGAAGCGCTCGACCTGGCTCGCTGGCAGTTCGGAATCACGACCGTCTACCACTTCGTCCTCGTGCCACTGACGATCGGGCTCTCCCCGCTCGTCGCGATCATGCACACCGCGTGGGTGCGGACCGGCAAGGCGCACTGGCACCGGCTGACGAAGTTCTTCGGCAAGGTCCTCCTCATCAACTTCGCCCTCGGCGTCGCCACCGGCATCGTCCAGGAGTTCCAGTTCGGGATGAACTGGTCGGAGTACTCCCGCTTCGTCGGCGACATCTTCGGGGCGCCCCTCGCCATCGAGGCGCTGGCCGCCTTCTTCCTCGAGTCGACCTTCCTCGGCCTGTGGGTCTTCGGCGAGGGCAAGCTGCCGCGGTGGCTGCACAACGCGTGCATCTGGGCCGTCGCCGTCGGCACCTCGCTGTCGGCCTACTGGATCCTCGCGGCCAACTCGTGGATGCAGCACCCGGTGGGCGCCGTCTACAACCCCGACACCGGCCGTGCGGAGCTCGACGGGGTCGGGGGCTTCCTCGAGGTGATGACGAACAACACCCTCGTCGCCGCCTACGCCCACACGATCACCGCCTCCTTCCTCGTGGCGGGCACCTTCGTCGCCGGCATCTGCGGCTGGTGGATAGTGCGTGCCACCCGCTCCGGGAACACCGACGAGGCCCGCCAGGTGTGGCGTCCCGGCGCGTACCTCGGGCTCGTCGCGACGCTCGTCGCCGGCCTCGGCGTCATCGCCAGCGGCGACGTCCAGGGCAAGCTCATGTACGAGCAGCAGCCCGGCAAGATGGCCGCCGCCGAGGCGGTCTGCCAGGGCGGGGAGGGCGTGGGCTTCTCGCTCCTGTCGATCGGCATCCCCGGCAGCAACGACTGCGAGGACATCAAGCACGTCCTCGAGATCCCCTTCCTCACCTCATTCCTCGGCACCGGCTCCTTCACCGGCCCCGACAGCTACCTGCCCGGCGTCGCCGACGTCCAGGCCCAGCAGATGGAGCTCTACGGCGACCTCGACGGCGTGGACGAGGACACCGAGCTCTACCCCAACCTCTTCATCTCCTTCTGGAGCTTCCGGCTCATGATCGGCCTCGCCGCCGGCTCCGCGGCCCTCGCCGTCGCCGGTTTCTGGCTGCTGCGCAAGGGCCGGATCACCGACTCCGTGTGGTTCTCGAGGCTGTGCCTCCTCGCGCTGCCCATGCCCTTCCTCGCCTCGAGCTTCGGGTGGATCTTCACCGAGATGGGGCGCCAGCCCTGGGTGGTCCACCTCAACCCGGCCAACCCGGTGGACCAGGTCATGCTCCTCACGACCGACGGCGTCTCCACCGTCGTTGCCCCCGGCACCGTCCTCACCTCCCTCGTCGTCTTCACGCTGCTGTACGCGGCCCTCGGCGTCGTGTGGTTCCGCCTCATCCGGCGCTACGTGCGCGAGGGCGTCACCCCCCTCGAGCCGGCCGGCCCCGTCGAGGACGAGCAGCCCGCGCCCACCCTGTCCTTCGCCTACTGAGGAGCGCCCCCGTGGACCTGCCCCTGCTGTGGTTCGTGCTCATCGCCGTCCTGTGGACCGGCTACCTCGCCCTCGAGGGCTTCGACTTCGGCGTCGGGATGCTCCTGCGCACCTTCGCCCGTGACGAGCGGGAGCGCCGCGTCCTGCTGCGCACCATCGGGCCGGTGTGGGACGGCAACGAGGTGTGGCTGCTCACCGCGGGCGGCGCGACCTTCGCCGCCTTCCCCGAGTGGTACGCGACGATGTTCTCCGGCTTCTACCTGCCGCTGCTCCTCATCCTCGTCGCCCTCATCGTCCGCGTGTGCGCCCTGGAGTGGCGCGCGAAGATCAACGACCCGGTGTGGCGCGACCGCTGGGACCGGGCACTGACCTTCGGTTCCTGGCTTCCCTCCATCCTCTGGGGCGTGGCCTTCGCCAACCTCGTCCAGGGCATGGAGATCGAGCTCGTCGACGGCACTCACCAGCTCACCGGCGGCTTCCTCTCCCTCCTCACGCCCTTCACGCTGCTCGGCGGGCTCGTCACCCTGGGCCTGTTCCTCACCCACGGCACGATCTTCGTCGCGCTCAAGACGGCCGGCCCCATCCACGTGCGCGCCGCGCGCCTTGCCCACCGCCTGTCCATCGGCTCCGGGATCGTCGCCCTCGTGTGGGTGCTGTGGGCCCAGGCCCTCCACTCGACGACCCTCCTCACGCTCGTGCCGGCCGCCGTCGCCGCCCTCAGCCTCATCGGCGTCATCGCCGCCACCCGCCGGGGCCGCGAGGGCTGGGCCTTCGCCCTCCACACCGTGGGGATCGTCGGCGCCGTCGCCTTCATCTTCACGACGATGTTCCCGAACGTCATGCCCTCCTCGATCGACCCGGCCTTCTCCCTGTCGATCGCCGAGGCCGCCGCCACCGGGCCCACGCTCACCGTGATGAGCATCGTCGCGCTCGTCTTCGTGCCGGTCGTCCTCGGCTACCAGGGATGGACGTACTGGGTGTTCCGCACGCGCGTGTGGGTGAGCGACATCGTCGGTGACGAGGGGCTGCACCCCACCGAGGAGCGCGCCGAGTCGGCCGCCGGGCCGAGTGCGGGTCGCGGCTAGGTGAAGCCCCTCGATCCCCGGCTGCTGCGCCACGCGCGGGCGGCGCGCCGCTACATCGCGCTCACCACGGTCCTCGGGCTCGCCTCGGCGGGGCTCGTCGTCGCGCAGGCGATCCTCGTCGCCGGGGCCGTCGCGCCGGTGGTCGACGGCGACGCGGGCTGGGCGGAGGTGGCTCCGCTCGTCGGGTGGTTCGCCGTCGTCGCCCTCGCGCGCGTGCTCGTCACGGTGGTCCAGGAGTCGCTGGCCCACCGCGCGGCCGCCGACGTCGTCGCCGAGCTGCGCGGGAGCGTCCTCGCCCGCGCCGTCGCCCTCGGCCCGCGGGGGCTGCGCGAGCCGACCGACGTCGTCATGCTCGTCACCCGCGGGCTGGACGACCTGGAGCCCTACTTCGTCCGCTACCTGCCCCAGCTGCTCCTCGCCGCGACGCTCACCCCCGCGACGCTCGTCGTCGTCGCGGGCCTGGACCTCGGCTCGGCGGCGATCGTCGCCGGGACGATCCCGCTCATCCCGGTGTTCATGTGGCTCATCGGCGTCCTCACCCAGCGCTTCGCGGCGGACCGGCTGGTGGCCATGCAGCGGCTCGGCGCCCAGCTCCTCGACCTCCTCGCCGGCCTCAGCACCCTCAAGGCCCTCGGCCGCGAGCGCGGCCCCGGGACCCGGGTGCGGGCCCTGGGTGAGGCCTACACGCGCACGACGATGAGCACGCTCAAGGTCGCCTTCCTCTCCGGCGCGGTCCTCGAGCTCCTCGCCTCGATCGCCGTCGCCCTCGTCGCGGTGACGGTGGGCATGCGGCTCGTCTACGGCGGCCTCGACCTCACGACCGCGCTGGCCGTCCTCATGCTCGCCCCCGAGGCCTACCGCCCCATCCGCGAGGTCGGCACCCAGTTCCACGCCTCCGCCGACGGCCTGGCCGCCGCCGAGCAGGCCTTCACCGTCCTCGAGCAGCCCCTGCCACCGGCCGGCACCGACCCCGCCCCCACCGTCGGCGCCCTCGTGCTCGACGGCGTGGGCGTGCTCGCCCCCGGCCGCGACGTCGTCGCCCCGGCGGGCCTGTCGGTGCGCGTCGCGCCGGGCCGCGTCACCGCGCTCGTCGGCCCCTCCGGCGGTGGGAAGACGACGACGGCGATGCTCGCCCTGGGGCTGCTGCGCCCCGACACCGGCCGGGTGCTCGTCGAGCCGGCCACGGGCGGCGCGCCGGTCGACCTCGCCGGGCTCGACCCCGCGTCGTGGCACGCCCAGGTCACCTGGGTGCCCCAGCGGCCGGTCCTCGTGCCGGGGACGGTGGCGGACGCCGTCGTCGGGGAGTCCGGGGAGGTGGACGGCCGCGCGGAGGCAGCGGCTCGCGCCAGCGGCCTCGACGAGGTCCTCGCCTCGCTGCCCCAGGGCTGGGACACGCCCCTCGGCCAGGGCGGCTCAGGGCTGTCGCTCGGGCAGCGCCAGCGCGTGGCCCTCACCCGGGCGCTGCTCGACCCGGCGGCGCTCGTCGTCCTCGACGAGCCCTCCGCCCACCTCGACGCCGCCTCCGAGCAGCGCGTCCTCGACGTCGTCTCGGCGCTGCGCGACCAGGGCCGGGCGGTCCTCGTCATCGCCCACCGGCCCATGCTCGTCGCGCTCGCCGACGACGTCGTCGAGGTGCTCAGCTCGGCGCGTGAGCCTGCTGTGGCGGCCGGTGGAGGTGCGGCATGAGCCTGCTGCCCCTGTCCCCCGCCGAGCGTCGCGCGCTCCGCCGCGCCGTCGGCCTCCTCGACCTCGACCGGTGGCGCTTCCTCCTCGCCGTCCTCGCCGGGACAGCCGGGCTGGGCAGCGCCGTCGGCCTGTCCGCGACCGCCGCGTGGCTCATCGCCCGCGCCTCCCAGATGCCGCCGGTCCTCGAGCTCGGCGTCGCCTCGGTGGCGGTGCGGACCTTCGGGATCGCGCGCGGCCTCATGCGCTACGTCGAGCGGCTCGTGTCCCACGACGTCGCCCTGCGCGGGATGGCCACGCTGCGCGAGCGCGTCTACACGACCCTCGCCGACGCCCCCACCGACGTCGTCTCCGCGCTGCGCCGCGGGGACGTGCTCGCCCGCACGGGTGCCGACGTCGACGCCGTCGGGGACGTCGTCGTGCGCGCCCTGCTGCCCGCCGCGGTGGCCGCCGCCGTCGGGGTCGGCACGGTGACGCTCGTCGCGTGGCTCCACCCCGGGATCGGCGCGGTTCTCGCGGCGTGCCTGCTCCTGGCCGGCGTGGCGGGGCCGCTGCTCACCGTGCGGGCCGCACGCCTCGACGAGCTCGCCCAGGCGCGGGCGCGCACCGAGCTGACCGCCGGGGCGATGGCGATGGTCGAGGGCGCCGCCGAGCTCACCGTCTCCGGTCGCCTCCCCCGCGCCCGCGCCGCCCTCGCCGGCACCGAGCAGCGCCTGGCCCGCGCCAAGGACGCCGCAGCCCGCCCCGCCGCGCTGGCCGCCGGCACCGACCACCTCGCCATGGGCGTCGCGGTCCTCGCGGCACTCGTCCTCGGTGTGCACGCGACGGTGGCCGGGACGATGGAGGCGGTGGAGCTGGCTGTCGTCGTCCTCACCCCGCTCGCGGCCTTCGAGGGCACCGCCCTGCTCGGGCCGGCCGCCGTCCAGCTCGTCCGGTCCGCCGAGGCGGCCGTGCGGGTGACCGAGCTGCTCGACGGCGCGGGTCCTGGTCGCGGCGCCGCGGGCGACCCCGCGGGTGCGGGTCGCGCCTCCGCGGGCGACCCCGCGGGACAGGCCGACGACGGCGCGCGTGCGGCGGCCGCCGGCGCGCCGCGGGCCGCGACCGGCGCGGGCGAGGACCCTGCGGCCGAGGAAGCGCGCGCCGCCGACCCGCCCGTCCTCCGGGCCCGGGACCTCGCGGTGGGCTGGCCGCGGACCGGCGTCGTGGCCGAGGGGCTGGACCTCGAGCTGCGGCCCGGACGCAGCGTCGCCGTCGTCGGCCCCAGCGGGATCGGCAAGACGACCCTCCTCCTCACCCTCGCGGGCCTGCTCCCGCCGCGGGGCGGTGAGGTCCTCCTCGGTGCGTCCCCCGTCGCGGGGCTGGACCGGCGGGCCGTGAGCGGCGCCGTCGTCCTCACCGCCGAGGACGCGCACGTCTTCGGCACGACCGTCCTGGAGAACCTCCGGGTCGCCCGCGGCGACGTGAGCCCCGCGGAGGCCGTCGAGCTGCTCGCCCGCGCGGGACTCGCCGAGTGGCTCGCCGCCCTGCCCGACGGCGTCGACACCCTCCTCGACAGCGACGCGACGTCCCTGTCCGGCGGCGAGCGCCGCCGTCTCCTCCTCGCCCGCGCCCTCGCCAGCCGAGCCACGCTGCTCCTCCTCGACGAGCCGGGCGAGCACCTCGACCCGGACACCGCCGACCGCCTCGTCGGAGACCTCCTCGGAGCCCGCGACTCCGGCCGCGGCATCCTCCTCGTCACCCACCGGCTCGCGCCGCTGGCCGCGGCGGACGAGGTCGTCGTGCTCGGCGCGTCAGGCGGACCGGCTACCGTGCTTGCGAGAGGAGCTCACGAGCACCTCCTGCGGACCGTGCCCAGCTACCGGTGGGCCGTGGAACAGGAGGCGCGGTGAGCACGCGCACGCAGGGAGCGAGGATCGTCATGCCCAACCCAGAGGCCCGCGCCCGGCTGCTCCGCGCCGCCATCGGGCTCACCTCGAGCCTTGACCTCGACGCCGTCCTCAAGGGCTTCGTCGACAGCGCCGCCGGTCTCACCGAGGCGCGCTATGCGGCCATCGCGGTCCTCGACAGCCGCGGCGACACCGCGACCTTCGTCCAGCACGGCGTCGACGAGGAGACCGAGCGGCGCCTGGGCCACGCCCCCCACGGCCACGGGATCTTCGCCGAGATCCCCACCCACGGCCACCTCCTCCTCGACTCCATCACCGACCACCCCGCCTTCGGCGGCTGGCCCGCCGCCCATCCCCACATGGACGGCTTCCTCGGTGTGCCGGTGCGCATCCGCGAGCAGGTCTTCGGGCGGCTCTACCTCGCCGACAAGCCGGGCGGCTTCACCGAGGAGGACGCCCGCGCGATGGAGCAGCTCGCCTCCGCGGCCGCCGTCGCCGTCGTCAACGCCCAGCGCTACGCCGACGCCCGCGACCGCGAGCGCTGGGTGGCCGTGAGCCAGGAGATCACCACCCGGCTCCTGTCCGGCACCGAGGAGGAGGAGGCGCTCGAGCTCATCGCCGCCAAGGTCCGCGAGGTGGCCCGCGCGGACGCCGCCCTCATCGTGCTGCCCTCCGTGGGCGACACGTGGATGTGCGAGATCGCCGACGGCGAGGGGGCCCACGACGTCATCGGCGCCGTCTTCCCCCCGGAGGGGCGGGCCCGCACGGTGCTGGCCAACGGCGTCGGGATGATCGTCGACTCGATGTCCCGCGCCCGCGCACTGCGCGTGCCGCAGCTCGCACGCTACGGCCCGGCGCTGTACGCCCCGATGATGTCCCAGGGCGTGGGCCGTGGCGTGCTCATCCTCCTGCGGCTGCAGGGCGGGGCAGAGTTCACGCCCGCGGAGCTCGAGGTCGCCGAGGTCGTCGCCGCGCAGGCCGCCGTCGCGCTCGAGCTGGCGGCCGCCCGGCATGCCGAGGACGTCTCCTCCCTCTTCGAGGAACGGCAGCGCATCTCCCGCGACCTCCACGACCTCGCCGTCCAGCAGCTCTTCGCCACCGGCATGCAGCTGGAGACGGTCCGGGTGACCGCCGTCGCGGACCCGGACACGGCCTGGATCGCCGAGAGCCTCGAGGACGCCCTCACGAGCGTCGACGAGAGCGTGCGGCAGATCCGGTCCATCGTCCACTCCCTACGCGAGCCGGACGAGGCGGTCGGGCTCGTCGAGCGGCTGCGGCGGGAGACCTCCCTCGCGCGCACCGGCCTCGGCTTCGCCCCCTCCCTCCTCATCGCCGTCGACGGCCGGCTCGTGCGCGACGGTGACGGCGAGCTCGACCTCGCCGCCTCCCCCGCCGAGCTGCTCGACGCCCGCGTGGACGACGACATCGCCGACGACGTCGTCGCCGTCGTGCGCGAGGGGCTCGCCAACGCGGCCCGCCACGCCCGCGCGTCCTCGGTCCAGGTCCGCGTCACCGTCCGCGGCTCCGGAGTCCACGGGCGGGTCGCCGTCGAGGTCGAGGACGACGGCGTCGGCGTGGACCGCGCGTCCACGCGCCGCTCGGGGCTGGACAACCTCGCCGTGCGCGCCCGCCGCCACGGCGGCACCTTCTCCCTCGGCCGCAGCGACTCGGGCGACGGCACGCTGCTGTCCTGGCAGGTCCCGCTCACCTGAGCGGGCGCGCCCCGGCGCCTGCCGCGCCTCTGGGACGCCCATGCGGTCTCCGGGAAGGCGGCCGGATGGGCATCCGGACGACCGGGTGTGCGTACCAGGCGAGAGGGGTTAGGCGCGCCAGCCCTTCGCGCGCTGGCCGGCGACCCACGCGGCCACCTGCGTGCGGCGCTGGAGGCCCATCTTCGCCAGCAGCGAGGTGATGTGGTTCTTCACCGTCTTCTCCGCGACGCCGAGCTTCTCCCCGATCTCGCGGTTGGACAGGCCGTCGCCGATGAGCTCCAGGACCTTGCGCTCGGAGGGCGTGAGGTCCGCGGTCGGGTCTTCGTGGTCGGCGCGGCGGCGGGTGACGGTGCGGTCGTCCAGGAGCGTGCGGCCGGCGGCCACGGCCTTGATGACGTCGGCGATCTCGGCGCCGCGCACCGTCTTGAGGAGGTAGGCGCGGGCGCCGGCCTCGAGGGCCTCGGCGAGCGCGTCGTCGTCGTCGAAGGAGGTGAGGACGACGGCGCGGGCCTCGGGGACCGTCTCACGCAGCGCGCGGATGATGTCGATGCCGGTGCCGTCGGGCAGCTGGAGGTCGACGAGGAGGATCTCGGGGCGCACGAGCGGCGCGCGACGCAGCGTCTCGGCGACGGAGCCTCCCTCGGCGACGACGGTGAGACCCTCGGAGCGGTCGACGATCTCGGCGATGCCGCGTCGCACCACCTCGTGGTCGTCGATGATCATGACGCGGATGTCGCGCGGCGCGGAAGGGGTCTGCTCGGTCACGCCTCGACCCTAGCGCCCCCGGCGGCGCGGACGGCAACGGCTCGGCGGTGCGCCCCGGGAATACCGCGCCCGCGTACGCTCGGCGGGTGACCAGTGGCCCCGCCGAGACTGCCGCCGCCGTCGTCCAGCGCGTGCGCGAGCGCTTCGACAGCGGCGTCACCCGCCCGCTGTCGTGGCGGCTGGGGCAGCTGGACCGGATGGCCGCGCTGCTCACCGAGAACGCCGGGGAGATCGAGCGGGCGCTGCACGCCGACCTCCGCAAGTCCCCCACCGAGAGCCACCTCACCGAGATCGGCGTGCTCCTCGAGGAGATCCGCCACACCCGCAAGCACCTGCGCCGGTGGCTCGCGCCGCAGCGGGTGAGCGTGCCGTGGCAGTACCAGCCCGCCCGCGCCTCCCTCGTCCTCGAGCCGCTCGGCACCGTCCTCGTCATCGCGCCGTGGAACTACCCGGTCTTCCTCCTCCTCGGACCGCTCGTCGGGGTGCTGGCCGCCGGCAACACCGCCGTCCTCAAGCCTTCCGAGCTCGCGCCGCGCACCGCCGAGGTGCTCGAGCGGCTCGTGCCCCGCTACCTCGACGGCGTCGCGGTCGTCACCGGTGGCCCGGACCGGACCACCGAGCTGCTGCGCGAGCGCTTCGACCACATCGTCTTCACCGGCGGCGGCAGGGTCGCGCGGATCGTCATGGCGGCGGCGGCCGAGCACCTCACGCCCGTCACCCTCGAGCTCGGCGGGAAGTCCCCCGCGTGGGTCGACGCGACCACCGACCTGCCCGCCGCGGCCCGGCGCATCGCGTGGGGCAAGCTCGTCAACGCCGGCCAGACCTGCGTCGCGCCGGACTACCTCCTCGCGCCGCCCGACGTCGCCCGCGCCCTGGAGCCGCTCCTCGCCCGGGAGATCCGCGCGATGTACGGCACCGACCCCGCCGCCAGCCCGGACTTCGGGCGCATGGTCACGAGCGAGCACGCGGCGCGCCTGGACCGGATGGTGAGCGAGTCGGTCGCGGCCGGCGCGCGCGTCGTCGTCGGCGGGGAGGCGGACGTGGCCGGGCGCTACGTGCCCCCGACCGTGCTCGCCGACGTCACCCCCGACTCCCCCGTCATGGCCGAGGAGATCTTCGGCCCCGTCCTGCCGATCGTCCCGGTGCCCGACCTCGACGCCGCGATCGCGCACGTCCGCCACGGCGACAAGCCGCTCGCGCTGTACGCCTTCACCGCCGACGAAGGAGTGCGCGCCCGCCTGCTGCGGGAGACGTCGTCCGGAGCGGTGGGCTTCGACGTGCCGCTCGTCCAGGCCTCGATGCCGTCCCTGCCCTTCGGCGGCGTCGGTGCCTCCGGGACGGGCGCCTACCACGGGGAGGCCTCGGTGCGAGCCTTCAGCCACGCCAAGCCGGTGGTGCGCAAGCCGCTCCTGCCGGACACGCTCGGCGCTGTCCGACCGCCCTTCACCGCCGTGCGGCGGGCGCTGGCGCGGCGTCTGCTCTGAGGGGTCCGGTCACCGCCGACCGCTCAACGTCGCCGCCGTCCTGCCGATGGGAGTGCTCGGGGGACGCACGTGCGCACCCTTCACCATCGGAGCACCTCATGAACCGCCTCTCCCTGACCGTCGGACGCCGGCTCGCGCTCGGTTTCGTCCTCGTCATGCTCACCACGGTGGTCGTCGCCGGGGTCGGCGTGAGCCGGGTGCACCAGATCGAGGAGCGCCTCACGACCGTCAACGACGTCAACGGCGTCAAGCAGCGCCACGCCATCAACTTCCGCGGCAGCGTCCACGACCGTGCCATCGCGCTGCGCGATGTCGTGCTCGCGCGCGACGCCGACCAGGTGGGCACCGAGGTCGCCCTCATCGCGTCCCTCGCCGCCGACTACAGCGACTCGGCCGGCCCGATGGCGCAGCTGTTCGCCGACCCTGCGCTCGTCACCGACGCCGAGGTCGCCGCCATGGCCGAGATCGAACGCGTCGAGGCTGAGACGATGCCCGTCGTCGAGGAGGTCGTGGCCCTCAAGCGTGCGGGCGACGAGGCCGCCGCACTCACCGTCCTCACCGAGCAGGCCAAGCCGCTGTTCATCTCGTGGCTGGACTCCATCAACGTCCTCATCGACCTCGAGGAGCAGATGAACGCGGTCGAGACGACCGAGGCCCGCGGCATCGCCAGCGGCTTCCTCGTCATGATGCTCATCCTCGTCCTCGCGGCCGGTGCGCTCGCGACCGCCGTCGCGTGGTGGATCGTCCGCAGCATCACCCGCCCGCTCGGGCACGCCGTCGACGTCCTCGCCGCCGTCGCCGACGGCGACCTCACCGCCCGCATGGACGTGCGCTCCGACGACGAGGTGGGCCGCATGGGCCGTTCGCTCAACAGTGCCCTCGCCTCGATCGGCACGGCGATGGCCGCCGTCGCCGGCCGCTCGGACGGCCTGACCGCGATGAGCGGCCGCATCGGACGCCTCTCCGAGGACATCGCGGCGGGGGCGCACAGCTCGGCGACCCAGGCGGGCGTCGTCGCCTCGACCGCCGCGGAGGTGTCCCGCAACGTCCGGACCGTCGCGACCGGCGCCGAGCAGATGGGCGCCTCGATCAGCGAGATCGCCCACAACGCCGGCGAGTCGGCGACCGTCGCGCAGCAGGCCGTCACCGCCGTCGGGACCACGACGGCGACCGTCGCCCGGCTGGGCGAGTCGAGCCGCGCGATCAGCGAGGTCGTCAGCGTCATCACCTCCATCGCCGAGCAGACCAACCTCCTCGCCCTCAACGCGACCATCGAGGCCGCGCGGGCAGGCGCCGCGGGCAAGGGCTTCTCCGTCGTCGCCGGGGAGGTCAAGGAGCTCGCCCAGGAGACGGCCAAGGCGACGGAGGACATCGCCCGCAAGGTCGAGGCCATCCAGGGCGACACCCGCGAGGCGGTGAGCGCGATCACCGAGGTCGAGGGCGTCATGCGCCAGCTGCACGAGTACCAGATGTCCATCGCCGCGGCGGTCGAGGAGCAGACGCTCACGACCAACGAGATGAACCGCGGGCTGGGTGAGTCCGCCTCGGGCTCGAGCCAGATCGCGGAGAGCATCGTCGACGTCGCGCGCGCGGCCGAGACGACCACCGGCTCGGTGGAGGAGTCCCAGCGGGCCGCCGGGGAGCTGTCGGTGTTCGCCGACGAGCTCCAGCGGCTCATGGCGGGCTTCCGCTTCGCGGCCGGGCAGGAGCAGCGCGAGGCGGCCGGGGTGTAGTGCCGGCCGACGGCCGGTCCCTCCCGACTAGGTGTGGCTTCCTGGACCTCTGAGGTCCAGAAGTGCACACCTACGCGCGTCGACTCGCGGGTACGGCCAGCCGGCCGGCCGCGCCGCCGCCGGTCAGCCGCGCGAGGGTCGCTGGCAGCGCGGGCAGAAGGTCGAGGACCGGCCCATGAAGGACTCGCGGCGCATGGGCGTGCCGCAGCGCCGGCACGGCTCGCCCGCACGGCCGTAGGCGTCCAGCGACCGTGCGAAGTAGCCGCTCGCCCCCTCGACGTCGACGTAGAGCGCGTCAAAGGACGTGCCCCCGGCCGCGAGGGCCTCGCGCATGACGGCCTCGGCCGCGTCGAGGAGCTCGAGCGCGGCGCGCTGGGTGAGGCGGTCGGCCGCGCGCCGCGGGTGCAGGCGCGCACGCCACAGCGCCTCGTCGGCGTAGATGTTGCCGATGCCGGAGACGAGCGACTGGTCGAGCAGGGCGCGCTTGACCTCGGTCCGGCGCTGCCGCAGCCGGCGGGCGAGGGCGGCGCGGTCGAGGTCCGGGTCGAGCGGGTCGCGGGCGATGTGCGCCGCGGGCTCGGGCAGCGCGGGGACCGGTGAGCCGTGCCCGCCCGGCCCGCCGTCCGCCGTCGGGACGAGGTCGGCGACGAGCAGGTGGCCGAAGGTGCGCTGATCGACGAACCAGAGCCGGGCGCCGTCGTCGAGGTCGAGGGAGACGCGCAGGTGGCGGGTGGGGTCGGGCGGGACGCCGGGGGCTGCGGTGGGTGGACGCGCGGCCGGAGGAGCCGGGCTGTCGGCGGCAGCGGGGCTCGCCGCCGGTGGGTGGACGAGGTGCTCCGGCGGGGGCAGGGTGATCGCCGCCGTGTCCTCACGGCGCACGAGGAGCTGGCCGCTCATGCCGAGGTGGACGAGCAGGGCCTCGCCGGGCTCGTCGTCGAGCACGAGCCACAGGTACTTTCCGCGGCGCACCGCCGCGGACAGGGTGCGCCCCGCGAGCCGCCCGGGCAGGTCGAGCGCCCCGCCCGCGTGCCGGCGCACCGCCCGGGGGTGGTGGACGAGGACGCCCTGCACCCGCCGGCCGAGCACGTGCCGGGCCAGCCCGTCGCGGACGGTCTCGACCTCGGGCAGCTCAGGCACGGGCGCCTCAGGCGCTCTCGGCGAGGAGCCGGGCGTAGGCGTCCTCCGCGGCCTGCTGCTCGGCGACCTTCTTCGCCGTGCCGGAGCCGGTGCCCCAGGCCTGTTCGGCGACGATGACGGTGGCGGTGAAGCTGCGCGCGTGGTCCGGCCCGGTGCCGACGACCTGGTAGGTCGGGGACGGCAGACCGCGGGAGGCGACGAGCTCCTGGAGGCTCGTCTTCCAGTCCAGCCCCGCGCCGAGCGTCGCGGCCTGCGCGAGGAGGCCGGCGACGAGCCGTTCGATCATCGCGCGGGTGGGCTCGAGGCCGTTGCACAGGTAGGCGGCGCCGATGAGGGCCTCGACGGTGTCGGAGAGGATCGAGTCTTTCTCGCGCCCGCCGGTCACCAGCTCGCCGCGCCCGAGGAGGATGAAGTCGCCGAGGCCGAGCTCGCGCGCGACCCCGGCCAGCGCGCGCTGGCTCACGGTCGCGGCGCGCATGCGGGCGAGGTCGCCCTCGGCGGTCCCGGCGTTGGCGCGGTAGAGCCGCTCGGTGACGACGAGCCCGAGCACCGTGTCCCCGAGGAACTCCAGGCGCTCGTTGGTGGGGATGCCGCCCGCCTCGTGGGCGAAGGAGCGGTGGGTGAGGGCCAGGACGAGCAGCTCGGGGTCGATGTGGATGCCGAGCCGCTCGAGGAGCACGTCGACGTCGTCACGGGCCGGGCCGGCGGCCACCTTCCGGCCCATCAGCGTGCCTCGCCGTCGGTCCCGTCCGCGGCGTCGTCGGCGGCCAGGCCTGCGAGCGCCGCCCAGCGGGGGTCGAGGTCCACGTGCTCGTGGTCGGCGGGCAGGTCGTCGAGCCGCTCGCCGCAGCCGGCGCACAGGCCGGCGCAGCTCGGCTCGCACAGCGGGCGGAAGGGCATCGCCGTGACGACGGCGTCGCGCACGACCGGCTCGAGGTCGAGCAGCTCGCCCTCGAGCTCGAGCATGTCCTCGGCCTCCTCGTCGCCGTCGGCGAGGGCGGCCGCGCGGGCGCCGGGGTAGAAGAAGAGCTCGCTCACCTCGATGGTGCGCGACTCGGTGATCTCACGCAGGCAGCGGGAGCACTCGCCCTGGAGCTCGACGGCGACGTCACCGGAGACGAGCACGCCCTCCATGACGGCCTCGAGGCGCAGGTCCAGCCGGATGTCGGAGGTCGGCACGACCCGCATGACGGCGGTGCCGAAGTCCTCGGGAGCGGGGACCGCGCGCTCCACCGTCCGCAGCGTCCCCGGCTGGCGCGCGAGGTCGTGGGTGCTGATCACGAACGGTGATCGAGAGTCCATGGTCACTCCTGGTGAGACGGCGAGACTGCGAGCCGCGGGCCAGCCCGCAGCCGCTCCACGCTACCTCACCCCCTCCTCCCCGACGTGGTGAGGTGGCCGACACCGCGAGCACTTGCCGACGGCGGCGGGCGGGGTCAGGACCCCGGCGCCGGGTCCGTCGTCGCGAGGCGGTCGCGGCCGGCGCGGACCTGCTTGGCGATCGCGCCGAGGTCGATCTCGAACTGGGCCAGCTGGCGGTCGCAGTAGTCGTTGGCGCCCCTGGCGAGCTCGGCGGCCCGCTCCTCCGCGGCCGTGATGATCTGCTCGGCACGCTGACCGGCCATCTCGACGACGTTCTCCTGCGCGATGAGCCGCTCGGCCTGCTCCTCGGCCTCCTGGAGGAGGCGCGCCGCCCGCTCCCGCGCCTCGGCGAGGACGTCCTCCGCGCCGGTGAGGACGTCGTCGGCGGCCTGGATCTCCCCCGGCACGACGCCCTTGGCCGCGGCGATGAGGTCGAGCGCCTCCGCACGGTTGACGAGCACGGACGCGGACATCGGCATCTGCCGGGCCTCGGTGACGAGCGAGGTGAGCTCGTCGAGGATGGCGATGAGCGAGGCGCCGTCGTGGTCCTCGGCGGGGGCGGTCATTGCGGTTCTCCAGGGTGGGGGAAAGCCTCGCGCAGGGCGTGCGCAACGGCGGGTGGGACGAGGTCGGAGACGTCGCCGCCGTGGCGGGCGACGTCCTTGACGAGGGAGGAGGCGACGTGCGCGAGCGCGCCGTCGCCGACGAGGAAGACCGTCTCGATGCCGGACAGGTGCCGGTTCATCAGGGCCATGGGCTGTTCGGCGTCGAAGTCGGCCCCGCCCCGCAGGCCCTTGACGACGGCGCTGGCACCGACGCGGCGGCAGTAGTCGGCGAGCAGCCCGTCCACGACGTCCACGCGCACGTCCAGGCCCTCGGTCGCCGCGCGGGCGAGCGCGACGCGCTGCGCGAGCGGGAAGAGCGAGGTCTTGCGGGAGTTGTGCGCGACGGCGAGGACGACCTCGTCGAACATGCCGCGCGCGCGGCGCACGACGTCGAGGTGCCCGAGGGTCACGGGGTCGAAGGAGCCGGGGCAGACGGCCAGGCTCATCGCTGCTCCCCCGCTCGCTCGCCCATGTCGGTCACCGTAACCGGCTCCTGGCCAGGCGCGGTGGAGGCGAACCACAGTGTCGTGTCGCCGTAGCGGCGCTCGTCGGTGCGCTCGAGGGCGGGTGGCCACGTCGGCTCGGGGCTGCGGCGCGAGCGCTCGACGACGACGACGGCGTCCGGCGCCAGCCACGCCGTGAGGGCGGCGAGCACGTCCCCGAGGTCGGTCTCGGTGACGTCGTAGGGCGGGTCGACGAGGACGAGGTCGTAGGCGGTGCTCGGCGCGCCCATGAGGTAGCCACGGGCGGTGCCGGCGACGACGACGGCGGTGTCCCGCAGCCCGAGCGCGGCGACGTTGCTCCGGCAGGCGGCGGCGGCGGGCTTCGCGGAGTCGACGAGCGTGACGCCCGCGGCGCCACGGCTGGCGGCCTCCAGCCCCAGCGCTCCGGAGCCGGCGTACAGGTCCAGGACGCGGGCGCCGTCGACGACGCCCAGGTGCTCCAACCGCGAGAACAGCGCCTCGCGCACCCGCTCGCTCGTCGGGCGCGTGGCCCCCTTGGGGACGGTGAGCGTGCGTCCGCCCGACGCCCCGGACACGATCCTCGTCACGGCACCGACCCTACGCCGCGCCGGACAGGTCACCCGGCGACAGGCTGAGCACGGCGGCGACGAGCAGCACGGCGACGACGACCATGGCGACGACGACGCCGCCCACCGCCCACGCCACCCAGCGCGGGGACCTCACGGGTCCTCCTTGCGGCGCGCCGGGCGGACGGCGAGGACGACGGCGAGCGCCGTGAGCGCGACCTGCAGGCCGAGCAGGACGGGCGTGACCGCGCCGACGAGGACGGCGACGAGCAGCGGGATCGCCCCCAGCAGGACGACGTCGGGGCCGGTGTTGGCGATCGTCGCCATCCCGGGAGGGAAGACGCCCATCGGCGTGATGATGAGCGGGCCGGAGAAGTCGGCCTGGGGCCGGTAGGCGGAGCGGACCGCGCCCCCGGCCCACACCGGCGCGGCGAGCAGGCCGAGCGCGAGCCAGCCCGCGACGTCGTCGTGGGTGCTCCCCAGGACGGCGAAGACGGGCACCGTCCACCCGAGCATGGCGAGCACCGGCACGGCCAGGCGCCAGGTCCGCACGGTGCGCTGGGCCACCGGCAGGAGGGCGTCGACGGCGGGCACCGCCTCCGCGTCGCGGGCACCCTGAGCGGTGGTGAGGGCCGCGACCCACGCCCCAGCGACGACGAGCAGGGCGCTGAGGAGCGCCGGCAGGGACGGGACGAAGGGGGCGAGGAGCGCGAGCGCGGCCCCGCAGCCCAGCTGGACGAGCCGCCGCGGCGCGCGCAGGAGCAGGCGTGCGTCGGCCACGGCCACGACGACGCCCGGCCCGAGCGTCCTCACAAGGCCCGGCACGGCCGAGAACCGGGCCGAGCCGCGGCGCCGGCCCCGCCGCGGCTGGGTGTCCAGGGCGCGGCCGAGCGCGCGGGTGTCCATCGTCAGCGAGGCGCCGCGCAGCTCCACCGTGGCGGCGCCGCGCTCGCGCAGCTCGCTGTCGTGGACCCGTGGCAGCGACCGCAGCGCGGCGACGGCGGCGAGCACGGCCAGCCCGGCGGCCGCGGCGGCCGGCCACCACGCCCCGCTCACGGTGAGCGGGGCGGGCGGGGCGAGGGCGAGCCCGAGGGCGGCGACGGGGACGAGCGCGAGGAGGAGGTCCCCGGCGGTGCCGGCCACCCGCCGTCGTCCCGCCGCCTCGAGGGGCACGAGCCCGAGGGCGAGCGCCGCCCCCAGGCCGAGCCCGGCGAGCGCCGCGGCGACGCCGTGCCCGGCGGTGACGGCGGGGTCGAGCGCGAGGACGAGGAGCAGCCCGGTGGCGGCGCCGGTGGTCGCCGAGGCGACGGTCGGCGCGACGAGGGAGGGCCGCAGGAGGGAGCCGCGCTCCCCCGGCAGCGGCAGCCACCACGCCGTCTGCGCGCCACCCAGGGACACGGGTCCCGTGCGCGCGAGGAGGCCGGTCGCCACCCCGAGGACGGCGACGGCGAGGAGGACGGTGATCCAGGCGGTGTCGAGCTCCGGCGGGGCGCCCGCGCGCAGCAGGCCCTGGCTGCGGGCCAGCGCGGCGACCATCGCGACGGTGACGGCCAGCGTGAGGACGACCGTGTAGGCGTCGGAGAGCAGCTCACCGGCGCTCGTGCTGCTGCGGGCGCGCAGCACGAACCGGGTCCAGCGGCGCATGGCGCCGCCGCTCGGGTAGCCCTCGGCGCCCGAGGTGTTCACAGCGCGGCGATCGCCGCGGCGCCGGCGGCGGGGTCCAGGACCTGCACGCCGTCGTCGTGGAGGAGGACGACGCGCGTGGCGGCCCGCTCGACGAGTACGGGGTCGTGGGAGGCGACGAGGACGGCGCCGCCGTCCTCGCGCTCCTGGACGAGCATCTCCGCGAGCCGGTTGCGCATGCCGGCGTCCAGGCGCTGCTCGGGCTCGTCGAGGACGAGGAGCGAGCGGGGGCGGGCGAAGGCCGCGGCGAGCAGCACCCGGCGGCGCTGCCCGGAGGACAGGGCCGAGGGCAGCGCGTCGGCGCGGTCGGCGAGCCCGAAGTCCTCGACGAGGTCGGCGACGATCTCCCGGGCCTCGGGAACCCGGTGGCCGAGGGCGGTGAGGAGGAGGTGCTCGGTGACGGTGAGCGCCGGGAAGAAGGCGTCGTCGCCGAGGACGCTGGCCACCGCGGCGCGGACCTCGCCGGTGCGCGGGTCGGGCGGGCTGCCGAGCAGGCTCACGCGGCCGCCGAGCGGCTCCTGCAGACCGAGAATGGTGCGGAGGACGGTCGACTTGCCGGTGCCGTTGGCGCCGATGACGGCGACGCCCTCCCCGGGCCGCACGTCGAGGTCGACGGGCGCGCAGACCGGCTCCTCGCCGTAGCCGACGCTCAGGGACCGGGCGCGAAGGAGCGGCTCGTCGGGCATGGGGGCGAGCCTAGCGGCCGCCGGGTCCGCCGCCGTCGGCGTCCCCGGACGTCACCCCGGTGCGCCGTCACCTCCAGGCCGGCACGCTCGAGCAGGACCCGCTCCCGGTCGGTGGCGTCCACGGCACGCCTCAGGACCGGTCGAGGAACTGGGCGCGCTCGGGGTCGAGCTGCTCGGTGATCGCCTGGAGCAGGGCCGGGTGGTCCATGAGCAGGCGGTCCTGGTCGACGAGCGCGCGCGCGTCCCAGCGCGCCTTCTCGATGACCGTCGTGTCGGTGAGGACGCGCAGCAGCCGCAGCGAGCTGCCGCGGCCGGACTGGGCCGCGCCGAGGATGTCGCCCTCGCGGCGCTGCTCGAGGTCCACCTGGGCCAGCTCGAAGCCGTCGGTGGTGGCCTCGAAGGCGCGCAGGCGGGTCATCGCCGGGGTGTCCTCCACGGCGGTGGTCCAGGCGATGCACGTGCCCGGGCGGGCACCGCGGCCGATGCGGCCGCGCAGCTGGTGGAGCTGGGAGATCCCGAAGCGCTCGGCGTCCATGATGACCATGACCGAGGCCTCGGGGACGTCGACGCCCACCTCGACGACCGTCGTCGTCACGAGGACCGGCACCTGCCCCGAGGAGAAGGCGGCCATGGCCGCCTCCTTGTCCTCCGGCGACATCCGGCCGTGCAGCTCGCCCACCGCGACGCCCTCGAGGACGGGGTGCTCGCGCAGGAGCGCGGCGACCTCGTCGACGGCGGCCAGCGGCCGGGCGGGGGCGGCGCCGCTGCCGGCCGGCGCGTCCTCGGCGGGCGGCGCGTCGGTCTCGGTGAGGAGGTCGGTCTCGACGTCGTCGCCCTCGGACGTGATGCGCGGGCACACGACGTACACGCGCCCGCCGTCGTCCACCTCCTCCCGGGCCAGCTGCCAGGTGCGCTCGGTCCACCGCGCGTTCTTGGCCGGGGCGAGGAAGGTGCGGATGGGCGAGCGGCCGGCGGGGATCTCCCGGAGGGTGGACGTCTCGAGGTCACCGAAGACGGTCATCGCCACGGTCCGTGGGATGGGGGTGGCCGTCATGACGAGCAGGTGCGGGGCGGTGGCGGCCTTGGCGCGCAGGGCGTCACGCTGCTCGACGCCGAAGCGGTGCTGCTCGTCGACGACGACGAGCCCGAGCTCCGCGAACTGGACGTCCTCCGAGAGCAGCGCGTGGGTGCCGATGACGATCCCCGCCTCCCCCGACGCTGCGGCGAGGAGCGCCTTCTTCCGGGCGGTGGCCGGCATGGCGCCGGTGAGCAGGGTGACGCGGGTGGCGTTCTCCGCGCCGCCGAGCATCCCGGCCTCGGCGAGCGGGCCGAGCAGCGCGGTGACCGAGCGGGCGTGCTGGGCGGCGAGCACCTCGGTGGGGGCGAGGAGCGCGGCCTGCCCCCCGGCGTCGACAACCTGGAGCATGGCGAGCAGCGCGACGACGGTCTTGCCCGAGCCAACCTCGCCCTGGAGCAGGCGCTGCATCGGCCAGGGCCGGGCGAGCTCGGCGGACAGCTCGGCGACGACCTCCTGCTGGCCGTGCGTGAGGGTGAAGGGCAGCCGCGCCTCGAAGGCCTCGCGGATGCCGCCCTCCCGTGCGGGGCGCGCGGTGGCGGCGGTGGCCTCTGCCTCGGCGCGCCGCACCGCGAGCGCCGTCTGGAGGACGAAGGCCTCCTCGTACCGCAGCCGCTCGCGGCCGCGGCGCCAGTCCGCCTCCGTCATGGGGGCGTGCACCAGCCGCAGCGCCTCCAGGAGCGTGGGCATCTTCTCGCGCTGGAGGACGCGGAAGGGGACGGGGTCGGAGACGTCGGCCTCGTGGAGGGGCTCGAGGACCGTCTGGACCGCACCGCGGATCCGCCACGTGGGCAGCGACGCGCTCGCCGGGTAGAAGGGGATGGGCCGCGACTGCTCCAGCGCCGCCAGCTCGCTCTCCTCCTCGTCGTCGACGAAGCGGAAGTCGGGGTTCTTGAGCATCCGCCGGCCGCCGAACTCCTCGACGGTGCCGGTGAACAGCCCCACCCGGCCGCCGCGCAGCTGGTTCTCGCGGCTGGTGAGCATGCCGCGTCCGCCGAAGAAGCGCAGGAGCAGCTCGCGCCGCCCGTCGCTCACCGTGACGTCGAGCATCGCGGTCCGCGGGTTGCGGGTGGAGCGCAGCGAGGTGCGCACGACCATGGCGTTGACCGTGACGTGGTCCCCCACCGGCAGGTCGGTGAAGTCGGTGAGCCGGCCCGGCTCCCCGTAGCGGCGCGGGTAGTGGCGCAGCAGGTCCCAGGCCGTCTCGATGCCGAGCTTGGCCAGCACCTTGGCGGTGCGGTCCCCGACGAGCCGAGCCAGCGGGGTGGTCAGGGCGGTCACTGGGCCCCCAGGAGCAGCTCGGGCACGGGCACGCCGGCGTCGAGGACGAGCACCTCGGCCTCCGGCGCACGGGCGAGGACGGCGGTGCGCAGCCGGCCGGCGACGCTCGCGGCGCCGGTGCCGACGACGGCGGTGAGGAGCTCGTCCCCCGGCTGCACGAGCCGGGCCACCGTCTCCTCGAGCCCGGCGACGGCGCAGCTGGCGGTGCGGACCCTGCCTGCGACGTCGTCGGCCGCGGCCAGCCGCTCGGTGGCGGGCGCACCGAGGTGCTGCTCGGCGACGACGGCGAGGACGGCGGGCTCGGAGCGGGTGGCGGCCACCGCAACGCGCTGCGGGAGGAAGGGCCCGTCGGTGAGGACCCGGCCGGCCAGCGCCGCCGACTCCTCGTCGCAGGGCAGGAGCAGGATCCCGCGCGCGCCGGCGTCGACGACGCCGCGCTCGAGGCCCGCGGGGTCGGGGTGCAGGACGACGACGGCGCCGGTGGCGGCGAGCGGGGCGACGAGCCCGGGCAGGCGCGTGCAGGCGACGACGCCGGCGGGCGGGGCGGTGAGCGAGCGGACGCACACCTGCTCGGCGCCGTCCGCCAGGACGGCGGTGGGCTCGGCGGTGTGGACGTGGACCTGCCACAGGCCGCGCTCCCCCGGCCCCTCGCTGCCGCCGACGACGGCGACCGACTCGCCCGCGGTGTCGAGGCGGGTGCGCAGCGCGGCCGCCTCACGTGCCGTCGCGTGCAGGACGTACATGACCTCGAGATCGCCCTGCCCGCCGTCCTCGGCCCCGACGACGCCCGCACCGAGGGCGCACGCGGCCTGGTGGGCCACCGGCCCGTGCGCGGGCAGGCTCGCCAGCGCCTCCCGGGCGCGGGCCGTGGCGGGGGCACCGCCGTCGACGACCGACGCGAGCGCCTCGAGGAGGATCGTGTAGCCCGCGGCGCCGGCGTCGACGACGCCCCGCTCGGCGAGGACCGGGAGCTGGCTGCGGGTGTCGCCGAGCGCGCGGGCGGCGCCCTGCGCGGCGGCGGTGACGACGCCGGCCAGGCTCCGGTCGGGCGCCTCCTCCGCGGCCCGGGCGGCGGCCGCGGCGACGGTGAGGACGGTGCCCTCGACGGGGCGGGCCACCGCCTGGCGGGCGTCCTGGGCGGCGGCGCTGAGCGCGGCGGCGGTGGCCGGGCCGTCCATGGAGTCCCGGCCCGCGACCGCGCGGGCCAGGCCGCGCATCGCCTGGCTGAGGATGACCCCGGAGTTGCCCCGCGCCCCGACGAGCGCACCCCGGGCCGCGGCGGCGGTGAGCGCGGTGAGGTCCGCCTCCGGGCCGAGGCGGCCGGCAGCGCGGGCGGCACCGGCGAGGGTGAGGACGAGGTTGGTGCCGGTGTCCCCGTCCGGGACGGGGAAGACGTTGAGGACGTCGACCTGCCGGCGGACGGCGAGGAGGGACCTCAGCCCCTGCTCGAACCAGCGGCGCACGTCCGCGGGCCCGAGCACGGTGAGCGTGTCCGCCACGTCCGTCCTCCCGGGTATCGTCGATCGTGTCCAGGCTAGTGCCCGCCCCTGACACCGTGACGCACCTCGCCCGAGCCCGTTTGGGCGCGCGCCACGGCGTCGGGTATCCTGCTCAGGTTGCCCGTACGGGCGGTCGGCCGGCCTGCGTCGTCGACCACGACAGACCCCCACGATCGAGCAGATCGTGTTGCCAGCAAGAGATTCAGGAGAAGACCGTGGCTGCCACCTGCGACGTCTGCGGCAAGCACCCCAGCTTCGGCAAGAGCGTCTCGCACTCCCACGTGCGGACGAGCCGTCGGTGGAACCCGAACATCCAGCGCGTGCGCACGAACGTGAACGGCACCGCGAAGCGGATGAACGTCTGCACCTCGTGCCTCAAGGCCGGCAAGGTGCAGCGCGCCACCAGCGCCTGATCTTTCCGTCACCCGGCCCGCCGGGTGACCAGAGCCTGACCGAGAGGGCCGCCCGGGTACCGGGCGGCCCTCTCGGCGTGCCCGGGTACTGTGTCGCGGTGCCCGAGCTCACCACCGACCGCCTCCTCCTGCGTGCGTGGACGCAGGACGACGTCGACTTCGCCCTCGACCTCCACTCCCGCTGGGAGGTCCAGCGCTTCCTCGGCGCCGAGCCGCGGGTGGTCACCGACCGCGCCGAGGCGGTCGAACGCGTCGCGCGCTACCGCAGCCTGGACGGCCACCCCGTCCACGGGATCTGGCTCGTCGCCGACCGTGACGGCGGCCGGCGGCACGGCACGCTGCTCCTCAAGGACATCCCCCTGTCCGGTCCGACGCTTCCGCTGCAGCCCTCCGGCGACACCGAGATCGGCTGGCACCTCCACCCGGACTCGTGGGGGCGCGGCTACGCGAGCGAGGCGGCGGCCGCCGTGCTGGCCCACGCCCTGGCCTGCGGGCTCCCGCGCGTGGTGGCGGTGACGTACCCGGAGAACGAGGCCTCGCAGCGGGTGGCGCTGCGCGTCGGCATGGAGCACCGCGGCACGACGGAGCGGTACTACAACGTCACGAGCGAGCTCTTCGTCGCGGAGGCGTAGGCGCGGACCATCCGGCCCCTCCCACCGTGCCGGTGTCAGGTCGACGGTGCACCGGGCAGGGCGGGCGCCCAGTGGGACCGGCGGGCGCATGGTCGGGGCGGGGCTGCCGGACCTCTTACCGGCGGAAGTGGTCCCAGCCGACGGCGGCGGCGTGCGGCGCGTCCTGCGGCGCCGTGAGGACACCCGGCACACCTGCTCGCACCGTGCCGATGCGCCGGAAGCCCGCCGGCAGCAGGGCGCTCGGAGGGAAGGTCGCGAGCAGGCCGTGATCCTCGCCCCCGGTGAGCAGCCAGGCCGCCGGCTCGGTGCCGAGCCGCGCCGCGAGAGGCGCGAGGGCGGCGAGGTCACCGGCGAGGGAGTCGGCGAGCGGGTCGAGGACGATCTCGGCACCCGAGGCGCGCGCCAGCCTGCCGGTGTCGCGCAGCAGGCCGTCGCTCACGTCCATCATCGCGCTCGCCCCCGCGTCCGCGGCGGCCGGGCCGGCGGCGTAGGGCGGCGCGGGCCGCAGGAAGGCGCCGACCGCGGCGGCCGCTGCGCCGTCGTCGTCGCCGTCGTCGTGCTCCGTGCCGACGGCCAGGACGGCGAGGCCGGCGGCGGCCCGCCCGATCGCGCCGGCATGGGCGAGGACGTCGCCGGGCCGGGCGCCGGAGCGCAGGACGGGGTCACGGCCCTCGAGGTCGCCGTGGACGGTGACGGCGACGACGAGCCGCTCCCCCGCGCTGAGGTCGCCGCCGTCGACGCCGACGCCCAGCGGTCCGCACACGTCAGCGAGGCCGCGGGCGAGGTCCTCGACCCAGCCCACAGGGGTGGCCGGCGGCAGGACGAGGCCGACGACGGTGCTCGTCGGGACGGCGCCCATGGCGGCGATGTCGACGAGGTTCTGTGCGGCGGCCCGGGCCCCGACGTCGCGGGCGGTGCCCCAGCCGCGGCGGAAGTGGTGGTCCTCGACGAGGACGTCGGTCGACACGACGAAGCGCCCGTCCGGGGCGGCGACGACGGCGGCGTCGTCACCCGTGGGGACGAGGGTGGCGCGTCCGCGCGGGAGCAGCGGGGTGAAGCGGGCGAGGAGCTCGCCCTCGCTCAGCGCACTGACGGGGAGCGCGGAGGTGTCGGTCACCCGGCCACGCTACCCGGGGCACCGGCGCGCCCGGGCGGCGGGTTACCGTGAGGGACGTGAGACGACGGCGGATGGTGGCGGTGGCGGCAGCTGTGGTGGCGGTGGGGGCGTGCTCCCCACCGGTGACGGTGCCCGCCGGCCCCGACGCCGCGGACCCGGTCTGCGGGGAGGTGCTCCAGGCGCTGCCGGGTGTGCTCGCCGGTGGTGAGGAGCGCTCGATCGGCAGTCAGTCCATCGCCGGCTGGGGCGAGCCGGCGATCACGCTGCGCTGCGGCGTCGAGGTCCCCGGCCCGAGCACCGAACGGTGCATCACCGTGGAGTCGGGCGAGACCTCCGTCGACTGGCTCGCCCTCGAGGCCGACGACGCCATGGTCCCCGACCACGCCCGGCGCGAGAACGGCTCGTGGACCTTCATCACCTACGGGCGCGTGCCCGCGGTGGAGGTCGTCGTGCCGACCGAGCGCGGCGGCGACCAGCCCACGGCAGTCCTGGTCGACCTGGCGTCGGCGGTGGAGCGGACGACAGCCGAGCGCGCCTGCGTCGGCGCCGACGACCTCTGACCCGTCTCCTCCGCACACTCTCCTCCGCATATGCGGGAAAGCTGCAGGCGTTCGCGCACTCCGGCGGTGATTTTCCCGCATATGCGGGAAATGCGGGGAGGTGAGGGGTGGGTCAGCGGAGGCCCACTGGGCGGTCCAGGGCGAGCTGGATGAGCTCGTCCACCAGCTCGGGGTAAGGCAGGCCACTGCGCTCCCACATGAGCGGGTACATCGAGTACGGCGTGAAGCCGGGCATCGTGTTGACCTCGTTGACGGTCACCCGGCCCGAGCCGGTGACGAAGAAGTCCACCCGGGCCAGGCCCTCGCAGCCGAGCGCCTCGAAGGCCCGCGCCGCGACGACCCGCACCTCGTCGATGACGTGCTGGGGCAGCTCGGCGGGGCAGCTGAGCTGGACGTGGGCGGCGTCGAGGTACTTCGCCTCGAAGTCGTAGAAGGCGTGGCCGTCGACGACGATCTCCCCCGGCAGCGCGGTACGCGGGGCGTCGTCACCGCGGCCCTGGAGGACGGCGCACTCGATCTCCCGGCCCTCGAGGGCCGCCTCGACAACGACCTTGGGGTCGTGGCGCTGCGCCTCGGCGATGGCGTCGGCGAGCTCGGCGCGGCGGTCGACCTTCGTGATGCCGAGGGACGAGCCGGCGCGCGCGGGCTTGACGAAGACCGGGTAGCCGAGGCTGTCGACGGACTCCATCGCGGCATCGGCGTCGCTGCGCCACTGCCGCGGGGTGATGACCGTGTAGGGCCCCACCGGCAGCCCGTGCCCCGCGAGGACGACCTTCATGTAGTGCTTGTCCATGCCGGCCGCGGACGCGAGCACCCCGGAGCCGACGTAGGGCAGCTGGGCCATCTCGAGCAGCCCCTGGAGCGTGCCGTCCTCCCCGAAGGGCCCGTGGAGCACGGGGAAGACGACGTCGACCTGACCGAGGCTGCGCGGCAGCCGGCCGGCCTCGGTGACGGTGAGCTCGCGGCGCACGTCCGCCATGGGCAGGACGACGTCGCCCTCGGCCTCCGCGACCTGCGGCAGGTCCCCGCCGGCGATGGACAGGGCGTCCGGGTCGTCCGGCGCGAGCACCCACTGGCCCGACGGCGTGATGCCGATGGGCAGGACGTCGTAGCGCTCGCGGTCCAGGGCGCGGAGCACCCCGGCGGCCGTGGCGCAGCTGATCGCGTGCTCGCCGCTGCGCCCGCCGAAGACGAGGGCCACCCGGGTGCGGCGCGGCGCCCCGGCGGCGGCGCCGGGGGCGGCGGCAGGAGGGAACGCGGGCTGGGTCGAGTCGCTCATCGCCTGTGAGACTACCGGCGGCCGCCGGCACCGCCCCGGCAACCCGCCGCCCGCGTGGGCGGGCTCACGTGGCCGCCCCCCGGCCCGGCCCCCTGCGCGCCGCCCGTCCCCGGGCCCGGACGGCCGGCCGCGCTCGTGGGACGTGTCGCGGGGCAACGCGCGTGCAGGTCTACCCTGACGCCGTGAACGACCGAGACCTCAGCCCCGCCACCTACGCCGTCGTCGCCGGGCGCCCCGAGCGCACCGAGGGGGCGCCGGTCAACCCGCCGGTGGTCCTGTCCTCCACCTACGTGGGCCGCGGCGCCGCGGCGCCCGGAGCCCCCGTCTACACCCGCCTGGGCACCGAGACGTGGGAGCCGCTGGAGGAGGCGCTGGCCGGCCTCGAGCGCGCCGCCGAGCCGGGTCTGGTCTTCGCCTCGGGCATGGCCGCGGTCAGCGCCGCGCTCGACCTCACCCGCCCCGGCACCCGGCTCGTCGTCCCGCGCCACGCCTACCACGCCTCCCTCGTCGCGGCCCGGCACCTGGTCGAGCGCAGCAACGTCGAGCTCGTCGAGGTCGACATCGCCGACACCGCCGCCGTCGTCGCCGCGATCGAGAGCGGCACGACCTCGCTCGTGTGGGTCGAGACGCCCACCAACCCGATGCTCGAGATCGCCGACATCGCCGCGGTCAGTGCCGCCGCCCACGCGGCCGGCGCCGTCGTCGTCGTCGACAACACCTTCGCCACCCCGCTGGCGCAGCGTCCCCTCGAGCTCGGTGCCGACGTCGTCGTCCACTCGGTGAGCAAGTACCTCGCCGGCCACTCCGACCTCATCCTCGGTGCCGTCCTCACGAGCTCGCGCGAGCTCTACGACGCCGTGCGCACCCGCCGCGACATCGGCGGCGGCATCGCCGGGCCGTGGGAGACATGGCTCGCGCTGCGCGGCCTGCGCACCCTCGCGCTGCGCGTCGAGCGCTCCCAGGCCAACGCCGCCGAGCTCGCGCGCCGCCTCGAGGGCCACGAGCACGTCGTCGCCGTCTCCCACCCCTCGCTGGCCAGCCACCCGCAGCACGAGCGTGCCACCGCCCAGATGGACGGCTACGGCTCGGTCATCACCCTGCGCCCCGCGGGCGGGCGGGCCGGCGCGGACGCCCTCGTCTCCGCGGTGCACCTGTGGGTGCCCGCCACGAGCCTGGGCGGCGTCGAGTCGAGCCTCGAGCGGCGCCGGCGCTTCGCCTCCGAGGCCCCCACCGTGCCCGACGACCTCGTGCGCATGTCCGTGGGCGTCGAGGACGTCGAGGACCTGTGGGCCGACCTGCAGCACGCGCTCGCCGCGGCGGCCGCCGTCTAACATCGGGGCATGACTGCCTCGCGCACCACCCGGATCGTCGCCGCCGCCTCGCTCGCCGCCCTCGCGCTCGCCGCGTGCGGGAACGACGACGGCGAGCCCTCACCGTCCACGTCGACGAACCCGCCGCCCGTCGTCACCGAGCCGACGACCGACGCCTCCCCCACCGGGGAGCCGTCGGCCGGCCCGGAGGCGAGCACCGACGCGCCGGCCGCCACACCCGCCCCGGAGGAGCCGACCGACGCGCCGGCCTTTGGCCCCGCCGGCACCGCGCAGAGCGCCGAGCCGAGCGGCGACCTCCTCCTCCCGGTCGGCCTGCGCGTGGGCGACCACGACGGCTTCGACCGCGTCGTCGTCGAGCTCACCGGCGAGGGCGTGCCCGGCTGGCAGGTCGAGTACGTCGACGAGGCGATCGAGGACGGTCGCGGCGATCGCGTGGACGTCGACGGCGAGGCGATCCTCTCCGTGCACGTCTCCGGCACCCGCTACCCCGACGAGGGCGAGGAGCACTACGTCCCCGGCGAGCCGCTCGACGGCCCGGACATCATCGACGAGGTCCACTACCTGGGGACCTTCGAGGGGCTGACCCAGCTGTTCATCGGCGTCGACGACGGCCCGGCGGACTACCGGGTCTTCACGCTCGACGACCCCGCCCGCCTCGTCATCGACATCGCCGACCCGGAGGACTGAGCCCTAGACGCCCTCGGCCTTGCGGGGCCGGGAGAGCAGCGCCTCGGTCATCGCGAGCACCGGCAGGCCCTCGTGGAGGACGGCGGCGACGGCCTGGCTGATCGGCAGGTCGACGCCGTGCGCGGCGGCGAGCTCGAGGACGGCGCGGCACGACTTCACGCCCTCGGCGGTCCCGCCGGTCGCGGCCACGGCCTCCTCCAGCGACATCCCCTCGCCCACGTGCCGGCCGAGGGTGTTGTTGCGCGACAGCCGCGAGGCGCAGGTCGCCACCAGGTCCCCCAGGCCCGCGAGGCCGGCGAAGGTCTCGGCCTGGGCGCCGAGCGCGAGACCCAGGCGGGTGGTCTCGGCCAGCCCGCGCGTGATGATCGTCGCGGTCGTGTTGTCCCCGAAGCCGGCGCCCTGGGCCATGCCGACGGCGAGCGCGATGACGTTCTTCACCGCACCACCGAGCTCGACGCCGACGACGTCGGTGTTCGTGTAGGGCCGGAAGTACGGGGTGGCGCAGGCGTGCGCGACCCGGGCGGCGGTGGCCTCGTCGCTCGCGGCGACGACGGTGGCCGTGGGCTGGTGGGTGGCGATCTCGCGGGCGAGGTTGGGCCCGGACACGACAGCGACCCGCCGCTCCTCCAGACCGAGCGCCTCGCGCAGCACCTCGCTCATCCGCTTGTGGGTGCCGAGCTCGACGCCCTTCATGAGCGAGACGACGACGGCGCCGGCCTCGAGCGCGTCCGCGGAGCCGGACAGCGCCGCGCGCACCGCCTGGGACGGGACGGCCACCGCGACGAGGGCGGCGCCGCCGAGCGCGGCGCGCAGGTCCGTCGTCGCCGTGACGCCACCCGGCAGGGTGACGCCGGGCAGGTACCGCTCGTTGCGGTGCTCCTCGGTGATCTCGCGGCACGCCTCGGGCGAGCGGCCCCACATGGTGACCTCGTTGCCGGCGTCGGCGAGGACGGCGGCGAAGGTCGTGCCCCAGCTGCCGGTGCCGAGGACCGCGGCGCGCGGGGCCGGGGCGGTGGTCGTGCTGGTCATGCATCCCTCTCGCTGTGGGTGGTGCGGGCAGCGCGGCGGGCACGCTTGCGCTCGGCGCGGGCGGCGAGCTCGGCGGCGCGCGGGTCGCCGTCGCGGCGGGTGTCGTACACGCGGGCAGGGGGCTGCTCGCCCCGCAGACCGGCGAGGATCTCGGTGATCGCGGCCATGACGCGCTCGGTCGCCTCGCGCAGCGCCTGCGGGTCGTCCTCGCGGCCGTACAGGTCCTCCAGCGGCACGGGCGGGCCGGCCTCGACCCGCACGGTGCGGCGCGGGACGACGTGGAGCACCTTCCCGTAGCGGGCGAGCACGTCCTGCGGCCCCCACTGCGCGACCGGCACCACCGGCACGCGCGCGGAGAGGGCCAGTCGGGCGACGCCGAGCTTCGCCGTCATCGGCCACAGGTCGGGGTCACGGGTGAAGGTGCCCTCGGGGAAGATCCCCACGCACAGCCCCTGCGCGAGGGCGTCCCGCGCCGGCTCGAGGGCCGCGAGCGCCGAGGCGCTGTCCCGCTCGACGGCAATCTGCCCGGCGCGGCGCAGCACCCAGCCGACGACCGGCACCGCGAAGAGCGTGTGCTTGGCGAGGAAGCGCGGCGCGGCACCGTGGTTGTACAGGTAGTGCGCGAAGACGAGCGGATCGACGTTCGTCAGGTGGTTCCCGGCCGCGATGAAGCCGCCCTCGGCGGGCAGGTGCGCGGCGCCGCGCCAGTCGCGGCGCATCGTCGCCCGCAGCAGCGGGCGCAGCAGCCCGGCGATCACGCGGTACATCCGAGGGACGGGTCTGGTCACCCGGGGATCGTATCGTCGTGCCCTACGCGCTCCCGACGGCGGGAGCCGCCACCACCTCCTCCACCGGGGCGGGCGCCGTCGTCGGGACGGGGCGGCGGGCGGCACGCCGCCGCCGCACGAGGCGGACGGTGCCGAACGCCACCCGCGCCAGGACGAGGACGACGACGGCGGCCGGCACCCACGGCACCGCGACGGCGGTGACGGTGGCCGTCTCGCGGACGGCGTCGGGGCCGGTGCTCAGCCGCGCGAGGACGGAGACGTCGGCGCTGAGCAGGCCCCACGCGGGCACGCCGGGGAGAACGAGGGAGTCGGCGACCCCGGTGAGCGCCGAGGCGCGCAGCCGGTCCCCGGGCATGAGCTCGGGCAGCGCGACTGTCGCGGGGGCCGCGGAGAGCGGGCCGAAGGGGCTGCTGAGCGTCACCGCGGACTGGGGCATGAGCCGGGCGTTGCCCTCGTTCGTCACGGTGAAGTCGACCCGGGTGTCGCCGGACCAGAAGTTCCACCACGGGGCGTCCCGGGTGAGGGTGAGCTCGGAGACCGTGACGGCGGGCGCGAGGTCACCGGGAACCCGCAGGTAGACGCGGCTGGCGACACGGGCCTCGACGAGCACCCGCTCGCCCGTGCTCGTCGTCTCCCCGCGCGGCATCGACACGACGACGCCGGCGACGTAGTCACCCGGCTGCTCGTTCTCGGGGACCGTGACGGTGAAGGGGACGGCGCCCTCCCCGCCGGGCTCGAGGGTGAGGCGCGCCGTCGCCGGCGTGATCCAGGCGCCGGCGAAGCGCGGGGCGTCCTCGGCCAGGAGCAGGCCGAGGTCCCCCGAGGGTGTGGTGACGGCGTCGGTCGCCCACACGTCCACGGTGATCTCCTCCGGGCCGCGGTTGCGGACGAGGACGGTGTCCTCGTGCGTCTGCCCGGGGTCGAGGGTGAGCTCGAAGGCCTGCCGCGGGCCGTCGTCGTCGGGGGCGGGCAGCACCTCCCAGGCGGCGGGTGGCGGGGCCTCCTCCGCGGCGGCGGGGGTACCGAGCAGGGCGGCGGCGAGGATCGCGGCCGCGGTGGCAAGACGTCTCATGGGGTTCTCCTTGGGGTCTGTCGGGTGTGCCGGTGCGGGAGGGGCGGGCCCTCCCGCACCGGCGGACCCGCTAGAAGACGGTGACGGTCACCCGGGCGACGTAGTCACCGGGAACCGTCGAGGTGGGGGCGTGCAGGAGCAGCTCCCCGCCGACCGTCGTCGTGCCGCGGCCGCCGCCGGGGGCGGCCGAGGCGAGGGTCGTGCCCTCGGTGAAGCCCTCACCGGGGGCGACGGGCTCCCCGGCGGTGACCTCCTGGGTGGGCGCGGCGGAGAGCACGCGGGGGGTCACCCCGAGGTACCGGCCCTCGAGCACCGCGGCCCCGGCCCGGAAGTCGCTCACCTCGGCGGTGAGCGACCAGCCAGGGTCGGCCGGCCGGGTGTCGGCCACCGTGATGGTGGGCAGGTCACCCGACGCCGCGAGGTGGCTGAGCCCGGTCTCGAGCCCGGCCGTCCCGAGGCTCACCCGGTCGGCACCGACCGCCACGGCGAGGCCGCCGGTCTCCGGGATGGAGACCTCGACGTCGAATCCGTCCGTCGTCTGCCCGGTCACCGGCTGGGTGGCGCCGCGGACCTGGGACATGAGCCAGTCGTGGGTGACCGCGTTGTTGTAGGCCGGCACCCAGGAGAAGTGGCCGCTGAGCGGGATGCTCGGACCGTCGGCGTCCGGCGGTGTGCCGGTCGTGCCCGCCTCGAAGATGGTCACGAGGTGGTGGGCACCGATGTCCTGCGCGGCGCGGCGCTGCTCGGTCTGCAGCGCGACGGCCTCGGCGAGCGGGAGGTTGCCCGCCCACCGTCGCTGGACGACGTCGACCCCGAGCGCCTCGAGGGCGGTGACGCTGTCGTAGACGCCCTGCACCGGCACCGTGCGGTCGTCCTCGGAGTGGAACTGCCAGATCGGGAAGTCGACGAGCTCCGCCAGGCCGGGGTTCGCCCCCGGACCGTAGGCCACGGTGACGGCACCGGCGAAGACGTCCGAGTCGTCGATGAGGAGGTTCCACGTGCCGATCGACCCGAGGGACAGGCCGGTGATGTAGACCCGGTCGGGGTCGATGGGGAGCGTCTCCTTGGCGTGCTCGACCATCGCGAAGAGACCGGCGCGCCCCTCCTCGTCCTGCCACGACAGGTCGGGGTGACGTTGCGGTGCCATGACGAAGGCGGGGTGCTCGGCCTGCGCCGCTGGCTCGGCCCACGACGTGACGAGACGGTTGGCGAGGAGCTGGGCGGCGTTGTCGGTGCCCGACTCCCCCGACCCGTGGAGCGCGAGGACGAGGGGGTAGAGCCGCCCGTCGTCCTCGCCGTCGCGCACGGCCTCCGGCTCGAAGAACCGGTAGGCGAAGTCCGAGCCCTCCCCCGTCCACTGCTCGACGGAGAAGTCGTCGACGACGGAGCGGACGACCTCGGTGTTGACCACCGTCGTCGAGCGGGCCGGGACGGTCTCGTCGTCACCGACGAGGTCCTCGGTCTGGCGCACCGAGTAGGCGCCGTCGAGCGGGTACTGGTTGTTGATGCCCGTGTAGAACAGGACGCCGGCGTTCGCGTCGTAGCGGGACAGCTCGAGGATCACCCACTCCCCGCTCGTGCCGGCCCGCTCCGCGGAGCGCTGAGGCGCGTCGCTGAGGTACGCGTGGGTGACGGTCCGCTCCCCGGTGCTCGTGTTGCCGGGGGTCGAGCCGCTGCGCCGGGCGGTGACGGTGAACGCGTCGGGGTCCAGGGGCACGTCGCCGAAGTCGAGCTCCTCGGAGTACTGGACCGCGAGCGCCGTCACCTTGGCGCCCTCGTCGAGGGTCTCGACGAGGACGACGGCGTCGGTGATCTGGGCGTCGGCCGGTGCGGCGAGCGCCGGGGCGGCGCCCAGGGCGCCGAGCCCGAGGGCGGCGACGGCGGTGATACCGACCGCCCGCCCCCGTCTGATGGGAATTGCCATGACTGCACATCCTCACTTCATCGTGGTGATGACGTCCTGCGACTGGATGCGGTTTTCACGCGCACACAGAACGCGATCACATCCGGATTTTCGAATGCCGGTGGACGACGTCGTCCAGCACGATCACGCCCCCCCGACGAGCAGGACGTTAGCGGTCATTCTCAGCCCTGACAATGCCGTGTCCACCGGGACTGCAGACTTCTGCTGCACCCGCTGAATGACATTGCTGTAAGGCCACCACCTTTTGATTCTCCGAAACCGTCGGAAGAGGCCCGCTAAACCACCCCGCGCCCTTTTGTCATCCAGCTTCCGACGCATTTCTCGTGCCGGCAGGATGATTTCTCACACCGGGTGCAGCAACACCCGGTCCGCTCGGGGGACGAGCGGGCTCAGATCCAGCCGTGGCGGCGGGCGACCTGGACGGCCTCGTGGCGGTTGGCGGCGCCCAGCTTCATCGCGGCCGCGGAGAGGTAGTTGCGGACCGTCCCGGGGCTGAGGTGGGCGCGCTGGGCGATCTCCTCCACGGGCGTGCCGTCCGCGGCGAGCTCGAGGACGTCGGCCTCGCGCGGGGTGAGCGGGGAGTCGCCCGCGCTGATGGCCTCCGCGGCGAGCTCGGGGTCGACGTAGCGCCCGCCGGCCTGGACCTGGCGCACGACGTCGGCGAGCACCCGCCCCGAGACCGTCTTGGGCAGGAAGGCCGAGACACCGGCCTCCAGGGCCCGCTTGAGGTAGCCGGGTCGCCCGTGGCTCGTGACGATGACCGAGCGGCAGCCGGGCACCTCGGCGGCGAGCTGCTGGGCGACGGCGATCCCGTCGAGCCCCGGCATCTGGAGGTCGAGGACGGCGACGTCGGGACGGTGGTGGCGGCCCGCGGCGACCGCCTCCGGGCCGGACGCGGCCTGCGCGACGACCTCGATGTCCTCCTCCAGCCCGAGGAGGCCGGCGAGGGCGTCGCGGATGAGGTTCTCGTCGTCGGCCAGGAGGATGCGGATCATGGTGCTCCCATCGTGCCACCGGCGTCGTCGCCGCCGAGCGGGACGTGCGCCCGCAGGGTAAAGGTGCCCCCGGGGGCCTCGGTCGCCACCGTGCCGCCGAGGTCGGCGAGGCGCTCGGAGAGGCCGACGAGGCCGGAGCCGGTGGACGGCGGGCCGCTCACGCCGTCGTTGACGATGGTCAGCTGGGCCAGGCGCTCCCCCGCCTCCTCGACCACGGCGACGTCGATGGTGCACGAGTCGGCCGAGGAGTGTCGCACGACGTTCGTCGCCCCTTCTCGCACCACCCACGCGAGCGCGGACTGGACCCGCGGGGGCAGCGTGGTGTCCTCGCCGATGATCCGGGTGCGCACGCCGGCCGAGCGGAGCACCGAGCGGGCGCCGGCGACCTCCGTGGCGAGGTCGGCCTGTCGGTAGCCGGCGACGACGGCGCGCACCTCGCGCAGCGAGTCGCCTGCCAGCTCGCGGACCTCGAGCATCTGCTCGGCGGCCCGCTCCCCCTGGCCGCGGCGGCTGAGCTCGGCGCCGAGCTCGCTCTTGAGCGCGATCGCGGACAGTGCCCGGCCGAGGACGTCGTGGAGGTCGCGGGAGAAGCGCAGCCGCTCCTCGGCGACGGCGAGGCGCGCGTGGAGCTGGCGGGTGCGCTCCTGCTCCCAGACGACCCCGAGCATCCACACCGAGATCCGGAAGCTCGGGGTGAGGGCGACCATGACGATCCCGAAGATCAGGGCCGTCGTGGGGACGAGGGGCCAATCGAGGGCGGGCCGGTTGGCAAGGGCCGCGGCGGCGCTCACCACGAGGGACAGCGGAACGAGGACCGGGGAGGTGAGCACGGGCGTCACCGCGAACAGGCAGGTGGCGAGCGCGAGGAGCACGGCCGCTCCCCTGCCCTGCCAGCCGATCTCCCCGGCCGGCGGCAGCCCGAGCATCGCGGCGACGACGGCCGCGCCCGTGAGGACGAGCAGGAGCGCCACCGGCCCGCGCGGCAGCGGCGTGCTGTCGCGGAAGGCGGTGACGCCCTGGCGGATGACGAGGATCGCCACGCCAGTCTCGACGACGACGAGACCGGCGTAGGCGGTGAAAGCGGCGGTCCGGTCCGGGTCGAGCTCGGTGGTCCCGATGACCGAGGCCGCGAGGAGCGGGACCATCCCGAGGAGGAGGTAGAGCGTCCAGCGGGTGTACGTCTCGAAGCGTTCCGGCCCGGTGCGGCGGCGCCACGAGTCGACTAGTCGCATGGTCGCATCCTCTCAGCAGCCGCGGGGCGGGACGGTCAGCGGGCCGGTCAGCGGCGCGGCTCCCAGCGCATCCAGCGCCGGGTGGCCAGTGCGCCGAGGACGATCCACAGGGCCAAGGCCGCGAGGGGCTGGGCGACATCCGCGAAGGCCCCTGAGGCGAGCGTCCCGTCCAACGCCACGGCGCCGAGACCGTGCTGGACGAGGGCGACGACGGGGAACATCGGCGTCCACTGCGCGACCGTCGCGAGGGCGTCAGGCATGATGTGCACCGGGATGGCGAGCCCGGACAGCGCGGTGGCGACCATGAGGATCGGCAGCGTCGTCAGCTGCGCGGTCTCGACCGTCCGGGTGAGCCCGGCGGAGGCCGTCGCGAGCAGGACGAAGAGGACGACCCCGCCGACGACGGCGGCCGCGACCCACAGCGGGTTCTGCAGCGTCGGCACCTCCAGCCACACGGCCATCGCGACGACGCCGAGCACGAGCTGGGCGAGCAGGACGAGGACCGCGGGAGCGGCCGTGGCCGCGATGATCTCGCCGCGGGAGACGTCACCGGTGAGCAGCCGCTTGAGGACGAGCTCCTCGCGGCGGGCGACGATCGTCGTCGTGAGGTTGTAGTAGACGACGATGACCAGAGCGAGCGCCACGAGCATGGTGAGGAGCATGCCGGCGACGCCCGCGCCCCCGCTGTCGGGAGTCATCCCGAGGGTGGCGAAGAAGAGCACCGTGAGTGGGGCGAGGGCGACGGCGTTGAACAGGGTGGTGCGGTTACGCACGAGGAGGAGCAGCTCGGCACGGACGAGGGACAGGACGCGGGCCGCGCGCCCGGCGCGGGGGGCCGAGGCGGTGGCGGGCTGCAGGGCGGTGGTGGTCACGGTCGTGGTTCCTTCGGATCAGGTCTGACGGGAGCGGCTCAGGCGGTGGCGAGCTCGGGGACCGACGGCGCCGCGGCGTCGTCGTCCTCCCCGGCCACCGCGAGGAAGGCCCGCTCGAGGGAGGCGTGGCTGGCCTCGAGGTTGGTCAGCGCCTCCCCGGTGGCGTTGGCGCGCTCGAGGAGCGCGGTGAGCGTGGCCTGGAGGTCGCGCGACTCGATCTCGACGAGACCGGTGCGGGTGCGCCCGGCGGTGAGGAGGGCGGGCAGGGCGTGGAGCGCACGCGGGTCGGCGAGCTCACCGGCCGTCGTGCGGTAGCGGATGCGTGCCGGCTCCCCGGCGACGATCTCGGCGACCGTGCCCTCGCGGACCACCAGGCCGCGGTGCATGATCGCGAGGCGGTCGGCGAGCTCCTCCGCCTCCTCGAGGTAGTGGGTGGTGAGGATGACGGTCGTGCCGGCCTCGAGGAGCCGGCGCACGAGCTCCCACGCGTCGCGGCGCGACTGCGGGTCCAGGCCGGTGGTCGGCTCGTCGAGGAAGAGGATCTCGGGGCGGCCCATGATCGCCAGCGCGAGGTCGAGGCGCCGGCGCTCACCGCCGGACAGCGACTTCACCTGGACCGCGGCCCGGTGGCGCAGCCCGACGAGCTCGAGGGCGTGCGCCACGGGCATGGGGGCTCCGAGGGTGCCGTGCCACATGCGGGCGGTCTCGACGGTGGTGAGGTCGGCGGGGAAGCCCGCCTCCTGGAGCATGATCCCGGTGCGCGGGCGCACGAGGTGCCGCTCGCGGTAGGGGTCGCGGCCCAGGACGCGGACGGTGCCGGCGCTGGCGGGCGCGATGCCCTCGACGACCTCCAGGAGCGAGGTCTTGCCGGCACCGTTGGTGCCGAGGAGCGCGAAGAGCTCCCCGCGGCGGACCGTGAGGTCCACGCCCCGGACCGCCGTGAAGGCCGCCTTCGCGGTGCCGTAGCGGCGCTGGACGCCGGTGACGGTGATGACGGAGCTGGTGTCGGTGGTGGTCATGTCCCCACCCTCCACCCGGGTTCGCGCGTGCAGCGGTGCACGGCGTCATCGCCTCGGGTGGAACGCGCACGGCCGGCCCATGACACGTGTCATGGGCCGGCCGTGGACCTGCTCAGTCGAGTGGCTTCACGTCCGCGCCGAGGGCGCGGAGCTTGCCCATGAAGTCCTCGTAGCCGCGGTAGATGATGTCGATGCCGCTCACCCGCGAGGTGCCCTCGGCGGCGAGCGCCGCGATGAGGTGGGAGAAGCCGCCGCGGAGGTCGGGGACCTCGATGTCGGCGGCGCGCAGCGGCGTCGGGCCCGAGACGACGGCCGAGTGGTAGAAGTTGCGGTGCCCGAAGCGGCAGGGCGAGCCGCCGAGGCACTCGCGGTAGACCTGGATCTGGGCGCCCATGCCGCGCAGCGCGTCGGTGAAGCCGAAGCGGTTCTCGTAGACCGTCTCGTGGACGATCGACAGGCCGGTGGCCTGGGTGAGCGCGACGACGAGCGGCTGCTGCCAGTCGGTCATGAACCCCGGGTGGACGTCGGTCTCCAGGACGATCGACTTGAGCTCCCCGCCGGGGTGCCAGAAGCGGATGCCGTCGTCGGAGACCTCGAAGTCGCCGCCGACCTTCCGGAACGTGTTGAGGAAGGCCATCATCCCGTGCTGGTCCGCGCCGCGGACCATGATGTCGCCGCCGGTGGCCAGGGCCGCGCAGGCCCACGAGCCGGCCTCGATGCGGTCGGTGAGGGCGGTGTAGGTGGCCCCGCCGAGGCGGTCGACGCCCTCGATGCGGATGACGCGGTCGGTGTCGACGGAGATGATCGCGCCCATGCGCTGGAGGAAGGCGATGAGCGCCATGATCTCCGGCTCGGTGGCGGCGTTGCTCAGCTCGGTCTTGCCCTTGGCGCGCACGGCGGTGAGGAGCAGCTGCTCGGTGGCGCCGACGCTCGGGTAGGGCAGCTGGATCTTGGCGCCGGTGAGCCCGCGGGGGGCGGTGATGTGGATGCCCTGGGGGCGCTTGTCCACGACGGCGCCGAACTCGCGCAGGATCGAGAGGTGGTAGTCGATCGGGCGGTCGCCGATGCGGCAGCCACCGAGGTCGGGGATGAAGGCCTCCCCCAGGCGGTGGAGCAGCGGGCCGCAGAAGAGGATCGGGATGCGGCTGGAGCCGGCGTGGGCGTCGATGTCCGCGACGTGGGCGGTCTCGACGTCGCTGGAGTCCAGGCGGATGACGCCGGCCTCGACGTCGTAGTCCACCGTGACGCCGTGCAGGCGCAGCAGGCCGGAGACGACCTCGACGTCCTTGATCTGCGGGACGTTGCGCAGCTCGGACGGCGACTCCCCAAGCAGGGCGGCGACCATGGCCTTGGAGACGAAGTTCTTCGCGCCGCGGACGCTGATCTCGCCCTTCAGCGGCGTCCCACCGTTCACCTGCAGTACTGCGCTCATACCCACCTCATCGCCGACGTCGGACCCGCGCGGCCCGGACAGTTCAGCATAAGCCGCCGATGTGAGGGAGGGATGAGAGGACGTGAAGGGTCGGTGAAGGTGCCCAACCTCACGCGCGCACCACCCATGTCGCGAGAGCCGGACCTCTCCGGTGAGGAATCCGGCTCTCGCGGGGTGGGTGGTCTTGACAGCCGGGGTGACCGGTGCCACGATCTTGCCGAATCGATTCGGCACCGTCCGCGGTGCCCGGACCCCCCATCGGACACAGGCGTCGGGAGCGCAGATGAACAATCGACGGACACCCATCGGGATCGCCCTGGCGGCGGCCCTGGCACTGACGGCGTGCAGCAACGACGACGGCGCCTCGTCGGGCGACGGCGAGGGCGGCGGTGAGATCACCATCTGGGCCCACCAGGGCCAGGAGTCGGAGGTCGACGCCCTCCAGTCCGCCGTCGACGGCTTCAACTCCTCCCAGGAGGAGTACACGGCCACCCTCCAGCTCGTCCCCGAGGCCGACTACACGAGCACGGTGACGACGACCTCCGCCGACTCGCTGCCCGACGTCCTCGAGTACGACGGCCCGATGATGGCCTCGCTCGTCTACGCCGGGAAGCTCGCCCCCGTGGGCGACCTCGTCGCAGCCGAGACGCTGGAGAACCAGACCGACTCCGCGCTCGCGCAGAACACCTACCCCGTCGACGACGAGGTCTACGGCGTCTCCCAGTTCGACGCCTCCCTCGGCATCTACGCCAGCGCGTCCAAGCTCGAGGCCGCGGGCGTCGACTACCCGCAGGACCTGCAGGACGCCTGGACGGTCGAGGAGTTCGAGGCCGCCCTCGAGGCGCTCGCCGCGCAGGACGAGGACGGCCAGGTCCTGGACATCAAGGAGAACTACGGCGCCGAGTGGCCCACGTACGGCTTCCTGCCGGTCGCCTGGTCGACCGGGAAGAACATCGTCGAGGACAACGCCGCGGACGGGAACCTCAACAGCCCCGAGGTCGTCGCCGCCGTCGAGCGCTTCGCCGGCTGGCGCGAGTACATCGACCCGAACACCGATGACGCCGCCTTCCTCGACGGCCGCGTCGCGATGAGCTGGGTGGGCCACTGGATGTACAACCCCTACGCCGAGGCGCTGGGCGAGGACCTCGTCGTCCTGCCGCTGCCGGACTTCGGCGCCGGCCCCAAGAGCGGCCAGGGCTCCTGGGCGTGGGCCGTCAACCCGGAGAGCGACGACGCCGAGGGCGCCGCGGCGTTCCTCGACTTCCTCACCACCGACGAGCAGGTCGCTGCCATGACCGAGGCCAACGCCGCGCCCCCGGCCACGACCACGGTCCTGGAGTCCAGCGAGCTCTACGGCGCGGACGGCCCGCTCGCGATCTTCGCCGAGTCGCTCCAGGCCACGTGCGGTGACGCCGTGCCCAGCCCGGACTGCGTCGCGGTCCCCCGCCCGATCACCCCGGCCTACCCGGTCATCAGCCAGCAGTTCTCCGAGGCCTTCTTCGGTGCCTATGAGGGCGGCGACGCCCAGGAGCTGCTCGACACCGCGGCCCGCGCCATCGACCTGGACTTCCAGGACAACGACGGCTACGGCCTGAGCTGACCCACCGCCGTGGGCGGGGGCACGCCGCTCCCGCCCACGGCACCCTCGTGAGGAGGAACGATGACCACTGCGGTGACGCGCCGGGCCCGCGCCCGGCGCCCGGAGACCCTGGCGGGTTGGGCGATGATCGCGCCCGCCGCCATCGGGCTCCTCCTGTTCGTCCTGCTGCCCTTCCTGCTCGCCGGCTGGCTGTCGACGCAGAACGTGCGCCTCGACACCCCGCAGCCGCCGTCGTGGTTCGGGCTCGAGCACTACCGGCGGATCCTCCTCGACCCGGACTTCCGCGGCGAGTTCCTCACGGGCCTGCGCAACAACCTCATCTTCGCGGCCGTCGTCGTGCCGGTGCAGACGTCCCTGGCGCTGGCGCTGGCCGTCCTGCTCAACCGGCCGCTGCGCGGCATGCCGGTGTTCCGCACCTTCTTCTTCATGCCCGTCGTCTTCCCCATGGCCCTGGTGGCCGTGGTCTGGAAGGTCATCTACACCCGCGGCGAGCTGGGCCTGCTCAACTCGGTCCTCGACACCGTCTCCTTCGGGCTCATCCCCTCCCAGGACTGGCTGGGCAACCCGAGCACCGCGCTCGCCGCGATCATCATCATGTCGATCTGGCAGGGCGTCGGGCTGCAGATGGTCATCCTCCTCGCCGGCCTCCAGGGCATCCCCGGCGAGCTCTACGAGGCCGCGGCCCTCGACAAGGCCGGCCCGTGGCAGCGCTTGCGCCACGTCACCCTGCCCGGCCTTCGCAACACCCTGATCTTCGTCGCGATGGTGACGACGATCCTGTCCTTCCGCGTCTTCGACCAGGTCTACATCATGACCGGCGGCGGCCCGCAGGACGCGACGACGACGGTGATGTACCAGGCCGTGACGACCGCCTTCACGGCGAACAACGTCGGGCGGGCCTCGGCCATCACCGTCCTGTTCTTCCTCATCGTCCTCACCATCACCCTGATCCAGCGCCGTGTGCTGCGCGAGGAGCGTGAGATCGCATGACCACCACCCGCTCCCGTCCGCTGCGCACCGCGGGCAGCTACCTCCTCCTCACGGTCCTCGCGCTCGTCTTCGTCGCGCCGATCGCCTACCTCGTCATCGGCAGCTTCAAGCCGTCCTCGGAGGTCATCGACGGCGTGGGCGGCTTCGTCCCCCGCGAGCTGTCCCTGGACAACTACTCCGGCATGCTGGGCCGGTTCTCCAGCCCCGCCACCGGGTACTTCACCGACTTCTTCCTCACCTCGCTGCTCGTCACGACCGGCGTCGTCGCCTTCGGCCTGCTCGTCAACTCGATGGCCGCCTACTCCCTCGCGCGGCTGCGCTGGGGCGGGCGCGACGCCGTCATGCTCGGCGTCGTCGCGCTGACGATCCTGCCCTTCGAGGCGATCGCCGTCCCGCTGTTCTACGCGCTGAACGAGCACCGCAACACGTACTACATCCAGATCCTGCCCTTCGTCGCGAGCGCCTTCTCCATCTACCTCTTCTACTCCTTCTTCATCGGCCTGCCGAAGGAGATCGAGGAGGCCGCGCGCCTGGACGGCGCCGGCGTGTGGCGCACCTACCTGCGCATCGTCGTGCCGATGTCCAAGCCGGTCTTCGCGACGGTGGCGATCTTGTCCTTCCTCACGACGTGGGGCTCCTTCCTGTGGCCGGTCATGATGATCGACCAGCCGCAGAAGCGGCCGCTGCCGCTGGCGATCGCGGTGTTCCAGGGACAGCCGCCCTACGACTGGGGCCAGATCTTCGCCTTCGGCGTCCTCATGGTGCTGCCCGTCCTCGTCGTCTTCCTCCTCTTCCAGCGCTGGTTCGTCCAAAGTCTGGCCTCCTCGGGCCTCAAGGGCTGACGCCCGCCCGCTTCCGCACAAGAAGAAAGCAGCTGCATGCCTCTCGCCCTGCCCGACCGCTGGGTCTGGGACTTCTGGTTCGCCCACGACGGGGACGACGTCCACGTCTTCTACCTCCAGGCGCCGCGCTCGCTCGGCGACCCCGACCTGCGCCACCACAGCGCGACCATCGGGCACGCGGTGAGCCGCGACCTGCGCAGCTGGCAGGTGCTGCCCGACGCGCTCGGGCCCGGGGAGGGGGAGGACTTCGACTCCCTCGCCACGTGGACCGGCAGCGTCATGCGCCACGACGGCGTGTGGCACATGTTCTACACGGGCGTCTCGACGGCGGAGGGCGGCGCGGTCCAGCGCGTGGGCCTGGCCACCTCCCCCGACCTCCTCACGTGGACCAAGCAGGGCATGGTCCTGGAGGCCGACCCGCGCTGGTACGAGCGCCTGCACGACGGCGTCCGGGAGGAGGCGTGGCGCGACCCGTGGGTCTGGCACGAGCCGACGACGGGCCGCTTCCACATGTACCTCACCGCCCGCGCGGACCACGGGCCGCTCGACGGGCGCGGCGTCGTCGGGCACGCCGTCTCCGAGGACCTGCGCACCTGGGAGGCGCTGCCCCCCGTCTCCGAGCCGGGCGACTTCTACCACCTCGAGGTCCCGCAGCTCCTCCACCTCGGTGGCGCGTGGCGGGTGGCCTTCTGCCTCACCGCCGGGGAGCACAGCGCGGTCCGCCGCGAGCGCGCGGGCTTCGTCGCGGAGGGCGGCACGCACGTCCTCACCGGCCCCGGCCCGCTCGGGCCCTTCCGCCTGGAGAGCGAGCGCTTCCTCCTCGGCGACCCGCACGCCAGCCTCTACGCGGGGCGCTTCGTCGAGCACCGCGGCAGCTGGTACCTCCTCGCCTGGGAGCACGTGGACGACGACGGCGGCTTCGGCGGCCGCATCAGCGACCCGATGCCCGTGTCCGTGGACGAGGACGGGACGATCCGGGTGACCCGTCCGGCATAAAGTGTGGGGGCCAGCAGCCGACGAGGGAGGACCGGGGTGACGAGGAGGCCACGCATCCGCGACGTCGCCGAGCTCGCGGGGGTGGCGCCGTCGACCGTCTCCGTCGTCCTCAACGACACCGCGGGCGCCCGGGTGGCCGGCAGCACCCGGGACCGGGTGCGGGCGGCCGCCGCCGAGCTGGGCTACGTGCCCAACTCGCTGGCCCGCGGCCTGCGCACGCAGCGCTCGGGGACCCTCGCCTTCATCAGTGACGTCATCGCGACCACCCCGTACGCGGGCCAGCTCATCCAGGGCGCGCAGGACGCCGCCTGGGAGGCCGGGTACCTCCTCATGCTCGTCAACACGGGCGGGGACAAGACGCTCGAGGAGCACGCCGTGCGGGCGCTGCGCCAGCAGCAGGTCGACGGCGCGCTCTACGCGACGATGTACCACCGCTCGGTGACGCTCCCGGGGGTCCTGGACGGGCTGCCCACGGTGCTCCTGGACTCGCGGCCGGCGCAGGGCGCGACGACCTTCGTCGTGCCCGACGAGCAGCAGGGCGCGCAGTCCGCCGTCGAGGAGCTCGTGCGGCACGGGCACCGACGCATCGGCTTCGTCCGCGACCTCCACGACGGCCCCGCCGTCGACCGTCGGCTGCGCGGGTACCAGGACACGCTTGCCGCGCACGGGCTCGAGGTCGACCCGGGGCTCGTGGTGCGGGAGCGCTCGGACTCCGCGGGCGGTGACCGCGCCGCGGGGGTGCTGCTCGACTCCGAGCGGCCGCCGTCGGCGATCTTCGCCTTCAACGACCAGATGGCGATCGGGGTCTACCGGGCCGCCGCTGCGCGGGGGGTGCGCATCCCGCAGGACCTGTCCGTCATCGGCTTCGACGACCTCTACGTCGTCTCCAGCGAGCTCACCCCGGGCCTCACCACGATGGCGCTGCCGCACCGGGAGATGGGCCGGCTCGCCGCCCTGGCCCTCATCGCCGAGCGCGACGGCGCCGAGCCCGCCGGGGAGCTGCTCGTCCCCTGCCCGGTGGTCCGCCGCGGCTCCGTCGGCCCGGCGCAGTCCTCGTAGCCGGCCTCGCCGGGGCGCCGGCCCACGTCGCGAGAGCCGGATTCCTCCGTCGTCCCCCGCACCCCACGTCGTGAGAGTGGGTGGGGGTTGGACTCGCGCTGACACCCCGCGGACACACGGCGGCGGCGCCCCCTGCGCCGAGAGCCGGATTCCTCCAGGAGGAATCCGGCTCTCGGCGGGGGTGGGATGGGTCAGCGCAGGGGGGCCTGCTCGTGGGCGGGGACGCCGTCGTCGACGGGGCGGGCGGCGACGATCTCCACCGGCGGCAGGTGCTTGGCCGGGAGGGTCTGCGGCCGCCAGGCGGCGCGGGACTCCTCGAAGGTGGTGATGTCCTGCTCGTGCTTGAGGGTGAGGCCGATGTCGTCCAGGCCCTCCATGAGGCGCCAGCGGGTGTAGTCGTCGATCTCGAACTGCGCGACGACCGAGCCACAGCTCACGGTGCGCGAGACGAGGTCGACGGTCACCTCGGTGCCCGGCGCGGTCTCGAGGACCTTCCAGATCTGCTCGACGTCCTCCTGCGCGAGGATGCCCGCGACGAGGCCCTGCTTGCCCGAGTTGCCGCGGAAGATGTCGGCGAAGCGGGAGGCGAGGACGGCCTTGAAGCCGTAGTCCTTGAGCGCCCACACGGCGTGCTCGCGGGAGGAGCCGGTGCCGAAGTCGGGTCCGGCGACGAGGACCGAGCCGCTGCGGTAGGCGTCCTGGTTGAGGACGAAGTCCGGGTCACCGCGCCAGGCGGCGAACAGGGCGTCCTCGAAGCCGGTGCGGGTGACGCGCTTGAGGTAGACCGCCGGGATGATCTGGTCGGTGTCGACGTTGCTGCGGCGCAGCGGGACGCCGACGCCGGTGTGCTGGGTGAACTTCTCCATGGCGCTTCTTCTCTCAGGCGTTGACGAGCTCGCGGGCGGGCTCGAGGTCGGCGGGCGAGGACAGGGTCCCCCGGACGGCGGTCGCGGCGGCGACGAGCGGCGAGACGAGGTGCGTCCGCCCGCCCTTGCCCTGGCGGCCCTCGAAGTTGCGGTTCGAGGTGGACGCTGCCCGCTCACCCGGCTTGAGCTGGTCGGGGTTCATGCCCAGGCACATCGAGCAGCCGGCGTTGCGCCACTCGGCACCGAAGTCGAGGAAGACCCTGTCCAGCCCCTCGGCCTCGGCCTGGAGGCGGACGCGCGCCGAGCCCGGCACGACGAGGACGCGGACGTCGTCGTGCTTCTTGCGGCCCTTGATGACGTCGACGACGGCACGCAGGTCCTCGATGCGGCCGTTCGTGCACGAGCCGATGAAGACGGTGTCGACCGGGATGTCGCGCAGCGGGGTGCCCGGTTCCAGGCCCATGTACTCCAGCGCGCGCTCGGCGGCGACGCGGTCGCCCTCGTCGCCGATCTCGGCCGGGTTGGGCACGTTCGCAGAGAGCGGCAGGCCCTGGCCGGGGTTGGTGCCCCAGGTGACGAAGGGCTCGAGCTCGGAGGCGTCGAGGTGGACCTCGACGTCGAAGACGGCGTCGTCGTCGCTGCGCAGGGTCTTCCAGTACTCGACGGCGGCGTCCCAGTCGGCGCCCTCGGGGGCGTGCGGGCGACCCTTGAGGTACTCGAAGGTGGTCTCGTCCGGCGCGATCATGCCGGCGCGGGCGCCGGCCTCGATCGACATGTTGCAGATGGTCATCCGCGCCTCCATGGACAGGGAGCGGATGGCCTCGCCGCGGTACTCCAGGACGTAGCCCTGGCCGCCGCCGGTGCCGATCTTGGCGATGATCGCGAGGATGATGTCCTTGGCCGTGCTGCCCTCGGGGAGCTGGCCGTCGACGTTGATCGCCATCGTCCTGAAGGGCTGGAGGGGCAGGGTCTGGGTGGCGAGCACGTGCTCGACCTCGCTCGTGCCGATGCCGAAGGCGAGCGCACCGAAGGCGCCGTGGGTGCTCGTGTGGGAGTCGCCGCACACGACGGTGAGGCCGGGCATGGTGAGCCCCAGCTGGGGTCCCACGACGTGGACGATGCCCTGGTCGGCGTCGCCCAGGGAGTGGATGCGGATGCCGAACTCCTCGGCGTTGCGGCGCAGCGTGTCGATCTGCGTGCGGCTGGTGAGGTCCGCGATCGGCAGGTCGATGTTGAGCGTGGGGGTGTTGTGGTCCTCGGTGGCGATCGTGAGGTCCGGGCGGCGCACCGGGCGTCCCGCGAGCCGCAGCCCCTCAAAGGCCTGCGGGCTCGTCACCTCGTGCACGAGGTGCAGGTCGATGTAGAGGAGGTCGGGGGCCCCGTCGCTCCCTTCGCGCACGACGTGCGCGTTCCAGACCTTCTCCGCAAGGGTGCCGCTCATGTTCTCCACCTCTCGGGCGCAGCGGTAGCCGCGGCCCTTCTCCGTCCCTTCCCGGACCCTGTTCGGTCCGGGGGCTTGCATCTCAGTGAGTGAGATGCCAATATCGCCACATGGACAACTCTAGCGGAGTCGGCGTCCTTGACAAGGCCGCCACGGTTCTCGGTGCCCTCGAGGCAGGGCCCGCGACCCTCGCGCAGCTCGTCGCTGCGACTCACCTCGCCCGCCCCACCGCCCACCGGCTGGCCGTCGCCCTGGAGCACCACCGCTTCGTCGCGCGGGACATGCAGGGCCGCTTCATCCTCGGCCCCCGGCTCAGCGAGCTCGCCTCGGCGGCCGGCGAGGACCGCCTGCTCGCGGCTGCCGGTCCGGTGCTCACCGCCGTGCGTGACCACACCGGGGAGTCGGTGCAGCTCTACCGCCGCCAGGGCGACCAGCGCATCTGCGTGGCCGCCGCCGAGCGGCAGATGGGCCTGCGCGACTCGATCCCGGTGGGCGCGACCCTCACGATGTCCGCGGGCTCGGCGGCCCAGATCCTCCTCGCGTGGGAAGAGCCGGACCGCCTCCACCGCGGCCTGCAGGGCGCGACCTTCACCGCGACGATCCTCTCCGGCGTGCGCCGCCGCGGGTGGGCGCAGTCTGTCGGGGAGCGCGAGCCGGGCGTCGCGTCCGTCTCCGCCCCCGTGCGCGGGCCCTCGGGCCGCGTGCTCGCCGCCGTGTCGGTCTCCGGACCGATGGAGCGCATGGGCCGCCAGCCCGGGCGCCTCCACGCCGGCGCCGTCGTCTCCGCCGCCAACCGCCTCACCGAGGTGCTGCGCCGTACCGAGGACACCCAGGAGGGCTGAGCTCCTCCCTCGCCGCACGCGGGTCGGCATGCTCCGCAGATGACACGGCGAGGTGGGGCTCGGCGGGACGACGCCGCACGACGCGGCGCCTCGCCGCCCACCTGCGCGCCGGGTCCTGCGAGCGCCGGTGAGGGGCCCCGGCGCCGGGTCACCACCTGAGACACTGGCCCCATGCAGAAGAACCTCCTGGGTCCCGACCCCACGTACCTGCCCGAGGACCACCCCGACATGGCGGCGCGCGCCGCCGTCGAGCGCGGCGACGACCCGCGTGACGTCGCCGCCCGCCTGCCCGCGTCGAGCTACGCCTGGGCGGTGCTCGCCCGTGCGGCTTTCGACGAGAAGGACCCGGTCGCGGCCTACGCCTACGCCCGCACCGGCTACCACCGCGGCCTGGACGCGCTGCGTCGCGCCGGTTGGAAGGGTCAGGGCCCGATCCCCGCGGGCCACGTCCCGAACCAGGGCTTCCTCAGCGCCCTCCAGACGCTCGGGGACGCTGCCGCCGCGATCGGCGAGGACGACGAGGCCGCTCGCTGCCGCAACTTCCTCGCGGACGCCACCGTCTGACCCGCACCACCGGGAGGCCGGACCGCGCTCGGCGCGGTCCGGCTTCTCGCATCGGTACGTTTTGGGCAACAGGTTCACAAAACAACGTGCGTACGTCATGATCGTCTGCGAGCACGTGCGCGGGAGGGGCCGCGTGGCGTGCCTGCGGCCCCTCCGCCGCACCCCTGTCCTCCACAGGTGAAAGGCCTCGCACCGATGCGTTCCTCCCTCCGTCCCGCCCTGACGCTGAGCGCTGCCCTCACGCTGACCGCCCCGTTCGTCGCGGCCGTCCCGGCCCAGGCCCTCGTCCCACCGGCGTCCATCGCGACGACGTCGGCGCCCACCGCGACCGCACCCGCGGCCACGCCGACGGTGCCCGGCAACACCTTCCACCTGGCCGACAACGGCCTGCGCCGCACCGCGCGAGTCCTCACCTACGGGCGGCCCGGTGACGAGGTCCTCGTGGGCGACTGGGACGGGGACGGCACCGACACCCTCGCCGTGCGCCGCGGCAGCACGATCCACGTCTCCAACTCGCTCACCGGCGGTCGCGCGGACGCCGTCGTCGCCTACGGGCGGCCCGACGACGAGCTCCTCGTGGGCGACTGGAACGGCGACGGGAAGGACACCCTCGCGGTGCGCCGCGGCGCGGAGTACCTCCTCAAGGACTCGATGAGCCCGGGTCCGGCGGACCGGGTGCTGCACTTCGGGCGCGGGTCCGACACCGTCATCGTCGGGGACTGGGACGGCGACGGCGTCGACGCCCTCGCCGTCCGTCGCGGCGCGCACTACTTCATCAACACGACGATGCGGTCCGGTCCCGCCGACACCGTCGTCTGCTACGGACGCGACGCCGACGACGTGTACGTGGGCGACTGGGACGGGTCGGGCGAGGACGCGCTCGCCGTCCGTCGCGGGGCGCGCTACCACCTGGCCGACCGGCTCCGTCACGGCCCGGCCGATCGCAGCGTGACCTTCGGGCGACCCGGCGACGTCACCCTCGTGGGGGACTGGGACGGCGACGGCACCGACTCCCTGGCCGTGCGGCGCAGCTCCGGCTCGCCTGCCGGCCCGGTGGTGCCGGGCGAGCCCGGCGGACCCGTCGTCGTGCCCGGGGAGCCGGGCGGACCCGTCGTCGTGCCCGGGGAGCCGGACGGGCCGACCGACCCGGTCGACCCCGAGCAGCCCGAGCCGACCTTCGACCAGGCGCTGGCGATCCCGCCGCTGGCCGACTCGGTCGTCGACGAGGACGGCACCCGCGTCTTCCAGCTCACCGCCCAGGCGGGGACGACATCGTTCCGGGAGGGCGTCGAGACCGAGACCTGGGGCTTCAACGGGGACTTCCTCGGCCCCACTCTGCGGGCGCGCCGCGGTGAGCAGGTGGCCGTCGAGGTGACCAACACGCTCGGGGAGGCCACGAGCGTGCACTGGCACGGGATGCACCTGCCGCCGGAGATGGACGGCGGCCCTCACCAGGAGGTCGAGGCCGGCGGCACGTGGCGGCCCACCTGGCTCGTCGACCAGCCGGCGGCGACGCTCTGGTACCACCCGCACCCCCACGGGCTCACGGAGAAGCATGTCTACCTCGGGATGTCCGGCATGTTCATCCTCGACGACGACGCCGCGGACGCCGCCGGCCTGCCGAGCGAGTACGGCGTCGACGACATCCCCGTCATCGTCCAGGACAAGTCCTTCACCGCGGACGGCCAGCTGACCATGGAGTCCGCGGTGCCCAGCGGCGTCATGGGCGAGGCGCTGATGGTCAACGGCACCATCGGCGCGGTCCAGGAGGTGACGACCGAACGGGTGCGGCTGCGGCTGCTCAACGGCTCGACCCTGCGCAGCTACAACTTCGGCTTCGCGGACGACCGCTCCTTCCAGCTCGTCGCCTCCGACGGCGGCCTGCTCCCCGCCCCGCACGAGACGAACCGCATCCAGCTCTCGCCCGGTGAGCGGGCCGAGATCGTCGTCGAGATGGAGCCGGGCACCGAGACGATGCTGCGCTCCTACCCGCAGCGGCTCGGCGAGATCGCCGACCCGCAGGGCTACGGTGCGCTCGACACGCTCGACATCCTGCGTCTGGAGGCCGCCGACGAGCTCGCGCCGTCCGCCGTCGTCGCCGGTGAGCTGTCCGACGACGAGCGTCTCGACGAGGCCGACGTCACCACGACCCGCACCTTTGTCATGAAGGACCTCAAGCTCAACGGTCAGCGGATGAAGATGGACCGCATCGACGAGGTCGTCACCGTCGGGACGACCGAGGTGTGGGAGGTACGCAACGAGGACCCGCTGCCGCACAACTTCCACATCCACGACGTCCAGTTCGAGGTGCTCTCCGTCGACGGCGCTCCCCCGCCGCCGGAGCTCTCGGGACGTAAGGACACGATCTACACCGAGCCGGGCCGCGAGTACCGCCTCATCATGCGCTTCGAGCACTACGCCAACCCCGACATGCCGTACATGTACCACTGCCACCTCCTGCGCCACGAGGACTTCGGGCTCATGGGCCAGTTCGTCGTCGTGGAGCCCGGCACCGAGCCGCCGACGGAGGTGTCGGGGCCGAGTCACGAGCACCACTGACGCCACACCGGCGGGTCCGGCTCTGGCGCCGCCCGGACCCGTCCGCGTGCGGGCGTGTGACGGACGCGACACCCGTCGACGGGTGGACACGGCACCGTGGAACGGCCGCAGACCGTGGACCGTCCAGGAGGGCCGGCTCGCCCACCTCGGAGCGCACGTGTCGCGCGACACACGTCTCCACGCAATCCCATTCCGCGGACATGCGAAAGGCCCCCATCCACTCGGGATGGGGGCCTTTCTCGTGTAGCCCCGACCGGATTCGAACCGGCGCCGCCGCCTTGAGAGGGCGGTGTCCTAGGCCGCTAGACGACGGGGCCTCTAGCATTTTCAACCTGGCTGAGGTTACCGGATCTCTCCGCCTCACTCAAACCGCTGGGGTACCAGGACTCGAACCTAGACTAACTGGACCAGAACCAGTCGTGCTGCCAATTACACCATACCCCATGGGGGTATTCCGTCCGCTCCTGCGAACGTCCTACCGGGCGGTAACACTACCCTGCTCCGCGGGCGCGGATCAAAGCCGGGAGCGGTGGGCGTCGTCACACCCCGCGGTAGGTGCCGACGGTCCAGAGGTTCCCGTCCCGGTCCCGCACGCCGAAGGTGTGCGAGCCGTAGTCGGTGTCGTGGAGGGCCTCGGTCACCTCGAGGTCCGCGTCACCCTCCGCGCGGGCCCAGACGGCGTCGACGGTCGCGGCATCGGCGGCGACGACGTACACGCCCGCCGGTCCGAGGGCTCCCCAGTCCCCCGGCTTGCCACGGCTCCCGAACATGACCCCACCGCCGTCGGGCCAGCGCGCCTCGGCGTGGGCGACGGTGCCGTCGTCGTCGCGGTAGAGGGCGGTGACGACGAAGCCGAGGACCTCGGTGAGGATGCGGACCCCGGCGTCGACGTCGGTGAAGCCGACGCTGGGCCACACGGTGGGGGCGGATGCGGGCAGAGTGTTCTCGTCGGTGCTCATGACACCGATCGTGCGCCCGGGGTCCGAGCCCCGTCTTGGACGAATGGGAGCTCCTCGCGCAGCCAGGTGGTCATGCTCGCACCCGTGAGGGCGCGCCACTCGCGGGCGAGGTGCGCCTGGTCCGCGTAGCCGGTCTCGACGGCGACGTCCGCCAGCGGCCGGCGGGCGCGGAGCCGCCGCTGGGCGTGCTCGAAGCGGGTCACCCGCGACGCCTCCTTCGGGGTGAGCCCCGTCGCGCGGCGGAACTGCTCCCCGAGGTGGCGGCGGCCCCAGCCGACCGTGGCGGCGACGTCGACGACGGGCAGGCGGCCCTCGCTCGCGAGGATGAGCCGCCACGCCTCGGCGACCTCGGCCGGCGCTGCCCAGCCCGTGCCCCACCTGGAGCCGGCCAGCCGGAGGAGCAGCGCCTCGTCGAGGAGGCGGAAGCGGCCCGGCCAGTGTGGCGTGCCGGCCATCTGCTCGACGAGCCGCGCGGCGTCGGGTCCGAGGATGTCCTCCAGGCCGACGGCGCGGTCCCGCAGCTCCCCCGCGGGGATCCCAAGCAGCAGGCGGGCACCGAGCGGGCCGAGCGCGTACTGCACGCCCTCCTGGGGGCGGCTTGCATCGATGAGCGCGGGCACCGTGTGGAGCCCGCCGACCACGCCGTGAGCGCTGACGGTCTCCCCCAGGCCGCGCACGGTGAGCGGGCCGAGGAGCTCGACAACGAGCGTGAGGTGCCGGGAGGGGAGCCCCCGGTGGACCCCCGCCGGGTAGGCCGGGGCCCGGTAGCCCACCGCCGTCGCGACCAGGGGCCGCAGGGGTGCGGGGACGGTGTGCGGCACGAGCGGGGACACGCCTCCATCGTCCTCCCGCACGGTGCCCGGGCCAAGGGCTCAGGACGTCTCGAGCAGCCCGAGGTCGAGGGCGCGGAGCACCGCCCGCGTCCGGGGCGAGGGCTCAGACGCCCGCCGCTCTCTTCCGCCGCAGCCGCGCGACGAGGACCATGGGGCGATGAGCAGCGACGACGCCCCCGCCCCGGACCTGCCTCGGATCGGCCGACCCGCCACCAATGCCCTGCACGAGCAGGGCGTGACCTCGCTCGACCAGGTGGCCACCATGTCGGAGCGCGAGCTCCTCGCGCTCCACGGCGTCGGCCCGCGCGCCGTCCGGCTGCTGCGCGAGGCGCTCGCCGCGCAGGGACGCGACCTGGCGCCGTAGCGGTCTGCGGCGCCTCGGATCGCCACCGGTGAGAGCCCGGGTGGCGAATCGTGGGCGCACGGGCCGGGCGTGCGGAAGGATGACTGGGTCACTGAGGACCCGACCGTGAGGAGCACGATGCCGAGCGCATCATTCGGCTGGACGGCCCACGGGACGCCCCTGCACGACGACGGGGCGGTACCCGCCGGCCGTGACGGCCGGCTCGAGCTCGCCGACGTCGGCCGGCTCGCGCGCCGCGCGGCCCGCGGACTGGCCGGCGTCGCGCGCGCGGAGGAGCGCGAGACGCTCTCGAGCCTGCTGCACGCGCACCTCGCCGCCCCGGTGGAGGAGCTCGACGTCGTCGAGGAGGGCCGGCCCGCCTACGAGCACGTCAACGTCCAGGCCGGCCTGGACGGCTGGCTCGCCGCGGACCACCGCAGCCACCGCCTCGTCGGCATCGTCGGCTACCAGCACCGGCAGTTCGGCCTCGCGGAGCTGCTCGAGGGCATCGGCGGCGTGCACGACCCCTACGGCCCGCGGCCGGGGAACGTCTCGCGCGTCAACCTGCCGAGCGGGCCCGGAGGGCAGGTCGCGTCGTGCGTGCGGTGCGGGCTCTACCTCGTGGACGACGGCGGAAGCCCGCTGGCCGTGCTGCTGCGTGGTGCGGACCCGGAGTCGGGCCTCACCACGGTGACTGTCGAGATCACCGGCCCCCACGCTCCGACGGTCGCGGCGGCGGCCCGCGAGATCCAGGAGCTCGCGACGACGCACAACGTCTTCCGTGGTCAGGTGCTGTCCTTCGACCACGAGATCTTCGGGCACGGCGGGACCCTGCTGCAGTTCCACGAGCGTCCTGCCGTGGGGAACGAGGACGTCATCCTGCCGGCCGCGGCCGCCGAGGCCATCCGGCGGCAGGTCGTCGAGGTGGCTCGGCACAAGGAGCGGCTGCTGTCCGCCGGCCAGCACCTCAAGCGTGGGCTGCTCCTGTACGGGCCTCCGGGAGTGGGTAAGACGCACACCGTGCGGCACCTCATCAGCAGCCTCACCGGCACGACGGTCATCCAGCTGACCGGCGGGGCCCTGTCCCTCATCAGCGAGGCGTGCTCGGTGGCGCGGGCGCTGCAGCCGGCGATGGTCGTCGTGGAGGACGTCGATCTCATCGCCGAGGACAGGGACCTGCACTCCGGTGCCCACCCGCTGCTCTTCCAGCTCCTCGGGGAGATGGACGGCCTGGCCGAGGACGCCGACGTCGTCTTCGTGCTCACCACCAACCGGGCGGACCTGCTGGAGCCCGCGCTCGCCGCTCGCCCGGGGCGCGTGGACCAGGCGGTGGAGCTCCCGCTTCCCGACGGCGAGGCCCGCCGACGGCTGTTCGAGCTCTACTCCGGGACGCTGGTCCTGGACCGGTCCCACCTCGACGCCGTGGTGGATCGCACCGAGGGCGTCACGGCGTCCTTCGTCAAGGAGCTGCTCAGGCGGGCGGCCCTGTTCGCGGCGGAACGCGGCTCCGGGGACGGTGACGGGGGCCTGGCCGTCTCGGCCGAGGACCTCGACGCCGCGCTCTGCGAGCTGCTCGACACCCGCAACGCGATGACGCGGGTGGTGCTCGGCGGCGCCGGCAATGCCACGCGGGAGGACTGACCGGCCGGGGGCACACCTGTCCCCTCGGCCTCCGGCTACGGGTCGGCGGTGATGAGCCAGCCGTGGCGGTCGCGGAACCACCACGTGCCCTCGGACCGGGTGATGGTGATCTCCTGGGCGTGGACCCAGTCATGGTGGTGCCAGCACAGGAGCACGCCGTGCTCGACGTCGGTGCCTCCGAGGTGCTGGGCCCACCACAGCGAGTGGTGGACCTCCCCGAAGCCCGGTGGCTCGTCGCAGCCCGGGTACTGGCAGTGCCTGTCCCTCGCGATGATGGCCCGGACCTGGTTGGCGGGAAAGATCCGCTTCTCGCGGCCGGCGTCGAGGATGGTGGAGACGGCCCCGAAGATCACGCGGGAGATCTGAGACTCGCAGGCGAGCCGGGCCAGCACCGCGGGTGGGATGGGGGTGCCGTCCTCAAGGGTGGGCGGCTCGAGGCCGCGGACCTGCTCGTAGTCGATCGCGGTGGAGATGACGTGGTCGTCACCGGACTCCCACCGCTCGAGCCAGCGGCGGGTCTCCTCCGAGGCGGTGAAGAGCCCCACCTCGCCCTCCGGTGCGGGCGCCTCGGGGTCGCGCGGGCCGCCGGTGGCGGTGAGTGCGGCCTGGCTGGAGGGGCCGAAGGTGGCTCCGGGGGCGTAGGGACGCCCGTCGGGGCCGACCCGCGGGATGGCTGAACCCATGGCTGCGGCGAGGGCCCGCAGGGTCTCGATCGTGGTGGTGACGGTGAGGTGGGGCCGGATCCGTGCCGCGGCTCCCTGGATGCCGGCGTCGAGGGACTGGCTGGCCAAGGAGACAAGGGCGGCCGCGCGGCGCTGCGCCGGGGTGCGCTCGTCACCCTTGCCCTTGCGGCCCGCGTGCGCCTGCAGCGCGGTGCTGACGATCTGGCCGGCGACCTCGTCCAGCCAACCGCGGAGGTGGAAGCCGTCGGTGGTCCGGGAGAGCGTGAGCTCCTCCTTGCTGCCAGCCTCGCGCCATGCACGATCCGCGCCCTCCGGGTCCACCCTGACGGTCCAGGCCCGGACGAGCTGCGTGAAGGTGCCTGCGTCCATCGCCGATGCCTGCGCGACGAGGAAGGCCTCCCCCAGGTCCGCGTCGGTGAGCTGGGTCCGCAGCTGCCGGGTGCGGACGGCCTCACGGACGAGCACGGCGACGTGGTCGGGACCGATGCGCCCCGCCGCCAGTGCTGCCCGGGTGAGGGGCAGGTGGTCGCGCAGCGCCCGTGACTCCCGGACCTGACGGGAGGCGCCGGCCGCGGTGGAGCCGGTGCGCTGCCGCAGCCAGGCGCTGTAGGTGCGTGAGCCCTGCAGCGCCCACAGGCCGTTGGCGTCCACGACGGTGAGCACCTGGGCGCGCAGGGCGGCGAGGTGCCGGGCGGCCCGCTCGATCTCGTCGAGCGCGTCGTGGGCCGCCTGGCCGGGGAGCTCGTGCCAGGGGACGTCAGTGAGGGCGGTGAGGGTGTCGGTGACACCCGTCAGCGCGGCGACCGGGCCCGGCAGCGTGGCGGTGGCGGTGGCGCCGCCATCGGCAGCGGGGGTGGCGTCGCCATCGGCAGCGGCGGTGGCGGTGGCGGTGGCGGTGGGCGCCGTGACACGGCGCTCATCCCCATCCAGCCTGGGCTTCCAGCCCGACGGCGCATCAGGCGGCATCTTTGCGGCCATCGCGCTCACCTCCCCGCTGAGAACCTCTTCCCCCAACGGTAGATCCGACCACTGACATCGCCCCGAGCGCGGCCCGAAGGTCCGCGCGGCCACCGGTGCCCGCCGTGACGGCACCGTCCGCGCGTGCCCCGCGTGCCGTCACCGAACCCACCTCCAGCGGTGTCGTCCTCTTCCCCCAACGGTAGATCCGACCACTGACATCGGTCCGGCCCGTGCGTGTTGACAGCCACACCCGCCCGGTGCCAAGATCTCGGCCATCCCCGGAAACGATTCCAACGGCTGCGACACCCAGCCCTGGAAACGTTTCCGAATCGGGCCTGGCACCACCACTCAACGACGAAGGAGGGCGACAGTGACGTCTCCACGCGCGACGCTCATCCAGGTCGCCCGCCGCGCCGGGGTCTCCCTCGCCTCCACCTCCCGCGCCCTGCACGGCACCGGTGCCAGCCCCGCGATGGTCGAGCGCGTACGTGCCGCCGCCGAGGAGCTCGGGTACCGCCCCCACGAGACGGGCCGGTCCCTGCGCATGAAGCGCACCTTCCAGGTCGCCTTTGCCGTCGCCGACATCGGCAACCCCGTCTACATCGAGATGCTCACCGCGATCCACGCGGTCCTCGCGCCGCACGGCTACCGCGTCGTCGTCATGTCCACCGGGGGCACGGTCGCCTCGACCGTCGACCTCGTCCACAGCCTCGACGGCGGCTTCGTCGACGGCATGATCATCAGCCCGCTGCGCGTGGACGACGCCTTCGTCACCGCCGTCGAGGAGGCCACGGTCCCCGTCGTCGTCATCGGCCGCTCCCTGGCCGACCACGGCATCGACTCCGTCTCCACCGACTCCACCGGCGGCATCGTGCAGGCGGTCGACCACCTCGTCGCCGTCGGCCGCCGCCGGATCGGCTTCCTCAACGGCCCCCTCGACACCACCCCGGGCGAGGCCCGGCAGCGCGGCTTCGACGCCGCCACCCGCACCGCCGCCTTCACCGCCGCGAACGGCGGCACCGAGGTGGCCGAGGACTTCACCGTCACCGCCGGCCTCGCCGCCGCCCACCGCCTCCTCGACCGCGCCGACGACGCCGGCACCCCCCTCGACGCCGTCGTCGCCGCCAACGACCTCCTCGCCATCGGTGCCATCCGCGCCGCCGGCGAGCGTGGACTCACCGTGCCCGGCGACCTCGCCGTCACCGGCATGGACGACACCGACATCGGCCGTGTCTTCCAGCCCAGCCTCACGAGCGTCTCGCTCGGCTCGGGCCGGCGCGGCCACCTCGCCGCCGAGCTCGTGCTCGGCCTCGTCGACGACGGTGAGGAGCGGGGCCGGTACGTCACCGTCGGCCCCGAGCTCATCGTCCGTGAGTCGTCCGTGTCCGCCCCCACCCCATCCCCCTCACCACGCAAGGAGGACGCATGACGGCACCGATGCTCGCCGCAGGAGCGCGGCCGGACGCACCCGCGCCCCGGCCCAGCCGCGGCTCACCCCGTCGCCGCAGCGGGCTCGATCGGGCCCGGCGCCGTGAGGCCGCCGCGCTCGTCATCCCCTCGCTCATCCCGATCCTCGTGCTCAGTGTCGCGCCCCTCATCGTCGGCGTCGCGCTCGCCTTCACCGACGCGCGCCTCGTGCGCAACCCGGAGTACACCTTCGTCGGCACCGAGAACTTCGCCCGGCTGCTCGACAACTCCTTCTTCTGGGACTCCTTCCGCATCGGCATGGTCTGGGCGGTGTCGGTCACGCTGCTCCAGCTGCTCGCCGGGATGGGTTTGGCGCTGCTCCTCAACTCCGGCCTGCGCCTCCAGGGCCTCACCCGCGTCCTGGCCCTCATCCCGTGGGCGATGCCGCCCGTCGTCGTGGCGATCATGTGGCAGATGATCTACTCGCCCAACGCGGGGCCGCTCAACGCCGTCCTCGGCGGCATCGGCCTGCCGGACGACATCAACTGGCTCGCCAACTTCTCCACCGCGCTGCCCGCCGTCATCGTCGTCGGCGTGTGGGTCGGCATGCCACAGACCACCGTCACCCTCCTCGCCGGCCTCCAGCAGATCCCCGAGGAGCTCCACGAGGCCGCCTCGATGGACGGGGCCAGCGCGTGGCGCCGCTTCACCGCTGTCACCTGGCCCTCGCTGCGCCCGATCGTCACCTCGATCACGTCGCTGAACTTCATCTGGAACTTCAACTCGTTCTCGCTGGTCTACGTCCTCACCGAGGGCGGCCCCGGCGGCCGGACGATGCTGCCGATGCTCTTCACCTACCTCGAGGCGTTCAAGAACCGGAACATCGGCTACGCCGCCGCGATGGGCGTCGTCCTCGTCGTCGTCGTCGTCATCCTCCTCGCCGTCTACCTGTGGTCCCAGTTCCGCGAGGACAGCACCGAGAGGAAGGGCTGAGCCGATGCGCACCCTGATCCGCCCCGCCCAGTACGCGGCGCTCGTCGCCTACATCGTCTTCCTGGGCTTCCCGCTCCTGTGGCTCATCTCGGCCTCGTTCAAGTCCTCGGGGGAGCTCAACTCGCTCTCGATCAGCCTGCTGCCGGGCGAGTGGCACTGGGAGAACTACTCCAACGCCCTCGCCCGTCAGGGCCTGGTGCGCTCCGCCGCCAACAGCGCCGCCGTCGCCCTCGTCTCCACGGTGCTCGTCATCGTCATCGCGATGCCGACGGCGTACGTCCTGGCCCGCCTCAAGGGCAAGGTCCGGGCCGCCGGGATCGGCTGGATCCTCGTGAGCCAGGTCTTCCCGGTCATCCTTATCATCCTGCCGCTCTTCCTCATCCTGCGGACGCTCGGCCTCACCGACAGCCTCGTCGGCCTCACCCTCGTCCACACGACCTACACGTTGCCCTTCGCGCTGTGGATGCTCCAGGGCTACGTCACCGGCATCCCGGTGGACCTCGAGGAGGCCGGCTCGATGGACGGCGCCGCCCGGCTGCGGGTGCTGCGCTCGATCGTCTTCCCGCTGCTCGTCCCGGGAGTCGTCGCGACCGCGATGTTCTCCTTCGTCTCCTCGTGGAACGAGTTCTTCTTCGCCCTCGTCCTCCTGCAGTCCCCGGAGAACTACACCCTGCCCATCACGCTGAAGATGTTCATCGGCGGCGAGGGCAAGGTGGCGCTCGGCCCGCTGGCGGCCGGCTCCGTGCTCGCCGCGATCCCCAGCATCGTCTTCTTCTCGATCATGCAGCGCAAGCTCGTCGGCGGCCTCATGTCCGGCGCCGTCAAGGGCTGACACCCAGACCCCACCCCCATCCCCCTCGAAAGGTCGACCAATGAAGATCCGTGGAGCCTCCACAGCCGCATGCCTCACGATCGCCGCGCTCACCCTCGCCGCCTGCGGTGGCGGGGGCGACGACGGCGGCAGTGCCGACGGGCCCGTGACCCTCAAGTTCCAGTCCCTCTCCGACCAGCCCGCCGCCATCGAGGCGACGGAGGCGATCGTCGCCGAGTGGAACGAGGCCAACGCCGACGTCCAGGTGGAGATCGTCCCCGCCGGCTGGGACGGCATCTACGACAAGCTCATCACCCAGTTCAACGGCGGCGCCGCCCCCGACGTCATCCACTACGAGGCGGCGAGCATCGTCCCCTTCGCCCGCGACGGCTACCTCGCCGACCTCTCGGAGTACATGTCCGACGAGCGCCGCGCCGACATCCCCGAGGGCATCCTCGACTCGGTGACCGTCGACGACCAGGTCATCGCCTACCCCACCGAGCTGCAGTCCTACATGGTCTTCGCCAACACCGCGCTCCTGGAGGAGGCGGGCGTCGAGGTCCCCACCGGGGAGACGATGACGTGGGAGCAGCTGCGCGAGATCGCGCAGACGACGACGACGGACGACACCTACGGCCTCGGCTGGGGCCTGGCGAGCCCGACGGCGGCGTTCATGTCCTTCGCCCCGGGCTTCGGCGGCACCTTCTTCGAGGGCACCGGCACCGACGCGAGCATCACGATCGGTGAGGGCGAGCTGGCCGTGCCCGAGCTCGTCCACACGATGGCCTTCGAGGACGAGACGGTCCTCCCGGTCACCCTCACGCAGTCCGGCTCCGAGGTCCTCGCCTCCTTCTACGCCGGCCAGATCGCCATGACGGTCCAGGGCTCCTTCCAGGCCGCCAACATCGCCACCGACGCCCCCGAGGGCTTCGAGTGGACCGTGCTGCCCCCGCTCGAGGGCCCGCAGGGCGCCGGCCAGGCCGCCAACCCGCAGACCCTCTCGGTCAACATCGACTCCGAGCACGTCGAGGAGTCCGCCGAGTTCATCGAGTTCTTCACCGAGACCGAGAACCTCGCCGCCCTCAACGAGGCCGACGCGCTCATCCCGGCGACGACCTCCGCCCAGGAGTACATGGCCGAGAACCTCGGCGACGAGAACGGCTGGGCGACGATCCTCTCCTCCGGCCAGCACCTCGTCTCCGCGCCGTACCTGTTCGTCGACGCCTACGCGCAGTGGAAGGACACCGTGGCCACGCCCGCCTTCCAGCGCTACCTGGCGCAGGAGATCGACACCGCCGGCCTCGGCACGCAGCTCGAGGACGGCTGGGCCGAGATCACCGGCTGACCCCGTCGCGGGGCGGGTCCGATCACTGGGCCCGCCCCGCCACACCCCGGCCGCCCCGCGGCCACCGGCCGCCCCGCGGCCACCGGCCGCCCCGCGGCCACCGGCCGCCCCGCGGCCACCGGCCGCCCCGCGGCCACCGCACGTACCGCAACACGAAGGCAGGAGTAGATCTGTGAGCTGGCTGGACGATCGATGCGTGGCGGTGATCACCGGCGCCGCCGTCGGGGACGCCCTGGGGGGAGCCACCGAGGGGTGGACCCCGGAGCAGATCGAGGAGCGCCACGGCGGCCGGGTGCGCGGCATCGTCGGCCCCTGGTACGAGAACTGGCGCACCGCGCGCCCGATCGCGCCCTACCACAAGGGTGACGGGCACATCACCGACGACACCCTCATGACGCAGGCGCTGGTGGAGGTCTACGCCAAGCGGCGCGACCACCTCGACGCCTACGCCGTGGCCGAGGACCTCGTCCCGCTCATGATCGGCGAGCCCCGCTGGATCCCCGAGCTGGAGAGCGAGGCGCTCATCCTCCAGCGCGTCTTCCTCGCGGAGAAGTGGATCGTCGCCCGCCTCCACTACGGGCACGTGGACCCGCGCGAGGCCGGCGTCGGCAACGTCGTCAACTGCGGCGCGGCCATGTACATGGCGCCCGTGGGGCTGGCCAACGCCGGCGACCCGCGCGCCGCCTACGCCGAGGCGATCGACGTCGCCGGGGCCCACCAGTCCAGCTACGGGCGTGAGGCGGCCGGAGTCTTCGCCGCCATGGTCGCCGCCGCCGTCGCCCCCGGTGCGAGCGTCGACGCCGTCACCCGCGCCGCCCTCGACGTCGCCCACGACGGGACCGCCGCCGCCCTGCGCGCCGTCGTCGACGCCGTCGCCGGCCGCGACGTCCCCACCGACGACGACGGCGAGCGCAAGCTGGCCCGTGTCATCCGGGAGGCCGTGGCACCGTTCGACTCCGTGGGCCCGGAGTACCGGCAGATGTCGATGGACGCCCGCCGCCCCTCGCGCACGAAGTCCATCGAGGAGCTGCCCGCGGCGCTGGGCTTCGTCCTCGGCCACCGCGGTGACTTCCGCGGCGCCGTCCTTGGGGCGGTCAACTACGGCCGTGACGCCGACTCGATCGCCGTCATGGCCGGCGCCGTCTGCGCGGGCCTCGGCGGGACCGAGGTGGTGCCCACCGAGTGGCTCGACGCGATCGAGACCGCCAGCCGCACCGACGTGCGCGCCACCGGCCGGCTCATGGCCGGCGTGGCCACCGACATCCTCCGCGCCGACCGGGAGCGCGCCCGCGCCCGCGCCGCGGCGCTCGAGCAGCTGGAGGGGGCGTCGGCATGAGGCTGACCTGGGCCCAGCCCGAGGATCTCCTCGCGCACGAGCTCGTCCAGTCCGCAGCCGAGGGGCGGGACGTCACCGCTGTCCGCGAGCGCTGGGTGGCCGCCGGCGGGGACCCGGTCCCGGCCGTGAGCGGCGCCGGCCCGGTCCCCGCTCCCCCGGCCCTGCGCGCCCTGGCCCGCGAGCTGCTCGACGAGCTCGCCGCCACCCCGGCCCCGCCGTCGCCGGCCGAGCCGGACGAGTGGGAAGAGATCGCCGCCCTGCTGGCCCCGGCCCCGCAGCTCGTCGGCCGCCCCGACGACGCGGCCTACCGCGAGCGCCTCGTCGGCGCGTGGACCGGCCGCGCCGCCGGGTGCCTGCTCGGCAAGCCGGTGGAGAAGATCCCGCGGCAGGGCATCGAGGAGATCCTCCGGGCCACCGGACGCTGGCCGCTGGACCGCTGGTTCACCGCCGTCGGCCTGCCCGGCGACGTCGCGGCCCGCTGGCCGTGGAACCGCCGCTCGGCGCCGACCTCGCTGGAGGAGAACATCTCCGGCATGCCCGAGGACGACGACCTCAACTACCCGATCCTCGCCCTCGCCCTCCTCGAGCAGCACGGCCACGGCTTCACGACCGAGGACGTCGCCCAGCTGTGGCTCGACAACCTCCCCGCAGGGCGGGTCTTCACCGCCGAGCGCGCCGCCTACCGCAACATCCTCGACGCGCGCCCGGTCCCGGAGACGGCCACCCACCACAACCCCTTCCGGGAGTGGATCGGGGCGCTCATCCGCACCGACCTCCTCGGCTGGGTGCTGCCCGGTGACGTCCGCGCCGCCGCCCGCCTCGCCTGGGCCGACGCGCGCCTGAGCCACACCCGCAACGGCGTCTACGGCGCGATGTGGGCCGCGGCCCTCGGCGCGGCGACGATGGTGTGCGACAGCGTCGAGGACGTCCTCGACGCTGCCGACGCCGCCGTCCCGCCCGCCAGCCGGCTCGCCGCCGCGATACGCCTGGGCCGTGAGGCGGGGGCTGCCTGCGACGGCACCGAGCCCGCCGTCCGGGACGGCCTGGACCGGCTCCACGCCGCATACGGAAACCTGCACTGGGTCCACACGCTGGGCAACGCCGCGACGATCGCCTTCGCGCTCACCGCCGGGCGTGAGGACTTCGGGGCCAGCGTGTCGATCGCCGTCATGGCCGGCTGGGACACCGACTCCGCGGCGGCCACGGTCGGCGCGGTGGTCGGCGGCCTCCGCGGCGCCGACGGGATCGGCGAGCAGTGGACCGCGCCCCTCCAGGGACGGATCGCCACCTCGCTGCCCGGCGGGGAGCAGCGCATCACCGACCTCGCCGAGCGCACCCTCGCGCTGGCCGTCCCGCTCCCCGCGGCGGTGACCCCGTGAGCGCAAGGCACGTCGCGGCCGGCGGCGCCGCGGCGGTGGCGACGCCGGTCGGTGCCGGGCGCGTCGTCGTCGTCGGCTCCGCGAACGTCGACCTCGTCGTCCCGGTGCCGCGCCACCCGGCCGGCGGCGAGACCGTGCTCGGCGGCACGCTCGAGCGCCACCCCGGCGGAAAGGGCGCCAACCAGGCCGTCGCCGCCGCGCGGGCGGGCGGCGCGGACACGAGCTTCGTCGGTGCCCTGGGCAGCGACGAGTCCGGCGAGCTGCTCCACGCCTCCCTCGCCGGCGCCGGGGTACGCACCGACCTCATCGCGCGCGTCGCCGAGCCCACCGGCACCGCGCTCATCTCGGTGGACCCGGGCGGTGAGAACACGATCATCGTCGCGCCCGGCGCCAACTCCCACGTCACGGTGGGCACCGAGCAGGCAGCCCGGATCGCGGAGGCGGACGTCGTCCTCGCCCAGCTCGAGATCCCGCTCGAGGCGATCCTCGCGGCCTCGGCCGCCCGCCGGGAGGGCACGCTCCTCGTCCTCAACGCCGCCCCCTCCAGGGAGCTGCCGGAGGAGGTGTGGACCGCCGTCGACGTCCTCGTCGTCAACGAGCACGAGGCGGCCGACCTCGCCGGCCGCGGTGACGGTGCCGAGCCGGCGGACCTGGCGCACGCGCTGCTCGCCCGGGTGCCCGCCGTCGTCGTCACCCTCGGGGGTGCCGGGAGCCTGGTCGCCGAGCGCGACGGGGAACCCGTCCACGTCCCCGCGTTCCCGGTGGAGCCCGTCGACACGACGGGCGCCGGGGACACCTTCTGCGGCGTTCTCGCCGCAGCCCTCGCCGGTGGTGCCACCCTCGCCGACGCTGCCCGCCTCGCGGCCGCGGCCGGCGCCCTGGCCACCACCGCCCCCGGCGCGCAGGAGTCCGTCCCCACCGCGACCGCCGTCGCGGACCTCGCGCGCCACCGCTGAGCAAGAAAGGCGTCATGTACACGTTCGACCCCCTCGTCCCGCGACTCATCGACCTCCCCACCGAGGTGCCCCTCGACGGCCTCACCACCGAGCAGTCCACGGCGCTGGACGAGGCGAAGATCTTCGTCGGGCCGGCTGACCCGGCCGACCGGCCGGCGTGGCGCGAGGCCCTGCACCACTGGCGCGAGGCCGCCCGCGCGCGACACGGCTACCGCGGCGCCGCCTACGAACGGCCGGGGGCGGCGTGGGCCGCGCGGTGCCACACCGTCGCCCAGGTGTGGCTGTGGGACGAGCTGCTCTACTCCTTCGAGGAGCACCGCTTCACCCCCGAGCGCTTCCTCGCCGACGCCCGCGAGCGCTTCGGCGGGCTCGACGCCGTCGTCCTGTGGCACGCCTACCCGGTCATCGGCATCGACGACCGCAACCAGTGGGACTACTACCGCGACGTGCCCGGCATCGTCGAGCTCGTCCGCGAGCTGCACGACGCGGGCCTGCACGTCTTCGTCGACTACAACCCGTGGGACACCGGCACCCGCCGCGGCGCCGACGACGTCACCGAGCTGGCCGACGTCGTCTCCTGGCTCGGCGCCGACGGCGTCTTCCTCGACACGCTGAAGAAGGCCGAGCCCGAGCTCGTCGCGCGCCTCGAGGAGGCCCGCCCGGGGATCGTCCTCGAGGGCGAGTCCAAGCTTGCCGTCGAGCGCATCGAGGACCACTCCTCCTCGTGGGCGCAGTTCTTCGCCGACTCCCCCGTGCCGGGCGTGCTGCGCGCGCACTGGTACGAGCGGCGCCACATGCAGCACCACGTGCGCCGCTGGCACCGCGACCACTCCGAGGAGCTGCAGTCCGCCTGGCTCAACGGCGTGGGCGTCATGGTGTGGGAGGTCGTCTTCGGCGTGTGGGTCGGCTGGACCCCGCGTGACGCCGCGACCGTGGCCCGGATGGTCGCCGTCCAGCGCGCCGCCGGCGACCTCCTTCTCGAGGGCGAGTGGACGCCGCTCACCGAGCTCGCGCCGGAGGCCGACGCCGCGGGCGTCCACGCCTCCCGCTGGGAGCTGGACGGCCTCACCCTGTGGACCCTCGTCAACCGCGGCTCGGAGGACTGGACCGGTCCCGTCCTTCCCGACGGCGCCGTCACCGGCGGCCGGCTCCTCGCCCTCACCGACGACGACGGCGCGGGCCCGGTCACCGTGCCGGGCCGCGGGATCGCCGCGCTGCTCCACGTCGCCGACGGCGTCGCCGCGCCCGAGTGGCTCCCCGGCCTCCAGGAGGAGCTCGCCCGCCGCCCCCACGTGCCGGACGCCCGCTTCCCGCACCGCCTCGCCCGCCGTGTCACCACCACCCCGGCGGGCCCCACCCCCCTCCCCGCCGACAGCGGAGTTGTCTCCGACGCTGCCCAGCCCCCCGCCGTCGTCGTCCCGGCGGGCGAGCACGTCCTCACCGTGCGCCACCGCGCGCGGGAGACCGGCATGTACCAGGGCGCGCCCTACGTCGACGAGTGGAAGCCGCTGCCCCCGCGCCTGCACGACGCGCGCACCCTCCAGCGCGAGCTCACCCTGCGGGCGCCGGTCGCCGTCGCCGTCCACGAGGTGACGAACGAGGAGTTCGCCGTCTTCCTCGACGCGACCGGCTACCGGCCAGCCGTCGAGCACCGCTTCCTCGTCCACTGGCTCGAGGGCCGCCCCGCCCCGGGCACCGAGGACGAGCCGGTGACCTTCGTCGACCTCGACGACGCCCGCGCCTACTGCGCCTGGCGCGGCGGCCGGCTGCCCACCGAGGACGAGTGGCAGCTGGCAGGCGAGACCGGTGAGCTGCACCGCGGCACCCCGGCGGTGTGGAGCTGGACCGAGAGCGAGCACAGCGACGGCCGCACCCGCTTCGTCATGCTCAAGGGCGGCAGCGACTACCGCGCCGAGGGCTCGGACTGGTACGTCGAGGGCGGCGTCCACGCCCCCGACCACTCCCTCAAGTACCTCCTGCCGGGGCTCGGCACGGCTCGCTCGGCGACCATCGGCTTCCGCTGCGCCTGGGACGGGGAGGTGACCCGATGAGCGTCTCCCGTGACGCCTCGGCCGGGGCCCTCGCCGGCCTGCGCGTCGTCGACGCCTCCACCCTCTTCGCCGGCCCGATGGCGGCGATGCACCTGGGTGACATGGGCGCCGACGTCGTCAAGGTCGAGCACCCCGACAGGCCCGACCCCTCCCGCAACCACGGCGCCGCCAAGGACGGGGTCAACCTGTGGTGGAAGACGCTGGGGCGCAACAAGCGCACCGTGACCGCCAACCTCGGCAGCTCCGGCGGGCGGGAGGTGTTCCTCGCGCTGGCCGAGCGGGCCGACGTCGTCATCGAGAACTTCCGCCCCGGCACCCTGGAGCGGTGGGGCCTGGGCTACGAGGAGCTGTCTGCGCGCAACCCGCGGCTCGTCCTCGCCAGGGTGAGCGGCTTCGGGCAGGTGGGCCCCTACCGGACGCGTCCCGGCTTCGGGACGCTCGCCGAGGCGATGAGCGGCTTCGCGGCGATGACCGGGGAGCCGGACGGCCCGCCCACGCTACCGCCCTTCGGTCTGGCCGACGGCGTCGCGTCGCTCGCCACGGCCTTTGCCGTCATGGTGGCGCTGCAGTCGCGGGAGCGGACGGGGCACGGGCAGGTGGTCGACATGGCCATCATCGAGCCGATCCTCGCGATGCTCGGCCCGCAGATCACCCGCTGGGACCAGCTGCGCACCGTGCAGCCGCGCACCGGCAACCGCTCGGCGAACAACGCCCCGCGCAACACCTACCGCACACGCGACGGGCAGTGGGTGGCGGTCTCGACGTCGGCGCAGTCGATCGCCGAGCGCGTCATGCGGTTGGTCGGGCGGCCCGAGCTCATCGAGGAGCCGTGGTTCGCCCGCGGTGCGGACCGGGCGGCGCACGCCGACGTCCTCGACGACGCCGTCGGCAGCTGGATCGCCGAGCGCACGCGCGACGAGGTGGTGGCCGCCTTCGAGGAGGCGCAGGCCGCCGTCGCCCCGATCTACGACGCGCAGGACATCGTCGCCGACCCGCAGTTCCAGGCCCTCGGGACCCTCCACGAGATCGAGGACCCCGAGCTGGGCCCGATGCTCATGCAGGGACCGCTGTTCCGGCTCTCCGGCGCCGACGGCGTCATCCAGTTCACCGGCCGCGAGCACGGGGCGGACACCGACGCCGTGCTCGAGGAGCTCGACTTCCCCGCCGAGCGGGTGGCCGAGCTGCGCCAGGAGGGGGCGGTATGAGCCTCCCGCCGCCGCTCACGCTGCTCTACGTGCCGGGCGACCGGCCGGACCGGGTGGCGAAGGCGCTGGCGTCCGCGGCCGACGCCGTCATCGTCGACCTCGAGGACGCCGTCGCGCCGAGTGCCAAGGACGCGGCGCGGTCCGCCGTGGCGGAGCTGCTCGCTTCGGTGCCGTCCGGTCGCGCCGTGCAGGTGCGCGTCAACGCGGCCACCATGCCGTGGCACGCCGACGACGTCGCCGCCGTGGCCGCGCTGCCGGCTCACGTGGGGCTGCGGCTGCCCAAGGCCGAGCACCCGGCCGCGGTGGACGCGCTCGTCTCGCGGGTGCGAGGACGCGAGGTGCACCTGCTCGTCGAGTCCGCGCTCGGGGTGGAGCGTGCCTTCGCGCTCGCCTCGGTCCCCGGGGTGTCCTCGATCGGGCTCGGGGAGGCGGACCTGCGCTCCGAGCTGCGCGTGGACGACGACGCCGGGCTCACCTGGGTCCGCAGCCGCGTGGTCGTCGCCGCGCGGGCAGCCGGGCTGCCTTCCCCCGTCATGTCCGTCTACCCGCACGTGAAGGACCTGGCCGGGCTCGCCGAGTCCTGCCGGGCCGGGCGGCGGCTCGGCTTCAGCGGCCGTACCGCCATCCACCCGGCCCAGCTCGACACGATCCGCGCGGCCTTCCTGCCGACCCGCGAGGAGGTCGAAAGGGCACGGGAGGTCGTCACGCGCGTGGAGGATGCCGTCGCCGCGGGCACCGGTGCCCTCGTGCTCCCGGACGGGAGCTTTCTCGACGTCGCCATGGTCGAGCGCGCCCGCGCCACCCTCGCCCTCGCCGAGCACCACGGCGCCACCTGACCCGCCCCACCACCCCCCGGGGCACGCCCTCCCGCCACAGCCCTCTCACCGCCGAGAGCCCTCCCCTCGCCGACAGCCGGATTCCTCCCCACCCCTCCCGCCGCAGCACCGCCGCCCGGCCCACAGACCACTCGCCCTCATCCCGAGCGCGAGCCCCCACCGGCTCACCAAGGAGAACCCCATGAGCTCAGCCCGCCTCTCGCGGCGCCTGGCGGTGACGGCAGCAGTCGCCGTCGTCGCCGGTGCGTCGCTCACCCTCCCCGCGCTCGCCGCCGAGCAGGGCACCCTCGTGCCCGCCGAGGCCACCGGCACCGCCGCCGGCACGGTCGACTACACGGTCTACCTCCCGCCCGGCTACGACGACAGCACCGACCGCTACCCCACCGTCTACCTCCTCCACGGCCGCGGGGACACCCAGGCCGCCTGGCAGCGGGTCGCCACCGACCTCGACGAGCTCATCACCTCCGGTGAGCTCCAGCCCGTCGTCGCCGTCATGCCCGACGCCCCCTGGAACGACCGCGGCAGCTGGTACACCGACTCCCTCTACACCGGTGACGCCGCCTCCGGGCCGGGCCTGCCCGTGGAGACCGCGCTCGCCGAGGACCTCGTCGAGCACGTCGACGCCACCTACCGCACCGTCGCGCACCGCGAGGCGCGCGCCGTCGGGGGTTACTCGATGGGCGGTGCCGGCGCGCTGCGCGTGGCGCTCGCCCACCAGGAGGACTTCTCCGCCGGCATCGTCCTCAGCCCCGCCGCGTACGTGCCCCAGCCACCGGCCGACTCGTCGGTCCGCGACTACGGCGCCTACGGCGTCGGCGACGCGCTCTTCGACGCCGACCGCTACACCGAGCTCTCCTACCCGACGGCGCTCGAGTCCCTCGATCCCGCACTGCCGGTCCACCTGTTCGTCGCCGTCGGCGACGACGAGTGGCCCAACCCGGACCCGGCCGAGGCGCAGCACGACATCGACCTCGAGTCGGCCCAGCTCTACAACACCGCGCGGCGCGTGCCGGGCGTGACGGCCGAGCTGCGCGTCCTCGACGGCGGGCACGACTGGGACGTGTGGCAGCCCGCCTTCCGCGAGGCGATCGTCGACGTCGGGCAGCGCCTGCGGACCGAGCCCGCCGCGACCTGGGACGCCGAGCTGCTCGGTTCCGCGGGTGACGACCGCGCCGGCGGGATCGTCGAGACGGCCGACGGCGGGAGCGTCGTCGCCCTCAACCTTGCCGGTGCGTGGGACGGCTACGAGCCGGCCGGCGGGATGGACACCCTTCTCGTGCGCCGCGCGGCGGACGGCACGGAGGCCTGGCGTCACGCCATCGCGACCGGCGCGAACGACCGCGCCTACGGCGTCGTCAACGGGGCCGACGACGGCGTGCTCGTGGCCGGCTACACGCGCGGCACCCTCGCCACGGGCGAGGCGGACACGCAGGACGACGCGTTCGTCGCGGCGGTCGACGCCGCCGGTGAGCGCACGTGGACGCTCGAGCTCGGTGACCCGGGCGCGGCCGACCGCTTCTACGCGATCGCCCCGGACGGCGACGGCGGCGCGTACGTCGCCGGGTACACGAGCGGCAGCTTCGCCGGCACACCGAGCGCCGGCGACAAGGACGCCGTCCTCGCCCGCGTCTCGGCCGGCGGCGAGCTGCTGTGGAGCACCCAGCTGGGCGGCTCCGGTGAGGACAAGGCGATGGCCGTCGCGCTGACGAGCGACGGGGACGTCGTCGTCGGCGGCGTGAGCGGCGCCGGGCTGCCCGGTGCCGAGCACCTCGGCTCCGGCGACGGCTGGGTCGCGCGGTACGACGCCGACGGCGAGCAGCAGTGGGTCCGTGCGGTCGCCACCGCGGAGAACGACATGGTGAGCGGCCTCGTGCCGCTGGCCGACGGCGCGGTGCTGGCCGTCGGGCAGACCAAGGGCGTGCTCGGTGAGGCGGCACTCGGGGACAACGACATCGTCGTCCGGGCGCTGACCGCCGACGGCGAGGAGTCGTGGACGCTGCAGACCGGCACGTCCACTGACGACCGGGGCGTCACCGGCGTGGCGACCGCCGACGGCGGGGCGCTCGTCCTCGCGACGACCTACGGCGCGATGGGCGAGCCGCTGGGCGGGGTCGACGTCGTCGCGCTGCCCGTCTCGGCCGACGGCGTGGCCGGCGAGCCGCTCCAGCTCGGCTCCCGCGACCGCGACGGCGCCGACGAGTGGGACGAGGCCAACCTCTTCGCGGCGCCCGGGACGGAGGGCACGTGGCTGAGCGGGCTGACCTTCGGGGCACCGGACGGCGCGGTCAACGCCGGGGCGGGCGACGTCTTCGTCATGCGGCTGGCGTCCACGCCGGGGGAAGAGCCGACCGAGGAGCCGACGACGGCAGAGCCGAGCGAGCCCGAGCCCGAGCCCGAGCCGACCGTGACGCCCGGGGAGCCGAGCAGCCCGGAGCCGACCGTCACGCCGACGGACGGGCCCGCCCCCACGGACGGGCCCGGCAGCGAGTCGCCCGAGCCCAGCGCCACCCCGGTCCCGCCGGTGACGGACACCGCCTCCGGCGCGGGCGGGCTGCCCTCCACCGGCGCCGCGGTCATCGGTGCGGCCGTGCTCGCGCTGCTGCTCGCGGCGGCCGGCGCGGTGCTCGTGGCCCGCCGCCGCGGAGTCGCCGCCTGACACAGCGCCGCTCCTCCACCGCACTGTGCGCCTCTTGTGCCCCTGTGCGCCTGGTAGACCAAGCGCACAGGGGACGCACGGGGCGCACAGTCGCCGGAGGAGGTGGCTGGCTAGTCCGCGCTGCGCAGCGCCCGGAGCGCGATGACCGCGGCGACGACCATGAGCACGACACCGATCGCCGAGGTGATGACCACCCCGGAGTCGAAGGCGTGCCGCGCCGACTCGAGGAGCGTCTGCGCCACCGAGTCCGGCAGTCCGCCCGCCACCTCGGTCGCACCGCCGAGGGTCTCCCCCGCCGCCCGCGCGTCGTCGCCCGTCACCCCGTCCGGGACGACGACGTTCGTCCGGTACACCGCGGTGAGGATGCTGCCGAGCACGGCCGTGCCGAGGACGGCGCCGAGCTCGTAGGCCGTCTCCGACACCGCCGACGCGGCGCCGGCCTTGGCCGCCGGGACGCTGGAGAGGATGAGGTCGTTGGAGATCGTCTCCGCCGCGCCCACCCCGGCGCCGAGGACCATGAACGCGACAAGGAGCCCGACGTCGGAACCGGCCGACCCGCTCACGAGCACCAGGCCGTAGCCGACGGCGTTGAGGAGCAGCCCGCCCGCGACCACCCGTGCGGGGCGCACGTGCTGGACGACGCGCACGACGGCGAGGCCGGCGACCACAGTGACGACGAGCCCCGGCACGAGCACGAGCCCCGCCTCCATGGGCGTGCGCCCGCTGACCAGCTGGAGGTGCTGGGAGATGAAGAAGAGGAAGCCGACCATCGCGAAGACGCTGAGGAGGTTCGCCGCGACCGAGCCGCTGAAGACCGGGTTGGCGAAGAGCCGCACGTCGAGCAGCGGCACGGGCCGGCGCAGCTGGCGACGGACGAAGCCGTAGCCGAGGGCGAGCCCGAGGACGATCGCGAGCAGCGCCGTCGTCGTCGGCCCGTCCTCCGCGATGCGCTTGATGCCGTAGACGAGCGGCACCATGGCGCCCAGCGAGAGGGCGATGCTCACCGGGTCCACGGGACCGGGCTCGGGGTCGCGCGACTCGGGCACGAGCACCGGTCCCAGGACGAGCAGCGGCACGAGGACGGGCACCGCGAGGAGAAAGACCGAGCCCCACCAGTAGTGCTCGAGCAGGAAGCCGCCGAGGATCGGGCCGAGCGCCGCGCCGCCGGAGAAGCCGGCCGCCCAGATCGCGATCGCCGTCCGGCGCTGGACGGGGTCGGTGAAGATGTTGCGGATGAGGGAGAGCGTGGCCGGCATGAGCATCGCGCCGAAGAAGCCGAGGGCGGCACGTGCGGCGATGAGGAGCGGCGCGCTGGGCGCAAAGGCGGCGACGGCAGAGACGATTGCGAACCCGGTCGCGCCGATGAGGAGGAGCCGGCGGCGGCCCACCCGGTCCCCGAGGCTACCCATCGGCACGAGTAGACCGGCGAGCACGAGCGGGTAGGCGTCGACGATCCACAGCAGCTCGGTGCCACCGGGGCGTAGCGACTCGGAGATCGACGGGACTGCGAAGGCGAGGACGGTGTTGTCCACCGCGACGAGCAGCACGGGCAGCATGAGCACGACGAGCGCCGCCCAGGGGCGGGCGGCCGGTGAGCTCGGCGTGACGGGTCGCGATGAGGTGGTCGAGGTCAAGACGGTGCTCCGGTGACGGCGGTGACGGGCGCGGACTGCGCCGTCCTAAACTGTACCGTCTGGACGGTTTACCGTCACTGTGGGTAGCGTCTCCCCCATGTCGGCACGAGACAAGGTCCTGGACGCCTTCGAGGAGCTCCTCGTCATCGAGGGTGCGCGGGCGACGACGCTCGACGCCGTCGCCGCGCGGGCGGAGGTGTCCAAGGGCGGGCTCCTCTACCACTTCCGGAGCAAGGAAGCGCTCGTCGAGGGCCTCCTCGAGCGCCTCACCGCCCTCGCCACCGCCGACACCGAGGCGATGGCGGCCGACCCCCGCGGCCCCTCCGCCTACTACGTCGACACCTCGGTCGCCGACGGATCCCCTCTCGACCGCACGCTCGTCGCCGCCGCCGGGCTCGCACAGGACGCGAACGCCCGGGTGCGCGAGACGCTGCACGAGGTCCACCGCGGCTGGTTCCGGCTCATCCTCGAGGAGGTCGGCGACCGCGCGATCGCGCGCGCGATCGTCCTGCTCGGCGACGGCCTCTACTACAACGCCGTCCTCGCCGGCGCCGTTGCCTCCGACGACGTCGCGGGCACCGAGCCGCAGGACCGCGCCGAGCTCCTCGAGGTCGTCGCACTCCTCAAGCAGCAGGCCCGCGGCTGAGGTCACGCCCACTGGGTGTGGACTTGTGGCCCTCTAGGGCCTGTTGCGAAATGGGGTGCAGGTCGGAGCCTGTGGATAGAGGGGCTCGGGCGTGTCGTTTGGCTTACCTGCGGGGCGTGGTGGCTGGGGGCGGGATCCTTGAGGTATGGCGAAGGACTATCGGCCCGTGGACCGTGATCAGCAGTTCTTGCTCCCCCCGGACATGCGCTCGTGGCTGGCGCCGGATCATCTTGTGTGGTTTGTGATCTCGGTGGTCGAGCAGCTGGAGATGGAGCGGTTTGAGGCGCTGTCGCGGCGGGGCGGTGTGGGTCGTAAAGGCTTTGACCCGCGGATGCTGCTGACGGTGTTGATCTATGCCTATGCGATGGGTGAGCGCTCCTCGCGGCAGATCGAGCGGCTGTGCCACACCGATGTGGCCTTCCGTGTCGCTTGCGGTGGGGATGTTCCCGATCACACCTCGATCGCCCGTTTCCGGCAGCGTCACGAGGAGGCGCTGGTGGAGGTGTTCACCGATGTGCTGGAGCTGTGTGCCCGCTCGGGGCTGGGCAAGTTGGGAACGGTGGCCATCGATGGGACGAAGATCGCGGCCAACGCTTCGGATGATGCGATGCGCAGCGAGAAGTGGCTGCGCGAGCAGGCGGACCGGATCCTGAGCCAGGCCCAGGAGGCCGATGCCCAGGAGGACGCCCTGTTCGGTGCGGCTCGTGGTGATGAGCTGCCCGCTGAGCTGGCAGACCCCGCCACCCGTGCCGAACGCATCCGGCGGGCGGGGCCTGTCAAATGGTGTGTGTAAGGGGTGTGGCACTACACCCTGAAGGAGACACGCTGTGACGATTGATGCCATGCCGAAGATGAGCGCCGAGGAGCGCGCTGAGCGTCGTAGGAAGCAGGCCGAGCTGGCTGCCGAGCTGAAGGCCACCGGGGCACTGGATGAGGTGTTCGCCCGGATTGATGCTGGTGAGCCGCTGACCGGGGACGGTGGGGTGCTGGGCGGGATGCTCAAGGCCGCCCTGGAGCGGGGCCTGGAGGCCGAGCTGAGTGAGCACGTGGGCTATGAGAAGGGCGCCCCGGACGCTGCGGATCACCCGAACTCGCGTAACGGGCACTACGCCAAGACGGTGACCAGCGAGGTCGGTGACATCGAGCTCGCCGTCCCGCGTGACCGGGCCGGGACGTTCACCCCGATGCTGGTGGGCAAGGGCCAGCGCCGCCTGGACGGGGTCGATGGGATGATCATCTCGCTGTACGCGGGCGGGATGACGCTGCGCGACATCTCCCACCACCTGGCCTCCACCGTGGGGGTGGATGTGAGCCACGAGACGATCAGCAAGGTCGTGGACTCCATCGCCGAGGAGGTGCTGGCGTGGCAGCGCCGCCCGCTGGAGTCGCTCTACCCGGTGATCTACCTCGACGCGATCATGGTCAAGGTCAAAGACGGCTCCCACGTGATCAACAAGGCCGCCCACATCGCCGTCGGGGTGGACATGGACGGCATCAAGCACGTCCTGGGGATCTGGGTGCAGACCCACGAGGGCGCCAAGTTCTGGGCCCAGGTCTGCGCGGACCTGGCCAACCGCGGAGTGCGCGACGTGCTCATCGTGTGCTGCGACGGGCTGACCGGCTTCCCCGAGGCCATCGAGGCGACCTGGCCACTGGCCACCGTCCAGACCTGCGTGGTCCACCTCATCCGCGCCGCGATGCGGTTCGTGTCCTACGGCGACCGCAAGGCCGTCGCCGCGGCCCTGAAGCCGATCTACACCGCCGCCAGCGAGGACGCGGCACTGGAGGCGCTGGAGGCCTTCGAGGCCGGCTCCTGGGGCACGAAGTACCCCGCGGCCTCACGCTCGTTCCGGGCCGCGTGGGACCGGTTCATCCCGTTCCTGGCCTTCCCACCCGAACTACGCCGGGTGATCTACACGACGAACGCGATCGAGTCGCTGAACTACCAGCTACGCAAGGTCACCAAGAACCGCGGCCACTTCCCCAACGACGCCGCCGTGGTCAAGCTGCTCTGGCTGGCGATCTGCAACATCGAAGACAAGCGAGCCCGAGAGCGCGAAAAGGAACGCGGCCTGCCCGCCGCCGAACGCCGAGCCCCCGGACGCCTCATCGAAGGATCGGTGACCACGAACTGGAAGGCCGCCCTGGGCCAACTCGCCCTCGTCTACCCCGAACGAATCGAACCCTACCTGTAACGCCCGTCACACCCCTTACACACAGGGATTGACAAGCCCGGCGGGCGCTGGCCGACATCGAGGCCGAGAAGGCCGCCGAGGAGGCCGAGGACGCCCAGGCCGCCGAGGCCGACCGCCAGGCGGGCCAGGCCTATGAGCAGCGGGTGGGCGATCCTCACCGACCTCCGGGGCGCGGGATCGGAGCTCCTCCCAGAGCGGCTGACCCGGTGGTCATCGCCCGGGCCCGGCTGGAGCGGGAGATCGCCCGCGCTCAGGGGCAGATCGACAAGTACGCCCAGCGGGCTGCTGCGGGCGCAACGCAGGGACGTCGACCCAAGGGACAGCGGCCCCTGGCGTCGGTGGAGGACTACAGCTACGTCAAGCGCGCCCGCGCCGCTTTGGACGCGGCCCTGGAGAAGGCCCAACGCCCACCCGCGCCGGCGCCCGCGGGCCAGGGCAAGGTCCGCTACCGCAACATCACCGATCCCGACGCCCGCTCCATGCCCACCCGCAAGGGCTGGGTGACTGGCTACAACAACCAGCTCGCTGTCAGCGCCGACCAGCTCATCGTCGCGCTGAGCGTGGAGCAGAACCCGGCCGACAACCTGGCATTCGTCCCGATGCTGGAGAAGGTCGAGCAGGCCGCCGATCTCATGGCCCGCTGCGGCAGCCCCCACGCCGAGATCGGCATCGTGCTGGCCGACGCCGGCTACCGCAGCGAGGCCAACATCACCGCTCCGGGACCCGACCGGCTCATCGCCACCGGTAAGCACCGCACCGACCTGCGCCGCGCGCGCCAGGAGCCGGCCAGTGGCCGCCCGCCGGCCCAAGCCAGCGCGCTGGAAGCGATGGACCACCGCCTACGCACCCCCGAAGGCCAGGAGGCCTACCGCCACCGCGGTCACCTCGTCGAGGGCACCAACGGACAGCTCAAGGACGTCATCGGACTACGCCGATTCGCGCGCCGAGGACTCAGGGCCGCCATCAGCGAACTGCACTTCGCCGCCGCAGTCCACAACGTCCTCAAGCTCTTCCGGGCCCAGGGCGCCATCGCCTGACGCCCACCGGGGCTCAGCACCCCACAGTGCCCCACCACCGGCTCCAGGAGGCGTCACACCGGCCCGCACGGCTCCGAGCCCAACCCCCGGCGAACGCCTCACTCCCGCCGCCAGCCGAAACGACACCGAGCACACGGGCGCCCACGCCATCCACTGCACGCCGTCAAAGCGCAACGGGCCCTCTAAGGTCGGAAAGTCCACACCGAGTGACGGGCACGAGTGCCGTCAGCGGGGGTGGAGCACCTCGACCTCACCGGTCACCGGGTCGGTGAGCGTGACACGCGCGTCACTGCCCAGGTCGATCGCCACCGGCTCGCCCCACACGAGCAGGTGGACCGTCGCCCCCGGCTCCGCCTCGGCGATGCGCCGGCGCAGCAGCACGACGTCGAGGTCCGTTCCCTCACGCACCTCCCACGAGTGCGAACCGACCGCGAGGACCCAACGTCGCGCCGTTGTCGTCTGCCGCGGGGTGGTGCCGGGCAGGTTGATGCCGAAGATGGTGGTGAGCGGCGGGGCGAGCTCGTCGGCGGGCGGCTCCCCGACCGGCGCTCCCTCCCCGACCCAGACCCGCCGCTGCCCGCCGGCCGCGACGACCAAGCCCGGCGCCACGAGCGTCGCCTTCCCCGCGGCCGCGAGCTGGCCGCGCAACGGGGCGGCGTGGTCGGGCGGCACGAAGCCGACGATGACGTTGCGCCACACGACGACGACGCGTCCCTCCGCCCCCGGGGAGAGCTCGACGCGCGCAGGCACGGCGGATCGGGAGCACTCGGCGCCGGCGAGGGCAGTGATGATCGCGCGCTGCATCGCGGCGGCCTCGGCCACCCAGAAACCGGTGCCGACGTCGGCGGGAACCTCGGCGGAGCGCCAGCGGTCGAAGAGTCTCACGGCGCCATCATTCCTGACGGCGAGGCGGAGCCGTCACTCAGCTCGCGGGGTCAGGGCCGTCACGACGCACCGCCAGCCGTCGGCGTCCCGCGTGAACCGCTCGCGCGGGACCGTGCCGCCCGTGCCGACGAGCACCCAGTCCTCAGTCGCGAAGGAGCCGATCCGGTCGGCGTCGTTGGCGACGATCGCCTGCGCCCAGGCGTCGAGGAGTGCGCGTATCTCGTCCCGCGGGCGCGGGCCCATCCTCCGATGGTCCTCCGACCGCCGTCCATCGTCGAGGGGCAGATGTGGAGGGAGAGCCGGCTGCCGACGAGGAATCCGGCTGTCGACGGAAGGGGGCCGGTGCCGGCGGGCTGGGCGGGATCCGGCTGTCGGCGAAAGGGGTCCGAGGGCGGCGGCGGGGCGGGATCCGACTGTCGGCGCATGGGCTGGCCGGGCCGGAGGAATCCGGCTGTCGGCGCGAGGGGCGGGTGAGAAGTGGGGGTCAGTTGAGGGTGGCGGCGGGGACGGTGAGGCCGAGGACCTGCTCCAGGGCGCGGACGTGCTCCTCGGCGCGGCCGTCGCGGGCGGCGGTACGGGCGTGGACGGTCGGCGTGTGGAGCAGCCGTGCGGCGAGACGGCGCAGCGCCCGGGCGGCGTCCTCGGAGGACACCTGACCGCCGGCGGGCAAGCGCGACAGCTCGTCGCCCACCGCGTCCTCCACCCGACGTCGCAGCGCGACGACGGCCTCGTCGACGGCGCGACCGGCGAGGTCCTCACCGAGCCGCTGAACTCCGCGCGCGACGAGCTCGCGCGCCCGGTCCACCTCGAGGGCCGTCGTCGGCGGCAGCTGCTCGCGCACGGTCTCGAGGTCGACGAGCCGCACCCCGGGCACCTGCCCCACGGTCGGGTCCACGTCGCGGGCCAGCGCGAGGTCGACGACGACGAGCTCGTTGGCACCCGCCCGCGAGCCAAGCACCTCGGTGACGGTCGCGACGTCGAGCACCACCGTGCCGGTCCCCCGGCAGGTCACGACGACGTCGGCCCGGACGAGGGCGGCAGCGAGGTCGGTGACGGCGACGGCGTCGTGGCTCTCCGCGAACCTCGTGGCCCGCCCGGAGGCGGACCACACCGCGACGTCCTCGACGCCGCGGGAGCGCAGCGCCGCGAGCGCGACCCCGGCGTACGCGCCGGTGCCGACGAGCAGCGCCCGGTCCCCGGCCAGCGAGCGGCCGGCGAGGTCGAGGGCCACGGACGCGACCGACGCGCCGGCACGGGCGAGGTCGGTCGTCACGGCCACCTCGCGGGAGGTGCGGGACGCGTGCTGGAAGGTCCGCTCGAGCAGTGGCGTCGTCAGCCCCGCCGCGCGCGCCGCGTCCAGGGACCGGCGCACCTGCCCGACGATCTCCCGCTCCCCCACGACCATCGAGTCCAGCCCGCTCGCCACCTCGAAGAGGTGCCGGGTGGCGGCGTCGCCGGAGAGGGCGATCGTGTGCTCGGACACCTCGGAGGGGCACACGCCACTCGCGCGCGCGACGGCGTGGCGGGCGTGCTCGGCGGCGGCGACCGGGTCGGCGGCGTCGAGGTAGATCTCGAGGCGGTTGCACGTGGACAGGACGACGGCGCCGCCGATCCCGCAGTCCGCCTCCGGGTCGAGCGAGCCGGCCCCGGCCGCGGCATGGTCGGCGAGCACGGCGAGGAGCCGGTCGGCGCCCGCTGCGCTGAGCCGGTCGACGTGCGCCAGCCCCGCGTGGCGGTGGTTGGCCGAGATCACTGCAAGGGTCACGAGTCTCCCCCTGGGAACCGCTGGTCGGCGGGGCAGGCACAATGGCTGCATGACTGCTCCAGGCCGCAACGTTAATACATCAGACGAAGTCCGTGGTCCCCTTCTGACCGCGTACTCCGGCCGGCGGCCCGAGCGCCTGCCCGTCTGGTTCATGCGTCAGGCCGGGCGTTCCCTGCCCGAGTACCACGAGGTACGGCGCGGCGTCGGCATGCTCGAGGCCTGCCTCAAGCCCGAGCTCGCGACGGAGATCACTCTCCAGCCGGTGCGCCGGCACGGCGTGGACGCGGCGATCTTCTTCTCCGACATCGTCGTGCCCCTGCGGCTGGCCGGGGTGGACGTCGAGATCGTCTCCGGGGTCGGCCCCGTCATCGGCGAGCCGGTGCGCAGCGTCGCCGACGCCGAGCGCCTCGCCGCCCACGCGCCCGGCGACCACAGCGCCGTCCAGGAGGCCGTCCGCCTCACCGTCGCCGAGCTGGGCGAGACCCCGCTCATCGGCTTCGGCGGCGCCCCCTTCACCCTCGCGGCCTACCTCGTCGAGGGCCGCCCCTCGCGCGACCACCTTGCCGCCCGCGGGCTCATGCACTCCGACCCCGGCACCTGGGACCGGGTGATGACCTGGGCCGCGGACCTCACCGGGGCGTTCCTCCGCGCGCAGGTCGAGGCCGGTGCCCGCGCCGTCCAGCTCTTCGACTCCTGGGCCGGCGGCCTCTCGCTGGCGGACTACACCGCGTACGCCGCCCCCTACAGCGCCCGCGCCCTGTCCCACGTCAAGGACCTCGGCGTCCCGATCGTCCACTTCGGCACCGGGACGAGCGAGCTCCTCGGCGCGATGCGCGACGTGGGCGCGGACGTCGTCGGCGTCGACTACCGCCTGCCCCTGGACGAGGCGAGCCGCCGTCTCGGCGGGACCACCCCGCTCCAGGGCAACATCGACCCGGCCCTCCTCACCGCTCCGTGGGAGGTCCTCGAGGCACACGTGGGCGACGTCGTCGCCCGCGGCCGCCAGGCCCCCGCCCACGTGCTCAACCTCGGCCACGGCGTCCCGCCCACCACCGACCCCGGCGTGCTCACCCGGATCGTCGAGCTCGCGCACAGCCTGTGATGCGTGACGCCGTCGTCGTCGGCGCGGGCATGGGGGGCCTCACCGCCGCCCACGCCCTCGCCGCGGCCCGTCTGCGCCCCCTCGTCCTCGAGGCGGGCGACCGGGTGGGCGGCCTGGTCCAGCACGCGCGCGTGGGCGGGATCGACGTCGACGCCGGAGCGGAGTCCTTTGCGCTGCGGCGGCCCGAGGTGGCCGACCTCGTCGCGCGGCTGGGTCTTGCACACGCGACTCCGGCGACGGCGTCGACCATCTGGACCGGCGACCGGGCGCTGACGACCCCCGCCCGCTCCCTCCTCGGGATCCCGGCCGACCCGCTCGCCGACGACGTCGTCGCCGTCGTCGGTCCGGACGCCGCCACCCGCGCGGCCGCCGACCTCACCCTCGACCCCGCCGCGGGCGCCGACGCCACCACCCTCGCCGAGCTCGTCACCGTGCGCATGGGAGCCGGCCTGCTCGAGCGGCTCGTCCGGCCGGTGGCGCGCGGCATCCACGGCGCGGACCCGGAGAACCTCGCCGTCGACGCCGTCGCACCCGGGCTGCGGGCCGCGCTCGTCACCCACGGCTCGCTCGCCGCCGCCGTGGCCGCCACGGTGCCGGACGGGCCGGCCGTGGGCTGCGTCGTCGGCGGGATGTGGCGCCTGCCCGCGGCGCTGGCGACGAGCGCGGAGGTCCGCACGGGTACGCGCGTGACAGCGGTGGCGCGCGGCTCGGACGGGACGTGGCTGGTCCACGCCGACGACGGCGCAGCCCCCGTCCGGACGCGCCGGCTCGTCCTCGCCGTGCCCGGTCCCGAGACGGTCGAGCTGCTCTCCGGCGCCCTGCCCGGTGAGCTGCCGGAGCTGCGGCCGGGGCACCCGATCGTCCAGGTGACGCTCGTCCTCGACGCGCCGCAGCTGGACGCCGCACCGCTCGGCTCGGGAGTGCTCGTGGGCCCGGACGCGGGCGTGCGGACCAAGGCCCTCACCCACGCCACCGCGAAGTGGGCCTGGCTGCGGAGCGCGGTGCCGCAGGGCGTCCACGTGGTCCGCCTGTCCTACGGGCGCGCCGGCGACGACCCCGCCGCCATCGAGGCCGTCGACGCCGAGCTCGCCCTCGCCGACGCGCAGGCGCTGCTCGGCGTGCCGCTCGACCGTTCGCAGGTGCTCGACAGCCTCCGGGTCCGGCGCCCGCTCGGCCTGCCGCCGTCGGCCGCCGCCGACCCCGCCCTGCGCCCGCTGCTCGAGCGGGTGCGCGCGGCGACGGGGCTCGGGGTGTGCGGGGCGTGGGTGGCGGGGACGGGCGTGGCCGCCGTCGTCGCCCAGGCCGAGCAGGAGGCCGCGCGCCTCCTCGCCCGCCCCGGTGCACGCGACCGCTCGACACCGGGCGAGGTCTCCCCGCTCTCCGCCGTTCACCCGCCCATCCTCGACTGACAGGTCGCCGGCGCGACGGAGGTCACCTCGACTTCGATTCCCCGGGGTGTGCACACTTGAGGGGTGACCCCTCCCCCTCTCCGGCTCGGCACGCGCGCCTCGACGCTGGCGCTCACGCAGTCCACCACCGTGGCCAAGGCGCTGGAGGCCGTCACCGGCCGGGAGGTCGAGCTCGTCCGGATCCGCACGGAGGGCGACCGCAACCGCGCCTCTCTCGCCAGCCTCGGCGGCACCGGCGTCTTCGCCGCCGCGCTGCGCGAGGCACTGCTCGCTGGGGAGTGCGACCTCGCCGTCCACTCCCTCAAGGACCTGCCCACGGCGCCGACGCCCGGCCTGTCGATCGGCGCGCTGCCCGAGCGCGCGGACTCACGCGACGTGCTGTGCGCCCGCGAGGGCTGGACCCTGCAGACGCTTCCCGACGGCGCACGGGTCGGCACCGGCTCACCGCGCCGGGCCGCCCAGCTGCTCGCCGCCCGCCCCGACCTCGACATCGTCGACATCCGTGGCAACGTCGAGACCCGCCTCGGGCGGGTGCAGCCCGGTGACCTCGACGCCGTCGTCCTCGCCCGCGCGGGGCTCGCCCGCGTCGGGCGGCTCGAGGCGGTCACCGAGACCCTCGACGCGGAGGTCGTCGTCCCCGCCCCGGGGCAGGGCGCGCTGGCCGTCGAGTGCCGCAGTGAGGACCTCGCCGACCTGGACCACCCGCTCGCCGCCGGCTTGCGCGCGCTCGACGACCACGCCACCCGCCTCGCGGTCACCGCCGAGCGCATCGTCCTGCGCGTCCTCGAGGCCGGCTGCGCCGCGCCGCTCGGCGCACTGGCCCACCTCGAGGGCGGGTCGCTGCACCTGCACGCGACCGTCGTCGAGCACGACGGCAGCCGCCGCCTCAGCCACCGCGCCCACGTCGCCCTCCCGACCGACGACGCCGCCTCCCTCGCGGCGGCGGAGTCCCTCGGCGCCGAGGTCGCGACCGCACTCCTCGAGGCGGGTGCCGCGAGCATCACCGGACGGCCCGCGTGAGTCTGGCCGCCTGCGCCGCGCTCCGCCGGGCCGGATCGCTGCCGCCCATGACCGCGAGCGCCACCGGACGGACGGAATGAGCCTCGCCGGCCGCACGCTCCTGCTCCCCAACACCGACGCCGCGGACCGCCTCGCCCACGCGGCCGAGGAGCTCGGTGCGCGGACGGTGACGGCGGACCTCATCCGCCACGAGACCGTGGCGCCCACCGACGAGCTCGACGCCGCCCTCCGCGCGGCCGTGAGCGTCGACTGGGTGGCTCTCACCAGCGCCACGACGGTCGCGGCCGTCGCCGAGCGCGCGGCCGCCCTCGGCACGACGACGGCGCAGCTCCTCACCGGCCCGCGCGTCGCCGTCGTCGGCCAGGCGACCGGCGCCGCCCTCGCCGCGCACGGCATCACCGCGGACCTCGTCCCGCCGGAGCGCTCGAGCGCCGTCGACCTCCTCGCCGTCTGGCCCGAGGGCCGCGGCACCGTCCTCGTCCCGCGCTCGGAGATCGCCGCCCCCACCCTCGTCGACGGCCTGCGCGAGCGCGGCTGGCAGGTGCGCGACGTCATCGCCTACCGGACCGTCCCCGCGACGGTCGCCGATCCCGCGGTCGTCGAGATGCTCGACGGCGGAGGGGTCGACGTCGTCGTCCTCACCTCGGGCAGCACCGCGAGCGCCTTCGCCGCCCTCTACGGCACCACCGCGCCCGTGCGCGTGTGCGCGATCGGCGAGAGCACCGCCGACGCCGCGCGCCGCGCGGGGCTGCCGGTGCACGCCGTCGCCGACCACCAGACCACCGCCGGCCTGCTCGAGGCGGCGGGCCGCGCCCTCACCACCGGAGCCCGCCCATGACGCACCCGATCCCCACCGCCCGCCCGCGCCGGCTGCGCCGCAGCCCCGCGATGCGGCGGCTCGTCTCCGAGACCCGCCTGCACGCGGCGGACCTCGTGCTGCCGATGTTCGTCAAGGAGGGCCTGGAGGAGCCGGCGCCGATCGCGTCGATGCCGGGCGTCGTCCAGCACTCGATGGACTCCCTGCGCCGCGCGGCCGTCGAGGCCGCCGAGGCGGGGGTCGGCGGGCTCATGCTCTTCGGCGTCCCGGCCACGCGCGACGCCGTCGGCTCCTGCGCGACGGACCCGGACGGGATACTCAACGCGGGCCTGCGCGCGCTCGTCGAGGAGGTGGGGGACGCCGTCGTCGTCATGTCCGACCTGTGCCTGGACGAGTTCACCGACCACGGGCACTGCGGCGTCCTCACCGCCGACGGCACCGTCGACAACGACGCGACCCTCACCCGCTACGCCGAGATGGCGCTCGCGCAGGCGGAGGCCGGGGCCCACCTGCTCGGGCTGTCCGGGATGATGGACGGCCAGACCGCGGCGGTCCGGACCGCCCTCGACGGCGCCGGGCACAGCGACGTCGCGGTCCTCGCCTACTCCGCGAAGTACGCCTCCGCCTTCTACGGCCCCTTCCGCGACGCCGTCGACTCCGCGCTCCAGGGCGACCGCCGCACCTACCAGATGGATGCCGGCAACCGCCGCGAGGGGCTGCGGGAGGCGACGCTCGACCTCGCCGAGGGCGCTGACGTCGTCATGGTCAAGCCCGCGATGAGCTACCTCGACGTCCTGGCCGACGTCGCCGCCCACTCCCCCGTGCCCGTCGCCGCCTACCAGGTGTCCGGCGAACTCGCGATGATCGAGGCCGCGGCCGCGCAGGGCTGGATCGATCGGCGCCGGGCGATCGAGGAGTCCCTCCTCGGCATCCGCCGGGCCGGCGCGGACATGACCCTCACGTACTGGGCGACCGAGGTCGCCGGCTGGCTCCGCTGACCACCCCACCCACCCGAGAGGCACCGATGAGCGACCTGCCCACCGACCCGATGGACGAGATCTTCACCTCCGCCCGCGCCGTCATCCCCGGCGGGGTGAGCTCGCCGGTGCGCGCGTACGGCTCGGTCGGCGGGGTGCCGCGCTTCGTCGCGTCCGCGCGCGGACCGCACATCACCGACGTCGCGGGGCGGGAGTACGTCGACCTCGTCATGTCGTGGGGGCCGGGGCTGCTCGGCCACGCCCACCCGGAGGTGGTGTCCGCCGTGCAGGAGGCGGCCGCGCGGGGCCTGTCCTTCGGCGCGCCGACCGTGGCCGAGATCGAGCTCGCCGAGGCGATCCGCGGGCGCGTGGCGCACGCGCAGCGCGTCCGTTTTGTCTCGACCGGCACCGAGGCGACGATGACGGCGATCCGCCTCGCCCGCGGGGCGACCGGCCGCGACCTCGTCGTGAAGTTCTCCGGCCACTACCACGGGCACGTCGACGCCCTGCTCGCCGCGGCCGGCTCCGGTGTGGCGACCTTCGCCATGCCCGGTTCCGCCGGGGTGACGGCGGCGACGACGGCGCAGACCATCGTCCTGCCCTACAACGACGCCCCCGCGCTCACCGACCTCTTCGCCGCGCGCGGGCACGAGATCGCCGCGGTCATCACCGAGGCGGCGCCCGCCAACATGGGCGTCGTCCCGCCCGATCCGGGCTTCAACGGGCTGCTGCGGCAGATGACCGAGGCGCACGGCGCGCTGCTCGTCCTCGACGAGGTGCTCACCGGCTTCCGCGTCCACCGCTCCGGCTGGTGGGGCCTGGAGCACGCCGACGCCGGCGGCGCGCGGGCCTGGGAGCCGGACCTCGTGACCTTCGGCAAGGTCGTCGGCGGCGGGATGCCGCTCGCCGCCGTCGGCGGACGGGCCGAGCTCATGGACCTCCTCAGCCCCCTCGGGCCCGTCTACCAGGCGGGCACGCTCTCGGGGAACCCGCTGGCGACGGCGGCCGGTCTGGCCACCCTGCGCCTCGCCGACGACGCGGTCTACGCGCGGGTGGACGAGGCGGCCGGCGTCATCGCCGACGCCGTGGGCGCCGCGCTCGACGCCGAGGGTGTCCCGCACCGGGTCCAGCGGGCCGGGAGCCTGTTCTCCGTCTTCTTCGGGGAGGCCGCGGCTGCCGCGCCGGTGCGGAACTACGCACAGGTCCAGGCACAGGAAGCCTTCCGCTTCCCGCCCTTCTTCCACGCGATGCTCGACGCCGGTGTGGCCCTGCCGCCCTCGGTCTTCGAGGCGTGGTTCCTCTCCGCCGCGCACGACGACGCCGCGGTGAGCCGAGTGCTCGACGCCCTGCCGGCGGCGGCGCGTGCCGCAGCCGCCGCTCGTCCGGGCTGAGCCGCCCGGGTGCGCCGGCCGCTCCGGCGGTACGGTCAGCGGCCCGCCGCTGGCTCACTCGGTCGTGCGGCCGCGACCCGTAGGAAGCTGCCGGCCGCGCCGCTCGGCACGTCGGGGCCGGCCCAGACCGCGCGGATGTTGCGCGCCAGCGTCACCGCCTCCCCCGCCGGCGTGCGGATCGGCACCCGGACGAGCCGGTGCTCGGCGATGTCCCGCGCGACGACGAGCCGGGAGACGACCGCGGGCGCGACACCCGCCCCGACGGCGTGGACGACCGCAGTCGTCGATGCCAGCTCCATCGCGACGGTCGGTGCCAGCCCGAGGCCGGCCAGCCAACGCACCAGCACCTCTCTGGTCCCGCTGCCCTGCTCGCGCATCACCAGGGGCGTGCCGGCCAGCTCCGTCGGCGTGACGCCGCGCTGCGCCCACGGGTGGGTCGGAGCGACGACGAGGAGGAGCTCGTCCTTGCGAATCGCCCGAGAACGCAGCCCCGCCGGTGCGCGTGACCCCTCGACGAACCCCAGCTGCACCGTCCCGGACCGCACGCTCCGCGCCACGGCGATGGAGTTGCCCACCTCGAGGGTGACCGAGACGTCGGGTTCACGGGCGGTCAGCGTGCCGACCCACACCGGGACCAGGTGCTCGGCCACCGTGAGACTGGCTCCGACCCGCAGCCGGCGACGCCGCTCACCACGCAGCGCCGCCGCGCCGTCGACCAGCTCCTGGACCGCACCGAGCGTCACGCGCGCCCACCCCACGACGGCGGCTCCCTCACCGGTCAGGATCGAGCCGTGCGTGGTACGCCGCACGAGCGCCAGGCCCAGCTGCCGCTCCAGGGCGCGCAGGCGTGCGCTGGCCGAGGGCTGACTCACCCCGAGGGAGCGGGCGGCCGCACCGATGCCACCGCGGTCGGCGACGGCGACGAGGAGCTCGAGCGAGGCGAGGTCGGGGCGGGGCATAGGTGGAGCCTATGACCTGATCGGCAGTTCCGGTCTACCGCCGCCCGCTGCGGACGGGAAGGCTGGTCGGCATGGCCCGTCCCGAGAAGCCCGCGCTGTCCCGCCCGACCGCCCCCGCGTCAGCTGCTGCCGACGTCCCGGCGAGCGGGCTCGTTCCCCACGACCCGTCCGGTGCGTGGCACTGGCTGGGCGGAGTGGCGCTGTGCGCCGCCGTCGCCGCCCTGGCGACGCTCGCCGGGAGCTGGGTGCCGCTCATGGGCGGGCCGGTCCTGGGCATCGTCCTGGGCATCGTGCTGGGCCGGCTCCTCCCGTCGACCGTGCAGGCGCTCCGGCCCGGCCTGAGGTTCACCTCCAAGGCGGTCCTGCAGGCCGCGGTGGTCCTCCTCGGGGCCGGGCTGTCGCTCGGTCAGGTCGCGCGCACCGGCCTGGACTCGCTCCCCGTCATGGTGGGGACGCTGCTCGTCGCGCTCGGCGGCACCGCCCTGCTCGGACGCCGTCTCGGTCTCGGGGAACAGACCCGCACCCTCATCGGCGTCGGCACCGGGATCTGTGGCGCCTCGGCGATCGCGACCGTGAGCGCCGTCATCGGCGCCTCGGAGGTCGCGGTCTCGCTGGCCGTCACGACGATCTTCGTGTTCAACGTGCTCGCGGCCGTGCTCTTCCCGGTCCTCGGGCACGCCCTCGGGCTGGGGCAGGAGGCGTTCGGGCTGTGGGCGGGAACCGCCATCAACGACACCTCCTCCGTCGTGGCGGCCGCCACCGTCTACGGCGCTGCCGCGACGAGCTACGCCGTCGTGGTCAAGCTCTCCCGCACCCTCATGATCATCCCGGTGTCCGTCGCACTGGCGGTGCGAGGGCACCGCGCCGAACGAAGGGCCGCGGACGGGACGGGGCAGGCGGCAGCCGGCGTGCCGTGGCGCAAGCTCGTCCCCGCCTTCCTCGTGCTGTTCCTCGTCGCCGCGGCACTGAACACGGCCGGCGTGGTCCCGGACGCGGCGCACGACCCGATCAAGTGGATCAGCGTGTTCCTCACGACGATGGCGATGACGGCGATCGGTCTGTCCACCCCCGTCGCCGCGCTCAAGGAGGCAGGCTGGCGGCCCCTCGCCCTCGGCGGAATCCTCTCCGTCGCCGTCGCGGCGAGCAGCCTGGGCCTGCAGGCCCTCACCGGGGCGCTGTAGCACACGCGGCGAGGCCCCCACCCGACGTGCGAGATGCCGGGGCGGGAGAGCCTCGAGTGACCCGATGGTGCAGGAGGTAGGACGCAGCCCCCCACTCCCCGAGTGGGACGAGGGTAGGCAGGTGAGCCGCTGACGGCGGTGGTGGTCAGCTCAGCATGCGTCTCCGCAGCACGAGGAGCGCCCCTCCCACGAGCACCAGCGCCACGACCGCCGCCGCGCCCGATTTCAGCGGAGCGCCCGTCGACGCGAGCCGGCCCGGACCTGCGTCGGACGAAGGCTGCGAGGTGTCCGCACCGGCATCGGTCGGGGCCGGTGCCGTCGGCTCACCCGTCGGCTCATCGGTCGGCTCATCGGTCGGCTCGACTGTGCGCTTCGGCCTGCTCGACCAGCTCCTCCAACGAGGCACCGGCGGAGCCCGCCTCGAGGTAGGACCAGCGCGCGAAGCCGTGGCGGTCGCGATGCCCAGCGCGTTGCCGGCGGTGTTCCACGCCGAGTACGCGAGCAGCGACGCGATCTCCACCGACTCCTCGAGCCGTGGCGGGCAGGCGAGCCGGAGGAGGCAGGCTCTCAGCCCTTGAGGCCGGTCTGGGCCAGGCCCTGGATGAACTGGCGCTGGGCGAAGATGAATACGACGAGCACGGGCACGACCGTAAGGGTCGTCGCCGCGAGCTGGACGTTCCAGATCGGGCCGCCGTAGGCGTCGACGTACTGCGTCAGCGCCTGCGGCAGGGTGAAGTTCTCCCGGCTGGAAAGGAAGACGATCGGCTCGAGGTACATGTTCCAGGACTTGAGGAACATGAAGATCGCGACGGCGGCCACGGCCGGGCGGGCCAGCGGGAAGGCGATCCGCCAGAAGATCCCGAACCGGGTGAGCCCGTCCATCCGGCCCGCCTCCTCCAGCTCGGCCGGCAGTGCGAGGAAGAACTGGCGCATGATGAAGGTCGCCAGCACGCTCGGCGCCCCGAAGATCGGGATGAGGACGAGCGGCCAGTGGGTGTCGATGAGCCCGACGGAGTTCACCATCCGGAACAGCGGGACGATCGTCACCTCGATCGGCACCAGCAGCCCCACGAGGACGAGGACGAACAGCAGGTTCGCCCCCGGGAAGCGCACCCGCGCGAAGGCGTAGCCGGCCATCGAGGAGAACAGGATCGTCCCGAGGGTGACGAGCAGCGCGATGTACAGGCTGTTCCAGTACTGCTGCGCGAAGGGCTGCAGCTCGAAGACCTGCCGGTAGGGCTCGAGCGAGGGGCTGGCGGGCCACAGGGTGGGCGGCACGCGCAGGATCTCGCTCGTCGTCTTCATGCTCGACGTCGCCATCCACCACGTGGGGAAGAGGAAGGGGACGCACGCGACGGCCATGACGGCGATGAGCACCCAACGCCAGGGACGGCGTCGGGCCTGGCGAGATCGCGGCGTCGTGTCGGGCGGGGGCGCGAAGGTCGTCTCCCCGACGGCCTGGTCGACCAGGTCAGACTTCATGGAACACCCACCGCTTTCTCGTCTGCCACTGCACGAGAGTCAGGGCGAGGACGATGACGAACAGGAGGACGGCGACGGCGCTCGCGTAGCCGAACTGGTTGAACTCGAAGGCCTGGCGGTAGAGGTAGTAGACAAGCACCGTCGTCGTGTTCCCCGGCCCGCCCTTGGTGAGGACGTCGATGAGCGCGAAGGTCTCCAGCGAGCCGACGATCGTGAGGATCGAGACGAGGAGGAGCGTCGGGGAGATCATCGGCAGGACGATCGAGCGGAAACGCCGCCACGGTCCCGCGCCGTCGAGGGTCGCGGCCTCCTGGATCTCCTCCGGCACGCCCTGGAGGGCAGAGAGGAACAGGATCATGTTGAGGCCGACGTTCTTGAAGACCTGGACGACGACGACGGCGACCATCGCCGTCACGCTGCCGCGCAGCCAGTTCGGGCCGTCGATCCCGAGGCCGTCGAGGAAGGAGTTGATCCCGCCGTCCGCCTGGAGGAGGAAGCCCCACACGATCGTCCACGCCACGAGCGAGACGACGACCGGGGAGAAGAACGCGACCCGGAAGAACGTCGTCCCCGGCAGCTTCTGGTTGAGCAGGACCGCCAGGCCCAGCGCCAGGCTGATGTTGAGGACGACGACCCCGACGGAGAACCACAGGCTCGCGACGAGCGAGTCGTGCAGGGCGGAGTCCGCCAGCATCCGCTCGTAGTTCGCGGCACCGGCGAAGGTGAAGGTGCTCGCCAGGACGTTCCACTCGTGCAGCGAGTACCAGACCACCGCGATGAGAGGCCCGACGACGAACAGCAGGCTGCCCGCGATGACGGGGGCGGTGAAGGCGTAGCCCCAGGCGGCGTCACGCCGCCGCCAGGCGGACCGGCGCTGCCGGCCCGCCTGGCTTCCGGTGACAGTGGTCATCAGTCCGCGAGCAGCGGCTCGATCGCCGAGCAGACGTCCGCGAGAACGGCCTCGACGTCGGCCGACTCGTTCCACAGGGCGTCGAGGCCCGCGCGGACGGCGGAGTCGAGCTGGGCGAAGTTGCTGTGTGCGGGCTTCACCTGCGCCCCGACGATGCTGTCGATGACGGCTGTCTCCAGCTGCTCGGGCGATAGCAGCGGGTTGGCGTTGCCCAGCACGTCGGTGGTCAGGAGCGACTCACGCGGCGGCGGGAAGTAGGCGGCCAGCTTCTCCGCGCTCTCCGGGCTGGTGAAGTAGGCGAGGAAGTCCGCGGCGATCTCCGGGTTCCCGGCGTTCTGCAGGACGCCGATGCCGGCCTGGCCGATGACGCTCTGCTGACCGGCCGGACCCGCGGGCAGCGGGACGACGTCCCACTCGAAGGAGCCGTCGAGGGAGGCAGCGCGGGAGATCTGGGTGATCGTCATCGTCACGTCTCCCCCGAAGAAGTCCGCGCTGGTCCCCGGACCGGGGACGGCGTCCTGGGTGAAGATCGCGTCGTGGAACCAGGTCATCGAGTCCACCATCGCCGGGTCGGTGAAGGTGCACTGGGTGCCGTCCGCGGACCACGGAGTGGCGTCCCAGCCACCCCAGAGCGTGGCGAGGTTGCCCCAGGCGGCGTAGTCGAAGTCGCGGACGACGAGCCCGGAGCCGCCGAGCGCCTCGACGCTCGCGGCGGAGATGTCCCGCGCAGCGTCGAAGGTCCACTCCCCCGCGGCGAGGAGGTCGGCCGGGTTGTCCTGACCGGACTCGGAGATCCGGTCGGTGTTGACGAACACGACGAACGGGGAGTTGGAGAACGGGTAGGCGAACAGGCCGTCGTCCTGCGTCCAGAGGTCGAGGGACGAGTCGAGCAGGTCGTCGTAGGCGTAGCCCTCGGTCCCTTCGAGCGTGGGACGGATGTCAGCGAGCGCGCCGCTCTCCACGAACTCCGGGGCGGTGTTCTCGAAGATCCACGCGAGGTCCGGCGGATTGCCGCCGGCGAGCTGCGTCGTGAGCGTGGTCGTGTAGTCCTCGAAGGGCAAGGCCTCGAAGGTGACGCTCGCGACGGTCTCGGGATTCTCCTGGACGTACTTCTCGCCGATCTCGTCGAAGAGCGCGAGCTGGCTCTCATCAGCGGTCCAGACGGTCATGCGCAGGTCGACGGGCGAGTCCGGGGTGGTGGCCGAGCTGCCGCCGCTGTTGTCGGAGCCGCCACAGGCGGCAAGGGAGCCGACGCAGAGGACGGCAAGAGCAGGGACCAGAGTTCGACGGTGAACCATCGTGTCTCCTTTTCTGGGGGGTGGTGCCGAGCGCCGGGCGGCGTCGGTGGAGGTGAGCCGGTCAGTAGCCGTAGACGCCGTCCGGCCAGTGGAGCTCCACGCCGTCGGCGAGGAGCCGCGAGCGCAGCTGGTCGACCAGGGCGGGGTCCCCGTGGACCTGGTGCGGGGTGGTGCGGTCGGTGATCGACGTGGCAGCGAGCACGCCCGCGACCTCACCGATGTTCCACTCGACCGGGTGCAGCCGGTAGCAGCCGTTGGTGATGTGGGTGGTGCCGATGTTCTTCGCCGCCGCGAGCAGGTTGGTCATCCGCTGCGGGACGAGCGCGCCGAGGGGGATCTCGAAGGGCGCGGAGCCGACGTCGATGTAGTTGTCGCCGCCGGTGGAAGGGTGCAGGTCGATGCGGTACATGCCCACGCCGACGCTGTCGGGGTAGCGGCGCGAGCCGGCGTCGCCGCGGACGGCGAGGGAGACGTCCTGCTCGCGGATCGTCTCGAGCGCGCGAATACGGCGTCCCTCGCGGTGGTAGGGCGCCATCGCCAGGCCGTCCTCGGTGCCCATGACGTCGGGGCGCAGGCGCAGGCCGGGCCAGCCGGTCCCACCGTCGGGGCGCGGGGCCTCGGTCTGCATCCAGTAGAGCATCGAGAGGCTGAGCTGGCGGGCGTCCTCGAGGCGGGCTGCCGCGACGTCCTCGGGGACGTCGATGACCGGTCCCTCGAAGTAGTCGATGCTCGGCCAGTTCACGAGCGTGATGTCGCTGGGGTAGGTGCCCGGCTCGAAGAGGTCCTTGGCCGCGATGCGGCGGAAGGTCCACAGGTTCCCGTCGCCGGGGTTGAGGCTCTGGTCGGCGAAGACGGACAGCGGCTCGTCGCCCGGGTTGGGCTCGAAGTGCCGTTCGGTGATCTCCAGGGTGCGCGGGTGCGGCGCGGTCCAGCTGAGGAGGTTCCCGCCCCAGAAGTCGGGACGGACCGAGCGCCAGTGGTCGTACTGGGCGGGGCGCTCGATCGTGTGGTCCTCCCCCGCGATGTGGTCGACGGCGAAGCAGACCGAGACAGCCTGGATGTTCTCCGGCTGCGCCTCGGCGGGGGCGCTGGGCTCGCCGGTCTCCGCGGACGACTCGAAGCCGGTGACGTACTCGGTGCCGGACAGCGGCAGCAGGTCACCGGTCTCGGTCGCGTCCAGCACGTAGTCGGCGCCGACGGTCGAGCGCTCGCCCGTGCGGAGGTCCTCGAGGGTGACGGAGCGGATCGTGTCCCCATCGGTCTCGCAGGCGACGGGACGGCGGTGCGTGAGGACGCGCAGCCGGCCGCCGGAGACGTAGGGGGCGAGCATCTCGTCGATGACGGCGACGGCGACGCGGGGCTCGTGGCACAGCTTGCTCACCCAGCCGGCACCCGGGTTGAGGTCGCTCTTGCGGCGCGCGGCCTCCTTGAGCGGGTAGCTGCGGCGGTAGTAGTCGCGGATGCCGTCGCGGAAGCGACGGTAGGAGGCGGTGCAACCGAAGTCCTCGATCCACGGGTGCTCGTCCGGCGGGACCGCCTGGGACGTCGACTGGCCACCGAGCCAGCCGAACTCCTCGGTGAGGATGACGCTCGCGCCGTGGCGCAGCGCGCCGAGCGCGCCCGCCACCCCGCCGAGTCCTCCGCCGACGACGAGGACCTGGGTACGTAGTTCCACCAGTGGTGCCTTTCTTCTGGCCGGTTGTCCGGCTTACTGACACGGGGCGACGGTCGCCCCGGGGACGAGGGTGCAGGGGATGCTCACCTGGAGGGCGGCACCGACAGCCGGGTCGGGCGCGAGCTGGCGCAGGACCAGGCGCACCGCGTTCGCGCCCATCTCCCAGCGTGGGATGAGGAAGCCGCTCCAGTCCACGTCCTCACCGTTCGGCCGCTCGGGGTCTCCCAGCCGGGCGATCGACAGGTCGCGGGGGACGTCGAGGCCGCGGGCGAGCGCGGCACGGCGCAGCGGGGCGGCAAGGTCGGAGGTGACGAGCGCGGCCGTGACGCCCGCACCCAGGAGGGTGTCGAGGAAGGTGCCGGACTCGAGGTCGGGAGCGTCGAAGGTGACGGGCTGCAACCCCGCGGCAGTCATCGCCTCCCGGTAGCCGCGGGAGCGGTCCTCGATGGACTCGTGGCCGGTGAACTCGTTGACCAGGACGATGCGCTGGTGGCCGAGACCGATGAGCCGCTCGACGACGGCGCGGGTGGCCTCGCGGTAGGCGGCTGCCGCGTACGGCGTCTGGCCTTGGGGCGCCTCCCGGCGGCCGACGAAGGCGAAAGGGAAGTCCTGACGGAGCATCTCGGCTAGGTCCTCGGGGTAGCTGCGGCGTCCGAGGAGCACGCAGCCGTCGGCCACCCGCAGCCGCCCGACGCGGCCCGTGGACACCAGGCTCCTGCCCGAGCGGCCGGACATCGAGGTGAACATGAGGAGATCGACGCCGGAGCGTTCCGCCTCGTCCTCGATCCCCTCGAGGAAGGGGTAGTAGAAGTCGCCGCCCGAGTGCGGGAAGACCGGCTCGTAGGTGTAGACGCCGACGATCGAGCTGCGGCCTCCCGCCAGCAGCTGCGCGCTGGGGTTGGCGGAGTACCCGGTGACGGCGATGGCCTCGAGCACCCGGTCACGCACGTCGGCGCTGACCCGGCGCTGGGCGGCGCCGGTGCCGTTGAGGACCATCGACACGGTTGTCTGGCTGACGCCCGCCAGGCGTGCGACGTCCGCCTGCGTCGCGCGCCGTCCCTTGACCACCATGTCGTCTCCTTCGACCGAGTGGCCTCAGGCAAACGGGTTTTGCGTAAAACCATAAGCGCCGGCTTTAGGTCGGGTCATGCGCATAACTCCCGAGCGACTGCCTAGATGGCGCCACGGGCCTGATGTCCCGCCTTGTCGTTTTGCGTATGACGCTGTTCGATGCCGAGCACGCGCCCTCGCCGACGACGGTGCCGGGCACTGCTTCAGCGACGAAGGAGAAGAACGGATGAGAGCACGAGCACCACGGCTCGCCACGGCCGCCGCCCTGGCGTTCACCGTGCTGGTGGGGGCGATGGCCCCCGCGACGGCGGCGGTACCACGGAAGGACGCCGCGGCCACCACACAGGCGGCCACCGCCGTCGTGCAGGACGGGCCGAGCCAGGACAACCTGCCGGTCTTCGAGTACCAGGGCGTCATCACCGACAAGGAGACGATGTCGTACAACCCGACGAACGAGTACATCTTCCCCAGCGTCTTCCACGCGGGCGCCCACCTCGAGGACCCGCTGGCCGAGTGGTACCTCTACCTCGGTCCGCACGACGCGCCGGGCGGCATCGTCCTCATGTACGCGGACTCCCTTGCGGGGCCGTGGACGGAGTACGGGGGCAGCCCGGTCATCGCCAACGAGTGGGGCGAGTACTACTCCGTCTCGCACGTCGCGACGGCCGAACCCTTCTGGCACCCGGAGGAGGACGAGCTCTACCTGTACTTCCACGGTGAGAACACGACGACGAGGTACGCGACGTCGTCGGACGGGATCCACTTCGAGTACGGCGGCGAGGCGGTGACGACGGTGCAGGGTGGGCCGGGGATCTCCGAGACGTCCTACGCACGCGTCTTCGAGCACCCCGACGCCGACTCCCGATACGCCTACGCGATGTTCTACATGGACAACACCCCGCAGAACATCCGCCGCATCCGCGTCGCGGAGTCGCACAACGGGCGCGACTGGGACGTGCGGCCCGACCCGCTCGTCGTCCCCGGCGCCGCCGAGGGGCAGAACGTCTCGAGCGCGAACCTGTGGGAGTGGGAGGGGCAGCTGTACGTCATCTACCACGCGTCGTCGGGCAAGATTCACGCGCGCACGGTGAACGACGCCCTCACCGAGACCGGCCCGACGTGGACCCTCCACGAGGCCAGCGGCGCGGGCGACGACACCGGTCGCGTCGCTGCCCCGGACATCGTCACCGACGAGACCGGCACCTATCTCTTCTACGAGTCCGGCGACCGTCTGGGCGCGACGATCAAGTTCGCCAAGCTCAATCCCGACGCCGTGCGCGAGCCGGCTCCGGGCGCCGACCCGGACCCGCTGCGCCAGCAGTGCAGCGGCGCGGCGTCCGACGAGTTCGACGGCGCCTCCCTGGACACCGACCTGTGGTCCGCGGGGGTCCGCACCGGCGCGAGCGCGCACGAGCTGCGCGACGGCTCGCTCGTCCTGCCCACCTACCGGGCGGGCGTCAACGGCGCGCCGCTGCTCCTCCAGGAGCTGCCCGACGGCGCATGGGAGGTGACGACCGAGCTGAGCTTCAGCCCCGACCAGAGCTTCCAGCAGGCCGGGCTGCTGCTGTACGCCGACGACGCGAACTACGCCAAGCTCGACCTCGTCCACGGCTCCCAGGGGCTGCGCCTGGAGTACATCCTGCGGAGGAACGGCAGCGACCGGAACACCGGCTTCGACTCCGTGGTCCCCGATGCCGGGCTGGGCGAGACCTTGTGGCTGCGGCTGACGAGCGACGGCGACACCGCGGTGGCGTCGGTGTCCTTCGACGGCGAGAGCTTCGAGCCGTGGGGGCGGCCGGTGGACGTTGCGGCGCTGTCCCCCACCGCCGTCGGGCCCTTTGCCATGCGCGGCGCGACGAATGCTGCGGAGATCGAGGCGAGCTTTGCCTGGCTGCGGTGGACGCCGACAGCGTCCGAGCAGGAGGCCTGCGAGGGCGGTCTCGTCATCCCCGAGGTCTCGGACGACGACGAGACCTCCCCGCCGGGCAACGCCTCGTTGCGCACGACGAGCGGCTGGGCCACCGGTCTGCACGACGGCAGCTTCGAGGTCCTCGTCGACCTGTGGTGGGGCACCAACGGCAGCATCCTCGCGCTGTACGAGAACGGTGAGCTCATCGCCGTCGAGAACCTCGAGCTCGCCAGTCCGCGGGCGCAGTCGTTGCGCATCCCGGTGAGCGGCCGGCCGAACGGGACGTACACGTACACCGGGACACTCATCAACTCCCAGGGTGCGACGGAGACGCAGCCGGTGACCGTCGTCGTCGACAACGCCGGACCTGGCCGGGCTCAGCTGAGCCACGACAACTGGGACGGGGACGGCAGCTTCACCGTGGCCGCGGACCTGTGGTGGGGGACGAACGCGACGTCCTACCGGATCCTCGAGAACGGCGTCGTCGTCGCCGAGGGCCCGCTCGTGGCGGCCACGCCGGGCGCCCAGCGGGCGACGGCCACCGTGAGCGGCCGCGCGCCCGGGACGTACACCTACGTCGCCGAGCTCACGAACGCCGCCGGCACGACGGCGAGCGCCCCGGTGAAGGTGACCGTCCGCCGGTAGGGGCGGCCCGCCAGCCGGGCCTCGGCGAGCCTCCCTCGACCGACCATCAAGGACGGACGGCCGGAGCCCCTACCGCCGACAGCCGGATCCTCCTCGGAGGAATCCGGCTGTCGGCGGCGGGCGGCGGGTGGTCAGGGCGGGCGGTCAGTCCTGCAGGGCGCCGGCGCGCAGGGCGGAGGCGAAGGACGGGGTGAGCGGGACGTCGGCCATGAGGGCCGCCTGGTAGGCGTGGTAGACGTCCGGCTTGCCCTCCCACGTGCCCGACGCCGGCCGGTTCGCGGGGTCGAGCTCGTGGTGCCAGGAGCCGCCCTCGCGGTCGACGAGGTAGGTGTCGGCGTAGGCCCACCAGCGCTCGACGTCCGCGCCGTAGGCTGGGTCGCCGGTCACCCGCTCGAGCACGGTGGACGTGGCGATGGCCTCGGTGACGACCCAGTGCATCCGGGCCCGGACGACGGGTTTCCCGGACCAGTCGGTCGTGTAGACGAAGCCCTCCGCGCCGTCGGCGTCCCAGCCGTCCGCCACCGCCCGGGCGGCGAGCGCCGCGGCGGCCTCGGGCAGTCCCGCGGGGGCGTCCGCGCCGAGCGTCGCGTCGACGGCGAGGAGAAGGCGCGCCCACTCCAGGCCGTGGCCCACGGTGGCGCCGTAGGGCTTGAAGGGGTCGGCCGGGCGGTCGCGGTTGTGCTCGAGCAGCGGGGCCCAGTCGGTGGCGAAGTGCTCGGGGATGCGCCACTCGTTCTCCCGCGCCCAGGTGGCGACGTGCGCGGAGATGCGTCCGGCGCGGTGGTGCCAGCGGGCGTCAGAGGTGACGTCGCCGGCGGCGAGGTACGCCTCGACGCTGTGCATGTTGGCGTTGATGCCCCGGTAGGGGGCGAGCGTGGTCCAGGCGCGGTCCCACTCGTCCACGACAAGCCCCGCCTCCTCATCCCAGAAGTGCGCGTCCTGGGCGGCGAGGGCGAGGTCGAGCAGCTCGTCCGCACCGTCGACGCCCGCGGCAACGGCGGAGCTCGCCGCGAGGACGACGAACGCGTGGCCGTAGGCCTGCTTCGTGGTGTTGGACGGGCCGTCCGCGGTGACGGCGGCGAACCAGCCGCCGTGCTCGTCGTCGTGGAGCGGGCCGCGCAGGGAGCGCACGCCGTGGGCCGCGAGCGCCGCCAGCTCCTCGCGGGACGGACCGCCGGGCGCCGGTTCTTCGCCGGCGAGGACGCCCAGGCTGAAGATGTGCGTCATGCGGCAGGTGATCCACAGCTCGACGGTCGTCGGGTCCACCTGGCCCCGCTCGTCGAGGTAGCCGAAGCCGAGCTCGCAGCGGGCGCCCGCGCCGAAGCGCAGGAGCTCGGCCCGCTGGGCGCGGCGGAAGCCGTCGCTGCTAGGGCGGCTGTCGGCGGTGGGGGTGTGGTGCGTCATCTCGGTTCCTTCCGAATCGCGGCCGTCCATACCGTAGTGCTCGCGCGCCCTTCCCCTGCGCAGACGCCGCCGTCACCGCCGACCCACCTGCTAGCCCGTGGCGGCACGTTGCCAGCATGAGTGGGACGTACAGCGTGACGATGGGCAACCGCGGCCGGCTTGTCGTCCCGGCCCTAGGTGAAGGAACGTGGACTGCGGAGGTCGAAAGGTCCACACCTAGCCAGCGCCAGGCGGCCGCCAGCGCACCGGCCCACCCCCTGGCGGGCGCCGACGAGGCCAGCGGATGACGTGGTAGGGGGACGTTAGATTGATCCGCCTCGTGGATCAATCTAACGTCCCCGCACACACACTCCTCGTGCCTCCCTGCTGGACGCATGGGCCGCTCCCCCAGCTGCGAAGGCCAGCGGATGACGTGGTGCCGAGACATGAGACGGCTCCGTCCGGCGGAGCATCTCGCATCCCCCCACACGCACGTCTCCAGTCCTTCCCGGGCACGCACGGCTGGTCCGCCCTCGCCGCCATGACGGAGCGGTGACTCAGAGCGGGGCACCGCACTCCCGCGGGCCCGCCTCCCCGCCCCTACGGCGACAGCCGGGTTCCTCGCGGGAGGAATCCGGCTGTCGGCGGTAGGTGCACAGCCGGCGCTACGTGCAGTGTCGGCGGGGGCGGGGTGGGCCGAGGGCGGCGGACTACAAAGTCGCGCGCAGGGCCCGCAGACGCGTGAGGGAGGCGTCCTTGCCGAGGATCTCCATCGACTCGAACAGCGGCGGCGACACGCGCCGGCCGGTGATGGCCACGCGCAGCGGCGCGTAGGCGAAGCGCGGCTTGATGCCCATCTCCTCGACGAGCACCGCCTTGAGCGCCTCCTGCTGGGACTCCGGGGAGAAGTCCGCCAGGCCCTCGAGCACGGCGATCGAGCGGTCGAGCACGTCGGCGGCCTCGGGGCGCAGCGCCCCGCGTGCGTCCTCCTCCACGGCCACGGCGTCGTCGGCCACGAAGAGGAATCCGAGCATCCCCGGCGCCTCGCCGAGCAGCGTCATACGCTCCTGGACCAGCGGCGCGGCGGCGGTGAGCAGCGCCTGCTGAGCGGCGGGCAGCTCCTCGAAGCTCCCCGCGGACACCACGCCGGCGTCGCGCAGGTACGGCACGAGGCGCCCACGGAAGTCCTCCGGCGCCAGCAGGCGCAGGTGGGCGGCGTTGATGGCCTCGGCCTTCTTGAGGTCGAAGCGCGCCGGGTTGGGGTTGACGTCGGCGACGTCGAAGGCGGCGACCATCTCCTCGCGGCTGAAGATGTCGTTGTCCGGGGAGATCGACCAGCCGAGCAGCGCGAGGTAGTTGAGCAGGCCCTCGGGGGTGAAGCCGCGCTGGCGGTGGAGGAAGAGGTTGGACTCCGGGTCGCGCTTGGACAGCTTCTTGTTGCCCTCGCCCATGACGTAGGGCAGATGGCCGAACTTCGGCATGACCGAGGCGACGCCGATGTCGAGCAGCGCCCGGTAGAGCACCACCTGGCGGGGGGTGGAGGACAGGAGGTCCTCACCGCGCAGGACGTGGGTGATGTTCATGAGCGCGTCGTCGACGGGGTTGACCAGCGTGTAGAGCGGCTGGCCGTTCCCTCGGACGATGACGAAGTCCGGCACCGAGCCACCCTTGAAGGTGACCTCGCCACGGACGACGTCGTCGAAGCTCACGTCCTCCTCGGGCATGCGGATGCGCAGCACCGGCTGGCGGCCCTCGGCCCGGTAGGCGGCCCTCTGCTCCTCGGTGAGGTCACGGTCGTACCCGTCGTAACCGAGCTTGGGGTCCCGCCCGGCCGCGCGGTGACGTGCCTCGACCTCCTCGGGCGTCGAGAAGGACTCGTAGGCGTGCCCCGCCTCGAGCAGCTTCGCGGCGACGTCCGCGTACAGGTCCATGCGCTGGGACTGCCGGTAGGGCTCGTGCGGTCCGCCGACCTCGACGCCCTCGTCCCAGTCCATCCCCAGCCAGCGCATCGCGTCGAGGAGCTGCTCGTAGCTCTCCTCGGAGTCGCGGGCAGCGTCGGTGTCCTCGATCCGGAACACGAAGGTCCCGCCCACGTGGCGCGCGTAGGCCCAGTTGAACAGCGCCGTGCGGATGAGCCCCACGTGCGGGGTCCCCGTCGGCGAGGGGCAGAAACGGACGCGGACGGCGCCGGAGCGGGCGCCGTCGTCGGCAAGGGCGGGAGCGGGGTTCTCGGTCATGGTGCCCCCAGCCTATCCAGCGCCGTCGGCGACCTCCTTCAGCCGCTCCACGTAGTCCGCCCACCACCGCTCGCCGCGGCGCGGCAGGTTGGTCGCGCCGGTGCGCAGGCCCGCGGCGCCGTCGATCTGCTCGCGGACGATGTCGGCGTGGCCGGCGTGCCGGGAGGTCTCGGCGACGACGTGGACGAGGACGTGGTGGAGCGTGACGTCCGCGGCCCGCCACCACGGCACGCGTCCGGGTGAGTCGAGGTCGAGCTCGGCGATGGTTGCGTCCGAGAACGCCCACGCCTGCCGGTACAGCCCGACGACGTCATCGACCGACTCCTCCGCCGTCGCCCACATGTCGGCGTTGTCGGGCGCGTCGTCACTCATCCACGGCAGCTGGACAGGGCTCGGCCGGCCGAAGGTGTCCCCGAAGTAGCCGAGCTCGACGCCGGCGAGGTGCTTGACCAGCCCGAGCAGGTTGGTGCCGGTGGGCGTGTGCGGCCAGCGCAGGTCGCGCTCGGGGAGGCCCTCGAGCTTCCAGAGCATCGCGTCCCGGGAGCGCTGGAGGTACTCGTGGAGCAGGTCCTTCGGGTCCCTCATGGCGACGTCCGCGAGAAGCACAGGCAGAACGGGTGGCCGGCCGGGCTCGCGTACACCTGGAAGTCCTCGTCGTCGTCGGGGTCCTGCGCCTCCTGGAGCAGCTGCGCCCCCACCGACATCACGTGCTCGTGGGCCGCGGCGACGTCCTCCACCCACAGGTCCAGGTGTACCTGCTGGGGGTTGCCGTCGGGCCACTGGGGCGGGACGTGGCCGGGCGCGAGCTGGACGGCGACCGGGCGCGTCCCGTCGATGACGACGTTGTGCCAGTCGTCGTGGCTCGGGTCGACCGTGCCGCCGAGGACTCCCGCCCAGAAGTGGCTCTCCGCGCCGATGTCGGCGGCGTCGAAGACGGTGGTCAGGCGCGTGATCTTCACGGTGGCCTCCTCGCTCGGGTGCGGACACGCTAGCGAGGGCAAGCGGCCGATGGGAACAGCCCCGTCACGCGTGTGGGCGCAGGGGTCCGGATGGGTCTACAGTCCTCCCGTGCCACACACGGGCCGCACGCGACCTTTCCTGCGCCGGCGATCCCCGGCACACCCCGCACAGGTCATCGTGGGGAGCTACGCGGCCGCGCTCGCCGCCGGCACCGCGCTCCTCATGCTCCCCGTCTCCGTGACCCCGGAGGCGGGCGGCAGCGCCGGCCTCGTCGACGCGCTCTTCACGGCGGGCTCCGCCGTCTCGGTGACCGGCCTGATCGTCGTCGACACCGCCACCTACTGGAGCGGCTTCGGGCACGTCGTCATCCTCGCGCTCATCGAGCTCGGCGGCCTGGGCCTCATGACCTTCGCCTCGCTGCTCGGGCTCGTGCTCGTCCACCGCCTGGGCCTGCGCTCGCGCATGGCCACGAGCGCCTCCCTCGGCACCCCGACCACCGGGGACCTGCGCGAGCTCGTCGTCGGGATCGCCAAGGTGGCCCTCACCGTCCAGGCCGCCACCGCCGTCGTCCTCGCGGCACGCTTCGCGCTCACCTACGACTACCCGCCCGGGCGGGCGCTGTGGCACGGCGTCTTCCACGCCGGCTCGGCCTTCAACAACGCCGGCTTCGCGCTGTACTCCGACAACGTCATGGGCTTCGTCGCCGACCCCTGGGTGTGTCTGCCCCTCGCCGTCGCTGTCATCCTCGGCGGCATCGGGTTCCCGGTCCTCATCCAGCTGCGCCGCCACGTGCGCATGCCGCGGCTGTGGAGCATGAACACCCGCATCGTCCTCGCCGGGACCGCGGTGCTGCTCGTCGGGGGCACCGTGACGATCACCGCCCTCGAGTGGGACAACCCCGGCACCCTCGGCCCGCTCGACGTGCCGGCGAAGCTGCTCGCGGGCTTCTTCGCTGCCACCGTCGCGCGCACCGCCGGCTTCAACTCGGTGGACGTCGCCGAGATGAACACCCAGACGTGGTTCGCCCAGGACGTCCTCATGTTCATCGGCGCCGGCCCGGCGGGCACCGCGGGCGGCATCAAGATCACGACGGCGGCCGTCCTCCTCGCCATCGTCCTCACCGAGGTCCGGGGCGAGGGCGCCGTCAACGTCTTTGGCAGGCGTCTTGCCCGCTCCGTGCACCGCCAGGCCATCACGGTGCTCACGCTGTCGGTCGCCGTCGTCATGGGTGGCACGTGGGCGCTGCTCATCACCACTGAGTTCACCCTGGACCAGCTCGTGTTCGAGGTGATCTCGGCCTTCGCCACGGTGGGCCTGTCCACCGGGATCACCCACCTCCTGCCCGACGGCGGGCAGCTGCTCCTCGTCGTCGTCATGTTCGCGGGCCGGGTCGGTCCCGTCACGCTCGCGACGGCATTGGCGCTGCGATCCCGCAAGCGCCTGTACGAACTCCCGAAGGAGAGACCCCTCATTGGCTGAGCACCTGCGCCCCCGCCGCCGCGGCATCACCTCCCTGGGGCGCGACGACTCCGTCGTCGTCGTCGGCCTGGGCCGCTTCGGCCAGGCCCTGGCCCTGGAGCTCGCCGCGTCCGGCGTCGACGTCCTCGGCATCGACAGCGACGAGACGATCGTCCAGGACCTCAACGGCCGCCTCACCCAGGTGGTCCGCGCCGACGCCACCCGGGAGGAGGTGCTGCGCCAGCTGGACGTCGCCGACTTCACCCACGCCGTCGTCGCGATCGGTTCGAGCATGGAGGCCTCCATCCTCACCAGCTCGTGGCTGCTGCGCCTGGCCGTGCCGCACGTGTGGGCCAAGGCCATCACCGCGGCCCACGGGCAGATCCTCACCCAGCTGGGCGTCCACCACGTCGTCTACCCGGAGAACGACATGGGCCGGCGGGTGGCGCACCTGCTGCGGGGCACCATCGCCGACTACCTCGACCTCGGCGGCGGCTTCGCGATGGTGACCGCGGCGGCACCGGAGGCGATGACCGGCAGGCCCCTGGACAAGGTCGGCTTCCGCAAGAAGCACAACCTCAACGTCGTCGCCGTGCGCCAGCCCGACGGCAGCTGGGGGCACGCCACCGGTGAGACCGTGCTCGCCAAGGGCGACACGATCATCGTCGTCGGCCCGGCCGCCGTCGCCGAGCGGTTCATGGAGATGACCTGAGGCGACACCGCCGTCGTCACAAGACGACGAACATGCACCCGCGAGCGCCGTTGCCCGCTAGGGTGTGGATACGCACAGACCTCGAGCCGGCTCACGCAGGCTGGTGGGGGGGCGACGACGGCGCTACTTCTCGGGCGGGGAGTGGCGCCGCCGTTGTGCGGACACCGACGGTGAGGCCCGGCGGGAGCGGTACCCTCGCCCGGAGGTCCTCGGAGGGAGAAGCACCATGGCGCTGACCGTGGCGGTGGCGCAGTTCGCGCCCGGGCAGGACAAGGCCGCGAACCTGCGGACCATCGAGGAGCAGCTGCGCACGGCTGCCTCCCGCGGCGCGCGGCTCGCGGTGCTGCCCGAGTTCTCCGTCTTCACCGCGCCGGCCATGGACGAGCGCTTCGTCGCGAGCGCCGAGCCGCTGGACGGGCCGAGCGTCGGGCGGCTGCGGGAGCTGTCGGCCGAGCTGGACCTCACCGTCGTCGCCGGGGTCAACGAGGCCGCCGACGGCGAGCGGATCCACAACGCGCTCGTCGGCCTCCAGGGCGGCGAGCTGCGCGCGCTCTACCGCAAGGTCCACCTCTACGACGCCTTCGGCTACCGGGAGTCCGACCGCGTCATCGCGGCCGACCCGCGGGAGGCCGCGCTGCTCGAGGTCGACGGCTTCACCGTGGGACTGCAGACCTGCTACGACATCCGCTTCCCCGAGGTCTCGCGCACGCTCGTCGACGCCGGCGCCGACGTCCTCGCGGTGCCCGCCGCCTGGGCGCCCGGGCCGCTCAAGGAGTACCACTGGGGCACGCTGCTGCGCGCTCGGGCGATCGAGAACACCGTCTACGTGCTGGGCGCGGACCAGACCGGGCCGACGAGCGTGGGCAACAGCGTCATCCTCGACCCCATGGGCGTGGCCCTGGCCGCGGCCGGCGAGGCGCCCGGCGTGGCCGTGGCACAGCTGGGTCGGACGCGTCTGGAGCAGGTGCGCGCAGTCAACCCGGCGCTGCGGCTGCGCCGCTTCCGCGTGACGCCGGCGGAGGGCTGAGCAGCCCCGGACGGTGGCGTCTGACTTAGCGCACATGCCTATACAATTCCGCGGTCGGCAACGGGTGCCGGCCACGAGTGGAGGCGATGATGCGCTCACACAACCAGGCGGCAGCAGTCGTCCTCAGCCTTGGCCTCGTGCTGGCCGCGTGCTCCGACGCGGAGGAGCCGCCCGCGGACGCCACGCCCAGCCCGACCGCACCGGCGCCGACGACGGAGACCACTGACGCCGCCGCCGAGGGCCACGGCGCCCACGGTGCGCAGGGCGCCGAGGATGCTCCGGCCGCAGCGGTGACCGGCCCTGTCACGGCCTCCGTCCTCGGCACCTCGACCGGCAGCTACGGCCCGCTGGACGAGGGCCTGGGCAGCGCGACGAACACGCTCGTCGTCGAGGGCACCGTCACGCTCGTCAAGGACGAGGACGGCACCCAGATCTCCACCAACGTCACCGGCCTGCTCTCCGGTGCGCCCCACCCCGCCCACCTGCACGACGGTTCGTGCACCGAGTTCGGTGGGCACTACATGCACGACCACTCCGGCCCGCCGGAGCCGCCGAACGAGATCTGGCTGTCCTCCAGCAACGACCCGGCCGGGCCCCTCGAGCCCAGCCAGACGGGCACCGCGGTCGGCGCGGGCGGCGCCGACTGGGTCCCGCGGGAGACGCCGCTGTCGATGATGATTCACGACTCCGAGTTCCCCGGCCTGCCCATCGCCTGCGCGGACTTCGCCGCCTACGACGGACCCGCGACCCTCGTGCTCGAGCCCGCCGAGGATGGCGTCGAGGCGATCGAGTACTCCCTCGACGACGGCGAGTGGCTGGCCTACGAGGGTCCCGTCGAGATCGCCGAGCCGGGGACCTACACGGTGTCCTACGCGCCCGCCGGCGAGCACGACGACGCCCCGGAGATCTCCTTCACCGTCGCCGGCTAGGCCCGGTAGCCCCCCCTCATGCGCCGAGAGCCGGATTCCTCGGGAGGAATCCGGCTCTCGGCGCGTGTGGGGCGCGGCTGCTCACTCCACCGGGATGATGACGCCCTGGTACTCCTCCTCGATGAACTGGTCCATCTCCTCGGAGGTGAGCAGCTCGTAGAGGGTCGCGATACGCGGGTCGTCCGCGAGCTCCGGCGTGGTCGACAGGACGTTGTAGTAGTCGCTGTCGCTCTCCTCGGCGAGGATCATCTTGTCCTCGCCCAGGCCTGCGGGCAGCGCGAAGGCGGCGGTGACGATCGCAGCGTCCTGGTCCTCCACGGCCTGCGGGAGGGTGGCGTTCTCGATCTCGACGAACTCGATGCCCCGCGGGTTCGCGGTGATGTCGGCGATCGTGATGGGCTCCTCGGTGACCTCGATGAGGCCGTGCGCGGCGAGCAGCTTGAGGGCGCGGCCCTCGTTGGTCGGGTCGTTGGGGATGGCGACCGAGGCGCCGTCGGGCAGCTCCTCCAGCGAGCCGAAGTCGTTGGAGTACAGGCCCATCCGCGGCAGGTAGACCTCGCCGACGGACACGAGGTCCTCGCCCATCGCCTCGTTGAAGGTCTCCATGAACGTCGTGTTCTGGAAGAGGTTGGCGTCCGCGTCGCCGTCCACCACGGCGGGGTTCGGCGTGTTGTAGTCGCTGAACTCGACGAACTCCACGGTCAGGCCCTCGGCCGGGGCGAGCTCCTCGGCGACGAAGCGCAGCATGTCACCGGCCGGGACCGCGAGCGCGGCCACGCGGATGGTGTCGGACCCGGCGTCGGAGGATCCGCCGTCGTCGTCCCCTCCCCCGCAGGCGGTGAGGGCAAGGGCGGCGACGACGGCGACGGGCAGGGTGCGGGTGAGGCGCATGGATCTACTTCCTAACGGTGGGAGGCGCGTCGGGCGACGTAGTTGCCGACGGACTGGAGGATCTGGACAAGGACGACGAGGAGCACGACGACGACGAGCATGTACTCGAGGCTGTAGCGCTGGTACCCGTAGCGGAAGGCGACGTCCCCGAGCCCGCCGCCGCCGACGGCGCCGACCATCGCGGAGTAGCCGATGAGGCCGACGACGGTCGTCGACAGTCCCAGCGTGAGGGCGGGGACCGCCTCGGCGAGGAGGACCTTGAACGTGATCGTGCGCCTGGTCGCGCCGAGGGAGACGGCGGCGTCGACGACGCCGCGGGGCACCTCGCGGACGGCGATCTCCACGAGCCGGGCGAAGAACGGGATGCCGGCGATGGTGAGCGGGACGATCGAGGCGGTCGGGCCGATGAAGGTGCCGACGACCAGCCGGGTGAAGGGGATGAGCAGGATCATGAGGATGATGAACGGGATCGAGCGTCCGATGTTGACGACGACGTCGAGCAGCCGGTTCAGTGCCTTCCCCAGCGCGCGGGAGCCAAAGGGCTTGGCGTAGAGGCCGCCGTCTTCGGTGGTGACGAGGAGGACGCCGATCGCGATGCCGACGACGACCGTGAAGAGGAGCGCGACGAAGACCATGTAGAGGGTCTCCCACGTCGCGGCGGTGACGACCTCGACGAGGTCGGACCAGAAGTCCGGGTCGTTGCGGTCGATCATCGGACCACCTCCACGAAGAGTCCCTGCGAGCGCAAGTAGGTGAGCGCGGTCTGGATCTGCTCGCCGGACCCGGGGATCTCGAGGCGGGTGCGGCCGGTCTGGGTGCCGTCGTGGATGGTCTCCATGGCGGCGCCGAGGATCGCGACGTCCAGCCCCTGGTCGCGTGCCAGGCGCGCGATGACCGGCTCGGAGGAGGTCTGCTTGGTGAAGGTGACGTCGATGATCGTCGTGCCGCGCTCGGCGGGGAGCTCGCCGAGCTGGAAGAGCTCGGCGGCCAGGCGGGAGCCGGGCGTGGTGAGCAGCTGGTCCATGGGGCCGTGCTCGAGGATGCGGCCGTGCTCCATGAGCGCGGCGGAGTCGCAGATGCGCTTGATGACGTCCATCTCGTGGGTGATGAGGAGGACGGTGAGGCCGAGCTCGCGGGACAGGCGGCGAATGAGGTCGAGGACCGAGCGGGTGGTCTCCGGGTCCAGGGCCGAGGTCGCCTCGTCGGAGAGGAGGACGCTCGGGTTGTCGGCCAGGGCGCGGGCGATGCCGACGCGCTGCTTCTGGCCGCCGGAGAGCTGGGCGGGGTAGGCGCCGGCGCGGTCCGACAGGCCGACGAGCTCGAGGATCTCGGTGGCGCGCTGGCGGCGCTCGGCGCGGGAGGTGCCCGCGATCTCGAGGGCGAGCTCGACGTTGGACTGTGCGGTGCGCGAGGACAGGAGGTTGAAGTGCTGGAAGATCATCCCGGCGCGACGGCGGGCCTCGCGCAGCTCCTTGCCCTTGAGCTCGGAGATGGCGGCGCCGTCCACGGTGACCGTGCCGGAGTCCGGCTTCTCGAGGGCGTTGACCGTCCGGATGAGCGTGGACTTGCCCGCACCGGACTGCCCGACGATCCCGAAGATCTCCCCCGGCTCGACGTGCAGGGTGACGTGGTCGAGCGCGTGGACCTCGCCGCCGGGCGTGCGGAAGGTCTTCGACACGTCTACCAGCTCGATCAACCGGGCCTCCTCCAGGACACGAGGCGCGCGTGGATGCGGCACGTCGTGGCAAGTCCAGGGTCCGACGGCGGACGGTGCGATGTCCACCTCTAGAGACACCCGTCTCAGGATACGACCTGTGACGTGCAGCGCGGCCGGCGAGGCTGACGGCTGCGCGCCCGCGCGGGCTTGCGTCGCCCTTTCAGATCTTAGGGCGTCCCTACGACTATGGGGCGGGGAGCGGTACGTGCGACCCAAGGGGGCACCGCGCGGGCCGCACCGCACACCTCAGCCAGCCGGCCTACCGCGGGTCGGAGATCGGCGAGAGGCGGCCGTCGACCATCTCGACCACACGGACGCAGTGGGTGAGCACACCGTGGTCGTGGGTGACCATGACGACGGCGATCCCCCGCTCATGGCACCGAGTGGCGCGGTGCCCGGCGACGGTCGCGTCAGTGCCCCTGGGTACAGGACCAGACTTTGCGCCACCGCCCGGCGATCGGCAGGCGGGGGGCGGTCACCCTCGCCGGCAACCGCGACAGCCGCAGCATCACCCGCTCCGTCCGTCCACCGTCGGGCGTGCCGGTGCAACGGTGGGACCAGGAGGTTCGACCTTGGCGTCGGGAGCACACGATGATCTGCACGAGCGTCAGCAGCGCGGTCGGCGGTCGGGTGCGCGCCGTCGTCGTCGTGCTCACGGGACTGCTCGCGGTCCTCGCCCTCCTGGTTGCGCCCGAGGCACAGGCACAGACGGAGGAGCCGACCCGGGACCCGACCGACCGTGCCTGTGCCCTCGCGCAGAGCCTCAACGCGCAGGCTCGGCCTCAGGACGCCCGCGCCCTCATCGACGAGCATCGCGCCGCAGCGGCAGCGCATCGCCGCGACTGTGCCCCGGAGTACTTCGAGGCACAGGCCCGGACCTCGCTGGCGACGGTCGTCTCGGCGCTGGCGGACGACGCCGCCCTCGCGCCGCTGCGCGGCCAGCTCGCCGACGTCTGCGGCACGTCGGCGGGCACGCGCAGCGAGGTTCTCGCCGCCTGCGACGTCGCCGTGTCCACCGAACAGCCAACGACCTGGAGCGAGGACGTTGCATCCTCCCTCGCGGTCTTCGTCGAGCGGTGGGCGGAACCACTCCGGGACCTCGCGCTCGCCGTCGTCGGCTTCCTTGCCGCCGTCTACGTGCTCGCCCGCGTCCGGACCCGTCGCCTCTCGCCGACGCAGTACGCCGTGCTGGCCAGGATCGGCGCCAGCCGTCGTGGTGCGAAGGTCGCCACCGGCGTGGTGGTGCTCGCCGCAACGGCTGCGTTCGTCTTCCTCGTCGTCTGGGCACCACGCGCGAGCGGGGACACACCGGTGATCGCTGCTGTCGCCGTCGGGGTCCTCGCCCTCACGGCGTGGGCGGTGGACCGCCTCGCCCGGCTCTTGGCGAGCTCGCTGCGGATCGCGGTGACGGTGCGGGGCGCAGACGGCAAGGAGTCGACGAGTGCGACCACGCACGTCATCGGCATCCTCAACGAGCTCGGGGCCCGGGGCCCGCGAGGGGCGCAGTTCCCCCGCGGCACGGACGTCTCCGCGCTCGACACCGCCGTCATCAGCGCGCTCCCGGCGGGCGCCGTCGCGAAGCTCCTCCTCGCCGTCCTCCACGTGCTCGTCCCGCGCGCCCCGTGGGAGGTGTCCGTCGACGAGGAGTCCGTGGACCGCGAGACGGTGGAGGTCACCCACAACGGCCGCTCCGCCCTCGTTGCGGTCGTGGACCGAGACGCGCTCGGCCTCCGCACGCCGGTGCTCACCTCGAGCGGGTCTCTCTCCTCGGAAGCGGTGGTCCTGCCCGACCTGCACCGCATGAGCGCCGCCCTGGTGCTGGCCAAGCTGCACGAGGTGCATCGATTCCCCGGGTTGGGGGGTGCGACCGACGGCCTGTCTGTCGGGTTCCAGGCCGTGGCCACCAGCGACTTCGCACGCGACTACGACGCGGCCGCGCCGCTCCTCGCCCGGGCCGTCGGCCTGGACAGCGCCAACCTCGCCGCGACGCTGGGCCTGCTCCACTGCCGGTTCCGCAGCGCCAGCACCGCGCCGGACCTCGAGCTCTACGTCGACGAGCTCGCCGCCCTCCTCGACAGGCTCGAGCGCCTCAGCGAGGACGATCCAGCGGGCGCGACTCTGCTCATCTGCCGGGCGCGGCTCAACCGGCTCGTCGCCCGGATCAACCTCGCCTTCGCCGACGGCGGTGACGGTGCCGCCGGGCTGGAGTGCTCCCGGGAGCTGGCGAAGGCGCTCGTGACGGACGTGGACACGCTCCTCACGGCTTCGGCAGTCCCCGCCGAGAGCATCACGCTGCTCCGGGCGATAGGGCGCAACGCCCGGATCCTCATGGTCGTCGGGACGGACACCGGCTTCCTCGAGCCGCCCCTCACCCCGCTCGAGCACCACCAGGCCGCCTGCCACGACGCCACGGCCCCCACGCCTGCGCTCGAGCGGGCGGTCCACCACCTCCGTCTCGCAGCCGCCGAGCCGCAGCTTGCCGCATGGCGCGCACTGGATCCCCAGCTCGCGGACTTCCGCCGTACCGACACCTACCGTGCGGCGTTCCCGCCCGACAAGGACGAGTTCTTCTCCCTGCCCGGCATCGCTCGACTGAAGGACCACCTCACGCGCCTGGGCATCACGGGTGAACGCGACCTCCTCGCGCACTCGCCCACCGAGCTCGCCCAGCTGCTCGGGACGACCTCGGCCGTGGCCGACCGCCTGCTGGCACTCTCCCGCCTCGTCTCCCGGGTGCCCGCCGACCTCCATCCCTGGCGTTTCACGATCGGCTCCTGGGTCGCGCGGAAGGCGCGTCCGGGCCTCACGCGAGCGGAGCTGGCGGAGGCCGTCGACGAGGACCTTGCGGAGGAGCTCACGGCGGGTGAGATCACGGCGCTCCAGGTGTGGGTCCGCGAAGGCTCCTGCCGCCGGTCCGACGTCGCGGACTACCTGCGCGCCGCCGCCTGAGCCCGAGCGCGTCTGTTTCCGGACCTTGCGTCGCACTTCCGCGTCTTCGGTCGCCCAGAGAAACGGACGCCAGAGGTGTGTAGGTGCGACGCAAGCGACCGGCTCAGCCGCGCAAGCGCGCCAGCCCCTCTGCGGCCCGCTCCAGGACACTCTCCTGCTTGACGTAGGTGAAGCGCACCCACGAACCCAACGCCTCCGCCGTCGGCGATCCCGCGGCGCAGAAGGCACTGACGGGGATACCCACGACGTCGGCCAGCTCGGGCAGCCGGCGGCACAGGTCGACGGCGTCGGTGAAGCCGAGCGGGGCGGCGTCGGCGACGACGAAGTACGTCCCGGCCGCCCGCGCGGTGGCGAAGCCGGCGGCGTCGAGCGCCCCGGTGAGGAGGTCGCGGCGCGACTGCAGGGAGGCCCGCAGCCCGGCGACGTACTCCCCCGTCCGCCCGTCCTCGTCGGCCAGCCCGGCGGCGACGGCGTACTGGAACGGCCCGGAGGCGACGTACGTGAGGAACTGCTTGACGGTACGGACGGCCGTGACGAGCTCCGCCGGGCCGTGGATCCACCCGACCTTCCAGCCGGTGAAGGACAGCGACTTCCCCGAGGAGGAGATCGTCAGCGTGCGCCCCGCCGCGGCGGGCAGGGTGGCGAGCGGGACGTGCCGCACGCCGTCGTAGGTGAGGTGCTCGTAGACCTCGTCGGTGACGACGACGGCGTCACGCGCCGCGGCCTGCTCGGCCAGCAGGGTCAGCTCCTCGGTGGTGAGGACCGTGCCGGTGGGGTTGTGCGGGGTGTTGACCAGGACGATGCGGGTGCGGTCGGTGAAGGCGGCGCGCACGTCGTCGGGGTCGAGGTGGAAGCCGTCGGGGCCGGGGCGCAGCGCGATGGTGCGGTGGGTGGCGCCGGCCATGGCGATGGAGGCGGCGTAGGAGTCGTAGTACGGCTCGAGGGTGAGGACCTCGTCGCCCGGGCCGGCGAGCGCGAGGATCGTCGCGGCGATCGCCTCGGTGGCACCGGCGGTGACGAGCACCTCGGTGTTCGGGTCGACGCTCAGGCCGTAGTGGCGAGCCTGATGCGCGGCGAGCGCCTCGCGCAGCTGCGGGATGCCGGGGCCCGGCGGGTACTGGTTGTGGCCCTCGCGGATCGCGGCGACGGCGACGTCCTTGAGGTGCTCCGGCCCGTCGACGTCCGGGAAGCCCTGACCGAGGTTCACGGCCCCCGTGCGGGTGGCGAGCTCGGACATCTCGGCGAAGATCGTCGGGGCCACGACGCCCGACGGCGAGAGCAGGCCGGCCCCGCGGGCCACGTCGATCCAGCGGTCACTACGCATAGGCGGCATCGTCGCACCGCGCGTCCGACATTGCTGGACCCGTCCGCCCGACGACATCGTCAAGTCGAAGGCGTGAACGACGTGTCGGTTCGCCCAGCGCGCGCCAGCAGCAGAACCCGTCCCGAACGCGCGCTAGTCGACAGCGAACTACTTGGTCCTCTTCGTTGTCGGCTGCGGGTTCTGACGCGCCGTCGAGCTTGCTTGTGTCTTGTTCCCCGTGACGTAGCGCCCGGTGAGCGCACTTCGTCGAACGCCGGTCACCCGGTACGTTCCCCCGCCGAGACTCTGAAACGAGCCACTCTTGCTGCTTTTGGTCACGATGCCCTCCTGAGTCGAGTGTAGTTCCTGATCTACTTCGGTACGGCGTCACCGAGCCGCGTGCTCCAGTCATCGGCGATGCCCGACAATGCGTCTCGCCACATGAGCGCCGACGCTTCGTAGGCACGCGCGGCTTCCGGCAGGCCAACGCTCAGCACCGCTGTCACGAAGCTAGCCCATGGTGCGATACGGACGGGGATCGCCAACGCCAAGACCGACTTCCATCGCACGGTTGAGCCATCGTCGGTGTCCTTGAAAAGGACCGACTCCGAGCCGAGCGCTCTGCCGGCGACCCAACGGCTGTCATGACCAGTCTCGACCATCCGCAGGTCCGTCACGCTTCGGTAGTACCGATCCTGAGTCGCCCACCGCGCGAGGTTCCCTGCCCCGTCTGCGAGCCAGAGTGTGAGATTGAGTCGTTCGGTACCCAGTGAACTTCGCAAGGTCTCTGCATCGGATGCCAGCTGATCCGAGTAGATCTGCTGGAGTTCCGCGAAGCGCTCCGCGTGCTCGTCCCACACGCGAAGCGCCCGATCTTGTGGAGCGACGTAGGCGGCGGAGCTGACGTCGCGCAGTTCCCGGATGATCTGGGCAGCGTCGGAGTGGTCCTGAAGAAGTACTGCTCGCATCCCGATCGCGTCCCACTGATCGGCGAGCGCCTGCTGCACGGCCGAAAACTCCTCCCTCGCCAGGTCGAAGCCTTGGCGGGCAAGGAGAACGACAGCGGCATGGTCCGCCGGTCGGTCTGCCAGCACGGTGTGTAACCACTGACGAAGGTCAGGATCACGATAAGACGTACCGGCGATGATTAGCGCTCCTCTCGACATCGCTCTCCGCAAGTAGGCCAGTTGCCACGACTCCGCCTCGCTCAGCAGATCGGTGAAGTCCTTGAGAGTCAGTACGACATCCCGCACCTGGTCGAGAGCGATGACGCCGTGCAGGTGGTGAACCTCGTGCCCAACACCAGCAAGCGCCTCACCGGTGACGGACAGGGCGGGAAACCCCTCGCCTTCGATGGCGTGCTCGAGAAGAGTGTCGAAGTTGAGCGTGACGAGCTGGGTATCCTCACTCTCGCCGGTGAGGAGGTGACCGACCGCCGCAAGATGGAGCGGCGACGCGTCCAAGTCCTGGACCCCCTCATACAGCGACGCCCGCAGGATCTGCTCCCAACGTCCTCCCGCAGCCGCTCGCGCAGCCTCCGCCACGAGGAGTGGGTCCTGCCGAGAGACGAGGAGCTCAGCGGCGTCGAGGGTCTCCACCGAACCACTTCGGATCAGCAGTCGAGCAGCAAACTCGTCCCACCCTGGAAGGCCCGACGTCGTCGACGCTCCGGCACCGAGGAGCAGAGTCGTGTGCTTCTCGGTGCCGGAGTCAATGAACTGCGACATCATCTGGGCACTGAGATCCGGGGCACTCACGTGGGCATCGTTGCACCTCTTACCGACACGGGGCAGCGAACGTGCGAGGTGGCGCGTCCGGAGTTCGCGGGCAGTGCGTTCGACTCGAGCGCCCTCACAACCAGTCGTGCTCCCGCGCGTAGCGAGCGGCCTCGTGGCGCGTGCCGGTCTGGGCCTTCTGCATCGCGTTCGAGAGGTAGTTCCGCACCGTTCCCTGCGCCAGGTGCAGCTGGTTCGCGATCTCGGCGACCGAGCACCCCTCTCCCGTCACGCGCAAGACCTCCACCTCACGATCGGTCAGTGGACTGTCGCTGATCACCGCGGCGGCCGACACGTCGGGGTCGATCCAGCGCCGCCCCTCGTGCAGCGCCGTGATGACGCCGGCGATGTGCGCCGGATCGGCCGACTTGCTGACGAGGCCCTGGACGCCGAGCTTGAGCGCACTGCGAAGCACGCCGGGTCGTGCGTGCCGGGTGAGCATGAGCACCACCTGCTCGGGAAGCCTGCGCCGCACCTCCCCCACCGTCCCGAGGCCGTCGAGCCCCGGCATCTCGAGATCGATGACGAGGACGTCGGGACGGTGCGCGAGGGTGGCTGCCACGGCGTCCCGCCCGTCCACCGCCTCAGCGAGCACCGCGATGTCGCCCTCGAGCGGGAGCAGCGCGGCGAGCGCCTCGCACGGTCTGTGCCTGCCGCACGACGAGCAGCGGCCCGACGGCGACGAACATCGGGATGAACAAGGTGAGGTTGAGCCCCCGGAAGTGCCGCTGCGACGCCGGTCCGGCGCCGCGCGCCGGCGGGCGCGGTCGGCGCGTTGTCGAAGCTGGTGGGTTCATGGACCGCCCACGGACGGGGACGGGGCTCCCCCGGCGACGGTTTTCGGGTGACCGACGGACCCCGGCCAGCATCTACGCCACGATCATCATGCTCGACGACCGGCAGCAGAAGTACCTCGTCCGGTTCACCGGGCAGCAGCAGCAGCTCTTCTGCCCCGAGGACGTCATCATCCCGTGGTCGACCGGAGGCCCCGCGGCGACCGAACCGACGAGCGACAACGGAGCGGACGCGGGCCAGGTGAGATGCGCGAAGCCCAACCGGCAGACGCCTAGCCGAGCAGGTGGCGGCGTCGCACGAGGGCCGCACCGGCCGCGAGGAGCACGAGACCCGCCAGCCCGGCCAGTGCCACACCGGACGCACCGGTGCTCGGCAGTCCGCCTCCCCCGCCGGGCGCGGTGGGCGACGGCGGTGCCGGCGTCGTCGGTTCCGGACCGGAATCCGTGGGCGACGGCGTCGAGCCGGGATCCGTGGGTGACGGCGTGGGCGTCGGCTCCTCGGCCTCACCCTCGACGAGCCACAGCATCGCCGCGTCGAAGATCGCCTGCCCCTCCTCGGTGAGCACCGCCGTCGCGTCGTCGACGTAGGGCAGGCCGAGGCGGCGGGCCGGGGCGTCGAGGTCGACCATCGCGTCGCCCTCATCGTAAGCGAAGAGCACCGCGAGCTCGGGCTGCTCCGGCACGGTGGCGACCACGGTCGCCCCAGCACCCGGCGTCCCGAAGCCGGTGACGCCCTCGCGGGAGTAGATCCGCACCACACCGTCCGTCCCCGCGGCGACCGGGTGCTTGGGCGCGACGACGTCGACGTCGAAGGTCCGGAACTGCAGGTTCGGGTCGGCGGCCATGCCCATGTCGTCGTAGACGAAGTGCTCGTACACGCCCACGGGCACCGGCACGTCGCGGAACTTCGTCGCGACGTCACCGGAGGACACCGACTCGCTGACGACGACGGCGGCCACGCCGTCTGCGTCCTGCGTCGTCACCTCCGGCGCGAGAACCGTCTCCACCGGGTAGCCGAGGAACTCGATCCGAGCGCGCGTCGCGACGTCGCCGGCGACGTCCGCCGTCGCCATCCCCTCGGGCGGGCCGACGACGAGGAGCACCGGCTCCGGGTCGCCCACCGTCACGCGCACGGTGCCGGACTCGACGGCGGTGCCGACGTCGTCGTGGGCGACGGCGTACAGGCTCGGCATGCCCTCGGGCACGTCGTGCCAAGTCACCCCGTAGGGCGCGGTCGTGTCCGTGCCCACGAGCTCGGTGCCGGCGTAGAAGCGGACCTCGGCGATCTCCACGTCCCCGGAACGAACCTCGGCCGCGATCGTGATGTCGTCCCCGACGTCGTACTCGGCACCCGCCTCGGGCGCGGTGACCGTCACCAGCCGGCTCGCGCCACGGAGCCAGGTGAGGAAGGCGTCCATGATGCCGCCGGACACCTCGACGTCCTGGTCCCCTGCCCGTGCGGCGGCCTCCTCCAGGAGCCGGCGCTGCTCCCAGGCGGCCGTCTCGTCGTCGGCGAGGTCGGCGAGCAGCGAGCGCACGCCGGCGGCGCCGGCCTCGCCGTAGGCGCCGACCTTCTCCACCCAGGGCTCGACCTCCGCGACGAGCGCCTCGTCCAGCCCGGCCTCCGGCACGCCGGCCATCGCCTCGAGGTAGGCGACGAGCGGCTCGGCGGCGCCGTCCACGCCCGAGCCCGACTCCCACGCCGTCTCGAAGTCCTCGATCAGCCCGGTGAGCACCGGGTTGGCCGGGTGCCCGATGTCCGAGCCGTAGCTGTTCTGGGCGAAGACCCGCAGCGCGTCGGCCGCCGGTCCGCCGACGAGCTCGAGCGCGGCGTCCCAGGAAGCTCCCGGCTCGTAGGAGCTCGGGTTCCACAGGTAGTCGTGGACCGTGGCGAGCGGGACCTGCGACGCACGGGCCTGGTTCATCGGGTTGGCGGAGAAGCCGACGACTCCGTGCTCGGCGAGGTCGGCGTCGCGCCCGATGAGCGGGCCCATGAACAGCCGCGCCGGCGCGAAGTCGTTGACCGGGTAGTTGTCCCAGACCGCCAGCTGGTGCTGCCACAGCGCCGTGGCGGCGTCGGCGTCCTCGGCGGTGATGGTGTCGGCCACGACCGCCGGGCCGGTCCAGTAGACGACGACGTCCTCGGGCGCCTCGGCGGCGAAGACGTCGGTGTACTCGGTCTGCTCCGTGCCGGAGTACTGCGTGGGCACGGTGAGGAGCTCGAGCGGCTCCGGCTGCTGCTCGACGAACTCAGTGAGCACCGTCTCGAGGAGATGGGCCTGGGCGGCCGCGGCTGGGCTCGCGGAGTGGCCGTAGGCCTCGACGTCCGCGGCGCAGTCGAGCTCGAGGTCGATGTCGTCGAAGAAGATCCCGAACTGCTGGACGCCGATGCCGGCCATCGCGTCGAGCTTGTCGAGGAGCGCGGCGACGTCGTCGGCGTCGGAGTAGCAGATGTCGTTGCCCGGGGAGACCGTGAAGACGAAATCGACGAGCGTGGCGTCGGCCGCGTCGACGAGCTCGGTGATGCGCGCGAGCTCCTCGGCCGGGTAGGGCTCACGCCACTGCGCGAGGTGGTACGGGTCGTCCTTGGGCGCGTAGACGTAGCTGTTGCCCTTGACCTGGCTGACGAAGTCGATGACCTCGAGCCGGTCGGCATGGGACCACGGCTTGCCGTAGAAGCCCTCGATGACGCCACGGAGCGGCAGCTCGGGCCAGTCCCTCACGGTGCCGGTGGCCAGGCTGGCGCCGTCGTCGTCAATGGTCGCGAGCTGGGCGAGGGTGCGCAGCCCGTAGAGCGCGCCCCGGGCGTCATTGCCGACGACGACGGCGGCGTCCACGCCCTCGAAGTGACCGACCGCCGTGGCGTACCCCTCGGCAGCGTCCTCCGGCGCCGGGGTGATACCGAAGCCCTCGAGCACCGGGGCGGGGACCGCGCTGACGTCGTCGGTGACCACGAGCGCGAGCTCCGCGTCGGGCGTCTCGTCCTGCGCGACCTCCTCGATCTCCTCGACGCCGAGGTTCGTGAGCAGCTCGCGCGCCTCCCGCACGACTCGCTCGTCGGTCCCCTCGACGACGGCGAGCGCCATGACGGCGGGCACCACGAGCTCGCCGCCGGTGAGCGTAAGCTCCCGCGGCTGCGGGAGCAGCCGGTCGGCGGGGTCGAGCCGGGCGGGATCGAGCTGCGCGGCGACCTGTGAGCCGGCCGGGGCTGGGGCGGCGGCCGGTGCGGACGCTCCCGCGACGCAGACGGCGGCGACGAGCAGGGCGGCGGCAGTGCCGGTGGCGCGCATTCGGTTCCCCCATGAACGAGTCGCAGAGGATTGCCACGGTATGGGGCGGGCCACCGTCCGGCAAGGGCACGTGGCCGCAGCGCCGTCGGCGCCGCGGCGGCGCACGTCCGAGGGTCACCCGAGCGAGATGACGACCTTGCCCCGGGCGCGACGGGTCTGCACCTTCGCGAGCGCCGCCAGGGCGTCGGTGAACGGGAAGACCCGTTCGATGGCGAGGATGAACTCACCCCGCGCGATCCGGTCCATGACGGCGAGCAGCTCCTCGCGCACGTCAGCGCCGTAGGCCAGCCCGCTCACCCTCACGCCGTGGGCCGGCGCCACCTGGTCGCCGGAGACGGTCACCACCGTCCCGCCCGCCTTGACCAGTCCCATGCAGGGGGCGGTCGTCCGCGGCTGCACGGCCACCGCACCGTCCAGGCCCTCGGGACGCCACCGGCGCACCTGCTCGGTCCACTGCGGGTCGCGGTAGTCCACGGTCAGTGTCGCGCCGAGCGACCGCAGGTAGTCGTGGTTGGGCGTGGAGGCCGAGGCGGCCACCTCCCAACCTCGTTCGCGGGCCAGCTGCACCGCGAAGGTCCCCACCGCGCCTGAGGCACCGGCCACGAAGATCGCACCGCCGGGAGGAGTCGCCGGCAGCGCGTGCAGGGCTCGCAGCGCCGAGTTGCCGGCCACCGGGATCGCCGCCGCGTCCTCGAAGCCCATGCCGTCGGGTACCGGGAGGATGAGGGAGTCGGCCCGCACGGCGGCGTACTCCGCCCACACCCCGCCCTTGGGCTGCATCATGCTGACGAAGGCGATCCGGTCGCCCACGCCGTACCCCGACGCGGCGAAGCCTGCCTCCTCCACCACCCCGGCCGCCTCGATGCCGATGGGGTAGGGCAGCACGAGCTGCCTCGGCAGGAAGGTGGAGTCGTGGATGCCGACCCCCACGGCCCTGATGCGGACCAGCAGCTCGTCCGCGTCGATGGTGGGCACCGGGACCTTGGCCGCGGTGAGGTCTCCCTGGGGGCTGGACACGACCAGTGCGTCCATCAACGGCATGAAACCTCGTCTCCGAGGACGTCGTCCTCCCTGGTGCGGACCGTGGTCGACCGGTGGAGCGCGAGCGCTCCCGACGACCCGTGGCGTGATGCCGACCACCATGTCACGTCGTGGGGCTTCCTGGACGAGCGTCGGCGACTGTCCCTCGGTCCAGCGGCTCCCGGCGGTAGCGTGACCTCCCGGTGCGCGGCCGTGCGCTCCGACGTCGGCGCGGGAGGTACGGGGATGAGCTGGCAGGAGCTGGTCGAAGGCTCGGCATCTCCCCTGCCGCCGCCGTCGCGGTCGTGGTCGCCACCGTGGTGCTCTACCTGGCCTTCATCGTGCTCACCCGCTCCCTCGGCCAGCGTGTCCTGGCGAGCCTGTCCGGGTTCGACGTGCTGGTCGTCATCGTCCTGGGCGCCGTGCTGGGCCGGGCCATCCTCGGCTACAGCCCCACCCTGAGCGCCGGGCTCATCGCCCTGGTGACCCTCCTGTCGCTCGAGGCAGTCGTCGGGACGCTGGCGTCCCGGCCGCGGTGGGAGCGGCTGGCCAACAACCGCCCGGTCCTCCTCATGGCCGGCAGCGAGATCCTGCACGACGAACTGCGGCGCACGCACGTCACCGAGTCCCAGCTACGGTCCCGGCTCCGCCAGGCCGGCGTCCGGACCGACGAGGAGGTCGCCGCGGTCATCCTCGAACCGACCGGCTCCATGAGCGTCCTACACCGGGGAGTGGCGATCATGCCGGCCATGCTCGACGGCGTCCGCAGCGGCGAGCGGATGCCCGCGGAGCTCCTCGACACGTAGGACGACAGACCGGCCGACACCGCGGACGGGGAGGCACCGCCCGGGCACGGGCCTCGGCCGGCTGCCACCGGCTACGGTCGCGCCGTGCTGCGGCCGGGTGTAGGGATTGAGGGTGCCGCGAACCCGGGCACGGACCACAGCAGCTCGGACGGCCGGAGGATCCGTGGGACAGCGCATCGAGGACTACGCCGTCATCGGCGATCTGCACACCATGGCCCTGGTGGGCCGTGACGGATCCATCGACTGGCTGTGCCTGCCACGCTTCGACTCCGGCGCCTGCTTCGCGGCTCTTCTCGGTGACGAGGACGCCGGGTTCTGGCGTCTGGCCCCCGTCGACGGCGGCACCTGCACGCGCCGGCGCTACCGCGAGGACTCCCTGGTGCTGGAGACGGAGTGGGACACCCCCGACGGGACGGTGCGAATCATCGACGCCATGCCCCCGCGTGACGGCGCCGCGGACGTCGTACGGGTGGTGGAGGGCCTGTCCGGCCGCGTGCGGATGCGGATGGAGCTGCGGCTGCGCTTCGACTACGGCCACATCGTGCCCTGGGTCCGGCGCCAAGGTGAGCGGCTCTCGGCGATCGCCGGACCCGACTCGGTGTGGCTGGACACCCCTGCTCCGCTCGAGGGCCACGACTTCCTGACAGTGTCCGAGTTCGAGGTGGACGCCGGTGAGCAGGTGCCCTTCGTCCTCACCCACCACCCCTCGCACGAGTCGGCGCCGCCGCGCCGCAACGCTGCCCGGCTCCTCAAGGGCACGGACCGTTTCTGGACGACGTGGATGTCCCAGGCCAACTACGAGGGCGCCTGGTCCGAGGCCGTGCGCCGCTCGCTCATCACGCTCAAGGCCCTTACCTACGCACCCACGGGCGGCATCGTCGCCGCGGCGACGACCTCCCTGCCCGAGGAGCTGGGTGGCACCCGCAACTGGGACTACCGGTACTGCTGGTTGCGGGACGCCACCTTCACCCTCCAGGCGCTCCTGGGGACCGGCTTCGTCGAGGAGGCCGGCGCCTGGCGAGACTGGCTGCTGAGGGCCGTCGCCGGGGACCCGGCCGACCTGCAGATCATGTACGGGATCGACGGCACCCGCCGGCTCACCGAGCTCGAGGTCGACTGGCTTCCCGGGTACGAGGGCGCCTCCCCGGTCCGCATCGGCAACGCCGCGGCGGGCCAGCTCCAGCTCGATGTGTGGGGAGAGGTCCTCGACGGTCTGCACGTGGCCCGTGGTGCGGGACTGGCCGGGGCAGAGGACGCCTGGGACCTGCAACGCGCCCTGCTGGACTACCTCGAGGGCAGCTGGCAGGAACCGGACAACGGCCTGTGGGAGGTCCGCGGCCCCCGCCGCCACTTCGTCCACTCCAAGGTCATGGCCTGGGCAGGCGTGGACCGCGCGGTCCAGGCGGTGGAGAAGTTCGGGCTGGAGGGGCCGGTCGACCGATGGCGGGCGCTGCGCAGCGAGATTCACGCCGACGTCTGCGAGCGGGGCTACGACCCCGAGCGGAACACCTTCACCCAGTTCTACGGCTCACGCGGGCTGGACGCGGCGCTGCTCCTCATCCCCCAGGTGGGCTTCCTGCCGTGGGACGACCCGCGCGTGGTCGGCACGGTCGACGCCGTCCAGCGTGAGCTCGTCGAGGACGGGTTCGTCATGCGCTACCGGCCCGGCAGCGACGGCGGCGTGGACGGTCTGCCCGGGATCGAGGGTGCCTTCCTCGCCTGCAGCTTCTGGCTCGCCGACGCCCTCAACGGCATCGGGCGACGGCAGGAGGCCGAGGCGCTCTTCGAGCGTCTTCTCCAGCTGCGCAACGACGTCGGTCTGCTCAGCGAGGAGTACGACCCCCGCTACGAGCGACAGGTCGGCAACACGCCACAGGCCTTCAGCCACGTGGGGCTGGTCAACACCGCCCGTCACCTCAGCGGCACCCACCCCGCCACCGCAGCAGACACATGAGCACGGACAGGAGAACCATGCGCGCACTGACCCTCACCCCCGGCCAGGCCGGGACGCTGGCTGTCACCGACGAGCCCGAGCCCGAGCCGGCCGACGGCGAGCTCCTCGTCGAGGGCCTGTCCCTCGGCGTGTGCGGTACCGACCGCGAGATCGCCGCCGGCGAGTACGGCTGGGCGCCCCCCGGCCGGCAGCGGCTCGTGCTGGGCCACGAGTCCCTCGGGCGGGTCCTCCAGGCTCCCCAGGACTCCGGCTTCACCGCCGGCGACCTCGTCGTCGGTGTCGTGCGGCGGCCCGACCCCGAGCCGTGCGGCGCCTGCGCGCACGGGCAGTTCGACATGTGCCGCAACGGCCGGTACACCGAGCGTGGGATCAAGGAGATCGACGGCTACGGCAGTGAGCGCTGGTGCGTCGAGCCGCACTACGCCGTCCGGCTCGACCCGGCCCTGCGTGAGGTGGGGATGCTGCTGGAGCCGACCACCGTCGTCGCCAAGGCGTGGGAGCAGGTGGAGAAGATCGGCGCCCGGGCCTGGTTCGAGCCCCAGCGGGTGCTCGTCACAGGAGCCGGCCCGATCGGCCTGCTCGCCGCCCTACTCGGTGAGCAACGCGGTCTGGACGTCCACGTCCTTGACCGCGTCACCGGCGGGGCCAAGCCCGGACTCGTCGCGGAGCTCGGGGGCACCTACCACAGCGACGCGCCCGACGACGTGATGGAACGGGTGCGCCCCGACGTCGTCATCGAGGCCACCGGGGCCAGCTCGGTGGTGCTCGCCGCCATGGCCGGCACCGCCCCCTACGGCATCGTCTGCCTCACTGGCGTCTCGTCGGCCGGGCGGAGCGTGTCGCTCGACGCCGGCGCCCTCAACCGCGAGATCGTGCTGGAGAACGACGCCGTCGTCGGGTCGGTCAACGCCAACCTCAGCCACTATCAGGCCGCCGCAGAAGCACTCGCCCGCGCGGACCTCGGCTGGCTGCGCCGGCTCATCACCCGCCGGGTGCCCCTCGAGCGCGCCGCCGAGGCCTTCGCGGCCGAGGACGAGGACATCAAGGTCGTCATCGACCTGTAGAGGCGGGAGGACGACGGCGACCGAAGTACTTGCCCGGCCGCGTGAGGCGACTTCCCGGGAGCGGACGAGCAGAAGGGGGCGGAGGACCGATGACGTGGATCGCGACCCCGCCCACGGCGGCGGCGGCCACCGCCACTCCGGACGAACGTACCTGCGCTTCGGCGCCATGCTCGCCGAGAACACAGTTTCAGGCGGCGTCGCGCCTGTACTTTCGTGGCACTCGCCGCCCGCAGAGGAGGGCCTGTCCGGCACATCGTGCCGGACAGGCCCTCGGGTGACGTCGGTCGCTCTCGCGTCGTGGGCGGTCGAGGGTTCCGGCCGGGCTCAGCGGGCACTGACGAGCCCGGTGACGTCGGCTGCCGTCGGTACCGCTTCCTGTGCACCGGCGGCCGTGGTGGCGAGCGCCCCGGCGGCGGCCGCTACCTGAGCCGCCTCAACAAGGTCCCTTCCCTTCGCGAGCTCGGCGGCAAGGACGCCGCAGTAGGTGTCGCCCGCGCCCGTCGTGTCGACGACGTCGACACTGAAAGCGCCCACCATCACCTGTCCGCCTTCCCTCGTCGCGACGAGGCTGCCCTCCCCGCCGAGGGTGACGACGACCGCGGGCACTCGACGGAGTAGTGCCTCGGCGAGCACCGCGGGCGCCCCACCCGTGCCCGCGAGGTCCGCCGCCTCGTGCTCGTTGACGACGAGGACGTCGAGAGCACCCCACAACCACTTCGGTAGGTCCTGGGACGGGGCCGCATTGAGGACGACGAGCGTGTCGGCGGCACGGGCCTCCACCGCCTGCCGGATGACTTCGAGTGGCACCTCGAGCTGGGCGAGGAGCACGGCCGCGGCCGCGATGCGCCGTGCCTGCGCGCGTCCGATGCCCACGTGCCGGTTGGCACCCGGCGCGACGATGATCGTGTTCTCACCCGTGGGCGAGACCGCGATCAGCGCCGTCCCGGTGGGGGTGTCCACCCGGTCGACCAGGGAGACGTCCACGCCGGCGGCTCGCAGCGACCCCGCGATGAGGTCACCGGACGCGTCCCGACCCAGGGCGCCGATGAACGTCGTCCGGACGCCTCCAGCGCGCGCAGCCGCGACAGCCTGGTTGGCGCCCTTCCCGCCGGGATGGCGTACGACGTCACCGCCGAGGATCGTCTCCCCGCCGACCGGGTGGCGCGGGACGGGTACGACCAAGTCGACGTTGGCGGAACCGACGACGGCGACCTCGGGGCTGTCCTGCTTGGAGTCAGCCACGATGAACTCCCCTAGCTCCCGGCCAGCCAGCGCACGCAGCGGTCGAAGAGGGGGCCGTAGCCGGCCCACCCCATGAACTCCTCGGGTGCCCAGTGCGGGGAGATGTCCGACGCGAAGGCGACGGTGCGGCCCTCTCCTACCTCGACCACGGCCAGCAGCGGCTCGGACTCGATCGTGGCCAGGACCGTCGCCTCGTCCTTCGCGACGAGCGACTGGTAGCCCAGCAGGATCGGCCACGTCTCGTCGAGCCCGTCGGTGATCGGGTGCGCCACCCCGGAGAGCACACCCGTCACGCCCTCGGGCGCCTCGACACGGTCGTCGTACCGGTGGATGGTCACCGGGAGGACGTCCTCGAGGGGGGAGCCCGCGTAGTTGGCCTTGGCCTGGAAACCTTGGAAGCTCAGGTACCCGCCGGCCATCATGAGGCCGCCCCCTCCCCGGACCCACTCACGCAGCAGCTTGAGCCGGTTGGGGGCGGGCCGCCCCTGGGCGAAGACCTGCGGCGGCAGGAGGAGGCTGTTCGCCCCGATGTCGGAGAGGATGACGACGTCGTACTCGTCGAGTGCCTCGAGCGTCAGGGGAAACAGCTCGGCGACGTCGTGAGAGCGGAGGTGGGTCACGTCGTGCCCCGCGCCGTCCAGCTCCGCAAGCAGGCGCGCGCACCCGATCTCGAGCTGCGTGTGGGGGAACGCGTCGTACCCCTTGTGGTCGATCGCCGCGTTGATCCAGGACTCTCCGGCAAGCAGCACTCGTGACATGGGTGATCTCCTCGTGGTCGGTTGGTGGTGTCAGAAGGGGATGGATAACGACTGGCTGGGCACCCGGTCCGCCCTCGGCAGGACCTCCACCAGGTGCGTGAGGAGCGGAACGCTCCACGCGATGTTCGCGGCGATGCCGGGGTTGGGCAGGTCCTCCGGCTGGTGGAGCCGGTGCAGGTCGTTGAAGGTGTAGAAAGCCACCGGCAGACCGGCCGCGTAGAACGCGCCCTGATCGGTGCCGCAGGTGGGAGGGAACCGGGACTGGACCCGGAGGTCCGGCCGGTTCTCGGCGGCGTAGGCGCCGAGGACGGCGAGGAACTCGCGCTCGAAGGTTTCCGGCCCGGCGAAGACCTCCATGAAGTCCCCGCGTCCGAGCCCGTCGACGTTGAGGACGAAATCGAGCTCCTCCCCGTCCTTCGCGGTCATCTGCTCGACGTAGTGCCGTGAGCCCGCCAGATGCCACTCCTCCGCCGTCGTGAGCACGACGGTCACGGGACGGGAGGGCGGCTGCGTCATCAGCTGCCGCACGAGGTGGACGAGCGCGATGGTGCCGGAGCCGTTGTCGTACGCACCGGGCGTGTTGAAGAACGTGTCGTAGTGGCCTGACACGAGGACTCGACCACGGTCCTGAGGACCGGCGGCCGGGACGTCGACGATCACGTTCCGGCTGACAGCCTCCCCCGCGTGCGCGGACTCGCACGCCAACTCGACCTCCACCGTGATCCCGTCGGCCAACCACTCGCTGAGCGACAGACCGTCGATGTGCCCAAGTGCCAGGTGCGGGACGGAGGTGTCCGAGCCCGCGGGAAGCGGCTGGGGCGCCGCAGGGCCACCGTCACGGGCGTGCAGGTACGCGACCAGAGCGCCGTCGGCGTCGGTGACGGCGAACTTCGTCCACACCATCGAGTCGCCCCACAGGCCCTGCACACCGACGGCGTGCACGCGCCCGCGGACCACGCCCGTGGCGGGGCCCGACCAGAGCATCGGCCACGCTGGGACGGCGCGCTCGAGGGGTGCCGTCACGCGCAGGGAGCTGCTGGCGCCGGGGTCCCAGCCGGGCGTCCGGACCTCCTGCGTCCGCACGCGAGCGCCCATCCCAACCAGCCAGCCGACGAGCAGCCGTTCGGCGTCGTGGATCCCGCTGGTCCCGTGGAAGCGTGGGCCGAGCGCCACGAGCTCCTCGAGGTCGCTGAGAGCCCGGGTCGCGCGCTCCTCGTGAGTGGTCATGCGCTGTCTCCTCCTCGTACCGCACTAATGAACAGGTTCTTGACGTTGGTGGTGAGCAGGGCCTCGGCCGCCTCGACAGCGACGCCGAACCGCCGGTGGAGGCGGGGAAGGAACAGCCGGGGGATGTACCCGTAGCCGTTGCCGCCGTGGGCCGTCCACATCGCCTTGACGAACACGTCGTGACTCACGAGCACCCGGTGCCCGAGCCCCGCCTCCACCAGCCTTGCGATGTGCCGGGCGTCGTCGTCTGGTGCCGGGCTCTGACCGCCGTGGTCGGCGTAATAGAAGCCCATGCCGGTCATGTCGAAGCCGAGCCAGGCGCCTCGCTCCGCCAGGCTCGCCTGGTAGTCAAGGTCCGATCCGGACGGGTTCATGTGGCCCAGGACCACGGCGTCCGCCCGCGCGCCCTCGCTCTGCAGGATGTCGAGGACCTGGTGGCCCGCGCGAGCCCACCCGTCGAGGTGGACGAAGACGGGCAGGCCGGTGGCGACATGGGCTCGGGCGGCGGCTCGCAGGCAGGTGGTCTCCGAGTCCGTCGGCGTGGTGGAGACACCGATCTCCCCCAGGACGCCCGGCCGAGCTGTGGTCCCGTCAACTCCGTTCGTCACCTCGTCGATCAGTTCTCCGGCGAGCTGGTGGACATCGGCCGCCCGGACGGCCGCCGAGTGGGTCGGATCGATGTACCAGCCCGCACCCATGATGATCTGGGTACCGGACCGCTGAGCGACTTCCTGCAGACGGCGGGCGTCACGTCCCATGCCGGGAGTCGACACATCGACGACCGTGCGCCCACCTGCCTCGGTGAACAGTTGCAGCTCTGCGACCGCCTGCGGGACCGAGTCGAGCCGGCAGTTGTCGGGGTGAAAGAACGGGTCCTCACGCAGCGCCCAGGCCATCGCGGCGCTGACCGGCTGGTCGGCGAGCTCACGCTTCCATGGCTCCGGCGGCGTCCACAGGTAGTTCGTGACGTCGCACCACACGTGCTCATGAGAGAGCGTCATCCCGAGCTCCGAAACAGGAACGCTCCCCGTCACTGTGTTGACCGTGACCTCCGGATGCTGCGTGCTCACTGGTTCTCCAGCTCGCCGACGCCGGCACCGAGGAGGTGGGCGGAGGCGCGGTCGATCTCGTCCCGTGTACCGAAGAACCACCACGACGTGAAGGTGTCCGTACTCGTCGTCCGGTCGGTGTCGGTGCCGGTCGGGGTGCCGCGGCTCTCCACCTCCGCGAAGCCACCGAGACCGCCGTCATCGTTGTACAGGTGGATGGAGTCCCCCATGACCCCCGGGGCGAAATCGGGCTCCTCGCCGTAAGGCGCCTCGGCACGGTTGCCGAAGTCACGCACGAGGAGCGCATACTCGTCCCCGGCGAGCCGGCGCACGTAACCGCTCCGCCCGAAGACATGAGGCGCCTTGACCCCGATCTTGAACCGGTCCCTCCCGGTGAGCGAGGTCGCGAGCACGCCGGGACGCCGCGTGAGGAGGTCACCGACCGGCTCGTAGTAGTCCGTCACCTCAGCGACGCCGACCGCGGGGATGAGTGCGGTGCCGCCCGCGAGCACCTGGACGATGTCCCACGACTCCATCGGTGCGGACGTCTCACCACGGTCGAGCGTGATCGTCACCGAGTAGCCCGCGCAGCGGAGTGCGCGCAGCGGGTCTTCCGGCGTGCCGACGAAGCGCAGCGGCGACGGGGCAGGCCGCACCCGCATGCCGAGCTCGAAGGTGACGTCGCCCGAGCCCGTGTTGCGCGCCGTCACCGTCCCCGCCCGCTGCAGGATGAGCGGGTCACGGCTCTCGCAGGTGTGCGGTGCGGGGTCGATGGCGGTGGGGAGGACGAAGGTGCCCCAGTAGTCGTCGCGGTCCTCGATGATGTAGGTGACCTCAGGGCCGATCCAGATCCGCTCGCCGCCGACATTCCAAAATCCCGAGCGGACGAGTTCGTCGAAGGCTTCCGGTGAGGCGAACGCCTCCGGCACCCACGTCTCGGACCCCCGGTCCGGACCGCGGAAGGGCCCGTAGACGCGGCCGCCGTAATGGCTGACGACGATGAGGGACCCGTCGTGCAGCGCGATCGTGTGGTGCTCGATCTCTTGCTCGGTGAGCCGGGCCGTGAGGTCGCGGTAGGTGATGCTCATGGTGACGCTTCCCGTGTGTGTCGAAGTGATGTGCTGCCCCGGGGCGCAGCAGGGCACGCGCCGGCTGCGCCCCGGGTTGGTGAAGCTCAGTCCTTTGTGACCACCTCGACGGGCACGACCGTGACCTCGTCGAGAGTCTCGCCATCGAGGAAGCGCAGCGCCTGCTCGATGCCGACCTTGCCGAGCTCGTAGGCCTGCTGGGCGACGGTGGCGTGCATTGTTCCGGCGTCGATCGCCGCGCGAGCGTCGTCCGTGCCGTCGATGCCGACGACGTAGGTGCTCGTGCCGGCCGCGTCACCCAGCGCCTGGATGCCACCCAGCGCCATCTCGTCGTTCTCCGCGAACACACCGACGATGTCCGGGTTGCCCTGGAGGATGTTGGAGAGCACGTCCAGGCCGCGGGCGCGGTCGTACTCGGCGGACTGCGCCGCGACGACCTCGACGTCGGGGTAGTCCGCGATCGCCTCGTTGAATCCCTGGAACCGCTCGTTGGAGGACGGCAAGCCGGAGATCCCACGGAGCACGGCGACCTCACCCTCCCCGCCGATCGCCTCCATGAGCGCCTCGCCGGCGAGCCTACCGAGCTCGACGTTGTCCGACGCCACGTACGTCTCCGCGGGCGCATTGTTGACGAGACGGTCCACGGTGATGACCGGGATGTCGGCGTTCGCCATGGCGTTGACCGGCGGGGTGAGCGCGTCCGAGTCGGTGGCGTTGAGGACGACGGCGTCGAAGCCCTGGCTGACGGCGTCGGCGAGCTGGTTGGCCTGCGTCGCGGAGTCGTCCTGGGCGTCGACGATCGACAGCTCGACGCCGGCTGCCTCGGCGGCGTCGACGGCACCGTCACGCATGTCGATGAAGAAGGGGTTGGCGAGCGTCGAGACCGCGAGCAGGACGCGCGGTCCGTCGCCGTTCCCGCCGTCGGCTGAGTCGTCACCGCCGCACGCGGTCAGCGCGAGGGCGGCCGCCGCGGCCAGGGCGATGCCGGCGGTGAGGCGACGACGGTTGGGTCGAGGTGATGTGAACGTCATTGTCATGTCTCCGTAGCTAGTGGTGGATGGGTATGGGTGGAGGGGCGGCAGGGGTCACGAGCGCCGACGGCGAAGCGCGTCGGCCAGCACCGCGAGCGCGATGACGACGCCGATGGCGACCTGCTGCCAGAAGGGGTTGACGTTGAGGAGGTTGAGACCGTTGCGGATGACGGCGAGCACGAGGGCGCCGATGAAGGTGCCGGAGATCTTGCCGACGCCACCGGCGAGGCTGGCACCACCGATGACGACGGCGGCGATCGCGTCGAGCTCGTACCCGGAGGCGGCCTGGGGCCCGGCGGACGACAGTCGGCCGGAGAGCACGAGGCCCGCGACAGCGGCGAAGAGCCCGGCCAGGATGTAGACGGACATGAGGGTGCCGCGCACGTTGAGCCCGGAGAGGCGCGCGGCCTCCTCATTGCCACCGACGGCGTACATCGAACGACCAAGCATGGTCCGGTTGAGGATGACGGCTGCCACGAGTCCCATGACCGCCATGACGATGATCGGCACGGGCAGCCATTCCGCGATGGTCGAGCCGAGGGTCGTGACGACGTCCGGGGTGCCGATCGGGGTTCCGTCGGCGATGACGAGGGTGAGGCCACGCGCGATGCTCAACATCGCTAGGGTGGCGACGAACGCCGGTATCTGTCCGTAGGCCACCATGACACCGTTCACCGCGCCCGCGAGGGCGCCGACGACCATGCCGAGGAGGACGGCGAGGAACGGGTTCACCTCGACCGAGGTCGCGGACCACGCCGTGACGATGGCGGAGAGCGCCGCGATCGAGCCAACGCTCAGGTCGATGCCCGCGGTGATGATGACGAACGTCATCCCGAAGGCGAGGATGGCGATGACGGACGCCTGGATCCCGACATTGAGCAGGTTGGTCCCGGTGAGGAAACGCGAGTTGGCGAACGAGAGCAGGACGACCAGGGCGACGAGCCCGAGCAGCGCGCCGTTGCCGCTCAGTGCGTTGCCGACGACCTGCTTCCAGGGCGTGCGCTGCGATGTTGCGTCAGTGGACACGGGAAGACTCGACCTCCTTGACAGCGAGCCGCATGATCGACTCTTGTGTGGCTTCTTGCGTGGTCTGCTCGCCGACGATCCGGCCCTCGCTCATGACGAGGACGCGGTCGGCGACGCCGAGGACCTCGGGCAGGTCGCTCGAGACCATGAGGACTGCGCCGCCGTCGGCGACGAGCTTGTTGATGAGCTCGTAGATCTCGACTCGCGCACCGACGTCGACGCCGCGGGTGGGCTCGTCGAGGAGCAGCACCTTGGAGCCGGCGAGAATCCACTTGCCGAAGACGACCTTCTGCTGGTTGCCACCCGACAGTGACTTCACCTGCTGCGTGAGGCCGCGCATGCGGACCCGGAGCTTCTTGGTGATGATCGCCGCGTCGGACCGGAGCCGGTGACGCGCAACGAAGCCCGAGCGGGTGTACCTCGGCAGGTTCGCGAGCGTGACGTTGGCGGCGACGTCGGCGTCGAGGACGAGCCCCTGTGTCTTGCGGCTCTCCGGCACGTGCCCGATCCCGTGCGCCACGGCGGCACGGACGTTGCCGCCCTTGAGCGGCCGGCCGGCGACCTCGATCGTTCCGCTGTCGTAGCGGTCCGCCCCGGCGATCGCGCGGATGACCTCCGTGCGACCGGCGCCGACCAAACCCGCGAGCCCGACGACCTCGCCCGCACGAACCTCGAAGGACACGTCGTCGAAGTCGCCGTCATGAGTAAGCCCCTCGACACGCAGAAGAACGTCACCCGGCTCCTGCGGAGGCCGCGGAGGGAACTGGGCATCGATCGGTCGGCCCACCATGAGGCGGACGAGCTCGGCGCTCGGGGTGCCGGCCGGCACCTCTGCCACCGAGACGCCGTCGCGCAGGATGGTGACGCGGTCGCCCATCTGGGTGACCTCGTTAAGGTGGTGAGAGATGAAGATCTGCGCCACACCGCTGTCTCGCAGACTGTTCATCACCTCGAACAACCGGTCGGTCTCCTGGTCGGTGAGGGCCGCGGTGGGTTCGTCGAGGATGAGGACCTTGGCGTCGAGGCTGAGTGCCTTGGCGATCTCGACGAGCTGCTGCCCCGCGAGGCCGAGGCGAGAGACCTTGACGTTCGGGTTCACCTTCAGTCCGACACGTTCCAGCAACGGCATGACGATCTTGCGTGCCGCTGCGTGATCGACGAGTCCCAGCCGGCGCGGTGCCCGGCCGAGAAGGACGTTCTCGGCGACGCTGAGCTCGGGAACGAGGTTGAACTCCTGGAAGATCGTCGCAATCCCCAGCTCGTGCGCACGATGCGCGCTGTCGATGACCACCCGCTCCCCCGCGACGGTGATCGTGCCGCCGTCGGGCTGGTGGGCGCCGGCGAGCATCTTGATGAGGGTGCTCTTCCCTGCGCCGTTCTCGCCGAGGAGGACGTGGATCTCACCGCGACGGACCGTGAAGCTGACGTCCTTGACGGCTGCGACACCTGAGAAGTGCTTCGAGACGGAATCGAGACGGACGAGCTCGGTGCCGACGTCATTCGTCCCCATGGTCGCTCCTTTCACTGGGCTGCGGTGCGTGTGCGTACAACGTGGACTCGCGGACGAGGAGCGCGACAGGCAGGGGCATGGTCGAGTCGGGAAGTGCCTCGCCGTTGAGCTTCTTGATGAGGTAGGAGCACGCAATCTCCCCCATCTCGGCGACGTTCTGGCTGACTGTCGTGAGGGCCGGCCCGGACGTCCGACCGGCCGGGATGTCGTCGAAACCGGCGATCGCGATCTCGCCCGGGACGTCGATCCGTCGCTCGTGGCAGACACGGAGTGCGCCCAGCGCCATCTCGTCGTTGGTGGCGAAGACGGCCGTCCAGCCCCGGGACGGGTCGTCCTCGAGGCAGCGGTGGAACGCATCCCGGCCGCCCTCGTAGGTGAAGCCGCCGTCGGCCTGCTGGAGTGGCGCACCTCCCCCTCGCGCCCATTCGTCAGCGAAGCCCCGCACGCGGCTCTCCGACGACTCCAACCCGGGCGCCGCGTGGAGCACGAGGGCACTGCGGTGGCCCAGCTCGAGGAGGTGACGAGCGACGAGGACACCGCCGTTGTAGTTGTCGGAGGTGATGAGTGGCGCTGCGCTCGCCGTCACGGTCTCGTCGACGGTGACGAGGGGCAGGTCACCGATCGCCGCCATGATCTCGTCGTCGGTGAAGGGTGAGCCGGCGGAGTAGACGACGCCGTCGACGGCGCGCGAGTGGACGAGCTCGAGGTGTGTGAGGGCCGACTGCCGGTCGAACCCGGTGTTGGCGAGGATGACGTTGTACCCGTGGCTCGCCGCCGTACGCTCGACGCCCTTGGTCAGCTCGGCGAAGAACGCGTTACCGATGTCGGGCACGAGGAGACCAATGAGCATGGTCCGCCCGAGAGCGAGGTTGCGCGCGGAGCGCATCGGGACGTAGCCGAGCTCGGCCATCGTCTTCTGCACCTTACGGCGCGTCTCATCCGAGACCGGCCGTCGCCCGCTCACGACGTGAGACACGGTGGTGGGGCTCACGCCCGCCACACGCGCGACATCTTTGATCGACACGGACATTCATCGCTCCATCGGGACAAGCGCAAATCGCTTTGCGCGCTCAGTAAGTTCACGCTAGCCCTCCGAGCGGTCCGCGTCAACAAACCGCTTTGCGCCAAGCGCGATCGTCAGTCCCGCCCACCCCACTCGCACGATCGCCGCCTGACAAGCGCGAGCGGTTCAGCCGCATGACGGCTTCGTCACTCAGCCCCCACGAAGACATCCGGCGCCCTTTCGTCGATGTCAGCTCGGGGTCGCGGACCGTCTCACCTTCGTCAAGAGAGATGCGGCGGCGGGACCAGACGGCAGGCCCCCCGTGTCGCCAGGAACGGCGATGACGGCGGCAGCGAGCTCGGACCCGAGCCAGGCGGCGCCACCGGCCGGGGCACCGGCGAGCCGAGCACCCAGGTATCCACCGAGGAACGCGTCGCCCGCCCCGACGGTGTCCACGACGTCGGTCGCGCGCGTCGGGCAGTGGTGTGGCACGCCGTCCTCTCCCAGGTACCAGCTGCCGCGCTCGCCGCCCTTGAGGACGGTCTCGCCCACGCCGGCACGCGCCGCAGCCGCCAGGACGTCGTCGGGGGTGGTGGCACCGAGCAGCGGGCCGGACTCGTCATCGCCCAGGACCAGCAGGTCGGTGCGGGGAAGGATCCGCCGCAACGTCGCCACGGCCGCCTCCACCTGCCCCAGGCCGGGGCGCAGGTTCGCGTCGACGACGACGGCGATCCCGTGTTCCTGCGCGCGCGCGGCGACTGCCTCGAGCAGGCTTCGGGGGCCGGGCCCGAGAGCAGCGGTGATGCCGGAGAGGACGACCGCCCGCGGCACCCGGTCCGACCACAGTCGAGCGGCGTCCGTCGGGATCATCGCTGCTGCCGCCGATCCCCGGCGGTAGTAGGCGACCTGCCGGCTGCCGTCGGGCGGTGTCTCGCGCAAGAAGAGCCCGGTGGGCCGCTCGGGGTCGATGTCGACCAGGTCCGCGGAGATGCCCAGTCGACTCAGCTCGGCGAGCACCCGGCGGCCGGCCACGTCGTCGCCGAGACGCGTGAGCAGCGCCGTCCTCCCCCCGAGCCGGGCCACCGCCGCGCACACGTTGTACTCGGCGCCTGCGACATCGACACTGACGCTCGTCGCCGTCGTCAGTGTCGTGGGCGGGTCGGCCTGGAGGAGCAGCATCGGTTCCCCGACGCCGACGACGTCGAGTGTCGTGCCCAGAGCGCTGGGCTGCGGCGGCCACACCATGTCAGGCACCGCCCCCGGCCGACCACGCCTCCGCGAAGGCCGCCGCGCGCCGTTCCAGCGTGTCCCAGGAGCCGGCACGCACGACGTCGGCAGCCACGAGCGCGCTGCCGACGCCCACGCCCACGCAGCCCAACGCGGCGTACTCCCGCGTGAGAGAGGGATCTACTCCCCCGGTCGGCACCAGCGGCACGTCCCCCAGGGGAGCCTGCAGCGCCGCGACGTACCGGGGTCCACCGGCGGCGTCGACAGGGAACACCTTGACCGCGGTGGCCCCGTGCTGCCACGCACAGTCGATCTCGGTCGGGCTCAGGGCGCCGCAGACCACCGGGATCCCGGCCTGCCGCGCCTCGGTGAGAACCGCGGCCACGAGCGTCGGGGTCACGATGAACTGCGCGCCGGCATCGACGGCGCGCCCCACGCCCTCGACCGTCCGGACGGTCCCGACCCCGACGAGCACGTCGCTGCACGCCCGCCAGCGCGCGACCGTGTCGAACGCGCCCGGGGTGTTCGCAGTGACCTCGATGGCGCGCACCCCGCCGGCGACGACGGAGTCGAGCACCGCGTCCGGCACCGGCTCCGGCAGCCGGACGATGGCGATGACTCCGGGCGCGAGCCCAGAGTCAGCGCTGAACACGGGCGCTGCCGCCGGCAGCGAGCTTGAGGATCTCGGCCTTGGTCACCATCGAGGTGTCACCCGGGGTCGTCATGGCCAGCGCTCCGTGCGCCGCTCCGTACTCTACTGCGGTGGCCACCGGCTCCCCGGTGAGCAGGCCGTAGATGAGGCCGGAGGCGAAGGAGTCCCCACCGCCCACGCGGTCGAGGATCTCCAGCCGCTCCCGGTGGGTGGCCTGGGCGAAGCCCTCGTCCTTGGACCAGGCGATCGCGCCCCAGTCGTTGATGGTCGCGGTGTGCACACTGCGCATCGTCGTGCCGATGACCTCAAAGTTCGGGTAGGCCGCCTGGACGTTCTCGATCATCGCGCGGAAGCTCGCCACGTCCAGGTCGGTGAGGTTCTCGTCCACACCCTCGACCTCGAAGCCGAGGGAGGCGGTGAAGTCCTCCTCGTTGCCGATCATCACGTCGATGTGGTGGGCGATCTCCCGGTTGACCTCCTGCGCGCGCGCCTGCCCGCCGATGTCCTTCCACAGCGAGGGCCGGTAGTTGAGGTCGTAGGACACGACCGTGCCGTGCCGCTTCGCGGCCTGTACCGCCGCCAGCACCACCTCCGCAGAGGTGTCGGACAGGGCGGCGAAAATCCCACCGGTGTGCAACCACCGCACCCCGAGCTCACCGAACACGTGGTCCCAGTCCACGTCCTGCGGTCGCAGCTGGGAGGCGGCGGTGTGCCCGCGGTCGGACACGCCCACCGCGCCGCGCACGCCGAAGCCGCGCTCGGTGAAGTTCAGCCCGTTGCGCACGTTGCGCCCGATGCCGTCAGAGGGCACCCAGTGGATGAGGGAGGGGTCCACGCCGCCGGTGAGGATGAAGTCCTCCACCAACCGCCCCACCTCGTTGTCCACCAGCGCGGTCAGCACCCCGGCACGCAGCCCAAAGGCCCGCCGCAGGCCGCGGGCGACGTTGTACTCCCCCCCGCCCTCCCACACACGGAAGCTGCGTGCGGTACGGATGCGCCCCTCGCCCGGGTCCAGACGCAGCATCACCTCACCCAACGACAGCACGTCATACCGGCACTCGGCGGCGTCACGGATCTGCAGACTCAACGGATTCTCCTTCGGATCGAACAACAGAACGCGACAGGGGCGCACCAGAGCGCCGTCGTCGGCCACCGGCGCAGCACGAACCGTGCCGCGCCGGCATCAGGGCAATGGCGTCAGCGGACCAGTGCCACCGCCTCGGCGACCATGGCCGCCACGTCGTCGAGACGTCCGGCAGCGATGGCATCGCGCGGCACCATCCAGCTGCCCCCAACAGCTGCGACCGAGGGGAGGGCGAGGTACTCGGCCAGGTTGCCCGGCCCGATCCCTCCGGTCGGTACAAAACGCACGCCCCCGAAGGGCGCCGCGAGGGCCTTGATCGCCGCGACCCCACCGGACGTCTCCGCCGGGAAGAACTTCACCGTCGACAGGCCCGCCTCCAGCGCCGCCTGGACCTCGGTGGCCGTCACGGCACCGGGCAGTGCCAGCACCTCCCGCTCGGCACAGCGGTCCACCACCGCACGGGAAAAGCCTGGGGACACGACGTACCGGGCACCCGCGTCGGCGGCCTGGTCGACCTGCGCGGGCGTCAGCACCGTGCCGGCACCGACGAGCACCCGACCGTCGGCGGCCATCTCCGCGATCGCCGCAGCGGCAGCAGCGGTTCGGAACGTCACCTCTGCCACCGGCAACCCTCCTTCGACAAGTGCGCCGGCCAGCGGGCGAGCGTGAGCGGCGTCGTCGAGCACGACCACCGGAACCAGCCGCGCGGCTTCGAGCGCCTCGAGGACCTCCGCAGCACCCGCTCCCGTCATCAGACCGGCTCCGGCCGCGCCTCGGCGACGTTGACCAGGATGCCGAGCTGCGAGTGCGGGTCGGCCAGCTCGCCCTTGAGAACGTCGTCCTCGGTGAAGCGCGCCATGAAGACCTTGCGCTCGGTCATCCGCTGCCAGTCGTAGACGACGTAGATCGTCCCGTCCTGACCTTCGGTGGCGTCGGGGTAGGAGACGTCGTCACGCGCGTCGAGAAGCAGCGTGTGCGGCCAGGTGGCGCCGTCGTCGTCGCTGATGAGTGCGGTGAGGTTGGTACGACCCTTCCAGACCTTGACGTTGCCCTGTCCCTCCACCTCGTCGCGCGAGAGCTTCTCGCCGAAGTCGTGGTGGTTGATCATGAGCAGACGTCCCGACCTCAGCCGCCGGATGTGGAAGCGCGAGCACGGGCCCTCGAGATGGCTCTTGCGGCCCGACGACCAGGTCCGTCCCCCGTCGGTGGAGAACGCCTCACCGATGCCGTCATAGCAGCGGACGAGCATCCACAGGGTGCCGTCCTCCTTCTCTACGATCATGTGCTCGTCGAACTGGCGGTTCGGAACGTCGGCGCTGCCGCGGTAGCTGACGGTCTCGCCCTCGTCGGTGCTGACGTAGACGTTGGAGTACCGCTCGCCGTCCACCTCGGGGTGCTCCTCCGTCGGGGGGTGGTCGGACCAGATGGCCGTCGGGAAGAGCCACTCCCCCATGCTCGTGACCGTGGGCTTGTTCATCATGATGCCGTTGGCGATGCGCCGCGGCTCGGACCACGTCGGCGTCTCGTCGTCAGGGTTCTCGCTGATGACGGCCCACACGCCCACGCGCCCGTCAAAGAAGTCCTTGCTCTGGTTCCACGTCAGCCACAGCCGCCCGAGCGGGTCGGTCCACAGGCACGGGTCGTAACAGCGGACCTCGGGGTCGTCGTGCTCGACGACGACCTGCACGCTCTCCCAGGTGTCACCGTCGTCGTCGCTCGTGCTGACGACCACGAAGTTGCCACCGGTCTCGGTCTCCATCCCCGTGTACCAGTTCGCGTAGAGGCGACCGCCCGGAGTGCGCTCGAGGGAGGGGATGCCCTGCCACTTGCGGTGGGCGTCCTGGTACTTCGCGCCGTCAGGACGGACGAGGATCTGGGCAGGGGTCATCGTGCCACGGTTGGCCATGGGTCCTTCTTTCTTCTGGGACGTCGGGTCTAGGCGCGTGCGGGAAAGCACTCGGGGTGGTCATGGGCCCAGGCGACGTACTCGGCGACTTGCGTGCGCAGGTCCCGGGGCCGCCAGCCGAGGTCATCCGCTGCACGCTGGACGGAGTAGCAGCCGTTCTTGCCGTCGCGGAGGTCCGGGTCCATGTCGACGGCGGCCCCGCCCGCCGGCGCCTCCACGACGTCGGCGCCAAAGAGGTCGATGAGCTCGGGGACGTCGACGAACGAGCCACTGGCGAGGTTGTACGTGCCCGACCGGACCGCTGTGTCACCGCACAGGGCGACGAGGGCGTCGGCGACGTCGACGGCGCTCACCCAGTCACCGACCGCCCGAGACGTGCGCTCGGTCAATGCTGTCGGGTGACCGTTGACGAGGGCGGACGCGAGGTGGAACGGGAGCGACATGGAGGCGCGTGAGGCGCTCGGCCGTTCCATCGGGCCGAAGACCTTGGTGAAGCGCACGATCGGGACGTCGAGGTCGTAGAGCTGACCGAAGCGGCGGGCGACGAGCTCGCTGGCCACCTTGCTCACGCCGTACATCTCGTCGGGCAGGAGCGGGGCGTCCTCCGGCAAGGGCCCGGGATCACCGGTACCCGGGCCGTAGACGGCTGCGCTGGAGACGTGGACGACCTTGCGGACCGACGGCGTGGACCGGGCGGCGTCGAGGACGCGCGTGGTGCCCATGACGTTGACGTCGATGAACCGGGCCGGGTCCGCCACCTCCCACTCCGGGACGTGGGTGACCGTCGCCCCGTGCACGACGACGTCGGGAGCTGCGGCGCTGATCGCCTCGCTGACCGCGTGGCCGTCACGCACGTCGAGCATGCGGAACTCGACGCGCCCAGCACCTTCGCCGAGCGAGCGGATGAGGAGGTCGTCAGGCTCGGTGATGTCGGCGGCGACGATCCGGCAGTCAGGGTCCGACTCGAGCAGGCGGCGCATGAGGACGCTCATGACGAAGCCGCGAGCGCCGGTGATGAAGACGGTCATGGGAGCTCCTAAACTCTCGCTGCTGCCAGGTTGCGGGTGGCCGACATCGCGGCCACCGCCTCGTCCACGGTGAGGACGCCGTGGTAGCCGAGACGGGTGGCGAGCACCGCTGCCTGCGGCGGGCGGATGTTCGTCTCCTCGAGGACGTCCGGGCGGCTGAACACCTCGTGCGGGGTACCGTCGGCCAGGACGTGGCCGGTCCGCATGGCGATGACGCGGCTGGCGTACTCGGCCACCAGCGCCATGTCGTGGGAGATGATCACCACCGTGCGGCCGGTGCGGTTGTACCGGGCGAGGAACTCGAGGATGACCCGTCCCTCGTCCGGGTCCTGACCCGTGGTCGGCTCGTCGATGACGGCAACGTCCGGGTCCATGACGAGGGTCGAGGCGATGGCCAACCGCTGCCTCTCCCCTCGGCTGAGGTGGACGGGATTGATCTCTTCGCGCCCTGCCAGGCCGACCAGCCGCAGCGTCTCCTCCACCCGGGGGCCGAGGGTCTGCGGGTCCGCGCCGAGGTTCACGAGCCCGAACTCCAGCTCCTCGCGGCAGGTGTCGTGGAAGATCTGCCGGTCGGGGTTCTGGAAGACGTAACCGACGGTCGATGAGAGCTTGTGCAGCGGGACGCCGCGGGTGCCGATGAGCTCCCCGCCGCTCTTGCGAAGCAGCACCCGCCCGCCCTTGTTCGTGGGCTTGAGCATCCCGTTGAAGTGCTTGGCCAGGGTCGTCTTGCCCGAGCCGTTCTTGCCGATGACGGCGACGAACTCGCCGCGGTGGATGGTGAGGTCGACACCGGCGAGCGCCTGGACCCGCCCGCCGTAGACGTGCTGGATGCCGTGGACCTCGATGACGCTGTCGGTGCTCATCGCGCCGCCTCCTGGTTCTGCGGGACGTTGTCGGTCGGGTCGCCTGTCCAGATCTCCACGGCGGCGTCGATACTCAGCGGCAGCCGCTCCGCGGGCCAGGAGCCCTTCTCGCGCAGGGCCAGCGCGATGTCCATGACCTGCGGCCGGTAGGGCGCCTGCCCTTCGGTGAAGATCTCCTGCGGGGTGCCGATGCCGATGACCTTCCCGGCGTCGAGCACCATGAGCCGGTCGGCGTAGATCGCCAGCTCCTCGACCTTGTGCTCGACGACGAGCACCGTGACCCCCTCACTGGCGAGGACCTGGATGGCACGCATCACGCTCTCGGTGCCGGCCGGGTCCAGTTCGGAGGTCGGTTCGTCGAGGAGCATCACGGAGGGGTTGAGGCAGAAGATCGAGGCCACGACCACCCGCTGCTTCTCACCGCCGGACAAGGCGTGGGTGAAGCGGTCCAGCAGCTCGGTGATGCCGAAGAGCTCCGCCGCGCGGTCCATGCGTCGCTGGATCTCGTCGACCGGGACGCCGCGGTTCTCCATTCCCCAGGCCAGCTCCTCACGCACCACGGTGTTGACGAGCTGGACCTCCGGGTCCTGCATGACGAGGCCGACCCGCGCGGCGATGTCGGTCAGGCTCGCGTACTCGCTGACGTCCTTGCCCAGCACCTCGACGCGGCCGCGGTACTCCGCGTCGTGCTCGTGGCGGGGGATGACGCCGGCGAGCGTCTTGAGGAGCGTGGACTTACCGGCTCCGGTGGCACCGAGGATGCCGATGACCTCGCCCTCGGCGACGTCGAAGGACACCTCGTCAAGCGCGCGGCGCTCGGCGCCGTGGTAGCGAAGGGACAAGCCCTCCACGGAGACAACAGGATTGGTGGTCATCGTTCCTCCTAGGCCTGCACGAGCAGGTCGGCGAACTGCAGCTGCAGCATGACGAGGCCGGCGGCCAGGACGCCGATACCGACCACGAGCCCCGCGTCGGCGGCCCGGAAGTGCAGGGTCCGGTAGTAGGTGCGCGGGCCGGGCAGTCCGTACCCCCGTAGCTCCATGGACAGGGAGATCTCGCCGCTGCGCTTCATCGAGCCCACGAGCATCGGGAAGAGCATCCGCACGATCGCCTTGCCGCGCCGGAAGGGGTTCTTCGAGCTGCTCTCCGACGAGCCGCGCACGGCCATCGCCGTCAGCAGGGTCCGCGCCTCGTCCTGCATGAGGGGCAGGAAGCGGAAAGCGAAGCTCGTCAGGTAGGAGAACTTGTACGGCACCCCTAGCCGGTTGAGTGCCAAGGCGATGTCCGACGGACTGGTGGTCACGGAGAAGCCGTAGAAGCAGATCCCCATGGCCATGAGACGCAACCCGATGCCGAGTCCGAGCAGGATGCCCTGCTCGGAGAACTCCACCGAGCCGAGCGTGAACATCGGCTCGCCGGACTGCACCAACGACTGCAGCAGGGTGAGCAGCAGGATCAGCGGCACGATGAGGACGAGCGCCTTCCAGTACGCCCGTGGCGTCAGCCCGGCGAACACTGCCAACCCCACGATGACGACGATCGTGAGTGCGACGAGGACGTCCAACCGTGTCGTCGTCAGGGCGAGCACCATGATGACGAGGATGGCCAGGATCTTGGCGCGTGGGTCCGCGCGGTGGAAGAACGTCTTTCCGGGTCTGTACAGCATGTCCCGTCCTCCTGTCGTGTGCCGGTCTCAGATGACGACGGCGGTCTGCTCGGTGCGCCCCTTGGAGACGAGTCCCGTCTTGAGCAGGCGACGCATGATGCCGTAGGTGATGAAGCTGCCCGCCAGGTAGGCCGGCTGGACGATGAGGACCTGGATTGCGATGAAGTCCCAGGGCAGGTGGAGGATCACCCGGTTCCCGACCCCGAACATGAGGGCGTCGAAGAGGCCGCCGACCTGACCGATGAGCACGACTTCCCAGAGCTTGAGGCCGCGGTGCTTGGGCTTCATGAGCCACACGAGGATCGCGACCGGGACAGTGTGGGAGGCGTTGGTGAGGAAGAGGAAGGGCGCCATCGGCTGAGACGCCGTCAGGTTGGAGATGATCGGGTTGATCCACGCGGTGATGAGCGCACCGGTCAGGCCGAAGAACGCGGCGGAGGGCACCCAGATCGCGCACACGACGATGGCGGACACGATCGGGATGCTGCCGCCGGTCAGCGCCAGGTCGAGGCGCTCGGTGATCTGCAGGATCACGGCCATGGAGAGGCCGAGGAACACGCAGGTGATGATCGTCCGGGTGTCCCTCGGAAGCAGGGAGAAGTCCCAGTTCGGCAGGACCGTCCACTTGCTCTGCTTGGTGTTGGTGGGCTGTGACATGTCTGAATACCTCGTTGTACTTAGGGGATTGTCAGGTGAGAGAAGCGACCGGCACGGCGAGCGTGTCGGGCGCGGGCTGGTGGTGGGCGTGCCAGTGCTCGGCGATGTCGATGCGCCGGGTCAGCCACACGCCGTCGTGCTGGGCGACGTGGTCGAGGAAGCGGAGGAGGTCGGCGGCGCGCCCTGGCCGGCCGCTCAGCCGGTTGTGCAGACCGATGCTCATCATCTTCGGCTGGTCCCCGCCCTCGGCGTACAGCAGGTCGAAGGCCTGCTTGAGGTAGGCCGAGAAGCTCTCGGACTGGAAGCCGTAGCCGTTGACGTACCGGCCGTCGTTGTTGTCGAGCGTGTAGGGCACCACGAGGTGCTGGTGCCCCTCGACCGTCTCCCAGTACGGGAGGTCGTCGGCGAAGGAGTCGGAGTCGTAGCGGAAGCCGCCCGCCTCCACGATCAGTCGACGAGTGTTGGGCGACATGCGGCCGGTGTACCAGGCCTCGGGACGTCTGCCGGTGGCCTGCTCGTGAACCTCGATCGCGCGGGCGATGTGGCGCCGCTCCTCGTCCTCGCCCATCTCCGCGTAGTTGATCCAGCGCAGTCCGTGGGAAGCGATCTCCCAGTCGGCTGCCTGCATCGCCGAGACCGCCTCTGGGTTGCGCGCAAGCGCCTCCGAGATGCCGAAGACCGTCACCGGGATGTTGCGCTCGGTGAGCGCCCGGTGCAGGCGCCAGAACCCGACTCGCGAACCGTACTCGTACTGGGACTCGACGTTGAGGTTCCGCAGGTGCGGGATCTCCTTGGTGGGCTCCTCGGTGAGGAACGCCTCGGAGACGGAGTCCCCGTGGAGGATCGACCGCTCGCCGCCCTCCTCGTAGTTGAGGACGAACTGGACGGCCACACGTGCCGCTCCCGGCCAGTGGGGGTCCGGGACATCGTTTGCGTACCCGATGAGATCGCGAGGGTACATCTGTCCTTCTTTCGCTCGGCGCAGCTCTGGGCCCTGGCGGATCGCTCTGGCGTCATCCGCCAGGGCGTCGGTCATCAGTGACCAAGGCCCGTCAAACCTGGCACCCCCGTGGTGGCCTTGTCAAGTCCATGGGCGACGTGCTCGAAGGTCTGATCAGTGATGCCGATCGAGATGTCCGCCCATGTTGACGGGGGCGCCCAAGTGTCCGCTACGATGCGGAGCAGTGACAGACATCTGTCAGTGCTGCCGACTGAACGACGCGAAGGGGCTGTTCGATGGCGAACGATCGAGAGGAAGTGCTCAGGGCGCTGCTTGCCGTGCTGGCCAGCGCACCAGGCCCGATCGGCACGCGTGCCGCTCGACTCGCCCTCGAGGAGATGGGCATCGCCGTCAGCGAGTCCTCGGTGTCCCGACGTTTGCGTGAGCTCGATGAGCGCGGCTGGAGTGTCCCCGTGGGGGCCAAAGGCCGCGTGCTGTCGCCCGACGGTCAACGACGCCACGCAGCACTGGAGTTCTCCGACCGCACCACGGCCTCCATCGGACAGGCGGTCGATGTCCGCGACGTGCACGACCTGCTCGACCTGCTCCATGCCCGCAAGGCCGTGGAGAGCGCGGCTGCCGCCGATGCCGCCACCCACGCGAGCACAGCCGACCTCGACGACCTACAGCGGCTCGTCGCGCAGCACCGTCAGGCTGTCGGTACCCCGGACATGGCGCACCAGCCGGGGTTGGACCTGCACCGCAGAGTGGCCGCCATCGCCCCGAACCGCATGCTCAAGACGCTCACCGGGCTCGTCCTCGCTCCCCACCTGGACCGCGTCGAGTCGGTCCTCGACATCGTCCTCGGCTCTGACTCGCACCAGAGCGACGTCGTCGAGGAGCATCAGCAGATCGCCGACGCGATCTGCTCACGCGACCCGGAGGCCGCGGAGCGAGCCATGGACGCGCACTTCGACAAGATGATCGATGCCGGCCAACGCCTCATCGTCGGCGAGAGCGCCTCGGTGGTCAGCCGCCTGCTCAGCTGGATGGAGACAAGCGCCCACTCGGGCCACATGCATGTTCCGGAGGCCTCCCGCATCTGAGCCGCTCGTGCCACGGTGGCGCGCCGCATCTGCCCGAGGTAGGCATGGAGCGGCGGGTGACGAGAGCGATGGGAGCGAGCAGCACATGACCGAGGTTCTCGAGGCCGGCGCGTGGGGCGCCCTGGGCGGCGCAGCGCTCGTCATCGGCGCCGCCGTCGCCTGGTTCGTCCGTGTGCCCGCCGCCGTCGTCGCCGGGGTCATGGCCTTTGGGTCCGGCGTGCTGATCTCGGCGCTGGCCTTCGAGCTGGTCCAGGAGGCGGCCGACGTGGGCGGCGTCGTCCCTACCGTCGTCGGCTTCCTCAGCGGTGCGGTCGTCTACATGCTCGCCAACGCGCTGCTCGCTCGTCACGGCGCCCGACACCGCAAGCGCTCGCAGCGCCAGCAGCCCCGCGAGGAGGAGCACAGCGGCAGCGGCGCCGCGATCGCCGTCGGAGCCCTGCTCGACGGCGTGCCCGAGTCGGTCGTGCTCGGCGCGAGCTTGCTCGGTGGCGGCGGGGTGAGCACCGCCGTCGTCGCCGCGGTGTTCATCTCCAACCTGCCCGAAGGGCTCTCCAGTGCCGCCGGGATGAAGAAGGCCGGACGCAGCGCGCGTTACGTCTTCGGGGTGTGGGGCGGGATCGCGCTCGCGAGCGCCGTCGCCGCGGCGCTCGGCTACCTCCTGCTGGGCTCCGCCTCGCCCGAGGTGGTTGCAGCCATCACGGCGGTGGCGGCGGGCGCGATCCTCACCATGCTCGCGGACACGATGATCCCCGAGGCCTTCGAGCGCGCCCGCACGCTGACCGGCCTCATCGCGGCCGTCGGCTTCGTCTGTGCCTTCGCGATCAGCCGGGCAGGCGGCTGACGCCGCAGCCATGCGGATATGACGGGGCTGAGCAGGCCGGGCCGTCCGGACTCGGATGGGGCTGACGAGCCGCACGCCGTCCATGTCGTGAACCGAGCGACTCGCTGCCAGAGTAGGGCTCATGGCGTCCACACTTCGACGGGCGGGGATCGCGACCGCCCTGGTCGCGCTTGTGTCAGCAGGTTGTTCCGGAGGGAGCCAGGACATCGTGACGACGACCGCTGGGCAGTTCTACCAGGAGCTCACCCGCGGCGACGGTGATGCGGCGTGCCACATGCTCGCCCCCAAGACCCGCGAGGAGGTCGAGGAGTCAGCGGACGCAGCGTGTGCCACCGCCATCCTCACACTGGAGATTCCCAGGGTTGAGGCCGCCAAGGACACCGATGTCTTCGGTGACCAGGCGCAGGTGACCCTTGACGCCGACACCGCCTTCCTCGCGCGGTTCCCCGACGGGTGGAAGATCGTCGCCGCCGGCTGCACACCGGACGGTGACCTGCCCTACCAGTGTGAGATGCAGGGGTCCTGATGCGGGCCATGTTCATCGGTTACCTGCTCCTCGTCGGGCTCGGCCTGGTCTACTTCGTCGTCATCGGCCTCCTCCAGCGATGAAGGGGATGAGACACCATGCGTGAATTCGTGCGCGCGAACGGGCTCGGCCTCGTCTTCGGAGCGCTGTTCCTCCTGTCCGTCGTCGGACAGGCGTTTGCCGGGGTGGCGGAGTTCAACGACGCCCAGCTCGTCGGCGGATTCGCGCCGGTGTCGTTCGGGCAGTACGTCACGTCGTCGGACTTCGCAGTCGATGTCGCCGAGAACTGGCAGAGCGAGTACCTGCAGTTCGTCACGTATGTGCTCTTCACCGTCTATCTCGTCCAGAAGGGCTCGCCGGAGTCCAAGGAGCTGCCCAACGAGGGCAGAGAGTCGGACAAGGAGCAGAAGGTCGGCCCCTACGCCTCGGACGACTCACCGGCGTGGGCGCAAGCCGGCGGTTGGCGCACGGCGGTGTTCTCACGTTCTCTCGTCACGGTGATGGGCCTGATCTTCTTCGGCTCCTGGCTGGCGCAGTCCGTCGCAGGCTGGGCAGCCTGGAACGTCCAGCGCCTGCAGAACCTCCAGGACCCGCTGACCTGGGCGGAGTACCTCAGCGCTCCTGACTTCTGGTCGCGCAGCCTGCAGAACTGGCAGTCGGAGTTCCTCGCCGTCGGGTCCATGGCCGTCCTGAGCATCTACCTGCGCCAGCGGGGCTCCCCGGAGAGCAAGCCGGTGGGCGAGCCACACTCCTCCACCGGCGTGTCCGGCTGACCCGCCTGTCAAAGAGCTGGCCTCGCGTGCGATCGGGAGGGAGATCAGGGTAGGTGGTCCCCGTCGATACCATCCAGGCAGCGCGACCACTGCCGAGGACCGGCCGCCGGCCTCACCAGCACAGGCAGAACGGGTGCCCCGCCGGGTCTGCGTACACCCGGAACGTATCCGTCGCGTTCCCGTTCTGGGACCCCTTGAGCAGCCGGGCGCCGTGCGCGATGACGTGCTCGTGCGCCTCCTCGATGTCATCGATCCACAGGTCGAGGTGGATCTGCTGGGCGTTCCCGTCGGGCCACTCCGGCGGCGCGTGGTCCGGCGCCAGCTGCACCGCCACGAACGGCTTGCCGTCGACCACCACCTCGTGCCAGTCGTCGTCGGCCTCGATGGTGCCTCCGAGCACCCCTGCCCAGAAGCGGCTCTCCTCGTCCATGTCGGCGGCGTCGAACACGACGAGATGGTGCTTGATCTGCATAGCGGCCTCCTTGCTCGCGTGGGGACACGCTAGTCGCCGCCACCCCGCCAGCGCGAGGGCTGGACGTCCCGATCTCAGGCGACCGCTGGCGGCTCTCCGCGCCTCAGGGACGCACATCCGGTACGTCGGGACATGACGCCAGGTGCGTTCAGACGACGGGGTGTGCGTCCGAGGCGGAAAGGGGCGCGACTATCAGACGCGCAGCAGCGCCTTGATCGCGCGGCGCTCGTCCATCGCGCGGTACGCCTCGGCGGCGTCCTCGAGCGGCACCTCGAGGTCGAACACCTTGCCCGGGTCGATGTGCCGGTTCCAGATGAGGTCGATGAGCTCGGGCAGGTACGCGCGCACGGGCGCGGGCCCGCCGTGGAGGTGGACGTGGGAGCCGAAGAGGAGGTTGCCGGGGATCTCGACGTCGTGGGAGACGCCCACGAAGCCGACGTGCCCTCCTGCACGGGTGGAGGCGATGGCCTGGAGCATCGCCTCCTGCGTGCCCACGGCCTCGATGACGGAGTGCGCGCCCAGCCCGCCAGTCATCTCCTTGACGACGGCGGCACCCTCGTCACCCCGCTCGGTCACGATGTCGGTCGCGCCGAACTCACGGGCCAGCGCCTGCCGGTCGGCGTGCCGGCTGAAGGCGATGATCCGCTCGGCGCCCATCTCACGGGCGGCGAGCACCCCGAGCAGCCCCACGGCCCCGTCCCCGACGACGGCCACCGTCCTGCCCGGCGCCACCTGCGCCGCGGCGGCCGCGAACCAGCCGGTTCCCAGGACGTCCGAGGCAGCGAGCAGGCTGGGCACCAGCTCCGCCGCTGGCTGGCCCGGCGTGGTGACAAGCGTGCCGTCGGCGAGCGGCACGGGCAGGTACTCGGCCTGCGAGCCGGTCATGCCGACGCGCTGCACGCACGCCGACTGGTACCCGGACCGGCAGATCTCGCACGTGTTGTCGGACGCGATGAAGGAGCCGACGACGAAGTCGCCCACCTTGACCTCGCTCACCGCGGACCCGACCTCCTCCACGACCCCGACGTACTCGTGCCCCATCGGCCGCGGCCGCCGGATCTCGTCGGCGCCGCGGTAGGGCCACAGGTCCGAACCGCACACGCACGCCGCGGCGAGCCGAATGATCGCGTCCGTCGGCTCCTGCAGCGTGGGCATCGGCAGGTCCTCGACACGGACGTCGCCGGCTCCGTGCATGACAACTCCGCGCATGTGGTGCTCCTGCTCGTCGGTTCGGACTCCCAGGTTCACCTCCCGCGCGCACCGGCACAACCGCTGACGACGACGGCGACCACCTCGCCAACCGGCGAGGTCGCGCCCGTCGCAGGGGTCACCGGCCGGCGAGGCGGTCCGAAGCGATCGACGCGGCCAGTCGCCCGCTGCACCACCCGCCTCGCACAGCGGGCGAGATGCGCTCTCAGAGGGCCTCGCCGGCCTCCTCGTCGGCGCCGATGAGCTCCCGCAGCCGCGCCTGCACGGCGGCTCGCTGCGCCATCACGCTCACCTGCCACATCGGAGCAGCCCGCATCGCGGCAACACTCTGGCCATACTCGTCAACGCCCATGGGGTCTCCCCTCCCGCCCGGGTGCCGGCGCCCACTGGTGCCGACCCGCCCCACCGTAGTCGACAAGGCAGGAGTGCTCACGCTCTCAGGCTGCGGCCGCGGCGTCAGGCGTCGGACGACGCGACGACGCGACGACGTCGTACACGAGGCGCGTCGCCGTCGACGTGGCCGTCACGCTCCGCTGCACCAGCGACCGCAACGGCCGCTGCCAGGCAAGGTGGGAAAGGTCCGGTCGAGGGAGGACAGACGCACCGACTCCGGCGGTGCATTCGTGACGATGCGAACGCAGGAGTGGCGGCTTCCCCCGCCCGTAGCCCCGCGACGGCACGCACGATGTGGGAGCGCGCCATGAGAGTCTCCTGCCACACGGGAGCGGACCGCGTCTCGGGACGCAGCTCCTCCGCAGGTGCGGGCGGTCTACGCTCCTCCGGGCCCTGGACGGGCCGGATCCCACGACGAAGGCAGAGGTTCGTGTTCACCAAGACCATCCGCGCAGGGGCAACCTCCCTGACCGCACTCGCGCTCGCCCTCTCGCTCGCCGCCTGCGGCTCGGACGAGCCGGAGCCCGAGGCAAGCACCGAGCCGACCACCCAGGAAGCCACCTCCGAGGCGACCACTCCGGAGGCCGAGCCGAGCGCCACCGAGGAGAAGGCACCGGAGGAGACCGCCCCCGCCGACTCGGAGGCAGCCCTCGACGAGTACATCGCCCTCGAGCAGGCGCAGCTGGAGGCGGCGGGAGACTCGCTGGCCGACGTCTACTCCGAGGTCACGGTCACCCCGGAGTACCCGGACACGGCCGTGTTCACCTACACCTACGCGCAGGAGGTGCCCGCCGAGGAGGCAGCGGCGCAGCTCGAGAGCATGGTCGGGGACCTCAAGGAGCTCTGCGAGACCGCGGTCTTCCCAGCGATGGAGTCGATGGGCGTCGGCCCGAGCCAGAAGGTCACCTACATCTACAACAACCCCGACGGCTCCGAGATCTGGAGCCAGACCTTCGAGTCGTAGGGCCCGGGCAGTGACGTCCACGAGATAGCGTCGTGGACGTCACTGCCGCGCCTGGCGGCCGACTGAGGAGGACCAGTGCACCCCTTCGACGAGATCACCGTCGACCAGCTCCGCGCCGCGGGCAGCACCAAGTGGACGACCTTCCCCGATGCGATCGGCGCCTTCATCGCCGAGATGGACTTCGGCGTCCCACCCGCCGTGGCGGAGGTCGTGCGCACCGCCGCGGACAGCCAGGCGATGGGCTACCTCCCGGCCGCGGACCGCGCCGCCGCGAAGCGCGCCACCGCCCACTGGCTGGCCCGCAGCTTCGACTGGCAGGTCCCCGAGGACACCGTCCACCTCCTGCCCGACGTCCTGTCCGCTCTGCGCATCGCCGTCCAGCGCTTCACCCCGCCCGGCTCCCCCGTCATCGTGCCCACCCCGGCCTACATGCCCTTCCTCACCGTCGTGCCGGCCGTGGACCGGCAGGTCATCGAGGTGCCCTCGCTCCTGGAGGAGGACGGACGCTACCGCCTCGACCTCGAGGCCATCGACGCCGCCTTCGCCGCCGGCGCCGGCCTCCTCGTCCTGTGCAACCCGTGGAACCCCGTGGGCCGCGTGCTCACGCGCGAGGAGCTCAGCGCCGTCGCCGAGGTCGTCGACCGCCACGGCGGGCGCGTCTTCTCCGACGAGATCCACGCCCCCCTCGTCCTGGACGACCTCCCCCACATCCCCTACGCCTCCCTCGACGCGCGCACCGCCGGCCACACCATCACCGCCGTCGCCGCCTCCAAGGGCTGGAACATCCCCGGCCTCAAGTGCGGCCAGATGATCCTCTCCAACCCCGACGACGTCGCCGCCTTCGCCCCGTACGCCACCGACGCCGGGGACACGGTCGGGCTCCTGGGCGGACGCGGCGCCGTCGCCGCCTACACCGAGAGCCAGGACTGGCTCGAGGACGTCGTCACCTACCTCCGCGGCAACCGCGACCTCCTCGTCGAGATGGTCGACCAGATCCCCGGGCTGCGTGTGAGCCCCGTCGAGGGCACCTACATCGCCTGGCTCGACTGCCGCGAGCTCGACCTCCCCGGCGGCCCCGCCCAGTTCTTCCGCCGCGAGGCCGGCGTCGCCCTCACCGACGGCACGAGCTGCGGCCGGGGCGGCGACGGCTTCGCCAGGCTGATCTTCGCCAGCCCGCGGCCCGTCCTCGAGCAGGCACTGACCCAGATGCGCGACGCCGCAGCTCGCCGCTGAGCCGACCGGCGAGCATTGCCGGCCCCGAGCGGCTCAGGGCGCCGCGGTCTCCGCCTTGACGGGACGAGCGACGAAGACGACGGCACCGGCGGTGACCACGCCGGCGACGACGGCCCACCACGGGAAGTGGCGCACCTGCGACGGACCACCGGCGAGCGCGCCGTCCGGGGTCTCCACCCGCTCCGCGACGACGACGATCCGGTCGGTGTTCATCCCCAGCGGCGTGCACGTGATGAGGGTGAGCAGGTCCCGGTCCAGCTGGACCGGCTGCCGCTCGGCCTCCCCCGGAGGCAGCACGTCGTCGCTGATCGCCTCGTAGGTGAGCACCTCACCGGCGACCTCGAGAATCACCTCCTCCCCCACCTCCATCTCGTTGAGGTAGGTGAACGCGGTCGCGGTCGCCAGGCCACGGTGCCCGCCGATGACGGCGTTGGTCCCCGGCCCGCCGACCGGCAGGCTCGTGCCCTCCACGTGCCCGAGCGCGCGGCTCAGCACCTCCTCGCTCATGCCGTGGCGGATCGGCTGGTCCAGGTCGATCGACGGGATCCGCAGCCGGGCCATGACGTCGGTGTCCCCCACGGTGAGGATCGAGGGGTAGTCGTCCTCGTCGAGGTCGATGCCGTACAGGAGGGCCTCGTTGTACTCGTGGGCGCGCTCGGTCATCCGGGCCCGGCCGGCGGGGTCGATCGCCCGCACGGCGCCGGCCAGCTCGTCGTTGGCCCGGTTCTGCTCGATCTGCTGCAGCCACATGGCCATCGGGGCGTACAGCATCACCATCGCCCCACCCCACACCATGAGCGCGATGACCAGGCGCGTGGTCCTGCTCAGCGTCCCCACCGGGTACCTCCCACCAGCAACGGGCTGCGGGGCGGCCCGTGGGAGCCGCCCCGCAGCGCGGGTCTACCGCTGTGCGCGGACCGTGCGTCGCTTGCTCACGACGGCGATCCCCACGCCTGCGCCGATGAGCCCGAGACCGAGCAGCGCGGCACCCGCCATGCCCGCGGCGCCGAGCACCGGCAGGTCGACGCCGGAGCGCTGGGCGTTGGCGATCTCCACCCGGTTCTCACCGGTGACGATGGTGACCGGGTCGATGGAGCCGGAGGCGGTGTAGCCGGCGGGCGCCGTGGTCTCGACGAGGTGGACGGTCGTGCCGGCCGGGAACCCCGGAAGCAGCACGGTCCCGTCGCTGCCGGTCGTGAACTCGCTGACGAGCTGCCCGCCGACAAGCATCTCGACGGCGTGCTCCCTGTTCTTCGCGTCGTCGGCGTTCGTGTAGGCCTGGAAGACCGCACCGGCGAGCGGCGCGTCCACGTCCCCGGCCACGTGCTTGTAGATCTCCAGGGAGCCCCAGGACATGACCGAACGGGGCGCGAAGCGCGCCTCGCCGATGGCAAAGGCGGCCGCGTTCTCGATCGTGCCGTCGCCGATGGCCACAACGGTGGTGTCGAAGGAGGCGATGAGCGTGGCGGCCGGTGAGGCCTGCTGCGCCAGCTTCGTCAGTCCGCTCGGGGTGAGCGTGATCGTGAGGACCCGGGCCTCGTAGGAGACCGCGTAGTCCCCGGCACCGAGCCCGGCGTCCGGCTGGGTGGTGATCCTCAGCGAGTCCGGGACGTACTGCAGGCGCGGGTCGAGCGTGTCGGTGACGACGTACCGCGACAGTGGCTGCCCCGCCGTCGCCCCCTCGGGCACCGAGCCGGTGAGCGTCCAGGTGGCACGGTCCCCGACGGCGAGCGCCGCGGAGGCGTCCACCGTCTTGTCCGCCGTGGCGATCGAGCTCTTCGGGAACACCGCCACGTCGTAGAGCCAGCCACCGGTCACCTTCTCGTCCGGGTAGGGGATCGTCACGAGGAAGGGCATCGTGCGGGCTGCGACGTGCGCGGGGCCGGCGGTCGGCGTGACGTAGTACAGCCCGAGGTCCAGGTCCTCGAACGTCGCTTCCCCGCTCGCGCCGGTGGTCCGGACCCCGGCGGGCTCCATGACGGCGCCGCTCTGCTCGATGGTGGCCGCGTCGGCGCCCTCGATGGCCCGCCAGCCCTGTGGGGTCGCCAGGTCGACACGCTGGCCGCCGTACTCGGTGACTCGCTGCAGGGTGAGCTCGACGCCCTCGATGGGCGCGGACTCCACCCCCTCGGCGGTCCGGCCCTGCGCGGTGACCGTCAGCTGCCCGCGAGCGCTGGGGTCGATGTTCGAGGGCGCGGCGTCGGCCGGTGCAGCAGCCGCGAGGCCGGGGAGACCGACGACGGCGACAGCCGCGATCGCGACGGCGGCGCCGAGCCGCTGACGGAGAGTGACCATGGTGTTCCTTCTGTTCGTCCGGCGCGGGGCCGGCTGTGGGGCCGACGAGATCGTCGCCGGCTCTCGGTGTCGTACGGGCGAGACGGGCGCAGTCACGCGACGGTCCCGGTGCGGCGGCGCCGCAGGACGGCGCCGGTGAGGAGGCCGGCGGCCATGACGGCGGTCCCGCCCATGAGCAGCGAGGTGGTGCCGGTGCCACCGAGCGCCGGCAGATCGACCGGCCTGGGCCCGAAGCTGACGAAGCGGTAGACGCCGTGGGCGCCGGCGCTGACCGACACCGCCGCGGGGTCCACGCGCACCCAGTGGGACAGGACGGCATGGTCCGGGGCGTCTGGGGTGGGGCCCACGTAGCGTTCGACGGCGGTCTGCAGGAGTGGCGCCGCGACGCCGTCGGCCAGATCCTCAGCGAGCGCGTAGGCGTGTCCCGGGCGGACGCGGAAGGTGTTGCCACCGCCGGGGGCCTGCGCGCCGGGGACGGTGGTGGCACCGAGGCCGGCCACCCCGGCGCTCGGGGTGGCGCTGAGGCTCCAGTCGGCGGGCGTGAGGTCGGTGTCGCCGGTGATCAGCGTGAGCAGCGTGAGCCTGGCGCTCACGTTGCTGACGGCGCAGGTCACGTGGGCGAGGCGGGGGACGACGACGGCGTTCGAGGTGACGTCGACGGGCACGTCTGCTCCGCCGTCGGTCCGGGTGCACCGCCACTCACCGTCCTGCACGTACTCGGGCGGACCGTCGCGCGCCGCGAGGGTGTAGCGGGTGCCCGCTGTCACGGTGCCGGTGGCGCCGCCCTGTCCGCGGAGGGCCTCGGCGCCGTCGGGGGCGGTGGCGGTGAGGGTCCAGTCGGCAGGGTCGCCGTCCGGGACGTCGTTCACGAGCGTGAGGACGGGGCCCGGCTCGGCGCTGAAGCTGTTGGTGGCGACGACGGCCCGTGCCGTTCCCGAGCCGATGGTGAGGTCCGCGGTGGTGACGGGAGCCCCGTCGACGGTGAACCGGACGCCGTCGAACACCGCTCCGTCCGGCACCGTGAACCGCCGTTCCGAGATCGCGACACGGGTTCCGGGCGCAAGGCCGTCGAAGGTCCGCGACTGGCCGCCGGACAGGTGCACCACCTCGGCCGTGCCGCCGATGGTCACGTCGAAGGCGAAGGGTACGCCGTGGGCGAGCCCTGCCCCCTCACCCGCGACGGCCTTGGCGAGGGTGAAGCTGCCTGGCGGGCTCACGCAGGGAAGCGCACCGAAAAAGGCGTGATGGCGGATCTCCCCGCCGCCCGTCGTCGTGACGTCGCGGGCGAACCACTGACCGTTCGTGCTGATCTCGGAGCGGAACACGAGGTCGGCGTGCGGGGCCCAGATCGATCCCAGCTCGAACCCGTCGATGGTCACCGTCCCGGTGACGTCGGACAGGTCGAGCAGGATGTGCCGCGCGTAGGACTGCTGCGCGCCGGCCACGGCGGACCAGCCCTCGATGTTGACCTGGCCGACGGTCGTGGTGCCGGCGGGGACCTTGATGATGAGCGGAGCGTTCACGCTCGGCACGTAGCGCTGCGCGGCACCCTCGAGCTTGACCACCTTGCCGTGGACCTCGTCGTAGGACAGGACGTTGGGCCGGGTGGTGTCGAAGCCCGCGACGTAGGCGAGGCCCCAGTCCTCCCGCACGTCGACGACGTTCACCAGGGACGTCGCCGGCTCGTCCAGTGCCGCCAGACACTGACTGGTCCGGTCCAGCTCCGTGACGTCGACGTAGGCCCCGACGCCGGCGCGCTCGGTGACCACGTGCTTCGCGAGGACGTCGGTGGTGTGGGGAAGTGCCTTGAGGTCCAGGCGCCCGCCGCTTCCGTTCACCACCCTCGTGAACCCGGCCTCCGGTTCCGCGCGCAGCCCGGTGACGTCGACGAGCTTGGCGGCGCCTCGGGACTCGGGCGAGCCCGGGGGTGCGTTGTCGTTGGTGAGGTCGATGCTGCCGCCACCCGTGAACTGCCCCGCGAGGATGCGCACGGGCCGGCCGTCGACTATCGGCAGGGTGTAACCGGGATCGCCCGCCGCGTGGTGCCGCACCGGGTAGCTCTCCCGGCTCGACACGCTCCCGAAGGCGGCGACGGACCCCTCGAGCTCACCGTTGCCGAGACTGGCATCTCCCCGCGCCACGATGGTGAAGCCGTGGTTGTTCTCGAAGGGGTTGAACGTCTCGGTGTCCGCCTGTGCGGGCATGACGGCACCGACGTTCCAAACGGCGAGCGCCGCGATCGCGATCGCTGGGAGCTTGCCGAACCGTCTCCTCCGCCCACGCATCGCAACTCCCCCCCTCTCGTCATGGACCTGGGGGCCTGCCGCAGCACCGCCGCGCCCCCTCGTGCTTTAGAACAGTATTGTTTTCATACTTTAGTAGGAGCCGCATGCAATGTGACCAAGGTCATGCATGTGGCCGCTCCAAGCCGGGGCATACCGGACACACCGGGCAGGTCTCCGGCGGCGACGCGTCGGTCGGACGGTCGGGGGTCCGTCCGCGACGGCGACGCGTCGGCGCTCCCCTGCGATGCGGCGCGCCTGTCGCCGAGCGACGTCCCCGGGCCTGCGCGTGAGCCCGGCCGAGGGCACGACGTAGCGTGGAGGCAGCACCCGTCAGTCGAGCAGAGGAGTTTCGTGAAGCCCTGGCCTGAGTTCGTCCCCCGCCTGGTGGCCACCGACATCGACGGCACGATCCTGCCGCACGGAGGCACTGTCAGCGCACGTACCCGCACCGCGCTGCAGGAGTACGTCGAGCGCGGGCTGGACGTCGTCCTGGTGACCGGTCGACCGCCACGGTGGCTCCCGCCCGTCGTCGAGGCGACGAGCCTCACCGGCCCCGTCATCGCCGCCAACGGTGCGATGGTCGTCGACGCCCAGAGCTTGGAGCCGATCGAGATCAGCGCGATACCGCCGGAGCAGGTGGTCGAGGCGGTCGCCAGGTTCACCGCGGAGCTCCCGGATGCCGCCTTCGCCGTGGAGACCCCCGGGGAGCTGCGAGTGGGGCCAGGCTTCGAGCGGCTTCGCACCGAAGGTCGCCGCGAGGGCCTCACACCGGACGAGCCTCCTGTCACGCAAGCGTCCTCGGTCGCCGAGCTCCTCGACGGCGCGGACATCATCAAGGTCATGGTGCTCAGTCCGGCGTCGGACCCGGACGAGATGCTCGCCACCGGCCGCGCCGAGGCCGGAGACCTCGTCAGCGTGACCCGCTCGGGCGTCGGCAGGCCGCTCCTCGAGCTCGGCCCGCACGGAGTCAGCAAGGCCACGGCCCTCGCGCTGTACGCCCGTGCCCGGCAGATCGACCAGGCCGACGTCGTCGCCTTCGGGGACATGCCCAACGACGTGGAGATGCTGCGCTGGGCGGGTCACGGCTTCGCCATGCACGGCGGGCACGCCGAGGCGCTGGCCGCGGCCGAGCACGTCGCCCCGCCCGTCGGTGAGGACGGCGTCGCCCAGGTGCTCGAGGCGCTCCTCGTGCAGCGTGCCGCCCTCACCCCCATCGCCGACAGCTGACCTGCTCACGTCACAACGAAGCATCGACGGGAGGTGGGTGGCTTGCGGTCGTCAGTGGCGGCTGTGGGCAAGGAGGCGGCACACGGTGTCGGTCGCCTCGGTGACGAGCGCGGCGGCATCGTCCCCGTCGAGCTGAGCTCGTCATGACGGCGAAGGGCGGCGTGCCCGCTTCCGCGGCCCCGGTGTCCTCGCCGCGGCGTCAGACCTCACCGACACGATGGGCCCGTGACTCAGGAGCTGCTCTCGTGGGACGCGCACGCCGCGTCGTGGCAGCCCGTGCTCAACGAGCGCCCTATCCCCCACCGGCGCGCGCAGGTGAGCAGCGGCATCCCCGTCCCGGTGACCGCACGCGTCGAGTGGGAGCGCGACGGCGTCGAGGAGATCGACACGGTCGTGTGGGCATGGACCACGCGCGCCGTCCTCGTGGAGCTGCACGACACCCGGCGTCAGACGATCGGTGTGTGGCTACCGGCGTGCGACGTCCGGCGGCGCCAGTCCCCCGTCTGAGTAGCGCATCACCTCTCCGGTGGTCTGGTCACCACCACGGCAGTACGCGCGCGCCCAGGACGTCGACCAGGGCGACGTCGCCGCTTTCGACGACTTGCCCAATGACGTGGAGATCCTGCGCATGGCGGCCACGGCTTCGCCATGAACGACGCCACCTCGAGGCACGAGCCGCGGCGCAGCACGCCCCTCCCGTGAAGGACGACGGTGTCGCGCAGGTGCTGGAGACCTTCCTCGCGGCACGCTCCTTGTGCAGGCGACAGGTCCACACAGGCCTCAGCGGCCGTCCCGGCGGCCTAGAGGGAACTCAGAGCCGTGACACTGTGTCGCTGTCGGTGGCCACGCCTCGAGTGTCGAAGAAGCGCTTGGCGGCATCGCCCAGAGCGTTGACGTCGTAGTCGCGGTGGTGCTGCAGCAACATGACCAGGTCCGCGTCTGCCACCGCCTCCTCGAGGTCGGCCACCCGCTCCACCGAGGAGCCGTTGGTGTGCCAGGTCTGCACGTGTGGGTCGTGGAAGGTCACGACTGCGCCCTTGTCGGCCAGGTGCTTGGCGACCGGCACGGCCGGCGACTCGCGCTGGTCGGCGATGTTCGGCTTGTAAGTCACGCCGAGCAGCAGGACGGTCGAGCCCTTCAGCGCCTTGCCGTCCTCGTTGAGGATGTCCTGGGCCCGATGGACGACGTAGGCCGGCATCGTCGCGTTGATCTCCTGGGCCAGCTCGACGAAGCGGAACGGGTATCCGAGGCGCGCGCGCACGTTGTAGGACAGGTAGTTGGGGTCGATCGGGATGCAGTGCCCACCCACGCCAGGTCCCGGGTAAAAGGCCTGGAACCCGAACGGCTTTGTCTTCGCGGCGTCGATGACGTCCCACAGGTCGATGTTCAGCTCATGGCAGAACCGAGCCATCTCGTTCACCAGGGCGATGTTGATGTGGCGGTAGGTGTTCTCCAACAGCTTCGCCATCTCCGCCTCGCGCGACCCCTTGGTCCGCACGACCGTGTCCACGACCCTGCCGTAGAACGCGGCCGCGGCCTCGGTCGACTCGGGTGTCACGCCGCCCACGACCTTGGGGGTGTTCTTCGCTCCGAACGTCTCGTTGCCCGGGTCGATGCGTTCCGGGGAGAACGCCAGGTGGAAGTCACGCCCGGCCCTGAGACCACGTGCCTCGAAGACTGGCTGGACGACGTCTTCGGTCGTTCCCGGATAGGTCGTGGACTCGAGCACCACCAGCTGGCCCGCCTTGAGGTGACGGGCGATGTCCCCCACCGCCGCACGCACCGCGCTCAAGTCGGGGCCGCCGTCCTCGCCCAGCGGGGTCGGCACGCAGATGACGATCGTGCTGGCTCCGGCCAGCACCGACGGGTCCGAGGTCGCGCTGAAGCCGCGCTCGACCAGCCCCGCGACCGACTCGTCGGACAGGTCGTCGATGTGCGAGACACCACCGTTGAGGCCGTCGACGACACCTTGGTGCACGTCATAGCCGCGAACCGACATCCCGGCGTGAACCGCCTCGTACACGAGCGGGAGGCCCACATAGCCCAGCCCCACCACGACAAGGTCCACGCTCATATCCGTACTCCCCGTATGTTGCCATCCGATCATGCTGCTACTCCCGCGACGCTACCCCGATCGGCAGGTGTCCGGGGGACCTCCTCGCCACGTGTGACGGATTCCAAAGGCCGTGGTCGCTGGACCGACTGGGCCGGCGGCGCACCCGCCGTCGAAGCACCGGCATCCCCGTCCCGGTGACTGCACGCGTCGAGTGGGAGCGCGACGGCGTCGAGGAGATCGACACGGTCGTGTGGGCATGGACCACGCGCGCCGTCCTCGTGGAGCTGCACGACACCCGGCGTCAGACGATCGGTGTGTGGCTACCGGCGCGCGACGTCCGGCGGCGCCTGCAGCCACGCTGAGGACCGCGCCGGCTCGGGCCGGCGGTGGTTCAGACGGCCTCCTCGCACTCCTCGTCGACCTCGATCGCCTGTCTCAGCCGTGCCCGCACCACCGCATACTCGGCCGCCAGGACCACACGCCACAAGGGCGCTGCTCGCATCGTCGTGCCATCGTCAAACCCGTTGCTCACGGTCCGCCCCCCGCCCGTGTCGACACCCCCCATGGAGTCGACTTGATCGACACTAGACGATGAGCCGGCCGTTCACACGCTCGAGGTGGCGCGCACCGAGTCGTCGTCCGCCGCCACTGGTGCTAGATGAACTCTTCGACGTCTCCGGACTCGCCGCTCGGCAGAAGCGAGCCCACCGTGTGGATGCCGCCCTCGTCCGACAGAGGGTCGCCCCCCGCATGCGTCGGCTCGGCCGAGCCCTCAGACAAATACTCTCGCCGCGTACCCATAAGGCCGCCTTCCGGTTTCGGTGTGGTCACCGCCCGGTGTCGAGTCAATTGATACCATGCGTGAGCCACGTTCCGCCTATCTATCCAGGACATTCCCGCAATGCGGTCAGGTGCGACTGGAAGCCAGGCTGCGTCGCCTTGTTTCCCATTCTGCGGAACAACTTCTCACCGTGCTATGGACATCTGATCACGGCGTGAGCCGTCATCATCGGCCAAAGCCCTCAAACGGAATGCGCGCCGATATCGTGTTCCACTGACGGGAGACGAACGGACACCGCCCCGGAGCTGTCACGAGGACAGCTCCGGGGCGGTGCGGGCCCGATCCGCACCGCTCACGGGCGGTGGAGCGGTACAAACCGGGGTCCGGGTCCCTGCCCGCACCGCTCCCGGGCGGTGGAGCGGTGCGGGCAGGGGGTCTGAGAGGTGGCTAGCCGGCCGGGATCACCTCGATGGCGCTGACCTTCGGCTGGTTGACCGTGGCCGAGAAGTCGATGTCCAGGTTCCCGTCGGTGACGGTGACCGGGACGTCGACGACGTAGGCCGTCGCCGGTGCCACCTTCGAGTTGAGGTCGAGGTTGACGATCTCCGCCGGCCCTCCCTCAAGGTTGACGCTGAACACCCGCTTGTTCAGCCCGCCGGCGCCACCACCGGGTGCTCCGTGGTAGATCTCGGCGAAGTGCAGCCGCACGAGGTACTGGCCGCCGTTGACGCCGATGTCGTACCCGAAGGACCCGAGGTTGTTGGTCGAGCTGCGCTCCGTGAAGTAGAGCGCGTCGTCCGCGGTCCCGGCGATCGAGGTCACCGACGGGTTGGTGTAGGTCTTCCCGCCGCTGAACATCGTGTCTGCGAGCCACTGCACGCCACCGGTGGTCGTCACCGCACCACCTCCGGCGTTGATCCGGATCGTCGCCTCGTCCACCTCGGGCAGGGCCACCTCCACCGGGGTGGCGGTCGTGGAGACCGTCCCGGAGATGTCGACGGCCAGCACCCGGTAGTACCCGGTCGCTGCGGCAGGCGGGTACGCGTCGGTGAACGAGGTCCCGGTGAGGGCGGTCGCCCCGGTCAGGCGGGACCACGGCCCGGACTCGGACAGTGCCCGCTCGACGTGGTAGCCGACGACGAGCTTCTCGTCGGTCGCGGTCCAGGACAGCTCGACCGACCCGTCGCCGACCTCCGCCTCCACGCCCACGGGAGCGGCCGGGGCCGTCGCCGAGTGCGGGGTGACGGGCAGGACGTTGGTGACGAGGTAGACGTTGTCCTGGAAGTCGCAGTTCGTCGGGCCGGTGCCGCACTGGTTCGGCGAGGCAATGTAGTCGTGCCCCACGATCCACGCCCCGGCCACCGCGTTGCCGTCCCGGTCGATGACCGGCCACGTCTTGGACGCCATGTAGTTGGCGTTGTTCGTGGTCTGACCGTTGACGACGATCCCGAAGTTGCCCGACGGGTTGGCACTGAGCTGCGTCGGGCCACCCCCGCCGTTCAGCGGGAGGATCGACTGCCCGTACGCCGCGGCGTGCGTGGCGGTCGTGCCACCGATGTTGATCGTCTCCGTCTGCCCGCAGCAGCCGTGGAAGGCGGCCAGCTGGCGCACGACGACGGGCTTGGCGGGGTCCGCCTTCTTCCACTGGAAGGAGCGCACCTCGTCCCCGTTGAGGGCGGACGTCCGCATCTCGTCACCGTTCTTCAGGTTGCCGATGTCGGTCGTCCAGCCGTACAGCGCCGAGATCTGGTTGAGCGTGAGCTCACTCCCGCCCTCGGGTGCCGTCATGTACCCGCCACGGACCTGGATGGTCGTGATCGGGTTCGTCGGGTCGCTCGAGGTGAGGACCAGCTGTGCGGAACGGATGCCCTTGCTCCCGGAGTTCGCGACGAACGCGACCTCCAGGGGCAGGGAACCGCCCGGCTCGACGACGAACGGGGTCGTCGGCGCTCCGGTGACGGTGAACTGGGTGGCGTTGCTGCCACCGAGCGAGACGTCCGTGATGCGCAGGTCCTTGTCACCGGTGTTGGTCACCGTGACGGTGGCCTTGTCGATCACCTTGTGGGCCACCACACCGCTGTTGATGCGGTGGAGGGTGATCCAGTCCTCGGACATCCCGGGGATCGGCGCACCGCCCTGACGCGTGACCTGCTCGTTGCGGATGGCCATGGTGCCGCCGACGTCGAGGATCTCCAGGGAGATCTCACGGACGGTGGTCCGCCCCTCGCTGTCGGTGGCGGTGACCTCCAGGACGTGCTCCCCCAGGCCGAGGGTGAAGGGCTCGGTGTAGTCCACCGGCTCGCCACCGTCGACCGTGTAGGTGAGCGACGCGAGGGTCGAGGCACCGGGGGCGTCGGCCGAGATCGCGATCTCGACCGGGCCACCGCTGTAGGAGTCGGCAAGTGCGACGCCGTTGGCGGTGACGGCGACGGCGGGCTTGAGGAGCGCTGCACCCGTGATGCGGATCCAGTTCACCTTGGTGTTGGTGCCCGAGTTCGTCATCGTGAGCTTGCCGTCGGTGACGGTGACCGTCCCGCTGCCCGTCGTGAAGGGCGTCGCGCCGGTCGGGGCGAAGCCGTCGACGATCGTGACGCCCTCCACGGTCACGCCGTGGACGGAGTCGGTGTAGCCGGCGTCCCCGACGGACACCTCGACGCCGTACGTCCCGTTGCCGAGCGCGTACTCCCAGATCCCGTTGGTGTAGGTGGGCTGGGTGGCGGTGTCGAGGAACGCGAAGGACTTCCGCACGTTCTCCGAGGGGTAGGTGACGCCGACGATCGGGTTGGCGCGGTAGCGCGTGGCCACCGTCCGGTCCACCGGCTGCCCGTTGGCCGCGTTGAGCCAGCCGTACCCGCGGGTCGCGGAGTACGCCTCACCGGTCTCCACCGTCCACCCGGGGGTGGTCGGTGCCGTCGCCGGGGCGAAGGCCATCTGCACCGTCTCGGTGGGGGTGGGCTCCTCCCCGCCGAGGCCCTCGCCGTCGATGGTCACCCAGGCGAGCTTGGTGTTGTGCCCACCGCTGGTGATCGTCAGGCGACCGTCGGTCACCTGAACGGTGCGCACACCGGTCTGGTGCGGGTTGGCGCTGGTCGGGACGAAGCCGGTGATGACCGGCTGCCCCTCGGCGAGCACCGTGTGGGTGGAGTCGATGTAGCCCGAGTCACCCACGGCGGCCGCGACCTCGTAGGTGCCGTTGGGCACCTCGTACTCCCACGTCCCGTCCGTCAGCGACGTCACCTGCTTGTTGTCCAGGATCGTGAAGCTCTGCAGGAGCGGGTCGTTGACGAAGGTGATGCCCGACGTCGGTGCCGTGCGGTAGCGCATGGTGTCGGAGCGGTCGGTGGGCGTGGTGCCCACCAGCCACCCGAACCCGGCCTCGGCGTCGAACGCGGCGCCCGTGTCCGCCGTCCAGCCCGCGGGCGTGGGGGCGGCCACCGTCTGGAAGTTGACCTTGACGGCAGCACCGTCGCTCGGGTCGTCCGGACCCTCGTCGACGTCGAGCGGGACGACGTCGACGTAGTTGATCTTCGTGTTCGTGCCACCGACGGCGTCCACGGTGAGGAAACCGTCGTCGACGACGACGTCGGCCGTCGCGGTCGTGTGGCGCGTATTGGTCCCCGCCGTGCCGCTCGGGACGAACGGGGCGATGACCCGCTCCCCCTCGAGGTTGATGACGTGGCTCTCGGGGTCGGAGTTGACCGTCGAGTCACCGGCGGCCACCGTCACGCGGTAGGTGCCCTCGGGGAGCGCGAGCTCCCAGTAGGCCCGTGCCTTGACACCGTTGAAGGTGGCCGGGATGTCGGCCGCCTGCATGTGCATCAGCGTGTCGAGGCGCTGGTCGGACTGGGAGGTGTTGCGGTCCCGCCCGTTGCCCGGACCCGTCGTCCCGCCGACGCTGAGGTCGACCGGGCCGTTGGTGGTGTGGTCCTTCCAGCCGTAGGTGAGCCCGGTGCCCTGGTCGGTACGCGTCCGCGCACCGAAGGACTGGCCGAAGTCACGCAGGTAGCCCGTGGGCAGGGCAGCCGCCTCGTTGGAGAAGTTGACCTTGATCGCCTCTCCCACCGGCCCCGGCTCGACGGGCGCGTCGCCCGCCGGACGGACCCCGGTGACCAGGAAAAGGTAGTCCTGGTAGTCACCGTTGCTGGCGTCCTCGAAGGCCACAATGTAGGCATTGCGGATGAGCGTGCCCTGGCGGTTCTTCGCCGGGTAGATGCGCGCCCGGTGGGCGTCCGCGGCCGGCGAGTTGAGCCGGTCCTCGGTGTAACCGAAGCGGTCGAACTTGTCGGAGCGGTAGAAGAAGCCGAACTCCGCGGTCCCCGGGTCGAAGCTCGTCGAGCCACCCGCCGTGATGGGCGGGAGGAGCGACTGGTACCCGGAGGTGTCGATCTGCGCGATGGCGTTCCGCTGAGACGCGGCGCCGTCGCCCGTGTACCAGCCGAAGGGCAGGTGCTCCTTCGGTGCGTAGTGAGCGAGCGGCAGCATGTTGACCGGGGCGGTGCCGGCCTTGACGAACAGCGGCTCGAGCACCTCCTCGCCCTTGGCGGCGGGGTTCATGCCCCCGGCGAGGTTGGTCCAGCCGACGTTCACCTTGTACCCGAGGGTGCCGAGGACGTCCTGGAGCGTGGGCTCCTTGCTGCCCTCGATGCCCGCCATCGCCAGACCGAACAGTCCGACGTCGATCGTCTGGTCCCCGGCGGTGACGCGCAGGACCGCGGACCGCTGGCCGACCGTGGAGCCGGGCTTGAACGCCACCGTGAGGGTGGTGCTCTGTCCGGCGGCCAGCGTCGTGGCGCCGCCCGTGACCGTGAACTCACCGGGGTTGGACCCGAGGAGCGTCCGGCCCAGGGTGACCGACTCCGTGGACTCGTTCGTCACGGTGAGGGACTTGCCCGGCGCGGTGGTGTTGATGACCGTCGAGAAGACGAGCTCGTCGGCCGAGACCGCCATGCTCGGGGCCTGCTGGTCGGCCGGCACCCGCAGGAGGTACAGCTTCTGGTTGCTCCCGCCACGGTTGTACTGGTTGACGTACAGGTTGCCCGTGCTCGGGTCCTCGACGACCTCGAGCGGGTCGTCGAAGCCGTCCACGCCCGTCATCGTCGAGTTGGGCACGCCGGTCAGACCCGTGGAGGTCTGCTCGCCGAGCACCTTGCCGGTCTGAGAGTCGACCTGGAGGAACAGCAGGTCGTTGTTGTTGGAGAACCGGGTGACGAGCAGGCGGCCCTTGAGCTGGCCACCGAAGGTCTCCGAGGTGTACTCCAGGGCGCCGTTCGGGGACTTGTTGAAGCCCAGGTCCCACTCGACACCGCGGTAGTTCGGGTCAGGGAGCTGGCCCGAGGGGTACTTCGTGCCGCCCTGGCCGGCCGCCGTGGGCGGGTTGGCCGGGTCGTTGCCCTCGTGCAGCACCCACTCGCACCGCTCGGGGTTCGGGTGGCCGTAGTAGCCGCCCTCCTCCACGCGGTACAGGTGGTCACGCTGCGTCGGGTGGTTGCTGATCGCCGGCACGTTGCCGCCCGTGTAGGGCTTACCGTCGATGCGGTGGTCCGTGCAGGCCGCCGTGGCGTCCTTGTTGTTGACCGAGGAGAAACCGGGGATGCCCGCGGCCGCCTTGCGGGTGAAGGTGCCGTCCGCGTTGACCGTGACGCCGGGGCTGTTGGCCCCGCCGGCCGTGCCGTTGGTGGGCACGTACAGGTGGCCGTTGGAGTGCCACACGAGGTCGTAGGCGTTGCGGATACCGGTGGCGTAGATCTTCAGCGGCGCGTCCTTCTTGAACGGGTCGTAGGTGCCACCCTCCGCGGTCTTGACGTCGATCGGGCCGTTCCCGTTGATCGCTGCCGCGATCTGCGGGTGGTTCTGGTCCCACACGAGGGTCGCAGCGGTGAGGAGGGTCTCCCCACGCTGGCCCCACGAGTTGTCGAGGTCACCGGCCGCCTGGTTGGAGCCCTGGAGGACGTAGAGACGGCCGTCGGGCCCGTAGGCGAGGGAGTTCGTCAGGTGGTCGGACTGCGAACGCGGCAGGTTGTCGAAGATCTCGACCTCGTTCTGCAGGTTCTCCCCGCTGAGCAGGCTGATCCCGCTGACCCACTTGTTCGTCTCGTTGCTGACGTTCGGGCTGGTCTTGGTGACCCACAGGCGCAGGTCGTCCGCCGTCGAGTTGCGGTCGAAGACGAGACCGATCATCGCGAAGCCCTGGTAGCCCAGGTTCTCCATGTTGGACAGGGTGCCGTCCTCGTTCACGGTGAACCGGAACAGGCCCTGGCCGATGGTGGTGCCGTACATCTTGCCGTCCGGCCCGAAGGCGAAGGACGACCAGTACTTGCCCGCTCCGATGGGCAGCTCGACCTTCTGGAAGTTGATGTTCGTCAGCGGCGTGAACTCGTCACCACCACCGACGACCTCCCCGTCACCGGTGGTGAACACCGAGGAGAAGGGGACGAAGGCAGCACCGAAGTTGTCCTTGACGTTGCTCGTCACGACGAACCGGTAGGCCGTGTTGGCCTTGAGGACACCGGTCGGGTCGAGGGAGATGACGTCGTTGCCGCCGGAGGTCCCGACGGTCACCGGGACGGGCGTGCCCGAGGGCAGCTCGACGAGGTGGACGTTGCCCTGGAGCGTCGTCGGGTCGACACCGACGCCCGCGTAGGGGATGCGGATCGTCGAGGAGACGCCGTCCGTGACGTCGTGGTCGAAGCCACGGTTGTTAGGTCGCACGGTGTCCACGTGCGGGGCGAACGGCACACCGGTGACCTCGAGGTAGGCGAGCTTGGTGTTCGTCCCACCCTCGGGGCTGATGGTGAGCCGGCCGTCCCAGACACCCACGGTCACGGTCGCGACGTGGTACTCCGCGGCGGCCGAGCCCACGAAGGACTCGATGCCGACGGCGGACTCGACGTTGACGACGTAGTTCGAGTCGTAGCCGTTGGTGCCGCCACCCTCGTCACCGACAGCGACGGTGACCTCGTAGAGGCCGTCCGGCACCGCCAGCTCCCACGTGCCCTCCGTGTCGACACCGTTGGTGCCGACGACGTCGCCGTACTGCATGTGGATGATCGAGTCGAGCCGCGGGTCGATGCCCGCTCGAGCCCGGTCCCGGGCGTTGCCGACGAGGCTGATGGGGTTGCCGTCCGCCGTCGTCCAGCCGTAGACGAGACCCGAGCCCTGACCGGCGCCGGTGCGGGCGCCGAACGCCTCACCGAAGTCGCGCAGGTAGCCGGAAGCGACCGGGTCGGTCGCCGTCGTGAAGTCGACCTTCACGTCGAGGTCGTTGACGGGGCGAGGAACCGCGTAGGCCTCGACCGACGTCTCGGACTCGTTGCCGGCCGCGTCGACGGCGGTGACGGCGTAGAAGTACGTCGTCCCGTTCGTCACGGCGGCGTCGGTGTAGCTGAGCGCGGAGACGGGCTGCGCAGTCAGGGGCTCCTGGTCCTTCGCACCGCCACGCTCGAGGCCACGGCGCACGACGTAGCCGACCACGTCCTCGGACTCACTGGCTTCCCAGGTGAGCTCGACGACGCCGTCCGCGGCCTCGGCCGTGAGAGCGGCCGGAGCCGACGGGGCCTCCGTGTCGGGTGCCGCGAGGATCGTGGCAGTCGTCTCGTTCGAGAGCGTCGACAGGCGGCCCAGACCATCGACGGCGGTGACCGCGTAGTAGTAGGTCACCCCCGGCTCGGCGGTCTCGTCCACGAAGCTCGTCCCCATGACCGCGGTGGCCCCGGAGATCGGAGCTCCGTCGGTCGTGACGCCGGCCTCGGTACCGCGGTACACGTAGTAACCGACGACCGAGGTGGTGGCGCTCGCCGTCCACGTGACGCCGATGGTCTCGGCACCAGCCGAGGCCGCGACGTCGGTGGCCGGGAGGATCTGCTCGATCGTCACCTCGACCTCGTTGGAGGCCACGGACTCGTTGCCCGCGGCGTCGACGGCAGTGACGACGTAGTAGTACGTCTGTCCCGGGTCGACGTTCGGGTCGAAGAAGGACGTGTCGCCGAGGAGAGTCGCACCGGAGTACGGCACGCCCTCGGTGACGACGTCCGCCTCGAGGGAGCGGTAGACGCGGTAGCCCACCGTGTCCTGCGAGACGCTGGCCTGCCAGCCGAGCAGGACCGTGTCGGTCGCCGTCGCGGTGAGCACCGTCGGCGCGACCGGAGCGGTCACGTCCTGGGCACCGGTCCGCTCGTAGCTGACCGTGACGCGGGCTGCGCCGGTGGCCTCGTAGTACTCGACGACGACCTCGTGGGATCCCCCATCGAGCTCAGCCTGACCGGTCTGCAGAACCGACCAAGAACTGGCACGCCACTTGTCAACAACGAGCT
>NZ_JAMBNZ010000010.1 GCF_023715365.1 Georgenia satyanarayanai
GCCGGATTCCTCCGCGGGCGGCGCGGTGGAGCCCACCTCCTTGTGCCGAGAGCCGGATTCCTCCGCGGGCGGCGCGGTGGAGCCCACCTCCTTGTGCCGAGAGCCGGATTCCTCCGCGGGCGGCGCGGTGGAGCCCACCTCCTTGTGCCGAGAGCCGGATTCCTCCGCGGGCGGCGCGTACGGAGGAATCCGGCTGTCGGCGAAAGGGGGGCTTGCTTCTGGCGGAATCCGGCTGTCGGCGATGGGCGGATGCCCGTCACCCGGCGGAGGAATCCGGCTGTCGGGGCGGGGTGCTGGCGCTGCTAGCGTCGCCGGATGACTGAGCGACGTTCCCCCTCCGGTGCCTCCGACCCCGTCGACGGGCTCCTCGTCGTCGACAAGCCGCCGGCGTGGACGAGCCACGACGTCGTCGGCCGCGTGCGGCGCCTCGCCGGCACCCGCAAGGTCGGCCACGCGGGCACCCTGGACCCGATGGCCACCGGCGTCCTCGTCCTCGGCGTCAACCGCGCCACCCGGCTGCTCACCTACCTCGTCGGCGCGGACAAGGAGTACACCGCCACCGTCCGCCTCGGTCAGGCGACCGTGACCGACGACGCCGAGGGGGACGTCACCGACGCCCCCGGTGCTCCCGACGTCGACACCGGCGCACTCGCCGCGGCCGTCGCCGCCATGCGCGGGCCGATCCAGCAGGTGCCGAGCTCCGTCAGCGCGATCAAGGTCGACGGCAAGCGCTCCTACGCCCGCGTCCGCGGCGGGGAGGAGGTCGAGCTCGCGGCCCGACCCGTCACCATCCACCGCCTGGACGTGCTCGCGCAGCGGACGACGACGGCGCAGGACGGCACCGCCGTCACCGACCTGGACGTCGTCGTCGGGTGCTCCTCGGGTACCTACGTCCGTGCCCTCGCCCGCGACCTCGGCGCTGCCCTCGGCACCGGCGGCCACCTCACCGCGCTGCGACGCACCTACGTGGGCCCCTTCGCCCTCGACGGCGCCGCGGACCTCGACACCCTCGGCGCCGCGCACGCGGAGGGCCGGCCCGTGCAGCTGCTCTCCATGACCGAGGCGTGCCGCGCGGCCTTCGACCTGCGCGAGCTCTCCGCCAGTGAGACCACCGCCGTGCGCTACGGCCAGCGGGTCGACGCCACCGGCCGGCCCGGCCCGGTCGCGGCCCTGGCCCCGGACGGCCACGTCGTCGCCCTGCTCGAGGACCGCGGCGCCCAGGCGCGCCCGGTGCTCGTCCTCGACCCCGCGTGAGCCGCCCTCAGGCGCAGCCTCTCCGCGCGGGGACCGCCGGGCTGTGCCACCCTGCCCGGACGGCGTCGTGCGACGAGAGGGGGAGCGGTGCTCCAGGTGCTGTGGGGAGTGGGCGGCATGGTCGTCGTCCTGGCGATCGCGTGGTTGCTGTCGGTCGACCGACGGCGGATCAACTACCGGACCGTGTCCCTCGCGCTGCTCGTCCAGGTCGTCTTCGGCGTCCTCGTCCTCTACGTGCCCGCCGGCCAGCGGGTCCTCGAGGCGGTGACCTCGGGCGTGCAGTCGGTCATCAACTCCTCCGCCGCGGGCATCGAGTTCCTTTTCGGCCCGATCCTGCCTGACGAGGGCTCGGTCTTCGCCTTCCAGGTGCTCCCCGTCATCGTCTTCTTCGCGGCGCTCACCGCGGTGCTCTACCACGTGGGCCTCCTCCAGCTCGTCACGCGCTGGATCGGCGGCGCCCTGGCGAAGCTCCTGGGCACCACCGGGCCGGAGTCGATGAATGCCGCTGCCAACATCTTCGTCGGCCAGACCGAGGCACCGCTCGTCATCCGTCCCTACATCAAGGACATGACGCCCTCGGAGATCTTCGCCGTCATGGCCGGCGGTCTCACGACGGTGGCCGGCTCGGTCCTCGTCGGCTACTCCCTGCTCGGCGCGAACCTCGAGTACCTCATCGCCGCGAGCTTCATGGCCGCCCCCGCGGGCCTCCTCATGGCGAAGATGCTCGTTCCCGCCGGCGCCGTCGCGGGGATCGGCCCCAACGCGGAGAGCGCCGCCACCCCGGACGCGCGCGTCACCGACCCCGCCGACGCCGACGCCGCCGACGACGGCGACACCTCCCGCCGCGGCGGCTCCCGGCTCATGGCGGCCTTCCGTCGCGGCTCCCGCCGGGGCGGCACCCACGAGGGTCGTGACGAGCTGGTCCGCCGTGCCCGCGGTAAGGACACCGCGGACGACGAGGACGAGGAGGAGCCCCCCGTCAACGTCATCGACGCCGCGGCCCGCGGCGCGTCGGACGGCCTCACCCTCGCGCTCAACGTCGGTGCGATGCTCCTCGCGTTCATCTCGCTCATCGCGCTGGCCAACATCGTCGTCGGTGGGATCGGCGGGTGGTTCGGGAACGAGGACCTCAGCGTCGAGGAGATCCTCGGCTACGTCTTCTCCCCGATCATGGCGGCCGTCGGTGTCCCCCTCCACGAGGCGGTCGACGCCGGCAGCTTCCTCGGCCAGAAGGTCATCCTCAACGAGTTCGTCGCCTTCTCCGACTTCGCGCCCAACGCCGGGGACTTCAGCGAGAAGTCCCAGGCCGTCATCACGTTCGCCCTCACCGGATTCGCCAACCTCGGCTCCCTCGCCATCCTCCTCGGTGGGCTGGGCGGCATCGCCCCCACCCAGCGCAGCGTCATCGCCACGCTCGGCCTGCGGGCGGTCCTCGCGGGCACGCTCGGCAACCTCCTGTCGGCGGCCATCGCCGGGATCCTCATCGGCTGAGCCGGGGTAGTCTCGGCTGCGGCCCGCAGCCAGCGACCGCCGACGACAGAAGGAGTCCCAGCGTGCAGGTGTGGCACGGCATCGAGCAGATCCCCGACGGTCTGAGCGGCAGTGTCGTCACCATCGGCAACTTCGACGGCGTCCACCGCGGACACCGGGCCGTGCTCACGGCCACCACGGAGCGAGCCCGCGCGCTCGGGGTCCCCGCCGTCGCCCTCACCTTCGACCCGCACCCCGCGCAGGTCCACCGGCCGGGCACGACTCCGCCCCTCCTCACCGGTCTCACCGACCGGCTCGCGCTCCTCGCCGAGGTCGGCATCGACGCGACGCTCGTCCTCCACTACACCCTCGACCTCGCCGCGCTCACGCCCGAGGCGTTCGTCACCGGCTACCTGCGCGACGCGCTGCGGGCCCGCGCCGTCGTCGTCGGCCACGACACGCGATTCGGGCGCGGCAACTCCGGTGACCAGCACACGATGGCGGCCCTGGGGCGGGAGCACGGCTTCGCCGTCGACGTCGTCGCGGACGTCGGTGTGGACCGGCGTTGGTCCTCCAGCTGGGCCCGTGAGCTCGTCGAGTCCGGCGACGTGGCCGCCGCCGCGACCGTCCTCGGCCGCCCCCACCGCATGCGCGGGGCCGTCGTCCGCGGGCAGGCCCGTGGCCGCGACCTCGGCTTCCCAACGGCGAACCTCGCCCCGTCCGCGACCGGCACCATCCCCGCCGACGGCGTCTACGCGGGCTGGCTGCGCCGCCACGCGGGCACGGGGGAGCGGCTGCCCGCCGCGATCTCCGTCGGCACCAACCCCACGTTCGGGGACATCGCCGAGCGCATCGTCGAGGCCCACGTCATCGGGCGCACCGACCTCGACCTGTACGACGAGGAGGTCGTCGTCGAGTTCGTCGAGCGGCTGCGCCCGACCCTGCGCTACGAGGGCGTCGAGGCTCTCGTCGCACAGATGCGCCTGGACGTCACCGACGCGCTCGCCGTGCTGGGCGAGTCGGCCGTCTGATAGCATCATCCCTTGCCGTCAGATCGGCCGCGGATGCGTCATGCCCGGGTGGACATGCCCCGGTGCTCCGCGCAACGACACCACTAGGAGAACCTGTGCCCCTCGCTGCAGACGTCAAGCAGTCCATCATCGCCGAGTACGCCACCCACGAGGGCGACACCGGTTCGCCGGAGGTCCAGATCGCGATGCTCAGCCGTCGCATCCTCGACCTCACCGAGCACCTCAAGATGCACAAGCACGACCACCACAGCCGTCGTGGTCTGCTGCTGCTCGTCGGCCAGCGCCGCAACCTGCTCAAGTACCTGCAGCGCGTCGACATCGAGCGGTACCGCACCCTGATCGGGCGCCTCGGACTGCGTCGCTGACACTCGCGCCGGCTCGGACCCTCACGGGTCCGGGCCGGCCTTGCAATGTCCGCCGCCCGGCGGACGACAACTCAACACACCACCACCGCGCCGGACGTACCGAGCCGGTTTTCGGTAGTGGCCCCCGGAAGACCGGTTCGCCGGTGGTCCGTGGGCCTCGATCGAAGGCCGCCGGGCGCCGCGCGACGACCACGAAGGAGGGCGCCCCATGGAGGGACCCGAGATCACGTCCGCCGAAGCCGTCATCGACAACGGCAAGTTCGGCACCCGCACCGTCCGCTTCGAGACCGGCCGTCTGGCCCGTCAGGCCGCCGGCTCCGCCGTCGCGTACCTCGACGAGGACACGATGCTGCTGTCGGCGACCACGTTCGGCAAGAACCCGAAGGACCACTTCGACTTCTTCCCGCTGACCGTGGACGTCGAGGAGCGCCAGTACGCCGCCGGCAAGATCCCCGGCTCGTTCTTCCGCCGCGAGGGCCGTCCCTCGACCGAGGCGATCCTCGCCTGCCGGCTCATCGACCGCCCGCTGCGCCCGTCCTTCGCCAAGGGCCTGCGCAACGAGGTGCAGGTCGTCGAGACTGTCCTCGCGATCCACCCCGACGACTCCTACGACGTCCTGGCGATCAACGCCGCGTCGATGTCGACCCAGATCTCCGGTCTGCCCTTCTCCGGGCCGATCGGCGGCACCCGCATCGCCCTCATCGACGACCAGTGGGTCGCCTTCCCGCGCTACTCCGAGCTCGAGCGGGCCGTCTTCTCGATGGTCGTCGCCGGCCGCGTCGTCACCGACGCGCAGGGCACCGAGGACGTCGCGGTCATGATGGTCGAGGCCGAGGCCACCGACAACGCCTGGACGCTCATCAAGGAGCAGGGCGCCACCGCCCCGACCGAGGAGGTCGTGGCCCAGGGCCTGGAGGCCGCCAAGCCGTTCATCCTCGCGCTGTGCCACGCGCAGAGCGAGCTCGCGGCGAACACCTCCAAGCCGACGACCGAGCTGCCCCGCTTCCTCGACTACTCCACCGAGGAGTACGAGGCCGTCGTCGCCCACGCCGGCACGGACCTCTCCGAGGCCATCGCCATCGCGGGCAAGCACGAGCGCGAGGACCGTCTCGACGAGGTCAAGAAGGCCACCCTCGAGGCGCTCGCCGGGCAGTTCCCGGACGCCGCAAAGAACCTCTCCGCCGCCTTCCGCGCCGCCACCAAGCACTTCATGCGCCGCCGCGTCCTCACCGACGGCGTGCGCATGGACGGTCGCGGGCTGCGCGACATCCGCACCCTGTCCGCCGAGGTCGACGTGCTCCCGCGCGTCCACGGCTCGGCGATCTTCGAGCGCGGCGAGACGCAGATCATGGGCGTGACCACGCTCAACATGCTCCGCATGGAGCAGCAGCTCGACACCCTCTCCCCGCAGACGCGCAAGCGCTACATGCACAACTACAACTTCCCGCCCTACTCCACCGGTGAGACCGGTCGCGTGGGCTCGCCCAAGCGTCGCGAGATCGGGCACGGCGCCCTCGCCGAGCGCGCCCTCATGCCCGTCCTGCCCTCCCGCGAGGAGTTCCCCTACGCGATCCGGCAGGTCTCCGAGGCACTGGGCTCCAACGGCTCCACCTCGATGGGCTCGGTCTGCGCCTCGACCCTGTCCCTGTACAACGCCGGCGTGCCGCTGCGCGCCCCCGTGGCCGGCATCGCCATGGGCCTGATGACCGACGAGGTCGACGGTGAGACCCGCTACGCGGCGCTCACCGACATCCTCGGCGCCGAGGACGCCTTCGGTGACATGGACTTCAAGGTCGCCGGTACCCGCGAGTTCGTCACGGCCATCCAGCTGGACACCAAGCTCGACGGCATCCCGTCCTCCGTGCTCACCGGTGCCCTGTCGCAGGCCCGTGACGCGCGCCTGCACATCCTCGACGTCATGACGGAGGTCATCGACGCCCCCGACGAGATGGCCCCGACGGCGCCCCGCGTCATCACGGTCAAGGTCCCCGTCGACAAGATCGGTGAGGTCATCGGCCCGAAGGGCAAGATGATCAACCAGATCCAGGAGGACACCGGCGCGGACATCTCCATCGAGGACGACGGCACCGTCTACATCGGCGCGACCGACGGCCCCTCGGCCGAGGCCGCCCGCCAGGCGGTCAATGCCATCGCCAACCCGCAGATGCCCGAGATCGGCGAGCGCTTCGTCGGGACCGTCGTCAAGACGACCACCTTCGGCGCCTTCGTCTCCCTGTCCCCGGGCAAGGACGGCCTGCTCCACATCTCGCAGATCCGCCGGCTCGTCGGCGGCAAGCGCGTGGAGAACGTCGAGGACGTCCTCGGCGTGGGCCAGCAGGTCCAGGTCGAGCTCGCCGAGATCGACGCCCGTGGCAAGCTCTCCCTGCACGCCGTCGTCGACGACGAGGAGGGCGAGGCGGCCGAGACCGCAGCGCCCGATGCTGCCGAGGCGACCGAGTCCGCTGAAGCGACCGAGTCCGGCGAGGACCAGGGCGAGCGCGAGGAGCGTCCGCGCCGTGAGGGCGGCGGCCGCCGTCGCGAGCGTCGCCCCCGTACCCGTGAGGACGGCGACAGCGCTGGTGCCTGAGGCACTTCCCCTGGGCCCGGCCGGCGAGCCGGGCACCGAGATCCAGCTGGAGCAGGACGGCAGCGTCATCCGACGCTCCGTCCTGCCCGGCGGGATCCGCGTGCTGAGCGAGGCCATGCCGGCCCAGCGCTCAGCCACGATCGGGGCCTGGGTGGCCGTCGGCTCGCGTGACGAGACCGACGGCCACCACGGCTCGACCCACTTCCTCGAGCACCTGCTCTTCAAGGGCACCCCTCGCCGGGACGCGATGGACATCGCCGTGGCCTTTGACACCGTCGGCGGGGAGGCCAACGCGGCCACCGGCAAGGAGCACACCTGCTACTACGCGCGGGTGCTCGACGCCGACCTGCCGATGGCGGTGGACGTCATCACTGACATGGTGACCTCGGCGCTGCTCGACGCCGAGGAGTTCGAGATCGAGCGCGGCGTCATCCTCGAGGAGCTGGCGATGGCGGGGGACGACCCCGTCGACGTCGCCCACGAGCAGTTCGCCACCGCGGTCCTCGGGCCGCACCCCCTCGGGCGGCCGATCGGCGGCACCCCGGCCACCATCCGCGGCGTCCCGCGGCAGGCCGTGCTCGAGCACTACCGGCGCACTTACGTACCGAGCGAGCTCGTCGTCACCGCGGCGGGCGCGGTCGACCACGACGAGCTGTGCCGTCAGGTCCTCGAGGCTGTCGGTGCAGGCGGGTGGGAGCTCGACCCGGCGGGCGTGCCCGCCGCTCGCCGCTCCGCCGGCGACGACGCGCTGCCCTCCGAGGGCCGCGCCCTCACGCTGCACCGAACCACGGAGCAGGCCAACGTCATCCTCGGCTGCCAGGGCCTGCCCGCCGGCGACGACCGCCGCTGGGCGCTGTCGGTCCTCATGACCGCGCTGGGCGGCGGCATGAGCTCGCGCCTGTTCCAGGAGATCCGCGAGCGGCGTGGGCTCGCCTACTCCACCTACGCCTTCGCCTCCTCCTACGCCGAGGCGGGCACCGTGGGCCTGTACGCCGGCTGCGCGCCGGAGAACACCGTGCAGGTCGTCGAGCTGCTCGGCGTTGAGCTCGACCGCATCGCTGGCGCGCCGCTGCCCGTCGACGAGCTCGGGCGGGCCATCGGCCAGCTGAGTGGCAACCTCGTCCTCGGCCTGGAGGACACCGGCTCGCGCATGTCCCGGCTCGGGCGCGCGGAGATCGTCCACGGCGAGCTCACCACCGTCGCCGAGACGCTCGAGCGGGTCTCAGGCGTCACGGCCGAGCAGGTGCAGGCGCTGGCGGTCGAGCTGGCTGCCAAGCCGCGCTCGCTCGTCGTCGTCGGCCCCTTCGAGGACGACCTCGCCGGCCAGCTCCTCTCGCGCCTCGCCGTCGACAGCTGAGCTGTTCCCAGCGGCCTCACGCCGCACGGCGGGTACGTGCGCCGTGAGCGGCACGAGCGCTCGGTAACACCTCAGCGCTCGGCTGGGGTGGGCGGTACTGAGGGGCGGGGACCGCGCGGCTTATGCTCGCGGGCATGAGTGAACCCCTCAAGGTGGCCGTGCTCGGTGCCGACGGGCGCATGGGCGCCACCGTCTGCGACGCTGTCGAGAACGCACCGGACCTGCAGCTCGTCGCCCGTCTCGAAAGGGACGACGACGTCGCCTCGCTGGCCGGGCGGGCGGACGTCGCCGTGGACTTCACCGTCCCCTCCGTCACCGAGGCGAACGTCCACGCGCTCCTCGACGCCGGGGTGCACGCCGTCGTCGGCACGACCGGCTGGGACGACCCGGCCCTCGCCCGCGTGGAGGAGCACCTCGCGCGCACCGACGGGCTCGGCGTGGTCATCGCCCCGAACTTCGCCCTGTCCGCCGTGCTCGCCATGCAGTTCGCCGCCACCGCGGCCCGCTACTTCGAGTCCGCCGAGGTCATCGAGCTCCACCATCCGAACAAGGTCGACGCACCGTCGGGGACCGCGTTGGCCACCGCCCGCGGCATCGCCGCAGCGCGCCGCGACGCCGGCCTGGGCGAGATGCCCGACGCCACCCAGACGCAGCTCGACGGCGCCCGCGGCGCGGTCGTCGACGGCGTCCACGTCCACGCGGTCCGCCTGCGAGGCCTGGTCGCCCACGAGGAGGTCGTCCTCGGCAACCCGGGGGAGCAGCTGACGATCCGGACCGACTCCTTCGACCGCGAGAGCTTCATGCCCGGTGTCCTCCTCGCCGTCCGCGAGGTCGGCGGCCGCCCGGGGCTCACCGTGGGCCTGGAGCACATGCTCGACCTGGCCTGAGGAGCCCGTCGCGGGGCTCCCGAGAGGCGCCCCGTGGCCCGCCGTACCAGGATGGCGGGCGTGAGTCGTCTCGCGGACAGGTACGAGCTGCGGCACGTCGTCGGACGTGGCGGGATGGGACGTGTCTGGGCGGCCCGTGACGTGCACTCCGGGCGCGACGTCGCCGTCAAGACCGCCGAGGCGGTACGCGGCGGGACCGGTGCGCTGCGGCGGGAGGCGGCGCTCGCGGCGTCGGTCGACCACCCGGGGGTCGTGGAGGTCCACGACGCGGGTCACGACGGCGACATGGACTATCTCGTCATGGACCTCCTCAGCGGGCCCGACCTCGCCGCCGTGCTGGAAGACGGGCCGGTGCCGCCGGCGGAGGCGCTGCGGATCGTGCACGACCTCGCCGACGCGCTGGCCGCCGTCCACGACGCAGGGGTGGTCCACGGCGACGTCAAGCCGGCGAACGTCGTCCTCACCGACGACGCCGTCGTGCTCGTGGACTTCGGCGTCGCGGCCGCCTCGCCCTCCTGCGCCGGCCCCGTGACGTTCGGGACGGCACCGTACATGGCCCCGGAGCAGGTCGCGTCGGCGCCGGCGACCGGTGCGAGCGACGTCTACGCCCTCGGCTGCCTCCTCACCGCGACGCTCGCCGGCCGGCCACCCTTCACCGCGGACTCGCCGACGGAGATCCTCCACCGCCACGTGCGGGCGGCGGCACCGCGGCTGCGCGAGCTCGTGCTCGATGTCCCCCCGAGTCTGGACGAGCTGGGTGCGGCGATGCTCCACAAGGAGCCAAACGGTCGCTGCTCTGCCGCGGAGGTGCGTGACGTGCTCGCCGACATGCGCGGAGAGGTCAAGCTCCCGCACCGCCCGCTGCGACCAGTGGGCAATATGGTGAGCCGCCCGGAGCCTGACGCGACGAGGCCGATCCTCGAGCTGTCCCCGGCGGTCTGACGGCGCACCTGCTCGGTCGAGGCTCAGGCGAGAGCCGGCAACCGCCGGTCACCACAGGAACGTCATGCAGCCGATCGCGAAGACGACGAGACCGCCGAAGAGGACGAGCGTCAGCAACGCGCTCTCCAGCTCGCTCGGGGCCTGGTACTCCTGTTCGTCGGGTGCCGGCCCGGGGGGCTCGGCGCCGACGGTGGGTTCCGTGCTCATGTGTTCACCACCCAACGCTGGATCTCGGTGTACATGGCGATGGTGAGGATGGTGAAGACGACGCCCATGAAGGCGGTGTACATCCAGCGGCTGCGGTGGTCGGCCAGCCAGAACCGCCTGACGGCGACGACCCCGTTGACCACGGCGAGCACGCACAGCAGGAGACCGACCGGTGCTGCCACCCGTCCAGCGAGACTCAGCGCCGGCACCGCGAGGGGCACCGCCAGGTACGTGATGAGGCAGCGGACGGCCGACACCACCACCGAGACGCGGAAGGCCCGGTGCGCACCGGTGCCGCTCTTCCGGTCAACACCGGTGACCCCGAGGAGGCGCCGCATGTACCGGTCAGCGGTGCGGTCGGAGCGGAAGCCGGCGAGCGGGGCGACGGCCGGCGCCTGGGAGGTGGTCATGTCATCTCCTCCTGTGCCGCGCGGCCGCGGTAGTGGGACCACAGCCGCCGTACTCCGAGCATCGCCATGCCCAGGCCCAGTCCCCCCAGGACGAATCCCCCGAACAGCCCCCAGTACTGCGGGTTCATCTCCACGGCTGCCTCCTGCGAACCCGTGATGGACCCCACCAGGAAGCCGAACAGCGGGGCGAGCGCCGCTGTGCCGATCCCGAGCACGAGCCTCCAGAAACCGGGCGGGGTGGGCACGAGCCGTACTGGCCGACCGGGGGCGGGCAGCAGCGGGTCGTCGCTGGACTCGCTCATCGCGACTCTCCTTCCGCGTGGTCGTCGACGACGCTCAGCCCACGCGTCTCGGACCTTTCGTCGCGGCTGCCGGCGGTGGGTGCACGCGCGGCAGGTGGACTCTGCCCGAACGCGTTCATCAACGGTCCGATGATGTCCATCGGCAGCGGGAACACGACGGTGGAGTTCTGGTCGGCGCCCAGCTCGAGGAGCGTCTGCAGGTAGCGCAGCTGCAAGGAGGCTGGCGCCTCGCTGAGCGTCAGCGCCGCGTCCCGCAGCTCCTGCGACGCCTCCAGCTCGCCGTGGGCGCTGATCACCTTGGCGCGGCGTTCCCGCTCGGCCTCGGCCTGGCGTGCCATGGCGCGTTGCATCATCTCCGGGATCTCCACGTCCTTGATCTCCACCACGGAGACCTCCACACCCCACGGCACGGCTTGGCGGGCGATGGACTGCTGGAGGTCGTCGTTGAGGTCGGCGCGGTGGGCCAGCAGCGTGTCGAGGTCGGCGCGACCGACGACCGACCGCAGCGTGGTCTGGGCGAACTGGGAGGTGGCGACCGCGTGGTTCTCCACCGTCATCACCGACTTCACCGGGTCGACGACCCTGAACATCACCACGGCGTTGACCCGGGCGGTGACGTTGTCACGCGTGATGACCTCCTGCGGCGGGATGGTCAGGGTGACCACGCGCAGGTCCACGGGCACCAGTGTGTCCAGCAACGGCAGCCGGACGACGATGCCCGGGCCCAGTGCGCCGCGCAGACGCCCCAGCCGGAACGCGACCACGCGTTCGTACTCGCGGACCATCCGCAGCGAGAGAAAGGCCAGCACCACGACGACGGCGGTCAGCATGATGGCGATGAGCAGGGTGTCATCCATCCTCAGGTTCCCTTCGGTCGGAGGCGTAGCTGGTGCGCCGGCGAGCCACCGCCTCGGCGACCACGCCGCGGTCGGCGAGGTTCTCGTCCAGCGTCTGGAAGCGCACGCCCTCCGGAACGGCCGGCGTCCGCCGCAGGTGGGACCACAGCGGCAGCGCGGCCAGGGCGATGACGAACGTCGCCCCCAGCAGCACCAGCTGCGCGGCCCAGCCGTCGACGGTGAACGCGGTGGCCAGCGGCCACAGCGCGGCCAGCACGGTGACCGCGCAGGCGATGCCACGGTGGAACCTGGCCGACTCGGAGGCCGGCCACACGTCGATCATCCGCTTCATCTCCCGTCCGTCGTCGGACGTGGTGCAGCTGTCCTTGACCGGGCAGGAGTTGCAGATCGTGGGACTCCCGCGGTAGCGCATCACCCGGTTGTCCGGGTCGAAGGACTGCGGCCACAACCACTGGTCCTCGGGACACTGCCAGGCGTCGTGGTCCTCGTGGTACGTGAATCCCGGCGTCTGCTGCTTCTCGTGGGCCGACTGCGCCCGCCGGGCGAACTGGTCGATCCCGTAGGCCACCAGCAGCAGCACCGCCCCGTAGCCGGCGGCCATCCACACCCAGGGCTCACTCATCGCTCGGCCTCCCCGCTGCGCCGTCTCGGCGGTCTGAGGCGTAGCCGCTCCCAGGGGTCCTACGGGCCGGACCCGCGGTCGTGATTCCGGTGCGGTCCTCGCGCGCCTCCTCGTGCTCCTCCACGAAGAGGGTCTCCGGCTCCATCCGGGTGACGGTGGCCTTGATCCCGTGCCGGACGCCCAGCCAGCAGATCCACACGAACGGCAGAATGCCGCCAAGGAGGAAGAGGACGTCACCGGGCATCCGCAGCCACTCGAGGACAACGTTGCCGGGCTGGGTGATGTACCCGAGGGTGCGGGCCTCGTAGTAGCCGAAGTTGACGGAGTTCCACAGCTGCATGACCCCCAGCGGCAGCAGCGTCGCGAACACCATCCAGGCCAGCCCGATGTTGAGTGACCAGAAAGAGATCTTGGCCAGTCTGTCCGGCCATCGGTCGGGCGGGATGATGTAGCGCAAGGCGAAGAGCGCCAGCCCGATCGCCAGCATCCCGTACACGCCCATCATCGAGCCGTGGGCGTGGTTCGCCGTCAGAGCAGTGCCGATCTGGAAGTAGGACACGATCGGCAGGTTGATGAGGAACCCGAAGACGCCCGCGCCGAGAAAGTTCCAAAAGCCGACGGCCACGAGGAACATCACCGCCCAGCGGTGGGGGAACGGTGCGCTGTTGCGTGACTCCTGCCTGGCTCCCAGCTGCAGGAACGTCCAGGCCTCGATGGTGAGGAAGGTCAGCGGGATGACCTCGAGAGCGGAGAAGAAGGCGCCGAGGGCCATGTGCTCGACCGGCGTGCCCGAGAAGTACAGGTGGTGCATCGTGCCGATGACCCCGCCCATTGAGTACAGGATCACGTCGAGGAGGATGACCTGGATGGCGATCTTGCGCCTCACCACGCCGAGCATGACGAACACGTAGGCGACCATCACGGTGGTGAACAGCTCGAGGAAGTCCTCCACCCACAGGTGCACCACCCAGAAGCGCCAGAACTCGGCGACCGTCAGGTGGGTCTCGGTGGTGGCGAGCAGCCCGACGGCGTAGAAGGCGGGGATCGCCAGCCCCGCGTAGAGGAACAGCCAGGGCATGTTGAACTTCGACTCGGTACGCAGCCGGGAGCGGATCGCCCGGTAGATGATGAGGATCCACAGGAACAGCCCGATGACCAGCAGGATTTGCCAGAAGCGCGGCAGGTCCAGGTACTCCCACTGCTGGTCGAAGAAGATCGAGCCCTTGGCCCACTCGGGCCCGAAGATGCTCACGGCAGTGCTGCCGAGCATCCCGACGACGACGAGCGTCAGCGCGCCCAGCAGGCCGTAGGCCAGCCAGTGCTGCCGCTTGGGTTCCCGGCCCGAGATGATGGGGGCGAGGAAGATCGCGGCGGCGAGGAACGCGGCTGCGGTCCACAGCAGGGAGAGCTGGACGTGCCAGGTGCGGGAGAGGTTGAACGGCAGTACCTGGGCCAGGTCGAGTCCGAAGAAACCGCTAAGCTCCACGCGATAGTGCTCGACGGCGGCGCCGAGGGTCGCCTGGACGAGGAAGAGCAGCGAGACGACGAGGAAGAACCAGGACGTGGCCTTCTGCGCCTTGGTGATGCCCACTGCCCCGGGCTGGAGGAAGCGCAGCGACGGCGACTCGCTGCCCTTCCACCCGATGTTCCTGCTCCATCGGCCGTAGAGCGCAAACAGGATGCCGAGGCCGGCGAGCAGCGCGACCAGCGAGATGCCGGACCATACGAGGATGTCTGCGGTGGGCTTGTTGTCGACGCGCGGCTCCGGCGGCCAGTTGTTGGTGTAGGAGTAGTCGTGCCCCGGCCGCTCGGCAGCGCTCGCCCACGCCGTCCAGGCGAAGAACGCCGTCAACGCGTGGATCTCCTCCGGATCGGTGATCTTGCTCGGCAGGAGCCCGTGCTCGGTGGTGTCGACGCCGAAGAAGTCGGCGTAGTAGTTGCGGATGTCCGTGAAGGCGGCGACCTGCTCGTCGGTGAGGACCAGGTCACCGGTCTGCGGGTCGTAGCGGTTGGTCCGCATCATCTGCGTCGTCGTGGTCTGTGGGTCCGCCACCCCCTGTCCCTCGAGGGACTCACGGACGTGCTCGCTGCTCAGGCGCAGGTACTCCGCGGTGTAGTCAGGGCCCAGGTACGCGCCGTGGCCGACGATGGACCCGTACTGCTGCAGCCCGCGTCGCAGGAATATCTGCTGTCCCTCGGTGATCTCCTCCTCGGTGAAGACTGCGTCACCGGAGGTGTCGACCGCCCGCTGCGGGAGGGGCATCGAGTCCGTGTACGTGCGATAAGCCAGCACCCCCATGACGAGGAAGCCGAAGATGAGCACGAGGGCGACGCCCTGGACCCAACCCTTGGAAATGGCGATCTCGGTCCTGGACGCGTCGTGCTGGGTCTTGCGGTCGTCGACGCTCATGACGGAACCTCCCCCGTTCCGCAGGCCGGCTCCGTAGGCGGCTCTGCTGGCGCCGACTATGCCGCGAGACACGCTGGTTGTCCATGCCTGCGGCGGGAGGGCGGCGCGAGGAGCTGTTCGTCCCTGTCACCGTCCAGCCGTCGGGGCACGGGGAAAGAATGCTCCCCGTGATGTCGTTCCCCGACCTCTCACACGTTCCCGGGTGGAGGCTTCAGACCTGGGCGAACCAGCAGCTCTCGACGACGTCTCCCGCACCGGTCGTGAGGACGCGGCGCGGCCCGGCCGGCGCGAATCCCGCCGAGGAGAGGAAGCGGGTGCGGGCGTCGTCCTCCTGGCCCGCCCACATGACGAGCGACGTCGCGCCCGCCTCGCCGGCGAGGTCGACGCAGGCGGCGAGCAGCCGGGAGCCGTGCCCCTCGCGCGTGTGAGAGTCCTCGACCTCCAGCGCCAGCACCTCCACCGGCGCCTCGCCGGCGGACTCGGGCAGCTCCACGCCCTCGGCCGGGGCAAAGGCGAGGAAGCCGACGACCTCGACGCCCGCGCAGGCGGTGAGGACGCGGTGGCGCTGGCTGGGCGGGGCACTGACGGCCGCCTGCCACTGGGCGGTCACGGCGGAGGTGTCGACCGCGCCGAGCTCCTCCTCGGTGATGATCCCGCGCCCGCGCCACGCCGCCAGCTGCAGTCGGGTGACGAGAGGGGCGTCCTCGGGGACGGCCGGGCGCACGGAAAGGTCCGCCGTCGGGCCGTGGTCGTGACCCGCGTGCGGGTCGTCGTCGGGCAGGGCGCCGGCTGCCAGGGCACCGAGCAGGTCGTCCGCGTCGTGCGGCGTGCTGTCCATCCTCACCCCAGCAGGCTACCGGCGCGGGCGGTCACAGCGCGGACCGCCGCGGTCCCCGGCCCACGCGGGCGGTACCGTCGTCCCCATGAACGCCGCCGCACCCTCGCGCACCTTCGGCTCGGTGTCGGTCGCCATGGTGACCCCCTTCCACGCCGACGGCACGGTCGACGTGCCCACCGCGCAGCAGCTGGCCGTCGACCTCGTCGACGCCGGCTGCGACAGCCTCGTCGTCAACGGCACGACCGGGGAGTCCTCGACCACCCACCAGCCCGAGAAGGACGCGCTCGTGCGCGGCGTCGTCGAGGCCGTGGGGGAGCGAGCCATGGTCATCGCCGGCGCCGGGTCCAACGACACCGCCCACGCCGTGCGCATCGCCAAGAGCGCCGAGCGCACCGGCGCCCACGGGCTGCTCGTCGTCACCCCGTACTACAACCGGCCCTCCCAGGAGGGTGTCCACACCCACATCCGCACCATCGCGGACGCGACGGGTCTGCCGGTCATGCTCTACGACATCCCCGGGCGGACCGGCGTCGCGATCGGCGACGAGATCCTCGACCGGCTCGCCGAGCACCCCCGCATCCTCGCGGTCAAGGACGCGACCGGGGACGTGCCGCACGGCTTCGAGCGCATGGCCCGCACCGGCCTGGAATACTACTCCGGTGACGACGGACTGAACTTCGCCTGGCTCGCGCACGGCGCCTCCGGCGTCGTCAGCGTCGTCGGGCACCTCGCGGCCGGCGCGTACGCCGAGATGGTTGCCGAGGTCGACGACGGCGACCTCGTCGCCGCCCGCGCCGTCGCGAACCGCACCCGGGGCCTGGTCAATGCCATCATGGGAGGTGGCCAGGGCGCCGTCATGGTCAAGGAGGCACTTCACCTCCAGGGCCGACTGCCCAGCCCGGCCGTGCGGCTGCCGCTCGTGCGCGCCGCGGAGAACGAGATCGTGGCACTGGAACAGGTGCTGCGCCAGGAAGGACTTCTGTGAGCCACACCCACCCCGACCTCACGCCGCCCGGGCCGCTCGCGGCCGGTGCGCTGCGTATCGTCGCCCTCGGCGGCCTGGGCGAGGTCGGCCGCAACATGGCCGTCCTCGAGTACGAGGGCCGCCTGCTCATCATCGACTGCGGCGTGCTCTTCCCCGAGGACCACCAGCCCGGCGTCGACCTCATCCTCCCGGACTTCGACTACATCGCCGACCGCATGGGCGACGTCGAGGCGATCGTCCTCACCCACGGGCACGAGGACCACATCGGCGCCGTGCCCTACCTCCTGCGCCTGCGCCAGGACATCCCGCTCATCGGCTCCCGGCTCACCCTCGCGTTCATCGAGGCCAAGCTCAAGGAGCACCGCATCACCCCCCGCACCCGCGCGGTGAAGGAGGGGCAGGTCGAGCGCTTCGGGCCCTTCGAGACCGAGTTCGTCGCCGTCAACCACTCCATCCCCGACGCGCTGGCCGTCATGGTGCGCACCGGTGCGGGCAACGTCCTTCACACCGGTGACTTCAAGATGGACCAGCTGCCGCTGGACGGCCGGATCACCGACCTGCGCGCCTTCGCCCGCCTCGGCGAGGAGGGTGTGGACCTGTTCATGACCGACTCGACCAACGCCGAGGTCCCCGGCTTCACCACGGCCGAGGCGGAGATCGGCCCGGTCCTGGACGCCGTCTTCGCCGACGCCACCCAGAAGATCGTCGTCGCCTCCTTCGCCTCGCACGTGCACCGGGTGCAGCAGGTGCTCGACGCCGCCTACGCCCACCGCCGCAAGGTCGCCTTCGTCGGGCGCTCGATGGTGCGCAACATGAAGATCGCCTCCGACCTCGGCTACCTCCACGTCCCGGAGGACACCGTCGTCGACGTCAAGCAGGTCGACGACCTGCGCGACGACGAGCTCGTCCTCATGGCGACCGGCTCCCAGGGCGAGCCGATGGCGGCGCTGAGCCGCATCGCCAACCGTGACCACCGCGTCTCGGTCGGGCCCGGGGACACGGTGATCTTCGCCTCCTCCCTCATCCCCGGCAACGAGAACTCGGTCTACCGAGTCATCAACGGGCTCACCCGTCTGGGCGCGAAGGTCGTCCACCAGGCCAACGCCCGGGTGCACGTCTCCGGCCACGCCAGCGCCGGTGAGCTCCTCTACTGCTACAACATCGTCAAGCCGCGCAACGTCATGCCGGTGCACGGGGAGATCCGCCACCTCGTGGCCAACGGGGCGCTCGCCGTCAAGACCGGCGTGCCCGCCGAGCGGGTCGTGCTCGCCGAGGACGGCGTCGTCGTCGACCTCATCGACGGGAAGGCCCGCATCGTCGGTGCCGTCCCGAGCCGTTACGTCTACGTCGACGGCTCGTCCGTCGGGGAGATCACCGAGGCCGAGCTCAAGGACCGCCGGATCCTCGGCGAGGAGGGCTTCATCTCGATCTTCGCCGCCGTGGACTCCGCGACCGGCGCCGTCGTCGCCGGCCCGCACATCCAGGCCCGCGGCATGGCCGAGGACGAGTCGGTCTTCGACGGCATCCTGCCCAAGCTCGCCGAGGAGCTCACCAGCGCGGCACGCGGCGGGGCGACCGACACGCGCCAGCTGCAGCAGGTGATGCGCCGGGTGGTGGGCCGCTGGGCGTCCAGCAGGCTGCGTCGCCGTCCGATGATCATCCCGGTCGTCGTCGAGGCGTAGGGGGCCGGGGCCACAAAACGGGCCCGCGCCCGCGTGTCCACCGGGCGCTCGGCAGGTCGGGTGTGGTTCAGTGGACCCGCAGGTGCGTCTGTGACGCACCGCTTGGAGGACACACATGGCGACCCGTACGACTTCCCCCGCACGGTCCGCCCGGCCCGCCAGGCCGAGCGCGAGCTCGGCCACGCGCTCCGGTGGACGGTCGAGCCGCGCCCCCAGCCCGTCACGGCCTCCGTGGCCGGTTCGGGCGGTGCGCGGGCTGTGGTTGGGGATCGCCCACGTCATCGGAGGGACGCTGCGTCGTATGGGAAGTGGTGCCCGCGGGCTTGACCCGGCACTCCGCAAGGACGGGGTGGCCCTGCTGCTCCTCGCGCTCGCGATCGTCGTCGCGGCGCGTGAGTGGTTCGGCCTGTCCGGCGCCGCCGGGACCGTCGTCCACGCCGCCACCGCGGGGAGCGTCGGTGTGCTCGCCGTCCTGCTCCCCGTGCCCCTCGTCGTGCTCGCCGTGCGCCTCATGCGCCACCCCGAGCGGGGCCACGACAACGGCCGGGTGAGCATCGGCGTCGCGATCGCCGTCGTCGCCGTCACCGGCATCATCCACATCGCCAAGGGCGTGCCGAGCGCCACGCAGGAGTTCGCGGCCGTGCAGGACGCCGGCGGCGTCGTCGGCTGGCTCGTGGGCACCCCGCTCACCGTGCTGCTCAGCGAGTGGGTCGCCATCCCGGTGCTCGTGCTGCTCGCCTTCTTCTCCCTCCTCATCATCACCGCCACCCCGGTAGCCGCGATCCCCCGCAAGCTGCGGGCTCTCACCGGCCGCAAGGAGCACGACGACGACGTCGCCCCCTCCCAGCAGGAGGAGGAGGTCGTCGCCGCCCGCCCGCCCAGGCCGCGCCGTCGTCGGGCACCCAAGGCCGAGACGGAGGTCGTCCCCGGGGAGTACGCGGCCGACGAGCCGTACGCGTCTGCCGCCGAGATCGCCGCCGCGGCGGAGGAGACGACCGTCCTGCCTGAGCAGGGACGCAAGCGCGGCCCGCGCCGGAAGGCCGCGGCTCCTGAGCCGGAGGAGGCGCCCGAGGAGGAGCTCCTCGCCCCGCCGACCGAGCCGCTGCCCGCCCGCGCGGAGCAGCTCGAGCTCGCGCCGGACATCGTCTACCAGCTGCCGACCGACGACGTCCTGGTCAAGGGCGCCCCGCACAAGGTGCGCTCGGCCGCCAACGACCGTGTCGTCGAGGCGCTGAGCAACGTGCTCGAGCAGTTCGAGATCAACGCCAAGGTCACCGGCTTCTCCCGCGGCCCGACGGTCACCCGCTACGAGGTGGAGCTCGGGTCCGGCACGAAGGTCGAGCGGGTCACGGCGCTGAGCAAGAACATCGCCTACGCGGTCGCCAGTGCCGACGTCCGCATCCTCTCCCCGATCCCGGGCAAGTCGGCGATCGGCATCGAGATCCCCAACGCGGACCGGGAGACCGTCTCCCTGGGTGACGTCCTGCGGTCCTCCGTCGCCCGCCGCAGCGAGCACCCCCTCGTCATCGGCGTGGGCAAGGACGTCGAGGGCGGCTACGTCGTCGCGAACCTCGCCAAGATGCCGCACCTGCTCGTCGCCGGCGCGACCGGCGCCGGTAAGTCGAGCTTCGTCAACTCGATGATCACCTCGATCATGATGCGCGCGACCCCGGAAGAGGTGCGCATGGTGCTCGTCGACCCCAAGCGGGTGGAGCTGACGATCTACGAGGGCATCCCGCACCTCATCACCCCGATCATCACGAACCCCAAGAAGGCCGCCGAGGCGCTGGAGTGGGTCGTGCGGGAGATGGACGCACGCTACGACGACCTCGCCGCCTTCGGCTACAAGCACATCGACGACTTCAACGCCGGCGTGCGCGCCGGCAAGGTCAAGCCGCTGCCCGGCAGCGAGCGCAAGATCTCGACCTACCCCTACCTCCTCGTCGTCGTCGACGAGCTCGCCGACCTCATGATGGTCGCCCCGCGCGACGTCGAGGCCTCGGTGCAGCGCATCACCCAGCTCGCCCGCGCCGCCGGTATCCACCTCGTGCTCGCCACGCAGCGCCCGAGCGTCGACGTCGTCACCGGACTCATCAAGGCCAACGTGCCGTCCCGGCTCGCCTTCGCGACATCGTCGGTCACCGACTCCCGCGTCGTGCTCGACCAGCCCGGCGCCGAGAAGCTCATCGGCCAGGGTGACGCGCTGTTCCTGCCGATGGGCGCGCCCAAGCCGATGCGTGTCCAGGGTGCCTGGGTCACGGAGTCGGAGATCCACGCTGTCGTCGAGCACGTCAAGACCCAGCTGCAGCCGAGCTACCGCGAGGACGTCGTCGTCGCGGCCGCGAAGAAGCAGGTGGACGAGGACATCGGCGACGACCTCGACCTCCTGCTCCAGGCGGCCGAGCTCATCGTCAGCTCCCAGTTCGGCTCGACGTCGATGCTCCAGCGCAAGCTGCGGGTCGGCTTCGCCAAGGCCGGTCGGCTCATGGACCTCCTCGAGTCGCGGGAGATCGTCGGCCCGTCCGAGGGCTCCAAGGCGCGTGACGTGCTCGTCCAGCCGGACGACCTGCCCGGCACGTTGGCGATGCTCCGTGGGGAGACGCCGGCACCGTCGGGGGAGGACGTCCCCTACGACGTCGCCGCCGAGGTGGACGCCACGACGGTGCTGCCCATGGGGGACGCGGAGGTCGTCGAGGACTACTACGACGACGACGCACCCTCCGACGAGGACGCCTGGAACCTCACCACCCGCTGACCCAGTCGCCACTCCTCTCGCGCCGAGCCAGCCCTCTCGCGCCGAACGCTGAGTTGTTACCGCTCGCCCTCGCCAAGGTTCGCGATGCGCCGGGTCGACACTGCGCTGTCAGGTAACAAGTCAGCGCTCGGCGACAGGGGGTGTGTCGGGGCGGGACCAGCGAGTCAGTCGGTGGGACGGGGGATGACCTTCGGCGGGGGGCCGGTCGGCTCGGGGGGCTCGGTGCGCTCGGAGGCGACGTCGCCGACGATGTCGAGGACCTGCTGGTAGCGGCTGGTGATCTGCTGCTCGGAGAGGGCCAGGCCATCCGGGCGCTCTCCTGCGACGAGGTCGGACAGGACGTGCAGCCGCTGGTCGCCGACGCGGTCGACCGTGACCGCCGTCCACTCCACCGACTCCACCCGGGCCGGCTCACCGTCGGGCTTGACGACGTGTGCGAGGGCGAGCAGGCCGGTGGCCGTCTGCGGCACGCAGCACAGCTCGTCCTGGTTGGAGATGAAGTTGCCCAGCCCGTAGGCCACCCACATTCCCTGGCCGTCGGGTCCACCCGGCAGCCGGTCGATGGGCTGGGGGACGTGCGCGTGGTGACCGAGGAGGAGATCGACCTGGCCCGAGTCGGCGAGGGTCTCGGCGAGGCTCGCCTGGTCAGGGTGCACCGCCCCGCTGTACTCGCTGCAGCAGTGGATGCTCGCGACGACGAGGTCCGCCCCGTCCTCCCGCGCCTCCGTCGCCATCCGCACGAGCCGGTCGGCGTCGATGAGCTCCACCGCCCACGGGCTGTCCGCGGGCACCGGGATGCCGTTGGTGCCGTAGGTCGCGCCGAGCTGCGCCACCCGGATGGTCTGCCCCTCGCGCTCCAGCTCGTACCACTGCGCGCTGTCCGCCTCCGCCTGGCTGCGGGCAGTGCCCACGTGACCCAGGCCCGCGTCGTCGAACACGTCGAGGGTGTGGGTGAGGCCGTCCAGCCCGCGGTCGAGGCTGTGGTTGGTGCCGGTCGAGCAGCCGTCCCAGCCGAGGCGGACGAGGTCCGCGGCCAGCTCCTCGGGGGCGCCGAACATCGGGTACCCGCTCGGCTCGGTGCCCGACGGCGCGATGGGGACCTCCGCGTTGCACAGCGAGAGGTCCGCTCCGCGGGTGTACTCCGCGGTCGCCTCGAGCATGGGGACGAAGTCGTAGCCGTCGCCGGTCCGCGCCGTCTCGATGACCGTCGTGTGGGGCAGCACGTCGCCGCCGCCGAGGATGGTGAAGCGCGCGTCGGGACGCGGCTCGGGCGTCGGGCTCGGCGTCTGCACCGGTGTGGCGGTCTGTCCACTGGTCGCCGTCGCCGTCGCCGTCGGGGACGGAGCGGCGGTCGGGCGCTCCTGCCAGGGCCGCCAGAGCGCGACGGCGGCGAGGAGGGTCACGAGGAGGACGACGCCGAGCGCCGCCCAGGGCGCGGTCCGTGGGCGGGCGGGGAGGGCGTGGCGTCCCATGGCGCCGAGAGTACTGCGCGGTGGCGGGTACCTCGTCCCGGTGGCCCGTACCCTGGACCCCATGTCGACGGAGAGCTCCCCGCACGTCCCGCTGTGGAACCTGGCGAACGTGCTGACGATGGTGCGCGTGGCACTCGTGCCCGTCTTCGCCGTCCTCATGCTCGGCGACTCCACCGCCTCGCGGGTCGCAGCCACCGTCGTCTTCCTCGCCGCCGCGGCCACCGACAAGCTGGACGGTCACATCGCCCGCAGCCGCGGGCTGGTGACGAACTTCGGCAAGATCGCCGACCCGATCGCCGACAAGGCCCTCGTCATCGCGGCGCTCCTGCTGCTGTGGGCCGAGGGGACCATCCCGTGGTGGGTGCCTGTCGTCATCATCGTCCGCGAGCTCGGCATCACCGCGCTGCGCTTCGCCATGGTGCGCCGCGCCGTCATGGCCGCCTCCAACGGTGGCAAGCTCAAGACCGTCCTGCAGATCGTCTTCATCACCGCCTACCTCATCCCGTGGGAGTCCCTGCTGCCGCGGGCGGCGGCCGACGTCCTGCTCGTGTGCGCGTGGTGGGTCATGCTCATTGCCGTCGTCGTCACGGTGGTCACGGGCCTGGACTACGTCGTGCGGGCCGTGCGGATCGCCCAGACGCCGGCCGTCGAGCGCCGGTGACCGCCGCCGCCGTCGTCGAGCGGCTGCGACGCGCGGGTCTCACCGTGGCGACGGGGGAGTCGCTCACCGGTGGGCTCGTCAGCGCTGCGCTCGTCGACGTCCCGGGCGCGTCGCTGGCGGTCCTCGGCGGGGTGGTCACCTACGCGACGAGCCTCAAGGCGCAGGTCCTCGGTGTCGAGCAAGCGGTCCTGGACGACGGCGGGCCGGTCCAGGCGGAGGTCGCCCGGCAGCTCGCCCTGGGTGCTGCCCGACTCCTCGGCGCGGACTGCGGGATCGGCACCACGGGCGTGGCCGGGCCCGGCCCGTCCGACGGCGCCGCCGCGGGCACCGTGTTCGTCGCCGCCAGCCTCGCGGGCACCGTCCGGGCGCGTCGCCTCGCTGTCGCAGGCACCCGGCCGCTCGTGCGCCGCGCGGCCGTCGGCGCCGGGCTCGCCGTCCTCCTCGGGCTGCTGGAGGACCGGGAACAAACTGCGGGGGGTGCCCGTTGACCACAGTGATGACGACGAACAGTGCTCCGGGCCGCACCGCGGTGCGACCGACACGCCGCCCTGTGGGACGGCGACCCACCCGACCCGCGCCCTCGCCCGCGTCAGGGTACGGTAAGACGACTTTCGGCGAGCGACAGGAGGTGGCCCCGGTGATCGTCCTACGACGTGAGATCGGTGATGTTCTCCGGACGGTGCGTCAGCACCAGGGCCGGACGCTGCGTGAGGTCTCCTCCGCGGCTCGTGTCTCCCTCGGCTACCTCAGCGAGGTGGAACGCGGGCAGAAGGAGGCGTCCTCCGAGCTGCTCGCCTCCATCTGTACTGCTCTCAACATCCCGATGTCCTTCGTCCTGCGCAAGGTCAGTGACCGCATCGCAGTCGCCGAGGGCGTCCACGTCCCCGACACCGTGCCCGAGGAGCTCGTCTCCTCCCTCCGTGAGGAGCTCGCCGGCGTCGCCTGACACGCCCGCAGCCTCACCCACGCCCCCGCCGGTTCTCGAACCGCCGGGGGCGTGGTCGTTCGCGGCTACGCGGGCTGGCAGTGCGGGCAGTAGAACCCGGGCCGCTCCTTGCCCGGCGGGCCGACCTGGAGCTCGGCGATCGGCGTGCCGCAGCGTCGGCACGGGCGTCCGCGCCGGCCATGGACGTGCTTGCCCCGCCCGGGTCCGGTCTCCCCTGTGGCCGTGGGCAGCGGGGAGTCGGCCGAGCGCAGCATGAGGTGACGCGCCGTGGCACACACCGGCTCGGTGACCTCCCGCGCGGGCCGCAGCGGGTGGACGCGGTGGGCCCAGAGGGACTCGGCGAGGTAGAGGGTTCCGATGCCGGCGACGACGGTCTGGTCGAGCAGGACGGCGCCGATGGGGCGATCGCCCTGGGCCCGGACCCGCTCGCCGCACTCCTCGAGGTCGACGTCGTCGGCGAGGAGGTCGGGTCCCAGGTGCCCGACGACGAGGTGCTCGTCGCGGGTGCGGACGAGGTCGACCATGCCGAGCAGTCGTCCGATGCACGTCCACCGCTCGGTGCCGAGCACGGCCCGCACCCGGTGGGCACGGTCGGCGCCGCGCTCCTCACCGGCGCGGGTGATCCACCAGCTGCCGTCCATGCGCAGGTGGGTGTGCAAGGTGCGGCCGTCGTCGAGGCGGGTGAGCAGGTGCTTGCCCACCGGGTGGTTGCCGAGGACGACGGCGCCCGCGAGGTCGGTGTCGCCCAGCCGTCCCCAGCGCAGCTCGCCGCGGACGAGCCGCTGTCCCGCCAACGCGGCATCCATCCGGCGGGCCACACGTAGGACGATGTCACCCTCGGGCACGGGTGGCTCCCTCCGCCGCCCGGCGTGTCGGCCCGTCCTCCCGCAGTCGCAGCCCGCGCGGGGTGGCGAAGAAGCCGGCGGCCTCGAGGGCCTCACGCGCCGGTCCGCCGGCGCCGAGCGCCGGCTCGCCGTCCACGCGTTGCAGGGTGACGCGGCCGAGCGTCCCGCGCTCCGCCGTGGCGGCGAGCTCCTGCGCCGCAGCGGTCAGCCGGGCGGCGTCGGTGGTGAAAGAGAGCAGCGTGCGGCCGCCCCGCTCGACGTACAGGCACAGCTCCCCGCCGACGAGGACGACGACGGCCCCCGCCGCCCGGCGGGGGCGCGCGCCCTCGGTGACCGCACCGGGCCAGGGCAGAGCGGCGCCGTAGGGGTTGGCCGGGTCCGTCGCGGCGAGGAGGAGGGCGGTGGCATCCTCGCGCCGGACGGCGTCGCGCAGGAGGTCGACGCACTCGGGCAGGGCGAACTGCGCGGCTCCGAGCCCCTCGACAAGGTAGCCGCGACGGACCTTGCCGGCGTCCTCGAGCCGGGTGAGGACGGGGTAGGCGGTGCCGAAGCCACCGGGGAGGTCCTCGAGGCCGGCGGCGCCGCGGGTGAGGACACCGTGACGCTCGAGGAGGGCGGCCACCTGCGCCAGGACCGCCGTGGCGGTGTCCCCGTCGCGCGGCACCAGTGACCAGCGCCCGGCCGCCGCAGGGGGCTGCGGGTTGCCCGGACGGGTGCCGGCCGCCGCCATGAGCGAGCGACGGCGGGACAGCGCACCGCCCGCCCGCGGCGGCCGCCGTGCCGAGTGGTGGGCCGGACGGCCACCGGAGAGCCGCGCGCGCACGGGGCCGAGGGAGTCGTTGGTGACGTGCCCGCCCCACGCGAGCTCCCACAGCGCGTCGAGCACCCGCTCGGTGCTCACGAGGATGTCCTCCACCCGGCACGCGGCGAGGAGGTCGCGGAAGAACTGCCCACCCCCGGCCAGCGCCTCGAGGATGGCCCGCTGGAGCGGGTCGTCGGCGACCTCCTGCGGCGGGGGCAGGAGCTCGGGGCTGTCGGCGGGGGCGAGGACGAGGTAGCCGTCCACGCCCGGCAGCGCGCCGGCGCCGCACCACACGGCCTCACCGGCGGTGGTGAGCTCGTCGAGCAGGGCGGTGCGGTACCCGCTCACACGGGCGGGCAGGACGAGGGACTCCAGGGCCGAGGCGGGCACCCGGGCACCGGCGAGCTGGTCGACGACCGAGCTCAGCGCCGCCGTGCCGGAGCCGGCCCTGCCCACCTGCTGCCACCGCGGCAGGAAGGCGCCCAGCGTGGCCGCGGGCACGGCCTCGACCTCGCTGCGGAGCACGGCCAGGCTGCGCCGGCGCACCCGTCGCAGGACCTCGGAGTCGCAGTACTCGTCGGCCGACTCCGAGCCGGGGCGCAGCCGCCCGGTGACGAGCGCGGCCGCCGCGGTGAGCCGCCGCAGCACCGGCGCCAGCGCCGCGGTGCCCAGGCCCAGGTACGCGGCGGCCTCGTCGGCCCGGAAGGGGCCGTGGGTACGGGCGTAGCGGCGCACGAGGTCACCGAGCGGGTCGGCCACCGGCTCGAGGACCTCCTCGGGGAGCCCGACGGGCAGGGCGACACCGAGGGCGTCACGCAGCCGGCCGGCGTCCTCGAGCACCGCCCAGCGGGTGCCGCCGGCGACGGTGACCCGGATGACGCGCCGTGCCGCCTCCAGCTCCTCGAGCCAGCCCTCGGCCGCGGTGGGCGGGTCACAGCGGGTGGCGAGCTCCGCCGTCGTCACGGGCCCCAGGCGGCGGACGAGGTCGGCGACCGCCTCGACGTCCTGCGCGGGGTAGCGGCGCAGGGCGACCTCGGCCTCGATCTCGGCCAGGGCGGTGGCGTCGAGGAGGTCGGCAAGCTCGGTGGCGCCCGGACCGATGAGCTCGGCGAGGAGGCGCGGGTCCAGGGTGAGGGCGGCAGCGCGGCGCTCGGCCGCGGGGGCGTCGCCGTCGTAGAGGAACTGGCCGACGTAGCCCATGAGGAGGCTGCGCGCGAACGGCGACGGCGTGGGCGTGGCGACCTCGACCACGCGCAGCTCGCGGCGGGCAACCTGCCCCATGAGCTCGGCGAGGGCGGGGGTGTCGAAGTCGTCCTGGAGGCACTCGCGGACGGCCTCGAGGACGATGGGGAAGTCGGGGTGGTCGACGGCCACACCGAGGAGCTGCGCCGCCCGGTGCCGTTGCTGCCACAGCGGCTGGCGGCGGTCGGGACGGCGGCGCGGCAGCAGCAGCGCCCGTGCGGCGGCCTCACGGAAGCGTGAGGCGAAGTGCGCGGAGCCGGCCAGCGCGTCGACGACCTGCCCGGTGAGCTCGTCGGGGTCGAGGAGGAGGTCCTCGGCGCTGACGGGCAGCTCACCGCCCTCGGAACCGATGTCGGGCAGCCGCATGACGATGCCGTCGTCCGCGGGCATTGCGGCGACGTCCATGCCGAGCTGCTCACGCAGCCGGGCGGCCAGGACCAGGGCCCACGGCGTGTGGACCCGGGAGCCGAAGGGGGAGTGGATGACCAGCCGCCAGTCTCCGAGCTCGTCGCGGAAGCGCTCGAGCACGATCGTGCGGTCGTCGCTGAGGTGCGCGTGCTCGCGCTGCTCGTGGAGGTAGCCGAGGAGGTTGTCCCGGGCCCACTCGTCCAGCCCGTGCTCCGCGAGGCGCTCGTGGGCCCGCTCGAGCGGCAGGGCCGCAGTGGTGCGGACGAAGGCGCCCAGCGCCCGGCCGAGCTCGACGGGGCGGCCGGGGGAGTCGCCCTTCCAGAAGGGCAGGCGTCCGGGCTGCCCCGGTGCCGGGGAGACGAGAACGCGGTCGGGGGTGATGTCCTCGATGCGCCACGTGCTCGAGCCGAGGGTGAAGGTGTCCCCCACCCGTGACTCGAAGACCATCTCCTCGTCGAGCTCGCCCACCCGGCGCCCGCCGCGCCCGGCGGAGGTGACGCCGTCGCCGCCGTCGGCGCTCACGGAGGCGGCGAGGAAGACGCCGTAGAGGCCGCGGTCGGGGATGGTGCCGCCGCTCGTCGTCGCCAGGCGGACCGCGCCGGGCCGCGCGGAGAGGGTGCCGGCGGCGCGGTCCCACACGAGACGGGGGCGCAGCTCGGCGAAGTCCTCGCTGGGGTAGCGGCCGGAGAGCATGTCGAGGACGGCGTGGAGGGAGGCGTCACCCAGGGACTCGAAGGGGGCGCTGCGCCGGATGAGCACGGCGAGCTCGTCCACCGACCAGTCCTCGACGGCGAGCATCGCGACGATCTGCTGGGCGAGGACGTCGAGCGGGTTGGCCACCACCTGGAGCGACTCGATGGCCCCCTCCTGCGCGCGCACGGAGGTGACGGAGGCGGCGAGGAGGTCCCCGCGGTGGGTGGGCAGGACGACCCCGCGGGACAGCGCCCCGACCTGGTGACCGGCGCGTCCGATGCGCTGCAGCGCCGAGGCGACCGACGGCGGGGACCCGACCTGGACGACGAGGTCGACGGCGCCCATGTCGATGCCCAGCTCCAGGGTGGAGGTGGCGATGACCGCCGGCAGGGTTCCCGACTTGAGCGCCGACTCGATCCGGGTCCGCTCCTCGCGGCTCATCGAGCCGTGGTGGGCGCGGGCGAGCTCGCCGTCGGCGGCCGGTGAGGCGGTCCCGGACTGGCCGGGCACCTGGGCCGCCCAGCCCGAGCCGGGCGAGGACGACGACGGCGGTGGGGCAGCGGCGTCGTCGGCGGGTCGGTTGCGCTCGGCCCAGACCTCGTTGACCCGCGCCGCGAGCCGCTCGGCGCCGCGGCGGGAGTTGGCGAAGACGATGGTCGAGCGGTGGGAGGCGATGAGGTCGACGAGCCGCTCCTCCACGTGCGGCCAGATGGAGGCGCGGTGCTGGGTGGGCAGCCGGCCCGCGGCGCTGCCGGACAGGTCCTCCCCGGACGCGGACTCGCGGCCGGGGGCCTCGGGCAGGTCCGAGAGGTCCGGCACGGGGACGACGACGTCGACCTGGAGCTCCTTGGCGATGTCCGGGCGCACGACGCGCACGGGGCGCCCGCCCTCCTCCGGGGTGCGCGTGCCGCCGAGGAAGCGGGCGACGGCCTCGACGGGACGGACCGTGGCCGAGAGACCGACCCGCTGGGCGGGGCGGGGGAGCAGGGCGTCGAGCCGCTCGAGGGAGACGGCCAGGTGCGCGCCGCGCTTGGTGCCGGCGACGGCGTGGACCTCGTCGAGGATGACCGTCTCCACCCCGCGCAGCCCCTCACGGGCGGCGGAGGTGAGGACGAGGTAGAGGGACTCGGGGGTGGTGATGAGGATGTCGGGCGGCCGGGTGGCCAGGGCGCGCCGCTCGGCGGGCGGGGTGTCACCGGTGCGGACGCCGACCGTCACGTCCCGGACCGGTGTGCCCACAGCGGCCGCCGCCCGCGTGATGCCGACGAGCGGGGAGCGGAGGTTGCGCTCGACGTCCGCGGCCAGCGCCTTGAGCGGGGAGACGTACAGGACCCGAGCACGCCGCTCGGGCGCCGGGTCCTCGCCGGTGAGCAGCCGATCCACCGACCAGAGGAAGGCGGACAGCGTCTTGCCGGACCCGGTGGGCGCGACGACGAGGGCGTGGTCCCCGGCTCGCACCGCCTCCCACGCGCCCGTCTGCGCGGCGGTGGGCGCGGCGAACGCTCCGGCGAACCACGCGCGCGTGGGAGCGGAGAACCCTGCCAGCGCGTCGTCCACCATGCCGTCATTGTGCAGGGCAGGTGTGACATGCACGCGTTGGTGCCGCAGCGGGAGCGGTGGGCGCCGCGGGCGTGGCACGCTGGTGCGGTGAAGCACTCGGAGTTCCGGCAGGCGCTGGAGGAGACCTTCGGCCCGGCCTACGGTCGCACCCTGGCCACCGAGCTCGTCCTCGTGCCGCTGGGCAACCGCACGCCGGAGCAGGCGCTCGCGGACGGGGTGGCGCCGCGCGAGGTGTGGGACGCGGTGTGCGTGGAGATGGAGCTGGACGAGCGCGTGCGGTGGCGCCACCGCGGCACCCTGGACCCCCGGCGCCGCTGAATATCTGCGCGCGTGTCGGAGGGCGGTCGAACGTCCGTTCGGTTTACGCTTGTCCCCAGGGAAGGACGAGCCGCGGAACTCCACAGCCGGTGGGGCCCACGTCCCGGATGTCAGTGGTCGGACATAGCCTCCCCACAGGTAGCCGTCCGGAGAGGGCGGGCCCTGACAGACCAGCCCCGTCCCGCACGGCCGCGCCCCGCCGGCCACGACACAAGGAGACCCACATGGCCGCTCCCGTAGCAGACCGCAGCAAGGCCCTGGAGGCCGCGCTCAGCCAGATCGACCGCCAGTTCGGCAAGGGCTCGATCATGCGGCTGGGGGACGACACCCGTCCGCCCGTCGCCGTCATCCCCACCGGGTCGGTGGCCCTGGACGTCGCCCTCGGCATCGGCGGGCTGCCCCGCGGCCGCGTCGTCGAGATCTACGGCCCGGAGTCCTCGGGCAAGACGACCGTCGCGCTCCACGCCGTGGCCAACGCGCAGAGGGCCGGCGGGATCGCCGCGTTCATCGACGCCGAGCACGCGCTGGACCCCGAGTACGCGAAGAAGCTCGGCGTCGACACCGACGCCCTCCTCGTCTCCCAGCCGGACACCGGTGAGCAGGCGCTGGAGATCATGGACATGCTCATCAGGTCCGGCGCGCTGGACATCGTCGTCATCGACTCCGTCGCGGCGCTCGTGCCCAAGGCCGAGATCGAGGGCGAGATGGGTGACTCCCACGTCGGCCTCCAGGCCCGCCTCATGTCCCAAGCGCTGCGCAAGATCACCGGTGCGCTGTCCGCCTCGGGCACCACGGCGATCTTCATCAACCAGCTGCGCGAGAAGATCGGCGTGTTCTTCGGCTCCCCGGAGACCACCACCGGTGGCAAGGCGCTGAAGTTCTACGCCTCCATCCGCATCGACGTCCGCCGGATCGAGACCCTCAAGGAGGGCACCGTCCCGGTGGGCAACCGCACGCGGGCCAAGATCGTCAAGAACAAGATGGCCCCGCCCTTCAAGCAGGCGGAGTTCGACATCGTCTACGGCCAGGGCATCTCGCGCGAGGGCGGCCTCATCGACCTCGGTGTCGAGCACGGCATCGTGCGCAAGTCCGGCGCCTGGTTCACCTACGAGGGCGACCAGCTCGGCCAGGGCAAGGAGAACTCCCGCCGGTTCCTCAAGGACAACCCCGAGCTCGCCGAGGAGATCGAGAAGAAGATCCTCGACAAGCTCGGTATCGGGGTCAAGGCGGAGGACACCGACGCCGAGGCGAAGGTCGACTTCTGAGCCTCTCGTCCCGTCCCGGTGGTCGGAGGCCCGCGCAGGAGCCTCCGACCACGGGCGCTGCCGCCGAGGACGTCGAACCTCCCGGTGAGGAGGTCGCCCGTGCGATCCTCCTGCGCCAGCTCGCGGCCGCACCACGCAGCCGCGCACAGCTGGCGGAGAAGCTCGCCGCGAAGGACGTCCCCGGCGAGATCGCCGAGCAGCTCCTCGACCGCTTCGAGGAGGTCGGCCTCGTCGACGACGCCGCCTACGCCGAGATGCTCGTGCGCACCCGCCACGGGGAGCGCGGCCTGGCCCGGCGGGCGCTGGCCCACGAGCTGCGGCTCAAGGGCGTGAGCCCCGAGGTCGCCGAGCAAGCCCTCGAGCAGATCGACGACGAGGACGAGCTCACGGCCGCGCGGGACCTCGCCCTCCGCAAGGCTCGCGCGAGCCGCGGCCTGGACCACGACAAGCGCCGCCGCCGGCTCGCGGGGATGCTCGCCCGCAAGGGCTACTCACCCGGTGTGGCGATGCGCGCCGTCGACGAGGCACTCGCCGCCGACGGCGAGGAAACGGACGGCGACCCCCTCGACGCGCTGTAGGAACCCCAGGTCGGCACCGCGTGCCGGGCGGGGGCGGCTCAGCGCACCGCCACCCTGGACCCCGGCTTCACGACCTTCTGCCCCCGCTGGCGCAGACGCCTCTCGACGACGATCGCCACCCGGGTGAGCGTGAAGTTCAGGGTGAGGTAGATCGCCAGCGTCGCGACGAAGAACGGCAGCCGGCTCTCGTTGCCGAAGAAGTTGTAGTTGAGCTGGGACGCCCGGAGCAGCTCGTGGTAGGCGATGATGAAGCCGATCGACGTGTCCTTGAGCAGCACCACCAGCTGGGCGATGAGGCTCGGCAGCATGACCCGCACCGCCTGCGGGAGCATGATGATGAAGAAGTTCTGGAACCACGACAGGCCGATCGCCAGGCCTGCCTCTGCCTGGCCCTTGGCGAGGGAGGACAGTCCGGCGCGGAGGATCTCGGCGACGATGGCGGCGTTGTAGATCACCAGCCCGAACACCACCGAGGCGAACGGGCTGAAGCCGAAGACGAAGTACCCGAACATCATGAGGACGAGAACCGGCAGCCCGCGGAAGAGCTCGATGAGGCCGGTGGCGGGGGTGCGGACCGCCCGGCGCGGCGTGGTGCGGAGGATGACGAGGACGAGCGCGAGCACACCGGCCAACGGCATGGCGAGCGCTGCCGCCTTGAGCGTGCCCTGGACGAGCCCACCCCACAGCAGCGAGTCCCACCACACGTTCTGGACGGACTGGCCGCGCGGCGGATCGACGAGCACGAGCCAGCGGTCGTTGAAGATGTCGTTGCGGTACATCGCGTACAGGCCCCAGGCGAGGACCGCGGCGATGACGAGCCCGGCGAGGGCGGAGAGCAGGCGCTGGCGCCGGCGGGTGACCGGGCCGGGGGCGTCGTACAGGACGGTGCTGACGTCACTCATCGTGCGAATGCCACCTTTCGCTCGACCCGGTTGGCAAGGGTGCCGGCAGGCACCGTGATGAGCAGGTAGAAGACCGCGATACCGCTGAACACCCACAGTGCGCTGCCGGGGTTCGCCAGGGACACCGTGCGGGCGGCGGACACGAGCTCCGGCGAGGCGAAGCCCGCGGCGATCGAGGTGTTCTTCACCATGGCGATGAGGACGTTGATGAGCGGCGGCACGACGGTGCGCAGCGCCTGCGGCAGCACGACGAGCTGCAGCGACTGGCCGCCGGTGAGGCCGATGGCCCGGGCGGCCTCAGCCTGCCCGATCCCCACGCTGTTGATGCCCGAGCGGACGGCCTCGCACACGAAGGCCGAGGTGTACACGGAGAGGGCGACGATCGCCTGGGTACGCCCGATCGGGATGAGGATGTCCATTGTCAGCAGCACGCCGGCGACGAAGATGAAGATCAGGGTCAGCGGTGTGTTGCGCATGACCTCGACCCACACGGTGGACACCCAGCGCAGCGTCGAGAGGGGGGACACGCGCATCGCGGCGAGCAGGACTCCCGCCACCAGCGAGATGACACCGCTGACCGCGGCGATGTACAGGGTGGTGAGGAAGCCGTTCCAGAAAGCCGGCAGGTTGTCGAGGACGACGTTCATCAAGGTTCCCGATCAGCGTGGGTGCGGTCCGGGGCGCCGCAGCGCCCCGGACCGCGGGAGTGTGTCGGCTCAGTACCGGTCGACCGCCGGCGGCTCGGGCGTGTCGAGCACCGCGCCGGCGGTGTTCTCCCAGGCCTCCGCCCAGCGGCCGTCCTCGTAGGCGGCCTCGAGGGTGTCGTTGACGAAGGTCCGGAAGTCGTCGTCGTCCTTGGCCAGGCCGATGCCGTAGGGCTCCTCGGTGAACTGGTCGCCGACGAGCTTGAAGTCGTCGGGCTGCTCGTTGACGTAGCCGGCGAGGATGACGTTGTCGGTGGTGACCGCGTCCACCTGGCCGCTGCTCAGCGGGTCGAGGCAGTCGGTGTAGGCGCCGTAGGTGACGAGCTCGGCGTCGGGGTAGTTGTCGCGGATGTTCTGCGCCGGCGTCGAGCCGTCCGCCGAGCACACGGTCTTGCCGGCGAGGTCGTCCGGGCCGTTGATGTCGGTGTTGTCCGCCGTCACCATGAGCGACTGGCCGGCGACGTAGTACGGGCCGGCGAAGTCGATGAGCTCCTTGCGCTCGTCGTTGATCGTGTAGGTCGCCACGACGAGGTCGACCGACCCGTTCTGGATGAGCGTCTCGCGCTGGGCGGACTGCGCCTCGACGAACTCCGCCTCCACGCCGAGCTCGTCGGCGATGAGCTGGCCGATCTCGACGTCGAAGCCGACGGGGACGCCGTCGGGGCCCTGGAGGCCGAAGAGCGGCTGGTCGAACTTCGTGCCGATCGTGATCGTCCCCTCCTCGACGATCCGCGCCATGGTGCTGCCCTCGGGGAAGTCGGCCGGGTCGGCGCTCTCGCCGTTCCCGTTCCCGCCGTCGTCTCCGCAGGCAGTCAGCGCCAGCAGCGCTGCGGCTGCGATCGCGATCACTCGGGTCTTCTGCATGCTGTTCTCCTTCGAAGTGCGGACAGTGCGGAGGGTCAGTGGGTGAGGATCTTGCCCAGGAAGTCCTTGGCACGCTCCGTCTCGGCGTGGGTGAAGAACTCCTCGGGGGTCTTCTCCTCGACGATCTCGCCCGCGTCCATGAAGACGACGCGGTCGCCGGCCTTGCGGGCGAAGCCCATCTCGTGGGTGACGACGACCATCGTCATGCCGTCCCGCGCGAGGGAGGTCATGACGTCGAGGACCTCGTTGATCATCTCGGGGTCCAGGGCCGAGGTCGGCTCGTCGAAGAGCATGACCTTGGGCTGCATGGCCAGCGACCGGGCAATCGCCACGCGCTGCTGCTGGCCGCCCGAGAGCTGGGCGGGGAGCTTGCCCGCCTGGTTGGCGACCCCCACCCGCTCGAGGAGGTCCATCGCGAGGTCCTTGGCCTCCTTCGTCCTCAGGCCCTTGACCTTGATCGGCCCGAGGGTGACGTTGTCGAGGACCGTCTTGTGCGCGAAGAGGTTGAAGGACTGGAAGACCATCCCGACGTCGGCGCGCAGCCGGGCCAGCGCCTTGCCCTCCTCGGGCAGCGGGGTGCCGTCGACGACGATCTCGCCGGAGCTGATCGTCTCCAGGCGGTTGACCGTGCGGCACAGCGTGGACTTGCCCGATCCCGAGGGGCCGATGACGACGACCACCTCGCCGCGGTGGACGGTGAGGTCGATGTCCTTGAGCACGTGGAGCTCGCCGAAGTACTTGTTGACCCCGCGCATCTCGACAAGCGGCTCGGTGGTCGGAGGCGGCATGGAGTCCGTGCCCGGCTGAGTCATAGTGGCAAACCTAACCACACTTGTGATGACGGTCATGTAAATCGAGGTCACGGTCGGGACACGGCGCGGCGCAACTACACTTGGCCGACGATGACTGCCACCGCGAGCGCGCCCCGCACCTACGTCGTGCGCACCATGGGCTGCCAGATGAACGTCCACGACTCCGAGCGCCTCGCCGGCATGCTCGAGGGTGCCGGGTACGTGCCCGCGGAGGCGGGCGCCGGTGAGGCGCTCGGCACCGGTGCGGACGTCGTCGTCATCAACACGTGCTCCGTCCGCGAGAACGCGGCCAGCCGCCTCTTCGGCAACCTCGGCCAGCTCGCGTCGGTCAAGCGCTCCCGGCCCGGCATGCAGATCGCCGTCGGCGGCTGCCTCGCCCAGCAGATGCGCGACGGGATCGTCGACAAGGCCCCGTGGGTGGACGTCGTCTTCGGCACCCACAACCTCGACGTCCTGCCCACCCTCCTCGAGCGCGCCCGGCACAACGCCGAGGCGCAGGTGGAGATCGAGGAGTCGCTCAAGGTCTTCCCCTCGACGCTGCCCACCAAGCGCGAGTCCGCCTACGCCGCCTGGGTCTCGATCTCGGTCGGATGCAACAACACGTGCACCTTCTGCATCGTGCCGCACCTGCGCGGCAAGGAGCGCGACCGTCGCCCGGGCGACGTGCTCGCCGAGGTCGAGGCCGTCGTCGCGCAGGGCGCCATCGAGGTCACCCTGCTCGGGCAGAACGTCAACTCCTACGGGGTGGGCTTCGGGGACCGCGGCGCCTTTGCCAAGCTGCTGCGCGCCTGCGGGCAGGTCGAGGGCCTGGAGCGGGTGCGCTTCACCTCCCCGCACCCCGCCGCCTTCACCGACGACGTCATCGAGGCGATGGCGCAGACGCCCACCGTCATGCCGCAGCTGCACATGCCGCTGCAGTCTGGCTCGGACCGCATCCTGCGCGCCATGCGCCGCTCCTACCGCTCGGCGAAGTTCCTCGGCATCCTCGACCGCGTCCGCGCCGCCATCCCCGACGCTGCGATCAGCACCGACATCATCGTCGGGTTCCCGGGGGAGACGGAGGAAGACTTCCAGGCCACGCTCGACGTCGTGGAGGCCTCCCGCTTCGCCAGCGCCTTCACCTTCCAGTACTCCCCGCGCCCCGGCACCCCCGCCGCCGACCTGCCCGAGCAGGTCCCGGCCGACGTCGTCGCCGAGCGTTACCAGCGCCTCGTCGCCCTGCAGGAGCGCATCGGGACCGAGGAGAACGAGCGGCAGGTCGGGCGCACCGTCGAGGTGCTCGTCGCCGACGGCGGCGGCCGCAAGGACGGCGCGACGGCCCGGATCAGCGGCCGCGCCGCCGACAACCGGCTCGTCCACGTCGCGCTTCCCGACGGCGTCACCGACCTCCCGCGTCCCGGCGACATGGTCACCGCGACCGTCACCCACGGCGCGCCGCACCACCTCGTCGCCGACTCCCCGGCGCTCGGCGGCACCTACGCCCTGCGCCGCACGCGCGCCGGTGACGCGTGGGAGCGAGCCCAGCGCGGCGACCACGACCACGGCGGCGGGGCCGCCCCGGCCGCGGGTGGTGCCGTCACGCTCGGCATGCCGACCCTGCGCACCCGCTGACGCCACCGTCCCCGGCTCCCCCGCACCCTGACACCCCGCCCCCCTCGCCGACAGCCGGATTCCTCGGCCGCGCCGCGATGGCCGGGGTCCTCTCCCGTGCGGAGAGCCGGACTTCTCGGCGGCATCGGCGGCGGAGGAATCCGGCTGTCGGCGTGAGGGGGGCGGTGGCGCGTAGCGTGGGCGCCGTGCGCCCTCCCGTCCTCGCCGTCGTCGGGTCCACCGCGACGGGCAAGTCCGACCTCGCGCTCGACGTCGTCGAGCTCCTCGGTGGCCCCGCTGCCGCCGAGGTGGTCAACGCGGACGCGATGCAGCTCTACCGGGGCATGGACGTCGGCACCGCCAAGCTCGCCCTCGCCGAGCGCCGCGGCGTCGTCCACCACCAGCTCGACGTCCTGGACGTCACCGAGGAGGCGAACGTCGCGGCCTACCAGCGCGAGGCGCGCGCCGACCTCGCCGTCGTCGCCGGCCGTGGGCGCCGCGGGGTCCTCGTCGGCGGCTCCGGCCTCTACGTGCGCGCGGTCCTCGACGAGCTCGAGTTCCCCGGCACCGACCCCGAGGTGCGCGGCCGCCTCGAGGCCCGCGCCGAGGAGGAGGGCCCCGGGATGCTGTACCGGGAGCTGGCCGAGCGCGACCCCACGGCCGCCGAGCGGATCCCGCCGGCCAACACCCGGCGCATCGTGCGCGCCCTGGAGGTCATCGAGCTGACCGGCCGGCCCTACTCCGCGACGATGCCCGAGCACCGCTACCACCTGCCTGCCGTCCAGGTGGCCATCGACGTCCCGCGCGAGGAGCTCCTCACCCGCATCTCCGCGCGCGCCCGGGCGATGCTCGACGGCGGCCTCCTCGAGGAGACCCGCGAGCTCCTCGGCGCAGGGCTCGGCCAGGGCCGGACCGCGTCGCGTGCCGTCGGCTACGCCCAGGCGGTCGCCGTCCTCGAGGGCCGGCTCAGCGTCGCCGACGCGCACGAGGCCATCTCGATCGCCACCCGCCAGCTCGCCCGCCGGCAGCAGCAGTGGTTCCGCCGCGACCCGCGCGTCCACTGGCTCCCGCCGTCGCCGGACCTGGCGGAGCGGGTCGCCGCCCTCCTCCCGTAGGCTCGCACGCATGTCGCCGCTGGCCCCGCTCCGGGGTGTCCCGCTCACCAAGGGGCACGCCACCGAGAACGACTTCGTCCTCCTCACCGACCCCGACGCCCGCCTCGACGTCGACGCCGCCGCGGTCGCCGCCGTGTGCGACCGGCGCGCCGGCATCGGCGCCGACGGCCTCGTCCGCGCCGTCCGGTCGGCCGCCCTGGGCACGCCGGAGGCCCGCGCCGCCGCGGCGCAGGGCGCGGAGTGGTTCATGGACTACCGCAACGCGGACGGCTCGGTCGCCGAGATGTGCGGCAACGCCGCCCGCCTCCTCGCCACCTACCTCGTCGACGAGGGCCTCATCGCTCCCGCCGACGGCGAGCCGGTGCTCATCGGCACCCGCGGCGGCGTGCGGAGCGTCACCCGCGCCGGCACCGGCTGGACCGTCGACATGGGCCCGTGGCAGTTGCCCGGCGGTGGTGACGCCGTCACCCGCGGCTTCGACGTCGCCGTCCAGGTCCGCGGACTCGAGGGCACCCGCGCCGGGCTGCGCGTCACCATGCCCAACCCGCACGCCGTCGTCGCCCTGCCCGACGAGGACGAGCTGGCGGCGGCGGACCTCGGCCCGCTCGTCGCCGTCGACCCCGAACTCGCCGAGGGCACGAACGTCGAGATCGTCGTCCCCCTCGGGGAGACGACGACGGACGGCGAGCCCACCGGCACCGTGCGCATGCGCGTGCAGGAGCGCGGCGCGGGGGAGACGCGCTCGTGCGGTACGGGGGCCTGCGCCGTCGCCGTCGCGCTGCACGCGTGGGGCGGGGCGGGGGCGCCCCGGCTGTGGCGGGTGCTCGTGCCCGGCGGGGAGCTGGTCGTGCGGCTCACCGACGACGGCCGCGCACTCCTCACCGGCCCCGCGACGCTGGTCGCTCGCGTCACGTTGCGCTAGGCGCGGCGCACGTCGAGCACGCGGAAGCCCTTCGCGCTCGACAGCCGCTCGGTGGGCAGGCCGAGCTCGGCCTCGACCCAGCGCTGCAGGGAGTCGGCCCCGAGGTTCTTGCTCACGACCAGCCGGGCGCGTCCGTCCGGTGCCAGCCGCCCCAGCCACGTGCGCAGCAGCTCGTGCAGCGCCTCTTTGCCGATGCGGATGGGCGGGTTGGACCACAGCTCGTCGATCCCGTCCGCGACGAGGCCGGCGGCCTCCTCGGGGGCGGCGACGACGACGTTGCCCAGCCCGAGTGCGGCGGCGTTCCGTGCGGTGAGGTCCCGGGCCCGCTCGTTGACGTCGACGGCGAGGACCCTCGCCCCCGGGGACGCGGCCGCCATCGCCAGCGTCACCGGCCCCCAGCCGCAGCCGAGGTCGACGAGCGTCCCGGCGGGGACGGGGTCGGGCGCGGCGTCGAGGAGCACGCGGGTGCCGAGGTCGAGGCGGTCGCCGGAGAAGACGCCCGGCGCGGTGCGGACCTGGACCGGTCGCCCGCGCAGGACGACGTCGATGGTGCGGGTCTCCCCGGGGGATGCCGGCTGCGCGGTGAAGTAGTGCTCGCTCACCCACCGAAACCTACCCCGCCCCTGGGGATATCTGGTCGCCGCGGCGGGGGTGACGTGGGACCCTGGGAGTGGTGGACGAGGACTGGGAGACCATGGCCGATCACGACGACGACGCGGTACAGGAGAGCGACCCTGCACGGGACGTCGTGGCACGGGTGCTCGCGCGCGCCGGGACGGCGCTCCAGGCGGAGGACGCCGGGGGCCACGAGCTCGACGGCGACCAGCTCGACCGCGAGGAGCGCTCGGCGCTGCGACGCGTGGGCGGGTTGTCCACCGAGCTCGAGGACGTCACCGAGGTCGAGTACCGGCAGCTGCGCCTCGAGCGGGTCGTCCTCATCGGGCTGTGGTCCGGTGCGCAGGCCGAGCTGGCCGAGGTCTCGCTGCGTGAGCTCGCGGCGCTCGCGGAGACCGCGGGCTCCGTCGTGCTGGACGCCGTGCTCCAGCGCCGCGCCACCCCCGATCCCGCCACCTTCTTCGGCTCGGGCAAGGCGGCCGAGCTCGCCGATCTCGTCGCCGAGGTGGGCGCCGACACCGTCGTCGCCGACTCCGAGCTCAGCCCCTCCCAGCGACGTGCGCTGGAGGACGTCGTCAAGGTCAAGGTCATCGACCGGACGGCCCTCATCCTCGACATCTTCGCCCAGCACGCGAAGTCCCGGGAGGGCAAGGCCCAGGTCGAGCTCGCCCAGCTCGAGTACCTGCTCCCGCGCCTGCGCGGCTGGGGCGAGTCGATGTCCCGGCAGGCCGGTGGCCGCGTCGCCGGCGGCGCCGGTATCGGCTCCCGCGGGCCCGGTGAGACGAAGATCGAGCTCGACCGCCGCCGTATCCGTACCCGCATGGCGCGCCTGCGCCGCCAGATCGCCGCGATGGCCCCGTCCCGGGAGACCAAGCGCTCCTCGCGGCACCGCGCGCAGGTCCCCGCCGTCGCCATCGCCGGCTACACCAACGCCGGCAAGTCCTCCCTCCTCAACCGGCTCACCGGCGCGGGGGTGCTCGTCGAGAACGCGCTCTTCGCCACCCTGGACCCCACGGTGCGCCGGGCCGAGGCGCCGGACGGGCGCGTCTTCACCCTCGCCGACACCGTCGGCTTCGTGCGCTCCCTGCCCCACGAGCTCGTCGAGGCCTTTCGCTCGACCCTCGAGGAGGTGGCCGACGCCGACCTCATCCTCCACGTCGTGGACGCCGCGCACCCCGACCCCGAGGGCCAGGTCAAGGCGGTCCACGACGTCCTCGCCGACATCCCCGGCACCGAGGACATCCCCGAGCTCGTCGTCCTCAACAAGGCCGACCTCGCCGACCCCGGCACCGTCGCGGGGCTGCGCACCCGCTACCCGGGCGCCGTCGCCGTGTCGGCCCGCACCGGCGAGGGCATCGAGGAGCTGCGCGAGCGCATCGCCGAGCTGCTCCCGCGCCCCTCGGTGCGCGTGGACGTCCTCGTGCCCTACTCGCGCGGTGACCTCGTCTCGCGCGCCCACGCCACCGGTGAGGTGCTGGCGGAGGAGCACACCGGTGACGGCACGCAGCTGACCGCGCTCGTCGACCCGACCCTCGCGGCCGACCTCACCGCCGCCGCGTCGGCGTGAGCGGCACGCCCGAGCTGCTCGCCGCCGCGGTCCGGCGCCTGGGCGGCAAGGAGCGCGCGGGCCAGCTCGAGATGGCCGAGGAGGTCGCCCGCACCCTCCAGGAGCCGCGCGCCCTGCTCGTCCAGGCGGGCACCGGCACCGGGAAGTCCCTCGGCTACCTCGTGCCCGTCCTGGACCACGCCGTGCGCCACCACCAGCGCGCCGTCGTCTCCACCGCCACCCTCGCCCTCCAGCGCCAGGTGCTCACCCACGACGTCCCGCTCGTCGCCGACATCGTCGCCGCCTCCGGCGCGCCCCGCCCCCAGGTGGCCCTCCTCAAGGGGTGGCACAACTACGTGTGCAAGCACAAGGTCGCCGGAGGCTACCCCACGGAGGACGAGCCGGGCCTCTTCGCCGTCGACGCCGCCACCGCCGACGCCGCGAGCAGCACCTCCCGCGGGCCGCTCGCCGAGCAGGTCGTCCGGCTGCGCGAGTGGGCCGAGGAGACGGACACCGGCGACCGCGACGACCTCGACCCCGGCGTCGGTGACCGCGCCTGGCGTCAGGTCTCGGTGACCAAGCTCGAGTGCCTCGGCTCGAGCTGCCCCATGCTCGAGGAGTGCTTCCCCGAGGCCGCCCGGCGCGCGGCGCACGAGGCGGACGTCGTCGTCACCAACCACGCGATGCTCGGCATCGCCGCCGCGGGCTCCTCCCGCGTGCTGCCCGAGCACGACGTCCTCGTCGTCGACGAGGCCCACGAGCTGGCCGAGCGCGTGACGGCGCAGTCCACCCTCGAGCTGTCCACCGCCGTCGTCGACCGCACCGCCAGGCTGGCCCGCAAGCACGCCGGCGTGGCCGTCGAGGCGCTCGACGCCGCCGGCCGCGCGCTCGGCGCCTGGCTCGAGACGGCGCCCAGCGGGCGGCTGCGCTCGGTGCCCGTCGAGCTCCTCGACGCCGTCACGCTGCTCGAGGCCGGCAGCCGCGAGGCGATCAGCGCGATGCGCGGGGAGAGCGAGGCCGAGCCCGGTGGGCGCCTCATGGCGCGCTCGGCCATGGTCGTCCTCCACGAGATCGCCGAGCGCCTCCTCGGCGACGGCGTCGCCCAGCGCCGTGAGGTCCTGTGGTGCGAGCGTGGACGCACCGGTTTCGAGGCCGCGCGCCTGCATCTCGCGCCCCTCGACGTCGCCCGTCCCATCGCCACCGAGCTGCTCGCCGGCAAGGCCGCCGTCCTCACCTCCGCCACCCTGTCCCTCGGCGGCAGCTTCGCGCCGGTGGCCCGAACGCTCGGGGTCACCCTCCTCGACCACCTCGAGCCCGACGACGACGCCCCGCGGCCGGCACCCGGCCCGAGGTGGCACGGGGTCGACGTCGGCTCGCCCTTCGACTACGGCCGCCAGGGCATCCTCTACGTCGCCCGCCACCTGCCGGCGCCCGGCCGGGACGGGCCGGGGGAGGACGCCCAGCGCGAGCTCGTCGAGCTCGTCCGGGCCTCCGGCGGCGGTGCCCTCGGGCTGTTCTCCTCCCGGCGGGCCGCGGACGAGGCCGCCGAGCTCCTCCGCGCCGAGCTCGACACCCCGGTCCTGTGCCAGGGGGAGGACCAGCTGCCCTCCCTCGTGCGGCGCTTCGCCGCGGACGAGTCGGCCACGCTCGTGGGCACCCTGTCCCTGTGGCAGGGCGTGGACGTGCCCGGCCGCACCTGCCGGCTCGTCGTCATCGACCGCATCCCCTTCCCGCGGCCCGACGACCCCGTCCGCTCGGCCCGCTCGGAGGTCGTCGCCGCGGGCGGCGGCAACGGCTTCATGTCCGTCGCGGCGACGCACGCGGCGCTCCTCCTCGCCCAGGGTGCCGGACGCCTCATACGCTCGACCGAGGACCGCGGCGTCGTCGCCGTCCTCGACTCGCGTCTCGCCACCGCCAGGTACGGCAGCTTCCTGCGCGGCTCGATGCCGGCGCTGTGGCCGACGACGGACGGAGAGGTGGCCCGTGCCGCCCTGCGGCGCCTGGCCGCGCAGCCCGCACCGACCCCCTAGGCTCGGAGTCGTCGGCGACGGAAGGAAGTGTTCATGGCACGCGCAGGAGCGAGCACGGTCGCGATCGTGGGGGCGGGAGCAGTCGGGGCGACCCTCGCCTACGCCCTACTCATGCAGGGCGCGGCCCGGCGCGTCGTCCTCCACGACGTCAACCGCGCGAAGGTCGAGGCCGAGGCGCTCGACCTCGCCCACGGCATCCAGTTCATGCCGCACGCCCAGATCATCGGCTCAGACGACGTCGAGGCCTGCCGCGGCGCCGACGTCGTCGTCATCACCGCCGGCGCCAAGCAGCGCGCCGGCCAGACGCGCCTGGACCTCGCGGCCAGCACGGTGGGGCTCATGCGGACGCTGGTCCCTCGCCTCACCGCCGTCGCCCCCGACGCGATCTTCCTCATGGTGACCAACCCCGTCGACATCGTCACCCAGGCCGCGCTGACGATCTCCGGGCTCCCGCGCGAGCAGCTCTTCGGCTCCGGCACCGTGCTGGACACCTCGCGGCTGCGCTACCGCATCGCCCAGGAGACCGGGATCGCGGCGTCCAACATCCATGCCTACGTCGTCGGTGAGCACGGCGACTCCGAGCTCGTCCTGTGGAGCTCGGCAATGATCGGGGCCGTGCCGCTCCTCGACTGGAGCAGCACCCATGCCCCGCTCCTCGACGAGCCCTCCCGGGCGGCCATCGCCGAGGAGGTCGTCACCGCGGCCTACCGGATCATCGAGGGCAAGGGTGCGACGAACTACGCGGTCGCCCTCGCCGCCGTCGGCATCATCCAGGCGGTGCTCCGGGCCGAGAACCGGGTCCTGCCCGTCTCCACCCTGCTCACCGACTACGTCGGCATCTCCGGCGTCTGCCTGTCGGTGCCCACCGTCGTCGGCGGTGACGGCGCCCAGGAGCGTCTGCTGCCCCCCATGACGCCGAGCGAGCAGGCCGGCCTGCGGGCCAGCGCCGAGCACATCCGCGCCGTGGCTCGCGAGCTCGGCTTCTAGAGGCTGCGCAGCACCGAGACGACGCGGCCGAGCACCTGGGCGGCGCTCCCGTCGATGGGGGAGTAGGCCTCGTTCGCCGGCATGAGCCACACGTGGCCGTCGCGGCGCTGGAGGGTCTTGACCGTGGCCTCGTCGTCGAGCAGGGCCGCGACGATCTCCCCGTTCTCGGCGACCGGCTGGCGCCGGACGACCACCCAGTCGCCGTCGCAGATCGCGGCGTCGATCATCGAGTCGCCACTCACCCTGAGGAGGAAGAGCTCACCGTCCCCGACGAGCTGGCGGGGGAGGGGGAAGACGTCCTCGACGGCCTGCTCCGCGAGGACCGGGCCGCCGGCCGCGATCCTCCCGACGACCGGGACGAAGGCGGGCGCCGGGGCGTCGCTCGCGTCCTCGGGGTTGCCGAGCGCGGGCCCGCGGACCTCGGTCCCGACGATCTCGATGGCGCGCGGACGGTTGGGATCGCGCCGCAGGTACCCCTTGCGCTCCAGGGCGGTCAGCTGGTGCTTGACCGAGGAAGGGCTGGCCAGCCCGACGATCGTGCCGATCTCCCGCATCGTCGGGGGGTAGCCGCGCTCGTCCACGCTGCGCCGGATCGTCTCGAGGACGAGCCGCTGGCGCTCGGTGAGCGCGCCGTCGAGCGGCTCCTGCTCCGGGAGCTCGTGCACCGTGGCGCCGCTGTCGCGCTCGTCCTGGCCTGGGTTCACGGCACGTGCTCCTCGAATGTCAGTGGTCGGTGATGGGCTCGTCCTCAACAGCCTAGAAGGCTCTCGGGCCGAGATCAAACATCTGTTCGACGGCGTGTCGACAGTGTCGGTCCCGAGTAGTACGGTGTCGCACAGACGTTCGACGTACAGACGTTCGAAGGAGGAGACGATGAGTGCACTAGCGATTCCCGCGGTCCCGGTCCGAGAGGTGCCCGGCCGGCGCCGGGGTCACCTCCAGCTCGTCGGCCCCGGCTACGTGGCCCCGGCCCCGCGGCCCGCCGAGCCCGCGTCGGCCGCCCGCCCGGCGGTCCGCCTGACCGCCCGCGGCCGTCTCGTGCGGTCCGTGCTCGTGCTCACCGTCGCCCTCACCGCTGCCGTCGCCGGTGGCGGCTGGCTCGGCAGCCTCACGGCGGACGCGCAGGGCTACCAGGGCCCGGTGGAGCGCGTGAGCGTCGCCACGGGGGACACCCTGTGGGCGATCGCCGCGGCCACGGCGCCCGAGGGGCAGGACGTTCGGGATGTGGTCGACGAGATCCTCCAGCTCAACGGGCTCGCCTCGGGCGACCTCGTCGTGGGCCAGCAGCTCGTCGTCCCGGCGGGCTGAGCCCGCGCAGCCTTGCACCTCGCGCCGCGGCGCCCGTACCGTGCTCCCAGCGGTGCCACGCGGTGGCCTGCCCAAGCAGCGAGGAGCTCACGTGCACTGTCCGTTCTGCCGGAACGCGGACTCGCGGGTCATCGACTCGCGGACGGCGGACGACGGTTCCGCGATCCGTCGGCGTCGCGAGTGCACGGCCTGCCACCGCCGCTTCACGACCGTCGAGACCTCGAGCCTCTCGGTCGTCAAGCGCTCCGGCGTCGTCGAGCCCTTCAGCCGCCAGAAGGTCGTCGCCGGCGTCCGCAAGGCCTGCCAGGGCCGTCCCGTCTCCGACGACGACCTCGCGCTCCTCGCCCAGCAGGTGGAGGAGACGGTGCGGGCGGCCGGGGCGGCGCAGATCAACGCCCACGACGTCGGGCTGGCGATCCTCGGGCCCCTCCGCGAGCTCGACGAGGTCGCCTACCTCCGCTTCGCCAGCGTGTACTCCGCCTTCACGTCGCTGGAGGACTTCGAGGCGGCGATCGCAGCGCTGCGCGCGGAGCGCCCGATCGACCCCGTCACCGAGGGCGACTCCGCTACTGTGGGGCCCAGCGAGCCGGGCTCGCACTGACCACCGGTGACGGTGGCGGAGGGGAAGCCGCCACCGTCACCGGTCTCCTCAGCGCTTGGCCCAGATGTTGATGCCGGCGTCCACGGCGTGCCCGTCGATCCGCTCCAGCTCCTCGTCGCTGATGTGGACGTTGTCCAGCGCCGCGAGCGAGTCGTCGAGCTGGGCCACGCTCGAGGCGCCGACGAGTGCCGTCGTCACGCGCGGGTCGCGCAGCACCCAGGCGAGAGCGAGCTGGGCCAGGGTCTGGCCCCGCTCCTTCGCGATCCCCGACAGCGCGCGGATGTGCGCGAGCGTCTGCTCGGTGAGGAAGTCCTCGCTCAGCGACCCGCCACGGGCGGCGCGGGAGTCCGCCGGGACGCCGTCGAGGTACTTCTCGGTGAGCATCCCCTGCGCGAGCGGGGAGAAGACGACGTTGCCCATGCCCGCCTCCTCGGTGACGTCGAGCACCGAGGGCGTGCCCTCCTCGACCCACCTGTTGAGCATCGAGTACGAGGGCTGGTGGACGAGGAGGGTCAGGCCGATCTCCTCGGCCACGGCCACCGCCTCGGCCGCGCGCTCGGCGGTGTAGGAGGAGATGCCCGCGTACAGCGCCCGACCGGAGTCGACGGCGGTCTTCAGGGCGCCCATCGTCTCGCGCAGCGGCGTGCTCGGGTCGTCACGGTGGGAGTAGAAGATGTCGACGTAGTCGAGCCCGAGGCGACGCAGGGAGGCGTCGAGGGACGACAGGAGATACTTGCGCGAGCCCCACTCGCCGTAGGGGCCCGGCCACATGCGGTAGCCGGCCTTGGTCGAGATGACGAGCTCGTCGCGGTAGGGCGCGAGGTCCTCGGAGAGGAGCCGCCCGAAGAAGGACTCGGCCGCGCCCGGCGGCGGGCCGTAGTTGTTGGCGAGGTCGATGTGCGTGACCCCGCGGTCGACGGCGTGCAGGACGATCTCGCGCTGGGTGTCCTCGGCGTGGCTGTGGCCGAAGTTCTGCCACAGGCCCAGCGCGATGGCCGGCAGGTCGAGCCCGCTGCGCCCGCAGCGGCGGTAGGTCATCGAGTCGTATCGGTCGGAGTGTGCCTGGTAGCTCATGGCCACACGGTAGTGCGGCAGGGCTGTCACCGACCGGCGAGGAGCACCCGCAGCCGGATGGTGTCGGGGACCTCGTCCAGTGCCACGCGCGCCTCGTCGGGCAGCTCCCCGCCGATGTCGGTGACGACGTAGCCGAGGTCGCCGCGCGTGCCGAGGATCTGGCCCTCGATGTTCGCCCCGCTCTCGGCAAAGGCCTGGTTGACGAGGGCGAGGGCGCCGGGGGTGTTGCGGTGGAGGTAGGTGACCCGGTAGCGGGCCGTGGGGGCGCGGTCCAGGGCGAGCGGCGGGACGTTGACGCTCATCGTCGTCGTGCCGTCGAGGAGGTAGGAGGCGAGCTTGTTCGAGACGAACGCGCCGATGCCCTCCTGCGCCTCCTCCGTCGAGCCGCCCACGTGCGGGGTGAGAATGACGTTGGGCAGGCCGCGCAGCTCGGAGTCGAAGGGGTCGCCGTTGCGCTTGGGCTCCGTGGGGAAGACGTCGACGGCGGCACCGGCGATCGCACCGGCGAGCACCCGCTCGCGCAGGGCGGCGTAGTCGACGAGGAAGCCCCGCGAGAGGTTGAGGAAGATCGCCCCGGGGCGCATCCGCTCGAACTGCGCGCGCCCGAACATGCCGGCGTTGCCCGCCCGGCCGTCGACGTGGAGGGTGACGACGTCGGCGATCTCGAGGAGCTCCTCGAGGCTGCCCATGCGCCGGGCGTTGCCCAGCGCGAGCTTCTCGGCGGTGTCGTAGAAGACGACGCGCATGCCGAGCGCCTCGGCGAGGACGGAGAGCTGCGTGCCGATGTTGCCGTAGCCGACGATCCCGAGCGTGCGGCCACGGACCTCGTGCGAACCGGCCGCCGACTTGTCCCAGCGCCCCTCGTGCAAGGCGCTGTCCTGGACCGTGAGGCGCCGGTTGAGCGCGATGATCTCCGCGAGGGTGAGCTCGACGACCGAGCGCGTGTTGGAGAAGGGGGCGTTGAACACCGCCACCCCGCGGTGGGCCGCGGTGGCGAGGTCGACCTGGTTGGTGCCGATGCAGAAGGCACCGATCGTCAGCAGGTCCGGGGCGGCCTCGAGGACGCGCCGCGTGACAGTTGTCTTCGAGCGGATACCGAGCACCTGGACGCCGTCGAGGGCGGCGATGAGCTCGTCCTCGTCCATGGCGCCAGTGTGGCGCACCACCTCCAGCCCGGCGGACTCGAGGGCTGCGTCGGCGTTCTCGTGGGGGTTCTCCAGTAGCAGTGCGCGCACCCGCCCATGGTGGCGCACCGGCGCACGATCGGGAAAACCGATCCGCCCTGCGGACGTCAGTCGGTCAGCCCCGGGGGCAGTGCGCCGCGGTGCAGGACGTGCAGCAGGCGCGTGGGACGCGTCATCGCGACGTAGAGGTCACCCGGCCCTCCTGCGGCGATGTCCTGCGGCTCCACGAGGACGACGACGTCGAACTCCAGCCCCTTGGCGGTGACGGCGTCCAGGACGACGACGGGCGCGGCGAGCACGTCGCCGCCCGGGGCCTCGAGCGCGGAGCCGAGCAGCGGGGCGAGGAGCTCGCGCATGGCCGGCACGCGGCCCGGACCCGTGAGGACCGCGAGGCGTCCCCGGCCCATCGCCGCATGCTCCGCGACGACGACGCCGGCCACCTCATGGTCACCGGCCACCCGCGTCGTGCGCAGCGAGTCGGGGACCGAGCGTGCCGAGCGCGCCGGCGCGGCCTGGGCGCCGCCCGCCGCGCGCAGCACCCGGACGGCGGCGCCCATGACCTCCGCCGGCGTGCGGTAGTTGATCGTCAGGGCCGCGGTCCGCACGTGCTCGCTGGCCGCGGTGCCCAGGAGCTCGGTCCAGCTGCGCGCCGGCTGGTGGCCCGAGCGCTGGTCGAGGTCGCCGACGAGCGTCATCGACCGGCTGGGGTTGCGGCGCAGCAGCGCGCGCCACGCCATGGGGGAGAGCTCCTGCGCCTCGTCGACGACGATGTGCCCGTAGGTCCACTCGCGGTCGGACGCCGCCCGCTCGGCAAGGCTGCGCCGCGCCTCCGGTGCCGCGAAGCGCGAGGCGAGGGTCTGGGCGTCGACCATCCCGCCCCCGATGCCGTCCTCGCGGATCGCGTGCTCGGCGTAGGCGACGTCGGCCGCCCGCTCGGCGGCCCGCGCGAGCCGGGCACGCTCCTCCTCCGGGTTCTCCAGGCGCCCGAGGAGGACGGCGAGCTCGTCGAGCAGCGGCAGGTCCGCCGGCGTCCACGGGGCGTCGGCGGGGCGGCGGAGCAGCCGACGATCCGCCAGGCTCAGGCCGCGACCGTGCCGCGCGAGGAAGGCGGAATCCGAGTAGAGCCGACGCAGCAGCTGCTCGGCCGTGGTGGGCATCCACCGCAGGTTGATCTCGCGGCGCGCGTCGCGCGACTCGCGCAGCGACTGCAGCAGCCAGCCCTGCTCGGACTCCAGGTCCAGGCCCTTCTCCCCGGCCCAGCGCCGGGTGAGCGCGTCGAGCACGGCGGTCGCGTAGGTGCGGCGCGCCACGTTGTGCGGCCGGGAGCTGCGGCGGGCCCGCTCCTGCGCGGCGCGCACGTCCTCCGGCTCGAGGCGCACCTGCTCGCCGTCGACGTCGAGCAGCACCGGCTGCTCCAGGCGCCGGGGCAGCCCGCGCACGGCGTGACGCAGCACCTGCGCCATGACGGCCCGGCCCTTGACCTCGGCCACCGCCTCTGGCTCGCTGCCGGTCGCCGGGACGTCGGCGAGGAGGTCACCGAGCGTCGTCGCGACGACGCCGCTCTCGCCGAGCGAGGGGAGCACCTGCTCGATGTAGCGCAGGAAGACGCGGCTGGGCCCGACGACGAGGACGCCGGAGCGCTCGAGGCGCTCGCGGTGGGTGTAGAGCAGGTAGGCCGCGCGGTGGAGAGCGACCGCCGTCTTCCCGGTGCCCGGGCCACCCTCGACGACGAGCACGCCCTCGGACTCCGCGCGGATGATCTCGTCCTGCTCGGACTGGATCGTCGCGACGATGTCACCCATCCGGCCCTCACGGGCGGCGGCCATCGCCGCGAAGAGGGCGCCCTCACCGGTGAGACCCTCGACGTCGGCCGCGGTGTCGAGCAGCTCGTCCTCGACCCCGGTGACCTGCCGCCCCCGGGTCATGAGGTGGCGCCGGCGCACGACGTCGCCGCGCCGCGCCGCCGTCGCCTGGTAGAAGGGCCGCGCCGCCGGGGCACGCCAGTCGATGAGCAGCGACTCCTGGTCCTCGTCGGCGATCCCGATGCGCCCGATGTAGCGGCGTGCGGCGTCGGTGAGGTCGAGGCGGCCGAAGACCAGCCGGTTCTCCACCTGCTCCAGGCGCGACAGCGTGTCCTCGTAGTGGACCGCGAAGGCGTCACGCTCCGAGCGGTTCTGCGGCGTGCCGCTCGCCCCCTGCCGCCGGACCTCCTCCAGGCGCTGGCGGTAGCGGCGCCGGAGCTCGTCCAGGCGCCCGTAGACGTGGTCGACGAACTCCTGGTCCGCCTGCCACGTCATCTCTGCCTCGTTCGGCTGCACCGCGTCCCCGCTTCCGTCTCGACCGGCAGACCATTATGGACGACGGCGCGCGTGCCGTGCGTCCGAGGCCCTCCCCGCCGCTGCGTACGATGGCGCCACCGACCGGAAGGACCACAGTGACCGACAGCGAGGCCTCCGCAGCCCTCCACCTGCTTCTCGTGGAGGACGACGACGGCGACGCCGTGCTCGTCGAGGAGCTCCTCCACGACGCCGGCATCGACACCGATGTCACCCGGGCCTGGAGCCTGGAGGCGGCGCTGGACGCCCTCGTCATGCCGGTCGACTGCATCCTCCTCGACCTCGGTCTGCCCGACGCCTCCGGCCTGGACGCGCTGCTCCAGCTGCGCAGCGCCTCCAGTGCGGCCGTCGTCGTGCTCACCGGCCTCGACGACGCCGACCGCGGCCTGGAGGCCGTCGGCGCCGGCGCGGACGACTACCTCGTCAAGGGCACGGTGGGCGGCGAGGCCCTCGGCCGCGCGCTCCGCTACGCCGTCGAGCGTCGCCGTGGTGACCACGAGAAGCGCAACGAGGAGGAGCGGCGCGCCCACGTCGAGGCCGTCTCGAGCCTCGCCTCCGCGCTGCGCCCGTCGCCTCGCCTGTCCGGCGCGCCGGTGCGGGTCCTCGTCAGGAGCAACGACGGCGGACCGCTCTCGCCCCACCTGTGCGACGTCGTCGAACGTCCCGACGGGTCCGTGCTCAGCGTCACCGGGACCGCCGCGGGCAGCGGACCGGCCGCGGCGGCGCTCGCGGTGAACGTGCGCGCCGCCTTCCGTGCGCTCGCGCTGAGCGAGCTGCCAGTCCCCGAGGTCCTCACCGTGCTCGACCGCCTCGCGGCGGCCCACGAGGGGGTGGTGAACGCCGTCGTCGTCGAGCTCGCTCCCGGCAGCCGCGAGGCGGTGTGTCACCTCGCCGGTCACCACGCCCCCCTGCTCCTGTCCGCGGACGCCGTCCCGCTCTCCGCGGCGGGCGACCGCGGTGCGCCGCTCGGCGCGGGACCGGGCGCACGTCCCGTCGTCCGCACGCACCTGCGTGCGCAGGACCGGCTGCTCGTGCTCCACACGGCCGTGCTCGACCAGGCGGCCAACGCGGCACCCGAGGGGTCCTCGCTCGGCACTGTGCTCGAGGCCGCCTCCCGCGGCACCGGTGACGACGCCGCACTCGCGGACACCGTCGAGCGGGCCGTGCGCGCCTACGGGCCGGACGGGCAGGTCGAGCTCACGCTGCTCGGTTGGACCCCCGCGTGAGGTCCACCGGGGTCGCGTGGACCCTGCGCAACCGGCTGCGTACCGCGATCGTCGCCGCCGGCATCTCGCTCGGGCTCGTCCTGCTGGTGGGGATCGGGGCGTTCAGCCAGCTGTCCCGCTACCAGAACGAGGTGACGGGCGTCGTCTTCAACGCCGTCGTCGAGCTCGAGGAGCTGCAGGCCGACCTCATCGACGCCGAGGCCGCCGTGCGCGCCTACGCGCTGAGCGGCGACGAGGTCCTCCTCGAGCCCTACACCGACCTCGCCTACGGCCGGCCGGACCGTGTGCGCGCCGGCCTCGTCGAGATCCTGCCGCAGGTGCCCGAGCTCAGCGGGCACTTCGACACGCTCGCCGCCGCCACCGACGACTGGCGCGCCGGCTACGCCAAGCCCCTCATCGACGCCACCCGCTCGCCCGACGTCGAGGTCGAGCTGGGGGAGTGGCAGGAGCCCGGTGCCGTGTTCTTCGGCGAGGTGCGCACGTCGCTGCGCGCGGCCCTGGACGACCTCATCGACTACCGGTCCGAGGGGGCCGCGGCCATGGCCCTGTGGCAGCGGGTGCTGCTGGGCTCCGTCATGGCGCTCGCGGTCCTCGGCCTCGTCACCGGCGTCCTCCTGTGGCGCTACCTGCGCCGGTGGGTGACCGACCCGCTCGAGGACCTCGCCGAGGGCAGCCGAGCCGTCGCGGAGGGCGAGCTGGAGCGGCCGGTGGCCGTCTCCGGGCCCGACGAGATCGTCGCCCTCGCCCGCGACGTCGACCTCATGCGCCGCCGCCTCGTCACCCAGATCGCGACGACGGAGCGTGCGAGGGTGGAGCTCGAGGCGTCCAACCGCGACCTCGAGCAGTTCGCCTACGTCGCCTCCCACGACCTGCAGGAGCCGCTGCGCAAGGTCGCGTCCTTCACCCAGCTGCTCGAACGTCGTTACGGCGACCAGCTCGACGAGCGCGGGCACCAGTACATCGCCTTCGCCTCCGACGGCGCCCGGCGCATGCAGCGCCTCATCCAGGATCTCCTTGCCTTCTCGCGGCTCGGGCGCGGTGACGCGGAGCCGACGCAGGTGGACGTCGGCGACTGCCTCACCGAGGCCCTGGACAACCTCTCGGAGATGATCGAGGAGACCGGCGCGCAGGTCACCTCCGACCCGCTTCCGGAGGTCCTCGGCCACGCGGGGCTCCTCACCCAGCTCATGCAGAACCTCGTCGGCAACGCCGTAAAGTTCCGCCGCCCGGACCAGACCCCCCGCGTGCACATCGGCGTCCAGCGGGTGGGCTCGGAGTGGCTCTTTCGCTGCAGCGACAACGGCATCGGGATCGAGCCGCGCCACGCCGAGCGTGTCTTCGCCATCTTCCAGCGGCTCCACGCCAAGGACGCCTACAGCGGCACGGGCATCGGCCTGGCGATGTGCAAGCGCATCGTCGAGCACCACGGGGGCAGGATCTGGGTGGAGCACCAGGACCCGAGCAAGGGCACGGCCGTCCGGTGGACGGTCCCCGCGTCCGCGCACCGGGGGCTGTCGACCGTCGAGCCGCGGACAGGAACGGGCGACGAGCGTGCCATCATGACCTCGGGCGCCGCCGGCGGCCCGCAGACGAGTGAGGTGGACCGATGACCGACATGATCGACGTGCTGCTGGTCGAGGACGACCCCGGGGACGTCCTCATGACCGAGGAGGCCTTCGCGGACTACAAGGTCGCCAACCAGCTCACCGTCGTCGCCGACGGTGAGTCCGCCATGGCCTACCTGCGCAAGGAGGGGGAGTACGCCGACGCGCCGACGCCGGACCTCGTGCTCCTCGACCTCAACCTCCCCCGGATGGACGGCCGCGAGGTGCTCGGTGAGCTCAAGGCCGACCCCGAGCTGCGTCGCATCCCCGTCGTCGTCCTCACCACCTCCGACGCGGAGGAGGACATCCTGCGCAGCTACAACCTCCACGCGAACGCCTACGTCACCAAGCCGGTGGACTTCGAGCGCTTCATCGAGGTCGTCCGCAAGATCGACGACTTCTTCGTCTCGGTCGTGCGGCTGCCCGGCCGCTGAGCCACCGGGAATGCGGGCAGCGGCCCGCGCGTTCCACCCGGTGACCGAAGCCTGAGGAGGGAGAACGCTGGTGGAGCTGTACGACGTGCACCCCGAGGCAGGGGACGTCCACGCGCGAGTGCTCGTCAACGCGCTGACGGGCGCCATGGACGCGGGGCACGCGGCCGCGCTCGCCGCGCGCCACCTCACCGCCACCCTCGAGCACCAGCGCCTGCTCACCTTCCGCGCCGACGAGCTCATCGACTACCGGGCGCACCGGCCGCCGATGACCTTCGAGAACTGGCGCTGGACGGACTACGAGGAGCCCTACGTCGTCCTCGACGTGCTGCGTGACGACGAGGGCACCGAGCTGCTCCTCCTTCACGGCACCGAGCCGGACCTGCGGTGGCACGGCTTCGTCGACGCCGTCATCGACGTCGTCCAGCGCCACGGCGTGCAGCGCACGATCAGCATTCACGGCGTGCCGATGGGCGTGCCGCACACCAGGCCCACGACCGTGACCGCCCACGCGAGCGAGTCGGGCCTCATCTCGGCCCAGCCCGAGATCATCGGCACCGTCCAGGTGCCGGGGAGCGTCACCGGGCTCCTCGAGTACCGGCTCGGCCAGGCCGGCCACCAGGCCGTCGGCTTCTCCGCCAACGTGCCCCACTACCTCGCCCAGAGCCACTTCCACCAGGCCGCCGCCGAGCTCGTCCGCCAGACCGCCCGCTCCGGTGAGCTGGCCCTGCCGGTCGGGGACCTCGAGGAGGCGGCCACCGAGGCCGCGAACGAGATCGAGCGTCAGGTGTCCTCGTCGCCGGAGGTCACCGCGGTCGTCAAGGCCCTCGAGCAGCAGTACGACGCCTTCATGCGCGGCGTGAACCAGGAGACGAAGGCGACCCTCCTCGCCCAGCCCGTCGACCTCCCTACGGCCGACGAGATCGGTGCCGCCGTCGAGGCGTTCCTCGCCGACCAGGACCTCGCGGGGGACCCCGACGACGCCGCTGGTGAAGGTCTCCCGGAGCCGCGCGAGGACGCGTAGCGGCCGACGTCGCGCCCCCGGCGGGCGTCCTTCCGATCGCTAGTCACGACGGCGCGGACGTGCCACACTTGTCCGCGTTGCAGTTGCAGTTCGCTTACGTATGACCCTGGCCAATGGCTGGGCCTAGCACGACGTGGGACGAGGCATTGCGGCACGACGGAGCCGGCACACGGCCGGTCCCACAACGTCCCCGGAAGGACACTCACATGGCACAGGGAACCGTGAAGTGGTTCAACGCTGAGAAGGGCTACGGCTTCATCGCCCAGGACGGCGGCGGCGCCGACGTCTTCGTCCACTACTCCGCGATCGAGTCCGACGGCTACCGCTCCCTCGAGGAGGCACAGCGCGTCGAGTTCGAGATCACGCAGGGCCCCAAGGGCCCGCAGGCGGAGAGCGTCCGCCCGCTCTGACACCCGTGGAGGGGCTCGCACCGGTGACGGTGCGGGCCCCTTCGTCGTCCCCGGCTCAGGACTCGCCGGGTGACGCGACCGGGACGTCGTCGTGGCGGGGGGCGTGTGAGCCGGCGAAGTCGACGAGCTCCTCCCCGGCCACCAGCCGCACCGGCAGCGGGAGCCCCCGCAACGCCCGGGCCAGGCCCGGCGTCGCGACCGGGTGCGCCGAGCCGACGAGCACGACGTTGCCGTAGCGGCGGCCGCGGAGGATCGCGGGATCGGCGATGAGCGCGACGTGCGGGTAGACCTCCCGCAGCGTGGCGACCTCGGTGCGGGCCACCGTGAGCGGCGGCCGGTCGGTGAGGTTGACGAGGTACAGGCCGTCCTCGGTGAGTGCGCTGCGCGCCTCCTCGGCGGCCTCCACCGTCCGCACGTGGTTCGGGACGACGACGCCGGCGAAGACGTCCCGCACGACGACGTCCCAGGACCCGGGCGTGAGCGTCCCGAGGGCGGCGCGCGCGTCCGCCACCCGCACCCGCAGGCGGGGGGCGCGGGGCAGGTCGAACCACAGCCGCGACAGCCGGGCGAGCTCCGCGTCGATCTCGACGACGAGCTGGGTCGACCCGGGGCGCGCCGCCTCCACCGCCCGCGGCAGGGCGCAGCCGGCGCCGCCGAGATGGACGGCGCGGAGCGGCTCCGGTGCCGGGGCTCCCGCCTCCTCCAGGACGACCGTCATCTGCTGCATGTACTCGAACTCGAGGTGTGCCGGGTCCGCGAGGTCGACGTAGGAGCTCTCGGCGTCGTTGATGAAGACGGTGACAGCCGACGGCCGGGAGGGGTCGCGCAGCAGCTCGACCACCCCGGTGGAGGTCCGGACCGGGCCCTCGGGCAGGTCGGGGAGGGGCAGACGCCTGCTGCGGCCGCGCCGTCGGAGGGCTGGGCGCTCGGGCATGCGCCCAGGCTAGCCTTGAACACGACATGAGCAGAGGCGAGCGCAGCGCCGCGGCCCGGCGCGACTGGGGCAGCGACGACACGGGCACGAGCGTCCTCCACGTCGACATGGACGCCTTCTTCGCCGCCGTCGAGCTCCTCGACCGTCCCGACCTCCTCGGCTGGCCGGTCATCGTCGGTGGCGAGCAGCGCGGCGTCGTCCTGTCCGCCACCTACGAGGCCCGGCGCTTCGGCGTGCACTCAGCGATGCCGATGTCGCGGGCGCGAGCGCTGTGCCCGCAGGCCGTCGTCCTGCCGCCCCACCACGACACGTACACCCGCGTCTCGCGGCAGGTCATGGCGATCCTCGCCGACGTCACTCCCGTCATGGAGAAGGTGAGCATCGACGAGGCCTTCCTCGACGTGTCCGGCGCCCGGCGGCGGCTCGGCCCCCCGGTGGCGATCGCCCGTGCCCTGCGCGAGCGCATCCACCGCGAGCTGGGCGTTCCCGCGTCCGTGGGAGTGGCGGCGACCAAGTTCGTCGCCAAGCTCGCGTCCAGCCACGCGAAGCCCGACGGGCTGCTCCTCGTCCCGCGCGAGGCCACGCTTCCCTTCCTCCACTCCCTGCCCGTGGGAGCGCTGTGGGGCGTGGGGGAGCGCACGCGCGAGCGGCTCCACGTCCACGGCATCGACACCGTGGAGGCGCTCGCCGCCCAGCCGGTGCGCACGCTCCACAGGATCCTCGGGGTGGCGGCGGGGCAGCGGCTGCACGACCTCGCGGGCGGGCGCGACCCGCGCGCCGTGGAGCCGGAGCGGGTGGAGAAGTCCGTCGGCACCGAGACGACCTTCGCCGCGGACGTCACCGACCGGGCGACCCTCGAGGCGGTCCTCCTCGACCAGGCGCACCGCACCGCCGCGCGGCTGCGCGCCGCCGGCATGGTCGGCCGCACCGTGGCGCTCAAGGTGCGCTTCTCGGACTTCCGGACGATCAGCCGCTCGCGTGCCACCGAGGCGACGGACGTCGCGCACGACGTCTTCGCCGTCACCCGCTCGCTCCTCGACGACGTCGCGCTGCCGCCGGGCGGTGTACGCCTCGTCGGGGTGCGGGTCGAGCAGCTGCAGCCGGCCGGTGAGGGCGTCCAGCTCCGCCTCGACGAGGACGACAACCGGCGCGAGGCGGAGACGGCGATGGACACGATCCGACGGCGTTTCGGGCCCGCGGCGCTGCGTCCGGCATCCCTTCTCGAGCGCTCCGCGGAGCCGGGAGCGGGCCCGTCCGAAGGGCCGGAGCCGACGGCGGGGGGCAGTCGGCAGCGCCGCTGGGAAGAGTCGGGCTCCGGTCGGCTTTCCCCCGGCGCTCCGGGGACCTAAACTTGGGTCAGTCGCCCTCGTGGAGGGCACCTCGACCAGGATCGGAGGACCGATGCCTCTTTCTGAGTATGAGCAGCGGGTGCTCAGCCAGATGGAGCAGCAGCTCCGTTCCGACCCCCGCCTGGTGAGCACCTTCACCTCCGAGCAGCGCTACTCGGGCCGTCGCCTCGCCCTCGGGACGCTGGCCGTCCTCGCCGGCCTCGCGATGCTCGTGGGAGGCGTCGCCGCCTCCCTCGTGTGGCTCGGTGTCCTCGGCTTCGTCGCGATGCTCGGGGGAGTCATGCTCGCGATCTCCAAGCCGCGGAACGGCGCGCCCAAGGCGCCGTCCTCCCGGCCGCGGGCCGGAGGGCCCGCCGCCGCGCCGCCGCGCCACGGCGGCTTCATGCAGCGTCTCGAGGAGCGCTGGGACCGCCGCCGCGACGAGCACGGCCGCTGACCCACTCCCTTCTCGCAAGAGCCGGACTCCTCACCTGAGGAGTCCGGCTCTCGGCGTCTGAGGGCCCCTCCCTCCGTCGGCCGCGCCACATCGCTCCTCCGGCCGCCCCCCACATCGCTCCACCGGTGGGGCCCACCGCCCTCCACCGTGCTCCCCGGCGGGCGGGCAGGCGGATCACCGGCCATGCGGGCCGGGTGACGACGCGCCGACGCCGTCTCCGGTGAAGATCTCCTCCACTTCTCTCCACCCCGGCTGACCTGCGGCGACGCCGTGGGAAGTGGGTGGCGTGACGCGTCTTTCCATTGACGGGGGAGGGAAGTGGAGTAATGTGGGGCGCAATGGCGGCGAGTGGTTCGGTGAAGGGTGGTGGACTGCGTGTTCCTCGGCACCTACCACCCGCGCCTGGACGACAAGGGCCGCCTGATCCTGCCCGCCAAGTTCCGCGACCAGCTCGCCGGGGGTCTGGTCCTCACCAAGGGCCAGGAGCGCTGCCTGGCGGCCTACCCGATGCGGGAGTTCGAGGAGATCCACGAGCAGCTGCGCAAGGCGCCGATCACCGACCGGCGCGTGCGTGACTACTCCCGCGTCCTGCTCGCCGGAGCCACCGACGAGCAGCCCGACAAACAGGGCCGCATCACCATCCCGCCCCACCTGCGCCAGTACGCCGGCCTCGAGCGCGAGCTCGCCGTCATCGGGACGGGCTCGCGGGTGGAGATCTGGTCCGCCCCCGCGTGGGACGACTACCTGGCCGCCTCCGAGGACGCCTTCGCCGACACGGCCGAGGAGGTGGTCCCCGGACTCTTCTGACGCACCCGACCTCCGCACGACGAGGTCTCTCACCGCGACTCTGACGCACTTCCCCGGCGCCAGAGCCCGGCGGCGGGAGTCCTGGTCGGGTGGTGGAGGGCCCCCGACCGCCCCAGTGGCACGACCGAGCAGCACCAGACCGAGACAGGGAGGAGGGCCATGACCGAGGACCGCAGCGCCGCCGAGCGCCACGTCCCCGTGCTCGCCGCACGCTGCCTCGACCTCCTCGCCCCGGCCCTCGAGCGGCCGGGCACCGTGCTCGTCGACACGACCCTCGGCATGGGCGGGCACAGCGAGCTCGCGCTGCAGCGCTTCCCCGAGGCCCGGGTCGTCGGCATCGACCGTGACCCGCAGGCCATCGCGCTCGCCGGTGACCGGCTCGCCCCCTTCGGGGAGCGCTTCACCGCCGTCCACGCCGTCTACGACGACATCGACCGGGTGGCCGCGGAGCACGCGCCCGGAGGAGTGGACGGGATCCTCATGGACCTCGGCGTCTCCTCCCTCCAGCTCGACGAGGCCGACCGCGGCTTCGCCTACGCCCAGGACGCCCCGCTCGACATGCGGATGGACCCCACGCGCGGCATGAGCGCCGCGGAGCTCCTCGCCACGGCGTCGGTCGGTGAGCTGAGTCGCATCCTGCGTGACTACGGGGAGGAGCGCTTCGCCAAGCGCGTCGCCTCCTCCATCGTCCGCCGCCGGGAGCAGCAGCCGATCCTGCGGACGGGCGAGCTCGTCGACCTCGTCCGCGCCGCCATCCCCGCCGCCACCCGCCGCACCGGCGGCAACCCCGCCAAGCGGACGTTCCAGGCGCTGCGCATCGCCGTCAACGACGAGCTCGCCGTCCTCGAGCGGACGCTGCCGCGCGCGCTGGAGTCGCTCGCCGTCGGCGGCCGGATCGTCGTCATGGCCTACCACTCCCTGGAGGACCGGGCCGTCAAGCGGGCCCTGGCCCGCGGAGCGACGTCCTCGGCGCCGCCGGACTTCCCGGTCGAGCCCGAGACCCACAAGCCCTACCTCACGCTGCTCACGCGCGGCGCGGAGGAGGCCGACGACGCCGAGCGCGCCGCCAACCCCCGGGCCACCTCTGTCCGCCTGCGCGCCGCCGAGCGCACCCGCCCCACTCCCGACCACATGCGTCCACGAACAAGGAGCGCCGCATGAGTGCGATGCCCGCCCGTACCGCCGCCGTCGAGCCGCGCCGGTCCTGGCGCCCGCGGCTCCAGGTCGTGCGCAGCCCCGCGCCGGCCCGGTCCCTGGTGCCCTACCTCCTGCTGTGCGCGACGATCCTCCTCGGCTCGCTCGTCGCCGCGCTGCTCATCAACACCCAGATGGCCGTGGACGCCTATGCCATCCACGACGCCACGCAGAACCTCAACCGGCTCGAGGAGGCCCAGACCGCGCTCGTGCAGCAGGTCGAGGAGGCCGGCTCGCCCGCCAGCCTCCAGCGCCGCGCCGAGGAGCTCGGCATGGAGCCCGCCGAGCGGGTCGACTTCATCTCCCTGCGGGAGGGCACGATCCTGGGCGGGAGTGACGCGGAGTGAGTGGCCGCACCCTCGTCCGGCGTCATAACGCCGTCCTCGCCGTCGTCCTCGCGATCGTCATCGTCTTCGCCGGCCGCCTCGTCTACGTCCAGGCCCTCGAGGGTCCGCGCCTGGCCGAGGACGCGCTCAACAGCCGCCTCTCGCACGCCACGATCCAGGCCATGCGCGGTGACATCCTCGACGCCAACGGGGAGGTGCTCGCCACCTCCGTCCAGCGCTACAACGTCGGCGTCAACCAGCTGAAGGTCCGCGAGTTCCAGGCGGAGATCGACGGTGAGGAGAAGGAGGGCGCCGTCGCCGCGGCCGCTCTTCTCGCCCCGGTCCTGGCCCGGGACCCCGCCGAGCTCGGCGCGGACATGGTCGGTGACTCGACCTTCGCCTACATCGCCCGCGGCCTCACCCCGGAGGAGTGGCGCGAGGTCCAGGCGCTGAAGATCCCCGGCATCGAGCCGGAGCAGACCACCGAGCGGCTCTACCCCAACGGCAACACCGCCGGCAACGTCCTCGGCTACGTCGGGCGCGACAACGAGGGGCTCGCCGGCCTCGAGCTCACCTTCGAGGAGCAGCTGCGCGGCATGCCGGGCAGCAGCGTGGTCGAGATCGGCCGCACCGGTCAGTCCATCCCCACGGGGCTGCGCGAGACGGTCCCCGCCGAGCCGGGCGACACCGTCCACACCACGATCGACCGGGACGTCCAGTTCCGCGCGCAGCAGATCATCGACGAGACGAACGACACCTTCAAGGCGGCGTGGAGCGCGATGGTCGTCCAGGAGATCGGCACCGGCCGCATCCTGGCCATCGCCGACTCTGACGCCGTCGACCCCAGCAACTACCAGGCCAGCCCCCCGGAGAACCGTGGCTCACGCGCCGTGCAGGCCGCCTACGAGAACGGCTCGACCGGCAAGCTCCCCACCGTCGCCGCTGCCGTCGACACCGGAGCGGTCACCCCGACGACGACGTTCACCACACCTGACCGGTTCACCACGCCGTCCGGTCAGACGTTCTCCGACGCCGACCCGCACGCGACCGAGCAGATGACCGTCGCGGGGATCCTCGCGACCTCCTCGAACACCGGAACCGTGCAGATCGGTGACCGGATCAGCGACGAGGAACGCTACGAGTACTTCCGTGCCTTCGGGATGGGGGAGCGCACGGGCATCGAGCTGCCGGGCGAGAGCCCCGGCATGCTCGCCGCGCCCGAGTCCTGGGACGGCCGCCAGCGCTACACGACGATGTTCGGCCAGGGCCTGGCCGTCAACCTCCTCCAGAACACCGCCATCGCCGCCGCGCTGGGCAACGGGGGGACCTACCACGCGCCGCGGCTGGTGGACGGCACGACGGACGCGACGGGGCGCTTCCACGCCGCGGAGGTGCCCGAGGGCAGGCAGGTGGTGAGCGAGGAGACGGCCGCGCAGATGGTGACGATGATGGAGGGCGTCGTCAACCAGGAGGGCACCGGGGTGCTCGGCCAGCTCGACGGCTACCGCCTCGCCGGCAAGACCGGCACCGCGCAGGTGCCGGACGAGAACGGCAACCTCACCCGCACGGTCGCGAACTTCGTCGGCGTTGCCCCTGCGGACGACCCGCAGTTCGCCGTCGGCATCGTCGTGTACCACCCGCGCCACCAGGCGCCGTCCTCGATCATCGCCGCGCCGGCGTTCAAGGACATCGCGGGCTACACGCTGCAGCACCTCGGCATCCCTCCGTCAACGACGCCAGCGTCACTCTTCCCGATGCGGGCAGAGTGAGCCGGCTGCGGATAGATTGTCGAGACGTGACTCCAGACGACCAGCTCCGGTGGGGGCAGCCGTGATCCAGCTCACCGTCGCCCAGCTCGCCCAGGCCGTCGCCGGACGCCCGGTGGGCGTGGACCCCCAGCTCCTCCTCACCGGAGCGGTCGTCACCGACTCCCGCCTGGCCGGTCCCGGTTCGGTCTTCGTCGCCGTGCGCGGGGAGCGCACCGACGGGCACGACCACGCCGCCGCGGCCCACGCCGCCGGAGCGGCCGTCGTCGTCGCCGAGCACGCCGTGAACGCCCCGCACGTCCTCGTGGAGGACTCGGTCGCCGCGCTCGGGGAGCTCGCCCGCGAGGTGCTCGCGCGCCTGCGCGCCGAGGGCTCCTTGCGCGTCGTCGGCCTCACCGGCTCCGTCGGCAAGACGACGACGAAGGACCTGCTCGCGCAGGTGCTCGCCCACGCCGGGCCCACCGTCGCGCCGCGCGAATCGTTCAACAACGAGATCGGCCTGCCGCTCACCGTCCTCTCGGCCACCCGGGAGACCCGCTACCTCGTCCTCGAGATGGGGGCCAGCGGCCCTGGGCACATCGACTACCTCACCCGGATCGCCCCGCTGGACGTCGCCGTCGTCCTCGTCGTCGGGCACGCCCACATGGGCGGCTTCGGGACGATCGACGCCGTCGCCCGCGCCAAGGCCGAGATCGTCGCCGGCCTCCTCCCGGGCGGCACCGCCGTCCTCAACGCCGACGACGCACGCGTGGCCGCCATGGCCGCCGCCGCGCCGGGGCCGGTGACCTTCTTCGGCCGTGGCGAGGGCACCGAGGTCCGCGCCTCCGACGTCACCCTCGACGCGCAGGCCCGGCCCTCCTTCGTCCTCCACACCGACGCCTCGGGCGTGCGCACGAGCCACCCGGTGAGCCTCGCGCTCCTCGGTGAGCACCAGGTCTCCAACGCCCTCGCCGTCGCCGGCGCCGCGCTCGCCCTCGGGCTGGACGCCGGCGCCGTCGCCCACGCGCTGAGCGCTGCCGAGCGCGTCAGCGCGCACCGCATGGCGATCACCCACCGGCCCGACGGCGTCGTCGTCCTCGACGACGCCTACAACGCCAACCCCGACTCCATGGCCGCCGCGCTGCGCGCCACGGCGGCGATGCCCGCCCGCCGCAGGATCGCCGTCGTCGGGGAGATGCTCGAGCTCGGCCACGAGTCCGAGCGCGCCCACGAGGACGTCGGTCGGCTCGCCGCGGAGCTGGGGGTCGACGTCCTCGTCGCCCTCGGCCCGGCGGGCGAGCCGGTGCGCCGCGGTGCGGGCGAGGGCCCGCAGACCCACTGTCCCGCCGACGCCGATGCCGCCGCGGCCCTTCTCGACGAGCTCCTCCAGGAGGGCGACCTCGTGCTGCTCAAGGGGTCCAACGGCTCAGGCGTGTGGCGCCTGGCGGAACGGCTGACGCAGGGGGGTGGCGCCGCGTGGTGACCGTCCTCGTGGCGGGGGCCACGGCCCTCGTCGTCGCCCTGTTCGGCACCCCGCTGTTCATCCGCTTCCTCACGAAGCGCAACTACGGCCAGTTCATCCGCCAGGACGGGCCCACCGCGCACTACACCAAGCGTGGCACGCCGACGATGGGCGGCGTCGTCATCATCCTCGCCACCGTCATCGGCTACGGGATCGCCAACCTCTCGGCGGGGCGCCCGCCCAACGCCTCGGGGCTGCTGCTCCTCTTCCTCATCGTCGGCCTCGGCGTCATCGGATTCGCCGACGACTACATCAAGATCAGCCGGCAGCGCTCGCTCGGCCTACGCGCCCGCTGGAAGATCGTCGGCCAGGCCTTTGTCGGCGTCACCTTCGCGGTCCTCGCGCTCCAGTTCCCCAACGAGAACTTCCGCACGCCCGGCTCGACCCACATCTCCGGCGTGCGCGACACCTCGATCGACCTCGCCTTCGCCGGCGCGTTCCTGGGGCTCATCCTCTTCATCCTCTGGGCGAACTTCCTCATCACCGCGTGGTCCAACGCCGTCAACCTCACCGACGGCCTGGACGGCCTGGCCACCGGTGCCTCGGCGATGGTCTTCGCGGCCTACACGGTCATCGCGATGTGGCAGTCCAACCAGAACTGCCAGTTCCTCTCCGACCCGAGCGCCGCGTGGTCGGCCTGCTACGAGGTCCGCGACCCGCGCGACCTCTCGCTCATCGGTGCGGCCCTCATCGGCGCCTGCCTCGGCTTCCTGTGGTGGAACGCCTCCCCGGCGCAGATCTTCATGGGCGACACCGGCTCCCTCGCCCTCGGCGGTGCGATCGCCGGCTTCTCGATCCTCACCCACACCCAGTTCCTCGCCATCGTCATCGGCGGTCTCTTCGTCGTCATCGTCATGAGCGACGTCATCCAGATCGGCTTCTTCAAGGCGACCGGGAGACGCGTCTTCCGCATGGCCCCGCTCCACCACCACTTCGAGCTCGGTGGCTGGGGAGAGGTGACGATCGTCATCCGCTTCTGGCTCGTCGCGGCCCTGTGCGTGGCCCTGGGCCTGGGCATCTTCTACGCGGAGTGGGTGACGGCGTGAGCGGGCTGGGTGACGCGCACGTCGTCGTCGTCGGCCTCGGGGCGTCGGGGCGCGCGGCGGTCGACGTCCTCACCACCCTCGGGGCCCGCGTGACCGGCGTCGACCGCAGCGAGGCCGCCGTCGAGGCGGCTCGCGCGGCCCTCGGCTCCCGCGTGGAGCTGCTCGCAGCCGCCGACGACGCCGCCCTCGCCGACGCCGTGCTCGCCGCCGGGGCGGACCTCGCCGTCGTGTCCCCGGGCGTCCCCGCGACCTCCCCGCTCCTCACCCGCGCACAGGCCGCGGGCCTGCCCTGCTGGAGCGAGGTCGAGCTCGCCTGGCAGGTGCAGCAGACGGCGACGGCGACGGCGCCCGCCTGGCTCACCCTCACCGGCACCAACGGCAAGACGACGACGGTCGGCATGCTCAGCTCCATCCTCACCGCCGCCGGCCTGCGTGCCCCCGCGGTCGGCAACGTCGGCACCCCGGTGGTGCAGGCCGTGGCCGACGGCGGGGTGGACGCCCTGGCCGTCGAGCTCTCGAGCTTCCAGCTCCACCTCACCCACAGCGTGGCGCCCGAGGCCTCCGTCTGCCTCAACGTCGCCCCCGACCACCTCGACTGGCACGGCTCCTTCGCCGCCTACCGCGATGCCAAGGCCCGCGTCTACGAGCGCACTCGCACGGCCTGCGTCTACACCGACGCCACCACCCGCGCGATGGTCGAGCAGGCCGACGTCGCCGAGGGGGCGCGCGCCGTCGGCACGGTGCTCGCCGCCCCGGCGGTCGGCGAGCTCGGGATCGTCGAGGACGTCCTGTGCGACCGCGCCTTCGAGCCGAGCCGGCAGACGACGGCGGCCTCCCTCGCCACGCTCGCCGACCTCGCGCACCTCGCGCCGCTGCCGGGCGGGCAGGTGCCGGGGCACGTCGTCGCCGACGCTCTCGCCGCCGCCGCGCTGGCTCGCGCCCACGGGGTGCCCGCCGCCGCGGTGACCGCCGGCCTGCGTGCCTACGACGGCGGACGTCACCGCATCGAGCTCGTCGCCACCCGCGGGGACGTCACGTGGATCGACGACTCCAAGGCGACCAACGCCCACGCCGCCCGCGCCAGCCTCGCGGCGCTGCCCACCGGGCGCGGGGTGTGGGTGGCCGGCGGACTGGCCAAGGGCGCCACCTTCGACGAGCTCGTCCGCGAGGTCGCCGACCGCCTGCACGCCGTCGTCCTCATCGGCGTGGACCGCGCCGCGCTCCGCGAGGCACTTGCGCGACACGCCCCGGATGTGCCCGTCACCGAGGTCGAGGCTGGTGACACTGGGCAGGTGATGACCCACGCCGTCTCCGCGGCCGCACGGCTCGCCCGCCCGGGCGACACCGTGCTGCTCGCCCCGGCGTGCGCGTCGATGGACCAGTTCGCGAGCTACGGCGCCCGCGGGGACGCCTTCGCCGCCGCGGTCCGTGCGCTTCCCGGGGAGCCGGGGTGACCGCCGTGCAGCCGGGCCGCCTCCCGCGGGCTGCCGCCACGGCCACCGGCCCGCTGCGGGCCGGCGCGCGGGACGCCACGCGCCCGGCTGCCCGCGGTCCGGCGGTCCTCAGCTACTACCTGGTCGGTGGGGCCAGCCTCCTGCTTCTCGCCATCGGCGTCGTCATGGTGCTCTCCGCCTCGTCGATCCAGTCGATCCGGGAGACCGGCAGCCCGTACGGCTATTTTCTCGACCAGGCGAAGTTCGCACTCGTCGGAGCGCCCCTGATGATCGCGGCGAGCCGGGTCCCCGTGGCCGTGTACCGGCGCCTGGCCTGGCCCGCGCTCGGCCTGGGCATGGTCATGCAGGCGCTCATCTTCACGCCGCTGGCACGGGGCATCAAGGGCAACACGAACTGGATCTACATCCCCGGCGTGGGGCAGACGGTCCAGCCCTCGGAGTTCCTCAAGCTTGCGCTGGCCGTGTGGCTCGGGCTCGTGCTCGCCCGCAAGGCTCGCCTACTCCACGACTGGAAGCATCTCCTCGTGCCCGGTCTCGTCGTCTCCGTCCTGGCGCTCGGACTCGTCCTCGCCGGGCGCGACCTCGGGACCGCGATGGTCCTCGCGCTCGTCGTCGTCGGGGCCATGTTCGTCGCGGGGGTACCGCTCAAGTGGTTCGGTGCCGCTGTCGTCGGCGGCGCCGCCGTCGTCTCCTTCCTCGTCATCTCCTCGCCCAACCGCATGCAGCGCATCACCGCGGTCTTCGGCGGGGAGTGCGACGCGTCCGCCGCCTGCTACCAGACGCTCCACGGCCTGTACGGCTTGGGAACCGGTGGGATCTCGGGTGTCGGCCTCGGTGCTTCGCGGGAGAAGTGGGCCTACCTGCCCGAGGCGCACAACGACTTCATCTTCGCGATCCTCGGCGAGGAGCTCGGCCTGTGGGGCACGCTCATCGTGCTCGGCCTCTTCGCGGTCCTCGCCGCCGGGATGTTCCGCATCATCCGCAACCACCCCGACCCCTTCGTGCGGATCACCACCGCCGGGATCGCGGCCTGGATCCTGGGCCAGGCGCTCATCAACATCGGGGTCGTCATCGGTTTCCTCCCCGTCATCGGCGTGCCGTTGCCACTCGTCTCGGCCGGTGGTTCCGCGCTCATCGCCACGCTGCTCGCCATGGGCGTGGTCCTCGCCTTCGCGCGCGACGAGCCCGGTGCGGGAGCCGCGCTGCGCGCGCGCCGCGGCGTCGTGCGCCGCTCGCTGGCGGTCGTGGGGCGCGGCCGTGGGTGAGCTGCGGGCCCTCCTCGCCGGCGGCGGGACCGCCGGCCACGTCAACCCACTCCTGGCGACGGCCACCGCGCTCCAGGCGCTGCCGGGAGGCGCGGAGATCACCGTGCTCGGCACCGAGGTGGGCCTCGAGGCTCGCCTCGTGCCCGACGCCGGGCTGCCTCTGCGCCACGTCCCCCGGGTGCCGCTGCCGCGCCGCCCCTCGCCCGACCTGCTCCGCATGCCCGGCCGGCTCGGCTCCGCGGTCCGGACGGCGGCGGAGGCGATCACCGACTCCCGCGCGCAGGTGGTCGTCGGCTTCGGCGGCTACGTCGCCACCCCCGCCTACCTCGCGGCGCGGCGGCTGGGGGTGCCCGTCGTCGTCCACGAGCAGAACGCCCGGCCGGGGCTCGCCAACCGCCTCGGTGCCCGGTGGGCCCGGCACGTCGCCGTCTCCTTCCCCGGCACCTCGCTCCCGCGGGCCGTACTCACCGGCCTGCCGCTGCGCGCCGCGATCGCCGCGCTCGTCGCCGAGCGGGAGAGCGACGCCGCTGCCCGACGGACCGCCGGCGCGGCCGCCCTGGGGCTCGAGCCAGAGCGCAGCACCCTCCTCGTCACCGGGGGCTCCCTCGGCGCCCAGCGCGTCAACGAGGCCGTCTCCGCCGGCGCCCGCGCCCTCACCGACGCCGGGGTCCAGGTCCTCCACCTCACCGGGCAGGGCAAGGACGAGCCGGTGCGCGCCGCCACCGCCGGGCTGGCGAACTACCACGTGCGCCCCTACCTCGACGACATGGCCAGCGCCTACGCCGTCGCCGACCTCGTCCTCGCGCGCTCCGGCGCCGGCACCGTGAGCGAGCTCGCCGCCCTCGGCATCGGTGCGGTCTACGTGCCCCTGCCGATCGGCAACGGCGAGCAGCGGCGCAACGCCGCCGACGTCGTCGCCGCCGGCGGCGGGGTGATCGTCGCCGACGCCGAGCTCACGCCCGGCTACGTCACCGGCCCGCTCCGCGAGCTGCTCGCCGACACCGGCCGGCTCGCCGCGATGGGACGCGCCGCGGCGGGGGCGGGCATCCGCGACGGTGCCGCGCGGCTCGCCGAGCTCGTCGTCGATGCCGCCCGGGTGACGCCGTGAGCCGGTACCACCTCATCGGCATCGGCGGCGCGGGCATGGCTCCCGTCGCCGAGCTCCTCGCCGCCCGCGGCCTGGAGGTCTCGGGCTCCGACGCGCGCGACAGCGCCACCCTCGAGCGGCTGCGCGGCCTTGGTGTCCGCGCCCACGCCGGGCACGACGCCGCCCAGGTGCCCGCCGGCGCGACCGTCGTCGTGTCCACCGCGGTCCGCCCGGACAACCCCGAGCTCGTCCGCGCCCGCGAGCTCGGCCTGCCGGTGGTCCACCGCTCCGAGGCGCTCGTCGTCGCCGCGGGGGACCAGGACTTCGTCGCGGTCGCCGGCGCGCACGGGAAGACGACGACGTCCGCCATGCTCGCCGTCGCCCTCACCGAGGTGGGCGCGGACCCGAGCTACGCCATCGGCGGGCACGTGGCCGGGCTCGGCACCGGCGCCCACCTGGGCACCGGCCGCGCCTTTGTCGCCGAGGCCGACGAGTCCGACGGCTCCTTCCTCAACTACCGTCCCGCCGTCGCCGTCGTGACGAACGTCGAGCCCGACCACCTCGACCACTACGGCTCGCGGGAGGCCTTCGAGCAGGCCTTTGTCGACTTCGCCGCCCGGGTCACCGGCCTCCTCGTCGCGTGCGCGGACGACGACGGCGCCCTGCGCCTGGCACGCCACGCACCCGGACGGGTGCTCACCTACGGCACCGGCGCGGCGCCGGGCGTGGGGGAGGGCCACGTGCGGATCGCCGGCCTCACCGTCGGCGCAGCCGGCGCCTTCGCCACCCTGGAGCGGGCCGGCGAGCCGCCGGTGCGCCTGGAGCTCGCCGTCACCGGGGCGCACAACGTCCGCAACGCGACCGCGGCCTGGTGCGCCGGCGTCGCCCTCGGTGCCGAACCGCAGGCCCTGGCCACCGCGCTCGGCGCCTTCCGGGGCACCGGACGCCGCTTCGAGGCGCGCGGGGAGGTCGCCGGCGTGCGCGTCGTCGACGACTACGCCCACCACCCGACCGAGGTGGCTGCCACGCTCGCCGCGGCGCGGCTCGCCGCGGGCGAGGGGCGCGTCGTCGTCCTCTTCCAGCCCCACCTGTACTCGCGCACCCAGACCTTCGCCGCGGAGTTCGCCGCCGCGCTCGGTGCCGCGGACGAGGTTGTCGTCACCGACGTCTACGCCGCCCGGGAGGACCCGGTCGCAGGCGTGGACGGCTCACTCATCACCGCACTCGCCGGGGGCGCCCGGTACGTGGCCGACCGCCAGGACGCGGCGGCCGCCGTCGCCTCCCTCGCGCGCCCCGGCGACCTCGTCCTCACCATGGGCGCCGGGGACGTCACCGAGCTCGCCCCTCGTGTCCTGGCGCTCCTGGCGGAGCGGGCGTGAGGCCGCCGACAGCGCCGCGCCAGCCGCGCCGCGGTCCGGACGCGGACCAGCCGGACCAGCCCGCCGACGAGCCGCGCGAGGTCGCCCCCCGGCGCCCGGAGCCTCCCGCCCGCGCGAGGGCAGCCACCGGCGAGCCGACCGAGCGCCGGCGCTGGCTGCCGGTGCGCCAGCAGCCGGACCCGGCCCTGCCCCGGCGGCCCGGCTTCCTCGAGCGCCTCGCCGAGCAGACCCGCGCGCGGCGGCGCCTCGCCTGGCGCAACGTGCTGCTCGCCGTCGGCGTGCTCGCGCTCGTCGGTGGGGTCGCGTGGGCGCTGCTCGTCTCGCCGCTGCTCGCCCTCGACGTCGCGGAGGTCACCGTCTCCGGCGTCGGGGAGGGCACGACCGTGCCGCGCGAGGAGGTGCTGACGCTCGTCGAGGAGCGTGCGGGCACCCCGCTCACCCGGCTCGACACCGGCGCCCTTGCCGAGGACGTGCGCTCGATCACCACGGTGCGCTCGGTCACCGTGACGCGGCACTGGCCGCGCGGCCTCGCCGTCGACGTCGTCCCGCGCGAGCCCGTCGCCGCGGCCACCGCGGAGGACGGCCTCGTCCTGCTCGACGTCGACGGCGTGGTCGTCGGCAGGGCGCAGGAGGCCCCGGAAGGTCTGCCACGGGTCACCGTGCCGCTGGAGGGGGAGCGGGCGGGGGAGACCCTGAGCGCGGTCCTCACCGTGCTCGCCGAGCTGCCCGAGGGCCTGCGCGCGGAGGTGGGCACCGCCGGAGCGGTCAACCCGGCCTCCATCAGCCTCACGCTCACCGACGGCGCCGACGTCCGCTGGGGGAGCGTGGAGGAGTCCGAGCTCAAGGCGGCGGTCCTCGCCGTCCTGCGCGAGCGGGAGGCCTCGGTCTACGACGTCACGGTCCCGCGAGCCCCGACCCTCTCCGACTGACCGCCCACCCCTCCGGCGGCCCCGAGGGGCGGGAGGCGTGGGCATGTGCCACAAAGGGCACGGATCAGGCCCCGCTCCACCCGCAGCACAAGCGCCGGGGCTTGCAGCGGCTGCCGCCTGCCGATCCGGAGCGCCGTTGTGGCACATGCCCGTGCGGCAGCCTGCGGGACTTCCGGCGCGACACACCCACGGTGGTCGTTGCCGGGGCAGCACCGTGCACCTACCGTCTCGGGTGCGCAAGAATGACATAAGTCTAACGCTCAACTAGAGGTTGAGGGTTGGCCGAGGACCAGCAGCAAACTCAAGTGAGGGGGCCGACGTGGCGGCACCGCAGAACTACCTAGCAGTGATCAAGGTGGTGGGCATCGGGGGCGGCGGTGTCAACGCCGTCAACCGGATGATCGAGGTCGGGTTGAAGGGCGTGGAGTTCATCGCCGTCAACACCGACGCACAGGCGCTGCTCATGAGCGACGCCGACGTCAAGCTCGACGTGGGGCGTGAGCTCACGCGTGGGCTCGGCGCCGGCGCGGACCCCGAGGTCGGCAAGAAGGCCGCCGAGGACCACGCCGAGGAGATCGAGGAGGTCATCCGCGGCGCGGACATGGTCTTCGTCACCGCCGGCGAGGGCGGCGGCACCGGTACCGGTGGGGCGCCTGTCGTCGCACGGATCGCGCGCTCGCTCGGCGCCCTGACCATCGGCGTCGTCACCCGGCCCTTCACCTTCGAGGGGCGCCGTCGCTCGACGCAGGCAGAGGCCGGGATCGAGGCGCTGCGCGCCGAGGTCGACACGCTCATCGTCATCCCCAACGACCGCCTGCTGTCGATCTCCGACCGCAACGTGTCGGTGCTGGACGCCTTCAAGAGCGCCGACCAGGTCCTCCTGTCCGGTGTCCAAGGCATCACCGACCTCATCACCACCCCGGGTCTCATCAACCTCGATTTCGCCGACGTCAAGTCCGTCATGCAGGGCGCCGGCAGTGCGCTCATGGGCATCGGCTCGGCGCGCGGTGAGGACCGGGCGGTCCAGGCCGCCGAGCTGGCGATCTCCTCCCCGCTCCTCGAGGCGAGCATCGACGGCGCCTACGGCGTCCTGCTCTCCATCCAGGGTGGCAGCGACCTCGGGCTCTTCGAGATCCACGAGGCCGCGCGCCTCGTCCAGGAGGCCGCCCACCCCGAGGCGAACATCATCTTCGGCAACGTCATCGACGACGCCCTCGGCGACGAGGTGCGCGTCACCGTCATCGCGGCGGGCTTCGACGACCCGGGCACCAAGGCCCCGGCACCGGTTGCCCCGCCGCGCCGCGCCGCCGCCCCGGCCACGCTCCCGAGCGCGCCCAGCGCCCCGGAGCCACCCGCCGCCGCCAGCCCCGAGCCGGTCCAGCAGCCCGCCCAGCCGGTGCCCGCCTACGCGGGCAGCGAGGGCGAGCGTCGCGGCCTGGAGGTGCCCCGCGTCTTCGACGAGGAGCCGGTGCGCAGCCGCCGCGAGGAGGACCTCGACATCCCCGACTTCCTGCGCTGACCAGCGGTGCTCGAGCCCGCTGACCTCGGTCCCGGCGCGCGTGGTGGCTTCACCCCGCGCGCCGGTGGCGTCTCCTGCGGCCCGTACGCGGCCGCAGACGGCAGCGGCGGGCTCAACCTTGCCTTCCACGTGGACGACGACGAGGACCGCGTCATCGCCAACCGGGACCTGCTCGACCGGTGGGCCGGCCACCACGTCGCCTGGATGAGCCAGCGGCACTCGGCCCGCGTGCGGCTCGTCACCCGGCCGCCCGGGGCGGGGCGATCCACGCTCGGGGAGTGCGACTCCCTCGTCGCGCGCCGCAGCGGGACCGGCGCCCCTGCGGTGGCTGTCATGGTCGCCGACTGCGTGCCCCTCCTCCTCGCGACACCGAGCGGTGACCTCGTGGCCGCCGTCCACGTCGGCCGCCAGGGCCTGGCTGACGGCGTCGTCCCCGCCACGCTCGCCACGCTCGCGGGCGAGGGGGCCTCGGTCCCCGAGCTGTACGCCTCCCTCGGCCCCAGCATCTGCGGCCGCTGCTACGAGGTCCCGGCCGAGCTGCGCGAGGTGGTGGCCGCCGTCGTCCCTGCCGCGTCGGCCACGACGGCGTGGGGCACCCCGTCCCTCGACATCCCCGCAGGCGTGCTCGCCCAGCTCGCCGCCGCCGGCGTCCGGCGCGTGCAGCACGTCGACGCGTGCACCCGCGAGGACGAGCGCTTCTACTCCTTCCGGCGCGACGGCGTCACCGGCCGCTTCGTCGGCGTCGTCCGTCCCGCCTGAGAACGCGCGAAACCCGGCGACGACACGCCGCACCACGGTGCGCGGAGTGGGCACGGCCCTGGTCTAGCGTCACGACAAGGAGCGGCACGAGGTGTGATCGCAGAACTCGAGACGGGAGCAGTCATGGCCGGAGCACTGCGCAAGACGATGGCATACCTTGGACTGTCCGAGGACGAGGGGGACTACGTCGACGAGCTCGACGTCCCCCGCCACGAGGAGCCGGCGGCCCCCGAGGCCCGCCCCGAGCGCGAGGAGCCGCGGGCCCAGGTCACGCCCATGCGCGTGGTGCCCGCCCCCGAGCCCGTCGAGCACGACCTGCGCCGGATCAGTACGGTGCACCCCACGACCTACAACGAGGCGCGGGTCATCGGCGAGGCCTTCCGCGACGGCACGCCCGTCATCATGAACCTCACCGGCATGAGCGAGACCGAGGCCAAGCGCATGGTGGACTTCTCCGCCGGCCTCGTCTTCGGCCTGCACGGCTCGATCGAGCGGGTGACCAACCGCGTGTTCCTGCTCTCCCCGGCCAGCGTGGAGGTCGCCACCGACTCGGGCCAGCCCGAGACCGGCCCTGGCCGCCTGTTCAACCAGAGCTGAGACGTGCAACTCGTCTTCTCGATCGTCTACTTCCTGCTCCTTCTCTACCTGGTCGTCCTCATCGGGCGGCTGGTCCTGGACTGGGTGCAGGTGTTCTCCCGCGACTGGCGGCCACGGGGCATCCTCCTCGTGCTGGCCGAGCTCGTGTACACACTGACCGACCCGCCGTTGAACTGGCTGCGCCGCTACATCCCGCCGCTCCGACTGGGGCCGGTGGCGCTCGATCTAGGCTTCATCATCCTGTTCATGGGAGTGAGCATCTCGATGCGCGTGGCCGCTTCCCTGTCACTCGCGTGACACATGTGAACCCCGTGAGGTGCTGGCTCTAGTAACGTTCCGCTAACGTGGACCCGTGGGACGCGCGACGCTCACGACCGAACGACTGACTTACTGAGGTGACGACTATGGCGCTGCTCACAGCAGACGACGTGCTGAACAAGAAGTTTCAGCCGACGAAGTTCCGGGAGGGCTACGACCAGGACGAGGTCGACGACTTCCTGGACGAGGTCGTCAACACGCTGAGCACGCTCAGCGGTGAGAACGAGGAGCTCAAGGCGAAGCTCGCCGCGGCGGAGCGCCGCGTTGCCGAGCTGAGCAGCGGCGAGCAGCCCACGGCAGTCGCCGTGGCGCCGGAGCCGCAGCCGGAGCCCGAGCCCGAGCCGGAGCCGGAGCCCGAGCCCGAGCCGCAGCCCTCCTTCACGCCGCCCGCCGCGGCCGCCGCACCCGCGCCGGCCGAGAGCGTCACCGAGAACGCCGACGAGCCGACCTCGGCCACCGGCATGCTCGCCCTGGCGCAGCGCGTGCACGACGAGTACGTCAACAACGGCAAGCAGGAGGGTGAGCGCATCCTCCACGAGGCGCGCACCGAGGCGGAGCGCATCGTGCGCGAGGCCGAGGACACCCACAACCGCACGCTCGCCCAGCTCGAGCAGGAGCGTTCGCTCCTCGAGCGCAAGATCGACGAGCTGCGCGTCTTCGAGCGCGACTACCGCACGCGTCTGAAGAGCTACCTCGAGTCGCTCCTCTCCGACGTCGAGGGTCGTGGCAACGTCTCCGGGCGTGGTGACTCCGGCTCGGCACAGTTCGGTCGCTGAGCGTGACACGACGGCGGCGGCCCACCGGGCCGCCGCCGTCGTCGCACGTCTAGGAAGGGAACGCATGACCCAGCAGCAGCGGGGCCGACGCGGGATGGTCATCCTCCTCGTCGCCCTGGCCCTCGGCATCGCCGCCATCGACCAGGTGACGAAGTACCTCGCCGAGGACCGGCTGACCCAGGGGGTGCACGTCCCACTCGTCGGTGACCTCCTCGGCTGGCAGCTCATCTACAACCCGGGCGCGGCCTTCTCCTTCGCCACCGGGATGACGTGGATCTTCACCGTCATCACCCTCGTCGTCGTCGTCGTCGTCCTGCGGGTCGCGCGGCGCCTGCGCTCCGCGGCCTGGGCGGTGGCGCTGGGCATGTTGCTCGGCGGTGCTCTCGGCAACCTCTACGACCGGCTGCTGCGCGAGCCCGGCTTCGCCCGCGGCCACGTCGTCGACTTCATCAACTACAACGGCTGGTTCGTCGGCAACGCCGCCGACATCGCCATCGTGCTCGCCGCCGTCCTCATCGCGCTCCTCGCGCTTCTCGGCATCGAGGTCGACGGCACCCGCGCCGTCACCCACCGGGAGGACGACGATGTCGCACCCGCCGACGACGACGCCGAGCCGGTGAGCGAGGAGCCGCTTGTCGAGGAGACCGACTTCTCCCCGGAGGTGCCGCGCGCCACCGACGACGACGGCGTGGACGTCGCCACCTGGGTGAGCGGGGCGGGCTCCGCGCCCACCTTCCCCGCGACGCGTGGTGAGGTACCGGCTCCTGCGCCGCTGACGCCCACGTGGTCCGCGGTGCGGCCTGCCGAGGACACACGGCCGGCCGGCGGGGAGGCGACGTCCGGGGAGGGTTCTGACTCCACCTCCCGGCGCCGCCCGCGCAGTCGCCGGGAGATCCGCCTCGCCACCTCCGACGACGATGCCTGAGACGCGCTCCCTGCCCGTTCCCGACGGCCTCGCCGGCGAGCGGGTCGACGCCGCCCTGGCACGGCTCCTGGGCCTGTCCCGTACCCGCGCCGCCGAGCTGGCCACCGAGGGCGGGGTCGTGCTCGACGGCCGCACCCTGGCCAAGTCCGACCGGCTCGTGGCGGGCGGGTGGCTCGAGGTCACTCTGCCCGACGCGCCGTCGGCGCCGCCGCCCGAGCCGGTGGCCGGCCTGAGGATCGCCTACGAGGACGACGACGTCGTCGTCGTGGACAAGCCCGTCGGGGTGGCCGCACACGGCAGTCCGGGCTGGCAGGGGCCGACCGTCGTCGGCAGCCTCCACGCCGCCGGGTACCGCGTCTCGACGTCCGGGGCGGCCGAGCGGCAGGGCATCGTCCACCGGCTCGACGTCGGCACGTCCGGCCTCATGGTGGTGGCCAAGTCCGAGCTCGCCTACACCGTCCTCAAGCGCGCCTTCAAGGAACGCACGGTCGAGAAGGTCTACCACGCCCTCGTCCAGGGCCACATGGACCCCTTCGCCGGGACGATCGACGCGCCCGTGGGGCGCGACCCGCGGCACGACTACCGCTTCGCCGTCGTCGCCGACGGCAAGCCGGCCGTCACGCACTACGAGACGCTCGAGGCGATGTCCGGGGCGTCCCTGCTCGAGATCCACCTCGAGACCGGACGTACCCACCAGATCCGGGTCCACACCTCCGCGGTCCGCCACCCCTGCCTCGGGGACACGACCTACGGTGCCGACCCTGTGCTCGCCCAGCGGCTGGGACTGACGCGGCAGTGGTTGCACGCCGTGCGCCTCGGCTTCGCCCACCCGCGCGACGGCCGACCACTCGTTGTCACGAGCGAGTACCCGCAGGACCTCGCGGCGGCGTTGGAGATGGTGCGCGAGGGACGCCGGTGAGCGTCCAGGTCCGCACCGTCACCACCCGCGCCGAGCTCGAGGCCGCGTGGGCGGTGCGCTTCGCCGTCTTCGTCGACGAGCAAGGGGTGCCGGCGGACATCGAGGTCGACGAGCTCGACGAGGCCCCCACGACCACCCACGTGCTCGCCGTGGACGAGACCACCGGCGAGGTGCTCGGCACCGGGCGGCTGCTCCTCGACGCCCCGGGCCACGTCCACCTCGGACGCCTGGCCGTGCACGCCGCCGCACGCGGCCGCGGGGTGGGCGCGCGACTCGTCGCCGCACTGGGCGACCTCGCCCTCGAGCGGCACGCCGCGGGCGAGCCGCCCGCCGTCGAGGTCGTCCTCAGTGCCCAGGAGTCGGCGATGGGCTTCTACGAGCGGCTGGGCTTCGCCGTCGTGTCCGGCGAGCGGTACCTCGACGCCGACATCTGGCACCAGGACATGGCCAGGAGCGTCTCCCGCTGAGCGCCTGTCCCGGCGCCGGCCGGGGGCCGTCGGCGTCGTCGGCCACGACGACGGGGAGGCCCGTCCGACGCCTCCCGGGCTGCGGCATGATTGACGTCTAACCGGTGGCGAGCCCTGCCGGGCGCTGCACGCCGAGAGGAGTCGTCGTGGTCGATCGTGGACGCACCGGGGTCGTCGTCGGCGGCGGTATCGGTGGGCTCGCCGCAGCGACAGCGCTGAGTCAGGCGGGCTGGGACGTCACCGTGCTGGAGCGCTCCGCCGAGGGCGGGGAGATCGGCGCCGGTCTCACCATCATGGCGAACGGACAACGGGCGCTGCGCGAGCTCGGCCTCGCCGACGCTGTCCGCGCCTCCGCCGCGCCCCAGGGCGGCGGCGGGATCCGGGACCGCTCAGGACGTTGGCTCGCGCGGGTCGACAGCGCCGCCCTGGAACGGGAGCTCGGCACCTCGGTCATCGGGATCCACCGTGAGCAGCTGCACCGGGTGCTCCGCGAGGCGCTGCCCGTCGGCACGCTCCTCACAGGCGCCGAGGTTCTCGGCCTCACGCGCGGACCGCCCGCGTCGGTCACCTTCGTCCGTGACGGCGAGCAGCACACGATCACGGCGGACCTCGTCGTCGGTGCCGACGGCATCAGGTCCGCCGTGCGTCGCGCGCTCTGGCCCGACCACCCGGTTCCCGCCTCCACGGGCGTGACGGCCTGGCGCGCGGTGACCGCAGACCGGTGGCCGCTCGACCTCGTCGGTGCCGTCAGCTGGGGACCGGGCACGGAGTTCGGCACGGTGCCCCTGGTGGACGGGCGGGTCTACTGGTTCGCGGCCGTCGCCGGCGCCCCCGTCGGGCACCGGTTCGCGGACGAGGTCGGCCATCTGCGCAGGCGCTTCGCAGGCTGGCACGCCCCGATCCCCGAGCTGCTCGCCGCCACCGAGCCGGGCGGTGTGCTGCGCCACGGCCTGCATCACCTCGCGGTGCCACTGCCCAGCTACGTCACCGGCGCTGCCGCTCTCCTCGGGGACGCCGCCCACGCCATGACACCGAACCTCGGGCAGGGCGCGGCGCAGGCACTGGAGGACGCCGTCGTGCTCGGGCGGGCGCTGGCCCGGTACGAGGACGATGTCCCCACCGCGCTCCGCGTCTACGACCGCACCCGGCGGCCGCGGTCACAGGCGGTGGCGCGCGCCTCCCGCTGGAGCGGCCGGTTCGGGCACGAGCTGCGCCCCGCGCCGCTCGTGGCGCTGCGCGACCTCATGGTGCGCGCCACGCCCGCCACCGCTGCGCTGTCGTCGCTGGCGCGGGCCGCGCGCTGGGAGCCGGATCTGGTCGAGTCCTGACCCGAACCGGCGGGGCAGCGGAGACGTCCCGCGCGGCCGCTGCGGGCGTCGTCGCGGCTGCCTCACGCCGGTATCAGCATGGGCGCGAAGCGACACGCCGCGCGACCTGGGTCTCGCCCCGAGGTGGCCGGCCGTGTCGGTCCCGCGACCTAGACTGGCGAGCATGGCTGCTGGAGGATCTGACAACTTCACCCACCTCCACGTGCACACCGAGTACTCGATGCTCGACGGTGCCTCCAAGGTCGACGAGCTGCTGGGCGAGGCCGCCCGGATGGGCCAGCCCGCCCTGGCGATCACCGACCACGGTTACCTCTTCGGGGCCTTCGACTTCTGGTCCAGCGCCCAGAAGCACGGCGTCAAGCCCATCATCGGGCTCGAGGCCTACGTGACGCCCGGCACCTCGCGCTTCGACAAGTCCCGGGTGCGCTGGGGCGAGGAGCACCAGGCCAAGGACGACGTCTCCGCCCGTGGCTCCTACACGCACATGACCCTGCTGGCGAAGAACAACCGGGGGATGAACAACCTCTTCCGGCTCGGCTCGCGCGCCTCCATCGAGGGCCAGATGGGCAAGTGGCCGCGGATGGACCGCGAGCTCATCGAGACCCACGCCGAGGGCCTCATCGCCACCACCGGCTGCCCGTCGGGCGAGGTGCAGACCCGCATCCGCCTCGGCCAGTACGACGAGGCGCTGCGCGCCGCCCGCGAGCTGCAGGACATCTTCGGCCGCGAGAACTACTACGTCGAGCTCATGGACCACGGCCTGGACATCGAGCGCCGCGTCACGGGCGACCTCCTGCGCCTGGCCAAGGACATCGGCGCGCCGCTCCTGGCCACCAACGACTCCCACTACACGCGCCCGGACGACGCACGCACCCACGAGGTCATGCTCGCCCTGCAGTCGGGCAGCAAGCTCACCGAGCCGAGCTACGACCAGGGCGGCAGCCGTTTCGCCTTCACCGGGGACACCTACTACCTGCGCCCGGCCGCCGAGATGCGCGAGGTCTTCCGCGACCTGCCCGAGGCCTGCGACAACACCCTGCTCGTCGCCGAGCAGTGCGACGTCACCTTCCGCACCGCCGCCGACGGCGCGAACTACATGCCGCGCTTCCCCGTGCCCGCGGGGGAGGACGAGCACTCGTGGTTCGTCAAGGAGGTCGAGAAGGGGCTGACGTACCGCTACCCCGACGGCGTGCCGGACCATGTCGAGAAGCAGGCGCGGTACGAGGTCGAGGTCATCACCCAGATGGGCTTCCCCGGCTACTTCCTCGTCGTCGCCGACTTCATCAACTGGGCCAAGTCCCAGGGCATCCGCGTGGGGCCGGGCCGTGGGTCCGGCGCCGGCTCGATGGTCGCCTACGCGCTGCGCATCACCGACCTCGACCCCCTCGTCCACGGCCTCATCTTCGAGCGCTTCCTCAACCCCGACCGCGTCTCGATGCCCGACTTCGACGTCGACTTCGACGAGCGCCGGCGCGGTGAGGTCATCCGCTACGTCACCGACAAGTACGGCGACGACCGCGTGGCGCAGGTCGTCACCTACGGCACCATCAAGGCCAAGCAGGCCCTCAAGGACGCCTCGCGCGTGCTCGACTTCCCGTTCCAGATGGGGGAGAAGCTCACCAAGGCGATGCCGCCGTCGGTCATGGGCAAGGACATCACCCTCGCCGGCATCTTCGACCCGCGCGACAAGCGCTACGCGGAGGCTGAGGAGTTCCGCCAGCTCCACGCCGCGGACCCCGACGCCCAGTCCGTCGTGGAGACCGCCCAGGGCCTGGAGGGCATCAAGCGGCAGTGGGGTGTGCACGCCTGCGCCGTCATCATGTCCAGCGAGCCGCTCCAGGACATCATCCCGGTCATGCTGCGCCCGCAGGACGGCGCGATCATCACGCAGTTCGACTACCCGCAGTGCGAGAACCTCGGGCTGCTCAAGATGGACTTCCTCGGGCTGCGCAACCTCACCGTCATCGATGACGCCCTGGAGAACATCGAGCGCAACGGCAAGGAGGTGCCCGACCTCGAGCGCCTCCCGCTGGACGACCCCCTCACCTACGCCATGCTCGGGCGCGGGGACACGCTCGGGGTGTTCCAGCTCGACGGCGCCGGCATGCGCACCCTGCTGCGTCTCATGCGCCCGGACAACTTCGAGGACATCTCCGCCGTCGGCGCGCTGTACCGGCCCGGCCCGATGGGCGCGAACTCCCACACGAACTACGCGCTGCGCAAGACCGGCCAGCAGGAGATCGAGCCGATCCACCCCGAGCTCGAGGAGCCGCTCGCCGAGATCCTCGGCACCACCTACGGCCTGATCGTCTACCAGGAGCAGGTGATGGCGATCGCGCAGAAGGTCGCCGGGTACACGCTCGGCCAGGCCGACCTGCTGCGCCGCGCCATGGGCAAGAAGAAGAAGGCCGAGCTGGACAAGCAGTTCGCCAGCTTCGAGGCCGGCATGCTCGAGCGCGGCTACTCCCCGGCCGCGGTCAAGACGCTGTGGGACATCCTCCTGCCCTTCTCCGACTACGCCTTCAACAAGGCGCACTCAGCGGCGTACGGGATCATCTCCTACTGGACCGCGTACCTGAAGGCGAACTTCCCCACGGAGTTCATGGCCGCCCTGCTCACCTCCACCCAGGTGAACAAGGACCGCCTGGGGCTGTACCTCGGCGAGGCCCGCCACATGGGCATCAGCGTGCTGTCGCCGGACGTCAACACCTCGGTGGGCTCCTTCGCGGCTGTCGGGGAGGAGATCCGCTTCGGCCTCGCCGCGGTGCGCAACGTCGGGGGCAACGTCGTCGAGGCGATCATCTCCACCCGGGAGGAGAAGGGGGAGTACACCTCCTTCCAGGACTTCCTCGACAAGGTGCCCGCGGTCGTGTGCAACAAGCGCACCATCGAGTCGCTCATCAAGGCCGGGGCCTTCGACTCCCTGGGCCACACCCGCCGCGCCCTCCTCGCCCGCCACGAGGAGGCCATCGACATGGTCATCGACGTCAAGCGCAACGAGGCGGTCGGCCAGTTCGACCTCTTCGCGGGCCTCGGCGGCGAGGGCGGGGCGGGCGGTGCCGGCTTCACCATCGACATCCCCGACCTGCCCGAGTGGGACAAGCCGGAGAAGCTCGCCTTCGAGCGCCAGATGCTCGGCCTGTACGTCTCGGACCACCCGCTGTTCGGGCTCGAGCACGTGCTCCAGCGCGCCGCGGACGTCTCGATCGCCACGCTCCTCACCGACGAGACCCGCCCCGACGGCTCCAACGTCACCGTCGCCGGCCTCGTCACCTCCCTGCAACGGAAGATGACGAAGAACGGCAACCCGTGGGCGATCGCCACCGTCGAGGACCTCGAGGGCTCGATCGAGGTGCTGTTCTTCCCGCAGACCTACTCGACGGTCTCGACGATGCTCGCCGACGACTCGATCATCACGGTGCGCGGCCGTCTCAACCGCCGCGACGACATCCCGACGATCTACGCCGCGGAGATGACCCTGCCGGACGTCTCCCAGGCCACCGACGGGCCGGTCCAGCTCACGCTCGCCGCCAACCGGTGCACGGCGCCGCTCGTCGAGCGGCTCAAGGGCATCCTCACCGACCACCCGGGCAGCTCGGAGGTGCGGCTGCGGCTCACCAGCCCCGGCCGGTCGACGACGATGCGCCTGGAGGACTCCTTCCGCGTCGCGCCCTCCACGGCGCTGTTCGGTGACCTCAAGACCCTCCTGGGACCCGGCTGCCTCGTCTAGCAGTCCCGCCTCGGGGCTGAGCCGTCGGCGTGAGAGGCCGCCACGCGCAACCCCGTGAGCCGGACGCCGTGGACGAGCTCGGGCGAGGCGACCCGGGGCGCCGCCCGCTCACCTGCAGCCCGGTCAGCCCCTGCGGCGCAGGAGACGCCAGGCGGCCGGCAGCAGCCCGGCGGCGGCCGCGGCCTTGAGGACGTCACCGAGGAGGAAGGGCAGCACGCCCAGGACGAGCGCCTCCCCGAGGCCGACGCCGAGGCTCACCATGAGCCAGGGCACGCCACCGGCGTAGACGGCGAGGGTCGCCAGCACGGCGGCGCCGGCCATCGACAGCGGGCTGCGGTCCGCGCGGCGGCGGGCGAGCGCCCCGACGATGCCGGCAGCCAGGACGTAACCGATGACGTAGCCGAAGGACGCGGTGTGCCACCCCGCCGACTGCTCGGCGAACCACGGCACGCCGGCCGCCCCGGCGACGAGGTAGAGCACCATGCTCAGCGTCCCGCGCACCGGCCCGAGCGACGCCCCCACGAGCAGGACGGCGAAGGTCCCGAGCGACAGCGGCACGGGGGTGAAGGGCAGCGGCACGACCACCTGGGACAGCACGCCGGTGACGGCGGCGCCGGCGGCGACGAGGGAGGCGTCACGGACGAGGCCGGCGGGCAGGGAATCGGCAAGGACGGCGGCGGGGGTGGTCGTGGTCATGGCATACCTCTCGTGGGGAACACCGGCCACGCTAACGAGTGGCGGGCGCGGGACGGGGTGCGGACCCGCACAGATTCGGGACGGTGGGTCTGTAGTGGTCAGCCGACGACGGCGACGAGCACCCCGCCGGGTGTGCTCACCTCGACGCGTGCGCCGGAGGCGAGCTGGCGGCCGCGGCGGGTCTCCACGACGCCGTCGACGCTCACCTCGCCGTCGGCGATGAGCTCGCGGGCATGGGCGCCGGACTCGGCGAGCGAGGCGAGCTTGAGGAACTGGCCGAGCCGGATCTCCCCCTCGACGGGCACGACGTGCTGCGCTTCCATGGCACCGATCATGCCCTGTCGTGGGCTGGACGGCCCCCGCCGCGCCCTGCCGCGCGGCATACGATCGGTCCATGCTCAGGCGAATCGACCTCCGCGCCAGCGACCTGGCCCCAGCCGCCCTCGTCGACGTGCTCCCGCGCGCCACGCTCGACGTCGAGGCCGCGATGGCGCAGGTGCTCCCCATCATCGAGGACGTCCGCGCCCGCGGCGGCGCCGCCCTGCGTGACCTCGCCGAGCGTTTCGACGGCGTGCGGCCCGAGCACCTGCGGGTCCCGGCCCAGGCCCTGGCCGAGGCGCTCGAGGGTCTCGACCCGCAGGTGCGCGAGGCCCTGGAGCTGTCGATCGCGCACAACCGCGCCGGCCACACCGCGCAGCTGCCTACCGAGCGGGACACCGAGATCCTGCCCGGCGGCCACGTCCGCCAGCGCTGGGTGCCGGTGAGCCGGGTGGGGCTCTACGTGCCCGGTGGCCTCGCGGTCTACCCCTCGAGCGTCGTCATGAACGTCGTCGCCGCGCAGGTGGCCGGCGTGCGCTCGCTCGCCGTCGCCAGCCCGCCCCAGCAGGCCTTTGGCGGCCTGCCCCACCCGACGATCCTCGCCGCCTGCGCGCTGCTCGGGGTCGAGGAGGTCTACGCCGTCGGCGGTGCCCAGGCCGTGGGCATGCTCGCCCACGGGGCCGCGGGCGAGGAGGGCACCCCCGACGGCGCACAGCTGTGCGCGCCCGTCGACGTCGTCACCGGGCCCGGCAACATCTTCGTCGCCGCCGCCAAGCGGGCCGTCATGGGCCGGGTGGGGATCGACGCGGAGGCCGGCACGACGGAGATTGCCGTCCTCGCCGACGCCGGGGCCGACCCCCGCTACGTGGCCGCCGACCTCATCTCCCAGGCCGAGCACGACCCCGCCGCCGCCTCCGTCCTCGTCACCGACAGCCCCGACTTGGCCGACGCCGTCGACGCCGAGATCGAGCGCCAGGCCGCCGCGACCACGCACGCCGAGCGTGTCCGCACCGCCCTGTCCGGCCCGCAGTCCGGCACGGTGCTCGTCACCGACCTCGAGCAGGGGATCGCCGTGTGCGACGCCTACGGCGCGGAGCACCTCGAGATCCAGACCGCGGACGCCGCTGCGGTCGCCGAGCGCATCCGCAACGCAGGGGCGATCTTCGTCGGGCCCTACAGCCCGGTGCCGCTCGGGGACTACCTCGCGGGCTCCAACCACGTGCTGCCCACCGGCGGCACGGCCCGCTTCGCCTCCGGCCTGAGCGTCATGGCCTTCCTCAAGCCGGTGCAGGTCATCGAGTACGACGCCGCCGCGCTGCGGAAGGTCGCCGGGCCGCTGCGCGCGCTCGCCGTCTCCGAGGACCTGCCGGCCCACGCCGACGCCGTCGACCTCCGGCTCGCCTGACTCGTTCGCCGAGGGCGCACAGCCCCCGCCGTCAGCCGCAGGTCGCCCGGCGGCGCTGGGCGGACTGCCGGCGCGAAGGGCCGCGGGGCAGCGGGGACTTGCGTGGTGGGCGGTGCGGCGCGCACGCTGGACCCTCGTCTTCGAGAGGAATCCCCATGCGAACCAAGGTTGCCGTGGCGACCGCTGCCCTCCTGCTGGCCCTGACGGCCTGCGGATCGGGCGACGACGACGCCGAACCCACCGCGGGGACGAGCACGACTGCCGCCGAGGAGAGCGCAGCACCACAGGCTCCCACGCCCCCCGCGGCCGACCTTGAGGGCCTGCCGGACGTCGTCGCCGAGGTCAACGGCACCGAGGTCACCCTGGAGGAGTTCACCCAGGTGTACGAGGGCCAGCTCCAGCAGGCGTTCATGCAGTCGCAGATGACGGGCGAGGAGGTCGACCAGGAGGCCCTCAAGCAGACGACCGCCGAGGGCCTGGTGGACACCGAGCTGCTCCTCGCCGAGGCCGAGGCCCGCGACATCTCTCCCACGCAGGAGGAGATCGACGCCGCCACCGAGGAGATCGCCGCCTCCAGCGGGCTGGGCTCGGCCGACGAGCTCTTCACCGCCCTCGAGGAGCAGGGGCTGGGCCGCGAGGAGGCCGTCGCACAGATCGAGGAGCAGACGGCTCTCGAGCAGCTCTTCGCCGACGAGGCCGGGGAGTTCAGCCCCTCGGAGGAAGACGCGCGCGAGCTCTACGACTCCGCCGCCGAGCAGGGCGGGGCCGAGGGCGAGCTGCCCCCGTTCGAGGAGGTGCGCCCCCAGATCGAGGCGCAGCTCCAGCAGGAGCACGAGAGCGCGGCCGTCCAGACACTCCTCGAGCAGCTCCGCGGCGCTGCGGACATCACCTACCACCTGTGAGCGGTCAGCCCACCACGGCGGAGTAGAGCGCGGCGAAGCGCTCGGCGCGCTCGGCGTAGTAGTCGGCGCGCCCGGCCACCGGCTCGACGGTGGCCGCCGTGGTGGGCGCCGCCCGCTCCACCTGCGGCGCCAGGGACTCCAGCGCGAGCAGCGCCGTCCCGTGAAGGGTGGAGCGCTTGATCGTCACCGGCGTCACCGGCACCCCGGTGACGTCGGCGAGGAGCTGGAGCAGGTGCGGCAGCGACTGGCTCATCCGGCCGCTGGCGAGGATCTGCTCGGGCCTCGGGGCGACCCTGGTGAGCTCGGTGACGACCCGGCCGTAGCTGAGGGCCACGCCCTCGAGCAGGCCGCGGGCGATCGCCGCGGGCGTGCTCGCGGCTGACAGGCCGGCGACGACGGCGCGTGCGTCGGCCGCCCATCCGGTGCTGCGCTCGCCGGTGAGGAAGGGCAGCGCCAGTGGCGTCGTCGGGTCGGGGTCGGCGGCGAGCACGCCGTCGAGGTCGACGCCGTCCAGCTTGAGCGTGGCCTCCAGCCAGCTCACGGCACGCCCGACGTCGTTGAGCGCACCGCCGAGCAGCGCGTGCTCGGCGTCCACCCGGTAGGCCCACAGCCCCGAGGGCAGCTCGGGCACCTCGGCCGGGACGCGGACCCGCACGGCACCGCTCGTGGCGAAGGACGCGACGACTGTCCGGGCATCGGTCGCACCCGTGCCGATGTTCGCGGCCAGGCCGTCGGTGACGACAGGGAACCACGCCGCTCCCGCGAGCGCGGGCCAGCGGGTGGTGAGCCCGGTGAGCGGCTGGTCGGGGTGGTGGACGGGGGAGAGGGTGTCCGGGGTGATGCCCGCGACGGCGAGCATGCCCTCGTCCCAGGTGCCGGTGAGTCGGTCCAGCAGGCCCGTCCACGCCGCCGTCGACGTCCCCACGGCGGTGGTCCCGGTGAGGCGCAGCACGACGAGCTCACCCAGGGACATCCATCGCCTCACGCGCGCGACGACGCCGGGGTGAGTCTCGTGGAGCCAGCGCAGCCGGGCGGGCAGGTAGCTCGAGTGCAGGCGCGTGCCCGTGCGCTGCTGGACCTGTGCCTCGTCGAGCTCGGCACGCAGCGTGTTCACCTGCGGTGCGCAGCGGGAGTCGGCGTAGGTGTAGCAGGGGGTGAGCGGCTCGCCCGCGGCGTCGACGCCCACGAGGGAGGAGGCGAAGGTGTCCAGCGCGACGCCGGCGATGCGGCCGGCCAGCTCGGGGCGCGCGAGGGCGTCGATGATCGCCGCGACCTCGTCGACCACCTGGAGGGGGTCGATGACGGAGGTGCCGTCGGTGGCCGTGGTGAAGGCGTGCGGGACCTTGTGCTTCATCCGGTCCACGGGCAGGCCCCGACCGTCGTAGAGCCCGCCACGGCTCGCGGTCGAGCCGACGTCCACGGCCAGCACGAGAGGGTCGACGGCGTCCTTGAGGTCAACGGTGAACGAGGGCATGGTTCCTCCGGTCGGCTGCGCCCGATCGTACGGCGGGGCGCCGGTCAGCGCTGGGCGAGGACGAAGGGGTGCACGGCCGCGGCCCCCGCCTGCCGCAGCAGCCGGGCCGCCACGGTGAGGGTCCAGCCGGAGTCGGTGAGGTCGTCGACGAGGAGGACCGAGCGGCCGGGCAGCCCCGTGAGGGCCGCCTCCGGCAGGTCGAGCCGCAGCCGCTGGTGGACACCGGCCAGCCGGGTGGCGGAGTTGACGTCGTGCCGGCCCGGCGGGCGTGCCGGGTCCGGGGCCACGGCCCCCACGAGCGGCACCTGGGCCAGGTGCGCGACCCCTCGAGCGAGATGGTCGAGAAGCTGCGGCCGGGTGGTCGAGGAGATGACGACGACGCCCTCCACCTGCCCACCGCGCTCGCGGATCGCGGCGAGCTGGTCGGTGAGCACCCGCTCGACGGCGCCGCGCAGGCCTGTGGGCAGCTCGCCGTCGTGGCCGCCACGCGCCTCGCGGCCGGCGGGCCGGTCCGGGGACGGCTCGAGCATCTCGCGCAGTGCGGCGGACCAGCCCAGGCCGTCGAGCCGCGCGACCGCGCGCCCCGGGGCCGCCTGCTCCTCAGCAGGGATCCGGCCCTGGAGGGGCACGCCGACGGCCGACATCCCGGTAGGCCACTGCTTGCGGGGCGCGACGTCCGCGCCTGGCCGGTCGAGGACGGCACGCGCCTGCTCGAGCCGGGCCTCGTCCACCGTGGCGTCCAGGTCCAGGCCGCCGCACACGTCGCAGCGCCCGCAGCGCCAGCCCTCCTCCAGCTCGGGGTCGGACAGCTGGGCGCGCAGGAAGGCCATCCGGCACTGCCCGGCCCCGAGGCCGACATAGGCGACCATGGCCTGCTGCTCGCGCTCGCGGGCGGCCTCGACGCGGGCGTAGCGCTCGGCGTCGTACTCCCAGGGCGCCCCGGTGGTCCGCCAGCCACCCGCGACGCGATCGACCGCGCCATCGACGTCGAGGACCTTGAGCATCGTCTCCAGGCGGGTGCGGCGCAGGTCGACGAGCGGCTCGAGACGGACGGTGGACAGCGGCTCGTCACCGAGGGCGGCGAGCACCTCGCGCACCGCGTGCTCCGGCGGGAAGGCGAGGGAGCCGAAGTAGGCCCAGATGTCACGGTCCTCCGGGCCGGGCAGGAGCACGACGTCGGCACGGTCGACGCCGCGCCCCGCACGGCCCACCTGCTGGTAGTAGGCGATGGGGGAGGAGGGGGCACCGAGGTGGACGACGAAAGCGAGGTCGGGCTTGTCGAAGCCCATGCCGAGGGCGGAGGTGGCGACGAGCGCCCGGAGCCGGTTGGCGCGCAGGTCCTCCTCGAGCTGCTCGCGGCGCGCGGGCTCCGTGCGCCCGGTGTAGGACTCGACCTCCAGGCCGGCGCCCCGCAGCTGCTCGGCGACCTGCTCGGCCTGCGCGACGGTGAGCGTGTAGACGATGCCCGAGCCCTGCCACGCGGCCATGCGCTCGGCGAGCCACGCCACCCGCTGCGCCTGGTCCGGCAGGCTGAGCACGCCCAGGCGCAGCGACTCGCGGTCCAGGGAACCACGCAGCACGAGGACGTCGTCGTCGTCACCGGTGCCGAGCTGCTCGGCGACGTCGGCGCTGACGCGATCGTTGGCGGTGGCGGTGGTGGCGAGCACCGGCACGCCGGCCGGGAGGTCCTCCAGCAGCGTGCGGATGCGACGGTAGTCGGGGCGGAAGTCGTGGCCCCAGTCGGAGATGCAGTGGGCCTCGTCGACGACGACGAGACCCGCGGTGGCCGCGAGCTGCGGCAGCACCTCGCTGCGGAAGCCGGGGTTGTTGAGCCGCTCCGGGGAGCACAGGACGACGTCCACCTCTCCCGCGGCGATGGCGGCGTGCACCGACTCCCACTCGGTGACGTTGGCGGAGTTGACGGTGACGGCGCGAATCCCAGCGCGGGCGGCCGCGGCGATCTGGTCGCGCATGAGGGCGAGCAGCGGGGAGACGATGACCGTGGCACCGGCCGGGGGACGGCCCTCGACGCCCGCGCGGAGCAGCGCGGTGGCGACGAAGTACACGGCCGACTTGCCCCAGCCGGTGCGCTGGACCACGAGGGCGCGCCGGCGGTCCACGACGAGCGCCTCGATCGCCCGCCACTGGTCCGCCCGCAGTCGGGCGTCGGGCCGTCCCACGAGGGCCTGGAGCGCGGCCTGCGCCCGGGCCTCGGTCGTCACTGTGTCCATGTCGCCTCCCGGTCCCTACGCTCCCACGTCCCTCCGACACCCGCGGTCAGGGCCGCCCGGGCGGAGGTCGGCGCGCGTGGGTTCCCAGGAACAACTCAGCGCTGGGCGCGAGGGGTGGGCAGCAGGGCTGGGCGGTGAGGTACCTCACACTACGGCGAATTCGGAAACGTCCGTGCGTGCGCTCGAACGGCGTCCCTGCGCGGACTTCTCTCCTCCCTTAGGACGAATTACGCAACGACCCCGGTGCGAAATAGGTCGCAGGGCTTGTAGGTAAGGCTCACCTAACCGTTAGATTGGCCTTGGCCGGTCCGGCGCCACCGGCCGCCACAGCCCACGAGTGAAGGACACCCATGAGCATCGCTTCCCCCGTTCGTCGCCCGGCGCGCCTCGCCGGCGCGGCCGTCGTCGCGGCCCTGGCGCTGGCCGCCTGCGGCCAGGCCGACGGCGCCACCGAGGCCGACGCCGCCGACGATGCGAGCACGGCGACGGTCGAGGTCGAGGACAACAACGGCACGCAGACGATCGCCACACCGCCGCAGTCGGTGGTCGCGACCGACAACCGGACCTTCGAGACCCTCGCCGCGTGGGACGTCGAGCTGAGCGCCGCCGCGGTGGCCCTCATGCCCGACTCGATCCCCTACGCGCAGGACGAGTCGATCATCGACCTCGGCAACCACCGCGAGCCGAACCTCGAGGCCGTCGTCGCCGCCGAGCCGGACCTCATCATCAACGGCCAGCGCTTCGCGGACTACCACGACGACTTCGTCTCCCTCGCCCCCGAGGCCGTCGTCCTGGAGCTGGACCCGCGCGAGGGGGAGCCCTTCACCGACGAGCTCAAGCGCCAGACCACCGTGCTGGGGGAGATCTTCGGCAAGCAGGCCGAGGCCGAGGCGCTGAACGCCGACCTCGACGCCGCGATCGAGCGCGCCCGCACCGCCTACGACCCCGCCGACACCGTCATGGCCGTCATCACCTCCGGCGGGGAGATCGGCTACTCCGCCCCGGGTACCGGCCGCACCCTGGGCCCGGTCTTCGACGTCCTCGGCCTCACCCCGGCCCTCGAGGTCCCCGAGGCCAGCGAGGACCACCAGGGTGACGACATCTCCGTCGAGGCCATCGCCGACTCCGACCCCGACTGGATCCTCGTCATGGACCGTGACGCGGCCGTCGCCGCGGACGACCCGGAGTACGCGCCGGCCGCCGAGGTCCTCGAGGCCTCCGAGGCGCTGACCGGTGTCACCGCGGTCAAGGAGGACCAGCTCGTCTACATGCCCGCGGACACCTACACCAACGAGGGCATCCAGACGTACACCGAGTTCTTCAACACCCTGGCCGACGCCTTCGAGGCCGGTCGCTGAGACCCCCCGGTGGGGCCGGCGCGAGCCGGTCCCACCACCCCACGACGAGGATGACGATGACGACCACTGCCGCCGGGGCCCGCACCCGGCCCGAGGGCCGCCTGCTCGACTGGCGGCTCCTCGTCGGCGTCGCCGTCGTCGGCGCGCTCCTCGTCGTCTCCCTGTTCACCGGCGTCTACGACGTCGTCGGGGCCGCGGACGGCGCGCAGATGTTCGCCATCACGCGTGTCCCGCGGACCATCGCCCTCGTCCTCGCCGGTGCCGCGATGGCGATGTCGGGCCTGGTCATGCAGCTCCTCACCCAGAACCGCTTCGTCGAGCCGACGACGACGGGCACCACCGAGTGGGCGGGCCTGGGTCTGCTCGCGGTCACCATCCTCGTCCCGGGCGCGAGCATCGCCGCCCGCATGGGCGGGGCCATCGTCGCCTCCTTCATCGGCACGATGCTCTTCTTCCTCTTCCTCAGCCGCGTCTCGCTGCGCTCCTCGCTCATCGTGCCGATCGTCGGGATGATGCTCGGCGCCGTCGTCGGCTCGGTGTCGACCTTCATCGCGCTGCAGACCGACATGCTCCAGAACCTCGGCGTGTGGTTCGCGGGCAGCTTCACCTCCGTCCTGCGCGGCCAGTACGAGCCGCTGTGGATCGTCGCGGTGGTCGTCGTTATCGTGTTCATCGCCGCGGACCGCTTCACCGTCGCGGGCCTGGGCAAGGAGATCGCCACCAACGTCGGCCTCGACTACAACAGGGTCATCCTGCTCGGCACCGGCCTCATCGCCGTCGCCACGGGCGTGGTGACCGTCGTCGTCGGCAACCTGCCGTTCCTCGGCCTCATCGTCCCCAACATCGTCTCGCTCGTCCGCGGTGACGACCTGCGCAGCAACCTGCCGTGGGTCTGCCTCCTCGGCATCGGCATCGTCGCCGCCTGCGACCTCGTCAGCCGGACGATCATCATGCCCTTCGAGGTCCCCGTGTCCCTCATCCTCGGCGTCCTGGGCGCCGCCGTCTTCGTCCTCCTCATCCTCCGGCAGCGTCGTCGTGGTTAGCCTCCTGCCCGCGACGACGCGGACCACGCCCCGGCCGACGCGCACCACGCCGCCGTTACCCGCCGTCGCCCCGCGCCGGCGTGCCTCCGGGTCGCTGCCCACGACCCGCTCCCGACGGCGCTACGTGGCCGTCGTCGTCACCCTCGCCGTCCTCGCGCTCGCGCTGGCGGCCGGGCTGGTCGTGTGGGACAACCCCATGCCCGCCGGCTCCGACGGCTTCTGGCGCATCGCCCAGCTGCGGCTGAAGAACGTCCTGGTCATGGCGATCGTCGCCTTCTGCCAGGCGATCGCGACCGTGAGCTTCCAGACGGTGACGAACAACCGCATCATCACGCCCTCGATCATGGGCTTCGAGTCCCTCTACGTCGCGGTCCAGACCGCCGCCGTCTACTTCCTCGGCGCTGCCGGCATCGTCGCGCTCACCGGCCTGCCGCAGTTCGTCCTCCAGATCGGCCTCATGGTCGGCCTGGCCGTGGCCCTGTACGGCTGGCTGCTGTCCGGCAAGCACGGGAACCTCCACGTGATGCTCCTCATCGGGATCGTCATCGGCGGAGGCCTGGGCTCGGTGTCGACCTTCATGCAGCGGCTGCTCACGCCGAGCGAGTTCGACGTCCTCACCGCCCGACTCTTCGGCTCCGTGACCAAGGCCGACGCCTCCTACCTGCCGGTGGCCGTCCCGCTCGTCCTCGTGGCCGGCGGTCTCCTGTGGGCGCGGGCCCGGCGGCTCAACGTGCTGGCGCTGGGCAAGGACGCGACGACGTCGCTGGGCCTGAGCCACCGCGGCGAGCTCGTCAAGGTGCTGCTCCTCGTCGCCGTCCTCATGGCCGTCTCGACCGCCCTCGTGGGGCCGATGACCTTCTTCGGCTTCCTCGTGGCGACCCTCGCCTACCAGTTCGCCGACACCCACGACCACCGCCACGTCTTCCCGGTGGCCGTGCTCGTCGGCTTCGTCGTCCTGGCCGGCGCGTACTTCGTCATGAACCACGTCTTCTACGCCCAGGGCGTCGTCTCGATCATCATCGAGCTCGTCGGCGGCACCGTCTTCCTCGTCGTCATCCTGCGGAAGGGACGCCTGTGATCACCCTGAGCGAGGTCCGCAAGGACTACAGCAGCGAGGTCGTCATCGGCCCCGTCGACCTCACCATCCCGGCCGGCGGTATCACCGCCCTCATCGGCCCCAACGGGGCGGGCAAGTCGACGCTCCTCACGATGATCGGGCGGCTGCTGGGCCTGGACGCCGGCACCATCGAGATCGCCGGCTACGACGTGACGAGCACCGCGTCCAAGGACCTCGCCAAGATCGTCTCGGTGCTGCGCCAGGAGAACCACTTCATCACCCGGCTCACCGTGCGCCAGCTCGTCGCCTTCGGCCGCTTCCCTTACTCCAAGGGCCGCCTCACCGCCGTCGACGAGGAGCTCGTCAGCCAGGCCATCGACTTCCTCGAGCTGGGGGACCTGGAGGACCGCTACCTCGACCAGCTCTCCGGCGGGCAGCGCCAGCGCGCCTACGTCGCCATGGTGCTGTGCCAGGACACCGAGTTCGTCCTCCTCGACGAGCCGCTCAACAACCTCGACATGCGCCACTCCGTGCAGATGATGAAGCACCTGCGCCGGGCCGCCGCCGAGCTGGGCCGCACGATCGTCGTCGTCCTCCACGACATCAACTTCGCCAGCCACTACGCGGACTACATCTGCGCGGTCAAGGACGGGAAGGTCGCCGAGTTCGGCACCTGCGAGTCGATCATGACCGACACGGTCCTCACGCGGGTCTTCGACACCCCCGTCCAGGTCATCGACGGGCCGAACGGCGCGCTGGCCGTCTACTACTGACGGCGGCTCCCGGCACGCGAGACCCCCGGCCGGTGCCGCGGCGCCCGCCGTAGACTGCTGCGGTGCCTCCGACCTCTCTCCCGGTGCGCCCGGACCTGGCGGGCCTGACCCCCTACGGGGCCCCGCAGCTCGACGTCCCGGTGCTCCTCAACGTCAACGAGAACCCCCACCCGCCGTCGGCCGAGGTCGTCGCCGACCTCGCCGCCGCCGTCGCGCAGGTGGGCTCCGGGCTCAACCGCTACCCGGACCGTGACTTCCTCGCGCTGCGCGCGGACCTCGCCGACTACCTCCACGTCGAGTCCGGCGCCGCCGGCCTGGGCGCCGAGAACGTGTGGGCCGCCAACGGCTCCAACGAGGTCATGCTCCACCTCCTCCAGGCCTTCGGCGGCCCTGGGCGCACCGCGCTGTCCTTTGCGCCCACGTACTCGATGTACCCGGAGTACGCCCGCGACACGATGACGGCGTGGGTGGCCGGCCGCCGGGAGGAGGACTTCACCCTCGACCCCGAGCACGCCGTCGCCGAGCTGTGCGAGCACCGCCCCGCCGTCGTGCTCCTCGCCAGCCCCAACAACCCCACCGGCACCGCGCTGCCGCTCGCGACGATCGAGGCCGTCGCCGAGGCGGCGCGCACGACCGGGCCGGCGGGTGCCGACGGCGCCCCCACGGCGTCCGTCGTCGTCGTCGACGAGGCCTATGCCGAGTTCCGTCGCCAGGGCACGCCCAGCGCCCTGGCGCTGCTCGACCGCTACCCGCACCTGGCCGTGAGCCGGACGATGTCCAAGGCCTTCGGTCTCGCCGGCGCCCGCGTGGGCTACCTCGCGGCCGCGCCCGCGCTCGTCGACGTCCTGCGGGTCGTGCGCCTGCCCTACCACCTGTCCGCCGTCACCCAGGCCGTCGCGCGGGCCGCCCTGCGCCACCGCGGCGCGCTCATGGCGCAGGTCGCCGAGCTGCGGGCCGAGCGCGACCGCACGGTGACGTGGCTGCGCGCGCAGGGCCTCACGGTCGCGGACTCGGACGCGAACTTCGTCCTCTTCGGCCACCTCGAGGACCGTGAGAGGGTGTGGCAGGGGCTGCTGGACCGGGGAGTTCTCATCAGGGTCGTCGGTCCGCCAGGATGGCTGCGGGTATCGATCGGTACCGCTGCGGAGATGGCCGCCTTCAGGGCGGCCCTACAGGAGGTGCTCGGGCTGTGACTGGGACGCGAACCGTGCGACTGGAGCGCACGACCTCGGAGTCGAGCGTCGTCGTCGAGCTCGACCTGGACGGCACGGGCCGGACCGACATCTCGACGACGGTGCCCTTCTACGACCACATGCTCACCGCGCTGGGCAAGCACTCGCTCATCGACCTCACCGTCCGGGCGACCGGCGACACCCACATCGACGCCCACCACACCGTCGAGGACGTCGCGATCACCCTGGGCGACGCGCTCAAGGTCGCGCTGGGGGACAAGCGGGGCATCGCCCGCTTCGGTGACGCCCTCGTGCCGCTGGACGAGGCCCTGGCCCAGGCCGTGGTCGACGTCTCCGGCCGTCCCTACCTGGTCCACAGCGGCGAGCCCGCCGGGCAGGAGTACCACCTCATCGGCGGCCACTTCACCGGCTCCCTCACCCGCCACGTCTTCGAGTCGATCGCCCACCACGCGGCCATCGCCATGCACGTGCGCGTCCTCGCCGGCCGCGACCCGCACCACATCGTCGAGTCGCAGTTCAAGGCCGTGGCGCGAGCCCTGCGCCTCGCCGTCGCACCCGACCCGCGCGTCGAGGGGATCCCCTCGACCAAGGGCGCGCTGTGAGCGAGATCCCGGCGGTCGCCGTCGTCCTCACGCCCGTCGCGTCCGCGTCGGCGCTCGCGGGGCTGTGCGCCATGCAGGACGTCGACGTCCACGTCGTGCCCTCGCGCTCCGGGGCCGTCGCCGTCGTCGAGCTCGAGGCTGCACCGGCGGCGCCACCGTCGGACGACTGGGACATCGGCGAGCTCCTCGGCGCCACCGGTGAGGAGGTGCCCGCCGCCGCCGACGAGGTGGCCCGCACCCTGTCCCGGCTCACCAAGGCCGGCGTCGTCCTCATCACCGCCTCCCTCGCCCAGGACGCCGGCTTCGAGCGCGGCCTGTCCGGGCAGCTCACCGCCCGCCGGTACGCCGGCGGGGAGCGCGGGGAGGACGTTGCCGTGGGCCTCGTCCTCGCCGGCGCCGACGACGTCGTGGAGGACCTCGTCCTGGGCCGCGTCCGGGTGACCGACGTGCCCGGGCACGCGCGCTCGGGTGACCTCCCCCGCTGGAAGGCGGCCCGGATGTTCGCCAAGGGTCTGCGCAAGCCGCGCCCCTGAACGCGTAGACTTCTGCGGTGACCAGCCAGCCGAACGTCGTCGTCCTCGACCACGGCTCGGGCAACGTCCGCTCAGCAGTCCGGGCGATCGAGCGTGCCGGGGCCCACGTCGAGCTCACCTCGGACCCCGACGTCGTCGCCGAGGCGGACGGTCTCGTCGTCCCCGGTGTGGGAGCCTTCGCTGCGGTCATGCGACAGCTGCGCGAGGTCGGCGGACCCCGCATGATCGAGCGCCGCCTCGCCGGTGGACGCCCCGTCCTCGGCATCTGCGTCGGCATGCAGGTGATGTTCGCCGCGGGCAAGGAGCACGGGGAGCACGCGTCCGGCCTGGACCAGTGGCCCGGCACCGTCGACCGGCTCGCCGCCCCGATCGTCCCCCACATGGGCTGGTCGCCCGTCCGCGCTCCCGAGGGCTCCATGCTGTTCGACGGGCTGGAGGACGAGCGTTTCTACTTCGTCCACTCCTACGCCGTCCAGCAGGACCCGACGTCGGACTTCGAGTCCGGCTCGCCGCTGGAGCGCCCGCTCGTCACGTGGGCCGAGCACGGCACCCCCTTCGTCGCCGCCGTCGAGAACGGCGCGCTGTCGGCCACCCAGTTCCACCCCGAGAAGTCCGGCGAGGCCGGCATCCAGCTGCTCCGCAACTGGCTGAGCACCCTGCGCTGACGCGCCGCGCGTCGCGCCGACCGAGGAGAATGTGCATGTCCCGCCGCCTTGAGCTGCTCCCTGCCGTCGACGTCGTCGAAGGCCAGGCCGTCCGCCTCGTCCAGGGCGAGGCCGGCTCCGAGACCTCCTACGGCGACCCGGGGGAGGCGGCCCGCACCTGGGCCGAGCAGGGGGCGGAGTGGATCCACCTCGTCGACCTCGACGCCGCCTTCGGGCGCGGCTCCAACGCCGAGCTGCTCGCCCGGATGGTCGCAGAGCTCGACGTCGCCGTCGAGCTGTCCGGGGGCATCCGCGACGACGAGAGCCTCGCGCGTGCCCTGGACACCGGCGCCCGCCGCGTCAACCTCGGCACCGCTGCGCTCGAGGACCCCGAGTGGACCGCCAAGGCCATCGCCCGCCACGGTGACCGCATCGCCGTCGGCCTGGACGTGCGCGGCACGACCCTCGCTGCGCGCGGCTGGACCCGCGAGGGCGGGGACCTGTGGGATGTGCTCGCGCGCCTGGACGCCGACGGCTGCGCCCGCTACGTCGTCACCGACGTCAAGAAGGACGGCATGCTCACCGGCCCGAACCTCGACCTCCTGCGTGAGGTGTGCGAGCGGACCGAGGCACCCGTCGTCGCCTCCGGCGGCGTCTCCTCCCTCGAGGACATCGCGGCGCTGCGCACGCTCGTCGACGCGGGCGTCGAGGGGGCCATCGTCGGCAAGGCCCTGTACGCCGGCGCCTTCACCCTTCCCGAGGCGCTGGACGTCGCGGGGCGTCCGTGAGCCCGCTGCCCCCCGCGATGATGCCCGGCGGCCAGGCGGACTCCGCCGGGCAGCCGTGGGCCGGGCGCACCCTCAAGGCCAACCCCTTCTCGGGTGATGACGGCACCGCGCCCGCCGAGCTCGTCGCGGCGCTCGCCACCGCCGACGAGGCGGAGCGGCTCGTCGCCGTCGCCGACGTCCTGCGCACGGCGCGGGTCATCGTGCCCGTCGTCGCCCACGCCCACCCCGGCCGCGAGGAGGACGGCTCCGTCGCCGGGCACACGAAGCACGGCTCGGGGGACCCGCAGACCGACGCCTGCGCCTCGGCCGCCATGGTCTCCGTGCGCACCCCCGACGGACGGGCCGCGCTGCCCGTCTTCAGCTCCGTCGAGGCGATGCAGGGGTGGGACGCGGCCGCGCGGCCCGTCCCGGTCGAGGGGGTGCGTGCCGCGCTGGCGGCCGTGTCCGACGCCGACTCGATGCTCGTCCTGGACGCCGCCGGACCGGTGACGGTGCTCCTCGGGCGCCCCGCCGTGTGGTCGATCGTCCACAACGAGCCGTGGCTGCCGTCGTGGCGCGACCCCGAGCTCACCCAGGTGGCCGTGGACGCGCTGCGCGGGATCACCGAGCTCACCGCCGTCCGTCTCGAGCGGGGGGAGCGCAGCGAGCTGCGGGCGCTCCTCGCCCTGGCGCCGGGCCTGAGCCGCGAGCAGATGATGGACGCCGTCACCCGCGCCCAGGAGGCGCTGAGCGCCGACCCGGTCTTCACCGATCGGGTCGACTCCCTCGAGCTCTACCCGATGTCCGTCGCGGGCTGACGCTCAGTCCCCCGCGGAGTCCCGGCACGAGGTGATCGGCTCGAAGGCCTCCTCGGCGAGGAGGTCGTGGAGCGTGCTCACCGGCACCAGGTAGCTGTTGCCCCACACGTCCATCGCGTAGACGACCCCGACGACCTGCCCGTCGCTGCCGAGGACCGCGCTGCCCGAGGACCCGTGGTCCACGCGCGCGTTGGACCGGCCGACCATGCCGAGGTCCGAGCCGAGGGTGTCGAGCTCGTAGCCGAGCACCGAGCCGGCCGCCGTCGTCAGCTGGCCACCGCGCGGGTAGCCGACGACGGTGATCTCGTCCCCGACGGCGGCGTCGACCTCCGCGAGGCCCGGCACCGTGGTGAGGGGCTCGGACGTGCGCAGGAGGGCGAGGTCGGCGACATCGGCGACGCCGGCGGAGACCGCGTCGATCTCCCGGCCGTCGTAGGTCGTCACCTGGAGGCGGTCGGCGTCATCGACGACGTGCCGGTTGGTGATGACGGTGCGCTCGTCGAGGGCGAAGCCCGACCCGGTCGTCAGCTCCCCGCACCCGACGTTACGGATGCGGACCGCCATCCGCTCGGCCGCGTCCACGCCGTCGGGGGAGAGGGCGCCGGGGTCGGCGAGGTGGGGCGCCTCGACGTCGGGGACGAAGTCCTCGGGCAGGTCGCCGGGCATCGCGGGCACGACGCCGCAGCCAGCGAGGACGGCGAGCGTGGCGAGGCCGAGCGCTGCGCGGCGCGCGGTCCTCACTGGTCCGCCAGCCTCTCCTGCAGGCTCGTGTGAGCCTCCTCCGCGAGGGCGCAGCGGCCCGCGACCTCCGCGCGCAGCGCGGCGACGTCGACCTTTGGAGCCGTGGGCTCCTCGTCGGGGACGTCCTCACCGTCCGAGGCGGACGGCGAGGGTGACGGCGTGGGCGACGGCGCGGGCCGAGCCGCCTCCTCCAGGTGCGTGATGAGGTCCTCCTGGCCGGCGATGCACTCGTCCATCGCCCCGGCCACGGCGGCCGCGTTCGCCGAGAGCTGGGCCTGGTACTCGGCCACCTGCCGCTGCACCTCGCGGTCGTCGCCCGTCTGGGCGACGGCGTCGGCGAGCTCGTGGATCTGCTCCTGGGCGACCTCGAGCTGGCTCTCCACGAGCGCGAGGGTGCTGCGCGACTCCTCGAGGTCGGCGCGCACCTGGCCGAGCTCCCCGCCCAACTCCCGGGCGGTCTCCTCGAGCGTCGCCGCCCGGTCCTCCCAGGCACGCGCGAGGGCGAGCAGGTAGCCGGCCGCGGCGAGGGCGAGGACGAGCGCGATGGCCAGGACGGGCACGACCCACGGCCGGGGCGGGTGATCTCGCGCACCGTCCCGCTCGTCCTGGTCCGCCACGGCCGGGAACTCCGCGGGTACGCTGGGGACCGGGGCGGTCTCGGGGCCCTGGTCCCTGTGCGTCCGGCTGCTCATGCGTGCTAGTCTCTCAGACTGACCGACCGGAACGCGTGTTCCGGTGTGCAAGCGGAGATTCTCCCACCTTGTCTCGACAGTCTCGCAAGAGCGACAGAGTCCGGGTCCAAAGGTCGCTGAGGGGTAACCCTCGGCACGGGTGACACCGTGCGGCGACCCCTGTGAGGCCTCCGTGCGCACCTGTGGACGGAGGCCTTCTTCGTTCGCAGACAGCGACGAGCAGGAGGAGCAGCACATCAGCGAGCCCCGTATCAACGACCGCATCCGTGTGCCGGAGGTCCGCCTTGTCGGACCCGGCGGCGAGCAGGTGGGCGTTGTCCGTGTGGAGGACGCCCTGCGTCTGGCCCAGGAGGCCGATCTCGACCTCGTGGAGGTCGCACCCGATGCGCGCCCGCCCGTGGCCAAGCTCATGGACTACGGCAAGTTCAAGTACGAGTCGGCCCAGAAGGCGCGCGACGCCCGTCGCAACCAGGTCAACACCATGCTCAAGGAGATCCGGTTCCGCCTCAAGATCGACCCGCACGACTACGCGACCAAGAAGGGTCACGTCGTGCGGTTCCTCGAGGGCGGCGACAAGGTCAAGGTCATGATCATGTTCCGTGGCCGCGAGCAGTCGCGCCCGGAGATGGGGATGCGGCTGCTGCAGCGCCTCGCGGAGGACGTCAGCGACCTCGGCTCCATCGAGAGCTCGCCCCGTCTGGACGGGCGCAACATGACGATGGTCATCGGCCCGCACAAGAAGAAGCAGGGCGGCCGCAGCGACCAGCGCCGTGCCCGCGACAAGCGCGAGGCTGACGAGGCTGCCCAGGCCTCGGGCGACGCCCCGGATGCCGTCGAGAACACCCCGGCCAGCGACGAGGCCACCCAGGCCCCGGGCGAGGCCACGCAGGAGGCGTAGCAGCCGCTACGTCAGAGCCAGGTACCGGCGTGAGCCGGCAGACACGGCCGTGCCCACGCGCGGCCCGAATGAGGAAGACGATGCCGAAGAACAAGACGCACTCCGGTGCCAAGAAGCGTTTCCGGGTCACCGGCAGCGGCAAGCTCATGCGTGAGCAGGCGAACCGCCGGCACCTCCTCGAGGGCAAGTCCAGCCGGCGCACGCGCCGTCTGGCCCTGGACAAGGCGGTCGCACCGGCGGACGCCCCCGGGATCAAGAAGCTTCTCGGCAAGTAACAAGCCGCCCCATACTGAAGGAGAAACGACGTGGCACGCGTCAAGCGGGCGGTCAACGCCCATAAGAAGCGCCGGACGACCCTCGAGCGCGCCAGCGGTTACCGCGGCCAGCGCTCGCGTCTGTACCGCAAGGCCAAGGAGCAGGTCACTCACTCCCTGACCTACAACTACCGCGACCGCAAGGCCCGCAAGGGTGACTTCCGGCGGCTGTGGATCCAGCGCATCAACGCTGCGGTCCGCTCCGAGGGCATGACCTACAACCGCTTCATCCAGGGCCTCAAGGCCGCGGGTGTCGAGGTGGACCGTCGCATGCTCGCTGAGCTCGCGGTGAACGACGCGGCGGCCTTCGCGCAGCTCGTCGTGGTGGCCAAGGCCAACCTGCCCGAGGACGTCAACGCGCCTGCCGCCTGACGTTCCTCATGACCGAACGCCCGGACCTGCTGACCAACCCCCGATCCGATCGGGTGCGGATGGTCAAGCGGCTGTCCGGGCGTTCGGCGCGTCTGCGCCACGGCCAGTTCCTCGTCGAGGGACCGCAGGGCGTGCGGGAGGCCGTGCGCCACGCGCCTGAGCGGGTGCGCGACCTCTACCTCACCGAGGACGCCGCCGAGCGGCACCCGGAGATCCTCGCCGCGGCCCACGGGGCGGTGGCCCACATCCACGTCGCCACCCCCGAGGTGCTCGCGGCGATGAGCGGGGATGCCCAGGGCGTCCTCGCCGTCGTCCGCGCCGAGGCGGCGTCGCTGCCCGACCGCGGGCTGCGCCTCGTGGCGGTCCTGCCGTGGGCGGCCGACCCGGGCAACCTCGGCACCATCGTCCGCGCCGCCGACGCGGCGGGCGCCGACGCCGTGGTGCTGGGCCCCGGCAGCGTGGAGCCGCTCAACCCCAAGGCCGTGCGCTCGACCGCGGGCTCGCTGTTCCACCTGCCGGTCGTGCCCGTGGAGGACCTCGCGAGGACCGTTGCGTCGCTGCGGGCCGACGGCGTCCAGGTGCTCGCCGCCGCCGCCGACGGCGAGTGGGACCTCGACACCCTCGCCGACGCGGCGCTCCGCGCCGGCCCCCTCCCCGCCGGCCCCCTCCCCGCCGACAGCCGGATTCCTCCGGACAGTCGAATCCCGGCCCCCACCCTTCCCGCCGACAGCCGGATTCCTCCGGACAGTCGGCTCCCGGCCCCCACCCTTCCCGCCGACAGCCGGATTCCTCCGGACAGTCGAATCCCGGCCCCCACCCTTCCCGCCGACAGCCGGATTCCTCCGCGCAACCGGGCCGCGGCCATGCCCGACCTACGCCGGCCGACAGCCTGGCTCTTCGGCAACGAGGCCCACGGGCTCCGACCGGAGGAGCGGGACCTGGCCGACGCCGTCGTCGGCGTACCGATCCACGGTCTGGCCGAGTCCCTCAACGTCGCCACGGCGGCGACCCTCTGCCTCTACGCCTCCGCCCGCGCCCAGCGCCGCTGACACGCCGCGCCCGGGCGGCCGTGGCACGATGCCCAGATGCGCCTCTTCGCCGCGCTGCGCCCGCCGCTCGACGTCCTCGACCACCTCGAGCAGGCGCTGCAGACCGTCTCTCCGCCGTGGCTGGGTGCCGGTCCGCCGCCGCTGCGGTGGGTCGCGCCGGAGCAGCGGCACGTGACGCTCGCTTTCTACGGCGAGGTGCCCGACGGCGCGCTGGAGGACCTGGCGGGCGCGCTCACCGCCGTCGGGAGCGAGTATGGGCCGCTGCGGCTCCAGCTCGCCGGCGCGGGCATCTTCTCCCGCGCGACCCTGTGGGTGGGGGTGCGCGCCCTCGACGACGACGCCGCCCTCGTCCGCCTCATGGCCGACTGTGGCGCGGCCGCCGAGGGCGTCTCGCACCTCGAGCCGCGGGACCGCCACCGCGCCCACGTCACGGTGGCCCGGCTCAGTGCCCGCCAGCACCGGGAGGAGGCGGACCGGCGACGACGGTCGCGGCGGGGTGAGGCACCGCGTGCGCCGTCGGTCGACCTGCCCGCCCTCGCCCACGCGCTGTCCCTCTACCGGGGCCCGGAGTGGGAGGCGGGGGAGATCGAGCTCGTCCAGTCGCGCCCCGGTGCTGGTCGCGGTGGTGGGCCGCAGCACGAGGTCGTGGCCGCGCTGCCGCTCGGCCGATAGCGCGGTTGTCCGCGGAGAATCCGGCTGTCGGCGCAAGGGGGTGGGTGTGTCGGCGGAGGAATCCGGCTGTCGGCGCATGGGGGGGCGGCTCTCGGCAGGGAAAGGGCTCTCGCCGGGATCGGGGCTTGTGGGATGATGGTCACCATGCGCGGCGATCGTCGATTTAGTGGGCCCGTTCGGGTCCTGCGCTGACGCGCGCGCAGCCCGAGCGGGCTCGACGACTACAGTCCTGTGCTGGATGCCGACAGGCACGACGACGCTCGGAAGGTTCGCATGACCACCCCACCCCTGTCCCCGCTCGACGCCGACGGCGTCGCAGCAGCCGTCGAGGAGGCGCTGGCCGCCGTCACGGCCGCGACCACGCTGGAAGAGCTCAAGGCCGCGCGCCTGGCCCACACCGGTGACCACGCCGCGCTCACCCTCGCCAACCGCGAGATCGGCCGGCTCGAGCCCAAGGACAAGGCCACCGCCGGCAAGCTCCTCGGCCAGGCCCGTGGCCGCCTGCAGAAGGCGATCGCCGCCCGCCAGGGCGCGCTCGAGGTCGTGGAGGAGGAGCGCCGGCTGCGCGAGGAGCGCGTCGACGTCACCCTGCCCGTCGAGCGCCGCCCCCGCGGGGCGCGCCATCCCCTGGAGACCCTCCAGGAGGAGATCGGCGACTTCTTCACCGCCATGGGCTGGGACATCGCCGAGGGGCCCGAGGTCGAGCACGAGTGGCTGAACTTCGACGCCCTCAACCACGGCCCGGACCACCCCGCGCGGCAGATGGCCGACACCTTCTACGTCCAGGGCACGTCCGAGCAGGACACCCCCGGTCTCGTGCTGCGTACCCACACCTCCCCGGTGCAGGCGCGCACCATGCTCAGCCGCGAGCTGCCCATCTACATCGCCTGCCCGGGCAAGACCTTCCGCAACGACGCCCTGGACGCCACCCACACCCCGGTCTTCCACCAGGTCGAGGGTCTGGCCGTGGACAAGGGCCTGACGATGGCCCACCTCAAGGGCACCTTGGACCACTTCGCCCGCGCGATGTTCGGTCCCGAGGCCCGCACCCGCCTGCGCCCGAGCTTCTTCCCCTTCACCGAGCCCAGCGCCGAGATGGACCTGTGGTTCCCGCAGAAGAAGGGCGGCCCCGGCTGGATCGAGTGGGGCGGCTGCGGGATGGTCAACCCCCAGGTGCTCGTCGCCGCCGGCATCGACCCGGACGTCTACACCGGCTTCGCCTTCGGCCTGGGGACCGAGCGCACGCTCATGTTCCGTCACGGCATCGCTGACATGCACGACATCGTCGAGGGCGACGTCCGTTTCTCCCTCCAGTTCGGCACCACCGGAAAGGGGCACTGACATGCCGTACGTCCCGCTGACCTGGCTCGCCGACCACGTCGCCGTGCCCGAGGGCGCCACCGCCGCCGACCTCGCCGCCGACCTCGTGCGCGTGGGCCTCGAGGAGGAGGAGATCATCCCGCCCGCCGTCACCGGCCCGCTCGTCGTCGGCCGCGTGCTCACGGTCGTCACCGAGGAGCACAAGAACGGCAAGGCGATCAATTACTGCCGCGTCGACGTCGGGCCCGAGCACAACGACGCCCCCGGCGAGGGCAAGGAGCCCGCGGACGTGCCCTCCCGCGGCATCGTCTGCGGCGCCCACAACTTCTCCGTCGGCGACGACGTCGTCGTCGCCCTGCCCGGCACCACGCTGCCCGGCGACTTCCACATCGCTGCCCGCAAGACCTACGGGCACACCTCCGACGGCATGATCTGCTCCGCGCGCGAGCTCGGCCTGGGCGAGGACCACGACGGCATCATCGTGCTGGGCGAGCTCCTCCCCGACGTGCCGACGCCGGAGCCGGGCGCCGACGCGATCGCGCTCCTCGGCCTGGGCGCGGAGATCCTCGAGATCAACGTGACCCCCGACCGCGGCTACTGCTTCGCCATGCGCGGCGTCGGCCGCGAGTACTCCCACGCGACCGGGGCGGCCTTCACCGACCTCGGCCTGCCGGAGAACCTCCCCGCCGGCCCGCCGCCGGCCGCCACCGAGGACGGCTTCGCCGTCGAGGTCGACGACGCCGCTCCCGTGAACGGCAACGTCGGCTGCGACCGCTTCGTCACCCGCGTGGTCCGCGGCATCGACCCGTCCGCGCCGTCGCCGTCGTGGCTCACCGAGCGGCTCGTCCAGGCGGGCATGCGCCCGATCTCGCTGGCCGTGGACGTGACGAACTACGTCATGCTCGACCTCGGCCAGCCGCTGCACGCCTACGACCTCGCGACGCTGAGCGCGCCGGTCGTTGTGCGGCGCGCCGCGGCGGGGGAGGATCTCACCACCCTCGACGACGTGCGCCGCACCCTGCACCCCGAGGACCTCCTCATCACCGACTCCCCGGACGGCGCACGGGGCGCCCGCATCCTCGGCCTCGCCGGCGTCATGGGCGGGGCGGAGACCGAGGTCGGCGAGCGGACCACTGACGTCCTCCTCGAGGCCGCGCACTTCGACCCCGTGTCCGTCGCCCGCACCGCCCGCCGGCACAAGCTGCCCAGCGAGGCCGCCAAGCGCTTCGAGCGCGGCGTCGACCCGCAGCTGCAGGCCGTCGCCGCCCAGCGCGCCGTCGACCTCCTCGTCGAGCACGGCGGCGGCACCGCCGACCCGGCCGTCAGCGACCTCGACACGACGTCGCGTCCCGCCCCCGTCCGGCTGCGTCTGGACGAGCCGCGCCGCCTCACCGGCGTCGACTACCCGGCCGAGCAGGTCGTCGAGCTCCTCACCACGATCGGCGCGACGGTGAGCGAGGCGGACGCCGACGGCGTCGTCACCGTGACCCCGCCGAGCTGGCGTCCGGACCTCGTGGGCCCGGCGCACCTCGTCGAGGAGGTCGCGCGCCTGGCCGGCTACGACGCGATCCCCTCGATCCTGCCGGCCGCGCCGGCAGGCCGCGGGCTCACGCCGGGCCAGCGCCACCGCCGCGACGTCGCCCGCGCCCTCGCCGACGTCGGCCTCGTCGAGGTGCTGTCCTACCCCTTCGTCGGGGACACCCACGACCGCCAGCAGCTCCCGGCCGACGACGAGCGCCGCCTGGCCCTGCGCCTGGCCAACCCCATGGCCGAGGACGCACCGGCGATGCGGACCTCACTGCTCGACTCGCTCCTCGACACCGTGCGCCGCAACGTCAGCCGCGGCCTGGAGGACACCCGGGTCTTCGAGCTGGGCCTCGTCACCCGCCCCGCCGGGGTGGGCGCCGCGTCCTCGCCGGGTGTGGACCGCCGTCCCTCCGAGGAGGAGATCGCCGCCCTGCACGCCGCCGTCCCGCACCAGCCGCGGCACGTCGCCGGCGTCCTCACCGGCAAGATCGTCCCCGACGGCGCGCGCGGCCCCGGCCGCAGCGCCGACTGGGCCGACGCCGTCGACGCCGTCCACGCGGTGGCCGGCGCGGTGGGCGTGAGCATCGAGCTCGCCGCCGCCGAGCGCGCGCCCTGGCACCCCGGCCAGTGCGCCGCGGTGTCCGCCGGCGGGCAGGTCGTCGGGTACGCCGGCCAGCTGCATCCCCGCGTCGTCGCCGCCTTCGACCTGCCCCCGGGCGCCGTCGCCTTCGAGCTCGACCTCGACGCGCTGACCGCCGCCGCCGGGGACCAGCCGGTCCAGCCCACGCCCGTGTCCACCTACCCGCCGGGCAAGGAGGACATCGCGCTCGTCGTCGACGACGCGGTGCCCGCCGCCGAGGTGCTCGCCGTCGTCCGCGAGGGTGCCGCCGAGCTCGGTGAGGAGGTGCGCCTCTTCGACGTCTACACCGGCGAGCAGCTCGGTGAGGGGAAGAAGTCGCTGGCCTTTGCGCTGCGGCTGCGTGCCGCGGACCGGACGCTGACGGCGGAGGAGACGGCCGCCGTGCGCGAGCGGATCGTCACGCTCGCCGCCGAGCGGGTCGGGGCGGTGCTCCGTGGCTGAGGTCGCCGCCGCCCAGACGGCGCTCGTCACCGGGGCCTCCCGCGGCATCGGCCGCGAGCTCGCCATCGGACTGTCTCGCGCCGGCCTGGACGTCGCCCTCCTCGCCCGCGACGAGCGCCTCCTCGAGGCGACGGCGGAGGAGGTCCGGGCGGCCGGCCGCCGCGCCGTCGTCCTCACCGCCGACGTCACCGACGCCGACGCCGTCCGGACCGCCGTCCGGCGCGCCGAGGACGAGCTCGGGTCGCTCGACCTCCTGATCAACAACGCCGGCGTCATCGACGCCGAGGTGCCGCTGTGGGAGACCGACCCCGAGCGGTGGTGGTCGGTCGTCGAGACCAACGTGCGCGGGCCGTTCCTCCTGGCCCACGCCGCGGCGCCGGGGATGCTTGCCCGCGGCGGTGGCCGGGTGATTGACGTCAACTCCGGCTCCGGCACCCGGGACTTCGCCGAGGCGAGCGCCTACACCGTCTCCAAGACGGCGCTTTTCCGCATCGGTGGCGCTCTCCACGAGGCCGGCTTCGAGCGGGGCCTGCGGGCGTTCGAGCTCGCGCCGGGCGTCGTGCGCACCGACATGACCGACTCGATGCGCCTCCACGAGGGCCGCACCGACTGGACCGACCCGGCCGACGTCGTCGCGCTCGTCGTCATGATCGCCCGCGGGGAGATCGACGCCCTGTCGGGCTGCTACGTGCGGGCCGGCACGGACACCCCGGACGCGCTGCGCGAGCTGGTCGCGCGCGGCCTGTCCGGCGACGAGCGCCGCCTGCGGATCGTCTGAGCTCCGCGCACGTGAGGGTTTCGGGTCCGCCACGGACCCGAACCCCTCACGTCGTCTCAGCGGTGACCGCCTGCCGGCGTCGCGCCACCACCGGCGGCGTGCTTGCCCTGCGTGGCGTCGTCGTCCGGCTGGTCGGTGGCCCGCCGGGAGTCGCCGTCGGTCCCGTCGGTGGCATGACGGGCGTCGCCGTCGTGGCGGTCGTCGGTCCGGGCCGAGTGGCCGTCCGACCCGTCGGCGGCCTCCCGCGCGGAGTTACCGCCCGGGCGGTCGGGGTCGAGGGCGTCGGCGTGGGCACGCTCCCGCTCCACCTGCCGGCGCGCCTCCTCGGCGTCCTCCGTGCGCTTGCGGGCCGCCTGCTCGAGACGGTCCGCCTCGAGGCGGGCACGCTGGGCGTCGGCCTGCTGCTGTAGCGCGGCGGCCTCCCGCTCGCGCGCGGCGATGTCCTGCTCCTCCGCGTGCGCCCGGAGGTCGCGCGCGTGCTCCCGGTTCTCACGTGCCTTGCGCTCCTCGCGGACCCGCTCCTCGTGCTGCCGCTGCTTGCGCTTCTTGGAGGCCGAGAGCACGAGGGCGATGACGATCGCCAGCACGACGACTCCGATGACGATCCAGACCCAGGGTTCCATCACACGCTCCTGTTCGTAGAGGGTCCGCCCATCGAACTGGACACCGGGCCCGCCCGCGACCGGGGCGGCTCCCGCGGGCAGGGGTAGGGCATGCCCCACCGGGAAGACGCCGGGTGGCCCTCCTGACCGCGCGACCGCCGCCCGGAAGGCTGGAGCCATGATCACGACACCCCAGTCCGTCACCCGCCCCCTAGGATCGACCGGTGGTCGGCCCCACCGAGAGGACGCCGAGATGACCGCGAGCGCTCGTCCGCGCCGGCTCCTGCAGCGCACCGCCCGGGAGAGCGGCTACCTCCTGCTGTCCTTCCCGCTCGCCGTCGTCGGCTTCATCCTTTTCGTCACCACCGTGTCGGTCGGGCTCACCGCCCTCGCCGCCTTCCTCCTCGGCCTCGTGGTGATCGCCGCGGGACTTGCCGCCGCGCAGGCGCTCGGCGGCCTCGAGCGCCGCCGCCTCGCCGGGGTCGGCCTCCCGCTGCCCGCCGTCCTGCCTTACCGCGGCGGCCAGCGCGGGACCGCGTGGATCCGCGCGCGGCTCACCGACCGGCAGGCCTGGCTCGACCTGCTCTTCCAGCTCCTCAACTTCCCGATCTCCATCGCGTCCTTCGTCCTCACCATCGCGTGGTGGGGCGTGGGCCTCGGCGGCCTCACCTACCCGCTCTACTCGTGGGCGCTGCCCGAGGGCGACATCGGCCTGGCCGACCTCCTCGGCGCGCCCGGCCCGCTGCTCGACAACGCCGTCACCGTGCTCACCGGCGTCCTGTTCGTCGCCTCCGCGCCGTGGGTGGTGCGTGGCCTCGTCCACGTCCACCACGCCTGGGCACGGCTCACGCTCGCCGGCACGAGCCACGCCGCCCTCGAGCAGCGCGTCACCACCCTCACCGAGAGCCGGGCCGCCGTCGTCGGGGCCGAGGCGGAAACCCTGCGGCGCATCGAGCGCGACCTCCACGACGGCCCCCAGCAGCGTCTCGTGCGCCTGTCGATGGACCTGCAGGCCGCCCAGCGCCGCCTCGCCGACGGGGACCGCGAGGCCACCAGCGCCCTGCTCACCGAGAGCCTCGAGCACGTCCAGGGCAGCCTCGTCGAGCTCCGGACCCTCTCGCGGGGCATCGCGCCGCCGATCCTCGTCGACCGCGGCCTCGCCGCCGCCGTCGTCTCCGCCGCCGGGCAGAGCCCCATCCCCGTCGAGACCGACATCGCCCTCGCCACCGGCCAGCGCCTGGCCCCCGCTCGCGAGTCCGCCGCCTACTTCGTCGTCACCGAGGCACTGACCAACGCGGCCAAGCACTCCGCCGCCACCCGGGTGGCCGTGCGCGTGGGCATCGACGACGACGGCGTGCTCCGCGTCGTCGTCGCCGACGACGGCGTGGGCGGGGCACACCCGGGCAAGGGCCACGGCCTGGCCGGGCTGCGTGACCGGCTCGCCGGCGTCGACGGCGAGCTGCACGTCGAGAGTGCGGACGGACACGGCACCGTGGTGAGCGCGGCGATCCCGTAGCATCCGCCGCGTGCGCGTCGTGCTGGCCGAGGACTCGGTCCTGCTGCGCGAGGGCCTCGTCCGTCTCCTCGAGGAGGCGGGGTGCGAGGTCCTCGCGGCCGTCGGCGACGGCGAGCAGCTCGTGGCCGCCGTGCGCGAGCACCGGCCCGACGTGGCCGTCGTCGACGTGCGGATGCCGCCGTCGTTCACCGACGAGGGCCTGCGCGCGGCGCTCGCGGTCCGTGAGGAGCTGCCCGGCACCGCGGTGCTCGTCCTGTCCCAGTACGTCGAGGAGTCCTACGCCGGTGACCTCCTCGCCACCGGCGGGGGAGTGGGCTACCTCCTCAAGGACCGGGTGTCCGCGCTCGCGGAGCTGTCCGCGGCGCTGGAGCGGCTCGTCGCCGGTGGCACCGTGCTGGACCCGACCGTCGTCTCCCAGCTCTTCGCCGCGCGGCGGGCCCGCCCGCTGGACCGGCTCACCCCGCGGGAGCGGGAGGTCCTCGCCCTCATGGCCGAGGGCCGGACGAACCCGGCGATCGCCCGGGCGATGGTCGTCACGCCCAAGGCGGTGGAGAAGCACGTCTCGGCGATCTTCGAGAAGCTCGACCTGCCGCCGTCGACCGACGACCACCGCCGTGTGCTCGCCGTGCTCGAGTGGCTGCGGGCCGAGGACCCTCGCTAACAGGGCAGAAGCGGACGAAAGTCCCTCGATCTTGGCCGCCGGGCGGGTGAGGGTGGAGGCATGCGCATCCTCGTCGTCGCCGCGTCCAAGCACTCCTCGACCGCCGAGGTCGCCGACGCGATCGGCGCCGAGCTCGAGTCCCTCGGCCACGTCGTGCGACGCGAGCCGGTCGAGACGGCTGAGGCTGGCGACGCCGAGGCGGTGGTGCTCGGGTCCGCGGTCTACATGTCGCGGTGGATGGGCCCGGCGCGTGACTTCGCCGTGCGGAACGCCGCGGCGCTCGCGGCCCTGCCCACGTGGGTGTTCTCCGTCGGCCTGGCCGGCGCCGAGGCCGACGACCCGCTGCGGATCGAGCGCGCCGTGCTCGCGGGGGTCGACCCCGTGGGGGCGACCGTCTTCAGCGGCCGCCTCGACCCGGCGGTGCTCAACCTGCGTGAGCGCTCGGTCACTCGGCTGACGAAGGCACCCGAGGGCGACCTGCGCGACTGGAACGCCATCCGCGGCTGGGCGCGCACGATCGACCGGGAGCTGCGCGAGCACCTCGCCCCGGCGCCGTGAGCCGACGGCGGTAGGCGGCTCTCTCCGGCTTCTCACACCGGCCCGCGCGAGGGTGTGCGTTCTTCTTGACGCACGGTTCACCGTGCGAACGACCCGACGAGACACGGAGGAGATCAACGCGATCCTCGTCGCCCAGGCCCGTAGAGGCCGACGCGTCGTGCGGCTCAAGGGCGGGGACCCGTTCGTCTACGGCCGGGGCGGTGAGGAGGTCGCGGCGTGCCACGCCGCCGGGATCCCCGTCGAGGTCGTGCCCGGCGTCTCGAGCGCGCTGAGCGTCCCCGCGCTGGCGGGCATCCCGCTGACCCACCGCGGGACCGTCGCCGCGTTCCACGTCACCAGCGGGCACGACACCCTCGACGAAGCGGCCCTGGTCTCTGCGCGTGACCGGACGGCGACGCTGGTGATCCTCATGGGCGTGTCGCAGCTGCCCCGCCTCATGGCCCAGCTCCTCACGGCCGGGGCCGACCCGGGGCTGCCGGTCGCCCTCGTCGAGAACGGCTCGACGCCGCGGCAGCGGGTCACGCGCGCGGTGCTGGGCGACGTCGTGAGGCGCGCGGCCGAGGTCGGTGTCCGGTCCCCGGCGGTCATCGTCGTCGGGGACGTCGCCGCCGAGGGACGGCTCGCCCAGGTGCTCGTCGCATGAGCGGGGTGGCCGTCGAGCCGGCACCCGCGCCGAACGAGCGCATGCTGCGGCAGGTCATGGCGGGTTGCACGGTGCTCGTCACGGCCGACCGGCGCAAGGAGGAGCTCGGCGCGGCGCTGCGCCGCCGAGGCGCGCAGGTGCGTTACGCGCCGGCACTGAGCATGGTTCCGCACGTCGACGACGACCGGCTGCACGCCGCGACGCTCGCCCTCCTCGACGACCCGCCCGACGTCGTCGTCGTGACGACGGGGATCGGGTTCCGTTCGTGGATCGAGGCGGCCGACGCCCACGGCGTCGCCGACCCGCTCCTGGCGGTCCTCGCCGGCGCGCGGATCGTCGCGCGCGGCCCCAAGGCGCGCGGTGCGATCCAGGCCGCCGGCCTCACCGCCGACTGGGTGGCGGAGTCGGAGAGCTCCGCCGAGATCGCCGACCTCCTCCTCGGAGAGGGCGTCGCTGGCCTGCGTATCGCCATCCAGCACCACGGCGCGGGGGCCGACGGGCTGGACGTCGTGCTCGCCGAGGCTGGGGCGGCCGTCGCGAGTCTCGTCGTCTACCGGTGGGGCCCGCCTCCGGACCCCGACGCGTTGCACGCCTCGGTGCTGGCGGCGGCGACCGGCGAGATCGACGCCGTCGTGTTCACCTCCGCGCCGGGCGCCGAGGCGTGGCTGAGCGCGGCCGAGGAGCGGGGGCTCGGTGCGCCCGTCGTCGACCGGTTCCGGGACGGGATGGTGGCGGCGGCGGTCGGACCGGTGACGGCCCGCCCGCTCGAGCGCCGGGGCGTGACCCCGCTGCAGCCCGACCGGGGCCGCCTCGGCGCGCTCGTGCGCTGCCTCGTCGCCCACTACGAGCACGCGGAGACGGTGGCGCTCGCGACCGTCGCCGGTCCGCTGCAGATCCGTTCGCGCCTCGCCGTCCTCGACGGCGAGGTCCTGCCGCTGTCGCCGAGCTCCCTGGAGGTGCTCCGCATCCTCGCCTCCCGCGGCGGCGAGGTCGTGACCCGCGACGAGCTCCTCGCGGCCCTGCCCGGCGACTCGTGCGACCCTCACGCGGCGGAGGTTGCCGTCGCGCGGCTGCGTGAGACCACCGGCCGCCGCGACCTCGTGAGGACCGTGGTGAAACGCGGCTACAGACTGGTGCTCACATGACCACGCAGACCTCGGCCCGGCTGGCGCCGGAGCGCTCGGGCGCTGCGGCACCCGTGCTCGTCGGCTGCTCGCACGGGACCAACGACGACACCGGCCGGCAGGTGGTCCGCAGCATCCTCGACGACGTCCGCGCGGCGCGCCCTGGGTTGAACGTGCGGGAGGCGTTCGTCGACGTGCAGCAGCCGGAGGTGGCCGACGTCGTGGCATCGGTGGTGACGGGGGACGGCGGATCGGGACGTGCGGTGGTCGTGCCGCTCCTGCTCTCGGGCGGGTACCACGTCGAGGTGGACATCGCCGAGGCCGTCGCGGACCACGACGGACAGCCCGGCCAAGCGGTGGCCAGCCCGGCGCTCGGACCGGACCCTCGCCTGGTGGACCTCCTCGCGCACCGGCTCACCGAGGCCGGGGTACGACCGCACGACGCCGTCGTGGTCGCCGCCGCCGGCTCGAGCCGCAGCGGTGCCGCCCGCGATGTCGAGAGGGTTGCTGACGGGCTCCGCGACTGGCACCCGGGGCCGGTGACCGTGGGCTACGGGGCCAAGGCACGGCCGTCGGTGCCCGAGGCCGTCGCCGCCGCGCGTGCCGCGCTCGCCGACGCGTCGGGCCCGGAACAGCGGGAAGGGGACGCGGCCACACCGCGGGTCGTAGTCGCCGCGTACCTGCTCGCGCCGGGGTACTTCTACGACCGGGTGCTGGAGGCCGGCGCCGACGTCGTCACGGCACCGCTGGGCGCGGACCCCCGGCTCACCTCGATCGTGCTCGACCGCTACGACTCCGCAGCCGTCACCCTCGACCTGAGCGCTTCGCAGAGCGCCCCCTGACCGACCACACCGCCGGACGGGGCTTGCGGGACGGTCAAGGAGCGAGCGCGGGCGATGGGCCGCGTCAGCGTCGGGCATCGCCGTCGCGGGTTCCTCTCGCGGGACGGATCACTTGGCCCGACCGCCGCCGCGGAGAGAGCGGACTACTGACCGTTGAGCCCCGTCCGGCTCTGATGGCCTTCCCAGCCCCCGAACCCCCAGTCGAGCTCAGCCCGGCGCATGAGGTCCGCGGCAACGGTGGCCGCGATGTCGACGGGTCAGCCTCGGCGCCTGCTATAGCGATCTTCCGCCCACATGAGGAGCGAAACCACCGCCGCGCCCAACAGTCCGCCAAGAAGTCCGAGAAGTATCCCCGCCTCAATAACGCCGATCTGGGAGCCGCCCGCAATCGCCCCAGTGGCGACGATCGCAAGGAAACTTTGCATGGTTCGGTGCGCCGACGGCTCCATGCTGGTGTCTTCCCACAAGGGATTGAGTGACGGGCGCCCGCGCCTAGTCTTCGTTCTGATGTCGCCACACCGAAACGACCCCACCGACCCCAAGGAGGAAAAAGAGCGCCCAGGCCACGAGCATGGCTATTCGTAAACGGTCTGCACCATCGGTCAGGAGGCCGTCGACCTGAACTGCAACCATCCCTGCGCCAATCAGCATCATGGAGATCTCGCGCCACCCTGCTACTGAGGTGCGAACGCGTCCGGACGCATCGTAGTCCTTGATATACAGCCCGGCCATCACGGGCAGCAGCACGGCGAACAGGGCAGCCACGAGTAGGAACGCGAAGAGGAGTAGTCCGGCGACTGAGTCGCCAGCGATGCCCCATACGAGTGACGTGACGGCGAGGAGTAGGAGAACGGCTCCGGTAACGAAGTACCTTCTCCGGTTCCGCACCATCCGCCTGTCCCCCGGTGTAGGCGGGTGGTTGGTTGACATTCCGCAAGTATGCCCGACCACGCTCTGCGCCGCGCCAATACCAGGCGGCTCCGCGAGGCAGAACTCTCCGTGCCTCAAACGAACTCACGCGTGGATCAATCTCTCCGGGCCGACTCGTTCGCGCAGATACCAATGCTGCGACACGACTCAGGAGAGCCTGCAGCTCGCCTGCTTCGAAGTCTCGGTACTGCTGGCGCATGCCTCATCCTTGCACCAAGGAACAGCTTCGCCGCGGGCTCCGCGAACGGCGCCGGCTCTGCCGTAGGGGCACATCGGGCTGCACTGCGTTGTGGTAGACCACGGAGTCCGTCACGGCTGGTGGCGAAGAGCCTCGATAAAGGGTCCCCAGCGGGCGGACTAGGTGAGCGCGACCTCCGAACTGGTGAACTGCTGTTCGGGAGCAGCATTGGGATTGACCTTCGGCCTTACGGGCTCCCGATGTGGAACTCACCGATCTGCGAGGTGCCGTCGGACAGGTACACCGGAAGTGTGTGGGTCTTGCCGCGATTCTCCTCTTGCCACTCGAGGGCGTCTTGGGGGGTGGTGAAGTCTTGTGCGGCGGTTTCGCCGGTCGCTTTGTCGAGTTCTTCACGGTAGACATAGCCGAGCTTGCCGTTGGTTGCCTCGACCTCGATCAAGTCGGGCTTGCCTTCCGCGCTGCCGGTGGTCCCGTAGGTCTGGCCGCGGTCGTTGGTGGCCAGGACCGTGGGGAGGTGCGCTACGTACTGAACCGTGACGACGCCGGCGAATTCGAGCGGGTCGAGGTAGAGGGTGTCCACGGACGTGTCGAGGGCGAGGTCCTGCCAGGTCGCAGCTGGTCCCTCCTTCGAGAAGTCCGCGGATGTCCATGCCGCGGTCGGGTTGTTCCCGCCGGGATCGGTGCCCCAGCTGAGCGCGCCTGGGCGGGTGGGGGTGATGGTGACCCGGGCATGCGTAGCCTCGGCCGGTCGGTCCTGTAGTGACACCTCGGTGGCCGAGTCGATGGTGAGTGACACGGGCTCCTCGCCCAGTAGCGAGATGATCGAAGACCCTGGGATTGTTCCTTCGGGAGCAGCGACCGGGTCGGGAAGGTCTGGTGTCGGCTGGCCCTCGGGGTGCTGCGCGACTGGGGCATCGGGGGGCTGAAGCATGCCGGTGGCAGCGAAGGCCCCGGCTGAGGCGCCGGCTCCAGCAAGCGCCCCTGTCAGCAGTAGGCCTGCTGCCCACGTCTTGTGCTTGGTGCGCGGGGCTCGTCGAGCCACGTGGTCGACGAGGGCGCGTTCGATTGCGGCGGCGCGCTCGGGAGTGAAGTTGGCAGCCATCATGACCCTCCTTCTGTGAGTGGGTGCTGGGGCATTACTGCTCGAAGTGAGGTCCGCAGCCGCGATAGGCGCATCTTTGCTGCGGACTCCGAGAGCCCAAGAACGGGCGCGGCCTCGCGGATGGTGAAGCCTTCCACCGCGGTCATCACCAGTAGCCGCGCATCGGCGGGGCGGGCGGCGGCAAGCGCTTCGCGCATCGCGCTGAGCCGGGCATCCTCTCGGTCGGCGATGTCATCAGCGTGATCGGGGATTGGCGCGGGAGGAGGGAGTGAGGCGAGGAAGCGCTGATAGCGCCGACGGGCCCGGCCGGCGTTTCGAGCAACGTTGTGCGCTGTGACGATCAGCCAAGGCAACAGGGACGCATCGACAAACCTGACCGCGTCGCGGCGTCGCCACAGCTCGAGGAACGTCGCGGCCGTTAGGTCCTCAGCCTCGGGTGCAGGCGTGCCACAGCGCAGATGGTGGCGAAAGACTCGTTCGTGGTGACGACGCCAAATCTGGCCATAGGCGTGGGAATCACCCGACAGCACTCGCAGCCAGATCGCCTCATCGGAATCATCGGTCACACCTCATAATGTCCGCCGAGGCCCTAAAGGTCACAGGTCGAACCAGCCGATCGTGCGAGCCATCCCTTCCCGGTACCCGTGTCACGGATCGATCCACCAGTGCACGATCATCTGTCGATGTCCGAGAATCTCGTCAGACAGCACGCTCTCCAGGCTTGGCGAGAGTGAGCTAGGTGCAGGCCGGCGTCCGGGTGGGCTCGGGCTCCGCCGTCACCGGCGGCTCCTCGGTGGTGGGCTCCTCCGTGTCACCGGTCCCGTCGTCCGACGGCCCCTCGGTGGGCTCCTCGCCGGCGGCGTTGAGCGCGCCCTGGATGGGCTCGTCGTTGCGCAGCGCCTCCCACAGCTCCTCGGCGTCCACGGAGGGACGCCGAGGAGCTGTGGCCGGCCCAGTCGAACGGCATCGTCTCGAAGACGATGTTCTCCAGGTCGATGCCGCGCAGGGAGTAAGCCAGGCCAGCCATCGTGGGGATCGAACCGAGCTCGGTGCCCGTGGTGAGCGTGGAGGTGGCGGCGTCGAGGAAGCGGTACAGCTTGGGCAGATCGGTGAGAAGGTTCTTCGACAGCGCCTCGCGAGCGATGGCGCCGACGAGCTCCTGCTGGCGCCCGATGCGATCGATGTCCGAACCGTCGCTCCCGGGCACGTTGTAACGGGCGCGGGCGAAGGCGAGCGCGTCACGGCCGTCGAGGACCTGCTCGCCGGCCTCGATCTCGAGCTTGGCGCGGCGGTCGCTGATCGCCTCCGGGATGCACATGGGCACCCCGCCGAGCGCGTCGATGACGTTGATGAAGCCGGCGAAGTCGACGACGACGAAGTCGTCGATGTAGACGTCGCTAAGCTCCTCGACCGCGCCGATGGTGCAGGCCGCGGCGGTGCCGAGGTCACCGCCGTCGGCACCGGTGGAGAAGGCCCGGTTGAACATCGTCTCGTACTGCGGCTCGGTCCAGCTCCCGTCGGCCATGCGGCACGCGGGGATGGTGACGAGGGAGTCGCGGGGGATGGAGACGACCTCCACCCGCTCCCGGTCGGCCGAGATGTGGGCGATCATCGTCGTGTCCGAGCGCTGCCCGGCCTCCGGTGTCAAGCCGTACTCGTCGTTGACGTCACCGGCGCGGTTGTCCGAGCCCATGACGAGGATGTTGATGTCCTGCCCGGCTGAGGCGTCCAGCGGCGCGGGCTCCTCCTGGCCGGCCTGCGTGGGCCGGTCGCGGAGCATCTCGCCGATGTCATGACGGTCGATGTTCGTCTGGATGTCGTTGTACGCGATCGCGAACGTGCTGCATGTAAAAAACCGCCAAGCTAAACGCCGCCAACCCCCCAACTCGGGTCAGGCCGGAGATGTGCCGCTGCCTTGCAGCGTGGCGCGGGGGGCGGGAACACACACGCCGATCCTAGGGGTCGGCCAGGAGTCTGCCGTCGCGGCATAGTGCTCGATAAGTGAAAATTTTGGAGAGGAAATTAAGGATCGTCGTTGGGTCGGTTCTTGCAGGCGGTCCTGAGCAGCGTTCCATGCCCTGGTTCTGGAAGAAGGCGTGGCCGGCACGGGCTCGCGGCCTCCTCGGAGCGGAGGCAGCCATGTTCCGCAAGGATCCCCTGCGGAACGCGGCCGGCCTCCGCTTCGAGGAGGACTACGAGGTCGTGTGTACGGACCCGTGGGCGGTTCGGCCTACGGGACGGACCACGCCATAGGCCGTGGACCCCTCGAGCTCCCGGCGCATAGCGACACGGGCACGCGCCGAGGCGCCCTGCCCCCTCGCAGACCCTCTCGGGGACGGTGGCGGTGTCAAGGCGTCGTAGCAACGCTGTCGGTCAGGAGTCGTTCGAAGGCTTCGCGTGGGGTGAGGTAGCCCAGGACGGCGCGGGCGAAGTGTGCCCGTCTCCGAGCGGTCCATGGCACGCTTATGTCGCGCGTCAAGAGCGTTTGAGCAGTCGTGAGCCGGACCGCCGGCGCTTCGGTTCGACGCGTAGGTCGGACTTAACAACGAGAAGTTGGCGTGAATCGCCTGGAAGGAGAAGAAGTATGGCCAGCAAGCGCCAACTTCCAGCGCTGGCCACTCTCGTGGTTCTGTACGTGGCTGTGGCGACCTTGATATTCTGGCTGGCAGGTCTAGATGTCGGTCGCGCTTTCCTCAATGCGCTGGTTGCAGGTTCGCTAATCTCGGTGGCAGTGCTCATCGGCATCCGCGTGGGTGCCAGCACCAACCGGGCTACGACCGCTCGGGAGGGCTACCTGGGTGTGTCCGTTCGTTCTCCGGATGGCCATCCTCGCCTGAGCAAGCGGTGGCGAAAGGCCGAGGTGCGGCCAGCAGGCCGTGAAATCCACATCACTCCGCTTGCTGGTCCGTCGGTTGCGCCGTTTACTGTGAGCACCGGGACCATTGCCGAGTTCGCGGACCCAAGAGGCTGGCGCGACCTACTTATGGGACCTATTGGGACCAACAGCTTCCTGCGAGTCATTGACGCGGAAGGTGTGATTGAAATCTCTGTCCATACAGAGCATCTATCCTGGTTGCTAGAAGGCCTCGAAACGCCTGATTCACCCTGAAATTCGTCCCGTGGTTTCCCATACGGAGCCTTGTTACGAGCACGTCTCCCCGTTGAACGCCGTTCCGCTCGGCTCGCGTGTCGTCGTAGTTTCGAGACCGGGCCGTAAGTGCCGCTGAGGGATCGGCTTTACGACATCCTTCTGTCGACGGACCTCTGCTCGAGGCTCCGCTTCCCCTTCCAGGCCGATACCGTGCCAGCGTGGATGATGACGGTGCGCGAGCAAGGAGAGCAGAGGGCACAAGCGCCGGCCGTCGAAGCGGGAGGACCGTCGCGGTCGCCACCGCTGACTATCAGCGCAGGAGTCGGTCAGGTCCGCCTGCGGTCTGGGAAGCTGCTGCACAGTTCCTCAAACGAAACCAGAGGTGACGGCGCAACGCGGCCCGTGAGTGCGGAGGCTGGTGCCCCCGCAGAGGATCCCGATGCGGGATCGCTGACCGACGTGCACCCGTGAATCCCTCAGGGACGCGGTGACCGAACGCCTTCGTCCGTGGCCCACCGATCACCGACGCACGTGGGACCTCGATCGCGCCGGCGCCTCGAGCTCGCAGGCCGTGCGCAGCTTCGCCACGACACGTTTCACCACCATTCGACGCCCGACTAACCCATATGCCACGACCTCACGTCCCGAGCGGAGACGAATGCGGACGGTCGTCCAATACCAGGAGCCCACCGGGGCAAGCAGGCCGTCATATTGAACCGCTCTGATGTCCACGACCTCGGCCCGGGACAGGCGGCGTGTGCTGTAGAAGTTGGTGACGAGGAGCGAGTGGTCAGAGACGCGCACGCCGAGGAAGAACGTCCGCGCGGCGACGAGAGCACACGCGATGAGCCAGACGACGGCGTCCAGGGACCAACCGGGTTCGAGCGGTGGGGCAGGGTCTGCGACACCCATCAGGACCGCCGCGGCCATCACTACCGGCAAAGCCATCCAGAGCGCCTGATATCCGGGGGTTCGGATCCGCACGTCAGCCATGGCCATGGCGTGATCCTTCCACGACGTTCGACAGGGACCCTCCAGATACCGATCCCTTGCGGACAGCGGTCAGCTGATCACCCGGCAGTCCCTCGGCACGCCGCGAGCCGGTCGTTGAGCGGTGTCTCGTCAGCCGAACAATGCGGACCACGCGAGGAAGTACGGCTGAGGTGCTCGAGCGGCCGACCATGCGATCAGGGCGATGACCGCCAGGCCTGCAGTGATCCCTGCGCGGGCTGGCAGGGTGCTCACTCGACGGAGCGCGAGGTCGGCTGCGAGCCAAGCGGATGCAAGAACGACAACCGCGGCGCCGACCACCACGAGGTGAGCCTCAGGTACGCAGCTCGTGACGGGTGGCCAGATCGCGGGGCAGAACCCTGGTCCGGGCGGGTCCAGTATGCGCTGGACCGACGGCATAGCCGCCACGACAATGCCCACCAAGACGGCAACGACGAAAAGAGCGGACAGCCGTCGCTCGAGAGTGCGCCCTCGAGGAGGCGCGGTCGTTGTGGCCATGCTCGGACCGTACGACATCACGAGCGACCGATCTACGGATCAGGGTAGCCAGCAGGAGCCGGCTCAGCCCAGCCCTCGTCGAGTAGGTCTTTCGCGAAGGCGGCGTATCTGCTGCCGGCAGTGTGGTCTGGGAGGGGTTGAAGAGCAAGCTTGAACTGCAGGTGGCGGTTCGACGTCTGGTTCGGCGTCACGTGCTGTAACGGCCCTCGAGAGCCACGTCCTCATCCAGCACCCACCTATGCGCACGACGACATCAAGTTGCTGCACTGTTGAGGACAGTGCTGGACATAATGGTTGTATGAGCAACGACGTCGAGGCGACCGGCCACCGTGGTCCGACGAGGGTGAGGGACGCGCGCGTGGCCGCGTTCGCTGCCCTCTTCGCCGTCGTTCTTAGTGGATGCGGCGGAGATGGAGGCAGCATCGCCGATGCGGTGTGGACGGGGGCGCCTGAGCTGCCGCCCGGGAAGGAGCTCCCGAAGGCGCGGCCGGCGGCGGTGTGGCTCGAGGAGGGCGCGACGTTCGCTGTGGTGACGCTGGGGAGCAGCAGTTGCCCGCCTGTCGCGACGTCCATGGATCGCAAGGGTGGAGACGAGATCCGTCTCCGTTTCGAGCCTTCGCCTTCCGAGGACTGCACCGCAGACATGGCTCCGACGACGCACGAGTTCCGGGTGCCGCGCGGCGTCGACCAACGCCCGGTGCAACTGAGGATCATTGACGTCGAGTCGGGTAGTGAAAAGGTGCTGACGCTCGAGTGACGTGGTCCAGGCCTGCGCTACCTCGGCGATGTCGACGCTGAGCGAGTGGCGGGGCGGGGCGTCGGCCGCGTGGGTTCCGGCAGTCCGGTCAGCAACCCAGTTGGGGCGACGGATCTTGTGACGACCGTGCAGCGGCTGAAGAGCCCGTATGTCGTCACCTCGCTGCGAGACAGCAACGTGAGACTCGCCGTCGTCCACCACCAGTTTCGGCGGAGGTGCCCACGAGGTGCCCGTCGTAGTTGACGACTCGCACGGCAACAATTTTGGGCGCATCGTGTGGGAAGGCCCGAAGTGCGAATATTCGCTTCGATTGTCGACATACTTCGTGTGTGGCGCTTGATGTTGCAACGGACCGTGTTCGAGGCCGGCTTCGTCGGCGACTGCATCGCTGGGCGGCGTTGCCTGCGGCACCTCTTCTCGTCTGTGGGCAGGGCGCCCTGGTGGTGACGTCGCTGGGGCGTCACTCGCAGTCGGCGTTGCACGTGCTGTCCCCGGCCCGTGCGGGAGAAGTAGGAGCGCCAGTATGAGAGCGCAGGGACCCGGGCGGGGCCGCGGGGTGTGGACGGTCGCGGCGCTCGTGATGCTCGTTCTGCTCGCTGGGGTCGGTGGCTGGTGGGCTGGGCGGGCGACACTGGTCACGCCTCCCGAGGATTCCGGGGGCGGTGGGGATGAGGTGGTGTGGGCGCAGGCTGCGCCAGCCTCGGTCGGGCAGTCGTTGCCGTTGTCGACGACGCTGCGTCAGCCGGTTGAGGTGGTGGCAGTCAACACGCTGAGTGGGATCGTGACTCAGGCGTCGCCTGGTGAGGTTCAGGTGGGGTCAACGGTCTATGCCGTTGCCGGGGTGCCGGTGCGTGTAGTCGCTGGGCAGCTGCCGTTCTACCGTGACCTCGCCCTGGGTGTGCAGGGACAGGATGTGGCCCAGCTGCAGGAGGCGCTGATCGAGCTCGGACACCTCACGGGGCCAGCCGATGGGCGCTTCGGCACTGCTACTGCGCGCGCTGTGCGCGCCTGGCAAGAGGAGCTTGGTATCGCCCGCACCGGTGACGTCCCGCTGGGAGAGGTGCTGGCACTGCCCCGGCTGCCCGTCATTGTGCAGCTGGGAGAGGCAATCAAACCCGGGCGAATGGTGGCCGGCGGCGAGGATGGAGTGCTCGCACCGTCCGGAAGCCAGGAGTTCACGCTGGTGGTGACCCCCGAACAGGCCAGGCTTATCCCGGCCGGCGCCCAGGTAGAAATCACCTGGCAGGAGCACACGTGGTCAGGCGTGCTCGAAGGGGCGATGGCCGACGAGCACGGTTCGATGACGTTCCAGATCACGGCCGCTGATGGCGGCCCGGTGTGTGGACAGGAATGCCACCTCCTGCCCGGCGAAGAGTCCGTGAGTCTGCGGTCCGAGGTGGTCGTGGTCCCCCCTGTGCAGGGAATCGGTGTGCCCGCGGCCGCCGTCCGGACCACAGCTGATGGTGCGGGATATGTCCTCACCGAGCAGGGTGAACAGGAAGTCCAGGTTGTTGGCTCGGGCCAAGGTATCGCGATCGTCGAAGGTCTGAGCGAGGGCACCAGGGTCAAGGTGCTCGCCACCGAGAACCCAACCGACCTCGGCGAGCAGCAGCCAGGGCTCCTGGTGCCGCCGGGCGAGAGCTCCTAGTGCTCGCGGTCCGTGATCTGACGTTCTCATACCACCGTCAGAGTGAGGAACTCTTCGGTGGACTGAGCCATGACTTCACCCCCGGAGCCCTGACCGCGGTGACCGGGCCGTCCGGGCGCGGGAAGTCCACCCTTCTGTATGTGCTGGGCCTGATGCTCACTCCCAGCCGCGGACACGTGCTGCTGGATGGGGAGGCGGTCACCAGGCTGCCCGATGCCGAACGCTCTCGACTGCGCGCCCGGAACATCGGGTTCGTATTCCAGGACTCCGCCCTCGATGCCTCACGCAAGGTGCTCGATTCGGTGATCGAGCCTGCCCTGTACGCCGGCTGGCCGGTCGCAGCCGCCAAGCAGCGTGGCCGTGAGCTGCTCGATGAGATGGGACTGGCTCACCGCACCGAGCACAGGCCCGGGGAGATCTCCGGTGGTCAGGCCCAGCGGGTGGCGGTGTGCCGGGCTCTGATCACCGACCCGCGCGTTGTGCTGGCTGACGAGCCCACCGGAAACCTGGACCGAGACAACGCCGCCGCGGTCCTGCACGCCTTGGGGCACGCCTCCAGCCACGAGCGTCGCACCGTCCTCATCGCCACCCACGACCCGTTCGTGCTCGATCACGTCGATGAGGTGCTCCAGCTGTGAGGGCACTGGTGCTACTACGTGAAGCGCTCACCATGGCCCGCTCCGCGCTGGTCCCCACTGCGCTCGTGGTCACGTTCGTGGCCCTGATGTGCGCTGGCACGCTGACCACCGTCGGCCGCTCGGCGGTCACCGAGGCGCAAGTAGCGCAACGCATGGACGGTGCCGGATCACGGGTGGTTGTCATCCACGACGCCCGCAATGGCGAGCTGATTACCCCCACTGTCGTCGACCAGACCAACCGGCTGTCGGTGACTGAGCGCGCCGTAGGCATCTCGCAGGCTTTCGACGTCACCCACCACACCTTGGGTGCCGGCGGGCCACGGGTCCCGGCGTGGCAGGTCACCGGCGAGCTACGACATGTGGCCGAGCTGGCAGCCGGTCGCTGGCCCAGCCCTGGAGAATCGCTCATCTCCACAGCCGCCCAAGAGGCCCTGGGAATGGACCACCCCATCGGCACAGTGCAGGCCCCCGCCACCCGCAGCACCCTGCTCGAGACCACCTACCCTGTGGTGGGCTCCTTCACCCCCAGAGCGCCGTTCGAGGACTACACCGCAGGCGTGCTCATCGCCGCCGACCCCGCCGAGATCACCGACTCGCTCCACGTGGTGGCCACCAGTGCCTCCGCCGCCCCCAGTGCCCAATCACTCGCCCTTGCGCTCCTGGCGCCGCCCAGCCTCGACGCGGTCACCGTCCAATCGCCACTTTCGCTCGCGGCGCTTCAAGCAGAAGTTGCCGGTGACCTGACCATGTTCAGTCGCACCCTGCTCCTGGCTGTCCTGGGCGTCGGGGCACTTCTCGTGGCCGTCGTCGTCTTTGCCGACGTCCTCGTGCGCCGTAACGATCTTGGCCGGCGCCGCGCGCTGGGTGCGACCCGCACCACCATCGTCCTCCTCGTCGTCAGCCGGACCGCCATTCCTGCGCTCCTAGGTGCCGCGGTAGGGACCTTGGCCGGAGTGCTCATCACGCAGAGACTTCACGCAGCACCGCCGGGAGACTTCACCGCGGGCACAGCCCTGCTGGCCATCCTGGCCGCCATCATCAGCTCGGTCCCACCGGCCCTGTACGCAGCATTCCGAGACCCGGTCCGGATCTTGCGCACGCCCTAGAGCCGCGACCACAAGGACTAGGACGCTGGGCTCGTCTGCCTCGCCGCCCTAGTCCGAGATGGGGGGATACAGGTCCGGAGCGTTACGTGAGCACCCGGCATACACCGCTTCGAGCTCTTCCAGGCTCAGTTGCTCGGCTGCCTCGTTGAACGGATCCCATGTCGGCTGGTCCCCGTAGTAATGGCTCAGCCACGTCTCCATCGACGGCGGCTCAGAAACGACAACCCCGTAGCCCTCAACGCAGGTGGCCGCGACAGTCACCATGTGGTCGTACTGCTGCTCCGCGCGCACACGAGGCAACGCCTGCCCGGTGCGCGGATCACTGGGGTAGGCCGCGCCGCAACGATAGAACGCCAAGTTCACCGCCTCACCCTGCTCAGCGGGCACATCGCCCTCGATAACGACCCCGCCCTGACTCACACGAGCCGCGAACCCGTTCTCTGACAGACACTCAACCTGGACATCGGCCCACTCCTCGGGTGTCGTGAAGCGAACCAGCTCAACCTCGGGAGGATCCTCAACGTTGTAGATCTCCGCGAGGTGTGACCGTTCCTCGAGGTACAGGTCCATAAGTCCGTCCCGGTCCAACTCCCAGTCTTCCCCCGGAGGCGGCAGAGGAGCCGCGGTGGACGCTCCGGATGCTGACGGTGCGCTCTCCGGGACATCGGACGCGCTGCATCCCGCCACGAGCAACACCAGGCTCACAGCGCTCGATACGGCAACAAACCATGGCATTCTGCGCACGCGGACTCTCCTTCGAAAGGTTCGGCTGGGAGCAGAACAGGGGGTCAGGCTCAAGGAATCGGGCCAGTCTGGCCAACCTCAACCTCACCCGAGGTCAGTGAGTCCTCCATGCAGGCGAGGACTCGTTTCACATCGTCGCGGGTGGCCTCAGGAACGAATGTCACGGCCAGCGAGGAGCCGGGGTAGTCGGTGGTGTAGAAGGCGTGCTCAACAGCATCGTCGTAGCAGTGCGCCGAATCGCCTTCAGGATAGGAGACCCAGATCCCCCACGGTCCCTCAGCCGGTATGGCAGTGCTCCTGCTGTTCGACCACACGAATACCGCGAGAGCGATGACCGCGATAGCAACGACGGCCAGCACCACCGGCGAGGCGACGCGACGCCGTGCCGGGCTCTCGACTACGGCCACTTCAGCGTGCTGGGTCATACACCCAGTATGTCTGTGGCGCGCCGGTTTGAAGCGCCCCAGGTTTGATGCCGCTCCTGTTTGAGTCCAGGAGGATGAGCACCATGCCCAAGAAGATTGATCCAGAGCTGAGAGCCCGCGCTGTGCGGTTGGCGACCGAGCACGCCGGTGAGTACCCGTCGTTGACGGCGGCGTCGTTCGCCG
>NZ_JAMBNZ010000100.1 GCF_023715365.1 Georgenia satyanarayanai
TCTCTCGCGGCTGGCCGAGGAATTCGTGATCTGGACGAACCCGTATTTCGGCTTCGTCCGCCTGACCGACGCCTATACGACCGGCTCCTCGATCATGCCGCAGAAGCGCAACCCGGATGCGGCGGAGCTGGTGCGGGCCAAGCCGGGCCGCATCACCGGGGCGCTGGTCGGGCTGCTGACGGTGATGAAGGGCCTGCCGCTGACCTATGGCAAGGACATGCAGGAGGACAAGGAAGGCATCTTCGACGCCGCCGCCTCGCTGTCCCTGTCGCTGGCCGCCACCGCCGGCATGGTGCGGGACATGCGGCCGGACATGGCGCGGCTGAAGGCGGCCGCCGGGGCGGGGTTCTCCACCGCCACCGACCTTGCCGACTGGCTGGTGCGGGAACTGAAGCTGCCCTTCCGGGACGCCCACCACGTCACCGGCCGCCTCGTCGCCCTGGCGGAGCAGAAGGA
>NZ_JAMBNZ010000101.1 GCF_023715365.1 Georgenia satyanarayanai
GTGGTGGTTTGTCCCAAATTATCATTTAATACCATCATGACAGGATTACCGCTATTAAAAGCGATACCTAAGCTTTTAAAGTTGGCATTGCCATTTTTTGGATACAGCACGTAATAATTTTTTGAGGCAATCGGCTGGGTTACATTAAAATTATTGGCAATTTTGCTGGGGTCGCCTGACAAAATCAGTGCTGGTGTAACCCCTACTTGATTGCTCACGCTTTGCTTGGTCGCTTGATTTAAGTCTTTATCATACACCCAAAGCGTATTGCCATTGGCAACAATCAGTTGCGATGCCGTACCATCAATCTGCCAACGAAACTGGTTTGGGCGTTGCACAGCCATGGTACCTGAGAAATTCTTTGATGCCTTACTTAAGCCCTTGCCGCCTGCGCCAGAGGTGGTTTGACTAAAATTGGCCGTCATGCTTTTGACATTTTTAAGTAGGTTATTTAAG
>NZ_JAMBNZ010000102.1 GCF_023715365.1 Georgenia satyanarayanai
ACACCGTCCGCGATCAGGATGCCGTTGGCGGTCACGCCGCCGCGCATCTCCTGACCGATCGAGCGCAGGATGCCCACGACGCCCTGGCGCGCCGCGGCCTGGGCCGGAGCCAGCTGCTCTGCGCCCGCCACGGTGCCCGACGCCGCTCCGGTGCCGATCCCCGGCGCCGGGCGGGTCAGCGGGTTCACGCGGCCGCCCGGTCGCAGCTTCCGCAGCGCGGAGGCCAGCTCCAGCGCCGGGCCGCCGAGGTCCGCGGGGCTCTCGATCCCGGTGTAGTCGATCAGCACCGCACCCACGCGGTCCACGTCGGCCGCGTTGCGGCGCACGTCCAGGTTCCAGCCGAGCAGTGCCGACGCCGCGGCGTCGCCCGCCGTGCCCTTGCCGAGCACGAGGACCGCGCCGTCCGGGAAGTCAGCGCCCGCCTGGTAGCGGCGCAGGGTGACCGGCCGGGGCA
>NZ_JAMBNZ010000103.1 GCF_023715365.1 Georgenia satyanarayanai
GGGGGTGCGTATCGACCCGACGCAGACCCAGAATCTTGGGGTGAAAACCGCCGCCGTCACCCGCGGGCCGCTGCGCTACGCCCAGACCTTCCCGGCCAACATCAGCTATAACGAGTACCAGTATGTGATTATGCAGGCGCGGGCGGCGGGCTTTATCAATAAAGTCTATCCGTTGACCGTCGGCGACAAAGTGAAACAAGGCACGCCGCTGCTCGAGCTGACCATCCCGGACTGGGTGGAAGCGCAGAGCGAATATCTGCTATTGCAGACCGGGGGCACCGCTACGCAGGTCGAGGGGATCCTCGAGCGTCTACGTCTCGCCGGAATGCCGGATGACGATATCCGCCGCCTGAAAGCCACGCGTAAAATCCAGACCCGCTTTACTCTCAAAGCACCGATCGATGGCGTTATTACCGCCTTCGATCTGCGCGCCGGAATGAACATCGCCAAAGAT
>NZ_JAMBNZ010000104.1 GCF_023715365.1 Georgenia satyanarayanai
CCGCCTCGCGACACTGATGGACGCCGTGGGCGCCGCGCCCGAGGCGGACCGCGACCACGTGGCGCACGCCCTTTCCCGGGTGGACCTGAGCGTGCACTGGCGGCGCGACCCGGCGCCCACGCCCGAACCCCCTCTTCCGGGTGAGTGGGGCACTCTGGCAGCCCGCACCCTGGCCTTGTCGGGCCTCGCCACCGAGGTGCGGGTCCGCCCCGGGCGCCACGACGCGACATCGGACCGGATCGTCGACATCGCTGCCATGGCGCGCCTCCAGGATGGATCCTGGCTCGACGTGGAGATCGCCTCCCTCAACGTCCTGTCCGCCGACAGGAGTGCGCTGCACCTCTATGCGGCCGCCATCGGCCTGGCGCTGCTGGTGGCCGTAGGCGTCGCCGCGCGCTCGGTCTCGGCGCCGGTTGCCGCCCTGGCAAGGACCGTCTCCGGCATGGACATCGAG
>NZ_JAMBNZ010000105.1 GCF_023715365.1 Georgenia satyanarayanai
GGCTCGCGAGACGCAGGCCCTGCTGGTTCCAGTAACACGGCTGGCCGGGTCCGGCAGCCTGCAATCCCCCGCCTGTGCCGTGCGCCTTCCCGAACCGCAAGCCGGCCTGAAGCGCGTCAAGGTGATCAACAGCTTCGACGGGCAGCCGGTGGCGGTCGAGATCCGCATCAGCCGCAACCAAGTCGCCTGGACCCCCCGGCTCGAACTCCACGTCGCCAGCGCGCGCTGGGCTGGGCAGCATCCGCAGGCTATCGCCGACGATCTCGGCATCTCGTTCCGGGCCGTCGTCTCGCGCCTGTCGCTGATGCGGGTGCCACCGCTGTCGCGCTCCCATCTCGTGCGCCAGTACGATCCGGCCATCGCCCGCGAGAGGATGCGTGAGGCGGGTCTCGTTGTACGTGAGTGCCGCATGCAGCCCGGCCGCCTGTTCTTCGGCAATCGCTTCACCTACAT
>NZ_JAMBNZ010000106.1 GCF_023715365.1 Georgenia satyanarayanai
TCCACGCCGTCTTTTAGGGCTTGGGCGATGACCGCAGGGTCATTTGGGTCAAGGAAGATGTCAAGTTGGGCTTGGTAAAGGTCTTTTTCGTTGGCGATACCAGCGACTTCTTTGATTTTGTCGGCATCATACAATAGCACACCTAGATAGCGAATCCGCCCTACGCAGGTCTCGGAACACACGGTTGGCATACCGCTTTCGATACGAGGGTAACAGAAGATACATTTTTCGGATTTGCCCGACTTCCAGTTGTAGTAGATTTTTTTGTAAGGACAGCCCGAAATACACATCCGCCAGCCACGACATTTTTCTTGGTCAATCAGCACAATGCCGTCTTCTTCACGTTTATAAATCGCCCCACTTGGACACGAGGCAACACACGTAGGGTTCAAGCAATGCTCGCACAGGCGTGGTAGGTACATCATAAAGGTGTTTTCGTATTGACCGTAGAT
>NZ_JAMBNZ010000107.1 GCF_023715365.1 Georgenia satyanarayanai
GTTCCGGTCCGCACGGCCTATTTTCCCGGCGGGGGACCGGAACACAACATGAACGACTTGTTCGGCGGCCGCCCTCAGAAGGGGCCCGCAAACCAGAGCTATTCCGCGGCCGATATCGAGGTGCTGGAGGGGCTGGAGCCTGTCCGCAGGCGCCCGGGCATGTATGTCGGCGGCACCGACGAGAACGCGCTGCACCACCTGGCGGCGGAGATTCTCGACAACTCCATGGACGAGGCGGTGGCCGGCCATGCCGACCGCATCGAGGTCACGCTGGAGCCCGGCAACCGGCTGACCGTCCGCGACACTGGCCGTGGCATCCCGGTCGATCCGCATCCGAAGTTCCCGAAGCTCTCGGCGCTGGAGGTGATCCTCACCACGCTGCATTCGGGCGGCAAGTTCTCCGGCAAGGCCTACGACACCTCGGGCGGTTTGCACGGCGTCGGCTCCTCGG
>NZ_JAMBNZ010000108.1 GCF_023715365.1 Georgenia satyanarayanai
CTTCGAGACCCGCTCCCTGGGGGTGATCACCACCGCCTCCGAGGCCGAGGCGCTGCTGCTCGAAGCCAACCTGATCAAGAAGCTCCGCCCACGCTTCAACATCGTCCTGCGCGACGACAAGTCCTATCCCTGGCTCGTCATTACCGAGGACCACCCCTACCCGCAGATCGGCAAGCACCGGGGCGAGCGCCGCAAGGGCGCCTCCTACTGGGGCCCCTTCGCCTCCGCCTGGGCGGTGAACCAGACGCTGACCGCGCTGCAGCGCGTCTTCCTGCTCCGCTCCTGCCGCGACAGCGTCTTCGAGAACCGCGACCGCCCCTGCCTGCTCTACCAGATCCGCCGCTGCTCCGCCCCCTGCGTCGGCCGCATCCCGGAAGCCGACTACGCCGACCTCACCCGGCAGGCGAAGCAGTTCCTGTCCGGCGAGACCCCCTCCATCCAGAAGAAGCT
>NZ_JAMBNZ010000109.1 GCF_023715365.1 Georgenia satyanarayanai
GTCCACGTCGTTCATCACGACCGAGGCCCCGCGCGCCACCCATTCGCGCAGCTTGCGGGAATCGGGCTGCTGCACCGGCTGGCCGTCGCGGCCGGTGGCGCGGATGCAATAGGCCTCTGCCGGCACCGCCTGAGTGTCCATCATCAGGCGCAGCGAATGGCTGGACCAGATATGGGTCATGTCCAGCAGCCGGTCGATCGCGCGCCAGGACAGGATGGCGGCGAACTTCGCCGCCCCGCCCGGGATGTGCAGCGGCTGCCGGTCGTGGAACTCGGCGAAGAAGCGTTCCGGCGTGACCGGCGACAGCAGGTCGGAGAGCGACAGGGCCATGGCGCGCAGCCTAGCCGAGGGCCGGGCGGCCGTCATCGCCGCCCCCGGGGCCGTCACCCTGTGCGGCGCGCATCGCCGGCATCTGTGGCGCGGTTGCATCGGAAGGGCGTCCTGCTACCG
>NZ_JAMBNZ010000011.1 GCF_023715365.1 Georgenia satyanarayanai
GCCCCCACCTCCCGCCGACAGCCGGATTCTCCGGCACACCGGCCCCCCTCCCGCCGACAGCCGGATTCCTCCGGCGCACCGGTCCCCCTCTCCCGCCGACAGCCGGATTCCTCCGCGCCGGTGCTCCACACGTCTCGCCGGCGCGAGCGCTGTCCCCTGTGTCCCGGCACGGGCCGCTCTCACCGGCATCGGCGCCCGCATCGTCGGACCATGAAGCTCATCACCGAACCCTTCACGCTCCGCGGAGCCGCCCGGCACGGCCTCGACACCTATGCACTCACCGAGCTCTGCCGCGCCGGTGAACTCATCCGTCCTCATCAGGGCGTCTACATTCCGGTGGACCTGGCTGACAACCTCGACGCACGCATCGCGGCCACCGCTCTCGTGCTGCCGCGAGGCGCCGCAGTGGCACGTGAGTCGGCGGCCTGGATCCTCGGACTGGACGTGCGACCGCCTGAACGGTGGCGGGCGCCACCGCTTCTCGAGTGTCTGGTTCCCCTCGGCGCCGTGCGCCCGGACCGCCCGGGGATCAACGCCTTCATCAGCGACCTCCCGCCGGAGGACATCGCCATGGTGAGTGGGCTCCCTGTCACCACGCCGACCCGCACGGGAATGGACCTCGCCCGCTACCGGCCGCGCTTCATCGGCCTGGGGTCTGTCGACGCCCTCACCCATGCCGGGTTGACGACGATCGACGAGCTCGCGGCGGCTGCCGAGCGGCTGAACGGAAGGCGCTTCATCCGTCGCGCACGTGATGTCATCGATCTCTGTGAGCCCGCTGCCGAGTCACCTCCCGAGTCCTGGTGCCGGCTGCGCCTCATCGAGGCGGGGCTGCCTCGCCCGGTGGTCCAGATCAGCCTCACCGATGAGCACGGCCGGGAGGTTTACCGCCTCGACATGGGGATCCTCAAGGAACGGGTCGGTATCGAGTACGACGGCAGGGAGCACCATCTCCGGACCGTTGCCCAAGAGCGGCATGACGAGAGGCGTCGACGCGACATCCACGACCGCTTCCGGTGGACCGCACTGGCCACGACCTCGCGAGACATTCTGGGCCGCGAGCCGCTGCTCGAGCATGCGGTCATGGAGCTTCTCGGCATCTCGCTGGAGGTGCGGAGAAGGCGCTGGGAGCACGAGTAGCCGATCCAGCGATGGGGGTCGAGCCGGACAGGCTGCGGAGGAATCCGGCTCTCGACGCACGATGGAACGCGGGCCGAGAGCGCGGCACCCGCTGTGGAGGAATCCGGCTCTCGGCGCACGAGGAGAAGGCAAGGCGCTGGTCGAGAGCCGGGCAGGGAAGGCGAGGGGGACGTCACTGGGAGCTCGCCCGCCCGTGGGGTGACAATGGTCGGATGCCTGATGGCCCGCTCATCGTCCAGTCCGACAAGACCCTCCTCCTCGAGGTCGACCACCCGCGCGCCCGGGACGCCCGCCGCGCGATCGCCCCCTTCGCGGAGCTCGAGCGCGCCCCGGAGCACATCCACACCTACCGGCTCACGCCTCTGGGGCTGTGGAACGCGCGCGCCGCAGGACACGACGCCGAGCAGGTGGTGAGCGCGCTCATCGACTTCTCGCGCTACCCCGTCCCGCACTCCCTGCTCGTCGACGTCGCCGAGACGATGGACCGCTACGGGCGCCTGCGTCTGGTCGCCCACCCGGCCCACGGGCTGGTCCTGGAAAGCACGGACAACGCCGTGCTCGAGGAGGTGCTGCGGTCGAGGAAGATGGCCGGCCTCGTGGGTGAGCGGCTCGACCCGAGCACCGTCGTCGTCCACGCGAGCGAGCGCGGCCAGGTCAAGCAGGTGCTCGTCAAGCTCGGCTGGCCGGCGGAGGACCTCGCCGGGTACGTCGACGGCGAGGCGCACCCGATCGCCCTCGAGCAGGACGGCTGGGCGTTGCGGCCCTACCAGGAGGAGGCCGTCGACACGTTCTGGCACGGCGGCTCCGGCGTCGTCGTCCTCCCCTGCGGGGCGGGCAAGACCCTCGTCGGCGCGGGGGCGATGGCCCGCTCTGCGACGACGACGCTCATCCTCGTCACCAACACCGTCTCGGCCCGCCAGTGGCGCGACGAGCTGCTGCGCCGCACGACCCTCACCGAGGACGAGATCGGTGAGTACTCCGGGGCGCGCAAGGAGGTGCGACCGGTGACGATCGCGACCTACCAGGTGCTGACGACGAAGCGAAAGGGCCTCTACCCGCACCTCGAGCTGCTCGACGCCCGCGACTGGGGCCTCATCCTCTACGACGAGGTCCACCTGCTTCCGGCGCCGATCTTCCGGATGACGGCGGACCTGCAGGCGCGCCGCCGGCTCGGGCTCACCGCCACGCTCGTGCGCGAGGACGGCCGGGAGGACGAGGTCTTCTCGCTCATCGGCCCCAAGCGCTACGACGCGCCGTGGAAGGACATCGAGGCGCAGGGCTACATCGCGCCCGCCGAGTGCACCGAGGTGCGCCTGACCCTCCCGGACGGCGAGCGGATGGTCTACGCGACCGCCGAGGCGGAGGACCGGTACCGGCTCGCCGCGACGGCCGGTGGCAAGGAGCGCGTCGTGGAGGACGTCGTGCGCCGGCACCCCGGGGAACAGGTCCTCGTCATCGGGCAGTACCTCGACCAGCTCGAGGACCTCTCCGCGCGGCTGGACGCCCCCGTCATCACCGGCGCGACGAGCGTGACCCAGCGCGAGCAGCTCTTCGGGCAGTTCCGCGCCGGTGAGCTGCCGGTACTCGTGGTGTCGAAGGTCGCGAACTTCTCCATCGACCTGCCCGAGGCCTCGGTCGCGGTGCAGGTGTCCGGGTCTTTCGGCTCCCGGCAGGAGGAGGCGCAGCGGCTCGGCCGGCTGCTGCGGCCCAAGGCCGACGGCAAGACCGCGCACTTCTACACGGTCGTCACCCGCGACACCGTCGACCAGGAGTTCGCCGCCCACCGGCAGCGTTTCCTCGCCGAGCAGGGCTACTCCTACCGAATCGTCGACGCCGAAGACCTCAGCGACCGGGCTCTGCCCGCCGACGGCTGATCCCTCGCCAGACGGCCGGCCGGCTGCCCGAGGAATCCGGCTGTCGGCGGGGGTGAGGTGAGGCCCCCGGTACCCGAGGAATCCGGCTGTCGGCGGGGGTGAGGAACCCGGTACCGGAGGAATCCGGCTGTCGGCGGGGGTGAGGTGAGGCCCCCGGTACCGGAGGAATCCGGCTGTCGGCGGGGGTGAGGCCCCCGGTACCCGAGGAATCCGGCTGTCGGCGGAGCGGGCCGGTCAGGCGTAGGCGAGCTGGGTGATGCGCTCGAGGGTCGCCGCGGTGCGGCGGGTGAGCGCGGCGTCCTCGGGGTCCGGCGTGCCGGTGCGCACGCGCTCGGCGAAGCGCGCGACCTCCGTGCCGTACTGGTCCCCCTCGACCTCGACGACGGCGGTCTCCTCACCGTCGCGCTCGACGACGATCCGCGCCCGCCCCTCCCGCTGGTCCGCCCGGAACACGTCCGGCAGGTGGATCGTGCCCGCGCTGCCGATGAGGCGTGCCTCAGCGCGGAAGGCCGCGTCGAAGGAGCAGTGGAGGTTCGCCGTCACCGTCCCGTACCGCGCCGCGACCGAGACCCGGGTGGCCGCGCCGCCCGGCTCCTCGACCTGCGCGACCACGCCGAGGTCGTCCGGCTCGGCACCGGTGAGCCAGCCGAGCAGGTCCACCGGGTAGCAGCCGATGTCGTTGTGGGCGCCGCCGCCCAGGTCGCGGCGCAGCCGGATGTCGAGCGGCTCGGTGCGCGCCTGGACGAAGTGGAAGGAGGACTCGACGGTGACGAGCTCGCCGATCTCCCCGCCGTCAAGCATCTCGCGCACCCGCTGCAGCTGGGGGTGGTAGCGGTACATGAAGGCCTCGGCGACCTGGACGCCGGCCTGCCGGGCCGCCGCCTCGACGGCGTCGAGCTCGGCCACACCCTGGACGATCGGCTTCTCGCACAGCACGTGCTTGCCGGCCTCGACGGCGGCGATGGTCCACCGCGCGTGCTCGGTGTTGGGCAGCGGCACGTAGACGGCGTTGACCTGGGGGTCGGCGAGGAGCTCCTCGTGGCTCGCGTAGTGCCGGGCGATGTCGAGCCGCTGCGCGTAGTCCTGCGCGCGGCCGCTGGCCGAGCTCACCGCCACGACATCACCGGCACCGGCTCGCCGGATGGCCGGGATCACGGCCTTCTCCGCGATCCGCGCCGCACCGAGCACGCCCCACCGCACCACGTCCACCATCGAGCTCCTCCTCCTTGTCACGGGCTGCGGCCAGGCTAGCGCGACGCACCGACGGGCCCGCCCGACCGCCGTCGTCGTCCCGCAACCGGGCATGATGGGGCCCGACATGACGACGACGGGAGGCCAGGTGGACGAGGAGCGCGTGAGCGCCGAGCTCGTCGCCGTCATCACCGCGGTGCAGAACGACGTCCCGCTCGTCCTCACCACGGCCGACGGCCGGCTCCTGCCCTCGGGCCCGCTCCAGCCCGGCGGCGGGTCCATGCAGGCCGGCATGCGCTCCTGGGTCACCCGCCAGACCGGCTACGAGCTCGGCTACGTCGAGCAGCTCTACACCTACGCCGACCGCAGCCGCGGACCCAGTCCCGTCCTGGAGATCTCCTACCTCGGCCTCACCACCGTCTCCGCGGTGACGCCGGGCTGGCGCAGCTGGCTCGAGTACTTCCCCTGGGAGGACCAGCGGGCCGGCGACGGCGTGGTCGAGGCGGTCCTCGCCCCCGCCCTGGAGCGGTGGGCCACGACGACGGCGGACGACGACCTGGCCCAGCGGCGCCGTCTGCGCACCGCGGTGACCTTCGGGCTCGAGGACCATCCGTGGCTGCCCGAGCTGGCCCTCCAGCGCTACGAGCTCCTCTACGAGGCGCACCTCGTCCCCGAGTCGGGGGGCGCCGGCGCCCCCGGTCTGCCGATGCAGCGTGATCACCGCCGGATCCTCGCGACCGGCATCAGCCGCCTGCGGGCCAAGATCCAGTACCGGCCGGTCGTCTTCGAGATGCTCCCCGAGAGCTTCACCCTCGGTCGGCTGCAGACGACGGTCGAGGCGGTGGCCGGGCAGCCGCTCCACAAGCAGAACTTCCGGCGGCTCGTCGAGCAGCAGGAGCTCGTCGAGGAGACGGGCGAGCTAGACACGTCCACCGGTGGCCGTCCGGCCAAGCTCGTCCGCTTCCGGCGCGCCGTCCTCGACGAGCGCGAGGCTGTGGGGACCAAGCTGCCCATCGCCCGGCCCCGGTAGGCGCATTGCGCTGCACCGACGGGGAGGCGAAGATCGCAGGGTGAGCCAGACCTCCCCGCGGCGCCTGCGCGCCGTCCTCGTCGCCCCCCTCCTCGTCCTGCTCGGGCTCCTCGCCGGGCCGGCGGCCGCGGAGCCGCCGCTCTACCTCCAGGACCAGGTCACCGACGAGGCCGGCGTGCTCGACGGCGGGCAGGCCTCGGACATCGAGGACGCGGTCAGCGAGCTCCAGGAGGAGCGCGACGTCGACCTCTTCGTCGTCTACGTCGACACCTTCGACGGCATGGATCGCGAGGCCTGGGCACGGGAGACGATCAGCACCTCCGACCTCGGCACCGACGACGTCCTCCTCGCCGTCGCCGTCGAGGACCGCAACTACTGCCTGTGCGGGGACACCACGACGATCTCCGAGCAGGGTCTGCAGGCCGTCAGCACCCAGCACGTCGAGCCGGAGCTGCGGCAGGACAACTGGGGCCAGGCGGCCGTCGCCGCCGCCGAGGGCCTGCGCGAGTGGGACGGCAGCGGCGCGGGGGCGCCCGGAGCGGGGAGCAGCAGCAGCGGCGGGATCGGCTTCGGGACCATCTTCGTCATCGGCCTGCTCGTCATCGCGGCCATCTCGCTCTTCTCCTGGGTGCGCGGGCGGGGCAGGCAGGGCGCGGCCCCGCGCGGGCCTCGCGGCCAGGAGCTGCCCGCCGACCACCCGCTGCGGCTACCCACCGAGGAGCTCAGCAAGCGGGCCGGCTCCGCGCTCGTCGCCGTCGACGACGCCATCCGGTCCTCGGAGGAGGAGCTCGGCTTCGCGCGCGCCCAGTTCGGGCTGCAGGCCACCGACCGCTTCAGCAATGCTCTCGCCGAGGCGAGGGCGAAGGCCGCCCGGGCCTTCCAGGTGCGCCAGCTCCTGGACGACGACCAGCCCGAGACGGAGCCCCAGGCCCGCACGATGATGGCCGAGATCCTCACCCTGTGCGACGACGTCGCCACCACTCTCCACGAGCAGGCCTCCCACTTCGCCGAGCTGCGCGACATGCAGTCCCGGGCGCCGCAGGTGCTCGGGGAGATGGAGATCCGCGCCGGGGAGGTCGAGGGCCGGCTGCCCACCGCACGTGTCGTCCTCGACGGGCTCGCCGCTCGCTACCCCGCCTCCGCCCTCACCTCGATCTCCCAGAACCCGCAGCACGCGACCGGCCTCCTCGCGGGGGCGCGGGAAGCCATCGCCGAAGGACGGCGGCACGTCGAGGCCGATGACCGGGCGGCGGCCGTCGCCGCTGCCTACACCGCGCAGGAGGCGATCGGCCAGGCCGCGACCCTTCTCGACGCCGTGGACCGCGCCGGGGACGACCTCGCCCAGGCGGGGCAGCGGCTCGATGCCGCCCTCGCCTCCATCGGCTCCGACATCCGGGACGCCGCGCGCCTCGCGCCGGACGACGCCGTCGTCGCGCCCCGCGTCGCGGAGGCGCGCGCCGCGATCGAGCAGGGAACCCGCGCCCGCCAGGGCGGGGACCCGCTCGCCGCCCTCGAGCGGCTCAGCGCCGCCGAGGACGCCCTCGACGCCGCACTCGCGCCCTCCCGCCAGCTCGACGAGCGCCGCGAGCGCGCCCGCACCCAGCTCACGCACCGGCTCGACGCCCTCAACGCCCGCATCGGCGCGGTCTCCGACTTCATCCGCACCCGCCGCGGCGCCGTCGGCAGCGAGGCCCGCACCCGGCTGTCGGAGGCCACCCGGCTCGCCGAGCAGGCCGCCGCCCTCGCCGGCAGCGACCCCGAGCGCGCCCTCCTGCTCGTGCAGCAGGCCGAGCAGCGCATCGCGGCCGCCCAGCAGCTCGCCGAGCGGGACATCAACTCCTTCGGCGGCTTCGGTGGCGGATTCGGAGGCGGCTACGGCGGCCAGCGCGGCGGCGTCGACGTCGGTTCTCTCATCCTCGGCGGCATCCTCCTCGGCGGCGGCAACCGCCACAGCGGCTGGGGCGGCGGCGGCTTCGGCGGAGGCGGCGGTTTCGGCGGGGGCGGAGGCGGCTTCGGCGGAGGCGGAGGCGGCTTCGGCGGGGGCGGCGGACGCTTCTGAGAACCCGCGCCCAACTCGGGCACTTTTGCAAGAATCCATCTGGACCACACGACGAAGGGCAGCACCATGACCGAGAAGCAGAGCATTCTGGGGCGTATCGCCCAGCTGACGCGGGCGAACCTCAACGCGCTCATCGACCGCGCGGAGGACCCGCAGAAGATGCTCGACCAGCTCGTGCGCGACTTCACGAACTCGATCGTGGAGGCCGAGGAGGCGGTGGCGGTGACGATCGGCAACCTGCGCCTCGCCGAGCAGGACCACTCCGCGGACCTCGAGGAGGCCCGCGACTGGGGCAACAAGGCCCTCGCCGCGTCGAACAAGGCCGACGAGATGCGCGGAGCGGGCAACGCCGCCGAGGCGCAGCGCTTCGACGACCTCGCGAAGATCGCCATCACCAAGCAGATCGCCGCCGAGCAGGAGGCCCGTGACGCCGAGCCGATGATCGCCTCGCAGAACGAGGTGGTCGACAAGCTCAAGACCGGCCTCACCCAGATGCGCACCAAGCTCGAGGAGCTGAAGTCCAAGCGCGACCAGCTCGTCGCCCGCGCCAAGACCGCCGAGGCCCAGGGCAAGGTCCAGAGCGCGATCTCCTCCATCAACGTCCTGGACCCCACGACGGAGATCTCCCGCTTCGAGGAGCAGGTCCGCAAGGAGGAGGCCCGCGTCGCCGGCCGCGCCGAGATCAACGCCGGCTCCCTCGAGTCGCAGTTCGCCGAGCTCGAGGACTACGGCACCAAGAGCGAGGTCGAGCTGCGCCTCGCCGCCCTCAAGCAGGGCAAGACGCCGGGCCAGATCGAGGCCTGAGCCACCAGCCGTCCCACCGTGTGGGGTTCGGGTCGGTGACCGACCCGGGCCCCGCACGGTCTCCCCGGACACGACGCGGCCCGGCAGCCGCCGTCGTCGTCCACTCGTCGCTAAGGTGACCCCATGCCCGACGCGCCGCGCACGTACCTGCTCATCGACGGTGAGAACATCGACGCCACCCTGGGGATGAGCGTCCTCGGCCGGCGGCCGGCCCCCGAGGAGCGTCCCCGCTGGGACCGCATCCTCGACTTCGCCCACGCCGCGTTCGACCAGCCGGCCAAGGGCCTGTTCTTCCTCAACGCGAGCTCCGGGCAGATGCCGATGAGCTTCGTCCAGGCGCTGCTCGCGATGAGCTTCCACCCGATCCCGCTGTCCGGCCTCTCCTCGGAGAAGGTCGTCGACATCGGCATCCAGCGCACCCTCGAGGCGATCGCGGACCTGCCCGAGGGCGACGTCCTCCTCGCCAGCCACGACGGCGACTTCCTCCCCCAGGTGGAGCAGCTCGTCGACGCCGGCCGCCAGGTGGGCGTCATCTGCTTCCGGGAGTTCGTCAACCACCAGCTCACCGAGCTGACCTCCCGCGGGCTGCGGATCTTCGACCTCGAGGACGACCTCGGCGCCTTCCAGACGCCGCTGCCCCGCGTGCGGATCATCCCGCTCACGAGCTTCGACCCGAGCCGCTACCTCTGACCGTGACGAGCCTGCTCGTACGGCGGGCACGGCTCGTGCCGGTCGCCTCCCGCCGCGGCGCCCCCTCCCCGGGCGGCGCCGTCGTCGACGTGCGGGTGACCGACGGGCGCGTCGTCGAAGTCGGGCCGGGGCTCGCGGCCGGTGGCGAGGAGCTGGACGCGGACGGCCGCTGGCTGATCCCCGGGCTGTGGGACCAGCACGTCCACAGCGGCCAGTGGGCGCGGTCCTTCACCCGCATCGACCTCACGACGGCGCGGAGCGCGGCCGACGCGGTGGCGACGGTGCGGGCGGCCGTTGCCGCCCGTCCGCCCGCCCCGGGCGTGCTCGTCGAGGGCTACGGCTTCCGTGACGCGCTGTGGCCCGACCTGCCGACGACGACGGCGCTGGACCGGGCGGCACCGGGCGTCGCCGTGGTCCTCGTCTCGGGAGACGTCCACTGCGGCTGGCTGAGCAGCGCCGCGATGCGGCAGCTGCGGGTCGCGCCCCGCGACGGGCTCGTCCGCGAGCACGAGTGGTTCGACGTCCTCGCCGCGATCGGGCGGCTGCCGCAGTCCGACGACGACGGGCTGCGGGCGGCGATGGCCGCAGCGGCGGCCCGCGGGGTGGTCGGCGTCGTCGACATGGAGTTCGCGGCCAACCACCGCGGGTGGCCCGAGCGGGTGGCCGCGGGTCTGGACGCGCTGCGGGTGCGCACCGGCGTCTACGCCGACGACCTCGACGACGTCCTCGCCGCCGGTCTGCGCACCGGCGACCCGCTGCCTGGCGGACGCAACCTGCTCACGATGGGGCCGGTCAAGGTCATCTCCGACGGCGCGCTCAACACGCGCACCGCCTTCTGCCACGAGCCCTACACCGCCGTCGGCGCCGACGCCGGAGCCGGGGCGGGGCACGGGGAGCAGACGGTCCCGCCGGCCGAGCTGCGTGAGCTCATGCACCGCGCCGCCGGGGCGGGGTTGACGACGGCCGTGCACGCCATCGGGGACGCCGCCGTCACGATCGTCCTGGACGCCTACGAGGCGACCGGTGCCCGCGGGACCGTCGAGCACGCCCAGCTGGTCGCCGCGGCCGACGTGCCCCGCTTCGCGTCGCTCGGGGTGGTGGCCAGCGTGCAGCCGGCGCACCTGCTCGACGACCGCGACCTCGTCGAGGCCGCGTGGCCCGGCCGCGCGGAGCGGACGTTCCCGCTGCGGCACCTGCTCGACGCCGGCACGGAGCTGCGCTTCGGCTCCGACGCACCCGTCGCGCCGCTCGACCCGTGGCTCGCCATGGCCGCCGCCGTCGCCCGCACCGCCGATGAGCGCCCGCCGTGGACCCCCGCCCAGTGCCTCACGCCCGCCGAGGCGCTCGCCGCGAGCACCGACGGGTGGGGCACCGTCGCCCCCTGCCACCCCGGCGACCTCGTCCTCCTCGACGCCGACCCACTCGCACCCGGCACCGACCTGCGCACCGTCCCCGTCGCCGTCACCATCCTCGCCGGCCGCGTCACCCATGCAGCGGGTGTTCAGGAAAGTTCCAGGTAGGAGCGGCAGACTTGGTTCATGACCGGGGACCAGGCACGCCTGCTCGTCGTCGACGACGAGCCGAACATCCGTGAGCTCCTCACGACGTCCCTGCGCTTCGCGGGCTTCGAGGTCGTCGCCGCCGCGGACGGCAACGAGGCGATCCACCTGGCCGTGGAGGCCGAGCCGGACCTCATCGTCCTCGACGTCATGCTGCCCGACATGGACGGCTTCACCGTCACCCGCCGCCTGCGCGAGCGCGGCCACCACACCCCGGTCCTCTTCCTCACGGCCCGCGACGACATGTCCGACAAGGTTACCGGCCTGACCGTGGGCGGTGACGACTACGTGACCAAGCCCTTCAGCCTCGAGGAGGTCGTCGCCCGCATCCGGGCGATCCTGCGCCGCACCCAGCAGCAGGAGCCGGACGAGGGCGTGCTGCGCTACGCCGACCTCGAGCTCGACGAGGACGCCCACGAGGTCCGTCGTGCCGGGCGTGTCATCGAGCTGTCCCCCACCGAGTTCAAGCTGCTGCGGTACCTCATGGTCAACGCCGGCCGCGTGCTGTCAAAGGCGCAGATCCTCGACCACGTGTGGGAGTACGACTGGGGCGGCGACGGCGCGATCGTCGAGTCCTACATCTCCTACCTGCGCCGCAAGATCGACGGCCGCGGCACCGACGGCGAGAAGCCCGTCCCGCTCATCCACACCCGCCGCGGGGTCGGGTACATGCTCCGCGAGCCCACCGGATGACTCTGCACGAGCGCCTGAGCGCGGTCCCGATCCGCCACCGGCTCGTGCTCATCGTCGTCGTCGTGCTCGGCCTGGGCCTCACCGTGGCGGGGACGGCCACCGGCACCCTCCTCCGTGCCTACCTGCTCGAGCGGACCGACGAGCAGATCGCGACGGCGGCACGGAACGTCAACGTCGACACCCTCGAGCGGCTGAGCGCCGAGCCGGACGCGGGGTCCGTCATGCCGTCCGACTACTTCCTCAGCCTCCGTCTGCCCGGCACCACCCCGTTCGACATCTACGCCAAGTGGACCCCATCGCGCTTCGGCACGCCGGAGCTGCCCGACACAGTGTCGACGCTCGGTGAGGCCTACACCGTGGGCAGCGACGTGTCCGGCCAGCGGTGGCGCGCCGTCACCTACGGCGTGCAGGACGCCCCCACCGGCACGACGCTCACCGTCGCCCTCCCGCTCGAGGGTGCCGACGAGACCGCGTACCAGGTCGCCCGGACGATCGTCGTCTCCGGGGTCCTCATCATCCTCCTCGGCGCGGCGCTCAGCTGGTTCGCCGTCGAGCGCGCCCTGCGTCCGCTGCGGCAGATCGAGCAGACGGCCGGCGCGATCGCCGCCGGCGACCTCTCCCAGCGGGTGCCGGAGAAGAACCCGCACACCGAGGTGGGGCGGCTGTCGCACTCGCTCAACACGATGCTCGCCCAGATCGAGCAGGCCTTCGCCGCCCAGGCGGCCTCGGAGAGCCGCATGCGCCGCTTCGTCTCCGACGCGAGCCACGAGCTGCGCACCCCGCTCGCCACGGTCCGCGGCTACGGCGAGCTCTACCGGATGGGCGCGATCCCCGGGGCTGAGCTGCCCGCGGCGATGGCCCGCATCGAGAGCGAGGCGAGCCGCATGGGTGGCCTGGTCACCGACCTCCTCCAGCTCGCCCGCCTCGACGAGGGCCGTCGCCTCGCCCGCGAGCCCGTCGACCTCGCCGTCCTCGCCCACGACGCCGTCGCGGACCTCCGCGCTCTGGACCCCGGGCGCACCGCGGCGCTCGTCCCGCTGGCGGAGGGCATTCCCAGCCCGGACGCGATGGTCGTCCTCGGCGACGAGAACGCCCTGCGCCAGGTGCTGTCCAACCTCACCGGCAACGTCGTACGGCACACCCCGGCGCGCACTCCCGTCGAGGTGGCGGCCGGACGAGAGGGCCGACACGTCGTCGTCGAGGTCCGTGATCACGGGCCCGGCATCTCGCCCGAGCACGCAGAGCGAGTCTTCGAGCGCTTCTACCGCCTCGACGACTCCAGGGCACGCTCCTCCGGCGGCTCCGGACTCGGGCTGGCGATCGTCTCCGCCCTCATCGCCGCGCACGGCGGCACGGCGCGGGTGCTCCCCACCCCCGGGGGCGGCACGACGGTCCGCATCACACTCCCGGCCGCCGGGTAGCCGCCGGTCCTGGCGGGTCCCTGACAGATCGCGCCACAACGGCGCCGGCAGTGACGCGACACGCCGACGACACGCCGATGCTGGCCGTCCCCCCGCCGGCGTCGGAAGCTCCTTGTGGCGGGATCCGGACGCCGGCGCGGGCGCGGGCCGCGCGGCGGGGTACCAGCCGGTCCACAGCGGAGACCTGCATCTGCGCTGCCCACAGTTATTGCTCGTCTTCCGACCCGCGATCGGGCTCCGGTCCACGCTTCCGTCATGGATGTGGTCGAGAGGCTGGCCGAGCTGGGCGGCGTCGCCCGCCGCTCGGAGCTGGTCGGTTCAGCGGCGGACCGACGTGCGCTCGCAGAGGCAGTCGCCCTCGAGGCTCTGCGTGACCTCGGAGGTGGCTGGGTCGCCGCCGTGGACGCCGATGCGGCCGTCGTGGCCGCCCGCCGGTTCAACGGCACCATCACCTGCGTCAGCGCGGCCCCCTTCTACACGCTGCAGCAGCTCAGAGCTCCCGAGCGCGTGCACATGGCCGTCCCGCGCGTCCGAGGCGCTCGTCCGACGCCTCTGCGTCGTGAGGTCGTCGTGCACCGCGAATCGAGATGGACCCGCCCGCCCGGCCTCGGTCCACCAGTTGCACCACTGGCGGAGGTCCTCGCCCGGGTCCTCCGGTGCCGCGCCGAGGAGGAGGCGGTCACCATGGTCGACTCCGCGCTGCAGCTCGGACAGATCACGGTGGACGAGATCGACCGCATCCTCGAAGGTCCCGGCAGTCTCCGGGCACAGACGGCGCTCCAGCGCTGTGACGGCCGCAGCCGTTCGGCGATCGAGACGCTCGCGCGGCTTGCCCTCCGTGCTGCGGGGTACAGCGTCGAGGCCGGCGTCCCGATCGCAGGCGTCGGCGAGGTCGATCTGGTCGTGGCCGGAAAGGTGGTCGTCGAGTGTGACGGGTTCAGCTACCACTCGGGCCGGCACGAGTACCGGGAGGATCGCCGGCGAGACCGAGCTCTCGCCGCACTGGGCTACGTCACCCTGCGGTTCACCTGGGAGGACATCATGAACAATCCCGGGGTGGTCGTCGCTGCCGTCAGGGCCGTGCTCGAGCGGAAGCAATCGGCACGCTAGAGACGGGCCGCGCGCGGATCGCGCCACAACCACCGCCAGACGGGCCGTGGATCGCCGGCATCACGCGAAGCCTCGCGCTCGCTCACTGCCTGATGAGCCTCTTTGTGGCGCGATTGGCGAACTGAGTGGCTAGGCGTCGTAGATCTCCACCTCAGCGGCCTTGACGACGAGGACGACGTCGTCTCCCACTCCGATCTGCAGGGCGCTGAGAGATGCCGGGGTCACGTCCGCGGCGAGGCGGGAGCCCGACGCCGTCTCCCCGCGCACCCGGACGAGGGCTCCCTGCTGCTCCAGCCCCGTCACCCTTACCGGCAGCACGTTGCGCGGACTGCCGCCCGGGGCGGCCCGGTGAACCGCCACCGCGCGCGGGGAGAACGCAGCGGCGGCGCGACCCGTCGTCGCCGGCTGCGCGTTCGCGAGCCCGTGGACGACGTCGTCACCGGCCCGCACGGCGGCCGTCGCCACCCGCTCGCCGAGGAGCAGGTTGACCCCCGCGAGCCGCGCACCGAAGCCGGACCGCGGCCGACCGAGCACCTCCGCCGTGGTCCCCTGCTCGACGACGCGGCCTCCCTCGAGCACGATGACGTCGTCGGCGAAGGCGAGGACGTCGAGGAGGTCGTGGGTGACGACGACGGCGGCCCGCCCGGAGCCACGCAGCGCCGCGCGCAGGACCTGGCGCAGCTGGGCCGCGGCGTCGACGTCGAGGGCGGAGAGGGGCTCGTCGAGCAGGAGGAGGTGCGGGTCCGGCGCGAGCGCACGGGCGAGGGCCACGCGCTGCGCCTGCCCGCCGGACAGCCGGTGGACGCGCCGCTCGGCGAGCGCCTCCGCGCCCACCTCCGCCAGCCGGGTCCGCGCCACCTCGTCGGCCGCGCGGCGTGCCACCCCGCGGGCGCGGGGGCCGAAGGCGACGTTGGCGAGGACGTCGAGGTGGGGCAGGAGGAGCGGCTCCTGGGCGAGGAGCGAGATCCGGCGCTCGTGCGGCGGCACCCAGGCCCCCTCCCCCGCCACCCGCCGCCCGGCCACCTGGACCTCACCGCTGCCGGGCCGTACGGTGCCCGCCGCAAGCCCGAGCACCGTGGACTTACCCGCGCCGTTGGGCCCGAGCAGCGCGAGGACCCGGCCCGCCGGGACGGTCAGCTCGACCTCCACGTCCCGCTCCGGGACGGCCGCCCGGACGCTGAGGGCCGACGCGCTCACGAGCCCGCCCCGCCGCGCCGGGGGCGCTGGGTGAGCAGCACGATGCCCGCCGCCACGACGACGAGCACGAGCGACAGGGCGATCGCGGCGTCGGGGTCCGTCTCCCGCTGGAGGTAGATCTCCAGCGGGAGGGTCCGGGTGACGCCCTGGAGGGAGCCGGCGAAGGTGAGCGTGGCGCCGAACTCCCCGAGGCAGCGGGCGAAGGCCAGTGCCGTCCCCGAGCCGAGGGCGGGCATGAGCAGCGGAATCGTCACGCGGCGCAGCACGGTCGTCGGGCGGGCGCCGAGAGTGGCGGCCACGACCTCGTGCCGACGCCCGGCAGTTCGCGCGGCGCCCTCGACGGCGATGACGAGGAAGGGCAGGGCGACGAAGGTCTGGGCGAGCACCACCGCCGTCGTCGAGAAGGCGATGTCGATGCCGAGCACCTCGAGCCGCTGCCCGAGGAGGCCACGGCGGCCGAAGGTCGTGAGCAGGGCGAGCCCGGAGACCACGGGCGGCAGGACCAGCGGGAGGAGGACCACCGTGCGTACCACCCGGGCGCCGGGCAGCCGGCCCCAGGCGAGCACGAGGGCGAGGGGCACGCCCAGCACGACGGCGAGGACGGTGGCGGCGGCCGAGGTCCGCAGGCTGAGGGCGAGCGCAGCGAGCGAGGCCTCGGAACCGAGGAGGGTGGGCAGCTCCACCCACGGCACGCGCAGCAGCATCCCGAGCACCGGCAGGGCGATGAGCAGGACGCCGACGGCGGCGGGCACGATTGCCCAGCGCGGCAAGCCACCGAGGTGGTCGCCGGGCAGCGCCACCCCGCGGCGGTCCCGGACGGCGGTCACGGCGCGCCGAACCCGGCGTCGCCGAGCAGCGCACGGCCCTCCGGGCCGACGAGCAGCTCGACCCACGCGCCGGCCAGCTCGGGGCCGGCGGCGCCGGCGGTCAGGGCCACCGGGTACCGGTTGACGACCTCCTCCGCCCGGGGGACGGTGATCGTCTCGACGGTGTCCCCCGCGGCGGCCGCGTCGGTCCGGTAGACGAGCCCGGCGTCCGCCTGCCCGCTCGTCACCTTGCCGAGGACGTCCGTCACGCTGCCCTCCTCGCTCACCGGCGCGAGGGAGGCCCCGAGGAGGTCGGCGAGCGCCGCGGTCGCCGCGCCGCACGGCACCTGCGGTGCACAGACGACGAGGGCGGCGTCCTCGAGGCTCTCGTCCAGGCCGGTCACGCCGGCCGGGTTCCCGCTCGGGACGACGAGCGTGAGGACGTTGCGCGCGAAGACCTGCGGCTCGCCGGCGACGGTCCCGGCCGCGACGGCGCGCGCCATCGTCGTCTCGTCCGCGGTGGCGAGCACGTCGGCCGGGGCGCCGGCGTCGAGCTGTGCGACGAGGTCGGAGGAGCCCGCGAAGGAGAGGATCACCTCCGTCCCGGGGTGCTGCTCGGTGAAGACCTCGGCGAGGTCCTCGAACACGCCGTGGAGGGACGCCGCAGCGAGGACGGTGAGGCGCTCGTCCGGCGCCGCGGCGCTCCCCGCGTCCGCCCCGCCGCAGGCCGCCAGGCCCAGGGCCGCGACGACGGCGGCGGCGAGGCCCGGCCTGCGCGTCACCGGGTCTCCCGGGGTGCTTCCACGATGACGGTCGTCGCCTTGACGACGGCGGAGGCGAGGGAGCCGGGCTCGAGCCCGAGCTCCTCGACGGCCTCGGCGCTCATGAGGGAGACGACTCGGAAGGGTCCGCACTGGAGGTCGACCTGGGCCATGACGCCGTCGGCCCGGACCCTGGTAACCAGTCCGGTGAAACGGTTGCGGGCGGAGCTGGAGACCCCACCGACCTCCTGCAGCTGGCGCCGCTCGGCAAGCTCCTGGGCGTAGCGGGCGAGCTCGGCGCCGTCGAGGACCTTGCGCCCGGCGTCGTCGGTGCCGGCGGTGAGGTGTCCGTCGTCGACCCAGCGACGGACGGTCAGCCCTCCACCTCGCTGGCGAGGTCGGACTCGTAGAGGCTCTCGAGCTCGGTCTGGACCGTGCCCATCTCCTCCGCCACGTCGACGTCGGAGGTGAGGATCCGCTGGAGCGTCTGGGAGAGCAGGAGGTCACCACCGGGCACGAAGACGCGCGCGAAGTCCTGGACGCGGGCCCGGCTCAGCTGCTCGACCGCCGTCTCGAACTGCGGCCGCTCCGCGTAGACCTCGGACATGTCGGCCTCCGTGTGCACCGGGACGTACCCGGTCGCCGCGGAGAACTTCGCGGTGGACTCCGGGCTCGTCATGTGGCCCATGAACATCGCCGCGGCGAGCTGACGCTCCGGCGTGCTGTCCGAGGCGATCATGAGGCCCGCGCCGCCTGTCGGCGTCTCCCCCTCGGCGGCCGGACCGCCGGGCAGGAACGCGGTCCCGACCTCGAAGCTCGCGGTCTCGAGGATGCCTCCCAGCGACCCGGTGGACTGGACGATCTGGCTGGCCGCACCGGAGGAGAAGTTGTCGGCCGGGTCGCCAGAGGCGACCGAGGCCCAGTCCCCCACCGCGCCCTGGGCGAACTCCAGGGCCTCGACCGTCTCCGCGGAGGCGACCGGGGAGAAGTCCCACTCCTCGGACCAGGAGCCGCCGTAGCCCCAGACGATGTTGGCCATCCACCACGCGGGGTACTGGTCCTGCGGCGGGAAGGCGAAGGCGGTGTCGGCGACCCCGGCCTCCATCAGCTGGCGGGACACCTCGGCGACCTCGTCCCACGTCTCCGGCGGGGCCTCGATGCCCGCCTCCTCGTAGTGGTCGACGTTGTAGTAGAAGAGCGGGGTCGAGCGGGCGTAGGGCACGCCGTAGTGACTGTCCTCGTAGAGATAGTCCTCGTAGAGCGCCTCGACGTACCCGGACGTGTCGACCTCGGCGGCCTCGAGGAGGTCGTCGACCGGCGTGAGTGCGTCGTTGAGGTAGTTGGGGAACCAGGTGGCGTCGGACAGGACGACGACGTCGACCTCGGCGCTGCCCTGCGCCGTCTGGAAGCGGGTGGAGGTCTCCTCGTAGTTGGCCCCGGAGGTCACGACGTTGACGGCGATGCCGGTCTCCTCCGTGAACTCGGCGATGAGCTCGTTCTCGACGTCGGCCGAGCCGCCGGGGTGGTTGGTCCAGAAGGTGATCTCGTCGGCGGGCTCGACGCCCTCGAGGTCGGTCCCTGTCGGGTCATCGGTGGCGTCGCCGCCGCCGCTCGTGTCGGGACCGCAGGCGGTCAGGGCCAGGGCGGCGACGCCGAGGACGGCGGCGCCGCGGGTGACGCGGCGAAGTGGCTTGCGCATTGGGCGTTTCTCCTTCAGATCGGTGTGGGCGAGGGGCAGGGCGTCACTTGACGGCGCCCTGCGTGAGGCCGGCGACGACGTAGCGCTGCAGCGCGGCGAAGATGACGAGGACGGGGACGGTCACCATGACCGCACCGGCCATGAGGATGCCGTAGCTACCGGTCTGCGACTCGATGGACTGCAGCAGGTTGAGGCCGACCGGCAGGGTCATCTTGTCCGGGGAGTCGATGATGATGAGCGGCCACAGGAAGTTGTTCCACTCGTTGACGATGGTGACGAGCGCGACGGTGGCGATCGCGGGCACGGACACGGGGACGGCGATCTGGAAGAGCTTGCGCCCGTGGCCCGCGCCGTCGAGCTCGGCGGCCTCGAAGAGCTCCTTCGGCAAGGCCTTGAAGTGCTGGCGCAGCAGGAAGGTGCCGAACGCGGTACCCAGGCCGGGCAGGATGATGCCCCACAGCGTGTTCCGGCCACCGAGGGCCGTGACGGTGAGGTAGTTCGGCAGCATCGAGACCTCGGGCGGCACCATGAGGGCCACGAGGATCCCGAGGAAGATGAGGTTCGCCCCGGGGACCCGGATGAACACGAGGGCGTACGCCGTCGTCACCGCGAGCAGCACCTTGATGCCGGCCCCGACGACCGTGACGACGACGCTGTTGCCCAGCACCGTGAGCAGCGGCACCCGCGCGGCGACTGCCCCGTAGTTGTCCAGGGTGGGGTCCTGCGGCAGGAGCGCCGGGCTCAGGGTGACGATCTCGCCCGCGGGCTTGAAGCTCGACAGGATCATCCACACCAGCGGCAGCACGATGATGACGAGCGCGATGAGGATCGGCAGGTAGCCCGCGAGGATCGTGTCGGTGAGGTTGCGCGGGGCGAAGGCCTTGGCGAGGTCGGACGTGCGACGGCGGCGCGGGTGCGGGGCGGCCGTCCCGCCGGCCGCGGGCACGGGGCTCACCACGGTTCGATCGGTCACTGGTAGTGCACCTTCCGCTCGACATAGCGCAGCTGCACCGCGGTGATGAGGAACAGGGTGAAGAAGAGGACGACGGCGATGGCCGCGGCGTAGCCAGCCCGCTGGTAGGCGCCAAAGGACTGGAGGTAGATCTCGAAGATGATCGTGTTCGTGCCGTGCCCGGTGGGCGTCATCGTCCGCAGAATGTCGAAGGCGTTGGTCATCGAGAAGATGATGTTGGTGACGAGCAGGAAGAACACCGTGGGCGTGAGCAGCGGCAGCACGATGGAGAAGAAGCGCCGCACCGGCCCCGCCCGGTCGAGGGTGGCCGCCTCCATGAGGTCCTGGGGCACCGACTGCAGGCCCGCGAGGAAGACGACGGCGCAGTAGCCGAGGTTCTTCCAGACGTAGACGATGAGGACCATGACCAGGGCCCAGTCCTCGTCGAGGTACCACTCCGGGGACGCGATCCCGAAGAAGCCCAGGATGTGGCGCAGCGCGCCGATGCTCGGGTCGAAGATGAAGTTCCACACCATGGCCACGCCCACGCCCGAGAGCACGTAGGGCGCGAAGACGGCGGTCCGGGCCACCGTGCGGCCCGGGATCTTCTTGTTGAGGACGAGGGCGATGAGCAGCCCGAGGACCATCGACCCGAGGACCGCCCCGGCGGTGAACAGACCGGTGACCCGCCAGACCTCGAGCCCCGAGGGCGAGGTGAAGAAGCGGGCGTAGTTGTCCAGCCCGACCGGCGTGGCGCGCGGTGAGCCGAGCCGCCAGTCGAGCGTCGAGTAGTAGATGTTGCTGAACAGCGGGTAGTAGATGAACGCGAGGATCAGCAGGATGTTGGGCCCGGCGAAGAGCAGGAACAGCGACCAGTTCCGCGACAGCCGCTTGCGGCGGGCTCGGGTGCGTACCCGGGCCCGTTCGGTCTGCTCGTCCAGTTCTGCGGGCATCTCACGTCCGATCTGCGCCGTCCGCGTAGATCGGGCGCTGCTCGTCGCACTGTAGCGCCCGGTCACCCCGTCTTCTCCGTGTACACGGGGAGGACGGTAGCGCCACCGGGTGACCGGGCGATGACGCGCAGGTGAACAGGACCAGGAGCTCAGAGCTCGGTGCTGGTGGGGGTGCTGCGGCGCTTGCGGTCCTGCGGAGTGCCCACGGGCTCCCAGCCGCGGCCGGGCTCGCGAGTGCCGCGGGAGACCGAGCCGCGCGAGCGGTAGACGACGAGCGGACGCGTCGTGTAGCCCACCGGCGCGGAGAAGGCGTGGACCAGCCGGGTGAAGGGCCACACGAGGAAGAGCAAAAAGGCCGCGATGATGTGGAGCTTGAACTGGAAGGGCACGTCGGCCATGAGCTCGGGCTGCGGCTGGAAGTAGAACAGCGAGCGCAGCCACGGCGAGATCGTCTCGCGGTAGTCGTAGCCGTGACCGCCGGCGGCGATCTGGTTCTGGATCGTCGCCCACATGCCCAGCGCGATCGGCATGGCCAGCAGGACGTACATGAACTTGTCCATGCGGGTGGTCGCGAGGAACACCGGACCGGTCTTGCGGCGCCGGTAGATGAGGATCGACAAGCCGACGATCGTCATGATCCCGGCCAGCGCCCCCATGTACGTGGCGATGAAGTGGTAGAAGTCCTGCCCGATCCCCACGGCCTCGGTCCAGCTCTTGGGGATGAGCAGGCCCATGAAGTGGCCGGCCGCGACGAAGAGGATGCCGAAGTGGAACAGCGGCGAGCCGAGCCGCAGCAGCGCGTGCTCGTAGAGCTCGGAGGACCGGGTGGTCCAGCCGAACTTGTCGTAGCGGTAGCGCCACAGCAGGCCGACGACGAAGACCGCCATCGACACGTAGGGGAAGACCACCCACGCGATCGTGCTGAGCCCGTTCATGCCCTGACCTCCATCTGTGCGGCGCCACCGGGCGAGTAGGGCTCGAGGGGCCCCAGCGCGTTGAGGCCGACCATCTCGGTCGGCGGCCCGGACGTGATGAGCTCGAGGTACCGGTCGCGGACCTCGTCGGTGACCGGTGGGAGCGTGAGGCACACCGCCTCGACGACGGCGGCCCACGGGCTGGACATCGTGGTGAGCGCCGAGCGCAGCACCTCGATGCCCTGCCGGTGCGAGCCGAGGAGCGCTCCGGCGATCTCGCCGTCCCCGCGCGCGGAGAACTCCAGGACGATCGGCAGGAAGTCGGGCAGCTCGGGGCGGTCGACCTCCCAGCCGGCGGCCCGGTAGGCCTCGACGAAGCGCACGAGCGCCGTCCCCCGCTTCCGGGTGTCCCCGGTGAGGAAGTAGGACAGGTACATCGAACACTTGCGCTTGAGGTCGAAGGTCGCGACGTAGTCCTGCGCGAGCGCCTCGTCCCCGACGGCCGCGGCGTGGTCGAGGAAGCCCCACAGCCGCTCCCGGACCGCGCCCGGCAGGTCCTCGACGGCGTCCCGGACGGTGCCGTACGCGGCCAGCCGCTCCGGCGTCGGGTAGTCGAGGAGGATGGAGGCGGCCATGTGCGCGAGCGCGCGGTCCCGGTCGCTCACCCGCACCGGCTTGAGCGGTGTCAGCTCGGGGGCGCGGATGAAGCCGCTCATCGCGGGGCTCCCGGCCGGGGCTCGTCACCGGGTGACTGCTCGCGCACCCGCTCGGTGCCGAAGGCCTCCGGGCCGGGGTCGCCGGCCGGGTAGGGGTCCTCGGCGTACACGGCGGGCCCGGAGTCGATGTCGCCCGAGTGCAGGTCCTCCCCGCCCTCGGAAGGGGCGTCGTCGATGGCGACGGCGACGCTCGCGCTGCCGCTCACCTCGTCGGCGCTCTCGTCGGCACGGGGCGGGAAGAGCCCGCTCGCGCCGCGCCCGTCCCAGTTGAGCAGGTTGGTGCGCCCGGCGGTCGAGGGCGAGTGGGGCGAGGTCTGCCGGTCCTTGAGCGCGTGGAAGTTCTCCACGGTGGCCGGGACGTCCGGTCCGGAGCCGGTGCCGAAGGGCCCGCCGCCACCCATGCCCGGGCCGCCGTGGACGTCGAGCGAGCACGCCATCTCCTCGAGCTCGCGGCTGATCTCGGCGTGGGCGGAGGGGATGACGTAGCGGTCCTCGTACTTGGCGATGGCGAGCAGGCGGTACATCGCCTCAATCTCCTCGCCCGTCATGCCGACGGCGGCGGCTGTCTCCTCATTGGGCTCCTCACCGAGGTTGATGTCGCGCATGTAGGAGCGCATCGCGGCCAGGCGACGCAGCACCCTCTCGACGGGGGCCGGGTCACCGGCGGTGAAGAGCTCGGCGAGGTACTCGAGCGGGATCCGCATGGTCGATAGCGCGGTGAGGAGCGTCTTGGCGTCCTCGCCGTCGTTGCCGGAGGCGGTGACCACGTCGACGACGGGGCTCAGCGGCGGGATGTACCAGACCATCGGCAGCGTGCGGTACTCCGGGTGGAGCGGCAGCGCGACCTCGTACTCGGTGATGAGCTTCCAGATCGGGGAGTTCTGCGCGGCCTCGATCCAGTCCTCGGGCATGCCCTCGCGGCGGGCCGCGGCGATGACCTCGGGGTCGAAGGGGTCGAGGAAGACGCCGCGCTGGGCGGCGAGGAGGTCGTGCTCGTTGGGGGTGGCGGCGGCCTCGGCGACGCGGTCGGCGTCGTAGAGGACGAGCCCGATGTAGCGCAGGCGGCCCACGCAGGTCTCCGCGCACACGGTGGGAAGTCCGGCCTCGATGCGCGGGTAGCACATCGTGCACTTCTCGGCCTTGCCGGTCTGGTGGTTGAAGTAGACCTTCTTGTACGGGCAGCCGGTGACGCACATGCGCCAGCCGCGGCACTGGTCCTGGTCGACGAGGACGATGCCGTCCTCGGCGCGCTTGTACATCGCGCCCGAGGGGCAGGAGGCCACGCACGAGGGGTTGAGGCAGTGCTCGCAGATGCGCGGCAGGTAGAACATGAAGGTCTCTTCGAACTCGGCCTTCACCTGCGTGTTCATCTTCTTGAGGATCGGGTCGTCGGCCATCGTCTCGGTCGAGCCGCCGAGCATGTCGTCCCAGTTGGCCGACCACTTGATGTCGATGTTCTCGCCGGTGAGCAGCGACTTCGGCCGCGCCACGGGGGTGTGCCGCGAGTCCGCGGGCGCGTTGAGCAGCATGTCGTACTCGTAGGTCCACGGCTCGTAGTAGTCGTGGATGGTCGGCATCTTCGGGTTGGAGAAGATCGTCGCGAGCTTCTTCGCCCGGCCGCCGGCCTTGAGCTTGAGCTTTCCGCGCCGGTTGAGCGTCCAGCCGCCCTCCCAGACCTCCTGGTCCTCGTAGGTGCGGGGGTAGCCGAGGCCCGGGCGGGTCTCGACGTTGTTGAACCACACGTACTCGGTGCCGGTCCGGTTCGTCCACGCCTGCTTGCACGTGACCGAGCACGTGTGGCAGCCGATGCACTTGTCGAGGTTCATCACCATCGACATCTGCGCCATGACCTTCATCAGTACTGCACCTCCTGGCTGCGACGGCGGATGACCGTCACCTCGTCCCGCTGGTTGCCGGTGGGCCCGGTGTAGTTGAACGCGTACGCCAGCTGGGCGTAGCCACCGATGAGGTGGCTGGGCTTCATGAGCACGCGGGTGAGGGAGTTGTGGATGCCGCCGCGCTGACCGGACGTCTCCGCCACCGGCACGTCGACGACCCGCTCGGTCGCGTGGTGCATGTAGACCGTGCCCTCGGGCATGCGGTGGGAGACGACGGCGCGGGCGACGACGACGCCGTTGCGGTTGTAGGCCTCGATCCACTCGTTGTCCCGCACGCCGATCTTGTCGGCGTCCTGCGGGGACATCCAGATGTTCGAGCCGCCGCGGGACAGGGACAGCATGAAGAGGTTGTCCTGGTACTCGGAGTGGATCGACCACTTCGAGTGCGGCGTGAGGTAGCGGACGGCGACCTCCGCGTGCCCGGCCGCTGCCGGGTCACCGGTGGGGGTGGTGTCACCGGGGACGGCGTCCCCGTAGAGGCGGTGCATGTCCAGCGGTGGACGGTAGACGGGCAGCGTCTCGCCCATCTCCTCCATCCAGTCGTGGTCGAGGTAGAAGTGCATGCGCCCGGTGAGCGTGTGCCACGGCTTGAGCCGCTCGACGTTGGTCGAGAAGGCGGTGTAGCGCCGCCCGCCGGTCTCCGAGCCGGACCACTCCGGGGAGGTGACGACGCTCGTGGGCCGGGTCTGGGTGTCGCTGAAGGTCACCCGCACCGACTCCGACTCCGCGGCGAGGTCCGCCAGCTTGGTCCCGGTGCGCTTCTCCATGTCCTCGAAGCCCTGGGTGGCCAGTCGCCCGTTCGTCGTGCCGGACAGCGCGAGGATCATCTCGATCGCCTTGGTGTCCTTGTCCAGCGACGGGCGGCCCTTGGCGATCCCGGAGACGACGCGCCCGTTGCGGGCGGCGAGCTCGGCGACCTCCTTGTCTGGCATGAACTTCACCCCCTTGGTCTGCATGCCGAGGGTGTCGGTGAGCGGGCCGAGGGCGTTGAACTTCGCCAGGGTCTTCGTGTAGTCGCGCTCGACGGTGATGAGCTTGGGCATCGTCACGCCCGGCACGAGGGGCGTCTCCTCCAGCGGCCTGACGGCGCCGTGGGGGGTGGCCAGGGCGTCGGCGGTGTCGTGGTTGAGCGGTGCGGCGATGACGTCGCGCCGCGCGCCCAGGTGCCCGACGCTGAGCTCGGAGACCTTCCCGGCGAGGTCCTGGAAGATCCGGAAGTCGGTGCGGGTCTGCCAGGGCGGGGAGATCGCCGGGTTGAAGGAGTTGACGAAGGGGTGCATGTCCGTCGTCGAGATGTCGTGCTTCTCGTACCAGGTGGCGGCCGGCAGGACGATGTCGGAGTAGATCGTCGTCGAGGTGTTGCGGAAGTCGATCGTCGTGAGGAGGTCGACCTTCCCCTCGGCGGCCTCGTCGCGCCACACCATCGAGCTGGGCCGGCGCCCGGGCGGGGACTGCTCGTTGCGCACGGCGGACTCCGCGCCGAGGAGGTGCTTGATGAAGTACTCGTTGCCCTTGCCGGAGGAGCCGAGGATGTTGGAGCGCCACACGGTGAGCACCCGGGGGAAGTTCTCCGGGGCGCCGGGGTCCTCGACGGCGTACTTGAGCCGCCCCTCGCGCAGCTCGTCGACGATGTGCTCGGCGACCTCCTTGCCCGCGGCCTGCGCCTCGTCCGTGAGGTCGAGGGGGTTGCGGTTGAAGGTGGGGAAGCTCGGTACCCAGCCGCGCTTGGTCGCCTCGACGAGGGTGTCCGCCGTCGTCTTCCCCTCGAGCTTGCCGGTGGCGAGCGGTGAGGTGAGGGTCTGCGCGGGCAGGCCGTCGTAGCGCCACTGCTCGGTGCCGAGGTACCAGAAGGCGGTGGAGATCATCTGGCGGGTGGGGCGCTGCCAGTCCAGGCCGAAGGCGTACTGCTGGAAGCCGGTGATCGGGCGGACCTTCTCCTGGCCCACGTAGTGCGCCCAGCCGCCGCCGTTGACGCCCTGGCAGCCGGTGAGCTGGACGAGGGCGATCATCGCGCGGTAGATCGTGTCGGAGTGGAAGTAGTGGTTGGTGCCGGCGCCCATGACGATCATCGAGCGGCCCTTGGAGCGGCGGGCGTTGTCCGCGAACTCCCGGCCGATGCGGATGATGGCGTTGATCGGCACGCCGGAGTGCTCGGCGGCCCAGGCGGGGGTGCCGGGCTGGGCGACGTCCTCGTAGCCCTCGGGCCACTCCCCCGGCAGGCCGGGGCGGCTCACGCCGTACTGGGCGAGGAGGAGGTCGAAGACGGTGGTGACGAGCCGGCCGCCGACCTCGCGGACGGGCACGCCGCGGCGCAGCACACCGGTGCCACCGACGTGGAGGCCCACCTCGCCGGTCTCCTGACCGGGGGCGACGTCGAAGCGCGGCAGGAGCACCTCGACGGCGCCCGCGCCCTCCCCCTGGACGGACAGGAGCGGGTCGCGGCCCTCGAGGTCGAGGTTCCAGCGGCCCTTGCCCTCGTCCCCGAAGCGGTCACCGAGGGTGCCCTTCGGGACGAAGGGGGTGCCGTCGTCGTCCATCATCACGGTCTTGAAGGCCGCGTTCTCGGTGCCGGCGTGCTCGGGAAGGTCGGAGGCCGTGAGGAACTTGCCCGGGACGTAGGCGCCGTCGCGCTCCTCGAGGGAGACGAGGAACGGGGAGTCGGTGTACCGCTTGACGTAGTCGGTGAAGTACGGCTCGGGGCTGTCGACGTGGAACTCGCGCAGGATGACGTGGCCCATGCCCATGGCGAGCGCGCCGTCGGTGCCGGGGTGGACGGCGAGCCACTCGTCGGCGAACTTCGTGTTGTCCGCGTAGTCCGGGGAGATGCCCACGACCTTCTGGCCGCGGTAGCGCGCCTCGACCATGAAGTGCGCGTCCGGGGTGCGGGTCACCGGGATGTTCGAGCCCCACATGATGAGGTAGCCGGCGTCGAACCAGTCGGCGGACTCGGGCACGTCGGTCTGGTCCCCGAAGATCTGCGGGGAGGCCATCGGCAGGTCGGCGTACCAGTCGTAGAAGGACAGCACGTTGCCGCCCATGAGGGAGAGGAAGCGCGTGCCGGCGCCGTAGGAGACCTGCGACATCGCCGGGATGACGGTGAAGCCGGCCAGGCGGTCCGGGCCGTACTGCTTGGTCGTGTAGACGTGGGCGGCGGCCATGATCTCCATGACCTCCTCCCACTGGGCGCGCACGAGACCGCCGCGGCCGCGGGCCTTCTTGTAGCTGCGCGAGCGCTCGGGGTCCTCCACGACGTCGGCCCACGCGAGCACGGGGTCACCCAGGCGGGCCTTGGCCTCGCGGTAGTAGTTGAGGAGCTTCCCGCGCACGTAGGGGTAGCGGACGCGGGTGGGGGAGTAGGTGTACCAGCTGAAGGCGGCGCCGCGCGGGCAGCCGCGGGGCTCGTACTCCGGCTTGTCCGGGCCCGTGGTGGGGTAATCCGTCTGCTGCGCCTCCCACGTGATGATGCCGTCCTTGACGTACACCTTCCACGAGCAGGAGCCGGTGCAGTTGACGCCGTGGGTGGAGCGGACGACCTTGTCGTGGCTCCAGCGGTCGCGGTAGAAGGAGTCACCCTCGCGCCCGCCCTTGAGGAAGAGGCGGGACAGGTCCTCCGAGGCCTCCCCGCGGCGCAGGAAGGTCCCGAGCTTGAGCAGCGCGTCGGTCGCCGCGGTCTGCGGCTTCTCCGGTCTCGTCGTCGTCATCGCGTCGTCCTTTCCGTGGTCTGTCGGGAGGCTCGGCGGACGGGCCCCCAGCAGAAGGCGGCCACGCCCAGCGCGCTGAGCGCGAGGAGGACGAAGCCGAGGGTGTAGGCGTCGGTCGCGCCGTAGACGGCGCCCATGACGAGGGGCGGGAAGAAGCCGCCCAGGCCGCCGGCCGCACCGACGATGCCGGTCACCGAGCCCACGGTGCCGGGAGGAGCGACCTTGGCGACGAGCGCGAAGCACGCCCCGGAGGCCGCGCCGAGGGTGGCGGCCATCGCGAGGAAGGCGACCGTGCCCGCCGGGAGCAGCTCCAGGCGCAGCGCGGCGAGCACCGCCATCGCCCCGGCGATGATGAAGGCGATCGTGAGCACCGGGACCGGGTGGAAGCGGTCGGAGAGCCAGCCGCCGACGGGCCGGGCGATGACGGCGAGCACGATGAACCCGGCGGTGCGGAAGGACGCGTCGGAGCGGTCGAGGCCGAAGTCGTTGATGAGGTAGGTCGGCAGGTAGACGCTGAAGGCGACGAAGCCACCGAAGCCCATCGCGTAGATGAGCGAGAGCTGGAGGGTGGCGGGGATCTTCAGGGTGGTCCACGTGCGGCGCAGCATCGACCCGGTGGCCGGCGCCGGCCGGTCGGGCGAGTCGCGGAGCATGACCCGGGCGACAGCGGCGTAGACGGCGAGGACGACGGCGACGAGCACGTAGGGCGCGGGACGGCCGTAGTCGTCGGCGATGCGGACGGTGGTGAAGGCGGCGACGGCGGTGCCGGCCGTGCCCATCCCGAAGATCCCCAGGGCCAGGCCGCGGCGTGCTGGCGGGTACCAGGCATTGACGAAGGGCACCCCGACGGCGAATGCGGTGCCCCCGATACCGAGGAAGAACCCGCCGATGATGAGCATGGTGAAGCTGTTCGCGACGAAGCCCACGAATAGCGTCGGGATGATCGTCACGAGGCTGACGGCGGGGAACATCACGCGTGCCCCGAAGCGGTCGGTGAGGGCGCCGACGGGAATTCGTCCGAGTGAGCCGACGATGACCGGGACGGCGACGACGACCGACACCTGGAAGGCGGTGAGGTCAAGCTCCCCGCCGTAGGTGTTGCCCAGCGGCGCGATGAGGTTCCAGGCCCAGAAGTTCACCAGGAAGCCCACGGTGGCCAGCGCGAGCATGAGCCCGGGTGAGCGGGCGGCCCCCTCTGTCGGCCTCGTTGCGACGTCGTCCTTGCTCACGTGCCCTCCCGATCCGGGCGGGCCGTGTGACCTGCCCCCGGGGCGATTATGCACATGTTTCTCGAGTGTTGCCGTCGAGATTGCCGAAGGCCCTAGTTGTGCAATACCGGCATAACTTTAAGGTTCACTCGATCGAGCGTCCGGTCGTATTTGTCCCGGTATTTTCACAGAGGTAGTCGTCGCGGTCCGCCCACGTGTCGATGTCGCGCACCTCACCCTGCGCGGCGGGGACCGCGAGGAGCAGGAGCGGTCCCACGAGGGCCCGCACCGGCGCGCCGCGCACCCCGCCGGCAGCGGCGACGGACGCGATCGCGGCCTCGAGCGCGGGGCGCGCGTAGAGCCCCAGCAGCCACTGCTCGCGCCCCCCGTCGTCGCTCAGCACCACCCCGTCCCCGTCGGCGATCCGTCCCTCCGCCGCCGCAAGCAGGCGCGGCACGGCGGCCGCGGCACCCGGCAGGTCGCAGGCCAGCACGAGGACGAGCGCCTCCCCCTCCCCCAGCGCACGCAGGCCGGCCGCGATCCCGGCGACCGGCCCACCGTGGGGCGGGTCCTCCAGGGTGCGGGTCACGCCGTCGGGCACGGGCACCGCCTCGGGCGCGACGACGACGACGCGGCTCGCCGCCGTCGTCGCGTCGAGCACGTGGTCGAGCAGGCGCCGTCCCCCGACCTCGACCTGCGGTTTGAGCACCCCACCGAGCCGCCGCCCGGTCCCCCCGGCCAGCACGACGGCGTCGTGGGCTAGGACCACCGGAGCAGCCCGACCTCGTCCCCGGGGGCGACGGCGTCGATGTCCTCGGCCACGACGGCGAGCGCCTGCGCCGCCGCGAGCGAGGCGACGAGGTGGGAGCCGGACCCGCCCGCGGAGGCGGGACGCACGGAGGGCACCGGTCCGTCGTCGACGAGGACCGGCAGGTACTGGCGCCGGCCGGGCGGGCAGCGCCAGCCCACGGCCGCGCGGGCGGTGGCGAGCGGCACGCGGGCGGGCAGCCCGAGCAGCCGTCGCAGGGCGGGGGCCACGTGGACGTGGAAGGAGACCATGACGCTCACCGGGTTGCCGGGCAGCGCGAAGACCGGGACGCGGCCCTCGAGCAGGCCGAAGCCCTGCGGTTTGCCCGGCTGCATCGCGACGGTGGCGAAGTCCAGCTCGTCGGTCAGCGCGGCCTTGACGACGTCCTTGGTGCCCACGCTGACGCCGCCGGACGTGACGAGCGCGTCGAGGCCGGGCAGCGCCGCCTCGACGACCGCGCGCAGCACCTCGGGGTCGTCACCGACGGGCCCGAGCGGGACCGGCTGCCCGCCCGCCTCCCGCACGAGGCCCGCGACGAGCATGCTGTTGGAGTCGGGGATGCGGCCCGGACCCGGGTCGGTGCCCGGCGGGCACAGCTCGTCGCCGGTGGCCAGCACGCCCACCCGCGGGCGCGCGTGGACGAGGAGCTCGCCGTGGCCCGCGGAGATGGCGGCGGACAGGTGCGTGGCGCCCAGGACCGTCCCGGTGCCGACGACGACGTCGCCCGGGCGGACGTCCTCCCCCCGGCGGCGCACGTGCGCGCCCGGTGCGGGCTCGCGGCGGAGCAGCACCTGCTCGGGCAGTGCGGTGGCGCCCGGCGGCTGGTCGCTGAGCTCGACGGGCACGACGGCGTCCGCACCGGGCGGCAGCGGCGCGCCCGTCATGATCCGCACGGCCCGGCCGGGGCCGACGGGCGTGGGCAGGGTCGTGCCGGCGGGGACGTCGCCGTCCACCGGCAGCGCGACGGGACGGTCCTCACCGGCGCCGGCGAGGTCGGCGGCCCGCACGGCGAAGCCGTCCATGGCGGAGTTGTCGAAGGGCGGCACCGCGAGCACCGCGGTGACGTCCTGCGCGAGCCGCAGCCCGTGGGCCTCTGCGACGGGCACGCGCCGCGGGGCGAGCGGCTCGACCTGGCCGAGCACTCGCGCCTGGTACTCCTCGACGGTGATCACGGCTGTCCCCTCAGTAGACCGGCAGGCTCGGGTCGACGTCGCTCACCCACGCGCGGACGCCGCCGTCGAGGTTGGTGACGTCGGTGTACCCGGCCCCGTGCAGGATGCGCTGGGCCTGCGCCGAGCGCCCCCCCGACAGGCAGTGGACGACGACGGCGGTTCCCGGCTCGACCCCCGCCGCGGCGGCCGCGAGAGGGTCGGCGACGAGCCGTTCGAGCGGGACGGTGAGCGCACCGGGGATCTGGACGATGGCCCGCTCGGTCGGCTCCCGGACGTCGAGGAGGACGAAGTGGTCCTCCCCGCGCTCGCGGGCGGCGAGCCTCGCGGCCAGGTCGCGGGCGGTGAGCGTGGGGCCGGTGTCGTCGGCGGCGGGCTCGGGCCCGGCGGCGAGGACCGCGGCGGCGTGGGCGGTGACGGGCAGGCCGAGCGGGTCGTAGCCGAGCTCGGCGCGGGAGGACGGGACGAGGGGGCGCGGCTGCGGGCGCAGCGGCAGCTCGCTCCACCGGGCGGCGAGGACGTCCAGGACGGCCACCCGTCCCAGCAGCGGCTCACCGACTCCGGTGACGAGCTTGACCGCCTCGGCCGCCATGAGGGAGCCGACCTGGCCGCACATCGCCCCGAGCACCCCGGCCTGTCCGCACGAGGGCGTGGCCCCGGGCGGCGGCGGGGCGGGGAAGAGGTCGCGCAGCGTCACGGCGGGGTAGCCGGCGTCCCGGGGCGGGCGCGACCAGAAGACGGCGACCTGCGCGTCGAAGCGCAGGATCGAGCCCCACACGAGCGGCAGGCCGAGATCGGCGCAGACGTCGGCGACGAGGTAGCGGGTGGGGAAGTTGTCGGTGCCGTCGAGGACGAGGTCGTAGCGGCCGATGATCTCACGGGCGTTCGTCGCGTCCAGCCGGAGGTGGTGGCGGGTGACCGCGACGTCGTCGTTGAGGGCGCGGAGGTGCTCGGCGGCCGAGTCGACCTTGGGCCGCCCGACGTCCGCCGTCGTGTGGAGCACCTGGCGCTGGAGGTTGGTGGCCTCCACGACGTCGTCGTCGACGATGCCGACATGCCCGACGCCCGCGGCGGTGAGGTAGTGGAGGATCGGTGAGCCGAGCCCACCGGCGCCCATGACGAGGACCCGCGCCGCCCGCAGCCGGCGCTGCCCGAGGTCCCCGAGCTGCTCGAGGAGCAGGTGGCGCGAGTAGCGCAGGACCTGCTCGCGCTCGAGCGGCGAGCCCGGCGGGACGAGCGGCGGAAGGGGCATGGGCCCCACTGTAGGAGGCCGCTGCAAGGACGGGGCACGTCGAACGTCCCGTGCCGCGCGGCGCGGAACGGTGAGACGCTGGCCCCATGACCTTCACCCACCTCGACCGCAGCGGTCACGCACGGATGGTCGACGTCACCGAGAAGAGCCCGACGGTCCGCGCCGCGACCGCCATCGGCCGGGTGCGCTGCTCCCCGGAGCTCGTCGCCACCCTGCGCGAGGGCACCGTCCCCAAGGGGGACGTGCTCGCCGTCGCCCGGGTCGCCGGTATCGCGGCCGCCAAGCGCACCCCCGAGCTGCTGCCGCTTGCCCACGTCATCGGCGTCCACGGCGTGACGGTGGACGTCGAGGTCGAGGACGACGGCGTGGCGGTCACCGCCACCGTCCGCACGGCCGACCGCACCGGGGTGGAGATGGAAGCGCTGACGGCGGTGAGCGTCGCGGCGCTCAACGTCGTCGACATGGTCAAGGGGCTGGACCGCTCGGTGACGATCACCGACGTCCAGCTCGTGGCAAAGTCCGGCGGCCGCTCGGGTGAGTGGCGCCGGCCCGGCACGGAGGAGGACGGACGATGAGCACGGTGCGGTACTTCGCGGCGGCCGCCGAGGCGGCCGGACGGGAGCAGGAGCCGGTCGAGCCGGCGAGCGTGGGCGAGCTGCGCGCCGCCCTGGCCGAGCGGCACGGCGAGCGCCTGGCACGGGTGCTGGAGCGTTGCTCGGTGCTCGTCAACGGCGTGCGCAGCGAGGACGACGCCCCGGTGGCCGCCGGCGACGTCGTCGACGTCCTGCCGCCCTTCGCCGGCGGCTGAGCCACACCCCCACACCCCCACACCCCCACAACCCGACATATGCGCGATCTCTGCGGCGAGGAAGCCTCTCCTGCCGCAGGAATCGCCCATATGCGGGTGGGTGGGCGGACGGCGGTCAGCCGCCGATGGCGCTCATCGGGCGGTCGGGCTGGAGGAAGCCGGGGTCGTTGATCCCGTGCCCCGGGAGCTTGCCGGTGATGCAGCGGTGGAGCACGCGGGCGAGGTCGTCGTCGGTGCCGCCGCCGCGCAGCGGGGTGAGGAGGTCGGACTCCTCGCGGGAGAACAGGCAGTTGCGCAGCTGACCGTCGGCGGTGATCCGCACCCGGTCACAGGTCCCGCAGAAGGGCTTGGTCACCGAGCGGATGACGCCCACGCTCGTGGGCCCGTCGTCGAGGAGGAAGCGCTCGGCGGGGGCCGACGCGCGGCCCGGCAGCGGGGTGAGGGTGAACTCCGTGGCGAGCCGGTCGAGGATCTCCTCACCGGTGACCATCTTGACCCGCGACCAGATGTGCCCGGCATCCAGCGGCATCTGCTCGATGAAGCGCAGCTCCAGACCCCGCTCGACGGCGAAGCGTGCGAGGTCGACGATCTCGTCCTCGTTGACGTCGCGCATCGCGACGGTGTTGATCTTGATGGGCGCCAGGCCGGCATCGCGGGCGGCCTCGATGCCGTCGAGGACGTCGGTGAAGCGGTTGCGCCTGGTGAGCTCGTGGAAGCGGTCCGCCTGCAGGGTGTCGAGGCTGATGTTGACGCGCTGCAGACCAGCGTCCGCCAGGTCCTGGGCCAGCTTGGGCAGCAGCAGCCCATTCGTCGTCATCGACAGCTCGAGCGGCCCCTCCGCTCCTGCGACCTGCGCCAGCCGGGCGACGACGTCGACGACGTCCTTGCGCAGCAGCGGCTCGCCGCCGGTGAGCCGGACCGTGGCGATCCCGAGCGCCGCGGCGACCTCGGCCACCCGGACGAGCTCGTCGGTCGTGAGGATGGAGTCGCGGTGCAGCCACGGCACGCCCTCGGCCGGCATGCAGTACGTGCACCGCAAGGAGCACTTGTCGGTGAGGGAGATGCGCAGGTCGGTGTGGACGCGGCCGAAGCGGTCGACCAGCGGCCGGCGCAGCTCGGGGGAGATGGTCACGCTCATGCCGATCCCACCCACGTGTGGCTGCCGTCGTCCAGGACCTGCTTCTTCCACACCGGCAGCCGGGCCTTGACCTGCTCGACGAGCTCGCGGCACACGGTGAAGGCGAGGTCGCGGTGGGAGCTGGCGGCGCAGGCGAGGATCGCGACGTCACCGACGTCGAGGACACCGGTGCGGTGGCTGACGGAGACGCGGACGTCGTCGTGCTCGGCGGCGACCTCCGCCGCGATCTGCGCGAGGGCCTCGGCGGCGTCCGGGTGGGCGCTGTACTCGAGCTGGACGACGGGTCCGGCCGCGTCGGGGCTGTGGTCGCGGACCTGCCCGGTGAAGGTGGCGACCGCGCCCGTGGCGGAGGTCGACACGGCGGCGAGGTGGGCCGCCAGGTCCAGCGGTTCCCCGCTCATCGCGGTGAGCATGACGTCCCCCATCAGTGGTCGCCCCCGTCCAGCTGGTCGAGGATGTGGCCGAGGAGCGGGCCGACGACGGCGACCGTGTCGCTCACCCCGCCCGCGCTGCCCGGCGCGTTGACGACGACGGCGCTCCCCACGGTGCCGACGAGCCCGCGGCTGAGGACGGCGGCGGGCGCGGTCCCGTGACGGCGTACGGCCTCGGCGACCCCGGTGAGCTCGCGCTCGAGCAGCGGGCCGGTGGCCTCGGGGGTGCGGTCGGTGGGGCTCACGCCCGTGCCTCCGGTGGTGAGGACGACGCGGGCGCCGCCGGCGAGTGCGGTCCGCAGCGCGTCACGGACGGGCGCCTCGCCGTCCGGCACGACGCGCACCGGCCCGACGGCGCAGCCCAGGTCGGTGAGCAGCCGTACGGCGAGGGGGCCGGACTCGTCCGTCCGCTCCCCCTGGCTGCACCGGGTGGAGACGGTGAGGACCGTCGCGGGAACGTTGTCCAGCATTCCGCCAGGCTACGTGATCCCCACCGGTCGGCACACGTACCGAGGTCCCGGCTGACGCGCCGTGCGGACGGGTCTACGATGACCAGTCGATGAGGGGAGGGCCGGGTGAGCCTCGCCGACGCGCCACAGTGGCTCGTCTCCGCGTTCGTGCGCAGTGCTGTCGCCGTCGGTGCGACCGCTTCGCGCGAGCAGATCCAGCGCACCGCGCGTGAGCTCGTGGAGCGCTGGCAGGAGCCGGAGCGCCGCTTCCACAACCTGCGTCACCTCATCGACGTCCTCGCCCGGGTCGACGAGCTCGCCGAGGAGACGCACGTCCCCGACGTCGTCCGGCTGGCGGCCTGGTACCACGGCGCCGTCTTCAACAGCTCGGCCCAGGTGGCCTACGCGCGCCGCGGCGGGGAGGACGAGGTGGCGAGCGCCGCGCTGGCCGGTGAGCAGCTGGCCGCGCTCGGCATCCCGTACGCGGTGACCGAGCGCGTCCAGGAGCTGGTCCGGGCCCTCGCCCGGCACGACGCCGACGAGCACGACGTCGACGCGCTCGCCCTGTGCGACGCCGACCTCGGCACGATCGCCGTCGAGCCGCAGCGCTACGCCGCCTACCGCCGGGCGATCCGTGAGGAGTACGCCCACATCCCCGAGCCTGACTACGTCGCCTCGCGGCTGGCGATCCTCACCCGGCTGCTGCAGCGGCGACGGCTCTTCGTCAGCCCCTTCAGCCTGTCGTGGGAGGAGCCGGCCCGGGAGAACCTCACGGCCGAGCTCAGCCACCTGCGTGCCCGGCTCGCGGAGCTCGGCGGCTCGGAGCAGCCGGCCGAGGAGTGCTCTCCCCGGCACGGCTCCGCGACCAGCTGGCCGAGCCGCGGCACGGCCACGTCCGCCCAGAGGGCCGCCGGGGCCGGCCCGGGCGACGCGGCGACGGACCGGCGCGACGCGCCGGCGCCTGCCGCACCTCCCGCCCCGCCGGCCGGGGTGCCGGTCGCCGCGCCGGCCCCGGAGGACGCGCCCGCGGCTGCCGTGACGCCGGACGAGCCCGACCTGCCCGAGGACGGCGAGCAGGTGCTGTCGGGCATCGAGCGGGACCCGGAGTTCGAGCTGCGGCGCCGCATCCGCCGCAAGCGGCGCGAGCGCGCTGCCGCACAGCTTCCGGACGAGGCGGCGCCGTCCCCAAGTGCGCTCTTCCGGCCCCCACCCAAGCTGCCGCGCTCCTAACGTCGACCTCAGCGCCGCGCCACGAGGGTGCGGCCGACGGAGGGAGACGACCATGACCCGCTTCGAGGTCGACAGTGTCGAGGTGGAGGCGGCCGCCGCGCGCGCTCGGGCCAGTGCCGGCACCATCCACGCGGAGGTCGCGGGGATGATGACGCAGCTGCTGGACCTGCAGAGCACGTGGAGCGGTGCGGCCGCGGAAAGCTTCGCGGGCGTGGCCCAGGACTGGCGGGCCACCCAGCAGGTGGTCGAGCAGTCGCTCGACCAGATCACCGAGGCCCTGGACCTGGCGGCCCGCACCTACGTGGACGCCGAGATCAGCGCGCACGGGCTCTTCGCCCGCTGACTCAGCCCGCGCGCAGGAGGGCGAGCTCGGCGCCGACGTTCCGGCGGGCGGCGGCCTCCCACAGCAGGGTCCCCGTGGGCGTCGCATAGAGGCGGGGGCGGTCGAGCAGGCGCGCGAGCACGGCCGCGCGCCCGCACCGGAAGGCCGGCTCGGCCACGTGGCGGTACTCCGCGCGCACCCGCGCCGTGTAGCGCAGGTACGCCTCGGGCGTGCCCCCGAGCACCCCGAGGTCGGCGTCGCACAGCACCTGCCCCTGCGCGTCGTCCGGGCCGGGGGCGTGGTCGGCGGTGACGCGGACGAGGCGGGCGACCTCGGCCGCCTCGGCGTCGCCGACGGTCGGGCCGAGGAGCGTGGAGGCCAGCGCGGCGGAGGCCTCCTCGTCGGCGGGGGTGGCGCCGTCGTGGACGGCGTCGTGGCACCACGCCGCCAGGTCGACGGCACGGCTCACCGGCTCCCCGCCGTCGGCGAGGAGCCGGAGCCGGTCGAGGACCTCGAGCAGGTGGTCCACGCCGTGGTAGACGCGGTGCGGCTCGCTCCAGCGGACGGCGAGCTCCTCCCCCACCTCGGGGCGCTCGGGCAGCAGCTCGGCCCAGCGCCGGGTGAGCTCGCTGCGCGCTGGGCGCTCGGTGGCGCGCACGCGCAACCCACTGGCACGCAGGCGACGGACGAGCTCGCGGCCCTCGACGTGCTGGGCACCGGCCGCGACGAGCTCGGCGTGCCGGGCGGCGGGCACGTCGTAGTGGTCGAGATCGAAGGAGCGGCGGGGGACGCCGCACCGGACGGCGAAGGCGTGCAGCTCGGCGAGGCTGGTGTCGGAGACGAGGTGCGCCCACAGCGTGCCGTGCGCGGGCCAGCGTGGGGTATCGAGCAGGACCGCCACGCTCCGCCTCCGTCCTCGCGGTGCCGGCGCACCGTCATCCCTCATTGTCCATGCCGCTCGCGTCGGGCCGCCCCCTCGCCACAGACGCCGACAGCCGGACTCCTCCGAGGAGGAGTCCGGCTGTCGGCGCTGTCCGGGGGGTGGGGGTGGCCGGCGTGGCCGGTCAGTCCCCGGGTGGGATCAGAACCCGCCCATGCCGCCCATGTCGTCGCCACCGGCCGGGGCCGAGGAGGCCTTCTCCGGCTTGTCGGCCACGATGGCCTCGGTGGTGAGGAACAGGCCCGCGATCGAGGCGGCGTTCTCCAGCGCGGAGCGCGTCACCTTGACCGGGTCGGCGATGCCGGCGGCCAGCAGGTCCTCGTAGTCGCCGGTAGCGGCGTTGAGGCCCTGGCCCGCGGGGAGGTGGCGGACCTTCTCCGCCACGACGCCGCCCTCGAGGCCGGCGTTGACGGCGATCTGCTTGAGCGGGGCGTCCACGGCCACCCTGACGATGTTCGCGCCGGTCGCCTCGTCGCCCGTGAGGCCGAGGTCGCCCTCGAAGGCGTCCTTGGCGGCCTGGATGAGGGCGACGCCACCACCGGCGACGATGCCCTCCTCCTGGGCGGCCTTGGCGTTGCGGACCGCGTCCTCGATGCGGTGCTTGCGCTCCTTGAGCTCCACCTCGGTGGCCGCGCCCGCCTTGAGGACGGCGACGCCGCCGGCGAGCTTGGCGAGGCGCTCCTGGAGCTTCTCGCGGTCGTAGTCCGAGTCGGAGTTCTCGATCTCGGCGCGGATCTGCGCGACCCGGCCCTCGATCTGCTCGGGGTTGCCGGCGCCCTCGACGATGGTCGTCTCGTCCTTGGTGACGACGACCTTGCGGGCCTGGCCCAGGAGGTCGAGCTCGGCGGTCTCGAGCTTGAGGCCGACGGTCTCGGAGATGACCTGACCACCGGTGAGGATGGCCATGTCCTGCAGCATCGCCTTGCGGCGGTCGCCGAAGCCCGGGGCCTTGACGGCGACGGACTTGAAGGTGCCGCGGATCTTGTTGACGACGAGCGTGGCCAGGGCCTCGCCCTCGACGTCCTCGGAGATGATCGCGAGCGGCTTGCCGGACTGGATGACCTTCTCCAGGAGCGGCAGCAGGTCCTTGACGTTGGAGATCTTGGACTCCACGAGCAGGACGTAGGCGTCCTCGAGGACGGCCTCCTGGCGCTCGGCGTCGGTGACGAAGTAGGGGGAGATGTAGCCCTTGTCGAAACGCATGCCCTCGGTGAGCTCGAGCTCCAGGCCGAAGGTCTGGGACTCCTCGACGGTGATGACGCCCTCGGCGCCCACCTTGTCGATGGCCTCGGCGATGAGCTCGCCGATGGCCGGGTCGCCGGCCGAGATCGCGGCGGTGGCGGCGATCTGAGCCTTGGAGTCGACCGGCTTCGCCTGGGCGAAGAGCTGCTCGATGACAGCCTGGACGGCCTTGTCGATGCCGCGGCGCAGCGCGATGGGGTTCGCACCGGCGGCCACGTTGCGCAGGCCCTCGCGGACGAGCGCCTGGGCGAGGACGGTGGCCGTCGTCGTGCCGTCACCGGCGACGTCGTCGGTCTTCTTCGCGACCTCCTTGACCAGCTCGGCGCCGATCTTCTCGAAGGGCTCCTCGAGCTCGATCTCCTTGGCGATGGACACGCCGTCGTTGGTGATCGTGGGGGCGCCCCACTTCTTCTCGAGCACGACGTTGCGGCCCTTGGGGCCGAGCGTGACCTTCACGGTGTCGGCGAGCTGGTTCAGCCCGCGCTCCATACCGCGACGGGCCTCCTCGTCAAAGGCAATGATCTTTGCCATGGGGATAGATCCTCCGCTTGTAGCGTGGCTGGGACGGCCAGTGCCCGCGACGGACGGCCCGCACGCCGGGCGGTCACGTCCCGCCGGCCCGCGGACCTCACTGATCGGCCCGAGTCTGTTGTCACTCTCAGCACGAGAGTGCTAACTCGATCTTGGCACTCTCCACCCGAGAGTGCAAGCACGAGGACGGCCGGACGAGGTGGGCCGGGCCGGCGGTCACGGGGACTGCCGGCCCGGCGATCCCCACGACGCTGTGGAGGGACGGCCCCACCTTAGATGTGAGTCTCCTCACGGTCAATGTCCGGTGAGACGGAGGTCAACGTCCGGCGAAGTCCGAGCGCAGCACGAGGGCGATCTCGACGTTCTGCGTGGCTGAGGGCGCCTCGACGAGGTTGCCGACGCCGAGGAGCTCGCCGATGGCCTCCGCCGTCGCGGCGAGGTCGGCGTTCCGGTAGTAGAGCGTGGTGACCTCCGGGGAGCCGGCGCCGTAGTCGGCCGCGCCCACCGTGGTGAAGCCGGCCTCGCCCAGCTGGGCGGCGACGTCGCCGGCGAGCCCGTTGATTCCGGCGCCGTTGAGCACGGAGATCGACGCCGTGAAGACGGCCTCGTCGACGGGCTCGGTCGTCTCGCCCTCCGGCGTCGGCTCCTCCTCCGTCTCCTCCGCCGTGGGCTCCTCGGGCGAGGTCTCCTCCTCGGAGGTGGCCTCGTCGGAGGGCTCGGCGGTGGTCTCGACGGGCGTGGGGTCGGCTGCGGGCTCGCCGTCGTTGCCGGCGAGCAGACTCACCGCGCCCCACGCGAGGAGCGGGACGATGACGATGACGGCGAGGAAGGGCGCAAGGGCACGCAGGAGGGACCGCGGCTCGCGGTGCACGCCCTGGGGGCCACGGTCGCGGCCGGCGGCGTCGAACTCGTCCTCGGGATACTGACTCACGCGAGCAGGCTAACCGTTCGCGGACGCGACCCGGGGCGGGACGCTCAGCTCGAGGGGGTCAGGCGGCGCCCGGAGCGCTCACGCTGGCGGGCGTCGCGCATGCGCCGCAGCCGCTTGACGAGCATGGGATCGGTGGCCAGGGCGGCCTCGGTGTCGATGAGGGAGTTGAGCACCTGGTAGTACCGGGTGGCGCTCATGCCGAAGAGGTCGCGGATCGCCGTCTCCTTGGCGCCTCCGTACTTCCACCACTGACGCTCGAAGGCGAGGATCTCGCGCTCGGTGTCCCCGATCGCGGCCTGCGGACCCAGCGCGTAAGCGGTGTCCATGTCTCCTCCTCCTGCCCGGCGCGTCGAGTTCGGCGCCGCGACCACCCCATGCTAGAGGGGAATGACAGCGATGTCATTACTCCCCGCGGGTGGGTGACCGTCCCGGTTAGGCTGCCCGCGTGACTGCGCTCGCCGACATCCTCGACCCCGGCTGGGCCCGGGCGCTGGCGCCCGTGGAGGACCGGGTCCACGCCATGGGCGACTTCCTCCGCGCCGAGGTCGCCGCCGGCCGAGGCTACCTCCCGGCCGGCGCTGACGTGCTCCGCGCTTTCAACCGACCCTTCGAGGACGTCCGCGTCATCGTCGTCGGCCAGGACCCCTACCCCACCCCCGGCCACCCGATGGGCCTGTCCTTCTCGGTCCAGCCCGACGTCCGTCCCATCCCGCGCAGCCTCGTCAACGTCTTCCGCGAGCTCGTCGACGACGTCGGCACCCACCCGCCGACCACCGGTGACCTCTCCCCGTGGGCGGCCGACGGCGTGCTCCTCCTCAACCGGGTGCTCACCGTGCAGCCGGGCCAGCCCGCCTCCCACCGGGGCAAGGGCTGGGAGGAGGTGACCGAGCACGCGATCGGCGCACTCGTGGGGCGCGGGACGCCGCTCGTGGCGATCCTGTGGGGCAACCAGGCCCAGACGCTGCGCCCGCTGCTCGGCGAGGTGCCCGTCGTGGCCTCGGCGCACCCCAGTCCCCTCTCGGCGTCGCGCGGCTTCTTCGGCTCGCGCCCCTTCTCCCGCGCCAACGCGCTGCTCGAGGAGCAGAACGGTCGCCCGGTCCGCTGGACGTTGCCCTGAGTGCGCGCCCGACCCGGGACCGCCCCCCGGGCGCCCCACCCGCCGGTGGTGGCAGGATTGTGACGTGAGCGCCTCCACCGTCCCTCCGTGGGCCCGCTACGTCGCCGTCGGGGACTCCCTCACCGAGGGCATGGTCGATCCCGACCCGGCCGACCCCACCCGCCACCGCGGCTGGGCCGACCTGCTCGCGGGGGCGCTCTCGCGGCGCCGGGTCGCGGCCGGTCAGGCGCCGCTGGAGTACGCCAACCTCGCCGTCCGGGGTCGGTTGCTCGTGCAAATCCTCAGCGAGCAGCTGCCCACCGCGCGCGACCTGCGGCCGGACCTCGTGTCCGTGACCGGGGGCGGCAACGACATCCTGCGCCCGGGCGCGGACGTCGACGCCCTCCTGCAGTCGCTCGAGGACGCCGTCGCCGGGCTGCGGGCGGCGGGCAGCGACGTCCTCCTCGTCACCGGCTCCGACCCTGCCGGGGCGCCTGTCATCCGGCGCACCCGGTCCAAGGTGGCCGTCTACAACACCGGCCTGTGGTCGATCGCCCACCGGCACGGTGCGCACGTCCTCGACCTGTGGGGGATGCGCGCGGTCCAGGACTGGCGGATGTGGGCGGAGGACCGCATCCACCTGTCCACGGCGGGCCACGAGCGGGTGGCGCAGGCTGCTCTCGTGGGGCTGGGTCTCGTCCCGGACCTCGAGGCATGGGACGACCCGCTCGCTCCCCTGCCGCCGGAGGCGCGAGCCGAGCGTTGGCGGGGGAACGCCCGCTGGGCACGGGCCTACGCCCTGCCCTGGGTGCAGCGCCGCCTGCGCCGGCAGTCCTCCGGTGACCTGCGCCGGGCGAAGTACCCGGAGCCGGTCACCGTCGAGACTCCCTAGCGCAGGCGCAACTACCGCAGCACCACCGACAGCAGGCCGCTGCCGTAGCCCTGCACGTCGACGGTCGTGTCGAGGCGGGGGCCGTAGCTGCGCAGCCAGGTGGCGACGTCGGCGGGGAGCGGCCCGGTGCCGGAGTCGTGGACCGACTCCAGGCGCAGGTGCGGGGCGTTGCCGACGTTGAAGAGCGCCGAGGTGACGTTGAGGACCTCGGTGACGTTCTCCAGGAGAGTCTCCGGCAGCGGGCCGAGGGACGCCTGCGCGGCGCGCGGCGGGATGAGCGCGATCGCTCCACCGAGGGCCGCCGCGAGGTGGGTGTCGACGGCCACGAGCGCCTCGCCGCGGAGGAACTCGGTCACGTACACGCCGACGACGACGCCCGGCTCGGTGGCCGGGGTGACCGACTCCTCGGCGACGGCGATCTCGCAGTCGCGCCCCACGAGCATGGTGAACAGGTCGCGCAGCTCCTTGAGCGGCGGGAGCGGGGTCGTGGCGCTCATGCGAGGAGGGGGTCGATGGTCGAGCGGAACGCGTCCGGCGTGAAGGGCTTGGCGATGAGGAACAGCGCCCCCTCGCTCTCCGCGAGCTCGCGCATCTGCGGGGACCCCTCGGAGGTGACGAAGCCGAGTGGGACCTCGCTGCCGGAGGCGTTCAGCCCGCGGAGCAGCTCGATGCCCGTCATCTCGGGCATGTTCCAGTCCGAGAGCACGAGGTCGGGCTGCTGGGCGAGCGCGAGCTCGAGCGCCTCGGCGCCGTTGGTCGCCTCGGTCACCTCCCAGTCCCCGTACCCGGCCTGGCGGAGAGTGCGGATGACGATCTGCCGCATGACCTTGCTGTCGTCGGCGACGATGACTCGCAGGCTCACTGCGTGTCCTCCTTGGCGTCGGTGGTGGTGTCGGGTTCCCAGACGGAGATGACGAGGGGCGCCTCGTGCCAGTGGAGTGCGCGCTCCCACACGAGGTCCCCGTCCGGCTGGGTGTCGTCGAGGGTGACCACGGGCAGGCTCAGCGCGTTGCTTCCCGTCATGAGGCCCTTGAGGTTGCCGCCGATGACGTTGGCGATCTCCCCGAGGGCGTCGCGCACGTCCTCGACGGCGACGGGCTCGGCGGGGCCCATGGCGAGCAGGGCGCGGGCGATCCGGTCCGCGGTGGCGCGGTCGGTGGCCACGACCGTCCGCACGGAGGGCTCGCCCTGGATCTCCACCCAGGCGCGGACGGGATTGGCGAGGACGACGACGTCGCTCGCCCGGTCGGTGAGCAGTCCCGGCTCCCCGTCGATCATCGCGGTGAACATGTCCTGCGCGATCGTGACGACGTGCTCGGCCATCGTGGCGGTCATGCGATCTCCTTGACGGGCAGCAGTCCGAGCATCTCGAGCTTGCCCTTGAGGGCGTCCGGCGTGAACGGCTTGATGAGGTACTCGTGGGCGCCGGCCGCGAGGGCCCGCACGATCTGGCCGTGCTCCGACTCGGTCGTCACCATCATGAGCGTGATCCCGCGCCACTCCCGGCGCTGACGGACGGCGTAGACAAAGGCCAGGCCGTCCATGACGGGCATGTTCCAGTCCACGCAGGCGAGGTCGTAGCCGCTGTCGGCCTCGAGCAGCGCCAGCGCCTGCGAGCCGTCGGCCGCCTCGTCGGTGGTGTACCCGAGGTCCTGCAGCAGGCGGGAGACGATCCGGCGCATCGCGCGCGAGTCGTCGATGACGAGAGCTCTCATGAGATGCCTCCTGGCACTCGGTAGACGGAACCTTGGGCGGTCGGGACGCGCTCCCACGCGTCGTCGATGCCCACCATGGACTCGGCGGCACCGAGCACGAGGTGTGCGCCGGGCCGCATGGCACGGCGGGTGCGGGAGAGGATGTCCCGCTTGGTCGCGGCGTCGAAGTAGATGAGGACGTTGCGGAGGAAGACGACGTCGAAGGGTCCACCGGCCGGCGGCGGCTGGAGGAGGTTGTGCTGCGCGAAGGTGATGGTGCGGCGCAGCTCGTCCTTGACGCCCCAGCCGGCGCCGGCCCGCTCGAAGTAGCGCACGAGCATCGCGGCGGGCAGGCCGCGGTTCATCTCGAGCTGGCTGTACTGCCCGGCCCGCGCCTGGGCGAGGACGGCGGTCGACAGGTCGGTCGCGAGCACCGAGAAGCGCCGCTCGCCGTTCTCGAGGAGCGTCATCGCGATGCTGTAGGGCTCCTGGCCGGTGGAGCAGGCCGCCGACCAGATCCGCAGCGTGCCCGGGTTCTGTGCGCGAGCCGCCGGAGCGACGTGCTGGCGCAAGGCCGTGAACGGCGAGGTGTCCCTGAACCACGAGGTCTCGTTCGTGGTGAGCGCCTCGACGACGCGCGTGAGCTCGCCGCGGTCGGGGCTGCGGCGCACGTCGCGCACGTAGCTGTCCACCGCCGCGGGCCCGGTGAGGCCCTTCTCGCGCGCGAGCGGCAGCAGCCGACTCTCGACGAGGTACTCCTTGCCGGGCACGAGCTGGATCGCACTGTGGGTGCGCACGAGGTCCGCGACGTACCCGAAAGTTTCTGCTGACACGCTCATCGTCGTGCCTCCCCCATGGCTTTTCTCATTGCGCTGGCGATCTCCTTGAGTGGAAGGACGGCGTGGGCGTGCCCGGCGGCGGCTGTCGCCCCGGGCATCCCCCACACCACGGACGTCGCCTCGTCCTGCACGAGGACGGTGCCGCCGGCGTCGGCGACCTGGCCGGACCCTGCCGCGCCGTCGGCGCCCATCCCGGTGAGGACGACGGCGAGCAGCTCACCGCCCAGCGCGGCGACGGCGGAGCGGAACAGCACGTCCACGGAGGGGCGGCTGTAGTTGACAGGCGGGGTGTCGGTGAGCCGCGCCCGCAGGCCGCCCCGCTCGGCGGCGACGAGGAGGTGGCGCCCGCCGGGGGCGACGTAGACGTGCCCGGGCAGCAGCGTCTCGCCGTCGCTGGCCTCGACGACCGTCGCCGGCCCGATCCGGTCGAGCCGGTCGGCGAGCTGGCGGGTGAAGACGGCGGGCATGTGCTGGACGATGGCGACCGGCACCGGAGGTGCCTCGGTGAGACCCGCGACGAGCTCGGCGAGCGCGGCCGGGCCGCCCGTGGAGGAGCCGAGGACGACGGCGCGCACCGGCGTGGTCCGGGGCGTGGCCGGGCGCAGGCGGACGGGTCCGCGAGTGGTGGCGGCCGGTGGCGTGGCCACCGCCGTCGCCGTCGTCGGGACCGAGGCGAGGCGCTCGGTGCGGCGCCGGCCCGGGACGAGGGCGTGGACCTTGGGGACGAGCTCCTCGGCCACCCGCCGCAGCCCTTCCTGGAGGCCGCCCACGCCGGACGGCTTGGCGACGTAGTCCGTCGCGCCGGCCGCGAGCGCCTCCAGGGTGGCGGCGGCCCCGCGCTCGGTGAGCGTGGAGAACATGATGATCGGCATCCGGTGCCCGGCGGCCCGCAGCGCCCGGACGGTGGAGATGCCGTCGAGCTCGGGCATCTCGATGTCCATGGTGACGAGGTCGGGAGCGAGCTGCTCGACCTTGCCGAGGGCGAGGCGCCCGTTGGCGGCGACGCCCACGACCTCGATCGTGGGGTCGGCGCCCAGCGCCTGGGTGACGAGGCGGCGGATGACGACGGAGTCGTCGACGACGAGGACTCGCACGCTCACGCGGGGTTCCTCCTCTCTCGGGTCATCGGTGCGTCGCCGGAGCGGCGCGGGTGGGTGGTGGTGGGCAGGCTCAGGCCTGCCCGTGCTCAGTAGGCGAACTGGGTGACGCGGTCGCGCAGCTCGGTGGACAGCCCCGCGAGGTCGCCGACCTCGGTGCTCATCCCGCTGAGGACGGCGTCGAGGGTCTCGGCGGCCGAGGCGAGGACCGTGACGTTCTGGGCGATCTCGCCCGAGCCGGCCGCCGCCTCGGACAGTCCGCGGCTCATCTCGTTCGTCGTCGCCGTCTGTTCCTCCACCGCCGAGGCGATGGTGAGCTGGAGGTCGTTGATGGCCCCGACGATGCGGGCGATCTCGTCGATCTCGCCGACGGCGGCGCCCGCGTCGGCCTGGATCGTCTCGATGCGGCGGGCGATGTCGTCGGTGGCGCGCGCGGTCTCCTGCGCGAGCTCCTTGACCTCTCCGGCGACGACGGCGAAGCCCTTGCCCGCCTCACCGGCCCGCGCGGCCTCGATGGTCGCGTTGAGCGCGAGGAGGTTGGTCTGCTCGGCGATCGAGGTGATGACCTTGATGACGTCACCGATCTCCTGGGAGGAGGTGCCGAGCTTCGCCACGGTGTGGTTCGTCGACTGGGCGACGGTGCTGGCGCGGGAGGCGACGGAGGCCGCCTCCCCGGCGGTGCGGGCGATCTCACGGATGGAGGCGCCCATCTGCTCGGCGCCGGCCGCGACGGTCTGCACGCTCGCCGAGACCTGCTCGGCGGCGGCCGCGGCGGCAGTGCTCTGGGCGGAGGACTGGGCGACCTCGCCGGCCACGCGCTGGGTGCGCGCCTCCAGCTCCCCGGTGGACCCTGAGACTCGGTGCGCGGAGTCACCGACCGCGCTGACGAGGTCCCGGACTGCCGCCACCCCCTCGTCGAGGGCATGGCCGACGTCACCGAGCTCGTCGGTGCGGGCGAGCTCGGTCCGAGCGGTGAGGTCCCCCGCGCTCAGCCGCTCGGCGACGTGCCGCAGCCGGGTGATCCGACGCAGCAGGAGCCGGGTGGTGCGCGCGGCGAAGAGCGCCGCGAGGAGGATGCCGATGACGCCGGTAGCCACCAGCCGCTTGGTCGCGGTCGCCTGGCCCTCCGCCTGCGCGGCCTGAGCCGCGGCCACCTCCTCGTCAGCGAGCGACTGCGCCTCGTCCGCGATGGCGAGCACGGTGGAGTACGCCTCCCCCGCCTCTCCGCCGTTGATCGACTCGAGGGCGGTCTCCTGGCCCTCCTGCGTGTCGAGAGCGAGCCACTCGACCACCTGCGCGTCCCAGGTGAAGAAGTCCTCCCAGGCCGGGCGCAGCCCGCCGAAGGCCTGCTCCTCCTCGGGACGCAGGTCCACGGCGTCGAGCTCGTCGAGCCAGGCCTCCACGGCCTGCCGCGACTCCGCCATGCCGGCCATGTTGTACGAGTCGGCCGCGAGGCCCACCTCGGCGCCGAGCACGGCCACGTCACCGAGGTAGAGGCCCTGCCAGCCGGTCACGTCGGCGATCTGGAAGCGCGCCTCCTCGGCCAGCTGGGCGATCGACTCGGCGCGCGCGAGCTCCGCGGACTGCTCCCGCTGCTGAGCGATGGCGGTGAGGCCGATGCCGGCGGCGGTGAGGACGAACAGGGCGACGACGCCGAAGGTGACGTAGAGCCGGGTCGCGACGCCGGTCCGGCGCAGGCGCGTGGGGGACTGGGACATGGGCGTGGAGGAGGACATGGGAGCTCCGATCAGAAGCGGAACTGCGCGAGGCGGTTCTGGAGGCTGGCGGACATGCCCGCGAGCTCCTGCGCCGCGGCGGTCAGCTGGAGGAGGGTGTCGTTCGCGGCGGCGCTGGAGGTGGCGACGGCGGTGATGTTCCCGGCGATCTCCCCGGACCCGGTGGCGGCCTCGGTGATGCTGCGCGTCATCTCATCGGTCGTCGCGTGCTGCTCCTCGACGGCGGAGGCGATCGTCAGCTGGTAGTCGTTGATGGCGCCGATGATCCGGGAGATCTCGGCGATGGCGTCGACCGCCCCGGCCGTGTCGACCTGGATCGTGTCCACCCGGCGGGCGATGTCCTCGGTGGCCCGCGCGGTCTCCTGCGCGAGCTCCTTGACCTCTCCGGCGACGACGGCGAAACCCTTGCCCGCCTCCCCGGCCCGCGCGGCCTCGATGGTCGCGTTGAGCGCGAGGAGGTTCGTCTGCTCGGCGATCGAGGTGATGACCTTGACCACCTCACCGATCTCGCGGGAGGACGTCCCCAGCTTGGCGACCGTCTCGTTCGTCGTCTCGGCCACGCCGGTGGCCTGGGCAGCGACCTGGGCGGCCTCGGCGGCGTTCTGTGCGATCTCCCGGATGGAGGCGCCCATCTCGTCCGCGCCGGCGGCCACCGTGCGGACGTTGCCGGAGACCTGCTCGGCCGCGGCGGCGACGACACCGGCCTGCGAGGAGGTGCCCTCGGTCGTGGCCCGCAGCGAGCCGCCGCTGGCGGAGAGCTGCTCCGCGGCCGCGGCGACCGCCTGCGCGGTGCCGGAGGCCTCGGCGATGAGATCGCGGAGGTTGTGCTGCGCCGCGTCGAGCGCCTGGCCGACCTGGCCGAGCTCGTCCCGGTCGGTGACGTCGGTCGTGGTCGTGAGGTCGCCGGACGCCATCGCCGTCGTCGTCCGGACGAGGCGCAGGGCGTTGCGGGAGACGCGGCGGCCGATGAGCACACCACCGGTCACCATGACGACAGCGCCGACGACTGACCACAGGACAGCGGAGATGATCGCCGTCCTCGCTGTGGCCTCCATCTCCTCCAGGCCCTTCGTGGCCTCGGTCTCGTGGATCTCCGCGACGGCGGCGAGGTCCTCGGAGATGGAGGCAGCCTGTGCCTCCATCTCGCCGACCAGCTCCTCGACCTCGGGGCCGGCGGCTCCACCGCCGCGGACGAGGTCACCCGTGGCTGCCGCCGCCGCGAGGTAGCCCTCGACCGCGGTCTCGACGTCGACCACGAGGGCCGCGGCCTCGGCGTCCGGAGCGAGCTCGGCCCGGTACTCCCCGGCGAGCGCGCTCAGCTCGGTGAGCCTCGCGCTGCGCTCCTCCAGGACCTGCTCGGCGAGCTGTGGGGTGGGCGCGACGAGGCTCGCCGCCCCGAGGTACTGCGCCTGGGAGAAAGCCACGCGCATCTGTCCGATGACCTGCTCGGAGCGCACGTCGTGCTCCAGGGTCTCGGCCGCGAAGTCCGCGGCACTGAGCGTGCCCCAGACAGCGACGCCGGACATGCTGAGGACGAGCGCGGCCGCCCCGAGGGAGCTGCCGATGATCTTGGTGCGCAGCGAGACGTCGCTGATCCGCAGCCTGCGGGCAGGGGCGGGCGCGGTGGGCGCGACGATCGGCGAGGGCGCCGGTGCGGTGCGCGTCCGCTCGGGGGCGAGGACGGCCATGGGGTTCTCCGGGGGTGAGAGTCGGTGTCAGGCCGCGGTGACGGCGTCGACGTCGAGGGCGAGCAGGAGGCGGCCGTCGAGCTTGTAGGCGCCGCGGATGACCTCGCGGAGCTCGGGCGTGAGGGTCTGGGGCGGGGCCTCGAACTGCGCGTCGTCCACCTCGGCAACGTCGCCGATCGCGTCGACGAGGAGCGAGACGGGCTCCCCGCCGAGCTTGACGACGACCATCATCGGCTCGCTCGTCCCACCGGACGCGAGGCCCAGGCGGGTGCGCAGGTCGAGGGCGAGGACCACCTGGCCGCGGAGGTTGACGAGGCCGGCGACCTCCGCGGGCGCGAGCGGCACGCTGGCCGTGGCGCGGTAGGGCAGGACCTCCTGCACCTGCCCGACGCCGATGCCGTAGAGGTTGTCCCCGAGGGCGAAGGTCACGTACTGGGTGCTCATCAGATCCTCACCAGGTCCTCGTCGAGAGCGGAGGCGTCGAAGGGGGCGATTCCCACCGCGTGCAGCAGGTCGCTGACGTCGAGGAGCTCGGTCACGCGGTCCTTGATGACGGTCGAGCCGGTGAGCCCGGTGTCCTCGAGCCCGCTGCGGCTGGCCGGGTCGTCGGTGACGATGTCGACGATCTCGCCGACGACGACGGCGACGGTCACGCCACCGGAGGTGAGCACGATGACGAGGAGCTCCTCGGGCTGCTCGTAGCTCATAGCGCCGAGCACCCGGTCCAGGCGGGCGACGGGCAGGAGGTCGCCGCGGTACTGGACGACCTCGCGGCTCCCGACGCGCTCGAGGCGGTCGGCGGGCATCCGCTCGAGGCGGGTGACGTCGGCGAGCGGGATCGCCACGCGCCGGCCCTCACCGATGGCGACGACGAGCAGCTGCTGCTCGGTGCCGCTCACGCGGGCCTCGGGCGCACGGCTGGCGCGGACGAGCTGGCCGAGCTCCCCGATGAGGGCGCGGCGGGCAATGGCCTGGACGTCGAGGATGAGGGCGATGTCGCCGTCACCGAGCACCGTCGCGCCGGAGTAGAGGCCGATCTGCTTGATCCGCGAGGACAGCGCCTTGACGACGATCTCCTCGTTGTTGAGCACCCGGTCGACGAGGAGGCCGAAGCGCTGCTCGTCGGCCTGGAGGACGGCGATGGTGTGCGACGACTGCTCCTCCCGCTCCATGCCGAGGACCTCGGCGAGCGAGAGGAGGGGCAGGAGCGCGCCACGCAGCCGGTAGACCGGCGCGGTGCCGACGTACTCGAGCTGGCTCGAGTCGACGGCGACGAGCTCGAGGAGGTTCGTCTGGGCGATGGCGAAGGTGCGGGGTCCGCAGGTGACGGTGAGCGCCGGCATGATCGCCAGGGTGAGCGGGATGCGCAGGCGCCAGGTGGTGCCGGCTCCCGGCTGCGAGTCGACGTCGACGGAGCCGCCGATCGCCTCGATCTTGGTGCGCACGACGTCCATACCCACACCGCGGCCGGACACGTTCGTCACGGCCTTGGCGGTGGAGAAGCCGGGCAGGAAGAGCAGCTCGTAGATCTCCTGCGGGCTCATCGCCCGCACCTGCTCCTCGGTGCGCACCCCCTTCCGGACGGCGCTGGCTGCGACGGCGTCGGGGTCGATCCCGTGGCCGTCGTCGGCGATCTCGACGATGACCTGCCCACCCGCGTGGTAGGCGCGCAGCGTGACCTGGCCCTGCTCGGGCTTGCCGGCCGCCACACGGTCGGCGGGCGCCTCGATGCCGTGGTCGACGGCGTTGCGCACGAGGTGGGTGAGCGGGTCCTTGACGGCCTCGAGGAGTGAGCGGTCCAGCTCGGTCTCGCCCCCGAGCATGGACAGGGAGACCTTGCGGCCGAGCGTCGAGGCGAGGTCGCGCACGACGCGGGGCATCTTGTTCCACACGTGCTCGATGGGCTGCATGCGCGTCTTCATGACGCCCTCCTGCAGCTCGGTGGCGATGAGGCTCAGGCGCTGGGCGGAGCGGGCGAGCTCGGTGTCCTCCCCGCGGTCGGAGAGGCGGTCGAACTGGTTGCGGACGAGGACGAGCTCACCCACCTGGCGCATGAGACTGTCGAGCAGCTCGACGTCCACCCGGATGGAGCTTTCCGCCGCGTTGCGGTGGTGCTCGGGCTCGGGGTGGGGCTCCGCCTGCTCGGCGGCCGGCGCGGCGGGCGTGGGAGCCACGGCGGTGGGCACGGGTGCCTCGGCGGTGCGGCGCTTGCCGATGACCTTCCGGGCCGGCTCGGGAGCGGGTTCCGCCTCGCGGACGGGCTCGGGCTGCGGTGCGGCCGGCTCGGGCGCGACGACGGCGGTCTGCTCCGGCTGGGGCGGGCTCACGCCCTCCTGGACGGCGACGATCCGCGTGATCGTGGGCTCGACGTCGTGGTCGTCGCCGCGGCCGGCCTCGATGGACGCGAGGATCGCGCGCAGGGTGTCGACGAGGGCGAGAAGGACGTCGGTGGTCGCCTGGTCCATCCGGCGCGCGCCGTCGCGGAGCTCGGCAAGCAGGCTCTCACCCGTGTGGGAGACCCGCTCGAGGTTCGCGTAGCCCAGGAAGCCGCTCGTTCCCTTGATCGTGTGGACCGTGCGAAAGATGCTGCTCAGCAGCTCGCGCGAGGTCGGGGCGCCCTCGAGCGCGACGAGGTCCTGGTCGAGCTGGTCGAGGTTCTCGTAGCTCTCGACGAGAAACTCGTGGACGATCTCATCCATGCCATCCACCGGCGGACCTCCATGCATCCGTGTCGGTCTGTGCACTTCCTGTGCACTCCCTCCTCATCGGTGCCCGCGCACGGTTTGTGAGACGTCGGGGTGAACGCACCACGGGCGGGCCTGCCGGTGGCAGGCCCGCCCGTGGCGGAGGGTGGCTCAGACGTGGAACGCGGACACCTGGGCACGCAGGCCCTCGGAGATGCTCGCGAGCTCGGCGACGGCGCTGCTCATCTGCGTCATCGTCGCGCTGTTGTCCGCCGCGGCGGATGCGATGCCGGTGATGTTGCCGGCGATCTCGGTGGACCCGGTCGCCGCCTCGGTCACGCTGCGCGACATCTCGTTCGTCGTCGCGGTCTGCTCCTCGACGGCCGAGGCGATCGTCATCTGGTAGTCGTTAATCTGCCCGATGATCTCGGTGATCTCACCGATGGCGGTGACCGCGCCCTCGGTGTCGTGCTGGATCGCCTCGATCCGACGCGCGATGTCGTCGGTGGCCTTGGCGGTCTCCTGGGCGAGGTCCTTGACCTCGCTGGCGACGACGGCGAAGCCCTTGCCGGCCTCGCCGGCCCGAGCGGCCTCGATGGTCGCGTTGAGCGCGAGGAGGTTGGTCTGCTCGGCGATGGTCGTGATGACCTTGACGACGTTGCCGATCTCGACCGAGGAGGCCCCGAGCTTCTGCACGGTCTCGTTGGTGACCGCGGCCTGCGTCGTGGCGCGGGCTGCGACGGCGGCGGCCTCGCTGGAGCTCTGGGCGATCTCCCGGATCGAGGCGCCCATCTGCTCCGCGCCGGCGGCCACGGTGTGGACGTTCTGACTCACCTGCTCGGCAGCGGACGCGACCACGCCGGACTGGGCAGAGGTCTCCTCGGACGCAGCGACCACCTGCGTCGTCGAGGCAGCGAGCTCCTCGGCCCCGGACGCGATCGTCACGGCGGCCTCGTTGACCGCCCCGACGGTGCCGCGCAGCTGGCGCATCGAGCGGCCGAGGTGCTCGGCCATCTGGCCGAGCTCGTCCCTCGTGCTCACCTCGGGCTCGGCGGTGAGGTCGCCGTTGCCGAGCGCCTCCACGGCAACTCGGACAGTCTCGACCGTTCGCATGATCTGCCGGATCACGAACACCGCCACAGCTATCGCCACGCCGAGGCCGACGACGAGGACAATGATGAGGAGCGTCTGTGTGGTCGCCGCCTGTGCTGCCGCCGCCGCGTTGTCCGCATCAGCGCGATCCACCTGGGCGTCCAGACCAGCACCGACGGCTACAGCCAGCCCCTCACCTTGCACCGCGAGACTTTCGTTGTAGAACTCCTCCATTGCGTCCATGTCGCCAGTTCTGATGATCTCCACCCATCGCCCAGCGACATCGTCCTGATAGACGTCGACGGCCGCGATGAGCTCGTCGATGTCTGAATCGTCCTCCGCGTACTGGCGGTAGTTGTCCAAGATGTCGAACACCTGCGCTTCAAGCTCTCCAATACGCGTCAGGTAGGTGTCGCTGTCCGCGGCTTGACGCAACGGGAGGGCGTTCGCCTGCACGCGCATCTCCTGGATCAGCGCGCGGACGTTGGCGAGCTGCACCAGGGGCTGGACCCGCTCCTCGTACATCTCGTCCTGCCCGGCCGCCAGGTCGCGCACCTGGACGATTCCGAGCACCCCGATGACGAGCGCGACGAGTGCCGCCACCCCGACTGCGGCGGCGATCTTCACGCGGACGGACGCGTCCCGGAGGGAACGGCGGCTCTTGGCGGGTGCGAGGGATTCTGTGGACATCGGTCTTCCTTGTGGGTCCGTGGCCGTCCTGCAGCGGGCACCGGCGCTTTTGTAGGCTCGTCCCACAGCGCCGGCAGTCCTCGGGGACGAGGGCCGGCCGTGCGCATCCTGCGCACACCCCACCCGTCGGCAGCGACGCCGCCGTTGTGAGACGTCGGTCCGGGGGACGTCTCCTCCTCAGTGGGTGAACTGCGCGACCCTGGCCTGCAGATCGGCGGACATCCGGGCCATCTCGTCGGCCGCTCCGTTGAGCTGGCCGAGGACCTCGGTGGTCGAGGCCGCGGCGGCGGCCACCCCCGTGATGTTCGACGCGATCTCCCCCGAGCCGGTCGCGGCCTCTGTCACGCTGCGCGCCATCTCGTTGGTCGTCGCCGTCTGCTCCTCCACCGCCGAGGCGATGGTCAGCTGGTAGCCGTTGATCTGTCCCACGATGCGTGAGATGTCCCCGATTGCGTCCACCGCGCCGGCTGTGTCGACCTGGATCGCCGCCACCCGACGGGCGATGTCCTCGGTGGCCTTGGCCGTCTCCTGGGCGAGGTCCTTGACCTCCCCCGCCACCACCGCAAAGCCCTTGCCGGCCTCGCCGGCGCGCGCGGCCTCGATCGTGGCATTGAGAGCCAACAGGTTGGTCTGCTCGGCGATCGAGGTGATGACCTTGACGACGTCCCCGATCTCCTGGGAGCTCGCTCCCAGCTTGGCCACCGTCTCGTTCGTGGCCGCGGCCACCGCGGTCGCCTGGTGAGCGACCCGGGCCGCGTCGTTCGAGCTCTGGGCGATCTCCCGGATGGAGGCTCCCATCTGCTCGGCCCCCGCCGCGACCGTCTGCACGTTGCTCGACACCTGCTCGGCGGCGGCAGCCACCACACTCGCCTGCGTCGAGGTCTCTGCCGACGTCGAGCCGAGCTGGCTCCCGCCGGCCGACAGCTCCTCCGCGGCCGCGGCCACCGCCTGCGCCGTCCCGGAGACCTCACCGACGAGTGCCCGGAGGTTCGTCTGCGCCGTGTCCAGCGCCTGCGCCATCTGACCGACCTCGTCGGCGCTGTCGACGTGCGCGCGCACGGTCAGGTCCCCGGCGGCCATCGCCTGGAGCGCCGTGCTCATCCGGCTCACGGGGCGGGTCACCGAGCGCTCGGTGAGCCGGCTGATACCGAGGACGAGGGCCAGGCCGACGATGGCGACGACGAGGCTGACGCGCTGTGACGTCGCCATCGCGTCGGAGAGGTCGTCCCCAGCGGCGGCGGTGGCAGCCGCGGACCCGTCAGCCACGGCCGCGACGGCGTCGTCGGTCAGGGCGTTGGCCTCCTGGATCTCCTCCCAGCGCGATGCCGTGCCCTCCGAGTCGGTGATGGCGTCGTCGATGAACGCCGCCGTCGTCGCGAGGTACTCGCGGAAGGTGCTCTCCAGGTTCGCCACGCCCGCCGCTCGATCTCCCTCCAGCGGCAGCGCTGTCAGCTGGCCGAGGAGGTGCTCGACCGTGGCGGTGTCCTCCTCGAGGGCGACGACCTGCTCCTCGGGGTCGTCGCGGACCAGCACCATGTAGGCACTGACCTTGAGCTCGCTGGCGCGGGTGTCGAGCAGCAGCACGCTCTCCTGGATACGTTCCTCGAGGGCCACCCGGGCGCTGGCGCGCTCGACGCTGCCGTTGCCGACGACCGTCGCGGTGAGGAGCCCGCCGAGGGAGAGCAGGACAACCCCGACGAGCAGGACGAACTTGGTGCCGATTTGCGTGTCGGCAAAGCGGCGACGCCGGCGTGGCATCGGTGCCGCGGCCACCGGGAGCTTTCGAGGGGCGTGCCCGTGAGAGGTGTTTGAGCGTTCTGGAGCCAGCGCGACCATGCGGGTGTCCTTTGCGTCCGGGCCGCCTGGCATCATCGAGGACCTGTCGGGACGACATCGGCGACCTCGCCGACCTGGTGTGGGACGCACGTGTCCGACCAGGGAACGTCTTGACGATCTCGCCGGTGCCACACAGCGCTTCGTACGCTTCATGCGCACGCCCGGAACCTTCGGCAGGACACGCCCGGTGTTGAGTGGATACCGGTGTCCTCTCTCGGCTCGGCGGCCGGGGGTCCGCCGGCGCTCAGTCCTCGGGCGTGGGCGGGCGCAGGGTACGGAGCGCCTCGAGGTCCTCGTCGTCGGCGCGAGCCGCTTCGCGGTTGGCCTCCTCGACGGCGCGGAGCACCTCGGCACGGTTGACCGTCACGTGCCGGGGAGCGGCGATACCCAGTCGGACGGTGTCGCCGCGCACATCGACGACGGTGAGGACGATGTCCACACCGATGACGATCTGCTCCCCGACCTTGCGGCTCAGTACCAGCACGGGTCCGACCCTACCGTCCGCCCCGGCTCTTGACCGACCGGGCGCTCGCCGCGCGCGCCGCCCTGCTCGCCTCGGACTCCATCCGCTCGGCCGCCTCGGCGGCGCCGAGGAGGGCGTCGATGCCCGTCCGGGGCGCACGCGGCGGGGCCGGTTGGGCCGCCGGGCGGGCCGACAGCCGGGTGACGGGTGCCGGCGCGGGGCTCGGGTCGGGCACGGCCACGGTCACCTCGTACCACTCGCGCATGAGCAGCCCCTTGCGCAGCCGCTGGGCGCGCACCACCCGGCCACCGAGCTCCTCGGCACGCGCGAGGAGCCCGGTCAGGTCTGGACCGTCAAGCAGCAATCGCCTGTCCGACACCCACGGCTCCCACGGTCTCGATCGTCAGCGACGTACCCGTCACCTCCGTGTAGGACAGCACGGGAAGGCGCGGGACCGCCAGCCCCGCCACCCGACGCAGCGCCGCACGGATGGCCGGCGAGCACACGAGCACCGCCTGGCGTCCGGTCGCCTCGAGCGTCTCCACCTGGGCACGCAGCGAGGCGAGGAGCCCCTCGACCCGGTCCGGTGCGAGCGAGATCTGGGTGCCACCCTCCCCCGGCCGCAGCGACTCGAGGAGCAGCTGCTCGGTGGCCGGCTCGAGGGTGAGGACGCGCAGCACGCCCCCCTCGCGCTGGCGGTCGACGATGACGTCCGCAACCGCTTGGCGGGCGGCCTCGACAAGGCCCTCGGGGTCGGTGGAGGCCTTCGCCCGCAGGGTCAGCGCCTCGAGGATCCGGCCGAGGTCGAGGATCGGGACCTGCTCGACGAGCAGTCCCTGGAGGACCCGCTGCACCTCGCCGAGGCTGAGGACCGCGGGGACGAGCTCCTCGACGACCGACGGGTTGGTCTGCTTGAGACCCTCGACGAGCACCCGCACGTCCTCACGGCCGAGCAGCCGGTCGGCGTGGGTGGAGGCCACCGAGGACAGGTGGGTGATGAGGACCGACACGCGGTCGACGACGGTCGCCCCGGCCATCTCGGCGCTGTGGCGCAGCTCGGTGGGGATCCACTTGCCGGGCAGGCCGAAGACCGGCTCGACGACGGTGCTGCCGGGCAGCCCCTCGAGGCCCTCACCGAGCGCCAGGACTCGGCCGCGTGGCGCCGTGCCGCGTGCGACCTCGACGCCGGAGAGCCGGATCGCGTAGGTGCCGGCGGGCAGGTCGACCGAGTCGCGGGTGCGGACCGGGGGCAGGACGTAGCCCATCTCCAGGGCGGTCTTGCGGCGCAGCGCCCGGACCCGCCCGAGCAGGTCCTGGTCGGCCGAGCCACCGACCATGTCGACGAGGTCGGGGGCGAGCAGCACCTCGAGCGCGTGGACGCGCATCTGCTCGATGAGCGCCTCCGGGGTCTCGGCAACGGGCTGCAGCGCCGCAGCGGTCTCGGTGGCGGCGTCGGCGTCGGCGACCTCCGTCTCCTTGGCCTTGATCCGCTGGGCGAGGACGAGGAGAGCACCACCGACGAGGATGAAGGGGAGCTTGGGGATGCCGGGCACCAGCGCGAGGATGACGGCAGCGCCTCCCGCGATCGTCAGCGCCGTGCGCGACTGCGTGAGCTGGGAGGTGGCCATCGTGCCCATGTCGGAGTCCGACGTCGCGCGGGTGACGACGAGGCCGGTGGCCACGGACATGAGGAGGGCCGGGATCTGGGTCACGAGGCCGTCACCCACGGTGAGGAGGGAGTAGGTCTCGATGGCCTCACCCGGGCTCATGCCGAGCTGGACCATGCCGATGACGAAGCCACCGACGAGGTTGATGACCGTCGTGATGATGCCGGCGATCGCGTCACCCTTGACGAACTTCGCGGAGCCGTCCATCGCGCCGTAGAAGTCGGCCTCGGCGGCCACCTCCGCGCGGCGGCGGCGGGCCTCGTCGTCGTCGATGGCGCCGGCGTTGAGGTCGGCGTCGATGGCCATCTGCTTGCCGGGCATGGCGTCGAGGGTGAAACGTGCCCCGACCTCCGCCGCGCGCCCGGCGCCGTTGGTGATGACGACGAACTGGATGACGACGAGGATGAGGAAGATGACGAGGCCGATGACGATCGAGCCGCCGACGATGATGTGGCCGAAGGCGTTGATGACCTCACCGGCGTAGCCGTCGCGCAGCACGAGGCGGGTGGAGGCAACGTTGAGCCCCAGCCGGAACAGCGTCATGACGAGCACGAGCGCCGGGAAGATCGAGAAGTCGAGGGACTTCTTGATGTACATCGTCGTGAGCAGCACGAGCATCGCGCCCATGATGTTGACCGCGATGAGGACGTCCAGCAGCGGCGCCGGCAGCGGGATGACGAGCAGCATGATGATCCCGACGACTGCGGCCGGGGCGGCGAACTGGGTGACCTTGCCGTTCTTCATCGGCTGTCCTTCCTGGACTGGGGCATGCGGTGGGTCCCGGTGGCGGCGCCGCGACGGCGCAGGGACATGACGAAGGCGAGGACGCGTGCGACGGTCTCGTAGAGGTAGTCGGGGACCTCGTGCCCGACCTCGCACATCGCGTGAAGCGTGCGGGCCAGCGTGATGTCCTGGACGACGGCGACCCGGTGCTGGGCCGCGCGTTCACGGATCTTGGCGGCGACGTGGCCCTGTCCCTTGGCGACGACGCGCGGTGCGCCCTTGCCGGGCTCGTAGCGCAGCGCGACGGCGACGTGCGTGGGGTTGACGACGACGACGTCGGCGTCGGCCACCGCGGCGAGCATGCGGTTGCGGCTCATCGCCCGGGCCTTGGCCAGGCGCTGCCCCTTGACCATCGGATCACCCTCGGAGCGCTTGTGCTCCTCCTTGATCTCCTGCTTGGACATGCGCGTGGTCTTGCGGTTGCGGCGCATGACGACGAGGAGGTCGACGGCGGCGAGCGCGAGGCCCGCGGCCACACCCCACGTGAGGAGGGTCTGGATGCGGGAGCCGACCTCGCCGAGGATCTGCATGACCGACAGGCGGCCGGACTGCGCGACGATCGGGATGAGGCCGACGATGGCGGAGTACAGCACGGCACCGACGACGGCGGTCTTGAGGAACGCCTTGGCACCCTGCCACCACGCCTGCGGGCCGAAGAGCCGCTTGGCCCCCTTGCCGAGGTTGAACTGCTCGAAGCGGGGCTTGAGCTTCTTGGTGGAGACGTGGACCCCGCCCTGCGCGGCGCCCGCGACGACGGCCGCGAGCGCCGCGACGGCGAGGAGCGGCGCGACGGCCAGGATGGCGCTGAGCAGCCCCTCCCCCAGGGCGCGCACCGCGAGTGCCGGCTCGGGCGTCGCGATGATCTCGCGCAGCCCGAGCACGTGGCCCGCAGCGGCGTCGGAGCCACGCGCGACGACCGTCGGCACGGTGAGGACACCCGCCCCGACGACGACCCACGCGGTGAGGTCCTGGGACTTGCCCAGGCTCCCGTCCTTGCGGGCCTTCTTCATCCGTTCCGGAGTGGCCTTCTCGCTCTTCTCACCGGCGCTCTTGCTCATCGCACGACCTCCCCGATGCCGCGGATGGCCTGGTCGGCGAGCCAGTCGACGATGCCGGGAAGCGCTGCGAGCGTGATGGAGCCGAGCGTGAGGGTGATGAGGATCTTGAGCGGGAAGCCGAGGGCGAAGGCGTTGAGGGCGGGGGCGACGCGGGTGAGCAGGCCCAGTCCGACGTCGGCAAGGAAGAGGACGGCGATGAGCGGCCCGGCGACCTGGATGGCGGCAAGGAAGAGCTGGCTCACGCCCTCGGCGAGCTGACCGGCGAGGGCGCCGAGGTCGAGCGTCGCCCCGAGCGGGAGCGCGTCGAAGCTGCGGGCCAGCCCGCCGACGACGAGCTGGTACCCGTCGGAGACGAAGAGCAGGACGACGGCGATGAGCTGGTAGAAGCGGCCGAAGGGGCCGCTGTTCGTCATCGTCATCGGGTCCAGCGCCTGGCCCAGCTCGAAGCCACCGAGCATGTCGATGAGGCGCCCGGCGGACTGGACCGCCGAGAAGATCAACGCGACCAGGACGCCGAGGCCGGCGCCGGTGACGGCCTCCGACAACGCCATCGCGATGAGCGTCGCGGCGGACACCTCGACCGGCACGGTCATGGAGGAGGCGAGCGCCAGGGCCAGGCCCACCCCGAGCATCGCCTTGACGGTCGCCGGGATGGCCCGGTGGTTGAAGGGCGGGGCGATGACGAGGAAGACGGTCACCCGGACGGCCGCAAGAACGACGGGGAGCACCACGAGTGCCGCGTCCACGCCTCAGCCCCCCAGGAGACCGGGGATCCGGTCGAAGAGCTCGTGGGTGGTGACGACCAGCTCGGAGATCATCCAGTTGCCGCACACGACGATCGCGACGGCAACGCCGATCGCCTTGGGCACGAAGCTCAGCGTCACCTCCTGGATCTGGGTGACCGACTGGAGCAGAGAGACGGTGAAGCCGACGACGAGGGCGGTGACGAGGAGCGGCGCGGCGAGCTTGGCGGCCAGCCCGAGCGCCAGGGTGGCGATGTCGATGACGCCTGCGGTGTCCACTAGTAGCTCCCCACCAGCTGCGTGATGATGAGGCCCCAGCCGTCGACGAGGACGAACAGCAGGATCTTGAAGGGCAGCGAGATCATCGAGGGTGGCAGCATCATCATGCCCATCGCCATGAGCGCGGAGGCGACGACGAGGTCGATGACGAGGAAGGGCACGAAGACGACGAAGCCGATGATGAAGGCGGCACGCAGCTCGGAGAGCATGAACGCGGGGATGAGCGTCTGCATGGGTACGGTCTCCGGGCTCCCCGGGTTGGGCATGTCCGCGGCGCGGGTGAGCAGGGCGAGGTCCTCCTCCCGGGTGAGACCGACCATGAACTCCCGCAGCGGCACCTGGGCCGCCTCGAGGGCAGCGCCGAAGTCGATCTGCCCGTCGAGGTAGGGCTGGACGGCGGCGCCGTTCACGTCACCCAGGACGGGGGACATGATGAAGATCGAGAGGAACAGCGCGAGCCCGGCGAGCACCTGGTTGGGGGGCACGCCCTGGAGACCCAGCGCGTTCCGGGTGAGGGCGAGGACGACGAAGATCTTGGTGAAGCTCGTCATCATGAGGAGCAGCGACGGCGCGACTCCGAGCAGCGTGAGCGCGAGCAGCGCGATGATCGACGTCGAGGGGGTGCCCCCCGCGACGTCGACGTCGATGCCCAGGCCGGGCTCGACGGGCGCGGTCGGCGCGGTCGGGTCCTCAGGAGGCACCGGCGCGCCGTGCGCGAGGGTCGCACCGAGGACGAGCAGGGCTGCGGCGAGGGCGAGGACCGCCAGCAGCCGGGGCAGCCAGGCCGCGCGCGGGCGGCAGACCGCGGCGCTCACCGGCGCACCCGGCTTCGCAGGACCTGCCACGAGGTGCGCCACGTGTTCGGGGACAGGACCGAGCCGCCGAGGGCCGAGGGCGGGGTGGACATCGGTGCGGGCACGGTGGACTCCGGGCCCTGCGGCCCGGCGTCCTCCAGGACGAAGGGAGCGGACTCGAGCTCGGTGAGGAGGCGGACCTCGGTGTCACTGACGCCGAGGACGAGGGTCCGCCCGGCGACGTCGACGACGGTGATGCCGGAGCGGCGTCCCAGGGTCTGCCGTCCGAGGACGGTGATCGGCAGCCGCCGGACGGCGCCCCCACCGGCACCCAGCCGGCGGGCGAGGAACCACAGCAGCGCGAGGACGAGTCCCAGCGAGACCGTGACCCGCAGCGCGAGCTCGAGCGTGTCGCTCACTGGGCCGAGGTCTCCGACACGATCTCGGTGATGCGGACGGCGTAGTCCTCGTCGACGACGACGATGTCACCGCGGGCGACGAGGCGGCCGTTGACCATGACGTCGGCCGGGCTGCCGGCGGCGCGGTCGAGCTCGAGGACAGTGCCGGGGGTGAGCGCCAGGACGTCGCGCAGCGGCATCCGGGTACGGCCAATCTCGGTGGTGAGGGTGAGCTCGACGTCGTAGAGGACGCGCATGCTGCCCGGTGTGAGCGGGGCGCTGCTCACCGGGGCGGCGGTGGACACGGTGCGGATGCCGAACCAGGCCTGGACCCCGCTGCCGGCGGTGAGCGCGAAGAGCTGGACGTCGCGACCGGTGAGCGCGTCCCCTGCGGGCCGCTCCTCGGCGGCGCTGAGCACGCCGGTGCCGAGGCGCTGCGAGGCGGCCTCGAGGGCGGGGCGCAGCGCCTCGGCGAGGGTCAGCGCCGCGGCGCCGGCCATCGCCTCCGCGACGGCCTCCTCGGCGACGACGACGAGCTCGGCGCTGCCCTGCCCGACGAAGCTCGCGACGACCGCGACGGCCTCGGCGGCGGGACGCTCTCCGGGCTCGGCGCGGCGGGCGACGAGCGGCTGGGACGACGGCAGGAGCCGCGCGAGCTCCTCGGCGACGGCGTGGGTGTCGACGGTGGTGGTGCTCATGAGTTCTCCTTGACGTTGACGACCAGCCCGGCGAGGCGGGACCCGTTGGTCCCGGCGACTGCCTGGGCGAGGACGCGGTCACCGACCACGACGTCCATGGGCTGGGAGCGGGGGTGGTGAAGCGGGAGGAGGTCGCCCACGGCGAGGTCGACGACCTCCCTGGGGTGGACGGGCACGGGGGTGAGGCGGACGGTCAGCTCGACGGGCGCGTTCTGCACGGCTCGGTCGAGGAGCTCGCGCTGCTCCTGCTCGGCGGCCTCCTGGGAGGCGCTGCGCTGGTCGGGCGCGCTGTTGTCCCGCAGCGCCCCGATGATCCCCTCGGCCGGGGCCATGAGGGTGGCCGTGGCGCGGTGCTCCCCAGCGGAGACTGAGAAGCTCGCGGAGATGACCGCCGTCGTCGCCGTCATCAGCTGGAGGACCTGCGGGGAGTGCTGGAAGCGGCGCAGCTCGACGTCGACGTCGATGATGCCGGCAAAGGCGTAGTTGAGGTCCCCCAGCACACGGACCATGAGGTCGCTGAGCAGCGCCTGCTCGATCTCGGTCAGCTCCCGGTCGGGGACCGCGCCGGGTTTGCCCGGACCACCGAGCATCTGGTCGACCCAGGTGAGCGCAGTCTCCAGGGGGAACTGGACGATCCCTGGGCGGCGGTTGCTGCCGACGGCGCACACGGCGAGCGTCGTGGGCGAGGGCAGGCCACTGATGTACTCGTCGTACGTGCCCATGCCCACCGCCTCGAAAGCGATCTGGGTGGGCACGCGCAGGCGCGCCATCAGCTGGTTGGACCACTGGCGGGCGAAGGTGCCGAGCGCGACCTCGAGGGTGCGGGCGTGCTCGCGCGCCAGGGTCATCGGCCGACGGAAGTCGTACACGACCGTGCCGTCAGCACCGGGAGAGGGGGGAACCGTCACGTATGTCCCCATCGGCGGCGCCCGGGTGATGTTGAGGAGTCGCTGCGCGCCCGGCCGCAGCGGGCAGGGCGCGCGTCGTGTCACTGCGTGACGAAGTCGGTGAAGTAGACCGTCAGCACCTCCCCGTCGTAGGCCTCGACGAGCCGCTCGGAGAGCTCGGACTTCAGCTGCTCTCGCCGGTCGGGGTCATTGACCTCCGCGACGGTGCGGCCGGTGAACAGGGCAATGGCGATGTCCGTCGCGTGCGCCGTCGCGACCTCCTCGACCTCCGCGACGAGCTCGATCGCGAAGCCGAGGCGCAGGTAGTGGCCGTCGGCGAGGTTGATGTTGCGGGGCTCGATGGTGACCGTGTCACCCACCTCGGGCTCCACGGGGGCAGCCGGCTCGGCGGGACGCAGGAAGACGAAGGCGCCGGCAGCGAGCACCGCCACCACGGCCGCGAGGACGATGAGCAGCCGGCCGCGGCCGCGGCGGGAGCCGGGCTCCGGCTCCGGAGGTGTGGGCGCCGGTGCGGCCTGGCCGCCCCCGATCTTGCGGGACTGGCCCCCGATCACGCGCTTCTCAGTCATCTCAGGCTCCTTCCATGTCGTGAGCGGCCTCGGGCAGCAGCGTGCGGACCGACTCGGGCTGGGTACTCAGGACGACGACGTCGACGCGCCGGTCGAGGTCGAGGGCGTCGGGCCCTTCCGCCGCCGGGTAGGCGTCGCCGTAGCCGATGGCCCGCACCCGGGTGGGGGCGATGCCGTCGTGCTCGACCATGCGGCGCAGCACCTTGGTGGCGCGGTCCGCGGAGAGCTCCCAGTTGGTCTCGTAGGGCTCGGTGTAGGGCAGCGGGTTGGCGTGGCCCTCGAGGAGGATGTCGTTGTCCAGGGGCCGCAGGGTCGCGGCGATCGTGTCGACGACCTCGAGCGACGTGCGCGGCATGGCCGCGCTGGCCGGGGAGAAGAAGGTGTTCTCACTGACGAGGCCGATGACGAGCCCGCGCTCGGTGATGGCGAAGCGGACCTCGTCCTCCAGACCGGCCTCGTCGAGCCCGGCGCGGATGCTCTCCCGGACTGCGTCGAGGTTCCTGGCCTCCTGGCGCGCCAGCTCCTGGGGGCTGCCCTGCAGGGGGGACAGGCCGGCCGCCTCGTCGACCGGGGCGATGTCGGCGGACGGGGCGTCACCGCCGTCGAGGACGCCGCTCGAGCCGTCGACGACCGTGACGGACGCGGACGCATTGCCGAAGCCGGCGGCGAGCGACTGGGACAGGTCGTTGAACTTCGCCTGGTCGACCTGGCTGATGGCGAACAGGACGATGAACAGACACATCATGACGGTGACCATGTCCATGTAGCTGACGGTCCAGCGCTCGGAGTTCTCCTCCTCCTCCTCCTCGTGGCCGCCACGGCGGCGTCGCGAGCTCACGCCGCCTGCCCGGTGTTGTCCTCGACCAGCTCGCCGGCCGGGACCATGCTGCGCAGGCGCTCACCGACGGTGCGCGGGTTGGCGCCCGCCTGGAGGGCGAGGAGCCCCTCGAGGCTGATCTCCATCTGGGCGCACTCGAGGTCGGAGATGCGCTTGAGGCGGCTGCCGAGCGGCAGGAAGATGAGGTTCGCGGAGAGGATGCCCCACAGGGTGGCGACGAAGGCCGCCGCGATCATCGGGCCGAGATTGCTCGGGTCGGAGAGGTTCTCGAGCACGTGGACGAGGGAGATGACGGTGCCGATGATCCCGATCGTCGGCGCGTACCCGCCCAGGGAGTTGAAGAAGCCGGAGGCGACGCGGTCCTGAGCGCGCTTGGTGTCGATGCGGTCCTCGAGCATCGTGCGCAGGTCCTCGGGATCGGCGCCGTCGATGGCGGCCATCAGCCCGTCGCGGAGGAACTCGTCCTCGACGTCCTGGGCCGCGTCCTCGAGGGCCAGCAGCCCCTCGCGCCGGGCCCGGTCGGACAGGGCGACGACGGCGGCGATGGTGGCACCGCGCTTGGGGGCCTTGGCGGTGAAGGCCTTGGGCAGCGTCTTGAAGGCGTGGATGGCGTCGCGGAGAGCGCCGCCGGCGATCGAGGCACCGAGGCTGCCGACGAAGACGATGGCGAGCGGGCCGGGCAGCAGGATCGCGGTGAGGTGGACCCCCTCGGCGGTCATGAGGACGAGGACACCGCCGAATGCGACGGCCAGTCCGATGAGAGTTGCCGGATCCATCATTCCCCCTGGAGTCGAGTCGGCAGGGGAACGACGGGGCGCAGCTCGGCGCGGGCCGTGGGGGGCTCCTCCGCCGGCTGCAGCGCGCGGGAGATGACTCCGGCGCGGTACTCCTGGACCATCGCGACGACGTCGGGCATCGTCTCGGCCACGAGGTAGCGCGTGCCGTCCATGAGCACGAGGATCGTGTCGGGAGTGCACTCGATCCGTTCGATCAGATCAGGGTTGATCGCGAACGGTTGTCCGGTGAGGCGGGTCACGGTGATCACGGGTCGGTTCCATCCTGGTTGCTTCGGGCCCATCCATGAGCCCTGCACACTGACTATCGACCGCCGGGCCCGGACCTTGAGAGGTCCGGGCCCGCCGGACGTCAGCGCTTGAGGTTGACGAGCTCCTGGAGGAGCTCGTCGGAGGTGGTGATGATGCGGGAGCCGGCCTGGAACCCGCGCTGGGCGATGATGAGGTTGGTGAACTCCTGGGAGAGGTCGACGTTCGACATCTCCAGCGCACCGCCGGTCAGTGCACCGCGGCCGCCGTCGCCGGCGGCGCCCACCGTGACGTCACCGGAGTTGACGCTGGCGCGGAGCAGCGAGCCGCCGACCTTCTCCAGGCCCTCGGCGTTGGCGAAGCTGCCCACCGCGACCATGCCGACGGCTCGCTTGAGGCCGTTGGAGAAGGAGCCCATGAGGGTACCGTCGGCGCTCATCGAGAAGGACTGCAGGACCCCCGCGCCCTGACCGTTCTGGCTCGCGGCCTCGACCGTGGTGAGGGAGGCGAAGCCGGTGAGGCCGCTCATGTCGAGGTCGATCGGCGCGCCGGCAACGGTCACGCGCGGGACCGTGACGTTCTGCAGCCCGCCGCGTGCGTCGAAGGCGATGCTGCCGGCGCCGAGCTCGGTCTCCCCGTCCAGGACCTGCACGTCCCACGTCGCGCCGGGCGCGGTGGAGCGCAGCGTGTAGCGCACGTCCAGCGAGGTGGCGGTGCCGTCGGCGGCGTGGACGTCGATGCTGCGCAGCAGGCTCGTGCCGGTCTCCGCGTCGGAGGGCAGGTTGCCGGCGAAGGTGACGGTGCTCGTCGCGCGGGCGCCCATCGTCGTCGACACGGGCAGGGAAAGGTTGGTCAGCGGCCCGTTGGGGTTGACGACGCCGTTGGCGTCAGCCGCCCAACCCATGACCTGGGCGCCGGAGGAGGTGACGAGGCGGCCCAGGCCGTCGAGGGTGAAGGCACCGGCGCGGGTGTAGAGCTGCTCCCCGCCCTGGTTGACGACGAAGAAGCCGTCGCCGTTGATCATCATGTCGAGGCTACGGCCGGTCTGCTGGGCGGCGCCGGGCGTGAAGTTCGTGCTGATGCCGGCGACGCGCACACCGAGGCCGACCTGCGCCGGGTTGGTGCCGCCGTTGTTGCCCTGCGGAGCGCCGGGCGCGTTGAGCATCTGGGACAGGGTGTCCTCGAAGCGCGTCTGGGAGGCCTTGAAACCCGTGGTGTTCGCGTTGGCGATGTTGTTGCCGGTGACGTCGAGCATCGTCTGGTGGGAGCGGAGGCTGGAGATGCCGGAGAAGAGTGAACGAAGCATGGTCTGGTGTCCTTCGGGTCAGGCGGCGGGGTCGGTGGGGGTCCCGCCGGCGGGCGGGGTGACGGGCGGCAGGGCACCGACCGTGGCGAGCAGGTTCATCGGGACGACGGCGTCGCCGACGACGGCGCCAGGAGGAGTGACGGAGAAGTCGACGGCGCTGACCACGCCGCTGTGGCGCACGCCGTCACCGTCGAGATAGCTGACCTCCTTGCCGACGAGCTCGGTGGCCGAGCTGCGCATCTGCAGGTGGAAGGCCTCCTGCGTGAGCGTGGTCAGCTCGGTGAGCTGCTCCATCGTCGACAGCTGGGTGGTCTGGGCCATGAGCTCGCTCGTCGAGAGCGGCTCGGAGGGGTCCTGGTAGCGCAGCGAGGTGACGAGCAGCTGGAGGAAGTCGTCCTTCTTCAAGCCGCTCGGCGGCGGCGCGGACGGGGGCGGGCTGACCGGGGGTGTGTGGCCCGCGGAGACGGGGTCGATGGGCATGGTCGTGCTCCTTAGGCGAGGAGGTCCAGGCCGCCGTGGCGGACGGGCGTGGTCGGGGCGGCCGCCGGGGCGGCCGTGGTGACGGGACGCGCGCCGTCCCGCGCCGGCGCGGGTCTCTCGGCGGGGCCGCGCTGGTGGTTCTCGGACCCGAGGTCGAGGTCGGCGCGCAGACCGGTGGCCGCCAGCTCACGGCGCAGGTCGTGCAGCGCCCCACGCAGCGCGTCCTTGGCGGCGTCGGTCATGCCCTGCAGCTCGATGCGCACGCCGTCGGCCCCGATGTGGGCCGAGACCCGGACGGGCCCGAGGTCCTCGGGGTCGACACGGACGTGGAGGACGTGGTGGCCCTCCGGCGCCGTGCGCAGGCGCGACAGGGCCGAGGCCAGCTGCGTGCCGAGCGGCTGCTGCGGCGGGGTGGCTGGCGTGGGGGCGGCGAGCTGCTCGGCGCGGGTGACGCCGTCGGTGCGCGCCGGCTGGTCGACGCGGACGGTGCCCTCGACGGCGAGCGTGGGCGCTTCGGGTGCCGTCCGTGGCTGCTCGACTGCCACGGGCGGCGTGACGACGGGCGGCGCGCCGACGGTCGGCACGGCCGGCGCTGCGGGGCTGGCCGCCGTCGGGACGGACTCGGCGGGCGCGGCGACGACGGCGGGAGGGCCGGGGGTCACCGGCGCCGCGCCCGCAGAGGGCTCGGGCTCCGTCACGATGGCGACGGCGGGGAGGCGCGCGGCGCCGGAGACGGCAGGAGTGGCGCCGTCCGCCGGGCGCGGAGGGACGGGGGCGGGCTCGGGGGGCTCGGCGGGCTCGGCGGGCTCGTCGGGTCCGGCAGGCCGACCGGCAGGCACCTGGGCGGTGAGGGGCGCGGCCGCGGTGGCCGGGTCCGCCGAGCCGGCGGGAGCGGCGGGAGCCGTCGTGACGGCCGGCACGGGAACCGGCACGGTGGTGGGTACGGGACCAGCGGCCGCGCCATCGGCGCCGTCCCCCTGCGCCGTGCCGACGGTCCAGCCGGGGACGGCGGGGAGCTCGAGCACCGGGAGCGGGGTGCCGGTCGCGCTTCCGTCGCCCTCACCGCTCTCGGTTCCCTCCCCCGCGACCGCTGTGGCGGTCTCCGTGGCGGGCGTCTGGGTGCTCGCGGCGTCCTCGGGCTGGGTGGCGGCCGCCAGGCTGGCGGCGAAGGCGTCACCGCTGCCGCTGCGGGCGGCCGTGGGCCGGCCGGGAGCCGTCGGCGCCGGGGCGGGCGCGGTGGGGATGGTGATGCTCATCAGGCCCCCGTCGGCAGGACGCGGCGGATCGTCGTGGGCGGCGTCGTCATCTCGGCGAGCTTGACCTTCTCCCCCGGGTAGGGGGCGTGGATCCACTTGTTGCCACCGGCGTAGATGCCGATGTGGCCGCCGCCGCGGGTGACGACGAGGTCGCCGGGCCGGGCCTGGTCGATCGAGGGCACCTCGGTGCCGATCTTCATCTGGTCGCGGGCCACGCGCGGGACGTCCACGCCGAGGTCCTTCATCGCGAGCTGGACGAGCCCGGAGCAGTCCAGGCCGCCCTCGGAGAGGCTCTCCCCGCCCCAGACGTATGGGACGCCGAGGTACTTCTTGGCGGACTCCACGAGGGCGTCGCCGGTCCCGGGTGCGGCCGGCGTGGCGGCGCCGGTCGCGGCGGCGGGGGTGGCCGCCGTCGTCGTCCCACCGGCGAGGGCGGAGGCGACGGAGGAGGCGACCGAGGACGTCCCGGTGGCGGCCTCGCTGGTGAGCGCGGCGGCGAGCGCGCCGCCGAAGTCGGACGCTGGCTGCGCGGTGGCGGTCGTGGTGACGGGCTGGCTGACGGCGCTGATGGCACCCTGCAGCTCGACCATGCGGGCCTGGACGGCGGCGATGCTCATCGCGCGGCCTCCCGTAAGCGGACGCGCTGGGAGGCGACCTCGTCGAGCGTGAGCTGCTCGGCGTGGTTCTCCTCGTCGAGCTCGGCGAGGCGGTGGCGCTCGGCGAGCTTGCCGATGGTCGTGCTGCGGCGGCGGGCTGCCGACCACTCCCCCTGCGCGGCCTGCTCGTCGGCCTGCGCGAGCTCGGCCACGGTGGCGGCCTCGACGGCCGACGCGCTGGCCGCGGCGCGGGCGGCGACGGCGGCCTGCCAGCTGAGCACGTCCACCTGGGTGGGCAGGCTCGCGCTGTCGAGGGCCGCCAGGGCCTGCACGGTGCGGGAGTCGGCGGTGCGCCGGAACTCGCGGCGCTGCACGAGGGCGGCTGTCGCGCGGTCCTCCTCCATCTGGCGCAGCCGCGCCACGCTCTGCAGCCGGAACGGCTTCATGACATCACTCCCATTCCCGCGACGAGCGCGCTCAGGTGGGCCCAGGACTGCTCCGCGTCGACCGTGTCGGCGACGTCCTGGCGGAGGAAGGCGTCGATCGCGTCGGCGTGTGCGACGGCCGCGTCGACCCTGGGGTTGGAGCCGGCGACGTAGGCACCGACGTCGATGAGGTCCTGCGCCTGGCGGCGGGCCGCCAGGACGGAGCGCAGGGTGGTGGCCGCGGCCCGCTGCTCCGCCGTCGTCACCCGGGAGGCGACGCGCGAGATGGAGGCGATCGCGTCCACGCTGGGGAAGTGGCCGGTGACGGCGAGCTTGCGGTCCAGGACGACGTGGCCGTCGAGGATGGACCGGGCGGCGTCGGCAATCGGCTCGTTGTGGTCGTCGCCGTCGACGAGGACGGTGTAGATACCCGTGACGGAGCCGGTCGAGCCGGTCCCCGCCCGCTCGAGGAGCTGGGCGAGCATCGAGAACGTCGACGGCGGGTAGCCGCGCGTGGCGGGCGGCTCGCCGACCGAGAGACCGATCTCGCGCTGCGCCATCGCCGCGCGGGTGAGGGAGTCCATCATGAGGACGACGTCGGTGCCCTGGTCGCGGAAGTACTCCGCCACGCGGGTGGCGGTGAACGCCGCCCGCAGGCGGACGACCGGGGGCTCGTCGGACGTCGCGACGACGACGACGGAGCGGGCCAGGCCCTCGGGGCCGAGGTCGTCCTCGAGGAACTCGCGCACCTCGCGGCCACGCTCGCCGACCAGGCCGATGACGTTGACGGTCGCGTCGGTGCCGCGAGCGATCATCGACAGGAGCGAGGACTTGCCCACGCCGGAGCCCGCGAACAGGCCCAGCCGCTGACCGCGGCCGGCGGTGACGAGCGTGTCGAGGACACGCACGCCGAGGGACAGCGGCTGGTCCACGCGGGCGCGCTCCAGGGCGGAGGGCGCCTGCGCGGTGACGGGCACGGATTCCTCGACGCGCAGCGGGCCCTTGCCGTCGATGGGCCGGCCGAGGCCGTCGAGCACGCGCCCGAGCAGCCCCTGGCCGACGCCGATGGTGAGCGGGTGGCCGGTGGAGCGGGCGGGAGCGCCGATGCGCAGCCCGTCGACCGGTCCGAGTGGCATGCAGCGGCTGGAGTCGCGGCCCAGGCCGACGACCTCCGCGCCCACGGTCCAGCCACCGGCGTCGATGTCGACGAGGTCGCCGACGGCGAGGGGCAGGCCGGTCACCTCGACGGTGAGCCCGACGACGGAGCGGACCACGCCCACCCGCTGGGGCCGGGCAACGGTGAGGGCGCGCTGCCAGCGGCCGGCGGGCCGGGCGGTGGGCGCCGCGAGCTGGACGGTCACTCCGTGACCCCCAAGGCGTCGCGGACCCGGGAGAGGGCGGCGTCGACGCGTGCGTCGAGGTAGCCCTCCTCGAGCTCGCTCAGCGCGTCCCCTCGTCCGAGGGTCGGGTCCGGGACGAGCTCGACGCCGTCGGGGAGGTGGAGCTCGATCGGGAGAGCACCGAGGGTCGCCGCGAGGTGGGCGAGGTCCTCCGGGTTGAGGCGGACGCGGACCAGGCCCTCGTCGCGCACGGACAGCGCACGCCGCAGGGCGGACCGTGCCGATGCGTCACCGTCCCGCAGCTCCGAGCCCAGCACGGTCTCGGCGAGGTCGACGGCCGCGCGGGTCAGCGCGTCCTGCGCCTCGGTGAGGACGGGGGCGGAGCGGCGGCGGGCGGCCTCGGCGGCCTGGGCCAGCACACCGAGCGCCTCCTGGGCCGCGGTCGCGGCCTGCTGGGCGCGGACGGCCAGCTCCTCGGCGCCCCGACGGCGCTGCTCCTCGGCATCCTGGGCGGCGGCCCGGGCACCGGCCGACCAGCCGGCGGTGTACCCGCTGGAGTAGCCGGCCGCCACGGACGCCGCCTCGGGGCGAGAGGCATGGAGCGGGGTGAACACGGGACCCGTGTGGGTGACCTCAAGAGACATACTCGTCCTCCCCGTCCCGGCGCACGACGATCTGGCCGGACTCCTCCAGCGTGCGGATGACCTTGACGATGGCGCCTCGGGCGTCGTGGACCTCCGAGAGGCGAACGGCACCGGCGATCTCCATCTCGTCCACGAGGTCGAGGCGGGCACGCTCGGACAGGTTGCGCTTGATCTTCTCGGTGAGCTCCGCGGACGTGCCCTTGAGCGCGAGCGCGAGACCGCTCGTGTCGGTCTGGCGCAGGACGAGCTGGACGGCGCGGTCGTCGAGGTGGATGACGTCCTCGAAGGTGAACATGAGGCTGCGGACCTGCTCGGCGAGGGCCTCGTCGCGCTGGCCGAGCTCCTCGAGGATCTGCTTCTCGGTGCTCGGGTCGGCGCGGTTGAGGATCTCGACGAGGGGCTGGATGCCGCCCACCGCCGTCGTCGCCTCACCGGCGGTGAGGACGTGGCCGGCGCGTCGCTGAAGGCTCTCGGCGATGGTCGACACGGCCTCCGGGCTGGCCTGCTCCATGGTGCCAATGCGCATGGCGACGTCCGCACGCTCCGTGGGCGGCAGTCCGGCCATGATGGCCGAGGCGCGCTCAGGACGCAGGTGGGCGAGGACCACGGCCATCGTCTGGGGGTGCTCCCCGTTGATGAGCGACAGGACCTGACGGGCCTCGGCCTGCTGGAGGAAGTCGAAGGGCTGGCCGGCGAGCAGCGTGGTGAGCCGCCCCATGACGAGGCCGGCGCGCTCGACGCCGAGGGAGTCCTCGAGGAGCCGCTGGGCGTACTCGAGGCCACCGTGGCCGGCGACGGGAGCTCCGCCGTTGGCCTGGTCGTAGAACTCGACGAGGACCTGGTCGGCGATGGCGGTCGGCACCGTCTCCATGCGGGCGATCTCGGCGGAGATCTCCTCGACCTCCTGCTCGTCGAGGAGCGCGAGCACCTTGGTGGCGCGCTCGTGGCCGAGCTGGAGGAGCACGACGGCGGCCTTCTGCGGGCTGGTGAGGTTCACTGCTTGACCGCCATCCACTGGCGCAGGCGGTCGGCGACCGCGCTCGGGTCCTCGTCGGCCATCGCGACGACACCCAGGCGGGCGGCCTCGGTCGCGTCCGGCTCGATGACGCGCATCTCCGGGGCGGGCTCGAGGATGCTCGTGTCCGGCTCGAAGGGCTCGGGTGCAGGCAGCTGGCTGACCTCGAGCTCGCCGAGGTCGATGTCCTCCCGGTTCCGGCCGCGGCGGGCGCGGCGCAGGATGGCGAGGAGGACGACGAGGAGGACGACGGCGATGAGCCCGCCCCGGATGAGGGCGTCGCGCTGGGCGGCCGCGGCAGCAGCCGCCTCGACGTCCGCCTGGGCGTCGAGCGCCTGCTGGGCGGCGTCCGCCGTCGAGGTGTCGAAGGCCATCTGCGCGACGGCGACCTGGTCACCACGCTCCGCGTCGATGCCCGCGGCCACCGCGACGATGTCCTCGAGCTCCTCCACGGTGATCCCGGCGGCGGCGACCGAGTCGACGACGACGGACACCGACTGGCGCGTGACCCCGCCGGGGGTGACGGTGGTGAGCTCGGTGACCTTGTTGACGGCGTTGTTGGTCGTCGCGTCCTCGCGGGTGTAGTTACCGGCACCGTCGCCGTTCGGCACCGCGATGTTGTCCGGGCCGAGCACACCGCCGACGGCCTGGCCGCCGCCCTGGTACTCCTCGGTGCTGCGGGTCTCGCTGAGCGGCGGGGTGCCCTCCGCCGGGCTGAAGGTCTCGCTCGTGCGCTGGGTCGCGTCGCGACCGAGCTCGGCGTTGACCGACACGACGGCGTTGCCGGCGCCGACCACCCGGTTGAGCATGGTCTGCACCTGCCCGGCGACGCGTTCCTCGTACTCGGTGGCGCCGTCGGGACCGCCGCCGCCCGGGGAGGTGGTGAGCACGGCGCCCTCGGAGTCGACGACCGACACGTTGAGCGGGTCCATGCCCGCGACTGCGGAGGAGACGAGGTTGACGATCGCCTGCACGGAGCCGGAGTCGATCGTCTTGCCCGTCTCCGCCTGGACGAAGACGGAGGCGGTCGGCTCGGGCGCCGTGTCGGTGAAGACGCTCTCCTCGGGCAGGGCCAGGTGGACCGTCGCGGAGGACACGCCGTCGAGCGCGCGCACCGTCTTGGCGAGCTCGCCCTCGATGGCGCGCTGGTAGCTCACCTGCTGCTGGAAGTCCGAGCTCGTCATGCCCATGTCGTCGAGGAGGCTGTAGCCGCCCTCCTCGGTCGGCAGACCTTCGGCAGCGAGCGCGATGCGCTGGTCGTAGACCGTCTCGGCGGGCACGAGGACCGTGGCGCCGCCGTCGGTGAGCTCGTAGGTGATGCCGGCGGCCGTGAGCTGGTCGACGACGGCGGAGGCGTCCTCGCCGGACAGACCGCTGAACAGCGGGCTCATCGTCGGCCGGTTGGCCCACGACGTCGCGACGACGATGCCGAGGACGAGGGCGGCGATGCCGATGAGGGCGAGCGTCTTCTGGGGGAGGCTGAACTCCGCCACCCGCTCCTTCAGGCGTGTGAACGCGCTGGTGACGGACGCGGGCATCAGGCCTGCATCCGCATGATCTCGTTGAACGCGTCAACCGCCTTGTTGCGCAGCGCGACGGTGAGCTCGAGCGCGACGGCGGCCTCAGTGGCCGCGATCGTGTAGTCGTGGACGTCCTCGAGGTCACCGGTGACGGCCTTGAGGGCGAGGTCGGAGGAGACCTCCTGCTTCTGGCTGACGCCGTCGATGGCGGAGGCAAGCACGGAGCCGAAGGCGCTGCCGTCGCTCGCGGCCGGGTCGACGGCCTCGAGGCCGTCGAGGTAGCCGGTGGGCGAGACGGCGGAGATCGCGTCGATCGCGGGCATCAGTTTCTCCCGATCTGGAGGGCGGACTGGTAGCTCTCCCGGGCTCGGTCCACGACCGCTGCGCTGGCCTGGTAGCCGCGCTGGGCCATGATGAGCTGGGTCATCTGGCTGGACATGTCGACGTCGGGGTAGCGCACGTACCCCTCCTCGTCGGCGAGCGGGTGGTTGGGCTCGTGGACCAGGCGGCCCTCGGCGCTGCCGAGCTCGATACCGGCCACCTGGGCGCCGGCGGGCTCGCCGTAGCTCATCGCGGTGGCGACGACGTAGCGGGCCTGGAAGGCGGCGCCGTCCGTCGAGCTGGCGTTGTTGACGTTGGCGAGGTTGTCGCTGACGGCGTCCAACCACTTGCGGTGGACGGTCATGCCGGTGGAGGCGATGCCGATCGCGTCAAAGGTCATCAGGCGCTCCTGATCGCGGTACGGATGGCGGTGAAGCTGCCGTCGATGGAGCGGGTCGCCACCTGGTAGCGCAGGTTCGCGTCGATGTTCGACAGCGTCTCGGTGTCGAGGTTGACGTTGTTGCCGTTCTCGCGCGTCGGCTCGAGCGAGCGCTCGACGCTCGCCTCGACGCCGGCGTCGCGTCCGGTGCGGACCGCGTTGGCGAGGGCGTCCTCGAACTGCACCCGCCCGGCGAGGAAGCCGGGGGTGTTGACGTTGGCGATGTTGTCGGCGATGACTCGCTGGCGCAGCGAGAGCGCGTCGAGGGCGCTCTTCATCGCCACGGAGGTCACTGAATCGAACACGTGGGTCTAACCCCTTAGTGAAACTGCGGTACGTGCGGCCGATCCATGGCCTGGTGGCGAGCTGTCCGTGCTCACCCATCCCTGATCGGCAGCCGTCGGGGACGTGTGAGGGGTTGATGGGGAGTTCTCCCCATTGAGCAGTGGAGTGCTCTCTGGCTGACTGGGAGCACCCCCGGACGCCGATGGCCGGTGCCTCCCGCTGCCCCCGGGATCCGACTGTCGGCATCCCTGTCGTGACCGCACGCGGACATGCCACAACACCGTGTGCCTTTCGGGTCCCCTGTGAGGACCCGGAAGACACACGGTGTTCGTCGGACGCTGGTCAGCCGGCGGCGTCGAGGTAGACCGGGCGGCGCGGTCCGCCCGCCCGGAGCACCTCGGTGAGCCGGGCCTGGCGCCGGCTGAGGACGAGCGCCTCACCCAGCCGTTGGGCGACCTCGGCCTGACGATCGACGAGCAGCTGGGCGCGCGCCCGTAGCGGCTCAGGCAGCGGCCCGAGGCCGGGCGGCGGCGTCCAGGGCGGGGCCGGCGCGGTGACGTGGTCCCCCGCGAGCATCGCCTCGGTCTCGGCGACGTCGAGCTCGAGCTCGGTGAGCGCGGCCTCCCAGCGGGCGCGGAAGGCGTCCGGCGTCGCGGCGGTGACGTCCATCAGCCGACGGCGACGGCAGCGGTGCCGGTGCCGGGCATGGCGGCGGCCTGGTGCCAGGCGTCGCGGAGGGGGGTGACGAGCGTGCGGCAGGCGGTGACCTTGGCGGCGTCGTGGCCGACGTTGGCGGTGACGAGCTCGGAGTAGAGGTAGTTGTAGATGTCGAGGAGCTGCTGACCGCCGTCCCAGGCGCTGACGTCCAGGCTGCAGCGCAGCTCGTGGACGATCTGCTGGGCGTGCCCCAGCTGCTCGTTGGCGCCCGCGCGGTCCCCCGAGCCGATCGCCGCGATGGCGCGGTCGAGGTCGAGGAGCAGACGGTCGTAGAGCATGGTGAGCAGCTGCGCCGGGGAGGCGGTGGCCAGGGACTCCCGGCGGAACTTGGCGAGCAGTGCGGCCTGGTTCATCGGTTCTCCTACTGCTTGCTAGCGTTGAGGCCGGCGATCTGGTTGGTGAGCCAGCTCTGGGTGGAGTTGAGCCGCGAGAGCCGGACCTCCATCGAGCTGAACTGCGCGACGAGCTGCGCGCGCCTCGCGCTGAGCCGCTCGTCCCACTTGGCGACCTGGGTCCCCAGGTCCTTGACGACGGACTCCTTGGACGTGATCTTGGCGGTCAGCGTGCCCTCGTCCGCGCTGGACGCCCGCTCGGCCACCTTGCCCACGCGCTCGGCGATGGCCTGCACCATCTCCATCGTCCCCTTGGGGTCGTCGGTCATGGCCTTGTCGAAGGCGGCCTTGTCGAGTGAGACCGCACCGTGGCGGTCCATGCTGATGCCGATCGTGGACGGGGACTGCCCGTTCACGGCGCTCGTCATGGCGGACTGGACGTCGTTGGTGAGAAGACGGATGGCCGAGTCGCCCGAGAACAGGCCACCGGTGACGACAGTGTTTCCGGAGGCATCGGTCTCCGTGGTTGTGCGGGAGCGCGAGGCGATCTCGGACAGCACGACGGACACGTTGCTCACGAGCTCGTCGGCGAGTGCGCGCTGTGCGTCGGTGTCGGTGGTCGCGGTGATCGTCACGGGCTGTGCGGAGGCCTTGCTGACGGTGACGTCCACGCCCTCGAGGACGTCGGTGAAGGTGTTGCTCGCGCTGCTGAGGGGGTACCCGCCCGTCGCGGACGACGGCCAGATGGTGATCTTCGCGTCCTGAGCCTTGGTGAGGGCGGTGCCTGCTGAGGCGAGGACCTCCGAACCCGCGCCGCCCGCACGCACGGTGAAGGCGTTGGCCTCACCGGTACGTCCGCTGAGCTGGAGGCTGTAGGTGGGTTCCTTGTCGGTGCCCCCGGTACGCACCCGCGTCGCGCTGATCCCCGTCTTGGCGGTAAGCGTGTTGATGGCGGCAGCGATGTCGTCGGTGTGTGTGCCAGACGGGCTGATCTCGTAGGTCTCCCCACCAGCGTCGAGCGTGAAGGAGGCCGCGAGCTTTGTGGGGTCCAGCAGGGAGACCTGCCCGGAGGCGAGCTGGGTGACGGAGAGCTCGACCGTACCGGGCTTGGCGCTCGCCGAGCCGGCGACGGTCACGGCGTCGGAGGAAGCGGTCGGTTTGGTCACCGTCCAGGACTTGGGATCGGCAACCTTGGTGGCTGCGGTGGCGAGCGAGGCGACCCTGTTGTTGAGTCCCTGCAGCGCCGAGACCAGCTGGGACGCCATCGTCGACTTGTTCTTGAGCAGGACCTGCTGGTTCGCCTGGATCTTGACCAGACCGTCGATGATGGCGGTCGTGTCCAGACCGCTGACCATGCCGTCGATGCCGATCGTCATCCCGGCGACCTCCCGTGCGTGTGTGGTGGGTATGCGGCCGGCGGCCCGCCCAGGAGTGAGCGGGCCGCCGGTCGGTTGGTGCAGTGCTACCGGGCCAGGCCCGGTAGCGGTCAGCGCAGCAGCGAGAGGATCGACTGCGGCATCTGGTTGGCCTGGGCCAGCATGGAGGTGCCGGCCTGCTGGAGGATGTTCGCGCTGGTGTAGCTGACCATCTCGTTGGCCATGTCGGTGTCGCGGATCCGGGACTCCGACGCGGTGAGGTTCTCGACCGAGACCTGCAGGTTGTTGATGGTGTGGTCGAGACGGTTCTGCTTCGCACCGAGCTCGGCACGGACCTTGGAGACCGTGTCGATCGCAGTGTCCAGCGTCGTGATGGCGGTGCTGGCGTTCGTCACGACGTCGAGGGCGTCCACGCCGAGACCGGAGGAGCTCATCGCCGTGGCGATGTTCACCGTGATGACCTCGCCTGCGTTGGCACCGACCTGGAAGGTCTGGCCGGTGTAGGTGCCGTCGAGCAGGGCGCGGCCGTTGAACTGGGTCTGCTTGGCGATGTCGTCCAGACCAGCGGCGAGCTCGTCGACCTCCGCCTGGATGTTGGTCTTGGCCGTGTCGCTGAGCGCACCGGTGTTGGAGGCCTGGACGGACAGGTCACGCATCCGCTGGAGGATGGCGTGCGTCTCGGTGAGCGCACCTTCAGCGGTCTGGACGACGGAGATGCCGTCCTGAGCGTTGCGGACGGCGACGTTGAGGCCACCGATCTGGGAGCGCAGGCCCTCCGAGATCGCCAGGCCCGCGGCGTCGTCGGCCGCGCGGTTGATGCGGAAGCCACTGCTCAGCTTCTCGAGGGAGGAGCTGAGGTCGTTCTGCGTCTGCGAGAGGTTGCGGTACGAGTTCATCGCGGCGACGTTGTTCTGCACGGAGAGTGCCATGGTGTTCCTCTTCTTCCTGAAGTGTGGTGTTCCGACTGCCCTTCCATGGGCGGTCACCCGGTCCTATCGGTCGCTAGGCGGCGGTGATGAGAAGTTTCGATCGAAAGTTCTCAGGCGTGGGAGACGAGCCCGGGCGCGAGCACGTCGAGCTGCACCGCGAGCTCCGGCTCGTCCTGCGGCGCGACCGCGGCGAGGGCAGCCTCCAGTGCCGGGAGCGCGCGCGCGTCGTCGTAGGCGAACAGAGCGAGCGCGGCTGCTCGTGCGCGCTGGGTTGCTGGCACGTCCGCTGCCGTGGCGGTCGCGACGAGCGGGCAGTACTCCGCCAGGCCGGCGCCGCGCTGGCGGGCGGACCACCTCGCTGCCTCCTCGAGGCCGGCGAGGTCGTGAGGGAAGCTCAAGCGGCTACCGCACAGCAGGGTGGCCAGGTCGGTAGGACGTACCTGTGCCATGGCGCCGAGTACGGCGCGCCCGTCCTGGTGGTCCTCCTGCGTGCACACCACGGCCAGCACCTGCCACACGTCATCCGGCAGGGCGTCGATGAAGGCGCGGACGCCCTCTTCCCCCAGCCAGGTCATGAGTTCCCGCGGCCCCCCGGGCAGCACGCCGGCCCGAGCGGCACGTTGCGCCGTGCTCAGCGCTTCCGCCGCGCGGCCGAGCTTCCACAGTGCCCACACCTCGTACTGGGCGTAGTCGGCACGCCGAACGCGCCGGCCGAGGGCGTCGACCATCGTGGCCGGGATGCAGTCGAGGGCGTCGAGGGTGCGCTCGGCGGACCCTTCGCTCGCGGCGACCTGCACGAGGACGACGTCGGCCCACACCCGGTTGCCCGTCACCGCCGCGAGCCGGTCGACCCAGGTCCGGGCAAGCTCAGGCCGGCCGCTCTTGCGTGCCGCCGCAAGCGCCATGGACCCCGCGAGGAGCTCCATGGCGATGTTGGCGAGCGCTCCGCCGTCGTGGATCTCCTCGGCGAGTTCGAGCGCCTCGTCAGTTCGCCCCACGGCACTGAGCGAGCGGGCCAGGTTCGCCTGCTTCATCGCGTACCCCCCGGGTCGCTCACCACGGCTCGGGCCGGCAACCTCGAGCTCCCGCTGCGCGAGCTCGAGGTTGCGGTAGGCGCGCTCGGCCATCGCCTCGGGCCCCTCCGAGTAGCCGGCGTGCCGGATGGACGTTCCGGGCAGCGGACGGATGACCATCGGGCGTCCGGGACGGTTGACCACCTGCTCGTGCAAGGCGCCGGCGTAGGTACCGTCCGCACGGCGGAACAGGCGGATCGAGGCGACGGGAGTGTCGGCGGCACCGGGGGCGACGACTCGCGCCGCGATCGTCACGGTGAGGAAGTTCGCCCGCGGCTCACGAAGGTGGCGCCGGACCCTGCGGGGTTCGCACTCGAAGGTCTCGTCCGCGTCGACCTGCAGGATCCACTCTCCCGTCGCGTGCTCCAGTGCACGGTTCCGGGCGTCGCCGAAGTCGTCGTTCCAGTAGCCCTCGATCACCGTGTCGGTGAACTGACGCGCGATCTCGACGGTGCGGTCGCTCGAGCCGGTGTCGTAGACGACGATTTCGTCCACCCACCGCACCGACTCGAGGCAACGCGCGAGGTAGTCCTCCTCGTCCTTGACGATGAGGACGGCTGAGATGGTCGGGTCAGGCTGTCGCGCCACGGGGGTCTCCTCGAAGGGTGGATTGAGGTCTCCCCCGGTCCCATCGACCAACGTGACGCGATCCTGAGCCGAAGCTAGACCGCTTCGCTGACCACCGCAGCCGCGGTGACCTCGACCACCGTCTGCAGCGCCGTCGCGCTGGCCCGCTGGGCGACGGCGGCGTAGTAGGCCTGGCGGCGCTTCTCCGCGACGCCGGGCTGCTCGGAGGCCACCGGGGCGAGCTCCGGGTCGAGCGCCGTGTTCATCGCATCGCGCAGCATGCCCAGGGCCTGCGTCCGCAGCTGGCTGACCCTGGACTGGGTGACACCAAGCTCGGCGGCGATCTCGACGACCGGGCGCTCCTCGAAGAAGATCCCCTGGACGACGACGCGCAGGTTCTCGGGCAGCTCACCGACGCCGGCGGTGAGGTAGCGCAGACGCTCGTCGACGACGACGCGCTCCTCCGGGCTCGGCGCCCTGTCGCTGATGCTGCCGGTGGCGTCAGTCGTGTCGGCGTCCAGGGAGACGACGCGGCGCTGCGCGTCGTCGCGGATGGAACGCAGCTCGTCGACGCCCACGCCCATGGCCTGCGCCAGCTCGTCCGGGCGGGGGGCGCGACCGAGGTTGCCGGTGAGTCGCTCGGTCAGCTCGGCCAGGCGGCGGGCGCGCTGGCGGGTGCCCCGGGAGGCCCAGTCCATGCCGCGCAGCTCGTCGAGGATCGCACCGCGGATCCGGGTGGAGGCGTACCGCGCGAACGGGACACCCAGCTCGGCGTTGAAGCCTCGGGCGGCCTGCACCAGTGCCAACGACCCGGCAGCGGCGAGCTCGTCGCGCTGCACGTGGGTCGGAACCCGTCGAATCATCTCACTCACGTGATAGCCCACGAGCGAGAGGTGCTGCTCGATGAGTTCGTCCTGCTCGCGACGCTCCAGCGCCATGGTCCTACCCCCAGGTCGGGACCCGTCGCGACGCGAGCAAGTCCCTGCAGTTGTGATCGTTGAGTGTGGCCGTCGTGCCGATCTCGTCCGAGATTGCCCCGACATGTGACGACTACTCCGTCAGCATGCTGGCTCCTCCTCCGAAAGTACAAGGGCGCCGCTTTGTGATGTGGCTCACAGTGGTCTTAACGAATCGCTCCTGCACCGCATCATCGACGCAGTAGTGGGTCAGAGGTCCCGCAGATACGTTGCGTGCCCTGTGACGGCTGTCTCCTGCGAAGGAAGGAAGGCTTGTCGCAAGGAGGAACCGGGGCCCCATCGCTCACACCGGCCCCGGTACTGCCGATGGACAGGACCGTGATGGTGAACGCAACGGCCCCGAACGGAGAAGTGACAATGCTCGGCTCTCTCTCCGACCTCCTCTGGCGCGAGCGCGACATGCTCGAGTCGCTGCGCTACCGGCTGGAGGTCGAGCATCTGCTCCTCGCCGCCGGCCGCACAGAGCTGCTGCCCCTGGCCGTGCGCGAGGTCGACGACGTGCTCGCCCAGATCCGGACGGCAGAGCTGGCCCGCGCGGCCGAGGTCGCCGCGGCCGCCGCCGCGCTCGCCCTGGCCGACGGCGCGAGCCTCCTCGACCTCGCCACCGCGGCCCCGGCGCCGTGGGACGGGATCCTCCTGGAGCACCGCCTCGCCTTCCTCACCCTGACCACCGAGATCGCCACGGTCGCCGAGACCAACCGCGACTTCCTCATGGCCAGCCACCACGCCACGCAGGAGACGCTCATGTCCCTGCACGAGAGCGTCGACGTCTACGACGAACGCGGCAGCACGTCGCGCGGCATGGCCGACGCCCACCTCGTCGACAAGTCCCTGTGAGAGGACACGCATGAGCTCCTTCGCCGCACTCAACGGTGCCTTCACCGCCCTCACCGCCCAGCGCATCGCGCTCGAGGTGACCGGGCAGAACATCTCCAACGTCAACACGATCGGCTACACGCGCCAGCGCGCGGGCATGGAAGCCATCACCGGCACCGCACGCCCGACGATGTTCGCGACGTCCGGCGCCCCAGCGACCGGCGTCCGCGTCACCTCCATCGACCGGCTCGGCGACATCTTCCTCGAGACCAAGCTGCGCACCCAGACCTCCTCCACCGCCCGGCTCGAGGCCGTGGCCGGCAGCTGGTCGCTCATGGAGACGACCCTCAAGGAGCCAGGGGAGAACGGCCTCGCTGCCGGCCTGGACACGTTCTTCACCTCGTGGGACGACGTCGCCAACCGACCCGACGACGCCGCGGCCAGGTCCGTGCTGCTCGGCAACGCCACCGCCCTCACCTCGGCCATCGCCAACGGCTACCGCGCCGCGGCCAAGCAGTGGGACAGCACCCGCGAGCAGGCCGCTGCCATGGCCGTCGACCTCAACACCACCGCGGCCGCCGTCGCGGACCTCAACGGCCGGATCCGCGACGCCCAGGTGGCGGGCGACAACGCCAACGGCCTCATCGACCAACGCGGGGTGCTCCTGGACGGGCTCGCCGCCATGGTCGGCGGTGAGGTGCGCGAGCGCGCCGACGGAAGCGTCGACGTCATGGTCAGTGGCAACGCGCTCGTGCGCGGCGACCGCGCCTACGCCGTCGCCGTCCACGGCAGCGCGACGCTGGCCGACCTGCGCTCCGCGGGGACAGAACCGCCCGAGGGTTGGGGCAGCAAGGAGGGACCGGCACGCCTCGTATGGGCCGCGACCGGCAGCTCCGCGGCCGCGTCCGGAGGCCGGGTCGCGGGCCTCCTCGACGTCATCGCGCCAGATGGGCCGGTCGCCAACCTGGCGAGCTCCTACAACGAGCTTGCCACCACCGTGGCGGCCGAGGTCAACGCCCTGCACTCCTCCGTTCCCGGCGCGGACGGGACCTCGCGCGACTTCTTCGCGTTCTCCGCCGGCGCCACGCCGCCCGCCCTGTCCCTCGGCGTCGCCGTCACCAGCGACCAGGTCGTCACGGGCAACCCCGGCGAGGTCGACGGCACCCTGGCAGCGCGGATCGCCGACCTCGCCGGGGCCCGCGACCAGTGGGCCGGCGCCGTCACCGAGATCGGCGTGAGCAGCCGGTCGGCCACCCGCCGGGCGCAGGCCGCCGAGAGCACGCGGGCCACCGCCGAGTCGCAGCTGCTCTCGCAGACGGCCGTCGACCTCGACGAGGAGAGCGTCAACCTCGTGATGTACCAACGTGCCTACGAGGCCTCGGCGCGGGTGATGACGACCATCGACCAGATGCTCGACACCCTGATCAACCGCACCGGCGTGGTGGGAAGGTAAATCGATGATCGGCCGCGTCACTCAGCAGGGGCTCCAGCGAGCGTCCCTCAACCAGCTCCAGTCCAACCTCTCCGAGCTTGCGCGACTTCAGGAGCGGCTCACCACGGGCAAAATCATCACCAAGCCCTCCGACGACCCCGCGGGCACAGTCGACGCCATGCGGCTGCGCTCGGACCAGCGGACGACGGCGCAGCAGGCGCGCAACACCGCCGACGGCGACAGCTGGCTCACCACGGTGGACAGCGCCCTCAGCGACGCCCTCACCCAGCTGCACGGCGCCCGGGACCTCACCGTCCAGGGCGCGAGCACCGGGTCCCTGGGTCCCACGTCGCGCAGCGCCCTCGCCTCCGGGCTCCGAGCCGCCGCGGACGGCCTGCTCGAGGTCGCGAACACGACGTACCTCAACCGCTCCGTCTTCGCCGGCACCTCCACCGAGGCGGCCTACACGCTGACCGAGGCCGGGACGGTCACCTTCAGCGGCCGCCCCGGCGCCGAGGTGCTGCGCCAGGTATCGGACACGACGAAGGTGCGGGTCGACTCCCCGGGCTCGGAGGTCTTCGGGGTGGACGTCGTCGACGCCGCCGGCGAGCTGGTGCGCGACCCCGCCACGGGCGAGCCGGTCGGCATGTCCGTGTTCACCCTCCTGCGCGAGGTCGCGGCGAAGGTCGAGGCCGGTGACCCGGACGTCGGCCGGTTCCTTACCGAGATCGACTCCCGGACGAACGCCTTCCTCGGTGAGGTCGGCAGCGTCGGCACTCGGCACAAGCAGGTCCTCCATGCGAAGGACGCCCTCGAGACGCGCAAGATCGCGCTGACCACCCAGCTGTCCTCCGTCGAGGACGCGGACCTCGCCAAGACGATCGTCGACCTCCAGCTCCAGGAGGTCGGTTACCAGGCTGCACTCGGGGCGACCTCCCGCGTGCTGCAGCCCAGCCTGTTGGACTTCCTGCGATGAGCGAGGACACCATGACCACGACCATGGCCGTCGAGACCGAGGCCGCCCTTCACTTCGTCACCCCGCCGCCGGGGCTGAGCCCGCTGACCGAGTTCACGCTCAGCGCCGTCACCGAGGAGCTGTACTCGCTGCGGGCGGTGGACGCGGACAGCGTCCGCCTCTTCCTCGTCGACCCCCGCCCCTACTTCCCCGGCTACGCCCCCCGGGTGTCCGAGGAGACCCTCGCGGAGCTCGGGACCCCGGACCCGGCCGTCCTCGTCGTCGTGCGTCCCGGAGAGGGCGGCGCCCCGACGGCCAACCTCCTTGCGCCGGTGCTCGTCGACCTGGCGACCGGAGCCGCGATGCAGACGATCCTCGAGAACAGCGACCAGCCGCTGCGCGCACCACTCCCCCGCTGACTCGGGCCGACGCCGTCCGTAGGACGACGTCGGCGGCGGCGGCTACTCTCAGGAACCACCGGAGACCCCCGCCTCCCCGGGCACCGTCCCCCTCCGCACGGACGTGCTCGACACGAATCAGAAGGGCGTGACCATGCGCGCGCTTTCCGACTTTCTCTGGCACGAACGCGACGTGCTCGACCTCCTGCTGCACCGGCTGGAGACCGAGCGCGCCCTCCTCGAGACGGGTCGTACCAGGCGCCTGCCCCGAGCCGCCCGCGAGATCGACACGGCGATCGAGCAGCTGCAGAATGCCGAGCTCGCACGTGCCGCGGAGGCCGCCGCCGCCACCCAGGTGCTCGGCCTGCCCGCCACCGCCTCGCTGCTCACCATCGCCGGGACCGCGCCTGTCCCATGGGGGGACATCTTCCTCGACCACCGCGCCGGCATGCGGAAGCTGGTCGACCAGATCATCGACCTCGACCACGGCCGACTCACGACCACCACCGAGGTCGGCGGCATGGACATGGGCACGATGGCGGACGCCGACGCCGAGCTCACCGAAGCCGTCATCGAGCTCGAGCTCGACCGGCTCGGACGATCCGCCGCCGACAACCGTGGTGCTGCCCTGCACCCGGGACTGCTCGAGTTCCTCGCCTGAACCGCTCAGGCGTCGCCCAGAGCGGCGCTGACGAAGCGCGTGAACAGAGCGTCGTAGACCGGCTCACGGCCGGCGGCCACGGGCTCGGAGGCAAGCACCAGCGCCTCGGCCAGCCCGGCGCGGTGGGCGGCGAGCACGGCCGCGCCGACGGCCACCGCCTCGCGCTCCCCCACCACCCGTAGCGGCGCCGGACCGGCCGCCGCCTTGGCGCGCAGCCACGCGGAGCCACCCGCAGACGCTGAACCGAGCACGCACACCTGCCCTGCGGCTGGGTCCGCACCCGCCAGCTCGGCCTGCGCTGTGAGCATCCAGCGGGCCTGGAGCGCCAGGCCGTCGAGGACGGCGGCGGCGAGGTCGACGTCGTCGTGCCCGGGGACCCGGCCGACGACGACGGCGCGGGCCCACGGGTCCGGGCACGGCGCCTGCCGGCCGCGCAGGTAGGGCAGGAGCAGCGGTGAGCCGGCGCTGCGGGGGCGAGAGACGGCGTCGTCGAGGAGGGACGCGAGCGCGGGGAAGCCACCCACCCGTTCGGCCCACCACGCGAGGACGCCGCCCGCCGTCGCCGAGCCCGCGACGAGCGCCTCGTGCCTGCCCTCGACCGTGCGGACGAGGCTCATCCCGGCCGTGGCCACCGCCACCGGGTCGGGGCGGGAGGTGAGGACCCGGACGACGGACTCGGCCGTGCCGACGGAGTCGGCGACGTCCCCCGGTGCCCGCACCCCCGCCGCCCACGCGCCGACGGGGTGGTCGTGGCCGGCGACGACAACGGGCGTCCCCGCCCGGAGCCCCCACGTGCCGCCCGCCCGCACCCGGCCGGCCACCTCCCCGGGCGTGACGACGGCGGGCAGCTGCTCGGGGCGAAGGCCGACGGCGGAGAGCAGCCCGACGTCGAAGCCCTCCGGGACCGGCTCGCCGGGCGCGGGGAGCCGGTAGGCCATGGTGCGCCCCGCGAGCGTGTGGTCGGTGGCGAGCCGGCCCGTCAGCGCGAGGACGACGAGGTCCGCGGCTCCCGCCCAGCGCGCCATGCCCGCCCAGCGGTCGGGCGCCTCAGCCCGCAGCTGCGCCCACACCGCGAGCGGCACCTTGCCGCTGGGCCGCACACCGGTCGCGGCGAACAGGGCGCCGGCGCCGTACGTGGTGGCAAGGACGGACGCGTGGTGCTGCGCGCCCGAGGGGTCCCAGCGGACGAGGTCGCCCAGGGGCACGCCGTCGCCGTCGAGGGGCACGCCGGTCTCCGCCATCGACGCCACGCCGACGGCGGCGACGTCGGCCCCCACCTCGCCGACGAGTCGCGCGACGGTCCGCTGGAGCGCGACGCCGCCCGCCGGGGTGGGCGCGGACGCCTGGGCGACGACCGTGGCCCGTCCCCCGGTGATGTCGACGGCGACGGCCTTGACGTTCGTCGTGCCCACGTCCAGCCCCAGACTGCGCATGGCCCCATCCTGCCTGCGTCTGTCCACCACCGTCCCGGCCCGGGGAGGCGCGGGTCGTACGCTGAGGCGGTGATCGAGCTCAAGACACCCTCCGAGATCGAGGCCATGCGCCCGGCCGGCCGCTTCGTCGCCTCGGTGCTCGAGGAGCTGCGCCGCCGCGCTGACGTCGGCGTCAACCTCCTCGAGCTGGATGCCCTGGCGCACGAGATGATCCGCAAGGCGGGCGCGGAGTCCTGTTACATCGACTACCACCCCTCCTTCGGGGCGCGGCCTTTCGGCTACGTGCTGTGCACGTCGGTCAACGACGCCGTCCTGCACGGCCTGCCCCACGACTACCGGCTGCGCGACGGCGACCTCCTGTCGGTCGACTTCGCCGCGAGCGTCGACGGTTGGGTGGCCGACTCCGCCATCAGCCTCGTGGTCGGCACGCCTCGGCCCGAGGACCTGCGGATCATCGAGGCGACGCAGGTGGCCCTCGAGGCCGGCATCGCGGCCGCCGTCGTCGACAACAAGATCGGGGACGTCTCGGCGGCCATCGGCGCCGTCGCGTCCGACTACGGCTACCGCGTCAACGTCCAGTTCGGTGGCCACGGCGTGGGCCGCACGATGCACGGGGAGCCGCACATCGCCAACGACGGCCGGGCCGGGCGCGGCCTGCGGCTGCGCCCGGGGCTCGTCGTCGCGATCGAGCCGTGGTTCATGGCCGGCACCGACGAGCTGCGCACCGACCCCGACGGCTGGACCCTGCGCAGCACCGACGGCTCCCGCGGCGCCCACAGCGAGCACACCGTCGCCGTCACCCCCGACGGCCCGGTCGTCCTCACCGCCGGCCGCAGCGACTGACCGCGGCGGCGCTCAGGCGGCCGGGGCGGCAGTCCAGGCCAGGAGGTCGGCGGGGCGGTCGGTGATGATCCCGTCCACCCCCAGCGTCCTGGCAGCGGCCCAGTCCGCAGGCTCGTTGAGGGTCCACGGCGTCACCGTGAGGCCCGCGGCCTGGGCCCGGCCCGTCACCTCGGGCCGTGTCCGGAGCACTGCCTTGTGCGGGTTGCAGGCGCTCGTCTCCAGCCGCCGGCAGAGCTCGAGCACTCCGTCACCCGCCTCCTTGACGAGCAGACCGCGGCGCAGTCCCGGAGCGACGGTCGCGAGCGCCGCCACCGTCGTGGCGGAGAAGCTCTGCGCCAGCACCCGGTCGTCGAGCCCGCGGAAGGCGACGGCGTCTGAGACTCGGCGGACGTCGTCGCCGTCCCAGGTGCCTTTGACCTCGAGGAAGAGCTCGACGTCGCCGGCGGCCACGAGCAGGTCGAGCACGTCGGTGAGAACGGGGACGCGCTCGTCGACGAACCGCTCCCCGAACCACGCGCCCGCGTCCAGGGCCGTGACCTCTGCGGCCGGCGTAGCGGCGACGGGCCCTGACCCATCGGTCGTGCGGTCGAGCGTCTCGTCGTGGATGACGACGGGCACACCGTCACCGGTGAGCCGGACGTCGATCTCCACGCCACTCGCCCCGCACGCCACCGCCGAGGCGATCGCGGCGAGGGTGTTCTCGGGAGCGGCGGAGGAGTTGCCGCGGTGCGCGACGACCCTCACCGGGAGGCCACCGGGACGTCGTCGTGGCCGGTGCGGCGGGCGACTGTCGAGTCGAGGTCTCCCTGGGGGAAGGCCGTCATGTGTCTCTCCGAGGTGGGGTGCTGATGAGCCACGACCCACGCTACGAGGTCGATCACGCCAAGTGGCCGAAGTTCAGGAAGTTGCCCGCAAGAGTTCACCGACCGTTCACGGGGTGCCGCCCGCCGTCACACGGCCGTCATAGGTCCCACCTGAGCAGCGTGGGGGAGGCTTCTCAGCCCGCGGCGCGGGCGGCCGCGTTGGCGAGCTGGTCGACGATCTCGTTGTAGGTGTCGCCCGCGTGGCCCTTGACCCACTCGAGCTCGGTACGCCCGGTGCGGGCGTCGATGAGCGCGATGATCGTCTGCACGATCTCGAGGTTCTCGGGGACCTTCCCGTCGGCCTTCTTCCACCCGCGTCGCTGCCAGCCGCGCCCCCAGCTGGTGGCGATGTTGATGACGTACTGGGAGTCGGCCCGGACGAGGAGGTCGCCGTCGGCACCTGCGTGCTCGAGGGCGTAGCGCAGGGCGAGAAGTTCGCCGATGTTGTTCGTGCCATGGTCCAGGCCGCCGGCCCCGGTCTCCCCGGTGCGCTGATTCACCCAGGCCCACCCGGTGGGGCCGGGGTTGCGGATGGCCGAGCCGTCGGTGGCGTAGACGTGGTCGAAGGCGGAGTAGTCCTTCGTGACCGGCGGGGCGGTCACTGCAGTCTCCTTGGGGCCACCGAGGAGGGTGAGGACCTCCGAGGTGGACCAGACGTAGAACTCCGTGCCGTCACGCATGGTCGTCTTCTTCGCCAGGCCCTGGGACACGGCCGGCTCGGTGGCTGTCGAGCCGGACTTCAGCCCGAGCTCGGTGAGCCTGGTCCCCACCTGCCGGGCGTCCAGCCCGACCTGCTTGCCCAGCTGTGTCTGTGTCGACCATGCGGCCACGGATGAGTCCCTTCGGTTGGCGGCCCCCTATCCTCCCTCATCCGCGCTCATCAGCTGGGGAGACGACCGGGTCGGGTGCGGGGACTCCGCGTCCACAACCCGTGCTCTCCAGGTGCGTGACGACGTCGACCACCGCCCCGACCATGCTCCGGCGATAGTGAACTCGGTCGGCATCATTGCGAAAGAACCGTGTCGGTGCCGCACGCGGGAGCCCCGGCTCAGCACCCCGTGCCCCCATTGCGCCGAGTGTCGCGGTAACGACTTCCGGCGCCTGGTACGGGAGCGTGCCCATCCGGGCGAGAGCCGACGGCGGAGTGCTGCTCGGAGCCGCCTGTCGGAATCGAACCGACGACCGTCCGCTTACAAGGCGGGTGCTCTACCAGCTGAGCTAAGGCGGCGCGGGCGCAATCCCGTCCACAGGGGACGGAGACCTGCCCACCGGGGCGGGGCCGCGTGGCCCCGCCCCGAGAAGTCTGCCAGACGTCGTGGCCGGGTCAGGCCGCGGCGTCGGTCACGGCCTGGGCAAGGGCGCCCGGTTCCTGCCAGCCGGTGAAGGGCTCGCCGTCGATGAGGATCGTGGGCGTCCCACCGATCTCGTCGCGACGCGCCTGCTCGGTGGCGCCCTGGACCCAGTCGCTGTAGCGGACGTCGCCGAAGGTCTCGATGACCTCCTCCGGGACGTCCACCTCGCGGGCCGCGTCGGCGATCTGCTCGTCGCTCAGCGGGGTGGCCCCGCCCTCGTCCTGTGCGGCGAAGAGCTGGGCGTTGAACTTCGCGAAGTGCTCGGGGGACTGGGTCGCCACCTCGGCGAGGGCGCTGGCGCCGCGGACGTTGAAGTCCGAGCCGCTGATGTAGGCGATCGGGTGGTAGTTCACCGTGACCTCGCCGTTCGCGGCGAGCTCCTCGAGGACGCCCTCGTTCACGGTCTCGAAGGTCCAGCAGTGGGTGCACAGGTAGTCGAGGTAGACGTCGACCACGGGCGCCCCCTCGCTCACCGAGCCGACGCCGTCGGCGCCGAGCTGGATGGCGCCACTCTCGATGGCGCCCGCGGGCTGGGAGTCGACGCCCTCGAGCGGGTCGGCGTTCCGGGAGTTGATGATGGCGAAGAGCGCGGCGGCGACGATCGCGATGAAGACGACGACTCCGGCGATGACGAGGACGCGGTTGCGCTTCTCGCGGCGCTGCTGGGCCTCGCGCAGTTTGCGGGCCTGCTCGCGCGCGGCGTCGCGGCGCTCCTGCTGCTTGTTCACCTTGGCGTTGGACATGAGATCTCCTGGTGTGGGGAGGGCGCGCGTGCACCCGTGGGTCTGGCGGTCCGCCGTGCGGCCGGCGCGCTCGTTCCCGCGGCGGGAGGGGGAGCTCAGGCCGGCAGGGCGGCAGGCGGTCCGCGCAGCAGCGGGACGGCCGCGGGAGTGCGCCACGTGGGCACCGTGAAGGTCCCGACGGCGGCGCCCAGACGGGCGGGCACGACGATCGGCCGCGGGGCCGGCTGCCGATGCCACGGGGTCAGCCGGGCGATCCGCGCCAGCGAGCGCCGGACGACGGCGCCCACTCCCCAGCTGCCGGCGAGCACACCGGCGTGGAGGAGCAGCATCGGCACGGTGAGCAGGACGACGGCGGTGAGCACCTGCTCGCCCTCCCCACCCAGCGCGACGCCCGTCGTCGGGCACTCCGCCGCGGGTCGCAGGAGGGCAAGGTTGACTCCCACGTGCGCGATGCCCCCGGGCACGCTCACGCATCGGGTGACGTGGACCGTGCCGCTGAGCAGCGCCGCGAGGGCAGGCAGCAGCGCGGCCACGGCCATGAGGAGGCCGGGTCGCGCGAGCAGGCGGGTGCGGGGCACCGGGTCAGCGTACGTGTCGCGCCCGCCCCGTGGCGATCATCACGGTGATGACCTCCGGACAGCCGCTTCAGGCGGGCTCGGGCAGCGGGCTCCACACGGGGTCGGGGGCGCTCCCGCCGAGGACGACGGCGCCCAGCACCACCGCCGTCGCGAGCGCCACGAGGACGACTCCGCGCAGCACCGGCGCCGGCAGCCCGCCGAGGACGGCACGGGCACCCTCCCGCGCGGACGCGGACGGCGGGACGACCCAGGCGAGCGCGAGCCCGGCCGCCGCTGCCGCCCAGGTAAGTGCCGGCGTCGTCGTGCCGTCCTCGACGCCGGTGCCGTGCGCCGCCCACCAGCCCCCGCCCGCGACGACGACGGCGAGCAGCAGTCCCGGGAGCGCCGCGCCCGCCGCCCACAGCAGGTGGGCGGGCGCACCGAGCCAGGCACGCGCCGCGTCCGAGCGTCGGGGGCCGCGCCTCAGCCGCACCGCCCGCAACCGCTGGGTCCCCCGTCCGACCGCGCCGAGCACGACGAGGAGCAGCGCCACCCCGACCAGCCACGGGCCTGGCGCGAGGAGCGCGAGCGCGCTGAGCCCGAGGCCGAGGGCCGTCACCGCACCGGTCCGCCGGCGCGGTGGCAGCGCCCACTCAGGGGGCTCGATCGGCACGGCGCCACCCCAGCCGGGTGGGGGCTGCACCGGTGCGAGCGGCTGCTGCTGCACGGGCGCCGGCTGCCACGGCTGGGGCTGCCAGTCGTGCTGCTGCGGCTCCTGCCACGGCGCGGACCGCCAGGGCGCCTCCGGGGCCGCCTGCCACGGCTGCTGGACCGTCTGCGGAAGGGGCGCGTCGGCGACCGCCGGGAGCGCGCGCGTCTCGGCCGCCGGGGGACGGGGCGAGGGCAGCACGGAGGTTCGCGCGACGGCCGGGGGCTGCGGCGGCGCGAGCACAGCCGTGAGCGCGGGCCGGTGCCAGTCGCCGTCAAGGGCGGCCAGCACCTCCTCCGGCGGGAGGCGGCGGGCGGGATCGGGCTCGAGCGCGGCCGTCAGCACCGCCGCCAGGTCGGCGGGCAGGCCCTCGGTGTCAACGAGACCGGTGCTCACCCGGCCGAGCACCGCCTGGATCGTCCCGCGGCCGAAGGGCGGGCGGGCGGTGGCCGCGAAGGTGAGGACCGCGGCCCACGCCCACCAGTCGCCGTCGGGGCCGGGGTCGGCGCCGGCGATGACGTCCGGGTCGAGGTAGCCCGGCGTGCCGGTGACCATCCCGGTCTGGGTGAGGCGCACGTCGTCGGCCACCTGGGCGATGCCGAAGTCGATGATGACGGGACCGTCGGCGGCGAGCATGACGTTGCCGGGCTTGAGGTCGCGGTGGGTGACGCCGGCGGCGTGGATGGAGCGCAGACCGGCGGCCAGCCCGTGAGCGAGCCCTCCGAGCTCCTCGGCGTCGAGCGGTCCGTGCTCGCGGACGTCGTCCTCGAGGGTGGGCCCGTCGACGAGCTCGGTGACGACGAAGGCGGTGACGCCGTCGACCTCCGCGTCCAGCACCCGGGCCACGCCCTGCCCGCGGACACGGTGGAGGAGCTCGACCTCCCGGCGCAGCCGGTCCCGGGCCGCGGGGTCGGCCGCGATCGACTCGTGGAGGACCTTGACCGCCACCCGGTTGCCGTCCGCGTCGAGCGCCTCGTGCACCGCGCCCATCCCGCCGGCGCCGATGCGCCGCACGAGGTGGTAGCCGTCGATCCCCTGCATGACGACAACCTACCCAGCCGACCGGCCGGCGCCGCGGTCCCCATGCCGCCGGGACCGGCCCCAGGTAGCCTCGGCAAAAGGATGACCAAGGAGGAACGAACACCTGATGCCTGCCGGTGAGCACTCGATCGTCGTCGTCGCCAACCGCCTTCCCGTCGACATCACCACGGGCCCCGACGGCTCCGTCGACTGGACCCGCTCCCCCGGTGGCCTCGTCACCGCGCTCGCGCCGGTCATGCGGCAGCACGAGGGAGCCTGGGTGGGTTGGGCGGGCAGCCCCGACCTGTCCCTGGACCCCTTCGAGGCCGACGGCATCCGCGTGTGGCCCGTCGCGCTGAGCGAGCAGGAGATCGCCGACTACTACGAGGGCTTCTCCAACGGCACCCTGTGGCCGCTCTACCACGACGTCATCGTCCCGCCGGAGTACCACCGCAAGTGGTGGAACGCCTACGTGGCCGTCAACCGCCGCTTCGCGGCCGCCGCGGCCGAGGCCGTCTCCGAGGGCGGCACGGTATGGGTGCACGACTACCAGCTCCAGCTGGTCCCCTCCGTGCTGCGGATGCTGCGGCCCGACGTCCGTATCGGCTTCTTCAACCACATCCCCTTCCCGCCGGTCGAGATCTTCGGCCAGCTCCCCTGGCGGCGGCAGGTCGTCGAGGGGCTCCTCGGGGCCGACCTCATCGGCTTCCAGCGCTCCTCGGACGCCTCGAACTTCATGCGCGCGGTGCGGCGCCTCACGCCGCTCACCACCAAGGGCCGGACCGTGACGGTCGGAGCCCGGTGGTCGCGGCCCGAGCGCCAGGTGCGCGCCGGCGCCTTCCCCATCTCCATCGACACCGCCTCCTTCGACGAGCTCGCCCAGAGCGAGCCGGTGCAGCAGCGCGCCGTGGAGATCCGCCAGGAACTCGGCAGCCCCGACGTCCTCCTCCTCGGCGTGGACCGCCTCGACTACACCAAGGGCATCCGCCACCGGCTCAAGGCCTTTGGCGAGCTCCTCGCCGACGGCCGCGTGACACCGCCGGAGACGACGCTCGTCCAGATCGCCAGCCCCTCCCGCGAGCGCGTGGACCAGTACCGGCAGCTGCGCGACGAGATCGAGGTGACGGTCGGGCGCATCAACGGCGACTACGGCGTCCTCGGCAAGCCCGCCGTCCACTACATGCACCACTCCTACCCGGCCGAGGAGATGGCCGCCCTGTATCTCGCGGCCGACGTCATGCTCGTCACGTCCCTGCGGGACGGGATGAACCTCGTCGCCAAGGAGTACATCGCCGCCCGGCGCGACCTCGGCGGCGTTCTCGTACTCAGCGAGTTCACCGGCGCCGCCGACGAGCTCGGCCAGGCGTTGCTCATCAACCCGCACGACGTCGACGGCACCAAGACCGCGATCATGCGGGCCATCGGCATGGAGCCGCGGGAGCGGCGACGACGGATGCGCGCGCTGCGCCGCCGCGTCGTCGAGCACGACGTCCAGCGTTGGGCCGAGGACTTCCTCAGCGCCCTGTCCACCGGAAGGAGCGAGGCATGAGCGAGAACCACGACCCGGGCGTCCCCGGCCCGGGGGTCGACGTCCCCCTGTTCGTCCAGCACATCGAGGAGATCCTCGACCAGGCGCTGCGGGGGCTCGCCGCCCAGCCCTCCATCCTCGTCGCGCTCGACTTCGACGGCGTGCTCGCGCCCCTCGTCGACGACCCCACGGAGTCGCGGATCGTGCCGGCCGCCGTCGAGGCGCTCGCCCGGCTCGACGCCCTGCCCGGCGTCCACGTCGCGCTCATCTCCGGACGCGAGGCCACCTCGCTCGTCTCCCTCGCCGAGGTCCCGGTCGGGACCCGCATCGTCGGCAGCCACGGCGCCCAGCGCGGGCACGTGGGCCTGTCCCCCAGCCAGCTGCCCGAGCTCGTCACCGAGCCGCTCGCGCTCAGCGACGAGCAGGCCACCCTCCGGGCCGAGGTCCTCCGGGAGGCCACCGACCTCGCCGGCCGCTACGAGGGTGCCTGGGTCGAGACGAAGCCGGCGTCCGTCGTCGTGCACTCGCGCCGGTGCAGCCCGCAGGACGCTGCCGCCCTCGCCGACGCCGTCCTCGCCGGGCCGGCCACCCGGTCCGGGCTGCGCGTGCAGGAGGGCAAGTCCGTCGTCGAGATGGCGGTGGTCGACACGACCAAGGGCGACGCCGTCGCCGAGCTGCGCGCCGACGTCGCCCCCCACGCGGTGCTCTTCGCCGGTGACGACGTCACGGACGAAGATGCCTTCGCCGTCCTCGGGCCGCAGGACGTGGGCATCAAGGTGGGCGACGGGCCGACCGCGGCCGGCTACCGGGTGGCCGACCCGGACGAGATGGCCGCCGTCCTCCTGCGTCTCCTGGAGCTGCGCGAGACCGTGTGATCCTGACGACACCGGGACCTGTGACTGTGCCGCCCGACACCCCTGTTGTGTCACACTGGCCCCAGCCCAGCCACGGTGGTCACCGATCTCCGCGGACGGGCCAGTGTCAAGGCAGACACCTGGCACTCTTCACAACGGATCGTCCGGCACGTACCTGCCGGTGAAGGGATGTACACCACCATGGCATCAGTCACGTTCGACAACGCCACCCGCGTCTACCCGGGCACGGAGCGCCCGGCCGTCGACGCCCTGAACCTCGACGTCGCCGACGGCGAGTTCCTCGTGCTCGTCGGCCCCTCCGGCTGCGGCAAGTCGACCTCGCTGCGCATGCTGGCAGGCCTCGAGGACGTCAACTCCGGCCGGATCCTCATCGGTGACCGTGACGTCACCGACGTCCAGCCCAAGGACCGCGACATCGCGATGGTCTTCCAGAACTACGCGCTGTACCCGCACATGTCCGTGGCCGACAACATGGGCTTCGCGCTGAAGATCGCCGGCAAGCCGAAGGCCGAGATCCGCCAGCGCGTCGAGGAGGCCGCCAAGATCCTCGACCTGTCTGAGTACCTCGACCGCAAGCCCAAGGCCCTGTCCGGTGGTCAGCGTCAGCGTGTGGCCATGGGCCGCGCGATCGTCCGCCAGCCGCAGGTGTTCCTCATGGACGAGCCGCTGTCGAACCTCGATGCCAAGCTCCGCGTGCAGACCCGCACGCAGATCGCCTCGCTGCAGCGCCGCCTGGGCGTCACCACGGTCTACGTCACCCACGACCAGACCGAGGCCCTCACCATGGGTGACCGCATCGCCGTCCTCAAGGACGGCGTCCTCCAGCAGGTCGGCACCCCGCGCGACATGTACGACCGTCCCGCGAACGTCTTCGTCGCCGGCTTCATCGGCTCCCCCGCGATGAACCTCGGCACCTTCCGCATCGTGGACGGCGCCGCCGTGCTCGGTGACGTCCGCATGCCGCTGAGCCGCGAGACCGTCAGCGCCATGGGCAACGACGAGAAGGGCGAGATCGTCGTCGGCTTCCGTCCCGAGTCGCTGGACCGCGTGTCCGCCGGCACCGAGGGTGCGATCCCGGTGACCGTCGACCTCGTCGAGGAGCTCGGTTCTGACGCCTTCGTCTACGGCCGCCTGGCCGGCTCGAAGGAGCTCGCGGAGCACATCACCTCGGGCGCCGGTGACTCCCAGATCATCGTGCGTATCGACCCGCGCGACGTGCCGATGAAGGGTGACACCATCCACGCCCGCATCCGCGCGGGCGAGCAGCACAACTTCGCCGTGTCCACGGGCGAGCGTCTGCCCAGCTGACGCGTCAGCGCATCGCAGGGGCGGACCCGATACGGTCGGGTTCGCCCCTGCGGCACGTCACGAGGAGTCGGAGCTGATGGCACAGTCCCTGGAGATCACCGCTGCACGGCTGGACCCTGCCCTCCTCGACCTGCCCTGGGAGGTCCCGCTCGAGGAGTGGCCCGAGTCGGTCCTCGCCGCCCTCCCGCGTGGTATCTCCCGCCACGTCGTGCGCTTCGTGCGGCTCTCCGGGCGGGTCATCGCCGTCAAGGAGATCGGCGAGACCGTGGCCTTCCACGAGTACGAGATGCTCCGCAACCTCAACCGGCTCGACGCGCCGTCGGTGCAGCCCCTCGCCGTCATCACCGGCCGTGCCACGCCGCAGGGTGAGCCGCTGGACTCCGTGCTCGTCACCGAGCACCTCCAGTTCTCCCTGCCCTACCGCGCGCTGTTCTCCCAGTACCTGCGCCCGGACACCGCCACGCGCCTCATCGATGCCGCGGCCGTGCTCCTCGTGCGCCTGCACCTCCTGGGCTTCTACTGGGGCGACGTCTCGCTGTCCAACACCCTCTTCCGCCGCGACGCCGGCGCCTTCGCGGCCTACCTCGTGGACGCGGAGACCGGGGAGTTCCAGCCCGAGCTCACCATCGGGCAGCGCGAGTACGACCTCGACATCGCCCGGACCAACATCATCGGCGAGCTCATGGACCTCCAGGCCGGTGAGATCCTCGACGAGGACGTCGACACGATCGAGGTCGGCAACCGGATCGTCGAGCGGTACACCGCCCTGTGGCGTGAGCTCACCGACTCCGAGTCCTTCGACACCGGCGAACGCTGGCGCGTGGCCGCCCGCATCGACCGCCTCAACGAGCTCGGCTACGACGTCGGTGAGCTGACGATGACGACCGACGTCGACGGCACGAGCGTCCAGATCCAGCCGAAGGTGGTCGACGCCGGCCACCACCACCGCCGGATGATGCGCCTCACGGGCCTGGACGTCCAGGAGAACCAGGCGCGCCGGATGCTCAACGACCTCGACGCCTACCGAGCCGCGACCGACCGGCAGGGCGAGGACGAGGAGTTCGTCGCGCACGACTGGCTCGCCAAGGTCTTCGAGCCCACCGTGCGCGCCATCCCGCGCGAGCTGCGCGGGAAGCTCGAGCCGGCGGAGATCTTCCACGAGGTGCTCGAGCACCGCTGGTTCATCTCCGAGCAGCAGCGCCGGGACGTGCCGCTGCCCGAGGCCGTGCAGTCCTACGTCGACGCCGTCCTGCGCCACCGCCCCGACGAGCGCTCCTTCCTCGGCGTCGACGCCCCCCGCCTCGAGGACCTCTAACCCTCTCTGAGCGGGCCCGCCGTCGCCCGCCGTCGCCGTCCCTGACCATCCCCCGTCGCTGTTCTGCGCACAGGTTCGCGACACGCCGGCGACACGCCGGGACACCTGACGCATAGAGGCGCTTCTGGCGACCTGTGCGCAGATCAGCGACAGTCCACCGGTCTCACGACCCGCCGAGCAGCCCCTTCACAGCGGACACGATCACGCGGGGGTCTTGCATGATCTCCTCCCACGTGAAGCGCAGGACGAGGTAGCCCCTCTCGAGCAGCGCGCGGTCGCGCCGCCGGTCCTTCCGGTACTCCGCCCGGCCGGAGTGGTAGGCGAAGCCGTCACACTCCACGACGATGCGGCCCTCGACCACCAGGTCGACCTCGCCGACTCCGTCGATCTCCACGCCCGCCGACACGATCAGGCCGGCGTCCTCGAGCGCCAGCCGCGCGCGCGTCTCGATGACCGATCGGCTGCGCGGACTGCAACGCTCCAGGGTGGCGAGTGCGGCCGGACTGCCCCTCCCGGTGAGCGTGCGGCGGACCGCCTCCGGTGTCACCAGGCCCTTTCGCAGGGCGGCGTCCAGGACGACGGCCGCTTCCTCCGCCGGCCGGCACCGCAGCACCCGGGCGAGCGCGTCGGCCAGCGGAGCGAGGGGGAAGCCGACAGGTGACGGTGCAATCCAGCTGCCCTCCCCGTGAACGCGCACGGCCATGTCGATCGACCGTCTCCCGCGCCTCCGAGGGAGCGCGACGTGCGGGCGGTCGGGGGCGACGAGAAGGGGAAGGTCGAAGAACTCGGCGATACTCACGCAGGTGATCACCGCGCCCATGCGGCGGGCGACGACGACGGACTCCCGGGCGTCAGCGACGGCGAGCCACCCGGCCCCCAGGTCGCGGATCTGTCCCGCGGCGACCGCCGCCGTCACCGCGCGCCGCTCCGCCGTCGTCCGGGCGATCTGGGTGCGCGTGCCGACGCCGCCGTACGTCCACAGCCTGCTGACCGCATCCATCGGCTGAGCGTCGCCGACCGCGAGTACCCGCCGTCGCCAGCCGCACGGAACGGTGGACGGGACACCCACGCGCGGGGGCTGTGCAGCAACCGAGGTCGCCGCGATGTCGCCGATCTGCGCACAGGTTCCTCGAGGCCCCCCGTACGCGACACCTGTCCCGGCGTGTCGCGCCCGTGTCGCCGACCTGTGCGCAGCATGGCTGCAGCCGGCGGCACGGGGCGCCCGCCCAGCGGCGGGCGCCAGATCAGCGGCAGCGCTCAGCGGGTGGCGCGGATGCGGGCGATCTCGTAGAGGCTGATGCCCGTCGCCACGGCGGCGTTGAGGGACTCCACGCTCGAGGAGATCTCGATGCCGGCGATCGCGTCGCAGGTCTCGCGCACGAGCCGCGACAGGCCCTTGCCCTCGGAGCCGACGACGACGACGAGCGGCTCGGTGGCGAGCTCGAGCTCGGCCACCGTCGTGGGCGCCTCGCCGTCGAGCCCGACGACGAAGCAGCCGGCCTTCTTGTAGTCCTGCAGCGCGCGCACGAGGTTCGTCGCCCGGGCCACCGGCACGCGGGCGGCGGCGCCGGCGGACACCCGCCACACGGTGGCGGTGACGCCGGCGGAGCGGCGCTCGGGGACGAGGACGCCGTCCACCCCGAAGGCCCCGGCGGAGCGGAGCACCGCCCCGAGGTTGTGCGGGTCGGTGACGCCGTCGAGGGCGACGATGAGGGGCGCGCTACCCGGGAAGCGGCCGAGGAGGTCGGAGGGGTCGGCGTACTCGTAGGGCGGCACCTGGATGGCGATGCCCTGGTGGTTGCCGCCGTCGGTGAGCTTGTCGAGGTCGCTCTTGCTCGCCTCGAGGAGCGGGGTGTTGCGCGCAGTGACGGTGCGCAGCACCTCGCCGAGACGCTCGTCGGAGTCGACGCGGGCCGCGAGGTAGACGTGGTCGATCGGGATGCCGGCCCGCACGGCCTCGAGGACGGCGTTCCGGCCGGCCACGAGCTCGCGCCCGGTACTCGTCCGGGCCGCCGCCGGCTTGCGCGCGGTGTCGCCACGGCCCTCTCGCTTCTCGGCCGCCGCCTTACGCGCTGCCGCCGGGTGGTAGGGCCGCTCGGCGGCCTTGGGCGTGGGCCCGCGCCCCTCGAGCGCTCGGCGCCCCTTGCCGCCACTGCCGGCCGTTGCCCCCTTCTTCGATCCAGCCTTGCGTACTGCGCCGCGGCGCTTGGAGTTCCCGGCCATCAACGGCCTCCTCTCGTCCCCAGCTGCCATCTGGCACCGTCGGGTGAATCCTCAATGATGATGCCTGCCGCCTGGAGCTGGTCGCGCAGCGCGTCGGCGCGGGCCCAGTCCTTGGCCTTGCGGGCGTCCGCGCGCTCGGCGAGCACGCAGGGGACGAGCACGTCCAGCGCCTCACGGGCGGCGTCGTCGGAACCGGCCGCGGTGGCCCACGGCGCGGCGAGTGGGTCGAGCCCGAGCACGTCGAGCATGGACCGCACCTGGAGCTGGGCCTGCCACACGACGCTGTCCTCGCCCGCGGCGAGGGCGTTGTTGCCCGTCCGCACCTGCTCGTGCACGGCGGCGAGCGCGGCGGACACGTTGAGGTCGTCGTCCATCGCGGCGACGAAGGCGGGCGGCAGCGCGGAGATCGGCCGCCTCGTCACCTCCTCGGCGGGCACCTGCCCCACGCGCTCGACGGCGCGGGTGACGAAGCCGCTGAGGCGCTCCCAGGTGCTCGTCGCCTCGGCGAGGGAGTCCTCGGAGAACTCCACCGTCGAGCGGTAGTGGACGGTGCCGAGCGCGAAGCGCAGCACGATGGCGGGCACCCGCTCGAGGACGGCGGACACGACGAGCGAGTTGCCCAGCGACTTGCTCATCTTCTCCCCGCCCACGGTCACCCAGGCGTTGTGCATCCAGTGCCGGGCGAAGCCGTAGCCGGCGGCGCGGGACTGGGCCACCTCGTTCTCGTGGTGCGGGAAGCGCAGGTCGATGCCGCCGCCGTGGATGTCGAAGCTCTCCCCGAGGTAGCGGTGGGCCATGGCCGAGCACTCGAGGTGCCAGCCTGGCCGTCCGCGCCCGTAGGGCGTGTCCCAGGCAGCGGACGCCGGCTCGCCGTCCTTGGGGTTCTTCCACAGGGCGAAGTCGCGGGCGTCGCGCTTGTCGCCCGCCTCCTCCTCGTCGAGGGTCGACATGTTCTCGAGCAGCTGGCGGGTGAGCGCTCCGTACGCGGGGAAGGAGCGGACGTCGAAGTAGACGTTGGCGCCCTCACCCCGGTAGGCGTGCCCGCGCTCGACGAGACGGTCGATGAGGGCGACCATCTCGGTCACGTGACCGGTCGCGCGGGGCTCGTAGGTGGGCCGCCCGACCCCGACGGCGTCGTAGGCGGCGGTGAACTCCTGCTCAAAGCGGTGGGCCCAGGCCCACCAGGGGACGCCCGTCTCGGCCGACTTGGTGAGAATCTTGTCGTCGATGTCGGTGACGTTGCGGACGAGGGTCACCTCCAGGCCCCGACGGCGCAGCCACCGGGCGAGCACGTCGAAGGCGATCGCCGAGCGCAGGTGACCCACGTGAGGCGCCCCCTGGACGGTGGCGCCACAGAGGTAGATGCTCACCCGTCCGGGGACGAGGGGCACCAGCTCGCGGTCCGACCGGGTGGCGGAGTCATGAAGTCGCAGGCTCACGTGCCCCAGGCTACCGGCGCAGGGGCCGGACGCCGCGGTGCCGGACGTCACCGCGGGGCGATAACGTCAGCCAGGTGACCACACTGCCCGTGACACCACGCCCCACGCAGCGCCGCCGGGGCTTCGGCTGGCCCGTCTACGCCTGGAGCCTGTGGGACTGGGGGTCGGCGGCCTTCAACGCCGTCATCACCACCTTCGTCTTCACCGTGTACATCACCAACGCCGATCTCTTCGGCCCTGGCGCCTCCCAGAAGCTGGGCTGGGCGCTGGCCGGCGCGGGCGCACTCATCGCCGTGTGCGCACCGGTCGCGGGCCTACGCTCAGACCGCTCGGGGCGGCGGACCTTCTGGCTCGCCGTCAACACGATGGTCGTCGTCGTCATCTCGGCGTCGCTCTTCCTCGTCGCCCCGGACCCGAGCAACCTGTGGCTGGGCCTGGCCCTGCTCGCGGTCGGCAACATCTTCTTCGAGCTCGCCTCGGTGAACTACTACGCCATGCTCAACGAGATCTCGACGCCGCGGACGATCGGACGGATCTCCGGCCTGGGCTGGGGCCTGGGCTACATCGGCGGGATCGTCCTCCTCCTCATCGTCTACTTCGGCCTCATCAGCCCGGACGTCGGCCTCTTCGGGATCACGTCGGACAGCGGCATGGACGTGCGCGTGGCAATGCTCATCTGCGCCGGCTGGACGCTCCTGTTCTCCCTGCCGGTGCTCCTCACCATCCGCGACGACCGCTCCGCCCGCGAGCGCCTGCCCCGGCTCGGTGTCGTCGGCTCCTACCGCCTGCTCTTCCGCTCCGTGCGGAACGTGTGGCGCCAGGACCACCACACCGTCTTCTTCCTCGGCGCCAGCGCCATCTTCCGGGACGGCCTGGCCGGGGTCTTCACCTTCGGCGGCATCGTCGCGTCGACGGTCTTCGGCTTCGAGGCCGGTGAGGTCATCATCTTCGGGGTCGCCGCGAACCTCGTCGCGGGGGTGGCGACGATCGCCTTCGGGGCGCTGGACGACATCCTCGGTCCCAAGCGCGTGATCGTCGGCTCGCTCGTCGCGATGATCCTCGCGGGGAGCGGCGTCTTCATCCTCCACGACCGCGGTGCCGTCGCCTTCTGGTGCCTCGGGCTGATTCTGTGCGTCTTCGTCGGCCCTGCCCAGTCCGCCTCACGTACCTTCCTCGCCCGCCTCATCCCCAAGGGCAAGGAGGGAGAGCTGTTCGGTCTGTACGCCACCACCGGGCGGGCGGTGAGCTTCCTCGCGCCCATGTGCTTCGCGCTCGCGATCAGCATCGGTGCTGCCGTCACCGGCCAGAGCATCGCCGACTCCGAGTACTGGGGCATCCTCGGCATCGTCGCGGTGCTCACTGTCGGTCTGCTCCTCCTGCTGCCGGTGCGCGTCACGGTGCGCAGCGAGAGCGCGCTGCACGAGCCGCCCCCGGCCTGAGCCTCGCTACGCTGGCGACCATGCTGCCGCGCACCGGGATCGGGACCGACGTCCACGCCTTCGCCCCGGAGGGCAGCGACCGTCCGCTCCACGTCGCCTGCCTCGAATGGCCCGGCGAGGTGGGCCTGGAGGGGCACTCCGACGGCGACGTCGCCGCCCACGCGGCGTGTGACGCGCTCCTGTCCGCGGCGGGGCTGGGTGACCTCGGCTCCCGTTTCGGCACCTCCGACCCGCGCTGGGCCGGGGCGTCGGGCGCCGAACTCCTCTCCGCCACCGCCACTCTCGTCCGCGAGGCAGGCTTCGAGATCGGCAACGTCGCCGTCCAGGTCGTGGGGAACCGACCGCGGATCGGCCGCCGCCGCGAGGAGGCCGCCGAGGCGATGTCCCGCGCCCTCGGGGCGCCGGTGAGCCTGTCGGCGACGACGACGGACGGTCTCGGCTTCACCGGCCGCGGCGAGGGGCTGCTCGCCGTCGCCACCGCACTGGTCGTCCGCTGAGGAACGGCGGGCCACCCTCGCGGGTCGGGCAACACGGCCACCGCCGTGCCGCCGGTCACTAGCATGGGCCGGACCCGATCCAGCGAAAGGCCTCACATGACCGAGCCGTCCACCGGAGGTTCCTCCTCCGGCGAGCACCCCCCGCCCTCGGGCTCCACCCCAACGCCCCCTCCGCCGCCCGGGCAGGGCGGCGGCCTCTACGGCCAGCAGGCGCCCGCCGGCCAGACGCCCTACGGCCAGCAGTCTCCCTACGGCCAGCCGTCGGCCGGCCAGCGCCCGTACGAGCAGCAGCCCTACGGCCAGCAGCCGCCCGCGGGCCAGGCGCCTTACGGCCAGCAGCAGTACGGCCAGCAGTCCCCGTACTACGCGCCGCAGGTCCCGGACTTCTCCACCGCCGGGCAGCCGGCGGAGCTCAGCACCCGCGTCCTCGCGCGGCTCGTCGACAACATCCTGCTCACCGTCGTCAACGGGATCGTCGGCTGGCTCCTCGGCGCCGACGCCTTCACGACCGTCCTCATGACGGGCCGGGTGGACTACGACACGCTGGCGCTCGTCACCGTCGTCAGCACCGCGATCACCCTCGGCTACTTCGTGCTCCTCGAGTCGGCCCGCGGGCAGACGCTCGGCAAGATGCTCCTCAACGTGCGGACTGTCGGCGCAGCGGGCGGCAACCCCACGACGACCGAGGCGCTCAAGCGCAACCTGTGGACCGCGGTCGGCATCGTCGGCATCATCCCGGCACTCGCCTGGCTGGGCAGCCTGCTCTCCTTGGCCGCTGTCATCACCATCCTCGTGACGGTCAGCAGCAACACCGCGACCCGTCAGGGCTGGCACGACAGGTTTGCCGGCGGCACCCGGGTGGTCAGGGCCGGCTGAGCAGCTGCTCCGCCAGCTCGAGGTCGGCGGGCGTCGTGATCTTCAGCGCCGCCGCCTCGCCGGGCACGAGGAGGACCTCCTCGCCGAGCGACTCCACGAGACCCGCGTCGTCCGAGACGGCGCGGGTCTCGTCGTCGGCGCGCGTGGCACCCAGCCGGTGCGCCCGCTCGAGGAGTTCGCGGGTGAAGCCCTGCGGCGTCTGCACGGCCCGCAGGGTGGACCGCTCGGGCGTCTCCACGACGCGCGCGCCGCCGCCCGGCAGGTCGACCACGCGCTTGACGGTGTCGGTCACCGGGACTCCGGGCACGACGGCGCCGTGTCCCGCCTCCAGCGCCGCGACGATGCGGCGCACGAGCTCGGGCCCGGCGAGGCAGCGGGCGGCGTCGTGGACGAGGACGGCCTCGCAGGCGGGGGCGACGTCGTCGAGCGCGGCGAGGCCGGCGGCGACGGAGGCCTGCCGGGTGGCGCCACCGACGACCACCCGGACGGGGACCTCGCTGCACGGGACGCGACCACCGGGGAACAGCGAGGCCACCTCCTCGAGGTACCCGTCGGGCGCGGTGACGACGACGGCGTCGACCACACCGGAGGCCGCCAGCCCACGCGCGGCGTGGAGGAGGAGCGGGGTCCCGGCGAGCGGGACGAGCGCCTTGGGCAGGGTGTGCCCCAGGCGGGTGCCGGAGCCGGCAGCCGTGAGGACCGCGGCGCAGCGCACGTGGGTCAGGAGGCGAGGACGTCGTCGAGCATGGCCTCGGCCTTGTCCTCCTCGGTGCGCTCGGCGAGAGCGAGCTCGGAGACGAGGATCTGACGGGCCTTGGCGAGCATGCGCTTCTCCCCGGCCGACAGGCCGCGGTCCTGGTCGCGGCGGGACAGGTCGCGCACGACCTCGGCGACCTTGATGACGTCACCCGAGGCGATCTTCTCGACGTTCGCCTTGTAGCGGCGCGACCAGTTCGTCGGCTCCTCCGTGTAGGGCGCGCGCAGCACCTCGAAGACCTTCTCCAGGCCCTCCTTGCCCACGACGTCGCGCACCCCGACCAGGTCGACGTTGTCCGCGGGCACCTCGATCGTGAGGTCGCCCTGGGCCACGCGGAGCTTGAGGTAGAGCTTCTCCTCGCCCCTGATGACCTTCTTCGAGATCGCCTCGATGAGGGCGGCTCCGTGGTGGGGATAAACGACGGTCTCACCGACGGTGAAGGTCATAGTGGCCATGCTCCTTGGTCGCGAGGAGTACCTATTCTAGCACGCGAAAACGGCGCCAATCCGCGGGTTTGCGCGGGCTCTGCACCGGTGCCGACCGGTCCGCGCACGTGGCCGGGATCGCGCCGGGCGACCGCGCGGACAGGGCCTGTGGCCCGGTAGCCTGGGGGGACACGTCGACGAAGGAGACCGTCTTGGCCCGCAACCACCACCTGCTTCGTGGCGCCGCAGCCGTCGGCGCCGCCGCGCTCGTCGCCGGCTGCAGCGTGATGACCCCGATCCAGACCGCCGAGCCGTACAACGCGAGCGACGGCGTGCGGGTCGTGGTCACCGAGGAGATCCGGGCCGAGAACCTCATGGTCCTGTCCGAGGAGGAGGGCGGCGAGGGGCAGGTCTTCGGCTCCCTCGTCAACGACAGCCAGGAGGACGTCGTCATGTCGGTGACGATCGGCGACGGCGGGATCCAGGTCCCCGTCCCGGCCACCGACCAGGTCCTGCTCGGGGTCGACGAGATCGTCGTCGTGCCGACCGTGCCCGTCGCGCCGGGCGCCAACGCCGAGGGCCTCGTCGAGGCAACCGGCCTCGGGACCGTCTCGGCGAACGTGCCCGTCCTCGACTCGACGCTCCCGCAGTACGCCGACTACGTGCCGTGACCGGCGTCAGCCGGTGGCTGGGCCCTCGATCCGGTCGACGGCGGCCATGACCCGCTCGCGCAGGTCCGCGGAGATCGGCGCAGCGCCCGCGACCTCCGGTGACGCGGCGCGCGCCTGACCGTCCTCGCTGGCGATGTAGCTGAGCAGCGCACGCACCGAGTCGGCCTTCTCCGCGCTGTCGTAGCGGGTGCAGGCGATCGTGTAGGAGATGAGGACCACCGGGTAGGCGCCGGCGGCGTCCGTGTCCCGGTCCAGCTCGATGACGAGCCGGGTGTCGCTCGCCCCCGGAGCAGGCGGGGAGGCGTCGACGACGGCGGCCGCGGCCTCCGGGGAGAAGGGCACGAACTCCTCGCCCACCCCCACCGCGACGGTGCCCAGCTCCTCGGTCACCTGGGAGGCGTCGACGTAGCCGATCGTCCCCTCGGCGGCCTCGAGCGTCGAGACCATGCCGACGTTCTGCTGGCCCGAGTGCGTGCCCGAGCGCGGCCACGTGCCGCTCGGCTCGTGCGGCCACGCGCCGCCGCCGGCCTCGGCGAGGTACTCGGTGAAGTTCTCGGTGGTGCCGGAGTCGTCGGAGCGGTTGACCGGCACGACCTGGAGGTCGGGCAGCTCGACGCCCGGGTTCGTCGCGATGATGGCCGGGTCGTCCCACCGCTCGATGCGCCCGTCGAACATCCCGGCGATCGTCTCCGGCGCGAGCTGGAGGTGCTCCACGTCCAGCCCGGGCAGGTGGTAGGCGATGGCGATGGGAGAGATGTAGAGCGGCAGCTCGAGGACCTCCCCGCCCTCGCAGCGCTCCTCGGCCTCGAGTGCCTCCTCGTCGTCGAGGTGGGCGTCGGAGCCGGCGAAGTCGACGGCGCCGGTGATGAACATCTCGCGGCCCGCTCCGGAGCCGGTGGGGTCGTAGGACGTGAGAATCTCGGGCTGCAGGTCGTGCAGCCCGGCCAGCCACGCCTGCATCGCGATCTCCTGGGAGGAGGCGCCGGCGCCGGCGATCGACGTGCCGTCGCTGCCGCAGCCGGCGGCGGTGAGCGCGACGACTGCCGTCGCGGCAGCGATCCGTCGTCCCCTGATCATCCCGTCCCCTGTCGTGTCGGTGAGGCCTTCAGCAGCCCACGACAGGTTACGGGGTCCGGTCGGGCGCGACGAGCTTGTACCCGAGGCCGCGCACGGTGAGGAGCATCTCGGGCACGGACGGGTCGGGCTCGATCTTGGCGCGGATGCGTTTGACGTGGACGTCCAGCGTCTTGGTGTCCCCGACGTAGTCGGCGCCCCACACCCGGTCGATGAGCTGGCCGCGGGTGAGGACGTGGTCCGCGTTGCGCAGGAGGACCTCGAGGAGCTCGAATTCCCGCAGCGGCATCCGTACCGGCTCGCCGTCGACGAGGAGCTCGTGGCGGCCGACGTCCATCCGCACCCGGCCGACCTCGAGCACGCCCGCCGTCTCCTCCCCGGCCGGCTCGGTCCCGCGGCGCAGGACCGCCCGGACGCGGGCGACGAGTTCGCGGTAGGAGTACGGCTTGGTGACGTAGTCGTCGGCGCCCAGCTCGAGGCCGAGCACCTTGTCGAACTCGTCGTCCTTGGCGGTGAGCATGATGACGGGCGTGCTGCCCTGCCGGCGCAGCTCGCGGCACACCTCGGTCCCGGACATTCCAGGCAGCATGAGGTCGAGGAGGACGAGGTCGGGCGCCGCGCGCTCGTAGGCGGGCAGCGCGTCCAGCCCGTTGTCGACGGCGACGACCTCGTAGCCGTCCCGCTCCAGCTGGTAGGTGAGCGGCTCTCGGTAGGACTCCTCGTCCTCGACGAGCAGGATCGTCGTCATGGCTGTCTCGGCACTCCTGAGGTGGGGACGGTGGCGTCGGGGGACGCCGTCGTCGGTGGGTCGGCGAGCGGCAGGACGAGCGTGAAGGTCGACCCGGCACCGGGCTTGGACCACACCTCGGCCTCACCGCCGTGGTCGGCGGCGACGTGCTTGACGATGCTCAGGCCCAGGCCGGTCCCGCCGGTGCGGCGGGCGCGAGCCGGGTCTCCGCGGTAGAAGCGCTCGAAGATCCGCTCCTGCTGGTCTGGAGAGATGCCCTCGCCCTGGTCGACGACGGCGATGCGCACCTTGTCCCGGTCCCGCGCGACTCCCACCGACACCCGCCCGAGGGGGTCGGAGTGGCGCAGCGCGTTGTCGAGGAGGTTGCGCACCGCGGTGGTGAGGAGGTCGGCGTCACCGAACACGTGCAGGCCTGGCTTCCCGCCGACCGCAAGTGTGATGCGCCGCGACTCGGCCTCGACGCGCACACGGTCGGCGGCCTCGGCGACGACGGCGTCGATGTCGACCAGCTCGGAGCCCACGAGCGCGTCCGGCTCCTGGAGACGGGACAGGTCGATGATCTCCTGGACGAGCACGGTCAGCCGCCGCGACTCCCGCCGCATCTGGGCGGTGAAGCGGCGCACGGCCACGGGGTCGTCGGCCGCCTCCTCGAGCGTCTCACTGAGGAGGGCCAGGGCTCCGACGGGCGTCTTGAGCTCGTGGGACACGTTGGCGACGAAGTCGCGCCGCACCTGGTCGAGGCGGCGCGCGGCAGTGTGGTCGTCCCCGACGACGAGGATGCGGCCACCCGTGAGCGGCACGACGCGCAGTTGGAAGATCATCTCCCCCGCCCCGGCGAGCGGCCCGCGCGGCAGGCTGAGCTCGCGGTCGCGCGGCTGCCCCTCGGTCCGCACGCGCTCGACAAGCTCGGACACGGCCGCCAGTGCCACGCGACCGGAGCGCACGAGGCCGTAGCTGTAGGCCGAGGGGCTGGCCTGCAGGACGTCCCCGTTCGCGTCGAGGACGAGGACGGTGGATCGCAGCGCCCGCAGCAGCTCCCGGGCGTCCCTGCTCACGCCCTGCGAGGTCGGTGTCACGACGGCGGCACGACGTGCCCGCACCGGGAAGAAGCCGCGTACGAGGACGCCGACGCCGACGCCGACCAGCGCGACGACGACGAACGGCCAGATCCCCTCCACGTGTCTGAGGGTAAGCCCCTCGAGGGAGCCGTGAGCGTCCGTCCGGGCGGGCCCCCGACCGTTCACCGGGGCGCCATCTGTCGTTCACCGACCCCTGGAACGCTACGGTGGGATCACGACGAGACCGAGGAGAGCGAAACGTGCGCGAGATCTTCATGCAGGAGCTGGCCCAGGTCGGTGAGGACCTCCAGCGGATGAGCAGGCTGGTCATCGACGCGATCGAGAAGGCCTCCACCGCGCTGCAGACCGCCGACCTCCAGCTGGCCGAGCAGGTCATCCGCGCCGACGAGCAGATCGACGAGATCGAGCGGAGCCTGGACGAGCAGTGCATCTCGCTGCTTGCCCGCCAGGCGCCGGTCGCCACCGACCTGCGCGTCGTCATCGCAGCGCTGCGGATGTCGGCGACCATCGAGCGCATGGGTGACCTGGCCCGCCACATCGCCTACGTGGCGCGTGGCCGCTACCCGGAGGTGGCGCCCAGCCCCGCCATGCAGGAGATCTTCGCGCAGATGGGTGAGGCGGCGACCAAGGTGGCCCACCAGGTCAGCGACCTCCTCGCGACCCGTGACCTCGAGCTGGCCGCCGGCGTGGAGCGCGACGACGACGCCCTGGACGCCCTGCACAAGCAGACCTTCACGATCCTCCTCGACCCCGAGGTCGAGATGACCAAGCAGCAGATGGTCGACGGCGTGCTGCTGGGCCGCTACTTCGAGCGCTTCGGCGACCACGGCGTCTCCGTGGCCCGCCGCACGAGCTACCTCGTCACGGGCGACCTCACGAACTCCGTCGCCCGCGACGAGACCGCCGGCGAGCGCTGACGCACGACGAAGGGGGGCCGGCTCAGCCGGCCCCCTTCGTCGTGTCTCCGTGCTACTTGCCCTGGTTGGCCACGGCCGCGATGGCCGCCTCGGCGGCAGCCGGGTCGAGGTAGCGACCACCGGGGGTGGTCGGCGTGAAGTTCTCGTCCAGCTCGTAGAGGAGCGGGATCCCGGTGGGCACGTTGAGGCCCGAGATCGTGTCGTCGTCGACCCCGTCGAGGTGCTTGATGATGGCCCGCAGCGAGTTCCCGTGCGCGGCCACGAGAACGGTCTTCCCGGCCTTGAGGTCCGGGACGACGTCCGACTCCCAGTACGGCAGCGCACGCTCGAGGACGTCCTTGAGGCACTCACTGGCGGGAATGGGCTCGCCTGCATAGCGGGGGTCGGTGTCCTGGGAGAACTCCGAGCCCGGCGCGATCGCCGGCGGCGGGACGTCGTAGGAGCGGCGCCAGAGCATGAACTGCTCCTCGCCGTACTCCTCGCGGATCTCCTTCTTGTTCTTTCCCTGCAGCGCCCCGTAGTGACGCTCGTTGAGGCGCCAGTGACGCTTGACCGGAATCCAGTGACGGTTTGCCCGGTCCAGTGCGAGGTTCGCCGTCATGATGGCGCGGCGGAGAAGGGAGGTGTGGACGACGTCGGGCTCGATACCGGCGTCGACGAGCAGATCGCCGCCGCGCAGCGCCTCCTCGGTGCCCTTCTCCGAGAGCGGGACGTCCACCCAGCCGGTGAACAGGTTCTTCGCGTTCCAGTCGCTCTCGCCGTGGCGGAGCAGCACAAGGGTGTAGGTCATGCTCCCATCATCACCCATGAGGGGCGCAGCGTCGCGGTGCCTTTCGTCCCGTGGACGCGCGCGAGGGCCACGGGCCGGCCGGTCCGTGGCCCTGTCGCGTCAGTTCGCCTTGGCGTAGGCCTCGGTGACCTCGGCCGGGATACGGCCGCGGTCGGAGACCGTGTAGCCGTTGGCCCGCGCCCACTCGCGCACCTTCGCGGCGTCGCTGCTGCCGCCGGCGCTCGAGCGACGCCGGGAGCGGGCGCCGCCGCTCGTCCGGCGTCCACCGGCCCGGCGGGCGTGACCGACCCAGGGAGCGAGCGCGTCGCGCAGCTTGGCGGCATTGTCGGTGGTGAGGTCGATCTCGTAGTTCACACCGTCAAGGCTGAAGAGGACCGTCTCGTCCGCCGGAGTCCCGTCCACGTCGTCGATAAGAGTGACCATGACCTTCTGCACCATCTGATTCTCTTCCTGTACTTCTCAGCCCTTGAGGACCGCAGCGATGTTCGCTCCCGCTACCCCTGCCGAATAGCGTTGCGCACACACTAATTCGAAGAATCCGAATTGTCACGCTGCGCGGCAATGCCATCGTCACCGACGCGTGAAGCGGAGTTGTCCATTTCGCTCTCGGCGCGATGAATTGCCGCACGTTCACGACGGTCGGCGAAGAGAATGGCGCGGAGCACGACGACGAAGATGATCGCCAGGCCGATGGAGGGAAGCAGCGCCACGACGTAGTCCATCACGCCATGGTACGTCTGCCGGATGGGGTGGAGCCGCCTGTGGGAATCGAACCCACGACCTTCTCATTACGAGTGAGGTCCTCGGCCTGCGCCGCCCTGCACTGGAGTGTCAGACCCGCGTGATTCCGGGCCTAGACCCGCGCCAACTTGCGTGGAGATGTCATAGGTTGGCCCCACCTGCTGGCCCTACCTGCTACCCGAATCGGCACTGTATAGACGCGTCCCTAGGGTGGTGATGACCGCTCCCCCAACCGCCTCTCAGGACGACACCTTCGATGACGGCACGACACCCCGGACTCCACTACGACTCCAAGCGCGGGCTGTGGGTTGCCACCGTGGACCTCCCGCGCGGGGCGAACGGCGAGAGGCGACGCCTGAGGCGAACATCACGGCACCAAGGTCGCGCCGAGCGGCTCTTGGCAGAGATGCGGGCAGAGGCGGCCGCGGGCACAGTCGCCGCAACCACGTCGCCCACGGTGCAGGAGTGGCTGGCGTGGTGGCTGCAGCACGTGGCGGCGACCCGCTTGAAGCCGTCGACGTACGCCAACTACCGGTCAGCGATTCACAGGACCCTGATCCCATCCATCGGCCACCTCCGTCTCGACCGGCTCACGACCGACGACGTAGAGAAGATGCACGCGTTCGTCACCTCGCGAGGGGTTGGTGCGGCGACCGCGAGGTACGCCCACGCCGCGCTCCGCAAGGCGCTCCACGACGCCGTAGCTCGTGGTCGGATCCGCCAGAACCCCGCAGCACTGATCGAGGCGCCACCTCCTCAGCGAACGACGAGGACGGCGCTCAGCGTGGCGGAGGCGCAGCGGATCCTTGAGGTCACCGCCGGGGATCGCCTGGCAGCCAGATGGGCGCTGGCTCTCGTACTCGGGGTCCGGCGAGGCGAGGCGATCGGCCTCGCCCTCGACTCCGTTGAGCCAGATCGAGCCCATATCTCATGGCAACTGCAACGGCTACGGATGAGGCACGGTTGCTCACCTCGCCCGCGCGTCGACGGTACCTGGCCATGCGGCCTCCGCCGTCCGGGTTCCTGCCCCCTGACCACAGCCGACATTCACAACCCGGAACTCGAAAGCCGCCACCTTGAGGGGCTCTTCGGACTTCTGGTGGGGAGCGGGACTCGCGGCGGTAGTTGAGGGCGGGTATGGGTCGAGGTCCTCGATGATCGGTAGCGACCAAGCAACCGTTCGTTCCGAGGACCTCGACGTTGACCAA
>NZ_JAMBNZ010000110.1 GCF_023715365.1 Georgenia satyanarayanai
GCGACCGCTCGGGGCGAGACGGCGGGGGCATCCCTCCAGGAGCACCTCTCGGCGTACCTGCGCCTCAGCCGCGGCGTCGTGCGCGCCCCGGAGGACATCCTGGTCACGGCCGGGGTCCGGGACGGGCTGCAGCTGGTGCTGCGGGTGCTCGGTCTCGCGCGGCGTCGCACCCTGCGGGTGGCCGTGGAGAACCCCGGCTACCCCGCGCTGCGCCGGGTGGTGGAGGCCACCGGGCACACCGCCCTGCCCGTGACCGTGGACCACCACGGCCTGGATCCCGCCGCCCTGCCCACCGGACGCTGGGGTGGTGCGAGCCGCTGGGACGTGAGCGCACCCCCGGACGTGCTGGTGCTCACCCCGGGCCACCAGTACCCGCTGGGCGGGACCATGCCCGTGAGCCGCCGCGCGGAGCTGCTGGCCTGGGCCCGTGAGCACGGCGCGGTGGTC
>NZ_JAMBNZ010000111.1 GCF_023715365.1 Georgenia satyanarayanai
TCTTGCAGGTACGCTGAGTCATGGCTGCCATGGCGCTTTCCTCGGTGTTGCCGCCCGCGCCAGCTTTTCGCGCATCTCTTCCCACTGGCGACGAGTGCAAACGGCCCAGGAGTGACTGAGGCTGCTGTGGTGATCGCGCCATTCGACGTTGCGCGCCCACCATTTGCGGGATTTCTTGCCGCCATCCATGAAGCGAGCACAACTGCGGTAGCCGGATGGCCATTCGTTGATGTTCTCGGCGCACCATCGGATGAACTGGCGCGCTCGCTCGTTCGGAGCAGGATCGTGGACGTATTTGCCCATGGGGCCTTCCTCGTGGATCGCCGGCATGCGGCAGCAGTCGAGCGCTCCGCTGGTTGCCGGTGGGCGCGGAGGGGACTGCTGTCGGATGCGGGCGGGAAAAAGAAGCCCGGCCAGGCCGGGCGAATGCGAGGGAAACTGCAAGG
>NZ_JAMBNZ010000112.1 GCF_023715365.1 Georgenia satyanarayanai
TGTTTTGATGCATCACTATCAACCTTCTGCTTGTTGCAGCTGTTGTTAGTTTAAAGTTTGATATGGTCATTGGGAGTTACTGCTGCTAATGTTTTCCTCTGCAGAGGAATCCTTACTACAAGTAAATTATATTATACGAGGTAGACTGACATGTAATATAAAGGTACAAATACAGGTACAGAAGTAGATTCCAAACAAACCTTTATCCATGACCTAAATTTTTTTCCTATGCTCCATTACATCTAACAAAAAACTCCAGCACGCTTTATCATAGGCTTTTTCAAAATCTAGTTCGACGATTACTCCTTTCTTATCTTTTTTCTTAAGGTCATCGACAATTTCATTTGTTAGAAGAACTCCATCCACAATTTTTCTACCTTTCATCAATTAACTTATCCATTACAGTCTTCAATCTTTTCATCAAAACTTTGGCCACAACTTTGTAT
>NZ_JAMBNZ010000113.1 GCF_023715365.1 Georgenia satyanarayanai
GTTTTCACTATGACATTTAGGGTTTTCATGCTTATATGTATTTCTTTTGTTCATTTAGATATAAAGCACATGTAAAGACATACAAAACACATACCCTCCTTCAAATAACCATCCTTATGCTTTCGAATACTTCATGATCCCACAAAACAAAAAGCTTCCACAACCAAAAATAAATATTTACACAACTAGCTACAACATGCTACTAAAGAAAATATTTAGGGTTAGAAATTATTTATACCTTCTAGTAGCTTTCCTTCTTCTAGAAATGAATCTTATGTAGCTCTCCACCTTTTCCTTCCTTAGACTTCCCACTTAAACCACCAAAGTACAAGAGTTCTACTTGATTTCTCCCTTTTCTCTCAATTTCTTTCTTACTTTCTCTATACTACACTTAGCCAAAATGCAAGTAAACTTTGAAAATAAATTTAGGAACTCCTATTTATAAG
>NZ_JAMBNZ010000114.1 GCF_023715365.1 Georgenia satyanarayanai
TGCCACGGCACGTCGGGCAGCACGCGTTGCCATGCGTTGTCCTCGACGATCGCGCGCAGCATCGGATGGCGCGCGACGCACGCATTCCACGCGGCTTCGAAGCGCACGCAGTCGAGATCCTGCGGTTCGTCGTATTCGACGTACAGGTGGCATGCGCTGCCGCCGAACTCGAACGATTCGTGGCGACCGAGCACATACGCGGCCTGCACCGGCGTCAGCGCGAACCGTTCGTGCCGGTGCGCCGGATCGTCGCGCCATGCGCCGTTCTGAAGGAAGCGGACGAACGCATCGCGTTCGGCCTTGATGCGCGCGGCGAGATCCGCATCGAGCGCGCCGGCCGGCGCGCGATAGCGCAACTGGCCGCCGTCGTCGCACCACAGTTCGATCCGCCGTTCGCGGCAGAGGTCGAGCACGTCGTCGAAACTCACAGCACGCCCTCCTCGAT
>NZ_JAMBNZ010000115.1 GCF_023715365.1 Georgenia satyanarayanai
GTCCATGCTCTGGAAGTTCGGGCTCATGCTCCTCGTGGGGGCGGTGATCTACTTCATCCCCGCACCCGAGGGCGTGGACCCCCGCGGCATGCACATGCTCGGCATCTTCGTCGCTACGATCCTGGGGCTCATCCTGCAGCCCCTGCCCACCCCGTCGGTGGCGCTGATCGGCCTGGCCACGGCCATGATCACCGGCGCCATGGACGTCAAGAGCGGGGAGGCCCTGAGCGGGTTCTCCAACTCCGCCGTGCTGCTGATCGTCGCGGCGTTCTTCATCGCGGACGGCTTCCTGCTCACCGGGCTGGGGCGCCGCGTGGCCCTGATGTTCCTCACGGTCCTGGGCAAGTCGCCGCTGGGCATCGCCTACGGCATGGCCGTCACGGACCTCCTGCTCGCGCCGGCCACGCCGTCCAACACGGCCCGCGCGGGTGGCGTGATCTACCC
>NZ_JAMBNZ010000116.1 GCF_023715365.1 Georgenia satyanarayanai
GTGGTGGATACCAGCCTGGCGCCCGGCGCGCTCAGCTATGGCGAGCTGTTCCTGCCGGGCGAGAGCGGGGAGGAGTTCCTCTTCTCCATCCATTGCTGCCACCCCTCGCTGGCCAACGACAACCTCGCCTCCATCGCCGTGGCCATGGCACTGGCGGATTCGCAGAAGCGGCGGAACGGCCGGAAGCTGGGCCTGCGCTTCGTCTTCCTGCCCGGCACGATCGGCGCCATCACCTGGCTGGCCCGCAACCGCGATACGGTCGGGCGGATCCGGCACGGGCTGGTGCTGAGCTGCCTGGGCGATGCCGGAGGGCTGACCTACAAGCGTTCCCGCCGCGGCGATGCGCCGGTGGACCGCTACGCCACGCATGTGCTGGCGGAGGAAGGCTTCGCCGAGCGCGTACTGCCCTTCATCCCCTATGGCTATGACGAGCGGCAGTACTG
>NZ_JAMBNZ010000117.1 GCF_023715365.1 Georgenia satyanarayanai
CCGTCGGGATGAGCGAAGGTATTGATGGCGATATGCAGCTTACGACGGTGCTGATGCACAAAGCTGACGGCTTCCTGCAGTTTCTTTTCGGTGAAATTAAGGCCGGCAAAGTGGCGGGCGTTGGTGTCATCTTTCAGCCCGATATAGACGGCATCGGCGCCGTTTTCGATGGCCGCCTTAAGCGCCGGAAGGTTACCGGCTGGGCAGAGCAGCTCCATAATTTTTCCTGAAAAATGCGGCCCGTCAGGGACGCTGAATGGTTAACGAGCAGGGATTTTAGTTAACCTTCTGGTGACAATTTTTGATTTGAGGCAGTTAAAAGTGTATTGGCGGCGCCAATAACTGGCGGCCGTCATCGCGTTTTTGTTGATTTACGCCGCTATGTTGTTTATGTGATATGGCACAATAGCGGAACTATTGCATTCATGGAGTAAAGCTTGTGT
>NZ_JAMBNZ010000118.1 GCF_023715365.1 Georgenia satyanarayanai
TCGGTGCTGCTTCTTGCCATAGGCATCGCGTTTCAGAATCACCGTCTTCATGTTGTCGTACACGATCTCTCTGGTGACGCCGCCAAATGCCTCGAATGCCCGCACATGGCAAGCCAGCAGCGTTTCGATACGCATGTCGGTGACAAACTCCGCGTAGCTGACACGGCTGTAGCCCAACGTCGCAACGAACGCCGCGAGCATGCCGAGTTTGTGCCCCGGCTTACGAAACTCAATCCAGTCCATCTGCATCTGATGTCCCGGCTCTGTCTCGAATCTGACCACCGGGTCGGGGCGTGCAGCGGGGCGAAGCTTCTGCAGATACTCATGCACCCGACGCAAACCGCCCGTGTAGCCGCGCTCCTCAATCTCCCGCTTGAGCACCGTCGCCGGAATCCAGTCCGGCTTCGCTGCTTCGACACGGCCCTGCAAATAGGCCTTGAAG
>NZ_JAMBNZ010000119.1 GCF_023715365.1 Georgenia satyanarayanai
TTATTACCCATATGACTTTCGATTCTGTCAAGAAGTAGGAATGCTTTAGACTGTAGGGTAAAAAACATCGCCCCTGTCGTTAAGTCATGCCAATGCTCTGAATCTATTTCTTTAGGCTTCTCAATCCAAGTAAGCTCCTCATCATGTTTATCTAATCGCTCGATAAGTTTTAACGCATTGGCACGACGTTTGGCTTGTTGGTTGCTATCGTTACCTTTTATCAAGCTGTTTTTGATGAGATTAAGCGTTGCTTTATCTAATGGGATGATAGGACTTATCGCCTTTGTAATGATACTATTTTTGCTTAGATTTCCGCCATTTAGCCATTTCACAAGGTAATCTGTCACGCTTGAATTACTGGGTTTATAATCTCGAAAAGCAGATTGAATCAGTGTTTTACCACTTTCATTACATTGAAAGGCATTAAATATAGCACTATCAG
>NZ_JAMBNZ010000012.1 GCF_023715365.1 Georgenia satyanarayanai
GTCGACCTCGTTGTCCAGCCACGCGCTGTGACCTACCAAAGCCGCTACGACGGCCATATTGATGGCGACCCGCCCGTCCCGGCTCACCTCGCGAGCCAAAAGAGCGTCTTGTTCAGCAGTCTCCTAGCCGACTCCGGGCCGAAGGTCCCTGCTCTTCCCTCGCCCGGCGCGGTACCAAGGAGGTGGGAGGCGATGACCATGACCAGTTCATCCGACACCACTCGCCCGATCGTCGTGGGGGTCGACGGCTCGGCACTCGCCGACGCCGCCGTCCTGTGGGCGGCGGCCGAGGCGGACCGCAGGGGGACCTCGCTCCACGTCGTCCACGCGTTCGTCCACCTCCACGCCGTCGGCGGGTACGTCGCGGTCCTCGAGGCCGCCGACCCGCTCGAGATCGGCGGCGAGGTCTGTGAGCGGGCGGCGCGCCCGGCCCGCGAGGCGTTCCCCGGCCTCACCGTCACCACCGAGGTGCGCGTGGGCCGAGCGGCGCCGGAGCTCATCAAGGCCTCGCGCGAGGCCGCCATGGTCGTCCTCGGTGCGCGGGGGCACGGCCGCGTCACCGGCCTGCTCGTCGGGTCGGTGTCGCAGCAGGTGGCGATGTACGCCGGCTGCCCCGTGGTCGTCGTCCGCGGGACCGGCGAGCGCGGGCCCGTCGTCGTCGGCGTCGACGGCTCCCCGGCCGCGGCGAGGGCGCTGCGCTTCGCCGTCGAGCACGCCGCCGCGACGGGTGCGCCCGTGCGGGCGGTGCGGGCCGAGTACGTCGAGATGCCGATGGGCGCGCCCCCGGGCGGCTGGTACGCCGACCTCGTCGACAGGTCGAGCCAGGCCACCGAGGCAGCACGACGGGCCGTCGAGGAGGTCGCGGCCCAGCACCCGGCCGTGGACATCCAGCTGCAGGTCGTGCGCCGCCACCCTGAGGTCGCACTCGTCGAGGAGGCCGCCGACGCGAGCCTGCTCGTCGTCGCCAGCCGCGGCCTGGGCGGCTTCACCGGCCTCATGCTCGGCTCGGTGAGCCAGGGCGTGCTGTCCCGCGCGAAGGTGACCGTCGCCGTCGTGCCCGGCGTCGAGGCGCCCGAGCACCCCGATGACCCGCACGTGCGCTGAGCCGCTCTAGCCCGTGAGGTGGCGCAGGTAGCGCCCGGGGGAGTCGAGGAAGGCACGCCAGTGCCGCACGACCTCCAGGTCCTCCCAGGCGACCGGCGTGATGCCTGAGTCGTCGAGCTGGAGGACGCGGGCGCCGGGCAGGGCGGTGAGGATCGGGGAGTGGGTGGCACACAGCACGTGCCGCTCGGCCGCGGCGAGCTGGACGAGGACGTCGAGGAGCGCGAGGGACGTCGTGAAGGACAGCGCTGACTCCGGCTCGTCGAGGAGGACGACGCCGGCCGTGCGGACCCAGGAGCCGGTGAGCATCTCGACGAAGGACTCCCCGTGGCTCAGCTGGTGGAGCTGGTGGGTGGACGCTGGACCGTCCACCGGCGCGGAGACGTCCTCGAGGTAGCTGACGAAGCGGTGCATCGTCTCCGCGCGGAGGAAGAAGCCCCGGCGCCAGGCGGCGCGGTCACGCCACACGGGCCGCAGGCGGCCGCCGAGGTCGGAGCGGTCACTGGCACGCCCCCGCGCGGCGCCCCCGACGTGGTCGGTAGACCCGCCGTCGGCCGGGATGCCGAGCGCCTCGGCGACCGCCTCGACGATCGTCGACTTCCCCGCCCCGTTCTCCCCGACGAGGAAGGTGACCCCGGGCGGGATCTCCAGCCCGTGCTCGAGCAGGTGGGCGACGGCGGGCACGGAATCCGGCCAGGCGGCCTCGTCGACGGAGGCCTCGAGGTCGAGCTCGATCCTGAGCAGTGCGGTCACGCGCCCCACTGTGCCAGGACGCGCCGACACTCAGCCGCCGGGGCTCGCCCGGACCGCGCTTCTCGCGTACCCGTCGGCCAGGCCCTCGGTGAGAGCGGCGACCAGGGCCGGGACGTCCTCCGCGGCCACCCGGACGGTGCCGGTGCACAGGTGGTCGTGCCACAGCGAGAGGACGGCCACGCCGTCGTCGTGGTGCCAGGACACGCGCAGCGCGCGACCGCCGCCGCGGACGTCCGCGACGACCTCGCCCCGCGCGGGCAGCGCGACGATGCGTCCCATGGGCCCATGATCCTCCGCCGGCCCTGTTCTGGCCAGACCCGCGCGAGTACCGTCGGACCATGAGGTACGGCGTCGTCGCGTCCTTCGGTTCCGTCGAGCAGGTCCGGGAGATGGCGGTGGCCGCCGAGGAGGCCGGCTGGGACGGCTTCTTCACGTGGGACGGCATCAGCGTCGGGACCATGGACACCTTCGACCCGTGGGCGCTGCTCGGGGCGGTGGCCGTCTCGACGACGAGGATCCGGCTCGGCGCGATGGTCTTCGCCCTCGCCCGCCGCCACCCGTGGAAGGTCGCGCGGGAGGCGATCACCGTGGACCACCTCTCCGGCGGACGTCTCGTCATGCCGGTGGGGCTCGGCGCCGCCGACGACGGCGGGTTCAGCCGCGTCTCCGGCGCACCCACCGAGCGGCGCACCCGCGCCGAGCTGCTCGACGACTTGCTCGCCATCCTCGACCTGGCCTGGCGCGGGGAGCCCTTCAGCTACACGGGCACGCACCACCGGGTGGAGGACCTCGTCTTCCGGCCGACGCCGGTGCAGCGGCCCCGGGTCCCGGTCTGGGTGGTGGGCGCGTGGCCCTCGCGGCGGTCGATGGACCGGGCCCTACGCTGGGACGGTGTCCTCCCGCAGCCCATGGGCGGACCCGGGGAGCCGGTGACCCCGCAGATGGTCGCCGACATCCGGGCGCTTGCGGCCGAGAGGCGCGAGGACGGGGGAGCGGGCTTCGACGTCGTCGTCGAGGGCGTGCTCCACGAGGGCGATGCGGCGGCTGCGGCCCGTGTCCGCGACCTCGCCGACGCCGGGGCAACCTGGTGGATCGAGTCGCGCTGGGAAGGGGAAGAGTCGCTGCCGGAGAACATGCTCGCGTACATCCGTCGAGGGCCGCCGCGGGTCTGACCGGGTGGCGGCGCAGCCGCGTAGCCAGAACGGCAGGAGACACGCCTGGCCGCGCAGACGACGGAGCGACCGTTCGCGGCACTTCCCGTGAACTGCTGGGAATCGAACGCACGTTCGAGTATGCTGGTCCAGTGTCCACGACCGGACCGACCGTCCTCCATGCCGACCTTGACGCGTTTTACGCCTCGGTCGAGCAGCTGCTCCAGCCCGCGCTGCGGGGGCGGCCGATCGCCGTGGGCGGCAGCGACCGCGGGGGTGTCGTCCTCTCCGCCTCCTACGAGGCCAAGGCGCACGGCGTCCAGGGCGGCATGGCCGGGTGGAAGGCGGCGCAGCTGTGCCCCGGCCTCACCTTCGTACGCGGCTCCTTCCACCGCTACCAGGCCATCGCCGACGACGTCATGGCGATCCTCGGCGACGTCACGCCCCTCGTCCAGCGCATCTCCATCGACGAGGCCTTCCTCGACGTCTCGGGCTCGACGCACCTCTTCGGCCCGCCCGCCGCCATCGCGGCGCTGCTCCGCGAGCGGGTCCGCACCGAGGTCGGCCTGCCCATCTCGGTGGGCGCGGCTCGCACCAAGCACCTGGCGAAGATCGCCTCGCAGGTGGCCAAGCCGGACGGGCTCGTCGTCGTCGAGCCCGACGACGAGCGCGACTTCCTCGACCCGCTGCCGGTCGGCCTCATCTGGGGTGTCGGGCCGGTGACGAAGCAGCGCCTCGCGGACCGCGGGATCCACACCATCGGTGACCTCGCCCGGACCGAGCGCTCGGCGATGGAGCGCTACCTCGGACGCGCGGCGGGCGGGACGCTGCACAGCCTCGCCCACAACGAGGACCCGCGCCGGGTGAGCACCTCCACCCGCGCGCGCTCCGTCGGCGCGCAGTCCGCCGTAGGCCGCCGCACGGCCACGCCCGAGCTCGTCCGGGAGGTGCTCAGCCACCTCGCCGAGCGGGTGGCCGGCCGGCTGCGCGCCAAGGACCGCGCCGGACGCACCGTCACGGTGCGGGTGCGCTTCCTCGCCATGCGCTCGGTCACCCGCGCCCTCACGCTCCCGGGCCCGATCTCGGCGACGCTCACCCTCACGGAAGTCGCCGAGCGCCTCGTGTGGCAGGCGATCGACGAGGAGGAGAGCGAGCGGCCGGAGATCACGCTGCTCGGCATCTCGGTGTCGAAGCTGACGTCGCAGGCCGCCATCCAGCTCGAGCTGCCGCTCCCGCCGCCCGACCCGTGGCGCCCGGGGTCGGAGACCGGGGCCGCGCGCTGGGCGCTGGACCGCTCGGTCGACGCCGCCCGGGAACGCTTCGGCCGCTCCGCCGTCGGCTACCTGCCCGCCGCCATGGGCTGCGTCGCCGGCGTGCCTGAGGAGTTCCGCGAGCTGGCAGAGAAGGACCTGTGAGCGGCGCTCAGTAGCCCCGGTCGAGGTCAACGACGTGCGGGGGCCGGCGACCGTCGGCCAGCGCGCCGTGTGCCGCCATGAGCGCCTCGACCACGTCCTCGGGCAACGTCGGCCCCGACACGTGCGGCGTCACGGTGACCGCCGGGTGGGTCCAGCGCCAGTCGTCGGCCGGGAGCGGCTCCGCCTCGTGGACGTCGAGCACGGCGCGGCGCACCGTGCCGGCGTCGAGGGCGGCCCGCAGGTCGTCCGCCACGAGGGTCGCGCCACGACCGACGTTGACGACGACGGCGCCGTCGAGCTGGTCGAGCACGCTCGCGTCGAGCAGACCGCGGGTGCCCTCGGTGAGCGGGAGGGCGTTGACGAGCGCCGCGCACGACGCGAGGTACGGGGCGGCGTCGGCCAGGGCGGCGACGTCGTCGAAGGGGTCCGTCACCGTGCCGCGCGTGTTGACGCCGACGGTCCGGTACCCGGCGGCGCGCACCACCCGGGCGACGCCGGCACCGATCTCACCGGTGCCGAGGACGACGACGGCGGCACCCCGGGTGCGGACCGGCTCGAGCGGCACCCACTGCGCCCGCTCCTGCTGGGCGGCGTACGCACGCAGGTGCCACGCGTCGGCGAGCAGATGGGCCAGGACGTAGCTGCCGATCGCCTCCGGCATGCCGCCGACCGTCCGCGTCAGGACGACGTCCGTGCCCCGCAGCTCCTCCACCACACGGTCGACACCCGCCATCGGCAGGTGGACCCAGCGCACGCCGGAGTCGGCGAGGTTCGGCGGCACGGTGAAGCCGGTGTAGCTGTCGGCCCAGGCGGCGTCCTCGGGGCAGAGGGGCCCGTGCGGGACGGTGCGGGTCTCGAGTGCCGGAAGGGCGGAGGTGAGGTCCGCGGCGAGCGCGGCGGCGTCACGCCCGGCGAGGAGCATGCGGCGGAAGGTGTGCTGAGGCATGGTACCGACCGTAGCGACGGCAGTCGCCGTTCGAGCTGCAGGAGCCGGTGTGGCCGCCGCCCCGTAGGGTCGGACACGCAGCCACGTCGAGGAGGTCGGTCCATGGTCAGGCGGCAGGTCCCCAACCCGCGGGAGATCCTCGAGCTGGTCCAGTTCAAGCGGCCCAGCCTCGACGCCCGCAAGCGGCGCCTGGACGCGGCGCTCACCATCGAGGACCTCCGCGCGATCGCCAAGCGCCGCACTCCCGCTGCGGCCTTCGACTACACCGACGGCGCTGCGGAGGGGGAGCTGTCCCTGCGCCGGGCACGGCAGGCCTTCCAGGACATCGAGTTCCACCCCTCGATCCTGCGCGACGTCTCGCGGGTGGACACGAGCACGAGCGTCTTCGGTGGGCCCTCGGCCCTGCCCTTCGGGATCGCGCCCACCGGCTTCACCCGGCTCATGCACACCCAGGGCGAGAGCGCCGGGGCCGCGGCCGCCGGGGCGGCGGGCATCCCCTTCACCCTCTCGACCCTCGGCACGACGTCCATCGAGGACGTGAGGGCCGCCAACCCCCACGGGCGCAACTGGTTCCAGCTGTATGTGATGAAGCAGCGCGAGATCTCCTACGGCCTCGTCGAGCGGGCCGCGGCGGCCGGCTTCGACACCCTGTTCTTCACGGTCGACACCCCGGTGGCCGGGGCGCGGCTGCGTGACACGCGAAACGGCTTCTCCATCCCGCCCCAGCTCACCGTGCGCACCGTGGCCAACGCCGTGCCGCGGCCGTGGTGGTGGGTCGACTTCCTCACCACGCCCAAGCTCGAGTTCGCCTCCCTGTCCTCCACCGGGGGGACGGTGGGGGAGCTGCTCGACTCAGCGATGGACCCCTCGATCGACGACGAGGACCTTGCGACCATCCGGGCCATGTGGCCGGGCACGATCGTCGTCAAGGGCGTCCAGACGGTGGCCGACGCGAAGCGGCTCGCCGACCTCGGCGTGGACGGCATCGTCCTGTCCAACCACGGCGGCCGTCAGCTCGACCGCGCGCCGATCCCCTTCCACCTCCTGCCCGAGGTGGTGCGCGAGGTCGGCAGCGACCTCGAGGTCACCCTCGACACCGGCATCATGAACGGCGCCGACGTCGTCGCGAGCGTCGCCCTCGGCGCCCGCTTCACCTTCATCGGCCGTGCCTACCTCTACGGGCTCATGGCCGGGGGCCGGCAGGGCGTGGACCGCGCGATCGCCATCCTCGCCGACCAGGTCCGCCGCACGATGAAGCTCCTCGAGGTCACCACCCTCGAGGAGCTCGGCCCGCAGCACGTCACCCAGCTCCAGCGCCTCGTGCCCCGGCCGCGCCCCTAGGGCTCAGCGACGGCGGCCGGTGCGCCGCCGCAGCCGGGCCAGCAGCCCGCGCCGCCCGTCGCGGTGCACCCGGGCGAGCGGCCGACGGCGTGCGCTCCCGGCGGGCGGCACGTCGAGCTCGAGGTCGGCGACGGCGACCAGGTCGGGCTGGCCCTCCGGCGCGCCGACCACCCGCCCACCCAGCCAGGTGGTCCGCAGCTGCTCGCCGTCGATCTCGAGCACGGCGAGGTTGTTGTCGAACCACGGCCCGGCGATCCCGTGCCAGCGCCACGGCGGCTCGGGCAGCCGCGCCAGCCGGGAGAGCAGCGCACCCAGCGGGCGGGCCCCGTGGGAACCGAGCGCCGCGAAGGCGCGCAGCGCCCGGGGGAGCGGGTTGCGGATGGGGGAGCACACGAGCTGGAGCATCCGGGAGCCGGACTCGCGGTCCACCTCGGTGATGTAGGAGAAGTGGACGTCACCGGAGAGGAAGAGCACCGACGACGGCGCCGCGCCGCGCCGTCCGTCGGCGACCTCGGTGACCATCTGCGCCACGGCGGTGAAGGACCGGCTGAAGGCGCCCCAGTGCTCGAGGTCGAGCTCCTGGCGCAGCCACTCCCCGGCTCTGGCCAGGTGGTGCCCGAACCGCCCCTCGGCGAGGGCCTCGTCCAACGCCTCCACGCGGTGCAGACCCATCGGCAGGAGGAAGGGCAGCGAGGTCGCCACGAGGAGGTGCTCGACGTCGCCGGTCAGCTGCTCGTCAAGCCAGGCCGTCTCGGCGTCGTCGAGCATGGACCGGCGGGCCGGCGCCAGCTCCCGCGCCGCGCGTGAGTCGACGACCACCAGCCGCGAGCGGCCCAGCGGGTGGGTGTAGCTCCACCGGTAGCTCTCCGGCTCCTGGTCGGCCCGCTCGGCGAAGGCGTCGACGGCGTCGGTGAGGTCGGCCTCGGCATCGGGTGCCGCCTCCTGACGGCGCCGCAGCTCCGCCCACAGCGGGTCCGCGGCCCGCTCGGCCGCGGACATGTTCCCGAGGTGCTGGTAGACCCAGTAGGAGGCGAGGGCGGCGACGATGCGCCCGTGCCACCAGCTCGTCGCCTCCATCTGCCGGCGCCAGGTGAGGGAGGTGTTCCAGTCGTCGCGCACGTCGTGGTCGTCGAAGATCATGAGGGTCGGCAGCCACGACAGCAACCAGCGTAGGGCGGGCTCGTCCCAGGCCAGGCGGTAGAGGTGGGCGTACTCCTCGAAGTCGGCGAGCTCGTCGCCCGGCTCTGCGGAGATGTCCCGCCGCGCCTCGATGAACTCGCGCATCTCGGCGGACGTCGCGTCGGCGTAGACCTGGTCACCGAGGAGCAGGAGGAGGTTCGGCGCCTGCCCCGCCTCGCCGTCGGCCAGCGCCAGCGCGTAGCTGCGCAGGGCGTCGACGCCGTGGGTGAGGTGGTGGACGTCGTCGTGGGGGACGCTCGTGCGGCACGATCCGAAGGCCAGCCGCACCGGCGCGTCGTCCGCCGTCGCCCCCAGCGTGCTCGCGGGGAAGGCGGCGTCCGGAGCCGGCCAGCACACGTCGTCGTCGACGAGCACCTCGTACGGCACCCGGTCACCGCGCGGCAGGCCGGTCACCTCGACGAGCGCGTAGTGGTGCCCGTGGACGGCGAAGGTGTCGGCGGACCAGGCACCGCCGTCGTCGGGGAGGCGGACGGTGACCGTGGCGGCGCGGGCGGTCTCCACCCACACCGCCGCTGTCGTCCCCTCGACGCGGCGGACCATCGGGCCCAGCACCAGCTCCGCTGCCATGCGAGCAGTGTCCCCGTGCGGGGCCGGTCGCGTCGGCGGTTCGGTGGGGTCTGTGCAGCGGGCCCGCCGAGTCCTACGATCGGAGGGTCAGCGCCGGCGCTGCCGCCGGCCTTCGGACGCGGAGGTTCCCATGACTGGTCGAGTGGTCCACTTCGAGATCCCCTTCGAGGACAGGGACCGTGCCAAGCGCTTCTACAGCGACGTCTTCCACTGGCAGGTGGAGGAGATGCCCGAGCTCGACTACGTCGGTGTGCAGACCGGCCCGGCGGGGCAGGACGGCATGGCGAGCGAGCCGGGCTACATCGGCGGCGGCATGACCGCCCGGGCCGGGTCGAACACCGCCACCGTCATCGTCCTCGACAGCACCGACATCGACGCCGACCTCTCCCGGGTGGAGTCCCACGGCGGTGAGGTCCTCGAGGGCCGCACGCCGGTCGGCGACATGGGCTTCGCGGCCTACTTCAAGGACTCCGAGGGCAACGTCGTCGGCCTGTGGCAGAACGCGTAGCCCCTACCGCAGGCTGGTGAGCGTGTAGCCGGCGGCGAGGACGAGCAGGGCGAGCGCGGGCACCATGTCCGCCGGTGCGTCCTTCGCGCGGGCGTGGACGACGACGGCGCCCACCATGAGCAGCACCACGCCGGCACCCGCGGCGACCCCGAGCCACGTCCACCACAGCCCGGCGACGATCCCGGCCACCGCCGCCAGCTCCAGGAACCCGATGGCCCGGTAGCGCGGCCACGGGACACCGAGGTGCGCCGCCATGTCGCGCATCGACTGCTGCTCGGTCACCTTGCTCAGCGCGGCGACGAGCAGCAGGACGCAGGTGAGGGCGGCGAGGACGATCCGTGCGGTCTCCACCCGCTCGAGCCTGCCCCACCCGGGCCGGTGCTGTCCTGCGAATTGGCGGCGGCCAGAGGGGCAGGACCATGGGCCCGCGTTCCGGGCAATTCACCCCGGCACGATGAGGTCAGCCGGGAGACACCGGCAGCCGAGGGGCCCCGCGCGGGCCGCGACACGAGGAGCTGGAGCACATGGACATCGCCGGCAAGGTGTTCGTCGTCACCGGGGGCGGGAACGGCATCGGTCGCGCCGTCGTCCTGGACCTGCTGGCCCGGGGCGCGGGAGTGGCCGCCGTCGACGTCAGCGAGGGCGCCCTCGCCGAGACCGCGGCGCTCGCGGGCAACGCCGGGCTCTTCTCCACCCACGTCGTCGACCTCGCCGACCGGGACGCCGTCGAGGCGCTGCCCGAGGCCGTCATCGCCGCCCACGGGCAGGTGGACGGCGTCCTCAACGTCGCCGGCATCATTCAGCGCTTCGTCCCGGTCAACGACCTCTCCTACGAGGAGGTCGAGAAGGTCATGGCGGTGAACTACTGGGGCGTGGTGCACATGTGCAAGGCGTTCCTGCCCCACCTGCTCGAGCGGCCCGCCGCGAGCATCGTCAACGTCGGCAGCATGGGCGGCCTCTCACCGGTCCCCGGCCAGTCCGTGTACGGCGCGAGCAAGGCCGCCGTCAAGCTCTTCACCGAGGGCCTGTACGCCGAGCTGCTCGACACTCCGGTGGCCGTCACGGTGGTCTTCCCCGGGGCGATCGCGACGAACATCAGCGCGAACTCCGGCGTGGGCGTGAAGCGCGACCCCGAGGCGGGCGACACGAAGATGAGGACGACGACGGCGCAGGAGGCGGCCCGCCAGATCATCGCCGCCGTCGAGAAGGGCTCCTACCGCGCCACGGTCGGCAGCGACGCCCGGATGATCGACCTCCTCTCTCGGCTCATGCCGCGCCGCACCACGGAGATGGTCACGAAGAAGATGGGCGCGATGCTTCAGAGCATGGCTCCCGCCGAGGTCTGAACCCCCCGGGCGGGCACCGGTACGCCGGTGCCCGCCCACACCCGTCGGTGACGGCTGTCACAGGCCCCGGTTAGGGTGCCTCATGGCCTTGATCCCAGAGAAGCTCCGGTTCGCCGTCAGCCGCACCCGCGCGGCGGGCAGCGCCCCCGACTGGATGGTCCTCGACCTCCACGGCAGCTACCCCACGCACGCGCCGGCGGGCGCGGCCGCGGCGCTCCTCCAGCGCGACGACACCTTCGAGGCGCTCACCGAGCGGCTCGACAAGCTCGCCAAGGTCGACTGGCTCACCGGTGTCCTCGTGCGCGTCGGGGAGCTGCAGGTCGGGCTGAGCACGGCGCACGCACTCGCGGCCGCGCTGGGCCGGCTGGCCGCCCACAAGCGCGTGGTCGGCTACGTGCCACAGGTGTCGATGCGCACCCTGCTCGTCATGGCGCAGGCGAGCGAGGTGGTCGTCCCGGAGTCCGCCGAGGTCACGCTGCCGGGCTTCGCGGCCGAGCAGGTCTTCCTCGGGGCCTTCCTCGCCAAGCACGGCATCACGTTCGAGAACCTGCGCATCCGCGAGTACAAGTCCGCGCTCACGGCCTTCTCCGAGGACCGCATGGACGAGTACGAGCGCGAGCAGCTCACCGCCTACCTCGACTCCGCCGAACGCACCTGGCTCGCCGCCGTGGCCGGCGGCCCGGACGCCGCGTCGGTCCTCGGCGCCGGGTTCACGAACGCGGGGGAGCTGCTCGCCGCGGGGCTCGTCAGCCGCATCGCCTACGACGACGAGATCGTCACCGTCGTCGACCAGCACTGGCCGCGTGCCCTCGAGCTGCTTCTGCCGGACCTCTCCGCCCGCAAGGGCGCGAGGAAGGCCGACGCCGTGGCGGTCGTGCCCGTCGTCGGCGCCATCGTCTCGGGCCGGTCGCGGAGCACGCCGCCGCTGCCGATCGGGCCGGGGCCCACGGCCGGCTCGGAGACCGTCGTCACCGCCCTGCGCCGGGCCGAGCGCGACGAGCACGTCAAGGCCATCGTCCTGTGGGTCGACTCCCCGGGCGGCTCCGCGCTGGCCTCCGACGTCATTGGCCGCGCCGTCGCCCGCTGCACGAAGCCCGTCGTTGCCGTCATGGGCGAGGTCGCCGCATCCGGCGGTTACTACGTCCTCACCCATGCCGACCACGTCATTGCCGGCCCGTACACGATCACCGGGAGCATCGGCGTCGTCGTCGGCAAGCCGGTCCTCGCCGAGCTCGACGAGCGCCAGGGTCTCAACCCGCAAACCGTCGGGCGGGAGGCCGCGCTGTTCGCCAGCCCGCACCGGCCCTTCACCGCCGAGCAGCGCGCGTGGGCGGAGAAGATGATGGAGGAGGTCTACGCCCGCTTCGTCGACCGCGTGGCCGGCGGCCGCAGCCTCAGCCACGAGCGCGTGAACGAGATCGGCCGCGGCCGGATCTGGAGCGGGCACGACGCCGCCGGCATCGGCCTCGTCGACGAGCTCGGGGATCTCCACGACGGTGTCGCCGCCGCCCGCCGGCTCGCGGGCCTCGGCGAGGACGCCCCCGTGCGCACCGTGTCCGCGGGGCTGGCGGTGCCCGGCCTGCCGAGTTTCGCCACGCAGCCCGCCGGGGCCGTGGAGCGGCTGTGGCCCTTTGGCTCGGAGAAGGTCCTCACCTGGTTCGACCGCTCCGTCCGGATCCGCTGAGCCCGGGGCACACCATGACGCGGAACCAGCTCCTCGCCCTGAGCCCGACGCCGGTCGTGGCGCTCAACCGGGCGGGCGGTGGCGGTGCCGGAGGTGCGCGGCGCGGAGGCGGCTCAGGAGTACGCGGCAGCGCTGGAGCACACCGCAAACGCTGCGGAGCAGTCCGCCCTGCGTGTCCCGGCGTGTCGGTGACGTGTCGCGGACTTCGGTGCAGGTCACGGCCTGCGCGCGCGGCAGCGTCGCCGAGCGACGAGAGCTCAGCGGCCCGGACGGCCCTTTCGCGGCCCGGCCCCGCCCCGACGGCGGCCGCCACCGGCCGCGCGGCCACGCCCCGGGCCGGGGTGCTTGGCCTCCGGGCGGGCACCGCTGTCGGCCGGCCCGGCGTCGGGCTGTCGCGAGCTGCGCTCGGTGCGTCCCCGGACGATGCCGACGAAGGTCTCCACCCGCGGATCCTCGTTCTCCACCCGCCAGGCGAGGCCCACCTGCGTGGTCGCCACACCCGTCACCGGGACGGCACGCACGTCCTTGCGCTGGTGCAGCCGCGCCACGGACATCGGCAGGACGAGGATCCCCGCCCCGCTCGCGGCCACCTCCACCGCCTGAGCGACCGTCATGGGCGGCGGCTCCACCCGGCGCCCCTCACGCACCTCGTCGGCGACGGCGGCCCACTCGGGGCACGCGTCGGCGGCCTGGAGGAGGTGCTCGGCGGCGAGGTCGGCGACGTCCACCTCATCGAAGGCGGTGACCGGGTGGTCCTTGCCGGCCACGACCACCGGCTGCTCCTCGTACAGCGGGATGAGGTGGAGCCCGTCACGTTCCAGGGGCAGGCGCACGAAGCACATGTCCATCTCGCCGTCGGCGAGGAGCCGCTGCTGGTCCTCGGGCTCGACGAGCCGTGGCGCCAGCGGGGAGTCGGGAAGCCGCTGCTCCCACCGGGTGAACCACTTGCCCGGGCTGACGCCGGGTGCGAAGCCGACACGGAAGGGCTCGGCCATGGCTGCTCCTCGGGGACGGGTGGGGTGGCGCGGGTCGAGACTATCGGCCGATACGATCCAGCAATGGCCAAGCCGCAGATGCTCAAGCCCCTGACCGCCGCTCGCAAGCTCGGGGTGCTCCTCTCCGCGACCCCGCAGGAGTTCCAGGAGGGCGACATCTCCCGCGACGAGCTCAACGCGCTCCAGGCGGACCCGCCGGAGTGGCTGCGCGAGCTGCGCCGCAACGGCCCGCACCCCCGCCAGGAGGTCGCGCGCCGGCTCGGAGTGTCCACCTCCGGCCTGGCCCGCGCGGGTGTCACGGAGCCGCTCACCACGGACGAGATCAAGGTCCTGCTCGACGAGCCGCCCACGTGGCTCAACGAGGAGCGCGTCACCCTCAACCGGGTCCGCGCCGAGGAGGCCCGTCTCGCCGAGCGCCGCGCCGCCGAGCAGGACTGAGCTCAGGCGTCCCAGCGGAAGGCGCGCGTGGCGAGCACGCCGCCGAGCGCGGCCCACGCGGCGAGCACGGCCAGGGCCACGATGTCCACCGTCCCGTCGGCGAGCAGGGTGCGCAGCGCCTCACCGAGCGCCCCCGGAGGCAGGAACGCGAGGACGGTGGCGACGGCGCCGGGGAGCATGTCGAGCGGCAGCACGAGCCCGCCGCCGACGACCATGAGGACGAAGAGCAAGTTGGCGATCGCGAGGACCGCCTCGGGCCGTAGTGTCCCGCCCACGAGCAGGGCGAAGGTGACGAACACCCCGGTCCCCAGCACCATGAGCGCTAGCGCGCCGGCCACCTGGACGACGTCGAGGCCGTCGGGCCGCCAGCCCACCGCCAGCCCGATCGCGCCGAGCAGCACCGTCTGGACGACGAGGACGACGAGCACCGCGCCGAGCTTCCCGGCGAGCAGCCCCCGCGGCCCGAGCGGCGTCGTCGCGAGCATGCGCAGCACGCCCCAGCGCCGGTCGAAGGCGACGGCGATGGCCTGGGAGGTGAAGGACGAGGCCACGGCCATCGCCAGGGCGCTGCCCAGCGCGGCGTGCGCCCGCGGACCGGGCAGCGGCACGAGGTCGGTGGACGCAAGGGCGACGAGCGCGATCGCGGGGAGCAGCAGGGTGAGCAGCAGCTGCTCCCCGTTGCGCAGGACGGCAAGGGTCTCGAACCGCGTCTGCGCGAGGACCCGGCGGCTGGTCGCGCTCACAGCGCGTCCGCCCGCAGCTCGCGCCCGGTGAGGGAGAGGAAGGCGTCCTCGAGGGTGGGCCGGGTGAGAGCGATCTCCGCCGTCCCGTGGCCGGTGTCGGCGAGGGCACGGGCGACGACGGCGAGGGTGGCCGCGTCCACACCCCCACCGCGGACGACGACGTCGCCCTGCTCGGTGGACGTCTCCAGCCCGGCGTGCCCGGCCAGCTCGGCGGCGAGGTCCGTCGCGAGCGTCGCGGGTGGCGTCCCGGGCGGGGGAGTGACGCGCACCTGCGGGGCGCCGCGCAGCTCGGCAGGGCGGCCGGCGGCGACGGTGGCACCGCGGTCGACGACGACGACGTGGTCGGCCAGCTCCTCCACCTCCGACATGAGGTGGGTGGTGAGGACCATCGAGGTGCCCGACTCGCGCAGCTCGCGCACGAGGTCCCACACGGCCAGACGCGCCTGCGGGTCGAGCCCGGCGGTCGGCTCGTCGAGGAAGACGAGCTCGGGCTCCCCGACGATCGCGCAGGCGAGGGCGAGGCGCTGGCGTTGGCCGCCGGACAGGTGCCGCACCCGGGTGCGGGCGACCTTCGTCAGCCCGAGCCGCTCGAGGAGCGGGCCGGCGGCGTCGGGGCGGTCGTGCAGGCTCGCGACGTGCCGGAGCACGGTTCCGGCCTGCGGCGCCATGGGCAGCCCGCCCTCCTGGAGCATGACGCCCACCCGGTGGCGCAGCTCGGCGGCGTTCTCCGGGCGTGCGCGGTCCAGCCCGAGCACCTCGACCCGTCCGCCGTCGGGGCGGCGCAGGCCCTCGCAGCACTCGATCGTCGTCGTCTTCCCGGCCCCGTTGGGCCCGAGGACGGCGGTGAGCTCCCCGCGGGCGGCCCGCATGCTGAGCCCGGAGACGACGTCCCGGTCGCCGTAGCGCTTGCGCAGGCCGTCGACGAGGAGGGCGGGGGAGTCCGTCAGCACGCGGCCCAGCCTAACCGCGGACTGCGGCCGCTCCGGCGCCCGCCGAAGGGGGTGGGACCGGCCACAGTGAGGTATGCCTTGCTTGCCGGGAAGCATTTCGGCAACGAGACTGTTCCCTAATGTGACGGCACGCCCCAGGTGTGCCTCCTACTCGCCAGACAGAAGGAGGAGCGAGCCGTGAGCGAGACCAGCGTCGAGTCTGCGACGCATGACCGCGTCCTCCGTCTCGTCGTCGAGCACGGGCCGATCAGCGCCGCCGAGCTCGCCCGCCTCCTCACCCTCACCCCCGCCGGCGTGCGGCGCCACATCGCCGCCCTCGAGCGTGACGAGCGCATCGTCGTCCACGAGCCCTCCGGCCCCGGCCAGCGTCGTCGCGGGCGCCCCGCGCGCTACTACGTCGCTACCGACGCCGGCCGCTCCGGCCTGTCCCAGGCCTACTCCGACCTCGCCGCCCACGCGCTGCAGTTCATCGGCGACGTCGCCGGGCCCGACGCCGTCGACCACTTCGCCAACCAGCGGGTCAACGGCCTCGAGGAGCGCTACGCGCCCGTCGTCGAGGCCGCGGGGGAGGACGTCGCCGACCGTGCCCGTGCCCTGGCCGGTGCCCTCACCCAGGACGGCTACGCCGCGACGGTCCGCTCCGTCGGCCCGCGGGGCCTGGCGGTCCAGCTGTGCCAGGGCAACTGCCCGGTGCTGGCCGTCGCCGAGTCCTACCACCAGCTCTGCGACGCCGAGACTCGTGCGTTCTCGCGCCTGCTCGGTGTCCACGTCCAGCGCCTGGCTACGCTTGCCGGCGGCGAGCACGTGTGCACCACCCACATCCCCACGACCGTCCCGACCGGCCGCCCGAGCACCACCCCGTCACCGCACGGTGACGACACGGAAGGAATCTGATGACGAGCACGACCGACACCCCGATGACGCAGGACGAGACGATCGATGCGATCGGCAACAGCTACCGGTTCGGGTGGCACGACAAGGACGACGCCGGTGCGACCGCCCGGCGCGGCATCAGCGAGGAGGTCGTGCAGAACATCTCCGAGCTGAAGGACGAGCCGGAGTGGATGCTCAAGCGACGGATGCGCGCCCTGAGCCTGTTCGACAAGAAGCCGATGCCGAACTGGGGCGCCGACCTCTCCGGCATCGACTTCGACAACATCAAGTACTTCGTCCGGTCGACCGAGAAGCAGGCCACCAGCTGGGAGGACCTGCCCGAGGACATCAAGAACACCTACGACCGCCTGGGCATCCCGGAGGCCGAGAAGCAGCGTCTCGTCGCCGGTGTCGCGGCCCAGTACGAGTCCGAGGTCGTCTACCACCAGATCCGCGAGGACCTCGAGCAGCAGGGCGTCATCTTCCTCGACACCGACACCGCGCTCAAGGAGCACCCGGAGATCTTCCAGGAGTACTTCGGGACCGTCATCCCCTCCGGTGACAACAAGTTCGCCGCGCTCAACACCGCGGTGTGGTCCGGCGGCTCCTTCGTGTACGTGCCCAAGGGCGTCCACGTCGAGATCCCGCTCCAGGCCTACTTCCGGATCAACACCGAGAACATGGGCCAGTTCGAGCGGACCCTGATCATCGCCGACGAGGGCTCCTACGTGCACTACGTCGAGGGCTGCACCGCCCCGATCTACCAGAGCGACTCGCTGCACTCCGCGGTCGTCGAGATCATCGTCAAGAAGGACGCCCGCGTCCGCTACACGACGATCCAGAACTGGTCGACCAACGTGTACAACCTCGTCACCAAGCGCGCCACGGTCGAGGCCGGCGGCAACATGGAGTGGGTTGACGGCAACATCGGCTCGAAGGTGACGATGAAGTACCCGGCCATCTACCTCATGGGCGAGCACGCCCGTGGCGAGACGCTCTCGGCCGCCTTCGCCGGCGCCAACCAGCACCAGGACACCGGCGCCAAGATGGTCCACATGGCCCCGAACACCTCCTCCTCGGTGGTGTCGAAGTCCGTGTCCCGCAACGGCGGGCGCTCCTCCTACCGCGGCCTGGTCCAGGTGCTCGAGGGCGCCACGCACTCCAAGTCCACGGTGCTGTGTGACGCGCTCCTGGTCGACACCGTCTCGCGCACCGACACCTACCCGTACGTCGACGTCCGTGTCGACGACGTCGAGATGGGCCACGAGGCCACCGTCTCCAAGGTGAGCGAGGACCAGCTGTTCTACCTCATGCAGCGCGGCCTCACCGAGTTCGAGGCCATGGCGATGATCGTGCGCGGCTTCATCGAGCCGATCGCCCGAGAGCTGCCGATGGAGTACGCGCTCGAGCTCAACCGCCTCATCGAGCTGCAGATGGAGGGGTCCGTCGGCTGATGTCCACCGCCGTCCCGTCCACCACAGCCACAGACAAGGAACCCATGAAGACCGATCACTCCCGCGCCGTCGCCGACGGGGCACACAGCCACGCCGGCCCGGAGCCCGCAGGGCAGCGTTTCACCTCCTTCGAGCTCTCCGACTTCCCCCTGCCCACGGGCCGGGAGGAGGAGTGGCGATTCTCGCCCGCGCACCGCTTCCAGAAGTTCTTCAGCGGTGAGCTGGCAGGTCCTGCTCCCACCGTCGGTGTGGAGACCGCCCCGGGCGTGACGTCGGAGCAGGTGGGGCGCGACGACGAGCGCCTCGGCCGGATCGGTGCGCCCGTCGACCGCGTGGCCGCCGCTGCCTGGAACGCCTTCACCGAGGCGACCGTCCTCACCGTGGGCGCCAAGCAGACCCCCGAGCAGCCCACGTCGGTGACGATCACCGGTGCGGGCGGCAACGAGCCGGGGACCAACCACCTGGTCATCGTGGCGGAGGAGCACTCCCAGGCCACCGTCGTCGTCAACCACGCGGGCTCGGCCCAGCTCGCCCAGACCGTCGAGGTCGACGTGCGTGACGGCGCCCAGCTCACCCTGGTCACGCTCCAGGAGTGGGACGAGGGCAGCGTCCACCTGTCCGCGCACCGCGCCCGCGTCGGGCGGGACGCCAAGCTGCGCCACGTCGTCGTCACCCTGGGCGGCGACGTCGTGCGCATCACCCCCGACGCCGTGCTCGCCGAGCCCGGCGGTGAGGTCGAGGGTCTGGGTCTGTACTTCACCGACGCGGCGCAGCACCAGGAGCACCGCCTCCTCATCGACCACGTCGCCCCGAACTGCATCTCCCGGGTCACCTACAAGGGAGCGCTGCAGGGGAAGGACGCCCACGCCGTGTGGATCGGTGACGTCGTCATCCGCTCCACGGCCGAGGGCACCGACACCTACGAGCTCAACCGCAACCTCGTGCTCACCGAGGGCGCACGCGCGGACTCCGTGCCGAACCTCGAGATCGAGACCGGCGAGATCGAGGGCGCGGGCCACGCCAGCGCCACCGGCCGCTTCGACGACGAGCAGATGTTCTACCTCCGCGCCCGGGGCATCCCCGAGCTCGAGGCCCGTCGTCTCGTGGTGAGCGGCTTCTTCGCCGAGCTCATCAACCAGATCGCGGTGCCCAGCGTGACCGACCGCCTCACGCAGGCGATCGAGGAGGAGATCCGGCACACGGAGGCCGTGTCCGCATGAGCAGCCAGTACGTGTGCGACACCGGTGATCTCGCGCCCGGTGAGGTGATGCGCGTGGACCTGGAGGACGCGGACGGCCGTCCCGTCCCGGTCGCCGTCGTGCGTGACGAGGCCGGTGAGTACCACGCGATCTCCGACATCTGCTCCCACGGGCAGGTGAACCTCTCCGACGGCGAGGTGGAGGGCTCCACCATCGAGTGCTGGCTCCACGGGTCCAGCTTCGACCTGCGCAGCGGCAAGCCGCTGAGCCTGCCCGCCACCCAGCCGGTGCCCGTCTACGCCCTGTCCGTCGAGGGCGACAGTGTCCTCATCGACATCGCTGTGACCGTCGGCGCCAGCGCCTGACTCCCGACCCAGACCAAGGAAGAGAACCTGAGAATGTCCAAGCTTGAGATCAAGAACCTCCACGTCAGCGTCGGGACCCAGGACGGCCCCAAGCCGATCCTCAAGGGCGTCGACCTCACCATCAACAGTGGCGAGATCCACGCGATCATGGGCCCCAACGGCTCCGGCAAGTCGACCCTCGCCTACGCCATCGCAGGCCACCCGAACTACGAGGTGACCGACGGCGAGGTGTACCTCGACGGCGAGAACGTCCTGGAGATGGAGGTCGACGAGCGGGCCCGCGCCGGCCTGTTCCTCGCCATGCAGTACCCGGTCGAGGTCGCCGGCGTGTCGGTGTCCAACTTCCTGCGCACCGCCAAGACCGCCATCGAGGGTGAGGCCCCCGCCCTTCGCACCTGGGTCAAGGACGTCAACGCCGCCATGGCCAAGCTCCGGATGGACCCCGAGTTCGCTCAGCGCGACGTCAACACCGGCTTCTCCGGCGGTGAGAAGAAGCGCCACGAGATCCTGCAGATGAAGCTCCTGCACCCCCGCTTCGCGATCCTCGATGAGACGGACTCGGGCCTGGACGTCGACGCGCTGCGCATCGTCGGCGAGGGTGTCAATGACGCCCAGGCCGACACCAACGCCGGCATCCTCCTCATCACTCACTACACGCGGGTGCTGGACTACATCAAGCCGCACTTCGTTCACGTCTTCGTCAACGGCCGCATCGCCGAGCAGGGTGGCCCTGAGCTGGCCGCCCAGCTCGAGTCCGAGGGCTACGACAAGTACGTCGCGGCCGCGGTCTGAGCCCACTGGAGAGGACGCTCATGAGTGCACCGGTCACCGCCGGCTCGGGCGCGTTGAGCGCGGCCGAGTTGGCGGCCGTGCGCGCCGACTTCCCGATCCTGGGCAGGACGACCCGCAGCGGGAAGCCGCTGGTCTACCTGGACTCGGCGGCCACCTCGCAGAAGCCCCAGTGCGTCCTGGACGCCGAGCAGGACTTCTACGAGAAACGCAATGCCGCCGTCCACCGCGGCGCCCACCAGCTCGCCGAGGAGGCCACCGAGGCCTACGAGGACGCGAGGGCGGCCGTGGCGGCCTTCGTCGGCGTCGCTCCCGACGAGATCGTGTGGACGAAGAACGCCACCGAGGGCATCAACCTCGTGGCCTACGCGATGTCCAACGCCACCCTCGGCCGGGGCGGGGCCCGGGCGCAGGAGTTGTTCGCCCTGCGCCCCGGGGACGAGATCGTCGTCACCGAGGCGGAGCACCACGCCAACCTCGTGCCCTGGCAGGAGGCCTGCGCCCGCACCGGCGCGACCTTGAGGTGGATCTCGGTGGGGCCCGACGGCCGGCTCGACCCGGCGACCTTCGACGTCATCGGTGAGCGCACGCGGCTGGTCGCCTTCACGCACGCCTCGAACGTCACCGGCGCGGTGAGCCCGGTCGCTGATATCGTGGGGCGGGCACGTGCGGTCGGCGCTCTCGTCGTCCTCGACGCCTGCCAGAGCGTGCCCCACTTCGCGGTGGACCTGCGTGCCCTGGACGTGGACTTCGCCGCGTTCTCGGGCCACAAGATGCTCGGCCCCACCGGAGTGGGGGTGCTCTACGGCAAGCGCGAGCTGCTCGCCGCGATGCCGCCGGTGCTCACCGGCGGGTCGATGGTGCAGGTCGTGACCATGGAGACCAGCACCTACGCCGACGCCCCGCAACGCTTCGAGGCCGGCACCCAGATGGTGGCCCAGACGGTCGGCCTGCGCGCCGCCGTGGGCTACCTCGACGAGCTGGGGATGGACGCCGTCGCCGCGCACGAGCAGCTGCTCACCGAGCGGCTGCTCCAGGGCATCTCCACGGTCCCGGGCGTGCGGGTCCTCGGACCGTCCGACGCCCGTGACCGGCTCGCCGTCGTCGCCTTCTCCGTCGACGGCGTGCACCCGCACGACGTCGGCCAGGTGCTCGACAACGCGGGCGTCGCCGTCCGCGTGGGCCACCACTGCGCCCAGCCGGTGCACCAGCGGCTCGGGGTGCACGCCTCGGCCCGCGCGTCCGCGTCCATCTACACCACCGAGCAGGAGATCGACGTCTTCGTCGAGGAGCTCGGCAAGGTGCGTCACTTCTTCGGAGTCGATCATGGCTGACCCGATGGAACAGCTCTACCAGCAGGTCATCCTCGACCACTCGCGCGTGCGGCACGGGGAGGGTGAGCTCGTTCCGTACGACGCCGAGTCCTTCCAGGTGAACCCCACCTGCGGGGACCAGGTCACCTTGCGGGTACGTCTCGCGCACGACGACGGCGGCCCCCGGGTCGAGGAGATCGGCTGGGTCGGTCAGGGCTGCTCGATCTCCCAGGCCTCGCTGTCGGTGCTCAACGACCTTGTCCTGGGCCGGACCGTCCACGAGGTCGACACGCTCAACGAGACCTTCCGCGAGCTCATGCACGGACGCGGGGTCGAGCTCTCGGAGGAGAAGCAGGACACGCTGGGGGACGCGACCGCGTTCACCGGGGTGGCGAAGTACCCGGCGCGCATCAAGTGCGCCCTGCTCGGGTGGATGGCGCTGCGTGACGCCCTCGCCCACGCACTGACCAGCGCGCCCGCCTCGGGCACGCAGGAGGAGGAACGATGAGTGACATCACCCAGACCAACCCGTCCCCCACGACCGCTGCGGACGTCGAGGAGGCGATGAGGGACGTCATCGACCCCGAGCTCGGCATCAACGTCGTCGACCTCGGCCTCGTCTACGGCGTCACCGTGGACCAGCACAACAACGCGGTCATCGACATGACGCTCACCTCTGCGGCCTGCCCGCTCACCGACGTCATCGAGGACCAGTCCCACCAGGCGCTGGACGGCCTGGTCAACGAGATGCGGATCAACTGGGTCTGGATGCCGCCGTGGGGCCCGGAGAAGATCACGCCGGACGGCCGCGAGCAGCTGCGCGCCCTCGGCTTCAACGTCTGAGCCTTCGCACGTGCCGCCGAGAGCCGGATTCCTCCGCCGAGGAATCCGGCTCTCGGTGCGCCGGCGCACGTACCCGGCGCTGACCTCCCCGGTTCTCCTCCGACCTCCCCTGTTCGCACGGCCTCGGGTGGGGTGAACCGGGGAGCTCACCGCGCGCACGGCGCGAGCTCTCGTCGCAAGATCGAGTCATGACGTTCAACGAAGGAGTCCGGGCGGACTCACGGCGGGTCCGCACGTCCGGTGGCGGGCGGCGCGGCATGGCGATCGGCGGCGGGGTCGGCGGGGGCGGGCTGCTGCTCGTCCTGGCGATCATGCTGCTCACGGGACAAGACCCCGCGGGCCTGCTCGGCGGGGGTGGCACAGACACGGGCAGCAGCGGCGCGGGTGTGGACCTCAGCCACTGCCAGACCGGCGCGGACGCCAACGAGCACACCGAGTGCCGCATGGTGCTCACCGCGGACGCCCTGGACATCTACTGGGACGGTGCCATGGCGGAGGTGGGGGAGCAGTACGCCATGCCGGGCTTCGAGATCTTCACCGGCTCGGTCGGGACCGGCTGCGGCTCGGCCACCGCCGCCGTGGGACCCTTCTACTGCCCGGCCGACTCCTCGGTCTACCTCGACCTCGGCTTCTTCGACCAGCTCGAGACCCAGCTCGGCGCGCGCAACGCGCCGCTGGCGCAGATCTACATCGTCGCCCACGAGTGGGGTCACCACGCCCAGCACGCCCTGGGCATCATGGACGCGGCCGACCGCACCGACACCGGGCCCACTGGCGACGCCGTGCGCACCGAGCTCCAGGCAGACTGCTACGCCGGGATGTTCGTCGGGCAGGCGGCCGGCACGGTCGACCCCGACTCCGGTGAGACCTTCCTCCAGCAGCCCACCCGCGACGAGGTGACATCCGCCCTCGAGGCCGCGGCCGCCGTCGGCGACGACCGCATCCAGGAGACGAGCGGCCGGGACGTCGAGCCGCACACCTGGACCCACGGCTCCGCCGAGCAGCGCACCCGCTGGTTCACCACCGGCTACGAGCGGGGCACACTCCAGGCCTGCGACACCTTCGCCGTCGCCACGCCCTGAGACGCATCTCCCGGGAAAGGACTGGCGGGGCGGCCGTAGACTGGACGGCGCCTAGCGGCCCCGCCGTCGGCACCCCACACCCCACCATGCTTTGAGGTCTGCCTGTGATCACCGCCCACGACGTCTCGATGCGCATCGGCGCACGCGAGCTGCTCCACGAGGCGACCTTCCGTGTCGACGCCGGGATGCGGATCGGGCTGGTCGGGCGCAACGGCGCCGGCAAGACGACCCTCACCAAGTTGCTGGCCGGGGAAGACGCGACGTCCGGTGTCGTCCAACACACCGGCACGATCACCCGCACCGGCGAGATCGGCTACCTCCCGCAGGACCCGCGCACCGGAGACATGGACGTCCTCGCCCGGGACCGCGTCTTCTCCGCCCGCGGGATCGACGGCATCCTGCGCCGCATCCGCAAGGCCGAGGCGGACATGGGCACCAAGACCGGTGACGCGCAGGCCAAGGCGATGGAGCGCTACTCCCGCCTCGACGCCGAGTTCGACGCCCAGGGCGGCTGGGCCGCGGAGTCCGAGGCCGCGCGCTTCACCTCCAACCTCGGCCTGCCCACCCGGGTCCTGGACCAGCCGCTCCACACCCTGTCCGGTGGCCAGCGCCGCCGGGTCGAGCTCGCCCGCATCCTCTTCTCCGGCGCCGACACGCTCCTGCTCGACGAGCCGACCAACCACCTCGACCACGACTCGATCGTGTGGCTGCGCGAGTACCTCTCCACCTTCTCCGGCGGCCTCATCGTCATCTCCCACGACGTCGAGCTGCTGCGCGCGACCGTCAACACCGTCTTCCACCTCGACGCCAACCGCGGCGAGCTGGACGTCTACAACCTCGGCTGGGACGCCTACCTCAAGCAGCGCGAGCAGGACGAGCGCCGCCGTCGCAAGGAGCGCCAGAACGCCGAAAAGAAGGCCTCGGTGCTCCTCGCCCAGGCCGACAAGATGCGCGCCAAGGCCACCAAGGCCGTCGCGGCCCAGAACATGATCCGGCGGGCCGAGCGGATGGTTGCCGGGCTGGAGGAGACGCGTCGCGCCGACAAGGTCGCGGCCCTGCGCTTCCCCGACCCCGCCCCCTGCGGCCGGGTCCCGCTCACCGCGGAGGGCCTGTCCAAGTCCTACGGCTCCCTCGAGGTCTTCACCGACGTCAACCTCGCCATCGACCGCGGTGCGAAGGTTGTCGTCCTCGGCCTCAACGGCGCCGGCAAGACGACGCTGCTGCGCATGCTCGGCGGGGTGGAGGAGCCGGACACCGGCGAGGTGATCCCGGGCCACGGGCTCAAGGTCGGCTACTACGCCCAGGAGCACGAGACTCTCGACGTCGAGCGGACCGTCGTGGAGAACCTGCGTTCCGCCGCGCCGGACCTCACCGACACCCAGGTGCGCTCGGTCCTCGGCTCCTTCCTCTTCTCGGGGGACGACGCCGAGAAGCCCGCCAAGGTGCTGTCCGGCGGGGAGAAGACGCGCCTCGCGCTGGCCGTGCTCGTCGTGTCCTCGGCGAACGTGCTGCTCCTTGACGAGCCGACGAACAACCTCGACCCCGCGTCCCGTGAGGAGATCCTCGGCGCGCTGCGGACCTTCACCGGCGCCGTCGTCCTCGTCACCCACGACGAGGGCGCCGTCGAGGCGCTCGAACCGGACCGCGTGCTCCTCCTGCCCGACGGCGACGAGGACATGTGGAACGACTCCTACCGCGAGCTCATCGCCCTGGCCTGAGCCCCGGCGGTTCGCAGCGGCGTACCCGGGGGTAACAACTCAGCGCTCGGCGACGTGGGGCGGGCTACTGGTCCTGGAGCTGGGCGTCGATGAGAGCGTCCTCCTCGTCGGCGTCCGTGCGGCGCCGCGGGGTCCGCGCAGGCCCGGCAGCACGCTCCGGCACGCCCCCGAGCTCCTTCGCCTCCCGGCGCGCGAGGACGACGTAGCCGACGACCGCGCCGAGCGCGAAGACCCACCACTGGAAGGCGTAGGACAGGTGGTTGCCCGGGCTCGTGTCGGGGCGCGGGAAGGGCTCCAGGCCCGTGGCCGGCGCGCCGTCCTCGGCGGTGGCCATGAGATAGCCGTCGAACAGCTCACCGCCCTCGACGCCGGCCGCCTCGGCCACCGTGTCCGGCTCGATCCGGTACACCTGGCCGGCCGGCGCCGTCCGCTCGTCGGTGCCCTCGGCCGCGCGCAGGCGCCCCGCGAGGGTCACCTCACCGGTGGGGTAGTCGGGAAGCTGAGGCTCGCCCTCCCCGAGCGGCACCCACCCGCGGTCGACGACGACGAGCCGGCCGCCGTCGTCGTCCTCCTCGTGCACCTCGAGGACCGCGAGGACGCGCGCGGCCGCGGCGCCGTCGACGGGACGGTTGCGCACGACCACCTGCTCACCGGTGTAGCTCCCCTCGACGACGACGCTGCGCCACACGAGGCCGGCCGGCACGGCGTCCGAGACGACGTCCTCGATGGGCTGCGGGGCGCTGTCGTAGTTGCCGTTGACAAGGGCGTTGGCGGCCGACCGGTCCTCGTGCCGGCTCCACTGCCACGCACCGAGGAAGACGCAGGCCACCGCGATGACGAGGAAGATGACGGCGAGGCCGAGCCACCGGCGGGAGAGCAGGAACCCGTAGCGGCTCATAGGTCGCGGACCGGCACGACCTCACGCAGGAACGAGCGCGACCCGAGGAAGGTCTCCAGGTGCGTGCGGTGCTCCTCGCAGGCGAGCCACGTCTTGCGGCGCTCCTCGGTGTGCAGCCGGGGGTTGTTCCACAGCAGGCCCCACGCGGCGGTCTGACGGCAGCCCTTGGCACTGCAGACCTGCTCGGCGGGCGCGGACTCGTCGGCCGACGTGGTCACCTCAGGTAGCCACCTCTCAGGTCGATGGGCGGGTAGGTCGGGCGCTGCCCGGAGGGAGGCGCCTCGATCTCGGGGAGCTGGAGCTCCATCAGCGTATCCGCTGCGGCGGGGCGCTCCTTGCCCGCGTTGGCCAGGACGACGGCGAAGTACGGCAGGAGGACCGCGCCGGCGACCATGACCCAGCGCAGCCAGCCGTCGGTGAAGAGGATCCCCACGAGGCACGCGGAGCGGATGGCCATCGAGATGACGTAGCGCACGGCCCGGTCGTGGACGTCCTCGCTCAGCGGTCGCCCCACCGAGGTGATCGCGTGAACACGCTGTCTCCTGCTCACTGAGCAAGGGTAGTTCCCGGACGCCTCCCGCGCGTGGCGGCTGCCGTCGGATACCGTTCCACCGGACGAACATCACAGGAGGAGAACGTGAACGACACCGACGCACGCAGCGTGCTCGTCACCGGCGCGAGCCGGGGGATCGGCCGTGCCGTCGCCGAGGCCTTCGTCGCGGCGGGGGACAGGGTGGCGACGATCCACCGCGGTGGGGAGCTGCCCGAGGGCGTCCTCGGTGTCCGCGGTGACATGCGCGACACCGCCGCCGTCGACGCCGCGATCGGGGAGATCGAGACGGCTCACGGGCCCGTCGAGGTGCTCGTCGCCAACGCCGGCATGACCCGCGACCAGCTCCTCATGCGGATGAGCGACGAGGAGTTCGAGGAGGTCCTCGACGTCAACCTCACCGGCGTCTTCCGCTGCGTGCGACGCGTGTCCAAGGGCATGATCCGCAAGCGCGGTGGCCGCATCATCCTCATGGGCTCCGTCGTCGGCATGTACGGCAACGCCGGGCAGGTCAACTACTCCGCCACCAAGTCCGGCCTCATCGGCATGGCGCGGTCCATCACGCGCGAGCTCGGCTCCCGCGGGATCACCGCCAACGTCATCGCCCCCGGCTTCATCGACACCGACATGACCCGCGCGCTGCCGGACGCGCAGCAGGACAAGCTGCGCACCGCGATCCCGGCCGGCCGCTTCGGGGACGTCTCCGACATCGTCGGCGCCGTCCAGTACCTCGCCTCGCCCGCCGCCGCCTACGTCACCGGGGCCGTCATCCCCGTCGACGGCGGACTCGGCATGGGCCACTGACCTCACCTTCGCGACAGGAGACAGCAATGGGACTTCTCGACGGCAAGACCCTCCTGGTCACCGGCGTCCTCAAGGACAACTCGATCGCCTTCCACGTGGCGCGCCTCGCGCAGGAGGAGGGCGCCACGGTCATCCTCACCTCCTTCGGGCGCCAGCTGCGTCTCACGCAGGTCACCGCCCGGCGGCTGCCGGTCGAGGCGCCCGTCGTGGAGCTGGACGTGACCAACCCCGAGGACCTCACCGCCCTCGCCGACCGCGTGCGTGAGCACACCGACCACCTCGACGGCGTGGTCCACTCGATCGGCTTCGCGCCGCAGGCCGTCATGGGCGGCAACTTCCTCGCGGGGGAGTGGGCCGACGTCGCCACCGCGATGGAGGTCTCGGCCTTCTCGCTCAAGTCGCTCGCCGTGGCCACCCAGCCGCTGCTCACCACGGGCGCCGGGATCGTCGGGCTCACCTTCGACGCCTCCTTCGCCTGGCCGGTCTACGACTGGATGGGCGTCGCGAAGGCCGCCTTCGAGTCCACCGCGCGTTACCTGGCCCGTGACCTCGGCCCCGAGGGCATCCGCGTCAACCTCGTCTCCGCCGGCCCGATCCGCACGACGGCCGCCACCTCCATCCCGGGCTTCGAGCAGATGGAGAGCGTCTGGGCCGAGCGCGCGCCGCTCGGCTGGGACGTCAAGGACGCCGAGCCGGCCGCCCGCGCCGTGGTGGCCCTGTGCTCGGACTGGTTCCCGGCGACGACGGCGGAGATCGTCCACGTCGACGGCGGCGTCCACGCGATGGGTCAGTAGGTGGCGCCTCGCACCCTCGTGCTGCTGCGTCACGCCCAGGCCGAGCCGGAGAACGGCCTGGGCGACGAGCAGCGGCCGCTGTCCGCGCACGGCCGGCGGCAGGGGGCCTCGCTCGGGCCGATCCTTGCCGCCCAGGTGGGCGGGTTGGACCGGGCGCTCGTGTCGAGCGCGCTGCGGACCACCGAGACCTACAAGATCGTCGCGTCCGGCTGGGACGGCGCTCCCGCGGCCGACGTCCGGGACGAGCTGTACGAGGCCGGGCCGCGTGACCTCCTGGCCGTCCTCGCCGAGCTGCCGGAGGACGTCCGGCGCGTCCTCGTGGTCGGCCACGAGCCGACGATGTCCTCCCTCGCGCACCTGCTCGACGGGGAGCGCAGCACGCTGGCGGAGATGGTGTCCCTCGGGATGAGCACCGCCAACGCCGCGGTCCTCGAGGTGCCGGTGCCCTGGGCCGAGCTCGACCGCTCGACCGCCCGCCTCGTCACCATCGTGCGTCCCGAGCTCTGAGGTCCTCGGGCCGCCCGGGCGGTCCCTGTCGGTGCAAAGCTCGCCTCGCTACGGTGGGGCCATGGCCGGCGTGGCAGGCGTAGGAGCGGTGGACCGAACGCGTCCAGCGGTCCTCACCGACGGTCTGCACGTGCGACGTGCGCGGACGACGGCGCTCGACGGCGTCGACCTGCGGGTGGCGCCGGGGCGCGTGACCGGGCTGCTCGGTCCGTCCGGGTCGGGCAAGACCACCCTGCTCCGGGCGATCCTCGGGGTCCAGCTCGTGCACCGTGGGACGGTGCAGGTGCTCGGGGAGCCCGCCGGGAGCCGGGGGCTGCGCCGCCGGGTGGGGTACGTGTCCCAGTCGCCCAGCGTGTACGAGGACCTCACCGTCGGTGAGAATTTCCGGTACTTCGCCCGCATCCTCGGCGTGGGGCGTGACCGCGTCGAGGAGGTGCTCGGCGACGTCGACCTCGCGGGGCGGCGGGACCAGCCGGTCCGCACGCTGTCGGGCGGCGAGCTGTCCAGGGTCTCGCTGGGCGCCGCGCTGCTCGGGCGTCCTGAGCTGCTCGTGCTGGACGAGCCGACCGTCGGGCTCGACCCCGTGCTGCGCGAGTCGCTGTGGACGATGTTCCGCGGCCTCGCCGCCGGAGGCACCACGCTCCTCGTCTCCTCTCACGTCATGGACGAGGCCACGCGCTGCGACGAGCTCGTCCTGCTGCGCACCGGCCGCGTCCTCGCCCAGGCCACCCCGGAGGCGCTCCTCGAGCAGACGGGACGGACGACGACGGAGGGTGCCTTCCTCGCCCTCGTCACCGGGGAGGGCGTGCCATGACCGCCACCGCCGTCCGGGTGCTGCAGCAGCTGCGGCACGACCCACGGACCATCGCGATGATCGTCGTCGTCCCCGGCGCCCTCATGACCCTGCTGTGGTGGGTCTACGACGGCGGGCCGGTCTTCCAGCGCATCGGGCCCGCGTTGCTCGCGCTGTTCCCGGTCATCATCATGTTCCTCATCACCTCGGTGACGACACTGCGGGAGCGGCGCTCGGGCACGTTGGAGCGCCTGCTCACGCTGCCGACGAGCAAGCTGTCCCTCATCCTCGGCTACGCGCTGGCCTTCGGGCTCGTCGCCGTCGTCCAGGGGCTCGTCACCACCGGGGTGGCGCTCGGGCCGCTCGGCCTGGAGATCGCCGGGCCGTGGTGGGGCCTCATCGGCCTGGCGGTGCTCGGTGCCGTGCTCGGCGTCGCGCTCGGTCTGTTCGTCTCGGCCTTCGCGCACACGGAGTTCCAGGCGGTGCAGTTCATGCCGGCGGTCATCCTGCCGCAGTTCCTCCTGTGCGGGCTGCTCGTGCCCCGCGGCGAGCTGCCGCGCGCGCTGGAGTACGTGTCGAACGTCCTTCCGCTGTCCTACGCCGTCGACGCGATGGGCAAGATCTCCAGCCGGCCGCGCCCCGACCTGTGGCTGGAGGTCGGGGTCCTGGCCGGAGTCATCGCCGGTGTCCTCGTGCTCGGCGCCGTCACGCTGCGGCGGCGGACGCCCTGAGGGCGCGGGCGGGCTCGATCGAGCTCAGCCGCCGAGGAGGCCGAGCACCGCGTCCAGGCGCGGGAAGGTGACGGCGGCACGGGCCTGCTCCTGGACCACCGGCTTGGCGCAGTAGGCCACGCCCAGCCCGGCGGCGCCGAGCATGTCGAGGTCGTTGGCGCCGTCGCCCACGGCCACCACCCGCTCCAGCGGCACGCCGTCCTCGGCGGCCCACGCCCGCAGGTGGCGCTCCTTGGCGGCGCGGTCGACGACCGGCCCGGCCGTGCGTCCGGTGAGCCGCCCGTCCTCCACCTCGAGCCGGTTCGCGGTGAGGTGGTCGATGCCCAGCTCCTCGGCGATCGGCCCCACCACCTCGAGGAAGCCGCCGGAGACGAGGGCGACCTTCCCGCCGCGCTCGTGCACCGCGGCGACGAGCTCGCGGGCGCCGGCGGACAGCTCGACGGCGGCGCGCACCGTATCCACCACGCCGGCGTCCAGCCCGGCCAGGGTCGCGACCCGCTCGCGCAGGCTCGCGGCGAAGTCGAGCTCCCCGCGCATCGCGCGCTCGGTCACCTCGGCCACCTGCTCGCGGGTGCCGGCGTGCTCGGCGAGCAGCTCGATGACCTCGGCGGTGATGAGGGTGGAGTCGACGTCCATGACGAGCAGGCCCACGCCGTCGGCGGCGAGCGGACCGGCGGTCACCGCGACGTTCACCCCGAGCGCCGTGGCCGGGCCGCGCAGCTCGGCCGTGAGTGCGAGGTCGACGTTCGCGGCCGCACCAGGACGCGCCACGCCCGCCACGGACACCCCGGACCAGCCCGGCCGGGAGGTGTCGGAGGTGGCGACGTCGGCGGCGACGGCGGAGAGCAGCTCGCGCGCGTGGTCGAGGAGCGCGGGGGGGACCGGGCGGGCGGAGACGAGGCCGATGCGGATCACCGGGCCAGGTTACGGGGGCCCGGCGACGGGTCGCCCTTTCCATTCATCCGCGGGCGCCGGGAAGTGCGTCTGATGATCGGAAAGGGCGACGCAAGCGGCAGCGGAGGAGCGGCGCCGGGCCCCGGGTCAGCGCCGGACCGTGGCGCCCTTCGGGACGACGGTGATGCCGGACTCCGTCACGACGAAGCCGCGCTCCATGTCGTGCTCGGGGTCCACGCCCACGTGCGCGCCGTCGGCGATGCGGACGTTCTTGTCGATGATCGCCCGCTCGACGACCGCGTTGCGGCCGATGTCGACGTTGTCGAAGACCACCGAGTCCCGCACCGAGGACCACGAGTTGATCTTCGTGTTCGGGGAGATGACCGAGCCCACCACCTCACCGCCGGAGACGATGACGCCGGGGGAGACGAGCGAGTCCAGCGCGTGGCCCAACCGCTCGCGGTGGCCGTAGACGAACTTCGCGGGTGGCAGGCTGGGCACGCCGGTGAACAGCGGCCACTCCTGGTTGTAGAGGTTGAAGACCGGGGACACCGAGATGAGGTCCTGGTGGGAGTCGTAGTAGGCGTCGATCGTGCCGACGTCGCGCCAGTAGCCGCGGTCCCGGTCGGAGGCGCCGGGCACCTCGTTGTCCTTGAAGTCGTAGACGCCGGCCTGGCCGCGGTCGACGAACCACGGCACGAGGCTGCCGCCCATGTCGTGCTTGGAGTCGGAGTCCTCGGCGTCCACGCGCAGCGCCTCGATGAGCGCGTCGGTCGTCAGGACGTAGTTGCCCATGGAGGCGAGCACCTCGTCGGGGGCGTCGGGCAGGCCCTGCGCCTTTGCGGGCTTCTCGAGGAACGCGCGGATGCGCTTGGGGTCGGCAGGGTCGACGTCGATGACGCCGAGCTGGTCGGCCAGCGTGATCGGCTGCCGGATCCCGGCGACGGTCATCGCGGCGCCCGAGTCGATGTGCTGGTCGACCATCTGGGAGAAGTCCATGCGGTAGATGTTGTCCGCGCCGACGATGACGACGATGTCGGGCTGCTCGTCGTCGATGAGGTTGAGCGACTGGTAGACGGCGTCGGCGCTGCCGAGGAACCAGTGCTTGCCGATCCGCTGCTGTGCGGGGACGGGCGCGACGTAGTTGCCCAGGTGCGTGGACAGGCGCCACGTCTTGGCGATGTGGCGGTCCAGGCTGTGGGACTTGTACTGCGTGAGCACGACGACGCGCAGGTAGCCGGAGTTGACGATGTTCGACAGTGCGAAGTCGATGAGCCGGTAGATCCCACCGAAGGGGACCGCCGGCTTGGCGCGCTCCTCGGTGAGCGGCATGAGCCGTTTTCCCTCGCCGCCGGCGAGCACGATGGCGAGGACTCTGGGCTGATGGGTGCGCCGAGGTGACATGTGGCTGACTCTAGGGCTGCTTAGATGGTCCTGCAGGCTAATCGTCGGTCCCGAAGGAGGGTCCAGCATGCGTGTCGACATGCTTACCAGGGAGTACCCGCCCCATGTGTACGGCGGTGCGGGCGTCCACGTCGCCGAGCTCGCCCGGGTGCTGCGCAGTCGCGCGGACGTCCGGGTCCACTGCTTCGACGGCCCTCGGGAGGGGGAGGAGGGCGTGCGCGGCTACTCCGCCGTCGCGGAGCTCGCGGGCACGAACGCCGCCCTGCAGACCTTCGGCGTCGACCTCGCGATGGCCGACGCCGTCCGCGGCACCGACATCGTCCACTCCCACACCTGGTACGCGAACCTCGCGGGCCACCTCGGCGGGCTGCTCCACGACGTCCCCCACGTCCTGTCCGCCCACTCCCTGGAGCCGCTGCGGCCGTGGAAGGCCGAGCAGCTCGGTGGCGGCTACGCGCTGTCCTCCTGGGCCGAGCGCACCGCCTACGAGGGCGCCGCGGGCGTCGTCGCGGTGAGCGGCGGCATGCGCGACGACATCCTGCGCAGCTACCCCACCGTCGACCCGGACAAGGTCACCGTCATCCACAACGGCATCGACCTCGCCGGCTGGCAGCGTCCCGCCGGGGAGGAGTCCGAGCGCGCCGAGCAGGTGGCCCGCTCGCACGGCATCGACCCGACGCGCCCCGCCGTCGTCTTCGTCGGGCGCATCACCCGGCAGAAGGGGCTGCCTCACCTGCTGCGCGCGGCCCGGGCGCTGCCTGAGGACGTCCAGCTCGTCCTGTGCGCCGGCGCCCCGGACACCCCGGCGCTCATGGCCGAGGTCCAGGCCGGCGTCGAGGAGCTCAAGGCCACCCGCGGCGGAGTCGTGTGGATCGAGCAGATGCTCTCCCGCGCCGATCTCATCGCCGTGCTCACCGCCTGCACCGTCTTCGTGTGCCCCTCGGTCTACGAGCCGCTCGGCATCGTCAACCTCGAGGCGATGGCGGTGGGGCTGCCCGTCGTCGGCTCGGCCACCGGCGGGATCCCCGAGGTCGTCGACGACGGCGTCACCGGCACCCTCGTCCCCATCGACCAGGTGACGGATGGGACCGGCACGCCGGTGGACCCCGCGCGCTTCGAGGCCGACCTCGCCGCCGCGCTCACCGCCGTCGTCGCCGATGGGACCCGTGCCGCCGAGATGGGCGCCGCCGGTCGTCGCCGCGCCGAGGAGCACTTCTCCTGGGAGTCGATCGCCGACCGCACGATGGCGTTCTACGAGCAGGTCCTCGCCGGCTCCTGACGGGGTCGGCCTCAGCGGGAGCGGGAGACACCGCCGGAGACGTGGCTGACGCTCGCGGCGGCCAACGCCCGGCGGGCGGTGTGCTCGAGACCCCGCAGCACCTCCGCGCGCGCCGCACCCTGCCGGGCCACGACCGCACCGCCGTCGTCCTCGAGCGCGAGCTGGACGACGGCGAGCAGCCGCGCCGCGCGCGTGAGCACCTCCACCCGGGCCGGCTCCAGGCCCGGGGGCAGAAGGTCGCTGGAGACGTCCTCCCGCAGCAGGTGCGCCGCCTCGCGGGCCACGTCGGGCCGCCAGCCGGCGAGGTCGAGCTGCTCGAGCGCGTCCCCGGCCGTCACGAGCGCCCGGACGATCTCCTGGCGCGCCTGCCGCAGCGAGCCGGCCAGCCCAAGCAGCGTGGGGACGGGACGCTCGGCGAAGGGGAAGGGGTGGAGCACCCAGCGCACGAGGGTGCCAGGCTCCAGCTCGCTGCCGAAGGACTCGACCTGCGGGACGACGGCCCACGAGCCGCCCTCGGAACGGATGAGCAGGCACTGGCCGGCGTCGACGGCGTCGAGGAGAGCCACGCCCGGCAGGCCGGCGACGTGCCCGGGCGCGGGCAGCACGGCCCCGACGTCGGTCAGCTCATCGCCCACGAGACGTCCGGCCATCTGGCGCAGCGAGCGGACCTCGCCGTCGGGACGGAGGACGACGTGCGTCTCGTCCCCGGCGACGGCACGCAGGGCGGCATCGACGACGTCGCTCCCCTCGCCGCTCCCGGACGGACCGGCGGCGACGACGGACGGGAGCCACAGCGCCCCGAGCACGGCATGAGGGAGAACGAGTTCGGGCACGCCCCCACCGTAGACGGCTCGCGGGCCTGGTGACGGATAGGGTCGGTCCATGAGCGATGTGCTGGAGCTTGCCGACGTGACCCTGCGACGCGGGTCGAAGACGATCCTCGACGGCGTGGGCTGGTCGGTGGACGACGGCGAGCGCTGGGTGGTGCTGGGCCCGAACGGCGCCGGCAAGACGACCGTGCTTCAGATGGCCGCCGGTCGCCTCTTCCCCAGCGAGGGCACGGTCCGCGTCCTCGGGGACCGGCTCGGTGCGGTCGACACCTCCGAGCTGCGCACCCGGATCGGGCTGGCCTCGGCCGCCCTCGCCGATCGCATCCCCGGCGGCGAGCGCGTCCTCGACGTCGTGCTCACCGCCTCCTACGGCGTCACCGGCCGCTGGCGCGAGTCCTACGACGACTACGACACCGCCCGCGCCCGGGACCTGCTCGCCGCCTTCGGGGTGGAGCAGCTCACCGACCGGAAGTTCGGCACCCTCAGCGAGGGGGAGCGCAAGCGCGTCCAGATTGCCCGCGCGCTCATGGCCGACCCCGAGCTGCTCCTCCTCGACGAGCCGGCCGCGGGCCTGGACCTCGGGGGCCGCGAGGAGCTCATGGCCGCCCTCGCCGAGATCGCCGGCGACCACCGCTCGCCCGTCATCGTCCTCGTCACCCACCACGTCGAGGAGATCCCCGAGGGCTTCACCCACGGGCTGCTGCTGCGAGAGGGGCGCGTCGAGGCAGCCGGCCCGCTCGAGGAGGTCCTCACCCCTCAGCACCTGTCGCGCGCCTTCGGCCTCGACCTCGAGGTCGAGCGGCACCGCGGGCGCTGGACCGCCCGCGCGGCCGGACGCGGTCGCTAGGATCGGGGCGGAGGAGGGACGACGATGGCGTGGTTGTGGTGGCTGGGCGGAGCACTCGTCCTCGGTGTGGTCGAGATGCTCACCGTCGACCTCATCTTCCTCATGTTCGCCGGCGGTGCGTTGGCGGCTGGTGGCGTCGCGATGCTCGGAGCGCCGCTGTGGGCGCAGATCCTCACCTTCGCCGTCGTCTCCGTGGTGTTCCTGGCCGTCGTGCGCCCGTGGGCGCTGGGCTACCTCAAGCGCTCCACCCCTGACACGCTGACCAACGTCGCGGCGCACGTGGGCCGCAGCGCCGAGGTCCTCGTCGACGTCACCGACCGGGCCGGGCGCGTCAAGCTCGCCGGAGAGGTGTGGACGGCCCGCGCTGCCGAGCCCGGCAGCCTGCTGCCCACCGGGACCACCGTCCAGGTGGTCCGGATCGACGGGGCGACCGCCGTCGTCGCGCCCCTGCCCGTCACCTACCCCGAAGGAGCCATGTGAACGACAACACCGGGGGCCTCGTGCTCACCGTCGTGCTCGTCCTGCTCGCCCTCTTCGTCATCATCGCGATCTGGCGGGCGGTGCGGATCGTGCCGCAGGCCGTGGCGCTCATCGTCGAGCGGCTGGGCAAGTTCAACACCGTGATGTACGCGGGACTGCACTTCCTCATCCCCTTCGTCGACCGCGTCCGCGCCGGCGTCGACCTGCGTGAGCAGGTGGTCTCCTTCCCGCCGCAGCCGGTCATCACCTCCGACAACCTCGTCGTGTCGATCGACACCGTCATCTACTTCCAGGTCACCGACCCCAAGGCCGCGACCTACGAGATCGCCAACTACATCACCGGTATCGAGCAGCTGACGGTGACGACGCTGCGCAACGTCATCGGCTCGATGGACCTGGAGCAGACGCTCACCAGCCGCGACCAGATCAACGGCCAGCTGCGCGGGGTGCTCGACGAGGCCACCGGCCGCTGGGGCATCCGCGTCAACCGGGTCGAGCTCAAGTCGATCGACCCGCCGCAGAGCATCCAGGGCGCGATGGAACAGCAGATGCGCGCCGAGCGGGACCGCCGCGCCGCCATCCTCACCGCCGAGGGCGTCAAGCAGTCCCAGATCCTCACCGCCGAGGGCGAGAAGCAGTCCTCGATCCTGCGGGCCGAGGGCCAGGCGCAGTCCGCGATCCTCCGGGCGCAGGGTGAGTCCCGCGCGATCCTCCAGGTCTTCGACGCCATCCACCGGGGCAAGCCCGACTCCAAGCTCCTCGCCTACCAATACCTGCAGATGCTGCCGGAGCTGGCAAACAAGGAGTCGAGCAAGTTCTTCGTCATCCCCACCGAGTTCACCGCGGCGCTCGGCGCCATCTCCAAGGGCTTCGGTGGCGGCGGGCCGGTCGGCGGTCCCGACGACGACGACTCGGGCCCGACGCCCGAGGTCGACTTCGGGCCCCACGGCAGCTCCATGGCGGCCGGCCTGGCCGCTGCGAGCCTGCAGGACCCGGACGAGGCGCTGGCCCAGGCCCGCAGCGAGGCCCAGCAGGCCACCTCGGAGGCGAACGCCGCCGGGGAGCGCTCCGGCCGTCCCTTCTCCGACTCCGCCGAGCGCGGCCAGCGGCCGGCGGAGGACGAGCCGCGGGCCGGTGGACGCCGCGCCGCGGACCAGTCCCGCTTCGCCCCGCCCGCGGGAGCGCCCACGCCTCCGCCGCCCGCGCCGGGCTCGCACCGCCAGCCGCCGCCGCCGAGCGCGAACCAGCCCGGCCCCACGGCCGGCCCGCCCACCACGGCACAGCCCGAGCAGGACCCCGACTGGCCCCAGCAGTAGCCAGCGACGACGGCGGCGGACCACCCCCTCGCGGGCGGTGCGCCGCCGTCGTCCTCGCCCCCGCGCCCCGCGCCCCGCCCGCGCCCACCCCCTCACCTTGGGTCGCACTTCTCGATCATGGGGCGCCCTTTCCGGCGGTCATGCAGGAGGAGAAAGGACGACGCAAGGCAGGCCGGTTCAGCCGCCCGGCGACGCCGTCCGGGCCTGCCCTGAGCGAAATCGGTCGGGGGATGTCGGTGGTCCGTCTTACCCTTCTCGGAGCCGCCCCCACCGGTGGCGAAGTGAAAGGCTGACATGCTCCTGACCCTGCTGCGGCGCCACCTGCGCCCGTACCGCCGCGACGTCGTGGTGGTCGTGCTGCTCCAGTTCGTCCAGACGCTCGCCGCGCTGTCGCTGCCCAGCCTCAACGCCGACATCATCGACAAGGGCGTCGTCGTGGGGGACACCGGCTACATCATGCGGGTGGGTGCGCTCATGCTCCTCATCAGCGCCGTCCAGGTCGCCTGCGCGGTGAGCGCGGTCTACCTCGGTGCGCGCGCCGCCACGAGCGTGGGCCGCGACCTGCGCCGCGCCGTCTTCACCCGGGTGCAGCGCTTCTCGGTGGCCGAGGCCGGCCGCTTCGGTGCGCCGTCGCTCATCACCCGCTCGACCAACGACGTCCAGCAGGTCCAGATGGTCACCCTCATGACCTTCACCGTCATCGTCATGGCGCCGATCATGATGGTCGGCGGTGTGGTGATGGCGCTGCGCCAGGACGTCGGACTGTCGGCACTGCTGCTCGTCGTCGTCCCGGTGCTGCTCGGACTCATCGTCGTCATCGCGCTGCGCATGGGGCCGCTGTTCAAGCTCATCCAGGGTCGCATCGACCGGATCAACCTCGTCATGCGGGAGCAGATCTCCGGTGTGCGGGTCATCCGCGCCTTCAACCGTCAGCCCAGCGAGCGGCAGCGCTTCGGCCGCGCCAACAGCGAGCTCATGGGCACGAGCCTGAGCGTCGGCTACCTCATGGCGCTCATGTTCCCCGCCGTCCAGGTGGTCATCAACGCCTCGTCGGTGGCGGTCGTGTGGTTCGGCGCAGGGCGCATCGACTCCGGGGCCATGGAGGTCGGCTCGCTCGTCGCCTTCCTCAACTACCTCATGCAGATCCTCATGTCGGTTCTCATGGCCTCGATGATGTTCATGATGGTGCCGCGCGCCGCGGTCTCCGCCGACCGCATCGAGGCCGTCCTCGGCACCGAGCCCGCGATCGTCGCCCCCGCGCGGCCGCGCCGGCTCCCCGCCGGGCGCGCGGTCATCGAGCTCGACGGCGTGAGCTTCGGCTACGCGGGCGCCGCCGCTTCCGTCCTCCACGACGTCTCCCTGCGCCTGGAACCGGGGCGCACGACGGCGATCATCGGCTCCACCGGCTCGGGCAAGTCCACGCTCGTCAACCTCCTGCCACGGCTCGTCGACGCCACCGGTGGCGTCGTGCGCGCCGGGGGGGTGGACGTGCGCGAGGTCGACCCCGCCGAGCTGCGGTCCCGGGTCTCCGTCGTCCCGCAGCGCGCCTATCTCTTCTCCGGCACTATCGCCTCCACACTGCGCTTCGCGCGGCCCGAGGCCACCGACGAGGAGCTGTGGGGCGCCCTCGAGGCCGCCCAGGCCAGCGAGTTCGTCACCGGGCTCGGACTCGACGCACGCGTGGAGCAGGGCGGGTCGAACTTCTCCGGGGGGCAGCGCCAGCGCCTGGCGATCGCCCGCGCGCTTCTCAAGCCCGCGGACCTCTACGTCTTCGACGACTCCTTCTCGGCCCTCGACTACGCCACCGACGCCCGTCTGCGTGCCGGGCTGCCGATGGCCACCGCGGGCGCCGCCGTCCTCATCGTCGCCCAGCGGGTGGCCACGATCCGTGAGGCCGACGAGATCGTCGTCCTCGACGAGGGCCGGGTGGTGGGCCGCGGCAGCCACTCCGGCCTCATGGAGGACAACCCCACCTACCAGGAGATCGTGCTGTCCCAGCTGAGCGCGCAGGAGGCGGCATGAGCCACCACCGTCCCGGCCCGGGCCTTCCCCCGGGCGAGAAGTCTGCCAACTTCGGCGCCTCGCTGAGGCGGCTGCTGCGGGCCATGGCACCCGAGCGGGTGCGGCTGGTCGTCGTGCTCGTCCTCGCCGTCGTCGCGGTGGGGCTCCAGGTGCTCGGTCCCACGCTGCTCGGGCGTGCCACCGACATCGTCTTCAACGGCGTCGTCGGCCGGATGCTCCCGGAGGGTGCCACCCTCGAGCAGGCCGTCGCCGGCCTGCGCGCCGCCGGTCAGGACCAGGTCGCCCAGATGGTCGGCGGCATGGAGAACGTCGTGCCCGGACAGGGCATTGACTTCGACGCGCTCGGCCGCATGGCCCTGCTCGTCCTTTCCGTCTACGTCGGCTCCGCGGTGTTCCTCTGGATCCAGGGACGGATGCTCGCGGGCATCGTCCAGCGCACCGCCTTCCAGCTGCGCCGCGACGTCCAGGCCAAGATCGACCGGCTGCCGCTGCGCGAGCTCGACTCCCGTGCCCGCGGTGACGTCCTGTCCCGGGTCACCAACGACATCGACAACGTCTCCCAGACCCTGCAGCAGACGCTCTCGCAGGTGGTCACCTCGATCGTCACGGTCGTCGGGGTGCTCGTCATGATGTTCGTCCTGTCCTGGCAGCTCGCGCTCATCGCCCTCGTCACCGTGCCGGTCTCCGCATGGGCGACGGCCGCGATCGCCAAGCGCGCCCAGCCGCACTTCGTGGCCCAGTGGAAGTCCACCGGGGACCTCGGCGGCAAGGTCGAGGAAGCCTTCACCGGCCACGAGCTCGTCACCGCCTTCAACGCCCAGGACTCCGTTCGCGAGGGCTTCGACGAGGACAACGAGCGGCTCTTCCGAGCGACCTTCCGCTCCCAGTTCATCTCCGGGACGATCATGCCGATGATGGGGTTCGTCGGGAACCTCAACTACGTGCTCGTCGCCGTCGTCGGCGGGCTGCGAGTGGCCTCCGGCGACCTCAGCCTCGGCTCGGTGCAGGCCTTCATCCAGTACTCGCGGCAGTTCACCCAGCCGCTGGCGCAGCTGGCCTCGATGGCCAACCTCGTCCAGTCCGGGGTGGCCTCGGCCGAGCGGATCTTCGACATCATGGACGCCGCCGAGCAGTCGCCCGACCCCGAGCCGGGCAAGCGGCCGGCGCAGGTGCGCGGCGCGGTGCGACTGGAGGACGTCGCCTTCAGCTACGACCCCGAGCGCCCGCTCATCACCCACCTCGACCTCGACGTGAAGCCCGGGCAGACGGTCGCCGTCGTCGGACCCACCGGGGCGGGCAAGACCACTCTGGTCAACCTCCTCATGCGCTTCTACGAGATCGACTCCGGGCGCATCCTCATCGACGGCGTCGACACGCGTGAGATGACCCGCCACGACCTGCGCGAGCCGATCGGCATGGTCCTGCAGGACACGTGGCTCTTCGAGGGGACGATCGCGGAGAACATCGCCTTCGGCCGGGACGGCGCCACCGAGGAGGACGTGCACCGCGCAGCCGAGGCGGCGAGCGTCGACCGCTTCGTCCAGAGCCTGCCCGACGGCTACGACACCGTCATCGACGAGGAGGGCGGCGGTGTCTCCGCCGGGGAGAAGCAGCTCATCACCATCGCCCGCGCCTTCCTCGCCGAGCCGCAGCTCCTCATCCTCGACGAGGCCACCAGCTCGGTCGACACCCGCACCGAGATGCTCGTCCAGCAGGCGATGAGCAGGCTGCGCAGCGGGCGGACCTCCTTTGTCATCGCCCACCGGCTGAGCACCATCCGCGACGCCGACGTCATCCTCGTCATGGAGCACGGCGACATCGTCGAGCAGGGCACTCACGACGAGCTCCTCGACGCCGACGGCGCCTACGCCCGCCTCTACCGCAGCCAGTTCGCCGCCCCCGCCCTCGCCGAGGAGTAGCGGCACCCCCACCCCGAGACTCTCTCGCGCCGAGAGCCGCATTTCTCGCGGCAGAATGGTCCGGTGCCGCTCATCCGCATCACCGACCCCACCGACGACCGCCTCCTCGACTACACAGGCCTCACCGACCTCGCGCTGCGCCGACGCCTGGAGACCGAGCGCGGCCTGTACATGGCCGAGAGCACGAACGTCATCACGCGGGCGATCCGCGCGGGCCACCGGCCGCGCTCCTTCCTCATGGCGGAGAAGTGGCTCGGGACGATGACGCCCGTCATCACCGGGGCCTGCGGCGCCGACGACGGCGGAGCCGACGTGCCAGTGTTCGTCGCCGAGGAGCCGGTGCTCGAGGCGCTTACCGGCTTCCACCTCCACCGCGGTGCGCTGGCGGCCATGCACCGCCCGCCGCTGCGTGACGTCGAGGAGGTCGTCGCGGGAGCACGCCGGGTGGCGATCTTCGACGGCATGGTCGACCACACCAACCTCGGTGCCGCCTTCCGCAGCGCCGCAGCACTCGGGGTGGACGCCGTCCTCATGACGCCCACCTCCGCCGACCCGCTCTACCGCCGCTCCGTCCGGGTCTCCATGGGCACGGTGTTCCAGGTGCCGTGGACCCGGCTGGACTCCTGGCCCGGTGCCATCGAGGAGGCTCAGCGCCTCGGCTACACCGTCGCCGCGCTGGCGCTGAGCGACGACTCGGTCAGCCTCGACGAGTACGTGGCCGAGGGCCACGAGCGCTCGGCCTTTGTCTTCGGTCCCGAGGGCCACGGCCTGGCCCCGCGGGTCCTCCAGCTGGCCGACCGGGTCGTCCGCATCCCGATGGCCGCAGGAGTCGACTCGCTCAACGTCGCCGCCTCGGCCGCCGTCGTCTTCTACGCGACGCGGTAGCCGACGGCGCCTCGCCCGGCGCCGGGACCGCTACCGTGGCGAGGTGCCCGCACGGACCCGGCCGACGGTGGCCGCCCCGGCCCGTCGCCGTCGAGTACGCGACGCTGGGCAAGACCGTGCGCGAGCGCGTCGACGCGCTGCTCGCCTGGTCGGCCGCGCACGAGGGGGAGATCGAGGCGGCGCGCGACCGCTTCGACCTCGAGTAGCGCGCGCCTCAGGCGCGGCGCACGGTGACCGGCGGGGGAGCGGTGAGCGTGCGCGCGACGACGCAGTACCGCTCGGTGAGCTCGAGCAGCTTGGCGACGGTGGCGTCGTCGGCGTCCGTGTCGAGGTCGACGAGCACCTCCACGGAGCTGAGCCCCACCGGCGCCTCGCGGTCGACCCCGAGGGTGCCGCGGGCGTCCCACGTGCCGTTGGCCGTGACGCTCGCTGAGCGCAGCTCGACGCCCATCGCCGTCGCGACGGAGGAGAGCGTGACACCGGCGCAGGCGACGAGCGCCTGGAGGACGATGTCCGCCGAGCACGCCTGGCTGCCGTCACCGCCGGTGGCCGGGTGGAGGCCGGCGACGACGTCCCCCGCCCACGTCGGGACGGTCGCGGTCAGCGTGCCCTGGTCGACCCGGGCCGTCGCGGTGCTCGTGATGAGCGCGCCGGCCGGGTCCTCCTTGTAGGCGTCCTTGAGCGGGCGCTGGCGGGCACGGAGGGCGGCTGAGGGTGTCTGCGTCTCGTCGGTGCTGGTCGCGGTCATCGTCGTGCGTCCTCCGTCGGTGCTGGCGTGAGCGCACGGCGCTCGGACGTGTGCATCACATCACACGCCTCCGGGCGTGGGCAACGCCTTCTCACGCTCCGGCGTACCCCTGCTGGCGCCACGCCTCGTAGACGCCGATCGCCGCCGAGTTCGACAGGTTCATCGACCGCACGCCGGGCACCATCGGGATGCGCACCCGCTCCGTGACGCGCGGGTCGGCGAGCAGCTCCGCGGGCAGTCCGGTCGTTTCCGTCCCGAAGAGCAGCGCGTCTCCGGGCACGTAGCGGATCTCGGAGACGCCCACTGTCGCGTGCCCCGTGAAGGCGTACACCCGCCCCGGCGCGACGGCCGCCAGCGCGGCGTCGATGTCCGGGTGGACGACCACCCGCGCGAGGTCGTGGTAGTCCAGGCCCGCCCGGCGCAGGTGCGCGTCGGTGAGGTCGTAGCCGAGCGGCTCGACGAGGTGGAGCGTCGCCCCGGTGCACGCGACCATCCGGATGGCGTTGCCGGTGTTCGGCGGGATCTTCGGCTCGTGGAAGATGACATGGAACACCGGGACATCCTCCCACCGGCGCGCGGGAGGCCGTGCGCAGGACATAGCCTCGGCACAGACGACAAGGAGCAGAGACATATGGGCAAGGTGACGACGATCCTCAAGGCCGCGGCAAAGTTCGGGCCGGTGGTCTACCCCGTGGTGAAGAAGGGGGCCGCCATGCTGCGTGAGAACCCCGAGCTTGCCAAGCAGGCGCAGCGGATCCTCGACGGACTCACCAAAGCCCGCGCCTCCCGCTCCCGCCCAGAGGGGCTGCGCCGCTCCGTCGACGTCCTGCGGGGGCAGGCGCAGCGTGCCCTCGCCACGGCCTCCAGCCCCGAGGACGTCACCCGCGCCGAGGGCTGGCTCGCCCAGGCCGACAAGCTCGATGGCGCGATCAAGCTCATGGCCCTGCACGACCGCAAGGGCCAGACCACCGACGCCGCTGCCATCGAGGCCCGCGTCGAGGAGCTCTTCGCGCAGATCTTCACCGCGCTCGTCGAGCAGGACGGCGACGACCAGCGCAGGCTCCCGCCCGCCTGAGTCTCAGCGCTCCCGGCCGCGCAGCACCCCGGCGAGCAGCAGGGTCCCGACGGCGAGGACCGGCACGACGGCCAGGCCGGCTCGCAGGCCGACGGCGTCACCGATCGCCCCGACGAGCGGCGGGGAGACGACAAAGGCCACCCGCATGAGCCAGGAGACGATGGTGAGGGCGCTCCCTGCCCGCATGCCCGGCATGTCGTCCGCCGCGTTCATCGCCGCGGGTACGAGCGTGGCGGAGCCGAAGCCGGCCAGCGCGAAGCCGACGATGACGGCGACGGCGGACGGCCCCACGACAACCAGCCCCATCCCGACGATGATGAGGACGGCGCCGAACCGCGCGACCGTCCGCTGACCGAGGCGGTCGGTCATCGGGTCCCCGAGGACCCGGCCCACGAACTGGGCACCGACCGTCGCGACAAAGGCCAGACCCGCCAGGGCCGGGCCGGCGTCGAGCTCCTGGGTGAGGAAGACCGCGGACCACGTGTTGCCGGCGTCCTCGACCATCGTCCCGCTCATCGCGATGAGGACGAGCGCGGCGAGGAAGACCGGTGGGCGGCGCAGCCACGCGGCCGCCGGACCACCCGCGACGTGGTGCTCCTCGACGAGCGGCGGCCCCACCGACATCCCGGCCGGGAGCGTGAAGCGGCGCGCGGCGAACGCGACGAGCACCCACACGACGCTCGAGACGGTGAGGTGCAGGCCGAGCGGCATTTCGTTCGCGGCCGCCGCCGTGCCCATGAGGCCCCCGGTCACCGCACCGGCGCTCCACACCGCGTGGAAGGAGTTGATGATCGAGCGCCCGTAGCCGCGCTGGACGGCGATCCCGTGGCTGTTCTGCCCGACGTCGGTGATCGAGTCGGCCGAGCCCGCGACGAACAGGGCGGCGACGATCAGCCACAGCGCCGGCGCCCACCCGACGGCGACGAGCCCGGCCGCCGTGAGCACGGTCCCGATGACGGCGACGTTCGCCGCCCCGAAGCGGCGGATCGCCGCCGCGGCCGCGAGGCCGGAGATGATCGCGCCGACGGGGAAGGCGATGACGACGAGCCCGAACTCGGTGTTGGTGAGGTCCAGCCCGGACTTGATCGCCGGGTAGCGCGGCAGCAGGTTGGAGAACAGTGCCCCGTTCGTGAAGAACAGGGCGCCGGTGGCCACCCGGGCGTGGCGCAGGAGTCGTGACGGCGCGGGGCGGGAGGGGGCGGTGCTCACGGCTCACGATCGTATGGGGTGCACCGCCCCCCACCCGTCCGGCGGTCAGTCGGCGGCCAGGCCCAGCCCCTCGACCGACTCGGCGCCGGGCAGTGCGAGGAGCACCTCGCCGGGCAGCAGCAGCTTGGACCGGCGCACGCCGCTGCCGACGATCACCGGCTCGCCTGCCACCGCGGCGTCCACGAGCAGCCGCCACTCGGCGGGCAGGCCGACGGGCGTGATGCCGCCGTACTCCATGCCCGAGGTCTCCACGGCGCGGTCGGTCGGCCAGAAGGAGGCCTTGCGGACGTCGAGCAGGCGCCGGACGGTGGAGTTGACGTCCGCCCGGGTGGTCGCGCGGACCGCGCAGGCGGCCACCCGCTCCTCACCGGCGCGCTTGCCGGCGACGAGGACGCAGTTGACCGAGGCCTCCAGCGGCAGCTCGTAGGCCTCGGTCATCGCCGCGGTGTCGGCGAGCCCGGGGTCGATCTCGGCGACGTGGACCCGGTCGGTTTGCTCCAGCGCCGCGAGGGCGGCGCGCACGGGCTCGGCGAGCAGGTCCGGGCGCTGCAGGGCCGGTACCCAGGTGAGGGTGCCGTACCGGACCGAGCCGTCCGCCGTCGTCGTCGGCTCGCTCACTTCTGATAGGTGGGGGTGATGACGGCCCGAGCGATGGTGTGGAACAGGGCAGTGAAGGACACCTTCGTCGGGCTGTCGTCGGGGTCGAGCTCGAGGGAGTCGGTGTCGAGGGCGTGGACGGCGAAGACGTAGCGGTGCGGACGGTCCCCGGCGGGCGGGGCCGCGCCGGTGAAGTCGTGGGTGCCGGCGTCGTTGCGCACGTGGTAGGCCGCGCCGGGGAGCGTGAGGTCGCTCTCGCCCCAGCCCTGCTCGAGCTCGGTGAGGTCGGCGGGCAGGTCGACGACGGTCCAGTGCCAGTAGCCGGCCGGCGTGGGGGCGTCGGGGTCGAAGCAGGTGACGAGGAAGCTCTGCGTCTCCTCGGGGAAGCCGGACCACGCGAGCTGCGGCGAGACGCTGTCGCCGTCGGCGGTGAACATCCGGTCGAGGGGCTGCCCGTCGGTGATGTCGGTGCTCGTCACGGTGAATGACGGCACGGGCGGCAGCAGGTCGTAGGGTGCGGGTGCAACGGGGCGCTGCAGGTCCATCAAGGCCTCCTTGGTGTGGGTTCACTCTCAACCTACGGCGTGGGGTCGCGGGATGCCGCGACGGGCACGCCGACGATGTCAGTCCCACCTGTCATCATCGAACAACTGTTCGATAGACTGTGGAGGTGGCGATGACCCCGGCAGAGCGCATGGCGACCGCGCGCCGGGCCCTGGAACGGGCCGAGGCGGCGGCCGGCCTGCGGACGCGGCTGGCGGTCCTTGCCGCCGACGACGACGACGCCGCCTCCCGTCGTCCCGTCGCGTCCCGCCTCCCCGCCGTGCCGGCTCCCGACACCGCGCCGGCTCTCGGCACCGCGCCGGCTCCCGACACCGCGCCGGCTCTCGACACCGTGCCGGCACCCCACGGGCCCGTCACCCCCGCTCCCGTCCCGTCGCGAGCCGGGGCGCGCACCACCGCGGGCGCGGACCACCTGCCGGTCCCCTCGGCCCTGGCCGGCTTCTTCCCGCCCGCCGGGCTGCGCCGGGGCAGCGTCGTCCAGGTGGGCGGCTCCTCCTCCCTGCTCCTCACCCTCCTGGCCGCCGCGCAGGGTGAGGGCTGGGTCGCGCTCGCCGCGCTGCCGGACATCGGGCTGCAGGCCGCGGCCGACGCCGGGCTGCACCTGGGCCGCAGCCTCCTCGTGCCCAAGCCGGGGCCGGAGGCCGCCTCCGTCGTCGGTGCCCTCGTCGACGGCGTCGACGTCCTGGCTGTCGGGGACTGCCGCGCCCTGAGCGCGCGCGACCGGCGGCTGCTGTCCGCGCGGCTGCGTACCCGCGGGGCGGTCCTGCTGAGCACGGCGCACTGGCCGGGCGCCGACGTCGTGCTCCGGGCGGGGGAGGTCCGCGCCGGTGGGCTCGGGCGCGGCTGGGGCCGGGTGGAGGCGGGGGAGATGACCGTCCACGGCCGCGGCCGCAGCGGCGTCGCCGGCCGGGTGCGGGTGCGCCTCACCTCCACGGGCCTGGACGTCGTGGCCGACGGCGGCCGCGCGGCCACCGGTCCGGCCCCCGAGGTGGTGGCGGCCGGTACCCGCTCACGCCTCCAGGCGGTGTCCTGATGACGGCGCCCACCGCGCACCCGGCACAGGCCGGGATGTCGGCCCTGCGCCGGGCGGTGCTGTGGGTGCCGGACTGGCCGGTGGCCGCCGCCGTCGCCGAGGGCGTCGTCGGCAGCCACGAGCCGGTCGCCGTCCACGACTCCCGCGGCGTCCTCGTCTGCTCGGCGGCTGCCCGCGCGGAGGGCGTGCGGCAGGGCATGCGGCGGCGCACCGCCCAGGGCCTGTGCCCCGAGCTCGTCCTGCTGGCCGCGGACGAGAACCGTGACGCCCGCGCCTTCGAGCCGCTCGTCCAGGCGGTCGAGGACGTCGTCGCGGGCGTCGAGGTCGCCCGTCCCGGGGTGCTCCTCATGGCCGCCCGCGGGCCCGCCCGTCACGCCGGGGGAGAGGAGGCGCTGGCCGAGCTGCTCGTCGGCGCGGTCGCGGAGGACACCGGCGCAGAGTGTCAGGTCGGGGTGGCCGACGGCTTGCTCGCGGCCCTCCTCGCCTCCCGGGCCGGGATCGTCGTGCCGCCCGGGCAGGCGCCGGCCTTCCTCGCCCCGCAGGACGTGCGCCGCCTCGAGCTCGCCGCCACCACCCGGGAGCGGCGCGCCGAGCTGGCCGAGCTTACCGACCTCCTGCGCCGGCTCGGGCTGCGCACCCTCGGGGCGCTCGCGGCCCTGGCCGCCGGTGACGTCGCCGCCCGCTTCGGCACCCTCGGCCTGCTCGCCCACCGCCTCACCCGCGGAGGGGACGTCTCCGTGCCGGCGCCCCGCCGCCCGGAGCAGGACGTCACCGTCCGCACCGACCTCGACCCGCCCGCCGCGCGATCCGACGTCGCCGCCTTCGCCGCCCGCGCCCTGGCCGAGGAGCTCGCCGAGCGGCTGCAGCGCCGGGGCGTCGCGTGCGGGCGCGTCCAGGTCCTCGCCCGCACCGAGGACGGCACCGAGCTGGCCCGCACCTGGCGCCTGGACGTCGCCCCCAGCCCCGCTGACCTCACCGACCGCGTGCGCTGGCAGCTGGACGGCTGGCTCTCGGGCCGCAGCGCCCGCCCGCCCAGCGCGCCCCTCGTCCACCTCGAGCTGCTCGCCCAGGAGATCAGCCCCGCCGGCGTCGTGAGCGACGGCCTGTGGGGCCGCCGCGGGCGCGGGGAGGTGCAGGCCGAGCGGGCGGCGCTGCGCGTCCAGGGCCTGCTCGGCGCCGAGGGCGTGCTCGTCCCCGTCCTCCAGGGCGGGCGCGACCCGCGCACCCGGGTGCGGCTGGTCGCCTGGGGCGACGACCCCGTCCCCGTGCTGCGCCCCGACGCCCCCTGGCCCGGCCGCCTGCCCGACCCCGCCCCGGCCACCCTCCTGGACGAGCGGCGCGCCGTCGTCGTCCTCGACGCCGCCGGCGCCCCGGTGACGGTGGACGGGCGGGTGCGGCTCAGCGGCGAGCCCGCGCGGGTGGGCGACGACGACGGCAGCCGGGAGGTCGTCGGCTGGGCCGGCCCGTGGCCGATGTGGGAGCGCTGGTGGGGCAAGGGTCGGCGGCGGGCGTGGCTGCAGGTGGCCCTGTCCGACGGCGTCGCCCAGCTCCTTGCGCTCGAGTCGGGGACGTGGTGGCTGGAGGGGGTGTACGACTGACCGTCAGGGCTGGCGCAGGGGCACGAAGCGGTAGGTGCCGAGGGTGCGGGTGGTGAGCTCGCCGCCGGTGAGGTCCGCGACGACGAGCCTGCCGCCCACGGGGGCGACCATGCGGCCGCCGTCGGTGAGCTGGTCGACCAGGGCGTGGGGAAGCCCGCGCGACTCGGCGGAGACGAGGATGCGCTCGAAGGGGGCGCGGAGCGGCAAACCGAGGGCCCCGGGGACCGCCGGCTCGATCACCGCGGTGACACCGACCGCGGCGAGGTTGGCCCGCCCGGTAGCGACGAGCGCCGGCTCGAGCTCGACACCGACCACCTCGCCACCCGGCGCCACGAGCTCGGCGAGGATCGCCGTCGTCCATCCCGAGCCCGAGCCGACGTCCAGCACCCGCTGCCCCGGACGCGCGTCGAGCAGGGTGAGCATCCGGGCCACCGTGCTGGGCTGGGAGCAGGTGGCGTGGTGGCCGATGGGCAGGGGCTGGTCCGCATCCGCGAAGCGGTGCTGCTCGGGCGGGAGGAACGCGCGACGGTCCAGGCCCGACATGGCGCGCTGGACGCGTTGCGCGGCGTCGGCGTCACGCATCTGTCCATCCTCGCGCCGCGCGCGACCGCCGTCGAGCCGGGCGGGTCAGGGCACGGCGAGCAGGGCGTCCGCGGCGTACCGCTCGCCCACCGCCAGGTCGTACTGCACCAGCCGGTAGTCCTCGAGGAGCTGCCGCGCGCGGGGCGAGAGCTCGTCCGCGCTGACCGGCCGGCCCCGCCCGTCGAGCAGCGCTCCGCGCTGGTGCACGGCGACCTCCTGCGAGAGCTCGGTGAGCAGGGCGGCGTACGGGGACACCGGGGCGTCCGCTGCCGCGAGCAGCTGCGGCAGGAGGAGGTTGGGGGTGAGCACCGGCGGGGGCTCGGCGTCGGCGGTGGCGAAGTTCGCCCAGACGAACCACGGCGTCTCCCGCAGCCGCTGCTCCTCGTTTGCCGCGCGTACGCCGTCGGGCAGGGTCGCGGACAGGTGGTCGCCGTAGAAGAGGACGACAGTGCGCTCCTCGAAGCTTTCGAGCTCGGCGACGAGGGCGGCCAGTGCCTCGTCGCTGTGCCGCAGCCCGCGCAGGTAGTGGCCCATCTCCTCGGCCTCCTCCTGCCCGAAGGGTCCGCTCACGTCGATGGGGTCGGGGTAGCTGCCGACGTGCGGGGTGTGGTTCTGCATGGTCACCACGTTGACGAGGAGCGGGTCGGACGCCCCACGCAGCTCGTCGAGCACCTCGCGGTAGGTGGCGGCGTCGGAGATGTAGGGGCTGTTCTCGATCGTCTCCCGGTGGGCCATGTCCTCGCGGAAGGTCGCCCGGTCGAAGCCGAGGTTCGGGTAGACGACGTCCCGCCGGTAGAAGCTCGCCGCGTAGGGGTGGATCGCGAGGGTGCCGTGCGTCTCGCCCAGCGTGCTGGCGATCGAGGGGAACTGCGGGTGGTGGGGAACCAGCTGCGGGAACGGGGAGTTGAGCTGCGGCTGGAAGTTCGTCACGGCCATGCCGGTGAGCACCTCGAACTCCACGGTCGCGGTGCCTCCGCCGATGCCCCGGGCGAGCATCCTGCCCGAGGGGTTCTCCTCCATGAGCGAGCGCGTGAACGGGATCGGGTCCTCGGCCACCTCGACGCCTTCCAGCCACGTCGGGTCGGAGAAGGTCTCACTGAGGACGATGACGACGTTGGTGTCCTCCAGTGCGCCGGCCTGGCGGGTGGCGTTGGTCTCCGCAGCCACCCGCTCGTAGGTGGCGACGAGCGCTGCCATCCGCTCCTCGCCGTAGTCCTCCGGGCGTTCCATCGCGGGCCCGGGCACGTTGTACAGAGCGCCGGCCACGAACCCGTTCTGCGCGTAGTTCTGGACCTGGTTCCACGGCGCCCACGTCACCGGCACGTCCTCGTAGGCCTGGCGGAGCGGGTTGTCCGGGTTGTTGAAGCCGGAGATGACGACGACGCCGGCGATGCCGGCCACGCCGAGCACGAGGCGCGAGCCCCACCGGAACCACCGGCCCTCGCCCCGGCGCCTGCCGCGGCGCCGCCAGGCCACGACCGCGACGGCGGCCAGGCCCACGAGCACGAGGAGGACCGCGCCGAGGGCGAGGGTCGGGCTGATGCCTGCCGACTCGAGAAGCATGCGCGCACTGCGGAGGTACTCGATGTCCGAGGGGAACAGCGGCTCGCTGCGGTGGACCATCTTCTGGTAGTCCGCGACGGCGATGAGTGCGCCTGCCGCGACGGTGAGGATCGCCGTCGCCCACATCGACCCGGTGACCGCGAGGAGGAGAGCGACGAAGGGCCAGACCGTGAGGGCCCCGAGCACGTGCACCCGGGGCGGGAGTGCCGCCCACCGCTCCTCCGGGGTCACCGGGTGGCTGGTCTGCGCGTGGACCAGCTCGATCCCGCGGGCGACGGCGACGGCGAGCACCGCGGTCACCACGAGCGGCAGCACGACGAAGCGCAGGACGTGCCGCAGTGTCCGCGGCGCCGTGCGGGCGAGGGTGTGTCGTCCGGATGAGGTGCTCGTCATCGTTCCTTTGATCGGCCGTGCAGAGGCCTACGTTAACCGTCCGTTCACCCGCGCCGGGTACGGCGTGCCGCTGCAGGCGTACACTCGAACACATGTACGACCAGGGCCCGCGCTACGCCGAGCTGCACGCGCACTCGGCCTTCAGCTTCCTCGACGGCGCCAACCAGCCCGAGGAGCTCGCGGTCGAGGCACACCGCCTGGGGTTGTCGGCCCTGGCCGTCACCGACCACGACGGCCTCTACGGCGTCGTCCGCTTCGCCGAGGCCGCCCGCCGGATCGGGCTGCCCGCCGTCATCGGAGCCGAGCTCACCCTCGGCTCCGCGGAGCGCGCCACCGGCCAGATGGACCCGCCCGGCACCCACCTCCTCGCCCTGGCCCGCGGCCCGCAGGGCTACCGCAGCCTGTCCCGCGCCATCGCCGAGGCGCACCTCGCCACAGGGGAGAAGGGCCGCAGCGACTACCGCCTGCCGGCGCTCGCGGAGGCCGCGGACGGGCAGTGGCTTGTCCTCACCGGCTGCCGCAAGGGCGCGGTGCGCCGCGCCCTGGAGACCGGCGGCCCGGGGGCCGCCCGCACCGCCCTGGACGAGCTCACCTCGCTCTTCGGGCGGGACAACGTCGCCGTCGAGATCACCGACACCGGGGACCCGCTCGACTCCGCCCGCAACGACGCCCTCGCCGAGCTCGCCGCCGCGGCGCGCCTGCCGCTCGTCGCCACCGGCGCCGTCCACTGCGCCCGCCCCGCCGACCAGCCGCTCGCCGACGTCCTCGCCGCGATCCGTGCCCGCGCCACCCTGGAGGAGATCGACGGCTGGCGCCCGGCCACCGCCGCCCACCTGCGCTCGCCGGCGGAGATGGTCGCGATCCACGCCCGCCACCCGCAGGCGGTGACGACGGCGGCGGACCTTGGCACCGAGTGCGCCTTCGACCTCGCGCTCGTGGCTCCCAACCTGCCGCCGCACCCGGTCCCGGCCGGGCACACCGAGGCCACCTGGCTGCGCGAGCTCACCTACCGCGGCGCGGCCGAGCGCTACGGGCCGCGCGGGGCCGAACGCATCCCCGGCGCCTACGCGATGATCGAGCACGAGCTGCAGGTCATCATCGACCTCGACTTCCCCGGCTACTTCCTCATCGTCCACGAGATCGTCGACTTCTGCCGCGCGCAGGGCATCCTGTGCCAGGGCCGCGGCTCGGCGGCCAACTCCGCGGTGTGCTTCGCGCTGGGGATCACCGCCGTCGACGCCGTCCAGCACCGCCTCCTCTTCGAGCGCTTCCTCTCCCCGGGCCGCTCCGGCCCGCCCGACATCGACCTGGACATCGAGTCCGGACGCCGCGAGGAGGTCATCCAGTTCGTCTACGAGCGCTACGGACGCACCCACGCCGCGCAGGTCGCCAACGTCATCTCCTACCGGCCCCGCTCGGCGGTCCGCGACGCCGCCCGCGCCCTCGGCTACGACCTCGGGCAGCAGGACGCGTGGAGCAAGTCCATCGAGCGGTGGCGCAGCCTGCGCAACCCCGACGACGGCGGTGACGCGCGCGGGGCCCGTGACGGTCGCGGGCCCTCACCCGCCGACGACGTCGCCGGCATCCCCGCCGACGTCGTCGACATCGCCGAGCAGATGCTGCGCCTGCCCCGCCACCTGGGCATCCACTCCGGGGGGATGGTGCTGTGCGACCGTCCCGTCGTCGAGGTCTGCCCGGTGGAGTGGGCCACGATGCCCGGCCGCACCGTCCTGCAGTGGGACAAGGACGACTGCGCCGACGCCGGCCTGGTGAAGTTCGACCTCCTCGGCCTGGGCATGCTCACCGCCCTGCGCCTGGCCTTCGCCGAGGTCAACGCGCACGCGGCGCCCGGCACCCCGCCGGTGGGCCTGCACTCCCTGCCGCAGGAGGACCCCCGCGTCTACGACCTGCTGTGCGCGGCGGACACCGTGGGCCTGTTCCAGGTCGAGTCCCGCGCCCAGATGGCCACCTTGCCGCGCCTGCGGCCACGCTGCTTCTACGACATCGTCGTCGAGGTCGCGCTCATCCGCCCCGGCCCGATCCAGGGCGACTCGGTCAACCCGTACATCAACCGCCGTCGTGGCCGGGAGAAGGTCACCTACCTCCACCCGCTGCTCGAGCCGGCGCTGTCCAAGACCCTCGGGGTGCCACTGTTCCAGGAGCAGCTCATGCAGATCGCCATCGACGTCGCGGACTTCAGCCCGGGGGAGGCCGACCAGCTGCGCAAGGCGATGGGCTCCAAGCGTTCCACCGAGCGGATGGAGGCGCTGCGCGGACGGCTCCTCGAGGGCATGGCTCGCAAGGGCGTCACCGGTGCCGTCGCGGACCAGATCTACGACAAGCTCAAGGCCTTTGCGGACTTCGGCTTCCCCGAGTCCCACGCCTTCTCCTTCGCCTACCTCGTCTACGCCAGCGCGTGGCTCAAGGTCCACCATCCCGAGGCCTTCTACGCGGCGCTCCTCGCCGCGCAGCCGATGGGCTTCTACTCCCCGCAGAGCCTCGTCGCCGACGCCCGCCGCCACGGCGTGCGGGTGCTGCGGGCGGACGTGCAGACCTCCCAGGCCCAGGCCGTGGTGCAGCGCGGGCAGGGTCCAGCTCTCGGCGAGGTGAGGACCGCCCCCGCGCCGACAGCTGGATCACGCCCGCCCGAGGACGTGCCGCGGGACGTGGGCAGCGGGCGGCCGCTGGTCCACCCGCACCCCCACCTGGCCGTCCGGCTGGGGCTGGCCCCGGTCCGCGGCATCGGGGAGAAGACGGCCGAGCGGGTCGCGGCCGAGCGGGAGGCGAACGGTCCCTTCGCCGACATCGCGGACCTCGCCCGGCGGGTGCGGCTCACCGCCGCCCAGCTCGAGGCCCTGGCCACGGCCGGCGCGCTGGACTGCTTCGGCCTGGAGCGGCGCGCGGCACTGTGGGCCGCGGGGGTGCTGGCGGGGGAGCACACCACCCTGCCGCACACCGCCGTCGGCTTCGAGGCCCCGATGCTGCCGGGGATGGACGAGCTGGAGACCGCCGTCGCCGACGTGTGGGCCACCGGGGTGTCCACCGACAGCTTCCCCACCCAGTTCCTGCGCCCCGAGCTCACCGCCCAGGGGATCGCCAGCATCGGCGGGCTGGCCACCGCCGAGGTGGGCAGCAGGGTGGAGGTGGCCGGCGTCGTCACCCACCGGCAGCGGCCCGGGACGGCGGGCGGCGTCACCTTCCTCTCCCTGGAGGACGAGACGGGGCTGCTCAACGTCGTGTGCAGCCCCGGGCTGTGGGCGCGATACCGGCAGACGGCGCGCACGAGCGCGGCCCTCGTGGTGCGCGGGACGGTGGAACGGGGCGACGGCGTGCTCAACCTCGTCGCCGACCACGTGCGCGACCTCCCGCTCCGGGTGGCCTCGCGCTCCCGGGACTTCCGCTGAGTCAGCCCCGCACGGCGCCGACGCTCGGCCGGCCCTCGGCGGCCTCGTCGGTGCCGCGCTCGTTGTGCCGCTGACGACGGCGCTGGACGTCCTCGGCGATGCCGCGAGGGTCGGGCAGGTCGCCCTCGACGGGCGGGTCGGGTTCGTGCAGCGCGGAGTAGACCGCCCAGAGGACGGCCAGGACGGGGATGGCGATGATGGCGCCCAGCAGGCCGGCGAGGAAGGTGCCCGCCGTGACGCCGAGGGCGACGACGACCGGGTGGAGCGAGACCTGCCGGCCCATGACGAGCGGCTGGAGCAGGTGTCCTTCGATCTGCCCGATGAGTGCGATGCCGATCGTCACGATGAGGGCGTCGACGATGCCGCCGGCGGCCAGCGCGACGACGGCCGCGATGACCATCGCGGCCGGGGCCCCGATGAGCGGGATGAAGGCGCCGATGAAGACGAGCACCGCGAGCGGGGCGGCGAGCGGCACCCCGACGATGGCGAGGAGGATGAAGGCGAGGACGCCGTCGGCGAAGGCGATGATGACCGTGCCGCGCGCGTAGCCGGCGAAGGTGTACCAGCCCGAGCTCGCGGCCCGGTGGACGCTCTCCCTGGACCGGGCCGGCAGCTGGTTGATGAACCAGCGCCACATGTCCCCGCCGCGCAGGAGGAAGAACACCGTGGCAAAGATGCTCAGCGCGAGGACGGTGAAGATCAGGGCGACGGCGCCGGCGTTGCTCAGCACCTGGCCGGCGAGAGTGCCGGCGTTCTGCGACACGTAGTTCTGGGCCTCCGCGACGAGACCGTTGATCCAGTCGTAGATCTCGGCCTGGGTGAAGTGGATCGGCAGCGGCCCGGTCTCGAGGAAATCAAAGATGTCGTCGATGCCCTGGCTGAACTGGTCGGCGAGGTCCTCCCACTGCCCGGCCACCGAGGTGATGACGTAGGTGAAGATGCCGGCGACGACGGCGAGCGAGCCGAGCATGGCGACGGCGGTGGCCAGGGCGCGTGGCATCACCCGCGCGAGGGCGCTCACCACCGGGTAGAGCACGGAGGTGATGACGAGCGCCACGAAGACGGCGATGAACACCGCCTGGATCCGCGTGGTCGCGAAGACCGCCATCGCCACGACGATGACGATCCCGACGAACAACCAGGCCATGAGGCCGTAGCGGCGCAGCCACCGGGGGACGTCGAAGGGATCGCGCTCGGCGTGCATCGCCCGTTCCGGCATGCGCCGCACCGACACCCGTGACACCGACGACGACGCGCGAGGCATCCGGGCGGCACGTGCCGGGCTCCGGTCCGCCGGTGAGGACGACGACGGCGTGGCGCCGTGGGCGGGCGGGCCGCCCGGCTCCGGTCGGCGGGTGCGAACCTTGCCGAAAAGCCTCATCGGGCGGCCTCCTCGTGTGCTGGACGTGCCCAGTGTGGCTCACCGCGCGCCCCACAGCCCGACGACACGGCCGACCCCGCACGGGCATGCCGGGACGGCCGGCGGTGGCGCTCGCCACACTCCGCCCGGAACGACCGCTGGAGTTCGAGACGGCCCTCGCGGCCGTGCTATCTTTTGGGACGTCGCCAGGGGCCCAGGCTGCTGGAGGACACCACTCGTCCGGGTGGCGGAATAGGTAGACGCGCTAGCTTGAGGTGCTAGTGCCCGTATTAGGGCGTGGGGGTTCAAGTCCCCCCTCGGACACAGGCACGGCCCGCAGGATCTCAGATCCCGCGGGCCTTTCTGCATGCTGCGTGTGCACCTGAGATTTCGGCGGCGGATCGGGACGTGCGCCACAACGGGCCTCAGGGGTCCGGGCGCGCCGGAGGACCGCTCAGGTCAGGTCGTCGTGCTCGCCGCTGACCCACTCGATGTACCGCTGCGCCGAGCGCTCGACGACCTCACCGGCGCCCTCGGGGACGACTCCGCGGAAGTTGTTGTAGAGCCGCTCGAACTCGAGCCGCTCCACCTGGTCGGCGATCCGCCGGACCACGGCGGCGGACAGCGGGATGCGGTTCGGATAGCTGCGCAGGAAGCTGACGGTCCGCCCCTCGGGGCCGGGGAAGATGCCGTCGCCCGCCAGCAGGACGCCCTGCCCGTCGACACCCGTGACGAGGGCGACCGTGCTGCCGGGGAAGTGGCCGCCGATCTGCTCCAGGTGCACGTCCGGCACGATCTCGTGCGCCTCGTCCCACAGCCGCACCGCCGGCGCGCGAAGGGGGAGGAAGGAGGCGTCGGCGCGGGCGACGAGGATCGGCGCGTCGGCGAAAACGCGGCTGTAGAGCGACTGCACGCCGTACATGTGCGGATGGCTCGCGACGATGGCCGCTAGTCGGCCGCGGGACGCGATGGCGTCCACGGCATCGTCGTCGATGAGGCCGGGGACGTCGAACAGCACGTTGCCGTGGTCGGTGACGACGAGCTTGCCGATCTGGCCGATGCCCACGGACGGCTCCGTCCCGATCCCGAGCAGCCCCGGCTCGAGCTCCTCGACGACGGTGCGGTGCCCGGCCTCGAGGAGCCGGCCCACCGTGGTCCATGCCTGGCCGCTGCGCGGAACCCACTGCCGCTCGTCGGCGCAGATGACGCACACGTCCGGCAGCGGCTCCCGTCCGTACTCGACCGCGCAGGTGGCACAGACGACGTGGTCTGCGGTCCGGAGAAGGGCGGTGGACTCACTCATGTCGATCCTCGACTCCTCGATCGTGCCCGTCGTGGGGATGGGGTCAGCCCGAGGCTAGTCCCCGGCCGACCGGCGCGGGCCGGTCCTGGACCCAGGGGACAACGACGGCGTGCGGGAGGCGGTCGATATCCCCCACACGTTCCCCGGACTACCAGGAGGCCTACCTCTCGGCGAGCTGGCCGCGAGGCCTCAGTGGCGGCTGCGCAGGTCGAGCTCACGCAGCACCCGGTCGGCGACCTCGGGATCGACGCCGGGCTCGTTGCGGGCGCGCACGACCTCTTCGCGCGCCACGCGGAAGGCGTCCGCCTGGAGGGCCGTGGCGATCTTGCGCCGCTTTCGAAACTCCTTGATCCGGTCGTTGTACTCGTGTGGGAGCTCCCCGGCGACGGCGTCGTCGAGGTGCCCGAGAGCCTGCTCGATACGGGCCGCCGCCTCCTCGGGCAGCTCCCCGGACCGGCTCAGCGCACGCAGGTGCGCCACGGCCGCCCGACTGGCTCGCGCGATGAGCTCACGCTCGGCCCGCTGCTCGGCCTCGTGGGCACCCTGCACGCCCAGCACCCGCACCAGGGCCGGCAGGGTGAGGGCGGGCAGGACGAGTGTGACGAGGACGACGGCGGCAGCGATGACGAGGATCTCGGGGCGGGACTCCAGTGGTCCGTCCGCCCCGACGGTGGGGATCGCCAGCGCGAGGGCGAGTGTCGCCAGACCGCGCATCCCGCCCCACGTGAGGATGAGGGACTCCTGCCAGGTCCGCGGCGCCACCCACGGGTCTTGCGCCCGGCGGTTGAGGAGGAGCAGCAGGAGGAGCCAGGCCGCCCGGACGCCGACGACGACGGTGCAGACAAGCGCGGCGTGGCCGACCATGCGGCCCAGCTCCGGACCGGCCTCGGCGACGACCTGGTGCAGCTCGACCCCGATGAGGCCGAAGGCCACCCCCGTGACGAGGAGCTCGATGACGTCCCAGAACGCGCGCCCGGTCAGCCGGTCCTCGACGTCGTCGCCGCCTCGAGTGCTCGCCGTCTGGACCGCCGCGACGACGACGGCGACCACCCCGGAGGCGTGCAGCTCCTCGGCGAGGATGTAGACGGCGAAGGGCAGGACGAGAGTGATCGCATTTCGCCCGGCGACGTCGGCGACGCGGTCCGACAGCCATCCGCCGGCGGTCGCTGCGGCGAGCCCGAGCCCGACGGCGAGCACGAGTCCCAGGGCGAACTCACCGAGGACGTCGATGCCGAAGGGCCGGCCGGTCTGCGTCGAGGCGATGGCCGCGGTGAAGACGACGATGGCGACGGCGTCGTTGAACAGCCCTTCGCTCTGTAGTGTGGTGGTGAGGCGGCGGGGAATGCCCACGGGTCCGGCGATCGCCTCGACGGCCACCGGGTCGGGAGGGGCGACGGCAGCGCCGATCGCGATCGCGGCGGCGACCGTGACACCCGGGACGACGGCGAGGACGGTCCCCGCGACGGCGGCGATCGTGATCGTCGTCAGCACGAGGGCCAGCCCGACGACGGCACGCCACCGGCTGCGCAGCAACGACCAGGAGGTGCGCTGCGCGGTGGCGTAGAGGAGCGGCGGCAGGAAGAGCGGCAGGATGAGGTGGGGGTCGATGGTCACCTCTCGCCAGGCGGGGACCAGGCCCACGAGCATCGCCATGACCACCATGAGCGCCGGCCAGGGGAGCCGGAGCCGCTCACCGACTCCGACCAGGATGATGGCGCCGAGCATGAGGACGATGACCAGCACGAGAAGGTCCATCGCCACAGCGTAGGGACCACCTGTGCAGTGGCCCCGTCGCGAGTGTGGCCACGAGTACGCAGGAGACACGAGCCGATGCCTCAATCGTGGTCAACACCTGCCGATACTGCTGGGGACGCCTCCGTGCGCCCCCACCGCCCGCAACCCGGAAGTTCGTCTCTCCATGCCACTGTCCAGGGCTGTCCGCCCCACCCTCGTCATCACCTCGCTGCTCCTCGCCGGCACGGTCCCCGCCGCGGCCGAGGCCGTCCCGCAGGAGCCGATCACCGTCGTCGCCCTCACCGCCGCGGACGGCAGCCTCACCGGGCTCGCCGACCAGGGGCTGCAGCCGCTGCAGCACGGTGCGCGTTCCATGCGCACGATGGCTGACACCGACGACGTCGCCGTCCTCACCGCGCCCATCGCCACCGAGGAGTTCTACGTCGCCGGCGTCACGTGGGACGGCGCCGACTCGCTCCCGCAGGACGCCGCCGTCTTCATCCGCGTGATGGAGGGCGGGCAGTGGCGGGACTGGGCGCAGCTCGAGGTCGAGAGCGTGGCCGACGAGCAGGGCACCACAGGAGGCACCGAGCCCTACATCGCCGCGGGCGCGGAGGCGGTCCAGGTCCAGATCACCGGGGACGCCGACCAGCTGCCCGGCAACGTCCGCCTCAGTCTGACTCCGGAGTGGCCGGGGCAGGAGGAGAGGGTGCTCGAGCAGGACGCCCCGGCGCCTGATCTGCCACCAAGCACCGACCCGCTCGCTCCCGTGCCTGCGGCCGCGCTGCCCTTCCAGCAGCAGACCGCGCGTGCCTCCGCAGCCCCGGCCACCGAGGCCACCGTGCAGGCCGCCGGCGCCAGCCGGGCCGTGGCAGCAGTGCCGCGCCCCTCGATCACCAGCCGCGCCGGCTGGGGAGCGAGTGAGTCGCAGATGACGTGGCGCCCGTCCTACGCAGACCTGCGCGCCACCGTCATCCACCACACGGCCGGGACCAACAACTACACCCAGGCCCAAAGCGCCAGCATCGTGCGGGGCATCTACAGCTACCACGCCGTCAGCCGTGGGTGGGGCGACATCGGCTACAACTTCCTCATCGACAAGTGGGGACGAATCTACGAGGGTCGCAGCGGCTCGCTCGCCTCGCCCACCGGCAAGATGCCCGTCGGTGCGCACGCGGCCCCGTTCAACACCGGCACCGTGGGTCTGAGCGTCATGGGCGACTACACCAAGGTCGGCGTCCCGGCCGCGGCGATGAACGCCATGGTCGACATCCTCGCCTGGCAGTTCGGGCGCGCGGGCCTGGACGCGACGGCGAGCTCGGGCCTGGTCTCCCCGGGCACCTACGCCCGCCCCAAGGGCCAGCGTCTGGGCCGGGTCTTCGCCCACCGCGACGTCTCCGCCACCGCCTGCCCCGGTGACGACATCTACTCCCGCATGGGCTGGCTGGCCCGCGCCACCGAGCAGCGCGTCGGCTCCGCCACCCCGGCTCCAGGGCCGAACCCGGGGCCGAACCCGGGGTCCACCCCGGGATCCACCCCCGGGTCCACGCCGCCGGCCCCGCCGAAGCCCGTGATCGGCCGGGTGTACCTCAACAACGGCTGGGGCAGCGTGGCGGACATCGAGTACGCCTTCGACGGTGCGGGCGCCGAGATCCTCGTCGGCGACTGGGACGGCAACGGCACCGACACCCTGGGAAGGCGGCGAGGGAGCCGGTTCGACGTGTACAACCAGAACACCGCCGCCGCGCCGCCGTGGACGATCAGCTTCGGCCGGACGGACGACGAAGTGTTCATCGGCGACTGGAACGGCGACGGCAAGGACTCCATCGCAGTCCGCCGCGGCACGACCTTCTACGTGAAGAACAAGGTGCTGGGTGGCGAGGCCGACCACGTCTTCGCCTACGGCAAGGTCGGCGACGAGGTGCTGGTCGGTGACTGGAACGGGGACGGCACGGACACCTTCGCCGTCCGCCGCGAGGGCGTCCTCTACGTGAAGAACAGCGTCAGCGGCGGACGGGCGGACCAGGAGCTCGTCTACGGACGCCCCGGTGACGTCATGCTCGTGGGGGACTGGAACGGTGACGGCAAGGACACCTTCGCCGTCCGTCGCGGGAGCACGTACTACGTCAAGGACCGCATCGCGGGGGGCCCGGCTGATCGCGAGATCCACTACGGACGAGAGAACGACGTCATCCTCGTCGGCGACTGGAACGGTGACCGGTCCGACACCCTCGGGGTCTATCGCCCCTGACAGGCCCCGCGGCCGGCGTGCTCGGCATCCTGGAGCGCGCCGGCCGCGTCGCACGCCCGGTCACCGGGTGAGGACCTCGCCGGCGAAGGGGCTCGGGGAGAAGGCCCGCACCTCCTCGGTGGTGGCGGTGAGCGCCGGGTCGTTGGCCAGGTAGTTCTTCGTCTCCCGCGCCACGAGCCCGGAGAGGATGACGAGGCCGATGAGGTTGGGGATGGCCATGAGGCCGTTCATGACGTCGGAGAAGTTCCACACCACCTCGAGGGACACGGTGCAGCCGATGTAGACGACGAGGGAGAAGACCACGCGGTAGGGCATGACGCCGGGGCGCCCGACAAGCCGCTCGATGCAGCGCTCCCCGTAGTACGCCCAACCGAGCACGGTCGAGAAGGCGAACATCGCCAGGGCGACCGTCACGATGTAGTGGCCCCAGTCACCGGGCAGGCCGTGGGAGAAGGCCTCGCCCGTCATCGTGGCCGCGCCGTCCTCACCCGTGTCCCACACCCCGGTCGTCACGATGACCAGGCCCGTGAAGGTGACGACGACGATCGTGTCGATGAAGGTCTGCGTCATCGACACGAGCGCCTGGCGCACTGGGTGGGAGGTCTTGGCCGCCGCGGCTGCGATCGCGGCCGAACCCATGCCGGACTCGTTGGAGAACATGCCGCGGGCGGCGCCCATCTGGACGGCGATGATGATCGTCGAGCCGACGAAGCCTCCGGTGGCGGCCGTGCCGGAGAAGGCGTCGGTGAAGATGAGGGCGATGGCGGCGGGCAGGTCGGCGACGTTGACGACGAGGATGAACAGCGCACCGAGGACGTAGAAGACGATCATGATCGGCACGAAGCCGGCCGTGACGCGCCCGATCGACTTGATGCCCCCGACGAGGACGACCAGCGCGAAGACACTGAGCACGACGCCCGTGACCCACGGCGGGACGCCGAAGGAGCGGTCGAGGTTGCTCGCCACCGAGTTGCCCTGTGTCATGTTGCCGATGCCGAAGGAGGCGATGATGGCTGCGACGGTGAACGCGAGGCCCAGCACCTTGCCCAGCGGGCCGCGGATGCCGCGCTCCAGGTAGTACTGCGGGCCGCCGGACTTCTCCCCGGCCGCGTCGGTGCGCCGGTAGTAGACGCCCAGGAAGGCCTCGGTGTACTTCGATGCCATGCCCACCAGGCCGGTGACCCACATCCAGAAGAGCGCCCCGGGACCACCGATCGCGATAGCCGTCGCGACGCCGACGATGTTGCCTGTCCCGACGGTCGCGGCCAGGGCGGTGGTGAGCGCCTGGAACTGGGAGACGTCACCGTCGTCGGCGCCCACGTCGCGGCGCTTGATGATGCCGAGGCGGAGTGCGGCGCCGAGCTTGCGGAACTGCAGGCCGCGCAGTCGGATCGAGAGGAAGAGACCGACGCCGAAGAGCAGTGGGATGAGGACGAAGGGCCCCCACACCACTCCGGAGACCTCGCCGAAGAAGGCGCTGAGGTCGGCGCCGAGCTGGTCCATGTGATCTCCCCGGGACGTCGTGCGACAGGTGGCTGGGCGTCACTGTGCCACGGGTCACAGACATCGGTGGTGAACTTGCCCGGGCGAGTTGCGTCAGGTGACGGCGAGGATCCCGCGCACGAGGGTCGCCGTCGCACCGAGGACGACGACGGCGACGGCGACCCGTCGCGCCGTCGTCGCCGGCACGTGGCGGGCCACCCGGCCCCCGACGAGCACGCCCACCGGCACAGCGGCCACCGCGGCGACGACGAGCGGCCATCCCGGCAGCCCTCCCGCGGCGGCGCCGGTCACCGTCTTCGTCAGCAGCGAGACGAGGCCCATGGTGAGGAAGATGGGCTGCAACGTGGCGGCGAAGGCCCGCTGCGGCCAGCTGGTGGCCTGGGCGTAGACGAGGACGGCGGGCCCGCCGACGCCCACCGCGGTGTTGAGGAAGCCGCCGGTGAGCCCGGCGACGGGCGCGGCGGCGCGGCCGAGGTCGGGCAGCTGCCAGGCCAGCGCCATCGGGGCGAGGGCGATGAGGAGCGCGGCGCCGATGACCACCTCCAGCCAGCCGGCGTCCGCGGCGCGGACGAGCAGCGCGGCCGGGATGGAGCCGAGGATGATCGTCGGGGCAATGCGGAGGAAACGCGCCCAGTCGATGTCGGCGCGCATGACCACGGTGAGGGCGAGCGCGGACACGACCGTCGTGATGTTGGTGAGGACCACCCCGGCCACCGGGCCGATGAGCAGGACGAAGGTGGGGGAGACGACGAGGCCGGTGCCCATGCCGCTCGTGCGCTGGAGCACCGCGCCGAGCACGACGGCACCCAGCACGGCAGCGAGCACCCAGACCTCCACGTCCCGTCCGGGCCGTCAGGTGCCGCAGTAGGTGACGAACGGCGTCTCCGGAGGCGCCGGGAGGGTGTAGCGCTCGAGGCCGGGACGCTCCTCGTAAGGGCGGGTGACGACGTCGAGCAGCTCGCGGACCGGGCCGAGGTCCCCGGCGGTGGCCGCGTCGAGCGCCTCCTCGAGGAGGTGGTTGCGCGGGATGTAGACGGGGTTGTGGCGCTCCATGAGGGCCGGGTCCGGGTCCACCGCCCGCCACTGCTCGAGCCACCGGGCGAGCCGGGCGTCGAAGCCGGGCAGCTCGCGCACCGCGGCCGGGTCCCCCTGCGCCGCGGAGGTGAGGGCGCGGAAGAAGGTCGTGTGGTCCGGACGGGCGGCGACGAGGAGCGCGGCGAGGTCGGCGACGAGCCGGTCCGCGCCGTCGTCGTCCCCTGAGAGCCCGAGCTTGGCCCGCATGCCGGCCGTCCACGCGGCGCTGTACCGGGCGGGGAAGGTGTTGACGAGGTCGGTGAGGACGCGGACCGCCTCCTCCTCGTCGGTGTGGACGAGGGGCAGGAGCGCCTCGGCGAGGCGGGCGAGGTTCCACTGCGCGATGACCGGCTGGTTGCCGTAGGCGTAGCGCCCGCGGGCGTCGATGGAGCTGAAGACGGTGTCCGGGTCGACGGCCTCCATGAAGGCGCACGGCCCGTAGTCGATGGTCTCCCCGGAGATCGTCATGTTGTCGGTGTTCATCACGCCGTGGACGAAGCCGACGAGCATCCACCGCGCCACGAGCGAGGCCTGCGAGTCCATGACCGCCTCGAGGAGCGCGAGGTAGGGGTCGTCCGCCGTGGCGGCGCGAGGGTGGTGGCGGGCGATCGCGTGGTCGGCGAGGCGTCGCAGCAGCTCGAGGTCACCGGTGGCGCGCGCGTACTGGAAAGTCCCCACGCGCAGGTGACTGGCCGCGATGCGGGCGAGGACCGCCCCGGGCAGCAGTGTCTCGCGCCGCACCGTGGCGCCGGTGGCGACGACGGCGAGGGAGCGGGTGGTGGGCACGCCCAGCGCGTGCATCGCCTCGCTGACGACGTACTCGCGCAGCATCGGGCCGACGGCGGCCAGACCGTCACCGCCGCGGGCGAAGGGCGTGGGGCCCGAGCCCTTGAGGTGGAGGTCGCGGACCGCACCGCTCGTGTCGGTGAGCTCGCCGAGGAGCAGGGCACGGCCATCGCCCAGGCGCGGGGAGTAGGAGCCGAACTGGTGACCTGCGTAGGCCATGGCGACGGGCGTGGCGCCGTCGGGCACGGTGGTGCCGACGAGCAGGCCCATGCCCTCGGGGGTGCGCAGCTCCTCGGGGTCGAGGCCGAGCTCGCCGGCGAGCGGCTCGTTGAGGAGGAGCAGCGTGGGCGTCGGCACGCCGGCCGCGCGCCACGGGACCACGAGCTCGGGGAGCTCGCGGGCGTAGCGGTCACCGAGGACGTGGCTGGTGGGAGCGGTGGTGCTCATCGCTTGACGATACGTCGGTGGTCGCGCGGCTGCTCGGTACGGTTCGTCACGTGCACATCGGCATCGACCTGGCCTGGAACACCCGTCGTCGCACTGGCCTGGCGGCGGTGGACGACGCCGGCGCGCTCGTCGCGTCCGGCAGTGCGGTGAGCGACGCGGAGATCGACGACTGGCTCGCGGGGCTGCCGGCGCCCGTCGTCACCGTCGCGATCGACGCGCCGCTCGTCGTCGTCAACGCCACGGGGATGCGCGAGTGCGAGAAGCAGGTGGGCAGGGCCTACGGCCGCTACGACGCGAGCTGCCACGCGAGCAACCGCTCGATCCCGTACTTCGACCCGCCGCGCGCGTGGACCCTCGCCGAGCGGCACTGGTGGGCGACCGACCCGGCGCACCGGGGAAGCGTCGAGCGGCCCGCGGCGATCGAGGTGTACCCGCACGCCGCCATGGTTGGGTTGTTCGGGCTCGGCCGGATTCTTAAGTACAAGCGCGGTCCGGTGCTCGCGCGGCGGGCGGCGCTGGTCGAGCTGCTCGAGCGGATGGAGGGCATTGCCGTGCTCGGGCCGTCCGGGAACGCCCGGTGGCGCGAGGTCCGGCAGGCGATCGAGGAGGCCACGCGCCCCACGCACCTGGACCGGGTGGAGGACGAGATCGACGCCGTCATGTGCGCGCACCTCGCCTGGCGCTGGCACCGAGCGCCCCAGTCCCTGCACGTGTTCGGCGACGCGGAGCGCGGCTACATCGTCGCGCCGCCGCCGCCCAGTCACCCGGCTCGGATGGCGGACGACGGCTGACGCCGAACACGTGGTGACCAGGCTGCCCGTACCGGTCGCGGCCGGATGTCAGACCCCCTCTGTAACGTCGATCACATGGACGACGACGGCGCAGCACCGGGCGGTGAGAGGCTCACCTCCGCCGCCGGCAGCGTGCCGGCGGGCGCGCTCGCCGTGGCGGTGCTCGAGTCGTGGCGGGGTGTGCTGGGCGAGGTCAGGACCATCTCCGACGCCGAGCGCGTCGACCTCATCCGGGCGCTGGAGGAGCTGAAGTCGGCCGCGTGCGCGGCACAGGCGCAGCTCTCGGTGGAGCTGGACGCCTCCCAGCGTGCGGAGCAGGCGCGGGCCGGTGTCCCGCTGTCCCGCCGGGGCGCGGGCATCGGGGCGCAGGTCGCCCTCGCCCGGCGCGAGTCCCCGCACCGCGGCGGACGGCTGCTCGGGCTCGCCAAGGCGCTCGTCGTCGAGATGCCGCACACCTACCGGGCGCTGCAGCAAGGCCTTCTCAGCGAGTGGCGGGCCACCCTGCTCGTCCGCGAGTCGGCCTGCCTCTCCGTCGAGGACCGCACCGCGTTCGACGCCGAGATGGCGGGGGACCCGGCGCAGCTGGAGGGACTGGGGGACCGGCAGCTGGTCGCCCGGGCCAAGAGGGTCGCCTACCGGCTCGACGCCGCCTCGGTGGTCCGCCGCGCGCGCAAGGCGGAGAGCGAGCGCTGCGTGAGCCTGCGGCCCGCCCCGGACACGATGAGCTACCTGACCGGCTTGCTGCCCGTCACGCAGGGTGTGGCGGTCCTCGCCGCGCTCACCAAGGCCGCGGACTCCGCGCGGGCCCGGGGGGATGAGCGCAGCCGGGGGCAGGTCATGGCCGACACCCTCGTCGAGCGGGTCACCGGCCAGGAGACGGCGGACGCCGTGCCAGTCGAGGTGCAGCTCGTCATGACCGAGCGCACGCTCCTCGCCGGCGATGACGAACCCGCCCACATCCCCGGGTACGGGACCGTCCCGGGCGGCTGGGCGCGGCGCCTGGTGGCCCGCCGGCTGGGTACGCCGGAGCTCGCGGGCCTTGGCCGCCACACCCGCGTGTGGCTGCGCCGGCTCTTCACCTCCCCGACTACCGGCCAGCTCGTCCGGATGGACTCGCGCCGCCGCACCGTGCCACCCGGCCTCGCGCGTTTCATCGCCGCGCGGGACCAGACGTGCCGTACCCCGTGGTGCGACGCGCCCGTCCGGCACGTCGACCACGTCGTCCCCTGGAGCGAGGGCGGGAAGACCGGGGCGGACGGCCTGGAGGGCTACTGCGAGGCGTGCAACTACGCCAAGCAGGCACCCGGCTGGCGCACCCGCGCCGGACCGCCCGGTGACGAGAGCGGCCACGTCGTGGAGACCACCAGCCCCACCGGGCACCGTTACCGCTCCTGGGCGCCGGCCCTTCCCGGCCACCCGCCGCCGGACGAGCGCGAGTCGGCGCACACGGACCGGGACAGCGCCGCCGAGCGCTACCTCCTCGACCTCCACCGCGTCGCCTGAACCGGGAGCTGAGCGATCCCTCACATCCGGTCCGGTGGGGCCGATGGGACCGAGGAGACCGATCGACCGGCGAGGAGACACCGTGACCACACCGCCCGAGGGCCAGCCGACCAACCCCTACGCCCCGGTCCCGCCGCCGGGGACGGTGCCCCCTCCCTACGGCGCCGCACGGGTCCCGTCGTACGGGGACCCGGTCAGCGTCCCCGGGTACCAGCCGTCCTTTCCCGGTGCCCCGCAGCCGCCGCGGCGCGGCATGAAGGGCTGGCAGGTGGCGGCCGTGGCCACGACCACGGGCGTGCTCGGCCTCGTCGTGGGTATCGGCATCGGCGGCGCGGGCGACGACGACGCCCCGACCGCGGCTCCCACCCCGATCGCCCGGACCGAGGAGCCGAGCGCCAAGCCCGCCGAGCGGGATGCGACCGACGCTGCGGATGACGAGCCCGCCGACGCCGCCCCCGCCGACGACGAGGAGGGCACCCGCTCCACCCCCTATCCCGTCGGCAGCCCCGTGACCGACGGTGAGTGGGAGGTGACGCTCGGCGAGCCTCGCGAGGGCTGGTCGGAGATCCAGCGGGAGAACCAGTTCAACGACGCGCCGGCCGAGGGAACCGAGTACTACCTCGTCCCGGTGACCGCCACCTACCTCGGCGAGACCGGGCTGCCGTGGATGGACCTGTCAGTCCAGTTCGTCGGGAGCGACGCCCGTACCTACACCAACAGCTGCGGCGTCATCCCCGGTGACCTCATGGACGTCGACGAGCTCTACGAGGGCGGCGTCGCCGAGGGCAACGTCTGCGTCACCGTCCCCGAGGGCGCCGACGGTCTGTGGACGCTGAGCACCGGCTGGGGCGGCAATACGGTCTTCTTCACCGCCGCGGACTGACTGACGCTAGGCGCGCTCGCGCTCCTGAGCGCGTGCCGCCGCGATCCGCTCGACGTCCACCGGCGAGCGCTGCAGCGGCGGGATGATCTCGTCGTCGGGCGTGATGATGACGAGGTCGTTGTCCATGTGGTCGGCCATGGCGTGCACCGCGTCGATGAAGTCACCGCGCCGGACGGCGTCGACGATGCGCTCGTGCTCCACCTGCATGGTCTGCGCGTCACCCCCGTGGGTGAGGCGCTCGACGTGCCCGGGGGCCGCCAGCTTCGCGGTGATCCCGGCGTACAGCGAGGCGAGGAGCCGGTTCTTCGCGGCGTCGAAGAGGAGGTAGTGGAAGCGGGAGGCGAGCTCCACGCTCGTGTCCCGCGGTCCGACGGCCGGGCACTGCCCGTCGCGCAGCGACTGCGCGACCGAGGCCTCGAGCGCCGCGACGTCCTCAGGCGTCCGGTGCAGCGCCGCCTGCTGGGCGGCCTCGACCTCCAGCGCGCGGCGGTAGCTGAGCAGCTCCTCCAGCGTGTACGCGGTGAGGAACTCCGAGAGCACCGCGCTCGTCGGCGCGCTCGAGCGCACGAAGGTGCCGCGTCCCGGCAGCGCCTCGAGCATGCCGATGCTCGCGAGCGAGCGGACGGCCTCGCGGATCGTCGAGCGGCCCACACCGAGGGTCTCGGCGAGCTCGGGCTCGATCGGGATGCGCGAGCCGACCTCCCACGCGCCGGTCGTGATCTGCCGCCGCAGGTAGGCGAGCGTGTTCCGGGCGCGCTCGGTGCCGCTGCTGAGGACCATCTTGCGAGTATAGGAAGGGAAAGCCGCTCAGCCGGCGATCCACTGCGCGATCCGGTCGCGTCCCTCCACAGTGGCCGTGAGGCCGAGCGCCTGTACCTCGCGCCCCTCGAGGAGGAGCACCTCGTGCTCGGCCACCGCGGGCAGCGCCGCGACCGCCGCGTTGTCGAGCAGCGGGCGGAAGATCGAGTCGCCCGAGCCGTTCATGTCGACGAGCAGGATCCGGTCCGGCTCCGCGGCGAGCACCTGCTCGGCCGAGATGGGCCCCGTCCGCACCATGCCGAGGGTCTCACTGGCGTCCTGGGCGCCGGCCAGGCGCAGGACCTCGAGCGGGAAGGCGCCGCCGGCGGTGACGAAGGGTCGTCCGGCCTGGTTGCTCAGCACGAGCACCCGCGGGCCGTCCCCGGCGGACTCGTCCACCAGGCCCGTCGTCACGTCCTGGACCAGCGTGCTCGCCGTGTCCTCCACGCCCAGCGCCTCCCCGACGAGCGCGATGTTCGTCGTCATGTCCTCCACGCTCGCCCATGTGTTCGGCAGGACGAGCACCGGGATGCCGGCGCCCTCGAGCACCCGACCCACCCCAGCCTCCAGGCCGTGGCGGTCGTTGAGGACGACGAGGTCCGGGCCCGCCGCGATGACGGCCTCGGCATCGATGCTGCTCTCGCTCGTGACGTGGTGCTCGACGGCGGCCATCTCCTGCGCGTGGTTCGACAGCGCCGGGTTCGAGGCCTGCTCGGGGACCATGACGAGACGGTCCGCGGCGCCGAGCTCGGCGACGACCGCAGCCGTCTCGTAGGTGAGCGCGGCGACCCGCTCCGGCTCCGCCTCGAGGGTCACCTCATCGGCCGCGAGCTCGCGCCCCGCCGGGACCTGGACGGCTCGCGGGAAGGCGGCGGCGCCGTCGCCGGCCACCGAGGCCGCGGGCTCGGAGGAGGCGGTGGAGGAGCAGGCGCCGAGCGTGAGCAGGAGCGCGAGCAGGACAGGCAGACGGTGACGCAACGGGCGTCCTCTCAGTGACGGACCGCGACGGGGCGGTGACGGGTGTAGGTGGCGGCCGTCGGGCAGGACGGCCGCACGAGGCTGAGGGTGGGGGAGCCGGCCGGTGAGCTGAAGACCTCGACCGTGACGCCGTAGACGCGGCGGACGAGCTCGGCGGTGATGACCTCGTGCGGCGGGCCGTGGACCACCGCGCCGTCGGCGACGACGGCGACGCGATCGGCCCAGCGCAGCGCCTGGGTGAGGTCGTGCATGGTGACGACGACGACGTGCCCGGCGTTCGCATGCTCGCGCAGCACGTGCATGACGGTGAGCTGGTGCCCGAGGTCCAGGGCGGAGGTCGGTTCGTCGAGCAGCATGACCGGCGCGGCCTGCGCGACGACGCGCGCCACCTGGACCAGCTGCCGCTCCCCGCCGGACAGGTGCGCGTAGCTGCGGTCAGCGAGGTCGCCCACCCCGAGCCGCTCCAGCGCCTCGAACGCGCGCTGCTCCACCGAGCCGGTCTCGGGCGTGGCCAGCGCCCCGACCGCGACGACGTCGCGCACGCGCAGCTCGTTGGGCGCGTAGCTGTCCTGGGTCATGTACGAGAGCACCTGCGCCAGCCGGCGCGGACGCATGCGGTGCAGGTCCGCGTCGCCGTAGCGGACGGCGCCGGTCGAGCGCACCCCGTTGCCGACGACGGCGGAGAGCAGGCTGGACTTGCCCGCCCCGTTGGGGCCGACGAGCCCGAGCAGCGTGCCCGGCGTGACGACCGCGTCGACCGGCGCGAAGAGCGGCCGGCCGCGGTGCGCGACGAGCTGGTCGAGGACGAGGTCGCTCATGCGCGCCGCCGCGACAGGAGGAGGGCGAGGAACACCGGCGCACCGACGACGGCGCACACGGCGCCGGTCTGGACGACGACCGAGACCGAGGCCGCGCGCGCAAGCGTGTCGGCGAGCAGGAGGAACAGCGCCCCGCACACCACCGAGATGGGCAGGAGCAGCGCGTGCTTGGCGCCGATGACGAGGCGCACCGCGTGCGGCACGACGAGCCCGACGAAGCTGATGACCCCGGAGACCGCGACGGCCGCTCCGGTGACGAGGGAGGCGACGAGGAGGAGGACGAGCCGCGTGCGGTGGACGTCGTAGCCTGAGGTGGCCGCGACGTCGTCGCCGAGGAGCAGCGCGTCCAGCGCCCGCACCCGGGTGCGCAGGACGGCCAGGCCGACGAGGACCGGCCCGGCCGCCATCGCCGCGTGTGTCCACGTGCGCAGCTCGAGGTCGCCGGCGAGCCAGAACACGGCGCCGCGCGCGAGGGCGTCGTCATGGGCGTTGGCGACGAGGACGGAGATGATCGCGCCGGCGAAGGCGTTGATCGAGACCCCGACGAGGATGAGCGTGTAGGTGCTCGCACCGCGGTTCGCCTGCAGCACCGCCTGGAGGACGAGCGCCACCGCGAGGCTCCCGGCGAAGGCCGCGACCGGCACGCCCCACTGGAGCGAGCCGCCCAGGCCCAGCGTGATGCCCGCGACCGCGCCCACCGCCGCCCCGGAGGACACCCCCGTGACGCCGGGGTCGGCGAGCGGGTTGCGGAAGACGGCCTGCATGACCACGCCCACCCCCGCCAGCGCCCCGCCGACGAGCATCGCGACGACGATCCGCGGCAGCCGGATCGACCACACGACCGTGCTCACCTGGCCGCCGTCGGGGGCGACGACGGCGCGCACCGCCTCGAACGCGTCCAGCCGCAACGTCCCCAGGCCCACGCTGAGCAGCGCGGCGAGGACGAGGGCGAGCACCGCGCCGGCCGCCAGCCACGCGGCGCGGCGCGGGGCCTGCAGGCGTGGTGCGGGGGAGGGGCCGGCCGCCGGCGCCGTCGCTGGGGACGGCGGTGAGGCCAGCTGGGTCATCGGGCACCTTCGGGCGGTCGGGCAGGGCGGACTCCCTTACCCGACCACATCGGACTTCATCAGATCAAGCGGTTCATCTGACGAGGCGGCTAGTCGTGGCGTACGCCTCAGTCGAGGATCGCCCGTGTCACCTCCGCCTGTTCGGTGAGCACCCCACCGATGGCGCGCTGGGTCTCGTTGATCTGCCCGACGACGTCGTTGATCTGCCCCAGCGCCGCCACGACCCGTGCCACCTGGTCCTGGATGCTGTTGACCTTGACGTCGACCTCGGTGGTGGCCCGCGCCGTCTCGTTGGCCAGCTCCTTGACCTCCCCGGCGACGACGGCGAAGCCCCGGCCGGCCTCGCCGGCGCGGGCGGCCTCGATGGTGGCGTTGAGGGCGAGGAGGTTGGTCTGGGCGGCGATCTGCTGGATGACCTGGACGACGTTGCCGATCTCGGCGCTCGAGCGGCCGAGGCCGGCGACCTCGCCGTTGGCCTCCTGGGCGAGCCGCTGGCCCTCGGTCGCCACGGTCGTGGCGGCGACGACGTTGCGCTCGACCTCGGCGATGGAGTCGACGAGCTCGCTCCCGGCCGACCGGAGCCGGTCCGCGGCGACGAAACGCTCCATGGCCTGGCCGAGGAGGAAGGCGGTGTTGCGCAGCGCGTCGCGGCGTCCCTCGGTAAGGGTGAGGGTCGTGGTCGCGAAGAAGTCCATGGCGCCGACGACCTCGGCCTGGACGAGCACCGGCAGGCAGACGCCCGACCGCACGCCGGCGCGGCGGGCAGCGGGGGCGCGGACGCAGTCGGTGACGTCGGCGAGGTCGGGGACGAAGACGAGGTCCCGGGCCCGCCATGCGCGCCCGGACAGGCCCACGCCCTCCTGGAAGGAGGCGGTGAGGGTCACCTGCCGGAACTCCTCACCGGCATCGCCGGACTCCTGGACGAAGCGCAGCGCGGCGGCCTCGGGGTCCACCCGCCAGAACGAGCCGTAGGCCCAGCCGAAGCCGTCGCGGATCGTGTCGAGGGCGCGGCCCATGGCCTGCTGCTCGTCGGTGGCCGTGGCGATGTCGCGCAGCACCCGGTTGACCGCGGCTACGTCCTCGCCAGCCTCCGCCTGTCGCTCGCCCGCGGCGATCCGCGCGATGGTCTGCGAGACGAGCACCCCGATGCTGCGGAGCGTGTCGAGCCGCTGATCGGAGGGGGCCAGTGTGTCCTGGCTGAAGAAGTCCATGGTGCCGGTGACCCGGCCGTCCTCCATGAGCGGGAAGCACACCCCGCTGCGCACCCCGGCGCGCTGGGCGGCGGGGGCCCGCACGCAGTCCGTGAGCTCGCCCAGGTCCGGGACGAAGACCAGGTCCCGCCGTCGCCACGCCCGCCCGGACAGGCCCACGCCCTCGGCGAAGGAGGCGGCCATCGTCACCCGGCGGAACTCCTCACCGGCGGTCCCGCACTCCTGGACGAAGCGCAGCGCGCCGTCGGACACTCGCCAGTAGGAGCCGTAGGCCCAGCCGAACTGCTCGCGGACAACTCCGAGCGCGGACCGGACCGCCTCCTCGGAGGTCCTGGCGCCGGCGAGGCCGCGGACGACGGCGGTGACGGCGGCGACGTTCGCGCGCGCCTCCTCGAGCTCGGTGGCCGGGTCGCGTGCGCCCGACCCGGTCGGCTGGGGTCGGGTGGGGAGCCGGCGGGAGAGTCGCATGTCGACGCATATCGGCAGGCGTGACGCTCGGATGAGCCGTCGGTCACGTGACGTGGCCGACAGCGGCGGGAGGCACTTCATCTGATGTTACGGTGAGCCCGTTTGCGACGCCGTCCCGAGGAGCCCGTCACCATGTCCCACCCCGCCGCGCCCTACGACGCCCTGCTCCTGTGCTCCTTCGGTGGGCCGAACAAGACGGAGGACGTCGTGCCCTTCCTGCGCAACGTCGTGCGCGGCAAGGGGATCCCCGACGAGCGGCTCGCGGAGGTCGGTGAGCACTACTTCGCCTTCGACGGCAAGAGCCCGATCAACGAGCAGAACCTCGCCCTGCGCGCCGCCCTCGCGGCCGAGCTGCGCGAGCGCGGCGTCGACCTCCCGGTCCTGTGGGGCAACCGCAACTGGCACCCCTACACCGTCGACACCCTCCGTGACGCCGTCGCCTTCGGCGCCCGCCGCATCCTCGTCCTGGTCACGAGCGCCTACGCCTCCTACTCCGGCAGCCGCCAGTACCGCGAGCACCTCGCGGCGGCCGTGAGCGAGCTCGGCATCGACGCCGAGGGCCTCGAGATCGACGTCCTGCGGCCCTTCTTCAACGACGCGGGCTTCGTCGACGCCAACACCGACGCCGTCCTCGCCGCAGTCGAGCAGCTGCCCGCCGGCGACGGCGTCCACGTCGCCTACGTCACCCACTCGATCCCCGACACCATGCAGGACGCCTCGGCCGCCACCGGCCCCGGCTACCGCGAGCAGCACGAGGACGTTCGGGCAGCCATCGACGCCACCCTGCGCGAGCGCGGCCTGACCGTCACCTCCTCACTCTCGTACTGCTCACGCTCGGGCGACCCGCGTACACCGTGGCTCGAGCCGGACGTCAACGACCACCTCGCCCAGCTCGCCGAGGACGGCGTCACCCGCCTCGTCATCGCGCCCATCGGCTTCATCTCCGACCACATGGAGGTGGCCTGGGACCTGGACACCGAGGCGATGGAGACGGCCCGCGAGCTCGGCATGGCCGCCGCCCGCGCCGCCACCGCCGGGACCGCGCCGGTCTTCGTCTCCGGGCTCGTCGACCTCGTCCTCGAACGCGCCGCCCGCGAGGGGGGCGAGGAGCCGCAGGTGACCGTGCGCGGGCAGCTGCCGGCCTTCCCCGACGTCGCCCCTCCCGGCAGCTGCCGGATGCGCCACGGCGAGGTCACCGGCGTCCCGGTCCTCGCCGGCCCCGCCGACTGACCCCGTCCCAGCGCCACCAGGAGGAACAACCCGTGAGCCCCGCCCAGCCCCAGTCCGCCTACGCCATGTACTCCGTCTTCCGGGCGATCCAGCCGCTGCCCGAGGAGGACGACGTGCGCGCCGGCCTCGTCCGTGACGTCCTCGCGGACCTGGCGGACGTCCCCGGCCTCACCGTGCGCGGCTGGTACGACGTCGCCGGGTTCCGGGCCGACGCCGACCTCATGGTGTGGTGGTGGGCCGAGGACGTCGAGGCCGTGCAGGAGGCCTACCACCGGCTCCTCGCCAGCAACCTCGGCGGGGCCCTGGAGCCGGTGTGGTCCCAGGTGGGCACCCACCGCCCCGCGGAGTTCAACCGCGGCCACCTGCCCTCCTTCATCATGGGCGAGGCACCCAGGGGCTTCCTCTGCGTCTATCCCTTCGTCCGCAGCTACGAGTGGTACCTGCTGCCCCCGGAGGAGCGCAGCACCATGCTCCGCGACCACGGCCTGGCGGCCCGCGACTACGGCGACGTCCGCGCCAACACGATCGCCGCCTTCGCCCTTGGTGACTACGAGTGGCTGCTCGGCTTCGAGGCGGACGACCTCGGCCGCATCGTCGACCTCATGCGTGACCTGCGCGCCACCGAGGCCCGCCGCCACGTCCGCGAGGAGGTCCCCTTCTTCACCGGCCCGCGCCGCGAGCTCGGTGAGATCGTGGAGAAGCTGCCCCGCGGCTAGCGAGCCGGCGCGGCGGTGCCCGTGCCGCACTCGAGCACGGCGCCGCCGCGCACCTCGAAGCGCACGTGGTTGCGCGCGTGGGCGACGGCCGCCGGCAGGTCGTCGAAGTAGTGGCCCTCGTCCCCGAGCGCGTCGAGGACGCCGACGGCGGCCGACATCCGCAGCTGCTGCGCGTCCAGGCCCTTGAGGAGCACGGTGATCCCGCGGCGGCGCAGGTCGGTGATGATCTCGCCGAGCGCATGGGCGCCGGAGGCGTCCATGACGCGCACCTCGCGCAGCGCGAGGACGACGACGCGCACGTCCTTGACCGCCGTCATCTCGTCGAGGAAGCGCTTCGTGCCACCGAAGAAGAGTGCACCGCGGAAGTGGTAGACGGCGACGTGCTCGTCGAGGAGAGCGTCCTCCTCCTCGGGGGCGAGCTCCGGCGGGAGGTCGCGCCGGGTGAGGCCCGAGGCGCGTGCCATCGCCCGCAGTGCCAGCAGCGCGGCGACCGCGACGCCGACCTGGACCGCGACGATGAGGTCGAAGACGATCGTCACGACGACGGTCGAGAGGTAGACGACGGCGTCGGCCCGGGTGGCGCGCAGGATCGCGCGGCCCGTGCGCAGGTCGATCATCCGGAAGGCCGTGACGATGAGGACACCGGCCAACGCGGACATCGGGATGAGCGCGACCACCGGCGTGAGGGCGAGGACGATGAGGACGAGCACGACGGCGTGGCTCGCGCTGGCCACACGGGTGCGCGCACCGGCACGGACGTTGACGGCGGTACGGGCGATTGCGCCGGTCGCCGGCATGCCGCCGAGGAGGCCGCTGGCGACGTTCGCCATGCCCTGGCCGACGAGCTCACGGTTGGCGTCGGTGTCGGGCACGGTCTCGACCATCCCGTCCGCCACCCGCGCCGACAGCAGGCTCTCCAGCGCCGCGAGGGCTGCGATCGCCATGGCCGACGGCAGCATGGCCGCCAGCGCGGAGGAGTCCCAGGCGGGCACCTGGAAGGAGGGCAGCGCGTCGGGCAGCGCGCCGATCCGCTCGACGTCGAGGGAGACAAGCTCGACGACGACGGTGGCGACGGCGACGGCGATGAGCGAGGCGGGCAGCGACCGTCGCAGCCGGCTGAGCAGGACCATGAGGACGACGACGCCGATGGTCACCGTCAGTGGAGCCACGGCGCGCCCCCAGTCGGTGACGCGCAGGGTCTCCACGGCCGCCGCCGTCGCGTTCTCCACCTCCGGCCGCGCGGTGTCCAGGGCGAGGGGGACCTGCTGGAGGAAGATGATGACGCCGATGCCGAGGGTGAAGCCCTCGACCACCGGCCATGGGATGACGGAGACGAGGCGCCCCATCCCCACGAGCCCCATGATGATGACCAGGACGCCGGCGAGGATCGACAGCGCGAAGACCGCCTCGGTCCCGTAGCGCGCCACCACGGGGATGAGGACGACGGTCATCGCGCCGGTCGGTCCGGAGACCTGCAGGTGCGAGCCGCCGAGGACGGCGGCGACGAAGCCGGCGACGATGGCGGTGATGAGCCCGGCCGCCGGGCCGACGCCGGACGCGACGCCGAAGCCCAGCGCCAGCGGGAGCGCGACGACGCCCACCGTCACGCCGGCGACGAGGTCGCCGCGCCAGGAGCGCGACAGACCCGTGTAGTCCGAGCGGCGGGGGAGCGTGAGGGAGGCGACGTGGCGGAGGGCCGAGCGCCAGGTCGCGCGCGCGGCGAGGGGAGTGGGGCCGCTCATCGTGCCTGCCCGTTCCGGCCGAGCGCCTCGGTGGTCCGGCCGTGCGAGCCGAGGAGGAAGGTGCGCGCGGCGTCGAGCATGGTCGCGAGCGAGTCGTCGACGAGCGTGTAGGTGACGGTGTTGCCCTGCCGGGACTTGGCCACGACCCCGGCACGGCGCAGGACCGCCAGGTGCTGCGAGAGGTGGGAGGCCTCGATGTCGATCTCCGTGAGCAGGGTGCTGACCGGACGGTCGCCGTCCCGCAGCAGCTCGAGGGCGCGGATCCGGACCGGGTGGCCGAGTGCCTTGAAGAGCTCCGCCTTCATGACGTAGACGGGGGTGTCGATGGCGCGGTCGGGCACGGGTTCTCCAGGTCGAGGCGGAGTATGACTTGACGACTCTATCAAGTCATCAAACCATTGCCTAGAGGTGTTGACGTCGGCTCGTACGCGTGTTCGACTAGAGGCATGCGGTGGGACGGGCAGCTGGTCGGCGCGAAGGACGAGGCCGCGCTGCCCGGTCTGCGGACGATGGCCGGGCTGGTCCGGACCGTCCGCACCCCGGAGTTTGCGGGGATCGTCTTCCACGAGGTGACGGCGCGCTCGGTCCTCAACCGCGTGCCGGCGGCCTCTCGGATGCCCTTCCGGTGGACGGTCAACCCGTTCCGCGGCTGCAGCCACGCCTGCGTGTACTGCTACGCCCGCTCCACCCACACCTACCTCGACATGGACGCCGGTGCGGACTTCGACAGCCAGATCGTCGTCAAGGTCAACGCCCCCGAGGTGCTCGCCCGTGAGCTGGCCAAGCCCTCCTGGGAGCGCGAGCAGGTGGCACTGGGCACGAACACCGACCCCTACCAGCGCGCCGAGGGCCGCTACCGGCTCATGCCCGGCATCATCGGCGCACTCGTCGAGTCCGGCACGCCGCTGTCGGTCCTCACCAAGGGCACCCTCCTACGCCGGGACCTGCCGCTGCTGGGGGAGGCCGCCGCGCACGTGCCCGTGTCGCTCGGTATCTCCCTCGCCGTCCTCGACGCCGAGCTCCAGCAGCTCCTTGAGCCGGGCACACCGAGCCCGCGGGCGCGCCTGGACCTCGTGCGCGCGATCCGCGAGACGGGGCTGGACTGCCACGTCATGGTCGCCCCCGTCCTGCCCTGGGTCACCGACTTACGCGAGCACCTCGACGCGCTCCTCGCCGCCGTCGCCGAGGCCGGTGCCACCTCCGCCTCGGTCATGGCCGCCCACCTGCGCCCGGGCGTCAAGGACTGGTACCTCCGGTGGCTGCAGACGCACCGGCCCGCGCTCGTGCCCGAGTACCAGCGCCTGTACGGGCGCGGGGCCTACGCCCCGGACGCGTACCGCACGTGGCTCGCCGAGCGGGTCGCGCCGCTGCTGCGCCGCCACGGCCTGGCCCGCGGAACCGGGCTGCGCACCCAACCGCGCGAGCAGGTGGCGCCGGCCCAGGCCCCGGACGCCGTCATGCAGGCGGCGCTGTTCTGAGGGCTGGCACACTGGCCTGGTGCCCGTCCCGGAGTTCGTCACCGCCCTGCGTGCCCACGTCGGCAACGCGCCGCTGTGGCTCTCGGGCGTGACCGCCGTCGTCCTGGACGGGGATCGGGTGCTTCTCGGCCGGCGCGCCGACAACGGTATGTGGGCCGCGGTCAGCGGCATCCTCGACCCGGGTGAGCAGCCCGCCCGCGCCGCCGTGCGCGAGGTGCTCGAGGAGACGGGGGTCGTCGCCCGCGTCCTCGCGCTCGCCTCGGTCGACAGCGGCGACGTCGTCACCTACCCCAACGGGGACCAGGCCCAGTACCTCTCCCTCGCCTTCCTCTGCGAGTACGTGTCCGGGGACGCGCACGTCGCCGACGACGAGTCCCTCGAGGTGGGCTGGTTCCCGCTCGCCGCGCTGCCGCAGCCGCTCGCGCCGTCGTCGGCCACGCGCATCGCCGACGCCCTCGCCGTCCGAGCCGACCCGGCCGCCGGCCCGCGCTTCGTGCGCTGAGCTCAGCCCTCCGGTGTCGCCGGCGGGAGCGTGTCGCCGCGCGCCTCGGCCACCGACATCGCGTACTCGCGCGAGCGGTCCCACGGGCGCGTCCAGCCGAGCTCGTCGAAGACGCCGTCGAGGAGGTTGCCGGTGAAGCCCCACACCCACCCGCCCTGCACCGCGAAGCCCGCGCTGCCGTGGCCGTGGATCGTCACCGTGGAGCGCCCGGCGGGGTCGAGGAGGTCGCTGACCGGCAGCCGCAGCGTGTGGAGTACCTCGCCCACCTCGACGTCCTCGAGCCCACCCGGGTCGGCCGACCACCCGACCACCGGCGTGACGAGGAAGCGGCTGATCGGCACCGCCGCCTGCGGCAGCGTGCCGATGACCTCGACACGTTCGGGCGCGAGGCCGATCTCCTCGTGGGTCTCCCGCAGCGCGGTGGCGGCCGGGCCGGTGTCGCCGTCGTCGGCGCGCCCACCGGGCAGCGCGATCTGCCCGGGGTGATGGCGCAGCAGCGGGGAGCGCTGGACGAGGTAGAGGTCGAGCCCGGGGAAGACGTCGGGCCGCGCGAGGGTCGGGGTGAACAGGAGCAGCACGGCCGCCGGCCGGTACTCGGCGAGGGCGACGGCGTCGACGCGGTGGACCTCCTGGGGCTGTCCCAGCTCACCCGCCGCGCCCCTCGCGACGAGACGTTCGAGGTCGCTGCGCGCCTGCGCCAGGTGCCGGTCCACCGCGCCACCATAGTCACCGCTGGGACGCGAGCCACTCCTCGTCGACAGCGACGACGCGGTCGTCCTCCGCTACGGGCTCCCCGCGGAAGGTGTTGGACGTGAGGAGCCACAGCCGCCCGTCCGGCGCGACAGTCACCGTGCGCAGCCGCCCGTACTCACCCTCGAGGAGGCGCTGCGGCTCGCTCGCGGCGCCGTCGGCCTTGAGCGGCACCCGCCACAGCGACTCCCCACGCAGTGCAGCGACGTACACCGCGTCCTCGGTGACGGCGAGGCCGCTGGGGGAGGCGTCGGCCGGGGGCCACGTGACGAGCGGGTCGACATAGTCCGCGGCGCCTGAGGTCCCCTCGACCTCCGGCCAGCCGTAGTTGGCGCCCGCCTCGATCTCGTTGAGCTCGTCCCAGGTGTCCTGCCCGAACTCCGAGGCGTACATCCGTCCCTCGGCGTCCCAGCCCATGCCCTGGACGTTGCGGTGCCCCAGGGACCACACCGGCGAGCCCGGGTCCGGGTTGCCGGGTGCCGACTCACCATCCTCGTCCACCCGCAGGATCTTCCCGCCCAGCGAGCGCGGGTCCTGGGACGTCGAGGGGACCGCGGCGTCCCCGGTGGCGACGTAGAGGTAGCCGTCCGGCCCGAACTCGATCCGCCCGCCCGAGTGGTACGTCTCGCGCGGGATCCCCTCGAGGACGACGACGTCGGGCTCGAGCCGCTCGCCGTCGTGCACCATCCGCAGCACCCGGTTGTCGGTCTCGGTGGTGAGGTAGACGAAGACGTGGCCGTTGTCGGTAAACTCCGGCGAGACGGCGATCCCCAGCAGTCCCGTCTCGTTCTCCGCGGCCACCCCGGGCACGGTCGCCAGCTCGCGCGGCTCCTCCCCGGCGGCCAGCTCGAGGACCCGCGCGGTGTCCCGTTCGGTGAGCAGCGCGGTGCCGTCGGGCAGGAACGCGATGCCCCAGGGCACGTCGAGCCCGGTGGCGAGCACCTCCGGCTCCCGGGGAGCGGGCTCCGTCGTCGTCGGCTCAGGCGTCGGCGTCGTCGTCGTCAGTGGCGGGGCGGTGGCCTGCTCCTTGGCCTCCTCCCCGCCCCCGCACGCCGCAAGGACGACGACGGCGAGCAGTCCCGCCGTCGTCGTCCTCGCGGTGCGGGTCATGTCAGAAGACGGGCTTGCCGCCCGTGACGCCGAGGACGGTGCCAGAGACGTAGCTCGCGTCGTCGGTGGCGAGGAAGACGAAGGCCGTGGCGACCTCGATCGGGTGGCCGGCGCGGCCGAGCGGGGCGTTCTTGCCGAACTCCGGCATCGACTCCGCAGGCTTGGTGGCCGGCTGGAGCGGGGTCCAGATCGGGCCCGGGGCGACGGCGTTGACCCGGATGCCCTTGGGCCCCAGCTCGGCGGCGAGGTTGACGGTGAGGTTGTTGATCGCGGCCTTCGTCGAGGCGTAGTCGAGGAGCGTCTCGGAGGGCTGGAAGGCCTGGATCGAGGTGCAGTTGATGATGCTGGCGCCCGGCTGAAGGTCGTCGAGCAGGGCCTTGGTCAGCCAGAAGATCGCAAAGATGTTCGTCTCGAAGGTCTGGCGCAGCTGCTCGTCGCTGATGTCAGCGAGGGAGTCCTGGGCCATCTGGTAGCCCGCGTTGTTGACGAGGACGTCGATCCCGCCGAGTCCCTCGACCGCCGCGCGCGCGAGGGCGATGTTCGCCTCCTCGGTGCGCTGGTCGGTGGGGACGAGCACGCAGCGGCGGCCGGCGGCCTCGACGTGCTTCTTCGTCTCCTCCGCGTCCTCCTGCTCCTGCTCGAGGTAGGAGATCGCGACGTCGGCGCCCTCCTTGGCGAAGGCAATCGCGGTGGCGCGCCCGATGCCGGAGTCACCGCCGGTAATGAGGGCACGCTTGCCCTCGAGCCGCCCGCGGCCGACGTAGCTCGTCTCGCCGTGGTCGGGCACGGGGTCGAGACGGTTCGTCCACCCCGGCCAGGGCTGGCTCTGCTTGGGGAAGTCCTTCATTGCCTCGGTGTCGATGTCCATGCCCCCATCCTTCGGCCCGTGGGGCCGGGTCGCATCCGGTGCCGGCCGCTCAGGGCTCAGGTGGTGGGCGTCCACACCGCGAGGCGGTGACCGCTCGGGTCCTCGAGCTCGAAGCGGCGCCCGCCCGGGAAGTCGTACGGCGGCGCGACGACCCGTCCGCCGGCGGCCTCGACCGCCGCGACGCTCGCCTCGAGGTCGTCGCTGTAGAGGATGACGAGCGGGCCGCCCGGCCGGACGTCGTCGGACAGGACGAGGCCGCCCGTCTCGCGCTCACCCTCACCGCGGATGCCGCTGTACGTGGGGCCGTAGTCGGTGAAGTCCCAGCCGAACGCGGCGGCGTAGAACCGCTTGGCAACCGTGAGGTCGTGGACCGGGATCTCGACGTAGTCGATGCTGTGGTGTCTGCCCATGGCAGCAAGGTACGGCCGGGCACCGACACGCGGTCGCGTAACCTGCGCGGTCATGGAGCCCTTCACCCTGCACGACGGCGAGCTCACGCTCGAGGCGCCTACCCTCGCGGACGTCGACCGCATCACCGAGGCCTGTCAGGACCCGGAGGTCCAGCGCTGGACCACCGTGCCCTCGCCCTACCGCCGCGAGCACGCGGTGGGCTTCGTCGAGCGTTTCGTCATCGACGGGTGGGCGCGCGGGGACAACCACACCTGGGCGCTGCGCCACGGCGGGCGGCTGGTGGGGATGGTCGGCGTCTCGCGGGCCGACGGGTCGGGGGAGATCGGCTACTGGCTGGCCCCGGAGGGCCGCGGCCGGGGCCTAATGGACCGCGCCGTCGCGCTCGTCCTCGACGCGGCCTTCGGCCGGCTCGGGATGGAGCGGGTGGAGTGGCGGGCCGACGTCGGCAACTGGCCGTCCTGGAAGGTGGTGTGGCGCCACGGCTTCCGCCGCGAGGGCCAGGTGCGGGGGATGGGCACGCACGGCGAGCGCCGCGTCGACCAGTGGATCGGCACGCTCCTGCGCGAGGACCCGCGCAAGCCCGCCCACCCGTGGGACGGGCCGGTGGGGGGCGTCGTGCCCGCGGACCCGCGTGACCCGGAGGCACTCGTGCGCCAGTTCCACGAGCACCTCGGCGTCCCGGTCGCCGACGACGCGCCCTCGGTCGACCGCGACCGCGTCCACCTGCGCATGGCGCTCGTCGCCGAGGAGCTCGCCGAGCTCGTCACCGCCGTCTACGGCGCCGCGGCGGGACGCGAGATGGAGGTGGCCTTCACCCGCGCCGTCGCCGCCGACGACGGCTCCCGCGACACCGTGGCGGCCGCCGACGCCCTGGCCGACCTCGTCTACGTCCTCTACGGCATGGCGCAGGAGTGTGCCGTCCCGCTGCCCGACGTGCTCGCCGAGGTGCACGCGGCCAACCTGTCCAAGCTCGGCGAGGACGGCCGCCCGCTGCTGCGGGAGGACGGCAAGGTCCTCAAGGCGCCCGGCTACCGGCCCCCGGACGTTGGCGGCGTCCTCGCGCGGTGGGCGGCGAGCCGGCCGGGGGGCATGCCCGAGGCGTAGCCTGGGCGCAGGCGGCCGCACCGTCCCGCGGCCGGCGTCCCGTCGGCGAGGGGAGCCCCGGGTGCCCTCACCGGTTCATGTGCCGCGACGCCGCTGGTGGCGCCGCGCACTCGTCGGCCGGTACGGCGTGCGCGGCCGGGAGGTCGCCCGGGCGGTCGACGCCGAGTACTCGGTGCTCGTCGCGCGGCGTCCACCGTGGGGCGAGGAGAGCCGGGCGCTGCGCTTCCACGTCCAACAGGCCATCGTTCCCGACCTGGCGGCCTACCGGGTGCTCACCCGTGAGCACGGTGACGCGGCGGTGGCCAGGGGAGTGGTGCGCGACCTCATGGCGGCGCAGCTGCTGCCGGTGCTGCGGGTCGTCCGTGTCCTCGACCGGGTGGGCGTGCCCTTCGGGCGGCTGCGCCGCGTGACGAGGTGGCTGGTGCCGCGCGCGTTCCCACCGGCAGGGTTCACCATCGGTTGGGGCCAGGACGACGACGCCGGCCTGCGGTTCGACGTCACCACCTGCTTCTACCTCCGGGTGCTGCGCCACTACGGCGCCCCCGAGCTGACGGGAGTCTTCTGCTACGGCGACCAGGTGGTCCTCGAGCAGATGCCGCGCAGTGCGTCTCACCAGAACCGGCACCCTGGCGAGCGGTGCCGCTCGCTGCGACTTCCTCCTGCAGGCCCCGCCGCCTGCGGGCAGGGAGACAATGGCTCCATGACCGACACCACCCTCGCCGCGGACAACCCCTTCGCGAGCCCCTCGGACCTGCCCTTCGAGCTCCCCGACTTCGCCGCCGTGCGCCACGAGCACCTGCGCCCCGCCATGCTCGCCGGCCTCGCGGAGCAGCGGGCCGAGTGGGAGGCCATCGCCACCGACCCGGCCGAGCCCGACGTCGCCAACACCGTCGAGGCGCTCGAGCTGTCCGGCACCCTCCTGCGCCGAGTGAGCCCCGTCCTGAGCACCCTCGTCTCCTCCTGCGCGAACGACGAGCTGCGCGAGCTCGAGGCCGAGCTCGCCCCGCTCCAGTCGGCGCACTGGGACGCCCTCTACCTCGACCGCCGGATCTTCGACCGGCTCGAGGCGCTCACCGCGCAGGACCTCGACGCCGAGACCGCGTGGCTGCTCCGTACCTACCGCAAGGACTTCATCCGCGCCGGTGTCCAGCTCGATGACGCGAGCCAGACCCGGCTGCGTGAGCTCAACTCCCGCCTCACCACCCTGGAGACCGAGTTCTCCCAGCGCGTGGTCAAGGCGATGGACGCGGGCGCCGTCCACGTCACCGACGCCACCCGCCTCGCCGGGCTGGACGAGGGCACCGTCGCCGGCCTCGCCCAGGCCGCCGCCGACCGCGGCCGCGAGGGCCACCTCATCACCCTCCAGCTGCCCACCCAGCAGGCCCTGCTCGCCCAGGCCGAGGACCGCGCCCTGCGCGAGGAGCTCTTCACCGCCTCCGTGCAGCGCGGCACCGGCGCGGACGAGGCCAGCGACACCCGCGCCACGCTGCTCGAGATCGCCCGTCTGCGCGCGGAGCGCGCCCGGCTGCTCGGCTACGAGCACCATGCCGCCTACGTCGCCGAGGACGGCACGGCCGGCACCACCGCCGCCGTCAACGAGATGCTCGCGCGCCTGGCACCGCCCGCCGTCGCCAACGCCGCGGCCGAGGCCGAGGAGCTGGCGACGGCGGGCGGCGGGCCGGTCGAGCCCTGGGACTGGTCCTTCCTCGCCGAGACGGTGCGCCAGGAGCGCTTCAGCATCGACGACTCCGTCCTGCGCCCCTATCTCGAGCTCGAGCGCGTCCTGCGCGACGGCGTCTTCCACGCCGCCCACCGGCTCTTCGGCATCACGCTCACCGAGCGGCCCGAGCTGGCCGGCTACGCCGACGGCGTGCGCGTGTGGGAGGTGACCGAGGAGGACGGCCGCCCGCTGGGCCTGTTCGTCGGTGACTACTACGCCCGCGAGGGCAAGCGCGGCGGGGCGTGGATGCACAACCTCGTCGACCAGTCCCACCTGCTCGGCCAGCGGCCCGTCGTCGTGAACAACCTCAACATCACCCGCCCGGCGCCGGGGGAGCCCACGCTGCTCACCTGGGACGAGGTCATCACTGCGTTCCACGAGTTCGGCCACGCCCTGCACGGCCTCTTCTCCGACGTCCACCACCCCTCCCTGTCCGGCGCCAACGTGCCGCGCGACTTCGTCGAGTACCCCTCCCAGGTCAACGAGATGTGGGCGCGCGACCCGGAGGTGTTGGCCCGCTACGCCCGCCACCACGAGACCGGCGAGCCCATGCCCACCGAGCTGCTCGACGCGCTGCTCGCCTCCGCCCAGTACGGCGAGGGCTTTGCGACCACCGAGTACCTCGGCGCCGCGCTCCTCGACCAGGCCTGGCACCAGGTGGGCCCCGACGAGGTGCCCACCGACCCCGCTGAGGTCGAGGACTTCTCCACCTGGGCGCTGGAGCGCGTCGGCGCGTCGGTGCGGCTCGTGCCGCCGCGCTACCGCTCGACGTACTTCAACCACACCTTCGGCGGCGGCTACGACGCGGGCTACTACTCCTACATCTGGAGCGAGGTCCTCGACGCCGACACCGTGCGGTGGTTCGAGACGGACGCGCCTACCGGCGACGGCGGCCTGCCCGGTCGCGCCGCCGGCCAGCGCTTTCGCGAGGTGCTCCTCTCGCGTGGCCACAGCGCCGACCCGCTGAGCTTCTACCGCGAGCTCCGCGGCCGCGACGCCGACATCCAGCCTCTGCTCGAACGTCGCGGCCTCACCACCTGACCGAGGCGCCCGCGAGGGGACGCCTGCAACGGGACGCCCGCGCGGGATCCAGCTGTCGGCGCGGGGGCTCCGGAGGGTCGCGTTAGGGTCGGGGCATGACTGCTCCCACTGACGAGGTCGTCGAGATCTGTCGGAAGCTCATCCGGATCGACACGTCGAACTACGGCGACGGGTCGGGCCCGGGGGAGCGAAAGGCCGCTGAGTACGTCGCCGAGCTCCTCACCGAGGTCGGCTGGGAGCCCGAGCTCATCGAGTCCGAGCCCGGCCGCGCCTCGGTGGTGCTGCGCATCGAGGGCACCGACCCCTCCCTGCCCGCGCTCGTGCTCCACGGCCACACCGACGTCGTCCCCGCACAGGCCGAGGACTGGCAGGTCGACCCCTTCGGGGCCGAGGTGCGCGACGGCATGATCTGGGGCCGCGGCGCCGTCGACATGAAGGACATGGACGCGATGATCCTCGCGGTCGTCCGGGACATGGCCCGCACCGGCTGGCGGCCCCGGCGCGATGTCGTCGTCGCCCTGTTCGCCGACGAGGAGGCCGGCGGCGCCAAGGGGGCCCGCTGGCTCGTCGACAACCGCCCCGAGCTCTTCGAGGGAGCCACCGAGGCGGTCAGCGAGGTGGGCGGCTACTCGGTGGAGATCGACGGCCGCCGCGTCTACCTCCTCCAGACCGCGGAGAAGGGCATCGCCTGGCTCAAGCTGATCGCCGAGGGCACCGCCGGCCACGGCTCCCAGGTCAACACCGACAACGCCGTCACCCGGCTCGCCGGCGCTGTCGCCCGGATCGGCGCGCACTCCTGGCCCCTGCACCTCACCGGCACGGTGCGCCAGCTGCTCAGCGGCGTCGCCGACCTCACCGGCACCACCTTCGACCCCGAGGACCCCGAGGGCATCGACCGCCTGGTGCGGGCGCTCGGCCCGGCGCAGAAGTTCGTGGGCGCCACGCTGCGTACTGGCGCGAACCCCACCCAGCTGAACGCCGGGTACAAGGCGAACGTCATCCCCGGCAGCGCGGAGGCGGCCGTTGACGTCCGCTTCCTGCCCGGGGAGGAGGAGGCGGTGCGTGCGACGCTCACCGAGCTCGCCGGACCGGGTGTGCGCATCGAGCCGATCCACGGCGACCGCGCGCTCGAGGTGCCCTTCGAGGGCGAGCTCGTCGACCACATGGTCGCGGCCATCGACGCCGAGGACCCGGGCGCCGTCGTCCTGCCCTACATGCTCTCCGGCGGCACCGACAACAAGTCCCTCGCGCGCCTGGGCATCACCGGCTACGGCTTCGCGCCGCTCCAGCTCCCGCCCGAGCTCGACTTCGCCGGCATGTTCCACGGGGTGGACGAACGCGTGCCGGTGGACGCCCTGCGCTTCGGCGTGCGCGTCCTCGAGCGGCTGCTGCGCACCGCCTGACGTGGGCTACAGGGTGCTGCGCACCTTGATGATCTTGCGGCGCAGCCACACCTTGCGGCTGCCGCCGATGTAGAGGCGGGTGCGGGCCAGCTCCCAGCGGCCGTACTCGGCCTCCTCGGTGAGGAGCTGTCGCACCTGCGAGCGGCTGGCCGTCGGCGGCAGCGACAGCACGCGGAACTCGTACTGGGAGGCGCTGCGGACATCGGGACGGGGCGAAGTTTCAGGGGTGTACCAGACCATGTCGTAACCCATTGTCTCCCATCGTCACCGCTGCCCGGGCGGGCTGTGCCCATTCCTACCAGGCGCGATACGGTCATCCCATGTCAATCGACCCGCGCGCCGCTCTGGATCGCTTCATCGCCGCGCTCGAAGCGCACTTCGAGCTCGCCAGCAGTGCGCAGGACCCCGAGTCCCCCGCCATCGAGGACGCCGCCGCCACGGTGGAGGACGCGTTCTTCACCTACGACGACGCCCTGTACACCGCCTACCAGGTCGAGATCCCCCTGGAGGCCTACGGCGACGACGACGACGACCTCGACGAGGACGACGACCTCGAGAACTTCAGCCTCGACGAGGCCGAGGAGGAGTAGCCCTCACTCGGCACTGACGTCGTCGAGCGCCCGGCGGATCGCGCCGGGCAGCTCGAGGTCGGTGCCGGCGAGCACCCCGCGCAGCTGCGTGGCGGTCCGCGCCCCGACGATCGCCGAGCTTACCCCCGGCGCGTCGCGCACCCAGGCGAGGGCGACCTCCAGCGGCGTACGCCCCAGCCCGTCGGCCGCCGTCGCGACGGCCTCGACGATGCCGCGCGAGCGATCGGTGAGGTAGGGCTCGACGAAGCCGCGCAGGTGCGGCGACGCCGCGCGCGAGTCCGCCGGGATCGTGCTGCGGTACTTGCCCGTGAGCACGCCGCGGCCCAGCGGCGACCACGCGAGCACCCCCGCGCCGAGCGCCTCCGCGCCCGGGAGCACCTCGTGCTCGACGCCGCGTTCGAGGAGCGAGTACTCGACCTCGACGGCGGCCAGTCCGGTCGCGTCCGAACCCAGGCTCGCCGCGGCGTAACCGAGGTACCACGCCGGGTGGTTGGACAGGCCGGCGTACCGCGTGCGCCCGGTCGCGACGGCGTGCCGCAGCGCCGAGAGCGTCTCCTCGACGGGGACGTCGGGGTCGTGGGACTGGACCAGCCACAGGTCGAGGTGGTCGGTGCCCAGCGCGGCGAGCGACTCGTCGAGGGTGTCGAGGAGCGTGGTGCGCGAGGCGTCGAGGCGGTTGCCGCGGGAGGTGGGGCGCACGCCCGCCTTGGAGCACAGCACGACGTCGCGGCGGTCCACCTCCGCGAGGAGGCTCCCGAGCAGGGCCTCGGCAGCGCCGTCACCGTAGGAGGCGGCGGTGTCGATGAGCGTGCCGCCGGCGTCGAGGAACAGCGAGAGCTGCTCGGCCGCCTCGTGCTCGTCGGTGTCCCGCCCCCAGGTCAGCGTGCCCAGCCCGAGTGACGACACGAGCAGCCCGCTGCGCCCGGCCCTGCGAAGTTCCATGGCGCTCACGCTACCGGCGCCAGCGGCACGTAGGGTGTCCCCTTGTGACGTGGTGGGATGCAATCGTGCTCGGTGTGGTCCAGGGACTCACGGAGTTCCTCCCGGTCTCCTCCAGTGCGCATCTGCGCATCGTGGGGGAGCTGCTGCCCGGTGGAGGTGACCCGGGGGCGGCCTTCACGGCGATCACCCAGCTCGGTACCGAGACGGCGGTGCTCATCTACTTCCGCAAGGACATCTGGCGGATCGTCCGCGCCTGGTTCGGGGCCCTGCCGGTAGGCCCGTGGCGCGGCACGGTGCCGCGCAGCGACCCCGACGCCCGGATGGGCTGGTACATCATCATCGGCTCGGTGCCGATCGTCGTCTTCGGCCTGCTCTTCCAGGACGAGATCGAGACCTCGCTGCGCCACCTGTACATCACCGCGGCGATGCTCGCGGGCTTCGCGATCCTCCTCGGCATCGCCGACAGGATGGGCCGCAAGCGCAAGGAGCTGCGCGAGCTCACCCTCCGCGACGGCCTGCTGTTCGGCCTCGCGCAGTCCCTCGCCCTGGTGCCGGGGGTCTCGCGCTCCGGCGGGACGATCACCATGGGGCTGGTGCTCGGCTACACCCGTGAGGCCGCGGCCCGGTACTCCTTCCTCCTGGCGATCCCCGCCGTCTTCGGCTCGGGCTTCTACCAGCTGCTCGGTGCTGACCCGACCCCGAACGCGCCGGGCGCTGCGGCGACGGCCATCGCGACCGTCGTCGCGTTCGGTGTCGGCTTCCTCGTCATCATCGCCTTCCTCAAGATCGTCTCGACGTACTCCTACATGCCGTTCGTCGTGTACCGGATCGTCCTGGCGGTGCTGGTCGTGGCAGGCATCGCCGCCGGCGTCCTGGACCCGTTGGGCGCCGCCGCCGCTGCCCGGTAGCCGTCGCCGGGGTCGGTGACGGTTCTCGACGCGGCTCCGAGGCGACCTTCGAGATGCCCAGCGCCCTGCTCGTCCCCGCCGGCGGCTACCACGGCGATGGCGATGAACACGTGGGACAGCGCCGCCGCCCGCGGGTCCCGGCGCCCGGGCCGGGACCCGTGGCGCAACCTCGAGTCGTGGCCGCCGTGCCCTGACGGATAGGCTGCCGCTTGTGCACTCCTGGCCCGCCCCTGACCTTCCCGATCTCCCCGGACGTGGCCACCAGGTCCACCTCACCGACTCCGGCAGCGGGCAGCTCGTCGCGACGGCGGCGGAGGGGCCCGCGAGCCTGTACGTCTGCGGGATCACCCCCTACGACTCGACGCATCTTGGTCATGCGAACACCTACCTCGCCTTCGACCTGCTCGTTCGTGCCTGGCGCGACGCGGGCCGCGAGGTCCGGTACGTGCAGAACGTCACGGACGTCGACGACCCGCTGCTCGAGCGGGCAGCAGCGACCGGCGTGGACTGGCCTGACCTCGCGGCCGAGCAGACCGAGCTCTTCCGCGGCGACATGACGGCGCTGCGGGTCCTGCCGCCGGCCTACTACGTCGGCGCGGTCGAGACGATCCCGCTCGTCGTCGACGCCGTGGAGCAGCTGCTCGCGAGCGGCGCCGCCTACCGCGTGGAGGAGCCGGACGCGCAGGGCCACGGCGCGGGTGACGTCTACGCCGACACCGCCGCCGACCCGCTCTTCGCCACCGAGAGCGGCCTCGGCGCCAGCGAGATGGCCGAGTTCTTCGCCCTGCGCGGCGGCGACCCCGACCGCGCCGGCAAGCGTCAGCCCCTCGACCCGCTGCTGTGGCGCACCGCCCGCCCGGGCGAGCCGCAGTGGGACGGCCGGAGCCTGGGCGCCGGGCGCCCCGGCTGGCACATCGAGTGCGCGAGCATCGTCCGGGAGTTCCTCGGTGTCCCTGTCGAGGTCCAGGCCGGCGGCAGCGACCTCGTCTTCCCGCACCACGCGTGCAGCGAGTCCCACCTGCGCATGCTCACCGGCCGCGACAGCGCCGTGGGCGTCCACGCGCACGGCGGCATGGTCGCCTACGACGGCGCCAAGATCAGCAAGTCGCTGGGCAACCTCGTCCTCGTCTCCCAGCTGGTCGCCTCGGGCGTCGACCCGATGGCCGTGCGCCTGGTCATGCTCGCCCACCACTACCGCGAGGACTGGGAGTACACCCCCGCCCAGCTCGAGACCGCCACCGAGCGCCTCGCCCTGTGGCGCCGGGCGATGAGCGCCGAGCGCGGCTTCGACGCCACCGGCATGCTCGAACAGGTCCGCACCGCCCTCGCCAACGACCTCGACGCGCCCAGCGCCCTCCACGCCGTCGACGCGTGGGTGGCGGCGTCCGAGTACGACGACGGCGCCGCCCACACCGGCCCTGACCGCGGCCCCGCGCTCGCCGCCCGGACCGTCGACGCCCTCCTCGGCGTGGCCCTCACCCCCTGATCGCGTGCTGCCCGTCGCGGTCCTCCTCGTCGGGCTGGGCGGCGCGGTGCTCGCGCGCCAGGTGGACGCGGTCCGCGCACGGCTGAGTACGGCGTCGACAACGATCCTCGCCCTCCTCGGCGCGGCGCTGGCGGGCCTGCCGCTGCTCGCCGGCGGTGGCGGGTGGGGGGTGCTCCTCCCGGCCGCGGCCGGCACGGCGGCCCTCGTCGCGCTCGGCGCGGTCGTCAACGCGCGCTGGCTCACGCCCCTGCGGGAACGCTCGGCCGAGGGCCCCACGGTCGCCGAGCGCGTCGAGTCGTGGGCCGAACGGCACCACGTCGGACCGCGCGGGACCAACCTGCTCGCCGTCGTCGTCGGCTCGTGGAGGCGAGCGATCGACGTACGGGTGACCGGTCTCGCCGCCGAGATGACGTACTACGGGCTCATCTCCCTCGTGCCGCTGCTCACCGCGCTGGGTGCGAGCCTCGGCTTCCTCGAGCGGCTCGTGGGCGCCGAGGCCGTGACACGGATCGAGGACTCCCTCGTCGACGCCGTCTCCACCGTCTTCGCCGAGCAGGTCGCCTCCGACGTGCTCGCCCCGCTCATCGAGGGGCTGCTCGGCGAGGAGCGTGCCGGCGTCGCCGTCGGGAGCGTGCTCGTGGCCCTGTGGCTCGCCAGCCGCATGTTCCGGGCCGCCATCCGGGCGCTGGACGACGCCTACCGGGTGCCCGAGCGGCGCGGCCTCGTGGGCCAGTACGCGCTCGGCATCGCCCTCGCGCTGGGCGCCGTCATCACGCTGCTCGTCATCCTCGCGCTCGTCGTCATCGGCCCGCTGCTGGGCGACGGGCAGGAGATCGCCGACCAGCTCGGCCTCGGCGTCCTCTTTCAGGTGTCGTGGTCGGTGCTGCGGTGGCCGGCGCTGGCCGTGGTGACGACGACGTACCTCACCATCGTCTACCGCTACGGCCCGAATATCACGACGACGTGGCGGCGCTGCCTGCCGGGCGCGGCCATCGGCACGGTCGGTCTCGTGCTCGTGTCGGTGGGCTTCAGCGCCTACCTACGCCTCGCGGGACCCGGCGCGCCGGGCGGCGAGAACGTCGAGGGCGCGGCCGTGACCGCCGCCGCGCAGGCGATCGGACTCGTGCTCGCCGGGGTGGTGTGGCTGTGGCTGAGCAGCATCGTCACGCTGGCCGGCGGCGTGGTCAACGCCGAGCTGGCGCGGGCTCAGCGCACGGGCGGCGGGGGAGGGGTGCCCCCGCCCTTGTCCCGGCGGCGCAGGTAGCGCTCGAACTCGCGAGCGATGGCCTCGCCGGTCGCCTCGGGCAGCTCGGCGGTGTCCTTGGCCTCCTCGAGCTGACGCACGTACTCGGCCACCTCCGGGTCCTGCTCGGCCAGCTCGTCGACGCCCGCCTGCCAGGCGCGCGCCTCCTCGACGAGGTCGCCGAGCGGCAGCGGCTCACCGACGAGCTCCTCCAGCGAGCCGAGGAGCGCGAGCGTGGCCTTGGGGGAGGGCGGCTGCGCGACGTAGTGGGGCACGGCGGCCCACAGCGACATCGCGTGCATCCCGCGCTCCTGGGCGAGCTGGGCGAGGACGCTGACGATGCCGGCGGCCCCCTCGTACTCCGAGCTCTCAACGCCGAGGAGGGCCTGGACGCCGGGGTCGTCGCTCGTGACCTGGCAGGGGACCGGCCGGGTGTGCGGGACGTCGGCGAGGAGGGCGCCGATGCTCACGACGCTGCCCACCTCCCACTCCTCGGCGATGTCGAGGATCTCCTCACAGAAGTCGAGCCAGCGGAAGGACGGCTCGATGCCCTGGACGAGGACCACCGTGCGGCCGGCCACGGGTGTGCGGGCCACGGAGATCGTCGTCGTCGGCCACTTGAGGACACGCACGCCGTCCTCGTCACGCACGGTCATCGGGCGGTTGACCTGGAAGTCATGGAAGTCCTGCGGGTCGAGGTCGTGCACCTCGCGCGCGCCCCACGCCTCGGCGACCACCTGCAGCGTCTGGCTCGCGGAGGAGCCGGCGTCGTTCCACCCCTCGAACGCGGCGAGGAGGATGGCAGGGGTGCGCTCGGCGTCCTTCTCGGGCGCCGTGCTGGGCTCAGGCTGCTCGGTCATCCGCTCAGCCTATGCGGGCGGGAGCGTCGGCTGCGTCCCCGCCCGCTGCGGCGGGCCGGGCCGGTGGCTGCGCCGCGGGCCTGACGACGAGGCGGTACGTCGGGCGAGTCAGTCGCGACCGAAGGCCCGGCGGACGTGCGCGACCTGGTCGTCACTCAGCCGCCAGCGATTCTCGCCGCGCTCTGCCAACAGCCCGTAGCCGGCGCGCAGCACGTCACGAATCCGCTTCGCGGGTACGTCGAGCTCGGTGGGCCCCGGGCGTTGCCGGAGCGGCAGGTAGCCTGGCTTCAGACCCGCCGTGGGGCACGCCGCGCCGTCCCACGTCCTGACGATGGAGAACTTCTTGTCCCTCACCAACTCGCCCGTGTCCGCACGCCCGGGGACTGCCACCGCGCCCCTGCCCGCCGCCGTCCTGTGGGACATGGACGGCACCCTCGTGGACACCGAGCCGTACTGGATCGCCACCGAGACCGCGCTGGCGGCCGAGCACGGCGGCACGTGGACGCACGAGCAGGGGCTGGCCATGGTCGGCAAGCCGATCACCCACACCGCGGCGAAGCTCCGCGAGCTGGGCGTGCCGGGCACCGACGACGAGGTCGCGGCCGAACTCGTCCGCCGCGTCACCGAGCACATCCGGACCGACGGCCCGCCGTGGCGGCCCGGTGCCCGGGAGATCCTCACGGCCCTGGTCGAGGCGGGCGTGCCCTGCGCGCTCGTGACGATGTCCTACCGGTCGATGGCCGAGGCCGTCATCGAGACGCTGCCGTCCGGCACCTTCTCCGCCGTTGTCACGGGGGACGAGGTCACGCACAGCAAGCCGCACCCCGAGCCCTACCTGCGGGCCGCGGAGATGCTCGACGTCGACATCAGTGACTGCGTGGCCGTCGAGGACTCCGTGCCGGGCGTCGCGTCCGCGCTGGCGTCCGGGGCAGCGACCATCGCTGTGCCGCTCATGGTCGAGATCGCGCGCGAGCCGGGACTGAGCATGCTCGGCACGCTCGAGGGACTGACAATGGCCGAGCTCAGCACCATCGCGGCCGGCGAGCCGCTCGTCCGATAGTCAGGAGAACAACATGACCGTTCCCGTCCTCACACTCGCAGGCGGCGTGAAGATTCCGCAGGTCGGCTTCGGCGTGTTCCAGGTGCCGGCCGAGGAGACCCAGCGGGCGGTCGAGACCGCGCTCGAGGCCGGCTACCGGCACATCGACACGGCTGCCGCGTACCGCAACGAGGAGGGCGTGGGTGCCGCGCTGCGTGCGGCCGGGCTGCCGCGTGACGATGTCTTCGTCACGACGAAGCTCCGCAACAAGGACCACGGCACGGAAGAGACCCTCGCCGCCTTCGACGCCTCCCGCCGCTCACTCGGTCTCGACGTCGTCGACCTCTACCTCATCCACTGGCCGGTGCCGAGCAAGGACCGCTATGTCGAGGCCTGGCGCGCCCTCGAGAAGCTCCACGCCGACGGCGCCGCCCGGGCGATCGGCGTCTCCAACTTCCTGCCCGAGCACCTGGAGCGGCTGCGTGCGGAGACCGACGTGCTCCCCGCCGTCAACCAGGTCGAGGTGCACCCCGGGTTCCAGAACCGCGCCGTGACGGAGGCGTCCGAGCGGGCCGGCATCGCCGTGGAGGCCTACTCGCCGCTGGGCCGGGGAGCCGCGCTGGACAAGCCGGAGGTCACGCGCACGGCGAAGGACCTCGGCGTCACACCTGCCCAGGTGGTGCTGCGCTGGCACCTCCAGCGTGGGCGCATCGTCATTCCCAAGTCGGCGACGCCCGAGCGGATCCAGCAGAACATCGACCTCTTCGGCTTCGAGCTCGACGAGGACCAGCTTGCCGCGATCGACGCCCTGGACGCCGGTGAGCGCACCGGCTGGGACCCCGCGACGATGGACCTGCCGCAGACCTGAGCCCGGTTCGGGGCGCCGGCGCTACGCCGTCGCCGCTCCCACCCCGGCCGGCACGGCCGTCGCCCCGGCCGCGGTCCGCCCGACGGCGGCGAGCAGGCGGTCCATGCCTTCCTGCGGCGGCTCCGGGGGCGTGCCGCCAAAGGACGGGCACCTGTCCCGGAAGCTGCACCAGTCGCACAGCCGCGAGACGCGGGGGCGAAAGTCACCGGTCTGCGCGGCGCGCGTGATGGCACCCCAGATCGACTCGACCTGGTCCTCGGTGGCGAGGAGCTCGTTCTCGGTGGGGTCGAGCGTGAGGACCTGCCCGTCGGCCAGGTAGACGAGCTGAAGGCGCCGCGGCGGGGTCCCTGTGAGGCGCCACAGCATGAGGCCGTAGAAGCGCATCTGGAACAGGGCGTCCGCGGCGTACTGCGGCCGCGGGGAGCGGCCGGTCTTGTAGTCGACCACCCGCACCGCCCCGTTCGGGGCGACGTCCATCCGGTCGACGAAGCCGCGCAGCATGATGCCCGAGCCGAGCTCGACCTCGAGGAGCTTCTCCCGCTCCGCCGGCTCCAGCCGCTGCGGGTTCTCCACCTGGAAGTACCGCTCGACGAGCTCGCGGGCCGAGACGAGCCACGCCTGGAGCTCCTCCGGCGTCCCGAACATCTCCTCGACCTCGGGCCGCTCGGCCCGCAGCTCCTCCCACGCCGGGGCGAGGAGCTCGACGCCGGCGGCCGGGTCCCGCTGCGCGGCGGGCAGGTCGTAGAGCCGCTCGAGCACGCTGTGGACGAGAGTGCCCTTGACCGCTGCCGGGCTCGGCGGCTCGGGCAGCCGGTCGACGAGCCGGAAGCGGAAGAGCAGCGGGCACTGCATGAAGTCCTTTGCACGCGAGGGCGACAGGGCCACCGGGCGCGACGCCGCCGGCTCCGCCGAGGGGGCGGTCTGGGCGGGGGACTCGGTGCTGCTCACTGCCATGCCGCCACTGTATGTCGGGGGTCCGACACGGCCGGGAAGCCCCGCCCACGCTGTGGGCAAGGTCGCGAGGCGACATAGGCTGCAGCGATGGCACGGCTGGGTGAGCGCACGTCCTCGGGCTGGGTGATCGGGCACGTCCGCCGTGTCCCGGTCGTCTTCGCCCCGTCCTGGTTCATCATGGCGATCGTCCTCGGCACGCTCGTCGCGCCGACGATCACCCGCGTCGTCCCGGGCGCCGGGACCGCCGCCACCGTCCTGGCCGCCGGGAGCGTCCCGCTCATGCTCCTGCTCGGCGTGCTCGCCCACGAGCTCGCCCACGGCATGGCCGGCCACGCCGTCGGCTCCCCGCCGCGCGAGTACGTCCTCACGCTGTGGGGCGGGCACACCCAGTTCACCTCCGACATGCGTAGTCCCGGCGCCTCCGCGCTCGTCTCGGTCGTCGGCCCCCTCGCCAACGCGGTCCTCGCGGGCCTCTCGTGGATCGCCGTCCTCCAGGTCGACTCCCCGCTCGCGTCGGTCGTGTGGCAGATCGCCGCGCTGAGCAACGCCGTCGTCGCGATCTTCAACCTCCTGCCCGGCTACCCGCTCGACGGCGGCCGCATCCTCGAGGCGATCGTCTGGAAGGTGACGGGGGACCGGCTCACCGGGACGAGCGTCGCCGGCTGGGGCGGGCGCGTCGTCGCCGTCCTCATCGTCGTCGCCGGGCTGGGACGCCCCCTCATGGTGGGTCTGCGCCCGACGATCTTCACCGTCCTGTGGGTGGTGCTGCTCGCCGGCTACCTGTGGACCGCTTCCAGCCAGGCCGTCAACCTCGCCCGCGCCCGCCGCAACGCCGCGCACATCGACCTGCGTCTCATCGCCGAGCCCGCCGTCGCGCTGCCCGCCTCCGCGCCCGTCGCGGCCGCCGATGCCGTGGGGCAGCGGCGCATTGTCCTGCTCGACGACGGCGGCCGGGTCAGCGGGCTCGTCGACCCCTCGGTCCTCGCGCAGGTCCCGCCGCACGCCCGTCCCACCACGCCGCTGTCCGCGGTCGCCTCCGTGCTCCCCGCCGCAAGCGTCGTCACCGAGCTCCTGGGGGCCGACGGCGTGGGCGCCGCCGCCCGGGCCGCCCGCACGAGCCCCGTCGTCGTCCTCGCCGACGGACCGGCCGGGATCGTCGGCGTCCTCACCGTCGACCGCCTCGAGGAGGCCCTGCGCCGCGCCCCGCGGTGAACCGGCCCGCGATGTCGGTGCCCGGTCCTACCCTCCCGTCATGAGGAGGTGGTGACAGTGCCGCACCAACGGATGTACGACGACGACGATCCCTACCTCGCCCGGCTGCGTCCCCTCGCGCTCGGCTTCCCCTCCGCCACGGAGGTCGAGACCTTCGGGCGGCCCACCTTCCGCGCGCGCAAGATGTTCGCGATCTACGGCGGGGGCACGAAGGGTCCGGCCGGCACCCGCCGTCAGTACGAGCACGGGCTCATCGTGCTCCCGGACGGGGAGGAGGAGCTGGCCGTCCTCCAGGAGGACCCGCGCGCCTTCGTGCCCGCCTACTACGGGCCCTTCGGCTGGGTGGGCATCGACCTCGCTGCCGCCGCGCCGGAGGAGGCCGACTGGCAGGAGGTTGCCGAGCTCCTCGACGGCTCCTACCGGCAGGTCGCCGGGCCACGCCTCGTGCGGCGCCTGGACGAGGACGGCGGCCCCGCCGGGAGAGGAGGCGCCTGAGGTCTTCCCGGTGGCCCCGCGCGGTGCGACCCTGGAGACATGTGCCGCAACATCCACCCCCTGCACAACTACGCGCCGCCCGCCACGGACGACGAGGTCCACGCCGCCGCCCTGCAGTACGTGCGCAAGGTCGCCGGCATGACCAAGCCCTCGCAGGCCAACGCCGAGGCCTTCGAGCACGCGGTTGAGCACGTCGCCGCCGCCACCCGCGAGCTCCTCGACTCGCTCGTCACCTACGCCCCGCCCAAGGACCGGGAGGTCGAGGCCGCCAAGGCGCGCGAGCGCAGCCGGCTCCGCTTCCCCGAGCAGCAGACCGCCTGACGGCCCGGAAGGCCCGGCGGTCACGGCCCGTAGACTCGTCGACCGTGACTTCCGAACCCGCCCCCGACCGCCCGCTCGGCCCCGCACGCCGTCGCGGACCCCTGATGATCGGGGAGCGGGTGCAGCTGACCGACCCGAAGGGCCGCCTGCACACGATCACCCTCGACCCGCAGGCCACCTTCCAGACGCACCGCGGCTACCTGCGCCACGACGCGATCATCGGCGGGGACGAGGGCGTCGTCGTCGCCACCACCGGCGGGGTCGAGTACCTCGTGCTGCGCCCGCTGCTGGCCGACCACGTCCTGTCGATGCCGCGCGGCGCCGCCGTCATCTACCCGAAGGACGCGTCGCAGATCGTCGCGATGGCCGACATCTTCCCCGGCGCGCGGGTGGTCGAGGCGGGCGTCGGCTCCGGTGCGTTGAGCATGTCGCTGCTCCAGGCCGTGGGCCCGCAGGGGCGGCTGCTGTCCATCGAGCGGCGGGCCGACTTCGCCGACATCGCCCAGTCCAACGCGCGAGCCTGGTTCGGGGAGGACCACCCCGCGTGGGAGGTCGTCATCGGTGACCTCGCCGACGTCCTGCCCACCGCCGTCGAGCCCGGGTCGGTGGACCGCATCGTCCTCGACATGCTCGCTCCGTGGGAGAACCTCGCCGTCGCGGCCGACGCCCTCGCACCGGGCGGCGTCCTCATCGCCTACGTCGCCACCACCACCCAGCTCTCGCGCTTCGTCGAGGACGCCAAGGCCACCGAGCAGTTTACCGAGCCGCGCGCGTGGGAGACGCTCCTGCGCGGCTGGCACCTCGAGGGTCTGGCCGTGCGCCCGGACCACCGGATGATCGGCCACACCGGCTTCCTCGTCACGACCCGGCGGATGGCCCCGGGCGTCACGCCCCCGCTGCGCAAGCGCCGCCCCGCCAAGGGGTCCCACCCGGTGGAGGAGGACTGGGCGGAGGACCTGGGCGAGCGGACCGTCTCGGACAAGAAGCTGCGCCGCGTGCGCCGCGACCAGGACCGCGCCGAGCAGCTGCGTGCCACCGCGCAGCCCGGCGCCAGTGCCCAGCCCGAGGAGACCGTCCAGGACGAGGCCGAGCCGCCCACCCTCTGACCCCCGCCTGCGGCACCCACGGTGGGTGACCTACCGTGGGGGCCGTACCGAGCAGGGAAGGGGCCGACATGGCCGAGGCTGGGATGGACGACTTCCGCGTGAACCGCGTGCGCGAGCTGGAGCAGCAGGCGATCAGCCTCGCGACGAAGAACGAGCGGCTCGCCACGGCGCTCCAGGACGCCCGCGACCAGCTCGCCACCATGCAGGAGCAGCTCGACGCCCTCTCCCGCCCGCCGGCCAGCATCGCCACCGTCCTGTCGGTCCACGTCACCGAGCGCGAGCTCGAGGTGCTGTCCTCCGGACGCCGCCTGCGCGTGGCCGCCGCGCCCTCCCTGCCGCTGGGCGCGCTGCGCCCGGGCCAGCACGTGCGCCTCAACGAGTCGCTCGTCGCCGTCCAGGCGGGCGGCTTCGAGGACACCGGTGAGCTCGTCGCTGTCAAGGAGGTGGTCGACGACACCCGCGTCCTCGTCGTCGCCCGCTCCGACGACGAGCGCGTCCTGCGCCTCTCGGCGCCGCTGGCCGCCGCGGGCGTGCGGGTGGGAGACACCGTCCTCGCGGACCTGCGCAGCGGATTCGCGCTCGAGCACGTCGAGCGCTCAGAGGTCGAGGACCTCCTCCTGGAGGAGACGCCGGACGTCGACTACGGCGACATCGGCGGCCTCGGAACGCAGATCGAGCAGATCCGCGACGCCGTCGAGCTGCCCTTCCTCCACCCCGAGCTCTACCGCGAGCACGGCCTCAAGCCGCCCAAGGGCGTCCTGCTGTACGGCCCGCCCGGGTGCGGCAAGACCCTCATCGCCAAGGCGGTGGCCACCTCCCTCGCGGACGCCGCCGGCCAGGCCGACGGGCACCGTCCCGGCAGCTACTTCATCAACGTCAAGGGCCCCGAGCTCCTCAACAAGTACGTCGGGGAGACCGAGCGGCAGATCCGCGTCATCTTCGCCCGGGCCCGGGAGAAGGCCGCCCTGGGGCTGCCCGTCGTCGTCTTCTTCGACGAGATGGACTCCCTGTTCCGCACCCGCGGCACCGGTGTGTCCAGCGACGTCGAGACGACTGTCGTGCCGCAGCTGCTCAGCGAGATCGACGGTGTGGAGAAGCTCGAGAACGTCGTCATCATCGGCGCCTCCAACCGCGAGGACATGATCGACCCCGCGATCCTGCGCCCCGGCCGCCTCGACGTGAAGATCAAGATCGAGCGTCCCGACGCCGACGGCGCACGCCAGATCCTCGCCAAGTACCTCACCCACGACCTCCCCATCCACCCCGAGGAGATCGAGCGTCACGGTGACGCCGCCGCCGCGGTCGCCGCGATGGGCGAGGCCGTCGTCGAGCGGCTGTACTCGACCACGCACGACAACCGCTTCCTCGAGGTCACCTACGCGAGCGGGGACAAGGAGGTCCTGTACTTCAAGGACTTCGCCTCCGGCGCGATGATGGCCAACATCGTCGACCGCGCGAAGAAGGCGGCCATCAAGGATCTCATCGCCACCGGCGAGCGCGGTCTGCGCACCGCGCACCTCCTCGCGGGCTACGCCGCGGAGATGCGCGAGAACGAGGACCTGCCCTCGACGACGAACCCTGACGACTGGGCTCGGGTGGCCGGCAAGAAGGGCGAGCGGATCGTCTTCATGCGCACCCTCGGTGGGTCGGGCATGACCGACGGCGCCGAGCCCACGCGGGTCGTGGAGACCCGCGACTACCTGTGAGCGGAGCGGGCCGATGACCGTGCACCGGATGATGGGCATCGAGACCGAGTACGGGGTCCTGCAGCCCGGGCAGCCGATGGCCAACCCGATGGCCCTGTCGGCCGCCGTCGTCGTCGCGTACGCGCAGACGGTGGGCGAGGGCGCGACGGCGCGGTGGGACTACGAGGGGGAGGACCCGCTGGCCGACGCCCGCGGCTTCCGTCTCGACCGCGCTGCGGCGCACCCCGACCAGCTCACCGACTCCCCGGCCGAGCGGGCCGCGGCGCTGGGACGCTTCCACCGCCGTCGCCCGGGCGTGGACGAGCCGGCTTCCGCGGCGACGTCGCTCGTGCTGACCAACGGTGCGCGGCTGTACGTCGACCACGCCCACCCGGAGTACTCCAGCCCCGAGGTCACCGGCCCGCGCGACGCGGTGCGGTGGGACCGGGCGGGGGAGGAGGTCATGCGCCGCGCCGCCGCCGCGCTGGCCGCCGAGCCCGCGATGCCCGACGTCGCGCTGTACAAGAACAACGTCGACGGCAAGGGCCAGTCCTACGGGACCCACGAGAACTACCTCATGGACCGGGCGGTGCCCTTCGGGGACGTCGTCCGCTACCTCACGCCCTTCCTCGTCACCCGCCAGGTGTTCACGGGCGCGGGCCGGGTGGGTCTGGGGCAGCGCTCGGAGGTGCCGGGTTTCCAGCTCTCCCAGCGGGCCGACTACATCGAGAACGACGTCGGCCTGGAGACGACCTTCAACCGGCCGATCATCAACACCCGCGACGAGCCGCACGCCGACGCGTCGCGCTACCGGCGCCTGCACGTCATCGTCGGGGACGCCAACCTCCTCGAGGTGGGGACCTGGCTCAAGCTCGCCACCACTTCGTTGGTGCTGTGGCTGCTCGAGCAGGACGCCGTGCCGCTTTCCCTGGACGCGATGGCGCTGGACGATGCCGTGGCGGAGACGCGGCTGGTCAGCCACGACACGACCCTCACCCACCGGCTCACGCTCGCCGACGGGCGGCAGATGACGGCGCTGGAGATCCAGCGGGTCTACCTCGACGTCATCCGCGACGCTCTCGGCGACGACGTCGACGCCGAGACGCGCGCCGTGCTCGACCGCTGGGACTCGTTGCTCACCCGCCTGGGGGAGGACCCGATGTCCTGCGCCGCCGAGGTGGAGTGGGTCGCGAAGCTCCGGCTGCTCGAGGGCATGCGCCGGCGCGACGGCATCGGCTGGGACGACCCCCGCCTGGCTGCGCTCGACCTCCAGTGGTCCGACGTGCGCCCCGAGCGCAGCATCTACCAGCGCCTTGCCGCGTCCGGTGCCGTCGAGCTCATCGTCAGCCCGGAGGAGGTGACCGAGGCGGTCCACGCCGCCCCGGTGGACACGCGCGCGTGGTTCCGCGGCGAGACGATCCGCCGCTACGGCGCCGGGGTTGCGGCGGCCGGGTGGGAGTCGGTGGTCCTCGACGTGCCCGGCGAGGAGCACCTCGTCCGTCTTCCCCTGGCCGAGCCGGCGCGCGGCAGCCGCGAGCACGTGGGGGAGGCGCTGGACGCCAGCGCCGACGTCGCCACGCTCCTCGAGGAGCTCCGCCGCCGCCACGGCTGACGCTCTCCTCATCGAGAGCCGACTTGTTCACCGAGACATGCACGGTAGGGGGCGAACGATATGCGTCAGTGCGGCGCGTACGGGGATGTGGGACCAGAATCGGGCTGTGGGCCGTCTCCCCGTGGGTTGCTCTATTCGCTAACCCGGGAGGTTTCGCACTCCGGCCCTACCGGCAGGATGATGTCACTCTGGCCAGGCGGAGTTCTGGATGATCTCCACGAAGTTCATCCGCTCGAACCCGGGCTGGGTGTGGGCCAGGACGTCGGCCTTCACGTTGCCGAAGGTGGTGTGCGGGCGGTCCTTGAGGCCCTCGGCGAAGGAAGCGATGATCTGCTTCTTGAAGCCTGTGCGCGGGTGGGCCGCGACGACGGCCGCTCGCTGCTCATCGGTGATCGTGTCGTAGCCCATTCCTAAGACGTCCAGCTCTACGCCTCGGGTCACGAGGGCGACCTCGGGGGCCATGTGCAGCGGGATCTCGGGCGTGGTGTGCAGGGCGATGGCGTTCCACACCCGATCGGCCGCCTCGCCGTCGATGCCGTAGCTTCCGAGGAAGCGGCGGGCCTCGTCGGCGGCGTCGATCTCGAACCGCTGGTCGGTGCGGCGGTAGCGCTCGGTGAGGCCCAGGTCGTGGAACATCGTGCCGATGTACAGCAGCTCGGGGTCGTACTCGAGGCCGTCGCGCTGCCCCCGCAGTGACGCGAACAGGAACACGCGACGGGAGTGGTCGTACACGAGCTGGGTTGCCACGTCGCGCAGCAGCGCCGTCGCATCCTTGGCCATCGCGCTGTCGGGGATCTGGACACCGGCGATCATCTCGGTCATCGGGGCCGCCTTTCGAAGGGGAACGGGGTCTTCAACCATCGTGGCGCCTACTGCTACGGTCACGCCATGTCATTCCAGCCCGATACCCCTCGGTTTCGGACATGAAGCACCGCGTCGGGATTGTGGTGTTCGACGGGATGACGCTGTTGGACGCCAGCGGTCCGGCCGAGGTGTTCCACCACGCCGACCCGTCCGGTGAGCACTACGACATCACGTACGTTTCCCCGGCCGGTGGCACCGTGGTCGCCTCATCCGGGATGGCACTGGCGGGAACTATCGCGGCCGACGACATCGCCCCGGTAAACACAGTGTTGGTGGCCGGCGGTGGTCACCTGGCAGGCGGTCCGTTCGACGCCGCGCTCCTGGCTGCGGTGGAACGGCTCGTCGACGGCGCCCAGCGGGTGACGTCGGTGTGCACCGGCGCCTTTGTGCTCGCCGAGCTCGGCTACCTCGATGGGCGCCGCGCCACCACCCACTGGCGTCATGCCCACGTGTTGGCGCGGCTCTACCCGCGGGTGCAGGTAGAGCCCGACGTCATCCACGTCCGCGACGGGCGCTACCTCACCTCCGCCGGCATCAGTGCCGGAATCGACCTCGCCCTCGCACTCGTGGAGGCCGACCTCGGGGTAGACACCGCTCGCGAGACCGCACGCGAGCTGGTGATGTTCATGCAGCGCCCCGGAGGCCAGACACAGTTCTCCAGTGTCCTGCAAACCCCGCCCGCCCGGGCGCCACAACTGCGCTCACTCATGGACGCGGTGCTCGCCGAGCCCGCTGCGGAACACACGGTGGCCACGATGGCGACCATGGCCGGCGTCAGTCAACGCCACCTCCACCGGATGTTTCGTACCGAGCTCGGCACATCACCAGGGCGGTGGCTCGAGCAGGTCCGCGTCGACGTCGCCCGCACCCTCGTCCTCGATGGCCACACCCTCACGCGTGTTGCGCAGCTGTGCGGCCTCGGCAGCGACGAAACGCTCCGCCGCGCCTTCGCCCGGCACCTGGGAACAACGCCCTCCAACTACCGGGCACGGTTCAGCACAGCGCTTGACGGCACCTTTCCGGCGAAGGGTCCTTGAGCGGACTGCGCCGGCTGCGCGGCTACTCATGTCTTCACGAACCGCCTCGGTCAGCGCGGAGCGAGTGAGGTCACCGGCCGGCCGCTCATGACGCGGCTTGCCCACCCGCGTGCCGTCCAGGTGATCTCTCCTGGTCCTGCCTGGGCTGGTGGCCGGTGGCGCCTTGTGGATCTACGCTCGGGCGATGCGCGATGCGGCTGCTTCCCCGGAGGATCAGTTTCACGGCTTCCCCGAGGGTCTTGCGATCTGCCGTGCGGTCCAGGAGGCCGTGCACGCGATCGGCGAAGCGACGGTGAAGGTGACCAAGAGCCAGGTCACCTTCGGCCGCCGCCGTGGCTTTGCCTACGTGTGGCGACCGGGGCAGTACGTCAATAGTGATGTACCAGCGGTGCTCTCCATCGCGCTGCCGCGTGAACTGAGATCCGAACGATTCAAGGAAGTTGCTCATCCCTCAGCGAAGGTGTGGATGCACCACATTGAGCTTCACGAGCCCACGGAAGTGGACGATCAGATCGTCGAATGGCTTACCGAGGCGTACGCGAGCGCACGTTGACCACGGCACGGCCGCGCGCCGAGCCGCTGTGAGCGTCCCGGATGGGAACCACCCTCGGGGGGCTCTCCGTGGCTGCGACGGAGACCCGCTTGACGGCGTCCCGCGACGGAGCCGGTTGCGGGACGCCGGCAAGGTGGGGCGTTCAGCCTCGTGCCGACGCGGCGGCGAGCTGGGCCTTGGCTGCCAGCCGTTGGCGTTGGATGGCGCGATAGACGGTGGACCGACCAACGCCGAAGAGTTCGGCGACCTCGAGGGTGCTGTACTCACCGCTGTGGACGAGCGACACGAGATGTGCTTCCTGTTTACGGCTGAGCTTGGGCTGCTTGCCCTTCAACCGACCCTTGGCCTTCGCGACCTTCATGCCCTCGACAGTGCGCAGTCGGATCAGGTCGGACTCGAACTCCGCGACCATGGCCAGCACGTTGAACAGGAGACGACCAACGGCGTCGGTCGGGTCGTAGACGGACCCGCCGAGCGAGAGGCTGATCTGCCGGGCGGTCAACTCGTCCGCGATCGCCCGCGCATCGGGCAGGGACCGGGCAAGGCGGTCGAGCTTCGTGACCACCAGCGTGTCCCCAGCCCGACACGCGGCCAGGGCCTCGCGCAGGCCGGGGCGTTCTCGGTTGGTGCCGGTCAGGCCGTGATCGACATAGATGCGTTCTTCCTCGACGCCGAAGCTGAGCAGGGCATCGCGTTGCGCTGTGAGGTCCTGCTGATCGGTGGAGCATCGGGCGTACCCGACAAGTAGTGCGCTCATGGCGCACCTCCCCAAGGGATCGGCCCGGCCGCGCCACGAATGTGGTCGACTCGGGCGCCGGGCGGAGCCCGACACCACCAGCGGCTGCCTTTCCTTCTCGGTGCGCAAGTGCTTCCGGTGACCGCCTTTTCGTTATACGATTTTGGTCATGGTGAGCGAGGAGCAGATCCGGCAGTGGGCTCAAGAGGCTGAGACCGGGTATGACGCCCAGGAGTTGAAGCGCCGCGGCCGTGGTCGTCCGGGGCGGGGTGCAGAGCCGATGCAGGTCGTCGCTGTCCGTCTCACTGCCGAGGAGCTCGCTGCGGTCGACGCCATCGCCGAGCGCGAGCACATCTCGCGGTCCGAAGCTATCCGCAGGGCGTTGGCCGGCTTCGGAGCGTGAAGGTCCATGACAGTGCTCTCAAGCACGGCGTGCTTGCAGAGAACGCTGTTCAAGCGGCCGACTGGCCGCTCCGATGGAGCCACTCGAGGAGAGCGGGACTGCCCCCACCGCGAACTGCGACTCGGCTTCGACACCCACGCTCGCCTCCTCGAGACGGTCGTCCTTGTCTCCAGAGCAACGAGGAACTCGTCCTTCACGCGATGCCAGCCCGCAGGCAGTACTGGGACCTCCTGCCCTGAAGAGGTTCTCACCTCACCACAAGCGGATCCTTGAACGGACGTTTAGTTCCGCTAGTTCCAGCGGATCGTCACGGAGTGCCGCTTGGTGGTGTGCTGCGACAGCACGTGCTGCGTCGGCCGCAGCTGGTGGGGTCAGCGGTCGATCCATCTCTGCATGTGCTCGGGGTACCGGGCTCCCCGGATGTCTGCCTGGTCGGAGGCCTGGGTGAGCTCGGTGAGGTCCTCGGCCGTCAGCTCGAGTTGGGCGGCGCCGTTGTTCTCGGCGAGGCGGTGCACCTTTGTGGTTCCGGGGATCGGAACGATCGACGGGTGCTGTGCGAGCAACCAGGCGAGGGCGACCTGTCCCGCGGTGGCGTCGCGTCGGGCGCCGACGTCCCTGACGACGTCGACGAGTGCTTGGTTGGCGGCGCGGGCGTCCTCGGTGAAGCGCGGCAGGCTGTTGCGCAGGTCGCCCTCGGCGAATGTCGTGGCGGTGGTGATCGCGCCGGTGAGGAAGCCCTTGCCGAGCGGGCTGAAGGGGACGAACCCGATGCCCAGCTCGGTGAGGGTGGGCAGGATCTCGGCCTCCGGCTCGCGCCAGAACAGGGAGTACTCGCTCTGCAGTGCCGTGAGGGGCTGGACGGCATGGGCGCGGCGGATCGTTGAGACGCCGGCCTCGGAGAGCCCGAAGTGCTTAACCTTGCCCGCGGCGATGAGGTCCTTGACGGCACCGGCGACGTCCTCGATGGGGACCTGGGGGTCGACGCGGTGCTGGTAGAGCAGGTCGATCGACTCGACACCAAGGCGGCGCAGGGAGTCCTCGACGGTGGCGCGGATGTGCTCGGGCCGGCTGTCGAGACCCGTGGAGGTCGTGCGGTCGAAGGAGAACCCGAACTTGGTGGCGATGACGACATGGTCGCGGACAGGGGCGAGGGCTTCGCCGACGAGCTCTTCGTTGGTGAAGGGCCCGTAGACCTGGGCGGTGTCGAAGAAGGTGACGCCCTGGTCGACGGCGGCGCGGATGAGTGCGATGCCGTCCTGATGGTCGACGGCGGCGCCGTAGCCATGGCTCAGGCCCATGCAGCCGAGCCCGAGGGCAGAGACTTCCAGGCCGCTAGTGCCGAGAGTGCGCGTGATCATCGTCGTTCCTCCTGGTGGGGACGGGTAGGCGGGCCGGGCGCCGGGCGGATCCTGAGCCGCCTCGGCGCGGGAGCGGTGAGCGTTTAGCGGTTTCGGCGGTTGTTGAGGTAGTTGACCATCGCGGGGTCGCGGTGGTCGAAGGCGACGCTGACGCCGGTGTCGAGGGTGGCGATCGAGGCCATGTCCTCATCGGTGAGCTCGAAGTCGAAGACGTCGAAGTTCTCGGCCATCCGCTCCGGCCGGGAGGACTTGGGGATGACGACCCCTCCGCGCTGGATCAGCCAGCGCAGCGTGACCTGGGCGACCGACTTGCCGTGGGCCTCGCCGATCGCGGTGAGGACCGGGTCGCTGAAGATGCCGTTTTTGCCCTCGGCGAGCGGGCCCCAGGCCTCGATCTGCACGCCGCGCTCGGTCATGACCTGCTGGTCGCTCGTGCGCTGGTGGTAGGGGTGGGTCTCGATCTGGTTGACGGCCGGGGTGATCTCGTTGTGGTCGATGAGGTCCACGAGCCGGTCGGGGTGGAAGTTCGAGACGCCGATCGCCCGGATGGCGCCCTGACGGTGCAGTTCCTGCATGGCGCGCCAGGAGCTGTAGTAGTCCCCCAGCGGCTGGTGGATCAGGTACAGGTCCAGGTGGTCCAGCCCGAGCAGTCGCAGGGAGGTGTCGAAGGCGCGCTTGGTGCCCTCCTCCCCGCCGGAGTGGATCCACAGCTTCGTGGTGACGAACAGCTCGTCCCGCGCGATGCCGCTGGCCTTGATGGCGCGGCCCACGGCCTCCTCGTTGCCGTAGGAGGCGGCGGTGTCCAGGTGGCGGTAACCGGCGGCCAGCGCGTCGCTCACGACGCGCTCGGTCTCCTCCGCGGGCACCTGGAAGACGCCGAAGCCGAGGATCGGCATCTCGACGCCGTTGTTCAAGGTCACTGTCTGCATGGGTCCGTTCCTCCGGTGAGCTCTCGGCTAAGGCGAGCACCAGCACTGGCCGGCGCCCTCGTGTGCTTCCACTCCACCACCCGCCCACTGGGGCAGGAACGTCCTGCTTGTGGGTGTATTGGCAGTACGTGGCTACCGGGCCCTCGGGCTCGTACCGTCGAGGGCATGGACCAACGTGATGAGGTGCGTGACTTCCTCTCCTCGCGCCGTGCCCGGCTCAGCCCGACCGACGTCGGCCTGCCCGCAGGCACGGGACGACGCCGGGTCGCCGGGCTGCGCCGCGACGAGGTCGCCGTCCTGGCCGGCGTCTCCTCGGAGTACTACGCCCGCCTGGAGCGCGGGAACCTGGCCGGCGCCTCCGACGCCGTCCTGGACGCGATCGCGGCCGCGCTGCGGCTGGACGAGGCCGAGCAGCTACACCTGCGCAACCTTGCCCACGCCGCCAACCAGTCCACCCGGCGGCGCCGCACCCCGGCACCGCGCCCCGCGGTGCACGCCTCGATGCAGCGTGTCCTCGACGCGATGACCACCGTGCCAGCCTACGTGCGCGACTCCCGGATGGACGTCGTCGCCGGCAACGCCATGGCGCGTGAGCTGCTCAGCCCCGTCTACCGCTTCGCCCGGCACACCGGCACCCCACCCAACAGCGCCCGGTACGCCTTCCTCGACGCCTCGGCGCGCGACTACTACCCCGACTGGGCGCAGGTCACCCACGACTGCGTCGCAGCGCTGCACGGCGCCGCCGGCCACAACCCCTACGACAAGCCGCTGTCCGACCTCGTCGGTGAGCTGTCCACCCGCTCCGAGACCTTCCGCACCCTGTGGGCCACCCACGACGTGCGCCTGCACCGCACGGGTCTCAAGCGCCTGCGCCATCCCGAGGTCGGCGTCCTTGCCCTGGAGTACGACGTCATGGAACTCGTCCAGCACCCCGGCCTGGTCCTCATCGCCTACAGCGCCGCCCCCGGCACGCCCGCCGCCGACGGGCTGGCCCTGCTGGCGTCATTGGCCGCCACCCGCGGCGACGCGGTCACCACACCCGGCGGATGACCGCGCGCTCGACCAGCCGGCGGACGTTCCTGAGTGCCGGGCTGGCCCTCGGCGGGGCGACCCTGCTCACCGTGGCCGGTTGCGTGCCACAGGACACCGCCCAGAGCCCGCAGCCCTCAGCCGTGACTCCGACGCCCGATCGATGTGCGGGACATGAACGCTCCGCTGGCCATCAGGGCGCCGAGAGGAGGCGCTGAACCGCATCTGCAAGCTCCGCCACTGAACGCTCACCATTCAGCTCGACTGTCGCACCTCGCCGCAGCAACGGCTCGACTGTCTCGACGTAGTTC
>NZ_JAMBNZ010000120.1 GCF_023715365.1 Georgenia satyanarayanai
GTCATCAATGGCTGGGTACGTCAAGATGTTAAAACTGTCACAGTTTGGGACTTTGGTTATAAATCGGATGATGCCGTTGCGTCTAAAAATGCGTTAATCGCAGCGTTAACCTCTAGTTACCCCTTGCAACTGCTTGATGGAACTTTAAACGCTCATACACTCAATAATCAAGGCGTGTTATGGCAGACAGTGACAACTAACAAAGTCATTTTTGGCAAAAGCAAGCAAACATCAATTATCAATGGGTTGCGCTTGCAGCATGAGGGCAATGAGCTAATCGTCAAAGATTGTGCAATCAATGATAATGGGTTGAACTACGCTATCTTTGCACTTAAATACCAAACTTTACTTATAGAAAACTTTAGTTCAAATGGTAATCTTGACGCTGTACTAATAATGGGCGCAAAATCGAGTACAGCTAGAGCATTAGTTACTAACTGTT
>NZ_JAMBNZ010000121.1 GCF_023715365.1 Georgenia satyanarayanai
GTCCGGCACGGTGCGCTACTATGGCTGCCCTGGCGAGGAAGGCGGCTCCGGCAAGACCTTCATGGCGCGCGAGGGCGCCTTCGACGACCTCGACGCGGCCGTCTCATGGCATCCGGGCGTGGTGAGCAGCGTGATGTCTTCCCGCTCGCTGGCCAATTTCCAGGTCTATTTCCGCTTCCACGGCCGCGCCTCGCACGCGGCGGGCTCGCCCTGGCTGGGCCGCTCCGCGCTCGATGCGGTGGAGCTGATGAATGTCGGCGTGAACTACCTGCGCGAGCACATGCCGCTGGACTGCCGTGTGCATTACGCCATCACCAACAGCGGCGGCGTCTCGCCCAACGTGGTGCAGGCGGAGGCCGAGGTGCTCTACCTGATCCGCGGCCCGCGCGTGAAGGAGGCGCAGGCCCTGTTCGAGCGGGTGAAGGCCTGCGCCGAGGGCGC
>NZ_JAMBNZ010000122.1 GCF_023715365.1 Georgenia satyanarayanai
GGCGGAAGATCTGCGCCTGCTGTACGTCGCCCTGACCCGCGCGGTCTGGCACTGCAGCCTCGGCGTGGCGCCGCTCAGCAGCCGGAAATCCGGCAACAGCGATTTCCACCTCAGCGCGCTGGGACGGCTGCTGCAGGCGGGCGAAGCCATGGACGCCGCCGGGCTGGCTGCGCGGCTGGCGGACTTCTGTCATGGCGATATTGCATTACAGAGACCGGGCGAACTGGATCTCACCCCGTGGCAGGCGCCCGCGGCGACCATCCCGCGATTGTCGGCGCGCGAGCTGCAGCGCCGCATCGCCGACGACTGGCGGGTGACCAGTTACTCCGGACTGCAGCAGCATGGTTTCAGCGGCGGGCAGGATTTGCTGCCGCGTCTGGATGTTGATGCCGCCGGCGTCGGCGAAGTCGTGGAAGAGCCGCAGCTGACTCCGCACCAGTT
>NZ_JAMBNZ010000123.1 GCF_023715365.1 Georgenia satyanarayanai
GCGTGAGGCGCTGACCACGGTCAGGGGCGACTACGCGATCCTGCAGCGCCGCGCTCACGCTGCGGGGGATACGGCAGCCAAGCAGCAGGTCATCGACGCGACGGTCGCGTTGGCGCGTCGTGTGGACGCGGTGAACCCGAGGGACCGTGCTGAGCAACTGTCGATGACGCAGGAACTGCGCGATCTGCACACGCAGTTGCGTGCACAGATCGACCAGTCGTGAGCTACACCTACCAGCTGGCCGAAGATGAACTCACGACGATCTTCGAGGAGCAGATCGCTGCGGTAGCGCTGGCCGAAATCAACCCCAGTGCCTCACCCGAGCTCGTTGTTCTGGGCGGGCAACCCGCGTCCGGGAAGACACGATCACGCCACCTCGTCATGGCGGATGAACGGTTCTCCGGCGTATCGTTCTTCGCCCCTGAGGGGGACGCGTTGCG
>NZ_JAMBNZ010000124.1 GCF_023715365.1 Georgenia satyanarayanai
GCTGTGGACGCAGGATCATGAAATAGAAAATCAGACCGAATACCACCAGCATCAAAATCAAAGACATCGGGCTACCTTGCGCCGGTGCACCCGTTGCCGCTACCGCATCAGAAATAAAAAAGCTCATTAAATTTCCCTCATTATTAATATTAATCAACGTTCAAAGGTGGTACTTCTCGCCCCTGACGCTGGTAAAAATCAGTTACGAAGCTCTCTAATTTACCCTTTCAATAGCCTTGCGTAAACCCGCCATCAAACGCTGGTAGTAACGAAGGTTATGAATGGTGTTGAGTCGCGCGCCTAATATTTCGTTGCAACGGTCAAGATGATGCAAGTAAGCGCGTGAATAATTGCGACAGGTGTAGCAATCACACTCAGGATCGAGTGGGCCAGTATCGCTCTTATACTTCGCATTGCGGATTTTCACCACGCCATCGGTC
>NZ_JAMBNZ010000125.1 GCF_023715365.1 Georgenia satyanarayanai
TTGTAGAATGTTGTAACACCTGTTGGTAACACTTCCACTTTGTTTGTAGCATTATTGGGAATAACAACCTGTGTGTTAACAGGGATATTATAAGGTGATGCGTCAGTATATTGATTATCTTTATAAGTAGCCCACCCATATTGAGTTGGTGGAACATCAGATTTAGCAGTTGTGTTATCCGTGTATGTCAATGTTAAAGATAAGTCGGGATTAAATTTAAAACTACTGATTGATTTACCGTCAGCACCTTTATCACCTTGTAATCCCTTTTCACCTTGAATTCCTTGCTGTCCTTGTGACCCACGTATATTATCAGCATTAGCGATATTACTAACTAAACCACTACTACTAAGGTATTGCCCTGTTGTAGGCTTTGTGCCACTATCACCTACCCAATCATAAATTTGTAATACAACATCATCACCACGAGCTACGGT
>NZ_JAMBNZ010000126.1 GCF_023715365.1 Georgenia satyanarayanai
GGTGTCACTGTCTGGGTCTTGCCAATCAAGCACCGCCATCGCAATATTGGGCGATAAGCCATTGGCTTGTAACAGCGCTTGAAAAAATGCCAGTGCCGTGTCATCTACTTTGCCATCGTGATACAGGTTGTTAATATTAAAACGGCTGGCATCATCGTCGATTTTAATACTGACCTTGGCTTGATTCAGGGTTTGCTCAGCTATTGGTTTTGCCCAAGCGTCTGCTAAACTATCGACTTGGTTGACTTGGCTGTCTTGCGCGATCAAATTGGTCGCCATAGCTTCCCCTGCCAAAGCATATTCTTTAAGCTGCCCTTGACCTTTGGTCAGCTCAAATTCTCGAATCATCACTTTTTGATTGGCAAGCATACTGCCTGCCACGATGGTAATCGCCACCACCAACAACAAAATAGTCAATAGCGCCATCCCTTGTTGCC
>NZ_JAMBNZ010000127.1 GCF_023715365.1 Georgenia satyanarayanai
GGGCCCGCTACATCCTGCATGTCCCGCCACCGGAGCCGGCGACGCCGCAGGCCCAGGCGATCCCGCTCACCATCCTGTACGAGGACCCGCACCTGATCGTGCTGGACAAGCCGGCCGGGCTGGTCGTGCATCCCGCGCCGGGCAACCTGGACGGCACCCTGGTGAACGCCCTGCTGGCCCATGCCGGGGAGGAGCTGACGGGCATCGGCGGCGAGAAGCGGCCGGGCATCGTGCACCGGCTGGACAAGGACACCAGCGGCGTGATGGTGGTGGCGAAGTCCGAGGCAGCGCACCATGCGCTGTCGGAGGCCTTCGCTTCCCGCGACCTGGACCGGGAATACCTGGCGCTGGTCTGGGGCCTGCCCTCCCCCGGCAGGGGGGAGATCGAGGGCGATATCGGCCGCCATCCGATGGACCGGAAGCGCATGGCCGTGGT
>NZ_JAMBNZ010000128.1 GCF_023715365.1 Georgenia satyanarayanai
GTTCACGCCGTTATAGGTGGCCGAGGCGGCGAAGTTGTCGATGTTGTCCATGATCGCCTTGGCCTGCTGGGCCAGGGTCGCCTGGTCGATGCCCGACTGGCCGACCTGCGACACGCTGGAGCGCAGGGTGTTCAGCTGGTCGCTGATCTTGGTGGCGGCACTCTGCGCCACGCCCAGCGCCGCCGAGCCGAAGGAGAGGTTGTCGCTCACCTTGCTCATGGAGCTCAGGTCGCCGCGCATCTTCTGGGCGATGGAGAAGATCGCCGAGTTGTCGCTGGCCTGGCCCACCTTCAGGCCGCTCTCCACCCGCGACTGCGTGCTGGAGAGGTCCTTGCTGATGGTGTTCAGCGCCCGGACGGCGGCCATCGCGGAGGAGTTGGTGTTGATCGAAGCCATAGTGCTTCTCCTGCGTCACTCATGTCGGCGGATGGCC
>NZ_JAMBNZ010000129.1 GCF_023715365.1 Georgenia satyanarayanai
GCGCTGAAGACCGGGGAGGTGGACTGGGTGGAATACCCGCTGCCGGACCTGATCCCGTCCCTGAAGCAGGACCCGAGGCTGGCCTTCCAGGTCTATGACCCGATGGGCTTCCTCGGGATCATGCGCTTCAACCAGCTGCACCCGCCCTTCAACAAGGCGGAGGTGCGCCGCGCCGTGCGCGACCTCGTGGCGCAGCCGGATTTCATGGCCTCCGTCGCCGCCCCGGGCGACTGGGCGGAATGCCATGCCATGCTCCCCTGCACCCTGCCGGGTGTGGAGAGCCATGCGCCCGTGGCGCCGGACCTGGAATCGGCCCGGAAGATCATCCGCGCCGCCGGGGTGGAGGGGGCGAAGGTGGTGATCATCAACGCCTCCGACTTCGCCGCCATCGCGCCGCAGGGGCGGCTGGCCGCGCAGCTGATGCGCCAGCTC
>NZ_JAMBNZ010000013.1 GCF_023715365.1 Georgenia satyanarayanai
ACGCGGGGTGGTCCCCTTGAACTGACGACTACAGGGAGATCAGCCGTCCGCGGACAGGGAGATGAACTGTCCGCCTACAGGGAGGTCTCCTGTCCGCCCACGGGGAGGTCCCGCTGTCCCTTGACAGACGCGACTGCCGTACACCCCTGGGGTCACGGCGGGGCGTCCTCGACACGCAGCTCTCCGCTCCCGGCCGCGCCCAGCAGCCACCCTCCGCCGTTCCCCACCCCACGGCGCGCCTGCCGCGTGTGCGGTCACCTCGACGTACGTCACGGCTCCTCACCCCGTGCCGGATGTACGTCCCCAGGCACTGCTTGCCACGGGAACGCCGAACGGGCGGCACTCCCCATGGAGTGCCGCCCGTTCCAGGACGTGCGGGAGGCCGGCTCAGTGCGCGTGCGGGCCGCGCGAGAACTCGTAGGTCTGACCCACGAGGCCGACGACGCCGACGGCGATGCCGATCCCGAAGATCCACCAGCCGACCGCCACGCCGGCGAACACGAGCGCTGCGGCGACGCCGAGGATCAGCGGCCACCAGGAGTGCGGCGCGTAGACCCCGATCTCACCGGCGTGCTCGTCGACGTCGCTGACCGGGTTGTCCTCCGGACGCGGGTCGACGCGACGGGCCACCAGCGCCAGGTAGAAGCCGGACAGGCCGTACAGGCCGACGAGGAGGAGCAGCGCGACGGTCCCGATGGGCTCCCAGCCGGTCCAGAAGCCGTAGACCAGGCCCACGATCAGGAAGAAGGCGACGCCGGCGATGAACAGCCACTTCTCGACGCCCAGCGGCTTGGGGTGCTCGGCGGACTGCTCGCCGGGTGCGCGGTGGTGCTCGCGTGCCATCAGGCCTTGCCCTTCTTCTCGTCGTCGTCCTCACGCTCGAGCGTGGCCGTGGACGTGCGTCCCGGCTGCGGCTGGGACGCGGCGTCCCCGCCACCGGTGCGCTGGGCGTCGCCTAGCGCCTGCTCGAGCACACCCTGGTCCGGCACCGCCGCCTGGTCCATGGCCGCGACCTCGGGGTGGTGCAGGTCGAAGGCGGGACGCTCGGAGCGGATCCGGGGCAGGGAGGTGAAGTTGTGCCGCGGCGGCGGGCAGCTCGTGGCCCACTCGAGGGAGTTGGCGAAGCCCCACGGGTCGTCGACGAACACGGTGCGCGGGCCGCGCGAGGTGATGTAGACGTTCCACAGGAACGGCAGCGTCGACAGCGTGAGCAGAGCGGCGCCGGCGGTGGAGACCTGGTTCATCAGCTGGAAGCCGTCCTCGACCATGTAGTCGGGGTAGCGGCGGGGCATGCCCTGCGCGCCGAGCCAGTGCTGGATGAGGAAGGTGCCGTGGAAGCCGAAGAACAGCATCCAGAAGTGGACCTTGCCCAGACGCTCGTTGAGCATCCGGCCGGTCATCTTGGGCCACCAGAAGTAGAAGCCGGCGAACATCGCAAAGACCACGGTGCCGAAGACGGTGTAGTGGAAGTGCGCGACGACGAAGTAGGAGTCGTGGACCTGGAAGTCCATCGCCGGGCTGGCGAGGATGATGCCGGTGACACCGCCGAAGAGGAAGGTGACGAGGAAGCCGAGCGACCACAGCATCGGCGTCTCGAAGGTGAGCTTGCCTCGCCACAGTGTGCCGACCCAGTTGAAGAACTTCACCCCGGTGGGCACCGCGATGAGCATCGTCATGAGGGCGAAGAAGTCGAGCAGCGCTCCGCCGGTCGTGTACATGTGGTGCGCCCACACGGTCATCGACAGGGCGGCGATCGCGATCGTCGCGAAGACGATGCCCTTGTAGCCGAAGATCGGCTTGCGGGCGAAGACCGGGAAGATCTCGCTGACGATGCCGAAGAACGGCAGCGCGATCACGTACACCTCGGGGTGACCGAAGAACCAGAAGAGGTGCTGCCACAGCAGCGCGCCGCCGCTCTCCGGGTTGTAGATCTGGCCGCCGAGGACGCGGTCGTAGGCCAGGCCGAAGAGCGCGGCCGCGAGGACCGGGAAGGCCATGAGCACGAGAAGTGACGTGATGAGGATGTTCCAGGTGAAGATCGGCATCCGGAACATCGTCATGCCGGGCATGCGCATCGTGATGATCGTGGCGACGAAGTTGACCGAGCCGAAGATCGTGCCGAAACCGGTCAGCGCGATACCGAGGACCCACAGGTTGCCCCCGAGACCCGGCGAGAACGGCTCGAGCGACAGTGGCGTGTAGGCCGTCCAGCCGAAGCTTGCCGCGCCCTTGGGGGTGAGGAAGCCGGCTAGCGCGGTGAGTCCACCGAAGAGGAACAGCCAGTAGCTGAACATGTTGAGCCGCGGGAAAGCGACGTCGGGGGCGCCGATCTGCAGGGGCACGAAGACGTTCCCGAAGCCGGTGAACAGCGGCGTCGCGAAGAGGAACAGCATGATCGTGCCGTGCATGGTGAAGAACTGGTTGTACTGCTCCTTGGACTGGAACAGCGTCATGCCGGGGTCGAAGAGCTCCAGGCGCATCGCCATGGCGAGCACGCCGCCGATGAGGAAGAAGAGGAAGGCGGTGATGAGGTAGAGGTAGCCGATGACCTTGTGGTCGGTCGACGTCACCCAGCTGACGACCGTGCGGCCCAGGCTCTGACGCTCCGGTCGCAGCCCGGGAACGAGCTGGGGGCGTGCCTCTTCGGTGGTGGCCATCAGTTGTTTACCGTCCCGTCCTGCAGGTAGCCGCGCTGGTCGTACACGCGGTTGTACTCCTCGCCGCGGACACCGACGTTGCCGGCCTCCCGCAGCGCATCCATCTGGGCGTCGTAGGTCGCACGATCGACGACCTCGACGTTGAAGAGCATCTCCGAGTGGAACTCACCGCACAGCTCGGCGCACTTGCCCTGGTAGTGGCCCTCCTCCTGCGGCGTCACCTGGAAGACGTTGGTGTGCCCGGGGACCATGTCGATCTTGAAGAGGAAGGCGGGGATCCAGAACGAGTGCTGGACGTCGCGGGAGTCGACGATGAACTCGACGGTCTCCCCGACCGGCAGGTAGAGGGTCGGGAGGGTCTCCTCGACGCCCTCCTCACCGGTGAGCTGGACCCGGCCGCCCTCGGAGAAGACGCCGTCGTCGATGTAGTTGAAGTCCCAGCTCCACTGCTTGCCGTAGGCCTGGATCGTGAGATCGGGCTCCTCGCTCGTGTCCGTGAGCTCACGGGTGACCTGGGTGGAGTAGAAGTACAGCACCCCGATCATGAGGATCGGGACGACGACGTACATGAGCTCCAGCGGGACGTGGTAGCGCAGCTGCACCGGAAGCGCGTTGTCGTTCTTGCGCTTGCGGTACGCGATGACGCACCAGATCGTCAGGCCCCACACGAGGACGCCGACCGCCAGGGCGGCGACCCAGGCGCCGCTCCAGTGGTTGATGATCATCTCGGTCTTGTCGGTGACGCCCGGCTCGGACGGCAGGAAGCCGTTCCGCGGGGCGCCGAGCTCGGCGCAGCCGGCGAGGGTGAGGGCCGCCGCAAGGCCCAGGACTACCAGTCGCCAACCGCGGGGCGAGCGGTGACCGGAGGACGGTGATCGCACTTCAAGACCTTCCGACATGACGCGTTCAGGGCATTTCAGACAGGACCTACGTCCCTCTACCCACCTTACCGCTAACACTGCCCTGGTACGCGAAACGGCCCGCTGGGCCAGGGGTGTAACCCTGGTCCCAACGGGCCGTGTGGGATCCGCGTGTCTCAGTGGAAGGAGTCGCCGCACGCGCAGGAGCCGCCCGCGTTCGGGTTGTCGATCGTGAAGCCCTGCTTCTCGATGGTGTCGGCGAAGTCGATCGTCGCGCCGGCGAGGTAGGGCACGCTCATCCGGTCGACGATGACCTCGACGCCACCGAAGTTGCGCACGGCGTCACCGTCGAGGAGGCGCTCGTCGAAGTAGAGCTGGTAGATCAGGCCGGAGCAGCCGCCGGGCTGCACGGCGATCCGCAGCCGCAGGTCGTCACGGCCCTCCTGCGCGAGAAGGGTCGTGACCTTCTGGGCGGCGACGTCGGTGAGTTCGATCTCGTGCGTCGGGACCTCGGTGGGCGTCGTAGCCGTCGTCTCGCTCATGCTCACATCTCCGCTGTCTTTGGGGCAGTACAACCGGGCCAACCACGGCGCGGCCGCAGTTGTTCCCGTCCAGCCTACGCCTCGAGCGCCCAGGTGCGCGCAAGACGTACGGCCCAGGCCTCGAGCCCCTCGACGCCGGTGGTGCCCGTGGCGTACGTCGCGCTGATCCCCGCGCGGGCGACCTCGCGCCGGGAGGTGTGGACCTCCTCGGCAAGGACGACGACGGGCAGGCCGAGCTCCATCGCGGCTCGCCCCACCGTGGCGACGACGGAGGCGTCGACCGCGGGGGCGTCCAGGAGCGCGGTCGCGGTGAGGACGACGTCAGCACTCCCCACCGCCTCGGGAAGGCCGATGGCGGCGGCGACGACGTCGGGTCCGTGGAGCAGCCGCCCGCCCAGCACCGTGAGGGCGTGGGCCACCCCTCCCCCGGCGCCGGACCCGTCGGCGCGCCCGGGACGCGCCGCGGCGCCGTGCCCGCCCGGCGCGGGCAGCAGCGCCGTGCGGGCGGGCAGGGCGCGCCCGAGGCGATCCAGGTGCGCGGCGAGCTCGCCGGCGCGGGTGTCCAGCCGCTGCGCCTCGGCCGGACCGAGACGGTCGGACAGGAGCGCGCCGGCGCCGTGCAGCCCGAGGAGGGGTACCTGCGTGGCCGCGGCGACGATGACCTCGGCCCCGTCGAGCACGCCGTGGGCGGCCGCCAGCACGTCGGCGTCGATGTCGTGCCCGGTGTCCGCGCCGGCGAGGGCCCGGACCAGGCCGGCACCGCCGTCGTGCGTAGCCGCCTCCCCCAGGCCGACGACGACGCGCCCGGCCCCGAGCTCGCGGGCGGCGAGGAGGACCTCACCGAGGCCCGCGCTGCTGCCCTGCTCGGCGTGCCGCAGCTCCTGGCCGGGCGCGACGAGCTGGCGCCCGAGGACCTGCCCCGCCTCGACGTAGGCGGTGCCGCCCCCGGCACCGGGGATGTGGAGGAGGGTGGCCGGCACCGGCTCACCGAGGGGCCCGCGGGCGGTGACCGAGACGAGCTGCCCACCGCGGGCGGTGTGGACGGCGTCGAGCAGGCCCGCCGCGCCGTCGGACATCGGCAGGGCGCGGACCTCGGTGCCGGGGGCGGTCTGCAGCCAGCCGCGGCGCACGGCGGCGGCCACCTGGGCGGCACTGAGGGCGCCGGACAGGCGTCCGGGGCTCAGGAGCAGGCGCACGGTGCCTCCGCTCCACGGCGGGGCGCCGTCACAGGCGGTCAGCGAGGCGGGCGAGGAGGAGCGCCTCGGCGAGGACGACCTTCTCCAGCTCCCCGAGGTGGACCGACTCGTTCTCCGAGTGCGCCCGGGAGTCAGGGTCCTCCACGCCGGTGACCAGGATCGCGGCCTGCGGGTACACCTCGGCGAGGTCGGCGATGAACGGGATCGAGCCGCCCACCCCGAGGTCGACCGGCTCGGTGCCCCACGCGGTGGTGAAGGCCCAGCGCGCTGCCTGCATGGCGGCGGAGTCCTCCGGCGCCTGGAAGGCCTGCCCGGTGTCCCCCGGCGTCACGGTGACGCGCGCGCCGAAGGGGGCGCCGGCCACGAGGTGGTCGTGCAGGGCGCGCTCCGCGGCGGCCGGGTCCTGCCCTGGGGCGATGCGCATGGAGAGCTTCGCCCGCGCCGAGGGGATGACGGTGTTGGAGGCGTGGTCCACGCTCGTCGCGTCCAGGCCGATGACCGAGATCGCCGGCTTGGTCCACAGCCGCGCGGCGAGCGGGCCGGTGCCGGCGAGGCGGACGCCGTCGAGCACACCGGCGTCGGCTCGGAAGTCGGCCTCCGGGTAGTCGACGTCCGCGTGGTCGGTCGCGACGAGCCCGGGGACGGCGACGTTCCCGTCGTCGTCGTGGAGGGTGGCGACGAGGCGCGACATGAGCGTGAGCGCGTCGAGGACGGGGCCGCCGAACATGCCGGAGTGGACGGCGTGGTCGAGGACGGAGAGCTCGACGGTGCAGTCGACGAGCCCGCGCAGGGAGGTGGTGAGGCCGGGGACCCCGACCTTCCAGTTGGAGGAGTCCGCGACGACGATGACGTCGGCGGCCAGGCGGTCGCGGTAGGTCTCGAGGAAGGCGCGGAAGGTCGGGGAGCCGATCTCCTCCTCGCCCTCGCTGAAGACGGTGACGCCGACGCCGAGCTCGTCACCAAGCACGCGCAGCGCCCCGACGTGGGCCATGATCCCGGCCTTGTCGTCGGCCGCGCCGCGGCCGTAGAGCCGCCCGTCGCGCTCGGTGGGCTCGAAGGGCGGGGAGGTCCAACCCGCGGGGTCGCCCGGGGGCTGGACGTCGTGGTGGGCGTAGAGGAGGACGGTGGGGGCACCGGCCGGCGCGGGCCTGTGGGCGAGCACGGCGGGCGCACCGGGGCGGCCGTCGGGGCCGGTGACGCGCACGACCTCGACCTCGGGCAGCCCGGCGTCGCGGAACAGCTGCGCGACGGCGGCGGCGCTGTCCTCCAGGTGCTGGGGGTCGAAGGCGGGCGCCGAGACGCTGGGGATGCGCACGAGCGACTCGAGGTCGCTGCGGATGCGGGGGAACTCGGCGGCGGTGCGGGTGGTCAGGTCCTCGATGGTCACCCCGGCAGCCTAACGGCGGCCGCCGCGTCGGGTCAGGCGGCCCCGGCGGCGCGGGCGTGCTCGACGGCGGAGCGGGCGCCCTCCGTCCACGGCTCACCGTGGCCCGGGAGCACCGTGCCGGCGCCGGTGTCCGCGATGGCGTCGAGGGAGGCGAAGCTGAGCGCGAAGTCCGCCGTCGCGGCCCCGGCGACGATGCGCGGGCCGGTCCGGGCGGTGTAGGGGTCGAGCGTGACGAGGGCGTCACCGGAGATGACGACGTCACGGTCGGGCAGGTGCAGGGCGACGTGCCCGTAGGTGTGGCCGGGGGTGGCGATGACGTGCGGGCGGCCGGGCACGTCGAGGATCCCGCCGGTCTGCAGGGTGCGCACACCGGTCGTGCCGCGCACGAGCGGCAGCCCGGCGAGGAGCATCGAGGTGAGGATCGGCAGCGCCGCGGGGTGCCGGACCGGGTAGAGCGCCCGCGGGTTCTCGTGGGCGTAGGAGAAGGGGTGGGCCACGAGGTGGTGCTCCGCGGCGGCGGCCCACACGGGCACGCCGATCCCCTGGATCTTACGGACCACGCCGACGTGGTCGAAGTGGGCGTGGGTGAGCACGAGTGCCCGCAGGTCCCGGGGACGGCGCCCGATCGCGCGGACCGCCTCGCCCAGCGGGCGCCAGACGGCGGGGAGGCCGGCGTCGACGAGCGTGACGCCGTCGTCGTCCTCGACGAGGTAGCAGTTGACGTGGGCGTGGGCGACGAGGTGCACGCCGGGTGCGACCTCGCGGACGGTGGCACTCATGGAAGCTCCCCTTCGTCGGTCGGCTCGCGGCGGTGTGGCCGGACCCGCCGCGCCGTCCACTATCGCCCGCGCCACGGGGACCCGCACCCGGGCGCGATGCCGAGCAGCACCCGCCGTCGACTACGCTCGAGGGGTGATCGGACGGAGCAAGAAGGAGACCCCGGCGCCCGCCCCAGCGCCGGAGGCGACGCTCGCGGGCAAGGGCCGCCCCACGCCCACGCGCAAGGAGGCCCAGGCGCGCAACCAGCGTCCGCTGGTCCCGACCGACCGCAAGGTCGCCAAGGCGGACGCGCGCCGGCAGCGCAACGAGATGTACGCCAAGCAGCAGGAGGCCATGCGCACCGGCGACGAGCGCTACCTGCCCGTGCGGGACAAGGGCCCGGTCCGCCGCTGGGTGCGTGACTACGTCGACGCGCGCTTCAGCCCCAGTGAGTACTTCCTCCCGCTGGCGATGGCCTCGATCGTCCTGCTCTTCTTCGCGAACATCGTCCCCGAGGTCGCCGTCATCGGCATGGTCGTCATGTACGCCGCCTTCGCGATCTCCCTCGCCTTTGCGATCGGCCTGACCCTCGTCATCAAGCGCAAGCTCGCGGCGCGCTTCGGCGAGGAGCAGATCCCCCGCTTCACCGGCATCTACGCCTTCAGCCGGCTCTTCCAGCCGCGCTTCCTGCGCGCACCCAAGCCCCAGGTGAAGCGGGGCGAGCGGCGGGACTGACCTCCGGCGGTGGCTACCCTGACCGGGTGAGCCTGTACCGCCTGGTCTTCCGGTCCCTCCTCCTCCGTACCGACCCCGAACGAGCGCACGAGCTCGCGCTGCGGCTCATCCGCGGGGTCGCGGCCACTCCCGTCGTTGCCGGCGCCGTCCGCGGCACCCTCGGGCGCCGGCCCGCCACGCGCGTGACGACGGCGCTCGGCCGGCCCGTCCCCGGCGTCGTCGGGCTCGCTGCGGGCATGGACAAGGACGCCCGCTCGGTGCTCGGCATGGACATGCTCGGCTTCGGGCACGTCGAGGTCGGGACGATCACCGCCCACCCGCAGCCGGGCAACGACCGCCCGCGGCTGTGGCGCCACCCCGAGGAGGGGGCGCTGCGCAACCGGATGGGGTTCAACAACGCGGGCGCGGAGGCGGCGGCCGAGCGGCTGCGGGCGCTGCGCAGCACCCGCCGGGGACGGTCCGTCGTCGTCGGCGTCAACATCGGCAAGTCGCGGGTGACGCCCGTGGACGACGCCGTGGGTGACTACGCGACGAGCGCCCGCCTCCTTGCGCGCTGGGCGGACTACCTCACGGTCAACGTCTCCTCCCCCAACACCCCCGGCCTGCGCGACCTGCAGTCCGTCGACGCGCTGCGCCCCATCCTCAGCGCCGTGCAGCGGGAGGCGGACACCGCCGCCGGCCGCCGCGTCCCGGTGCTCGTCAAGGTGGCCCCCGACCTCGACGACGACGACGTCACGGCCGTCGCGGACCTCGTCACCGAACTGTCGCTCGCCGGGGTCGTCGCGACGAACACGACCATCGCCCACGACCACGGCCCCGGCGGCCTGTCGGGCCGCCCGCTGCAGGCCCGGGCCCTGGAGGTCGTGCGGTTGCTACGCGGGCGTCTCGCGGCGGACGCGCTCGTCATCGGCGTCGGCGGCATCGACGACGTCGCCTCCGCCCGCCGGATGCTCGACGCCGGTGCGGACCTGCTCCAGGCCTACACGGCCTTCGTCTACCAGGGCCCGACGTGGCCGGGCTCGGTGAACCGGGCGCTGGCCCGCCGCTGAGTCAGCGGCTCTCGCTGGCGCGCGCCACCCGGCCCGGGCTCGAGCGCCACAGCCAGAACAGTCCCAGGACGGGCAGAACCAGCGGGACGTAGCCGTAGCCGCCCCCAAAGTGCGACCACACGGTGTCGCGCGGGAAGAGGTCGGGCTGTGCGACGCTGAGGACGCCGACGGCCAGGACACCGAGGAGCTCGATGGTGACGGCCGTCCAGGCCAGGCGGCGCATGCGGCGGCCGTTGTGGGCCAGGGCGACCGCGGCGAGGACGTAGACGACGGCCGCGAGGCCCGACAGCCCGTAGGCGAGCGGTGCCTCGGCCGCGCCACGCACGAGCTGGACGCCGGCGCGGGCGGAGGCCGCCAGCGCGAAGACGACGTAGACGGCGACGACGAGGAGCCCGGCACCGCGGGCGGGCGGGCGGTCGTCGGTCGCCGGTGCGGTGTGCACCGGCTGCTTGCTCATGCCTGCCACAGCTGCCACATCCGAAGCTCCATGACGATGATGGTGAAGGTCGCGACGACCAGGACGACAGAGCTCCAGCGGGTCCGCTCGACGAAGGCCGCCAGTGCCGCTGCGGGAAGGAGCATCATCGCGACGAGCAGGTAGCCCCACAGGAGGATCGGGTCGCCCGTGAACGAGCCGGTCACCTGCTCCACCGCGAGGACGAGGCCCTGCACGACGAGCGCCCCCTCGACCACGCCCCCCGCGATGAGCTGGCGGAGCACGACCGCACGGCCCGCCACCGCGAAGACGAGAGCCCACGCACCGAGCGCGGCCGCAAGGACCGAGGCGACGAGGATGACGGGGAGCATCGCGTCATCCTAACGGGGCGCCCGCGGCCGCCCCGCACGGCGCCGAGCCCCACACGGGCCGGATAGAGTCGGGTGCGTGACTGAACTGACGCTGACCACGAAGAACGTTGCTCGTATCCAGGCCGACGCCGTCGTCGTCGCCGTCGGCCGGCGCGGTGAGGACGCCGTCCTCGTCCCGGGCGCCGACCTCCCCGCCGCGACCGTCAAGACGCTGACCTCTCTGCTCCCGGCCCTCGGGGTCTCCGGCAAGGCCGACGAGGTGCTGCGCGTGGCCGCGGGCAAGGAGCTCGCCGCCGACGTCGTCGTCCTCACCGGCGTGGGCCCCGTGGGCGACGAGGGACCGGACCTCGAGGCACTGCGCCGCGCCGCCGGTGCGGCCGTGCGCTCCCTCGCCGGGACCGCCGACGTCGCGCTCGCCCTGCCGGCCGTGACGGCCGAGCAGGTCGGCGCCGTCTCCGAGGGCGCGCTCCTCGGCGCCTACAGCTTCAACCGCTACCGCACCACGCGCACCGCGCCGGTCGCCCGCCTCGAGCTCGTGTCCGACGTCGCGAAGACCAAGGAGGCCAAGGCAGCACACGCCCGCGCCGTCGTCGTCGCCGACGCCGTCGCCGGGGTCCGCGACCTCGTCAACGCCTCCCCCGCCGACCTGTACCCGGAGTCCTTTGCCGAGGAGGCGACGGCCGGCGCCAAGGGCACGAAGGTCAAGGTCACCGTCCTCGACGAGAAGGAGCTCGCGGCCGGTGGCTTCGGCGGCCTCATCGGCGTCGGCATGGGCTCGGCCCGGCCCCCGCGCCTCGTCAAGGTCACCTACTCCCCCGCGCGCGCCAAGGCGCACGTGGGCCTCGTGGGCAAGGGCATCACCTTCGACTCCGGCGGCCTGTCCATCAAGCCCGCCAAGGGCATGGAGACGATGAAGATGGACATGGCCGGTGCCGCAACCGTGCTCCACACCGTCCTCGCCGCCGCGGCCCTCGAGCTGCCCGTCCGGGTGACCGGCTGGCTCGCCCTCGCCGAGAACATGCCCTCGGGCACCGCGCAGCGACCCTCCGACGTCATCACCATCCGCGGCGGCAAGACCGTCGAGGTGCTCAACACCGACGCCGAGGGCCGCCTCGTCATGGCCGACGCGCTCGTCGCCGCCGGGGAGGAGAACCCCGACCTCCTCATCGACATCGCGACGCTCACCGGGGCGCAGATGGTCGCGCTCGGCTCGCAGGTCGGCGCCGTCATGGGCACCGACGGCGTCCGCGAGCAGGTCGTGGCCGCTGCCGGAACCGCCGGTGAGCAGTTCTGGCCGATGCCGCTGCCCGCCGAGCTCGCCGACTCGATGAAGTCCCAGGTGGCCGACATCGCCAACATGGGCGACCGCTTCGGCGGGATGCTCGTCGCCGGTCTGTTCCTCAAGGAGTTCGTCGGGGACACCCCGTGGGCGCACCTCGACATCGCCGGTCCCGCCTACAACGAGGGCAGCCCCCGCGGCTACACGCCGGAAGGCGGAACGGGAGTGGGCGTCCGCACCCTCCTGACGGTCCTCGAGCAAGCAGCCACCCGCTAACCCACCGCCCCTCCCCCCACACACTCCGCATATGTGGGAAAAGCGCAGTCCTCCGCGTCGGAAGGCTGCGCTTTTCCCACATATGCGAGGGGAGGGGGGTGGGGGGGAGGGGAGGGGGGCTACTTTCGGCGCTGGGCGGCGCTCCAGCGGCGCATGCTGCTGGGGTAGCCGGTGAGGTTGACGTCGTAGACGGGGATCTCCAGCTCGCGGGCCAGCGCCCAGGCCGCCTTCTGGTCCGGGATCCGGCGGCGCGTCCACTCCCCCGTCCGGGCCACGAGGACCATCGTCGTCGGGTCGTTCGGGGTCGGCGGCTCGATGTACGCCTCCACCCCAACACGGGTCGCGACGAAGTCACGGAAGTGGGCGATGACCTCCGCGCGTCGCTGCGCGGTGGGAACCTCGCTGCTCGTAGAGCCCTGGTTCCTGCGTCGGGAGAACAGCCGCATGCGCCCTAGCGTACGGCTCCGGTTGTGACCCGACGGACACCGCGTCGGGTGGTCCCCGCAGCGTGGACGGTGACAAGATGGACCGAAGCCCCGGCTGCGGCCCGGGATCGACGTGCGCTCGAGGAGAGGTTTGTGACCGACAGCCCTGAAGGAAATGTCTACGACCTGGTCATCCTGGGAGCCGGGAGCGGAGGCTACGCAGCAGCACTGCGCGCCGCCCAGCTCGGGCTGTCCATCGCCCTGATCGAAGCCGACAAGGTCGGCGGCACCTGCCTGCACCGCGGGTGCATCCCCACCAAGGCCCTCCTCCACAGCGCCGCCGTCGCTGACGAGATCCAGCACAGCCACGCCGTCGGCGTCAACAGCTCCTTCGAGGGCATCGACATGCCGACGGTCAACTCGTACAAGGACGGCGTCGTCGGCCGCCTGTACAAGGGCCTGCAGGGCCTCATCAAGGCCGGCAAGATCGACTACGTCACGGGCTGGGGACGGCTCACTGGCAAGGACACCGTCGAGGTCGACGGCACCACCTACCGCGGCCGCAACATCATCCTCGCGACCGGCTCCTACGCCCGCTCTCTGCCCGGCCTCGAGATCGGCGGCCGGGTCATCACGAGCGAGCAGGCCCTCACCCTCGACTACGTGCCCAAGAGCGCGATCGTCCTCGGCGGCGGCGTCATCGGCGTCGAGTTCGCCTCCGTGTGGAAGTCTTTCGGGGTCGACGTCACGATCATCGAGGCGCTGCCTAACCTCGTCCCGAACGAGGACATCTCGCTGTCCAAGGCGCTCGAGCGCGCCTACCGCAAGCGCAAGATCAACTTCGCGACCGGTACCCGCTTCTCCGGCGTCGAGCAGAACGACTCCGGCGTCGTGGTGTCCACCGAGGACGGCAAGACCTACGAGGCCGAGCTCCTGCTCGTCGCCGTCGGCCGCGGGCCGGCGACGGCGAACCTCGGCTACGAGGAGCAGGGCGTCCCCATGGAGCGCGGCTTCGTCCTGACCAACGACCGCCTCCACACGGGGGTCGCCAACATCTACGCCGTCGGCGACATCGTCCCCGGCCTGCAGCTCGCCCACCGCGGCTTCCAGCAGGGCGTCTTCGTGGCCGAGGAGATCGCCGGGCTCGACCCGGCGACGATCGTCGAGTCCGGCATCCCGCGCGTCACCTACTGCGAGCCCGAGGTCGCCTCCGTCGGCCTCACCGAGGCGCAGGCCAAGGAGGCGCACGGCGAGGACGGCGTCGAGACCGTCGACTTCAACCTCGCCGGCAACGGCAAGAGCCAGATCCTGCAGACCACCGGCTTCGTCAAGCTCGTGCGCCAGAAGGACGGCCCGATCGTAGGCGTCCACATGATCGGCTCCCGCGTCGGTGAGCTCATCGGCGAGGGCCAGCTCATCGTCAACTGGGAGGCGTACCCCGACGACGTCGCCTCGCTCATCCACGCCCACCCGACGCAGAACGAAGCCCTTGGCGAGGCAGCTCTCGCCCTCGCGGGCAAGCCGCTGCACTCCCACAACTGACCCTCGATCGAAGGAGACACCAGGTCATGTCCGACTCCGTGCAGATGCCCGCCCTGGGCGAGTCCGTCACCGAGGGAACCGTCACCCGCTGGCTGAAGAACGAGGGGGACCGGGTCGAGGTCGACGAGCCCTTGCTCGAGGTCTCGACCGACAAGGTCGACACCGAGGTCCCCTCCCCCTACGCCGGCGTGCTCGAGAAGATCCTCGTCCAGGAGGACGAGACCGTCGAGGTCGGCGCCGAGCTCGCCGTCATCGGCTCCGGTGAGGGCGGCGGCGACTCCGCGCCCGCGCAGGACGAGCAGCCCGCCGAGCAGGAGCAGGCTCCCGAGCCCGCCCAGGAGGAGCAGCCTGCCGAGCAGGAGCAGCCCTCCGAGCAGGAGGTGGCCCAGGAGGCCAAGCAGCAGGCCTCGTCCGGGTCCTCCGGCTCCGGTGAGGGCGAGAAGGTCCAGATGCCGGCACTCGGTGAGTCCGTCACCGAGGGCACCGTCACCCGCTGGCTCAAGAGCGAGGGCGATCAGGTCGAGGTCGACGAGCCGCTGCTCGAGGTCTCGACCGACAAGGTCGACACCGAGGTCCCCTCCCCCTACGCCGGTGTGCTGAGCAAGATCCTCGTCCAGGAGGACGAGACCGTGGAGGTCGGCACCGACCTCGCCGTCATCGGCGGCGAGAGCGGCGGCGGCTCTTCCGCGTCCGCATCCGAGGAGGCTCCGCAGGACGCCGAGGAGCAGGCCAAGGAGGAGGAGCAGCCCTCCGAGCAGCGCGCCGAGCAGCACCAGGGTGCGGCGACGAGCACGGTCCCCTCCGAGGAGGCCGCGCCCGCGCCGAGCGAGCCGAAGCAGGCCGAGCAGCCCAAGCATGAGCAGCCCAAGGCCGAGCACCAGCAGCAGACCCCGCCGCAGGAGGCCTCGACCACCCCGGCTCCCCAGCGCCCGAGCGCTGCCGAGACGGCCAAGACCTCCTACGTCACCCCGATCGTGCGCAAGCTCGCCAAGGAGAAGGGCGTCGACCTCGATTCCCTCCAGGGCACGGGAGTCGGCGGACGGATCCGCAAGGAGGACGTCCTCGCCGCCGCGGAGAAGGCTGAGCAGCAGGCTGCCCCGGCTCCGGCCGCCGCGCCCGCCGCCGCCGCCAAGGCTCCCTCGGTCCCCGAGGTCTCCCCGCTGCGCGGGACGACGGAGAAGATGTCACGCCTGCGCAAGGTCATCGCCAAACGCATGGTGGAGTCGCTGGACACGTCGGCGCAGCTGACCACGGTCATCGAGGTCGACGTCACGCGCATCGCCAAGCTGCGCGCCCGTGCGAAGAACACCTTCCAGGAGAGGGAGGGCGTCAAGCTCACCTACCTGCCGTTCTTCATCAAGGCGGCGACCGAGGCGCTCAAGGCCCACCCGGGCCTCAACGCGTCGATCGACGGGGACCAGATCGTCTACCACGGCGAGGAGAACGTCGGCATCGCCGTCGACACCGAGCGCGGCCTGCTCGTCCCGGTGATCAAGGAGGCCGGTGACCTCACCATCGCCGGCATCGCCAAGCGCGTGGCGGACCTCGCGGCCCGCACCCGCGACAACAAGGTCAAGCCGGACGAGCTCGGTGGCTCGACCTTCACGATCACCAACCTCGGCTCGAACGGGGCCCTGTTCGACACCCCCATCATCAACCAGCCCGAGGTCGCGATCCTCGGCCTGGGCGCCATCGTCAAGCGGCCGGTCGTGGTCAGCGACGCGGACGGCAACGAGACGATCGGCATCCGCTCGATGGTCTACCTGCCCCTCACCTACGACCACCGCCTGGTCGACGGTGCGGACGCCGGTCGCTTCATGCAGACCATCAAGAAGCGCCTCGAGGAGGGTGCCTTCGAGGCCGAGCTCGGCCTCTGAGCACCTCCCCCGTGACGGGGCCCGCACCTTCGGGTGCGGGCCCCGTCGCCGTTGTCAGGGGCACGGCTCGCTGCCCAGCAGGCGCCACGTGTCACCCGGCCCGGCGACGAGCACGAGCCGCGCGCACGCCGGGTCCTGCGCCGGCACGGTGGTCCGCCGGCCGTCCACGACGCGCTCGTGCGCGTCCTGCACGATCACGACGTCGACGGCGACGCCCTCGTCCACCGCCACGACCCCCTCCACCGCACTCACCTCCGTGCGTAGGTCCTCCAGAGCTGTCCCGGTGGCCGTGAGGCGGTCGCGGAGGACGACGTCCTCTCGCGCCGCCGGCCCGCCCGGCACCGTCGTGGCCGCGAGGGCGGCGGCGTCACCGGCCACGAGGGCGCCGTCCCGCCGGGCCAGGAGGCTCGCCACCACCTCCGCGTACTGCTCGGTACCCGTCGCGGCCGCCGGGCCGTGCCCGTAGCCGCCGGCTCGCTCACCCGGGCCCGACCAGACGATGAGGCCGGTGAGGACCGCCGCCACGCCCAGCGTGAGGGCGCCGCCGAGCCACGGCGTGGGCAGTGGCTGCTGGCGGACATGACGGGGCACCCGGACGGCGGCAGCCGGTGCATGTGCGCGCGCCGCGGAGACCGTGGGAACCGCGCGGGCCGGTGCACGCGCGGTCGCCGCAAGACCCGCCCCGGCGCCGGGCGACCGTGCACGCGAGGGTGCCGGGGTCGCCGCAGGACCCGCCCCGGCGGCAGGCGCCGGTGCACGCGGGGTCGCCGTGGCAACCGTAGGAGCCGCTCGCGCGGCAGCCGCCGGTGCACGCGAGGACGCCGCCGTGACCGTGGGTCCCGTCCCCACGGCAGCAGCCCCCACGGCGACCTCACGGCCGTCCACTCCGAGGCGGCCTGCGCCCCGCTCGGCCTGCCTGCCGCGACGGGTCGACGTGCGCCGCCGCGTGGGGGCGACGTCGTCGCGCATGCGGGCCTGGGCCAGCGCCGCGGCCGGCGGGACGGCTACCGGGCCTGCGGCGCCGATGCCCGGGGCCCGGCTGGCGAGGTCGCGGGCGGAGGGGCGCCGCTCCGCCGCGACGTCGAGCGCGGGACCGAGCAGCCGGAGCAGGTGCGTGTCCGGCGCCGGTCCGGCCGCCCAGGCGACGAGCCGCGCCAGCGCCCACACGTCGCCGGGCGCGCCGGCCGCGCTGCCGCGCTCCCGCTCGGGCGGCACGAAGCCGGGGGTGCCGAGCTCGTGGGCGCCCTGGCCGGCGAGGTCCACCAGCACGGGCACGCCGTCCCCGGTGACGACGACGTTCGCGGGCGAGACGTCGCCGTGGACGACGCCGCGTTCGTGGAGGTGGCCGAGCGCACTGCCGAGCGCACCGAGCAGGCCGGCGAGCTCCGGCGGCCCGAGCGCACCGCGTGCGACCAGCACCGTGGCGAGGGTCGGGCCGGGGACGTGGTCGCTGACGACCGCGCAGCGTCCGCCGTCGAGGGTGAGAACCTGCCGGATGCACGGGAGGTGAGGGTGGGTGCCGTGGCGCAGCGCGGCCAGGCGCCGTAGCTGCGCCGTCCCCGCCTCCCCGCGCGGCAACGCGAGCACACTGACGACGACGTCGCGTCCGGCCCCGTCACGTGCCGACCACAGCGCCCCGTTCGCACCGAAGCCGGCCGTGCCGACGATCTCGTGGCCGGGCAGCTGAGGAGGGCGCGTGCCACCCGCCACCCTGGCGCTGCGCCGTCGTCGTGCCATGACCCAAGCCAAGCGCACGGCGGCGCGGCCCGCTGGCGTCATCCACAGGCTCGCGGTCAGCAGGAGCACGTCCGTGGGCCGGTAGGATTGGCGATCATGGCCCTGAAGAAGAAGAAGGACGCCGCCGAGGGCGCCGCGCCGAAGCAGAAGAAGAAGCGCTGGTACCACCAGCTGTGGGAAGTCTTCCAGATGACCCGCGAGGCGCAGCCCTCGATCACCTGGTGGCTCCTCGGTGCCTTCGTCGGGATCCTCGCCCTCGGGCTCGTCGTCGGCCTGGCTGCCGGCCACCCGGTGTACGTGACGCTCCTGAGCCTGCCCGTGGCGCTCATCGTCGTCATGCTCCTGCTCTCGCGTCGCGCCGAGCGCGCCGCCTACTCGCGCATCGAGGGCACCCCCGGCGCCTCCGCATCCGCCCTGGGGACCATCCGACGCGGCTGGAACATCGAGGAGCAGCCGGTCGCCATCGACCCGCGCACCCAGGACGTCGTCTTCCGCGCCGTCGGCCGCCCGGGCGTCGTCCTCATCGGCGAGGGCCCCAGCCACCGCGTCAAGCGTCTCCTCGAGGGTGAGCGCAAGAAGGTCACGCGCGTAGCCCCGAACGTCACGGTCCACCTCGTCGAGGTCGGGCGCGACGAGGGCCAGACCCCGCTGCCCAAGCTCGTGCGCACCATCCAGAAGCTCCGGCCCACCCTCACCAAGGCCGAGGTCGCGGCCGTGGCCAAGCGTCTGCGCGCCCTGCAGTCCTCGCGCCCGCCGATCCCCAAGGGCGTGGACCCGCTGCGGGCCCGACCGGACCGCAAGGGCATGCGCGGGCGCTGAGCGTGAGCCAGGAGCAGTCCGTGACCGCCGGGGCGCGCAGCACCCCCGCGCCGCTGGGCCGTCGCGTCATCGCCCTCGCCGTCGACTGGGCGGTTGCGACCGCGATCTCCGCGGGCTTCCTCGACAACCACCCGCTCGCCACGCTCGGCGTGTTCGCCGTCGTGACCTTCCTCCTCGTCGCCACCCGGGGAGCCACCATCGGCCACACCCTGCTCGGGCTGCGGGTGCGCGCCGCCGACGGCGGAGCGGCGCGGCCGGTCCAGGTCCTCATCCGCACCGTCAGCCTGTGTCTCGTCGTCCCGGCCGTGGTGTGGGGGCTGGACGGACGCGGGCTGCACGACGTGTGGGCCGGCACGCGGATCGTGCGTGCCTGACCGACGCAGCGCCGTCGTCGTCCACGTAACATGCCGGACACATCGGGGTGACGACGACGAAACGCGACACAGATAACGTCGTCGCCGTCGGGGCCGTGATGGTCCCCCGGAATTCCCACGCCAGAGGAGCGGTACATGTTCAGCAATGCCGAGGAGGCCATCGCCTTCACCCGGGAGGAGGGCGTCAAGTTCGTCGACGTCCGCTTCTGCGACCTGCCGGGCGTGATGCAGCACTTCAACATCCCCGTCGAGTCCTTCGCGGCTGACGCGTTCACCGACGGCCTCATGTTCGACGGCTCCTCGATCCGCGGGTTCCAGGCGATCCACGAGTCCGACATGAAGCTCATCCCGGACGTGACGACCGCCTTCGTCGACCCGTTCCGCAAGGAGAAGACGCTCGTCGTCAACTTCTCCATCGTCGACCCCTTCACCGACGAGGCCTACTCCCGCGACCCGCGCAACATCGCCGCGAAGGCCGAGGCCTACCTGCGGAGCACGGGCATCGCCGACACCGTCTACTTCGGTGCCGAGGCCGAGTTCTACATCTTCGACGACGTGCGGTTCGCGACCAACCAGCACTCGAGCTTCTACCACCTCAACTCCGGCGAGGCCGCGTGGAACACCGGCCGCGAGGAGGAGGGCGGGAACCTCGGGTACAAGACGCGCTACAAGGGCGGCTACTTCCCCGTCTCTCCCAACGACCAGATGGCCGACCTGCGCGACGAGATGGTCACCGTCCTCCAGCAGGTGGGGCTCGAGGTCGAGCGCGCCCACCACGAGGTCGGCACCGCCGGCCAGCAGGAGATCAACTACCGCTTCGACACGCTGCGCGCCGCCGCCGACGACGTCATGAAGTTCAAGTACGTCATCAAGAACACGGCGTGGGTCAACGGCAAGACGGCGACCTTCATGCCGAAGCCGATCTTCGGTGACAACGGCTCGGGCATGCACTCCCACCAGAGCCTGTGGAAGGACGGCAAGCCGCTCTTCTTCGACGAGCGCGGCTACGGTGGCCTGTCCGACCTGGCCCGCTGGTACATCGGCGGCCTGCTCAAGCACGCGCCGGCGCTACTCGCCTTCACCAACCCCTCGGTGAACTCCTTCCACCGCCTGGTCCCGGGCTACGAGGCGCCGGTCAACCTCGTCTACTCGGCGCGCAACCGCTCCGCGTGCATCCGCATCCCGGTGACGGGCACCTCCCCCAAGGCCAAGCGGGTGGAGTTCCGGGTGCCGGACCCGTCGGCCAACCCCTACCTCGCCTTCTCCGCGATGCTCATGGCCGGCCTGGACGGCATCAGGAACCGCATCGAGCCGCCGGAGCCGATCGACAAGGACCTCTACGAGCTCCCCCCGGAGGAGCACGCTCAGATCGAGCAGGTCCCCGACTCGCTGCAGGGCGCGCTCCTCGCCCTCGAGGCGGACCACGACTTCCTCACCGAGGGCGACGTGTTCACCCCTGACCTCATCTCGACCTGGATCGAGTACAAGCGCACCCAGGAGATCGACCCGCTGCGGCTGCGTCCCCACCCGCACGAGTTCGAGCTGTACTTCGACATCTAGACCGTTCCCCGCAGCCCACGCCGCCGTTCTCGGTAGCGGGGGCTGCGGCGTTCACCGGGCGGTTGCCGCCTTGGCGGGGGCAGATCCGTCGGGCGGCTCGTGAGCCACTCGCTCACGTCGACGAGACGGGGGCCGGGGGGTCGCTCAGCCCGTGTTCCCGCGCGGCGGCAACCGGTGGAGGTCGACGTCGGTCACCTCGCCGGCGGACACGGTGAGCGTCAGGTACGTGCGGTGCGGCTGACGGCGCCGGTCGGTGGGCGAGCCGGGGTTGAGCAGGCGCAGCCCGTCGGCCGCCCCGTCCCACGGGATGTGGCTGTGGCCGAAGACGAGCAGGTCGGTGTCCGGGTAGGCGGCCCGCATCCGCGCGTCGCGGCCGCGGGACTGGCCGGTCTCGTGGACGACGGCGATGCGGACCCCCTCGACCTCGGCTCGCGCGACCTCGGGGAGCCGACGTCGCAGCTCGGCGCCGTCGTTGTTGCCCCAGCACGCGAGGAGGGCGGCAGAGCGGCCCTCGAGCTCGTCGAGCAGCTCGGGGACGACCCAGTCCCCCGCGTGGACGACGAGGTCCGCCGCCTCGACCTCCCGCCACACCTGCTCCGGCAGCTGCCGGGCGCGCGTGGGGACGTGGGTGTCGGCGAGGAGGAGGACGCGCATGGCGACCACCGTGCCACGGTGACGTGCCGGCGCGCGCGGGGACGCCGTCGTCGTCCGTCAGGACTCGGAGGGGACCGCCTCGGCAGGTGCCGGGTCGGCGGCGGGGCCGTCGTGGGCGGCGTCGCTCACGCGCTCGCCGCCGAGCGGCTCGCCCTCCCACAGCTCGGCCCACCAGCCCTCGCGCGGACTGCCCTCGAGAACGACGGCGCCGGTGTTGCTGATCGGGTGGTAGGCGGCGTGCTCGCCGGTGACGTTCTCCGCCCGCGCAGCCGTCCACGAGCGGATGACGGCGCCGTGGCTGAACATCACGGCTGTGCGGACCCCGTCGGCGTACGCCTCGGCGACGACCTCGTCATAGCGCTGCCACACCTCGAACCCGTTCTCCGCGCCCGGGACACGGCGGTCCGGGTCGTCCGCCCAGCTGAAGATCGTGCCGACGTAGGCGCGGATCGACGCCTCGTCGCCGCGCATCTCGAGCTCGCCCGCCTTGATCTCGCGGATGCCGTCGCGCACCCGCAGCTCCAGGCCACGCTCGGCGAGGAGCGGCGCGGCGGTCTGCTGGGTGCGGACCAGGGTGGAGGCGTAGACGACGTCGATGTCCTCGCCGGCCAGGCTGCGAGGGACGGCGGCGGCCTGCTGCCGGCCGAGCTCGGTGAGGTCGGCGCCGGGTTCCGCCGTGTCGAGCAGGTCGGCGACGTTCGAGCTGGTCTGGCCGTGGCGGATGAGGATGAGTCGCATGCCTCCCATCATGACCCAGCCGGGCGAACGGGAGACGACCTGGACCCGGGCGGGCCCACGGCCGCGTAGGTTGGCGCCATGAGCCGGTCCATGCGCCCCACCGACACGTCCGTCGACGGGTTCATCGCGGCGAACGAGCCGGACGGCTCCCTCGCCATCCTCGACGGCGTCATCACGGCCGCGCTGCCCGGAGCCACCCGCGTGCTGTGGCAGGGCGTGTTCTGGGGCGGGACCGACCAGTCGATCATCGGCTACGGCGCCACCGTGCAGTCCCGCCCGCGGGGTGCGGACGTCGAGTGGTTCCTCGTCGGCCTCGCCCGCCAGTCCGCGTCCGTCAGCCTCTACGTGCACGCCGCCGAAGGGAAGCAGTACCTGGCGAAGCTCTACGGCCCGCGCCTGGGGCGCACGAAGGTCGGTGCGGCGAGCGTCTCCTTCGCCTCCGCCGACGTCCTGGACCTCGATGTGCTGGATGAGGTGGTTCGTCACGCCGGCCGCCTGGTCGAGTGGCGCTGAGGGGCGGACGGCACGTGCGCCTGCGGCGGTAACAACTCAGCGGCGCGAGTGGGGGTGCGATGGGCGGCGCGGGGAGGGCGAGAGGGCGGGCGCGGACTACCCGAAGAAGATGCGCTCGACGACGGCGCGGGCGCGGCGGGTGGCGCGGAGGTAGTCCTCCTCGAGCTCGGCGGACTCGCCGGGGCCGTACCCGAGAAGCCGGGCGACGGCGGTGACCTGGCCCGGGTCGTGCGGCAGGACGTCGACCTTCGCCCCGGTGACCCGGCCGGTGGCCAGCGCGATCCCGGCGCGCAGCCGTGAGGCGAGCGTCCACGCGGTGACGAGCAGCGTGCAGTCCTCCTCCCCCAGCAGCCCCGCACCGCGCGCCGCGGTGAGCGCCTCGACCGTGCGCGGCGTCCGCAGCTCAGGGACACGGCCGGCGTGCTGCAGCTGGAGCAGCTGAGCCGTCCACTCGACGTCGGCCAGCCCCCCGCGCCCGAGCTTGAGCTGCCGGCTGGCCGGGACGCCGCGCGGCATCCGCTCGGACTCCACCCGGGCCTTGACGCGCCGCAGCTCCCGCAGGGCGCGGTCGTCCAGACCGTCGCCCGGGTAGCGGTAGGGGTCGATGAGCGCACCGAAGCGCTCGAGCAGACCTTCGTCACCGGCCACCGGCCGTGCCCGCAGCAGCGCCTGCTGCTCCCACGGCTCGGCCCAGCGCTCGTAGTACTGGGCGTAGGACGCGAGCGAGCGGACCATCGGTCCGTTGCGCCCCTCGGGCCGCAGCGCGGCGTCGACGGGGAGCGCGAGCTCCACGCCGGGGTCGCCGAGGAGGGCACGCACGTGCCCGGCGACGGCGACGGCGAACTCCTGGGCGACGTCGTCGTCCTCGCCCACCGGGTCGTGGACGAACAGCACGTCGGCGTCCGAGCCGTACCCCATCTCCTGCCCGCCCAGCCGGCCCATCGCGATGATCCCGAAGCGGACCGGCGGCTGCGCCAGGCCGCGCTGCTCGCGGGCGAGCCGCACGGCGACCTCGAGCGTCGTCGTCAGCGCCTGGTCGGCCGCCACCGACAGGACGGTGCGGTCCCGCTCGTCGCGCACGCCGTCGAGCGCGTCCCCGACGGCGCCGCGCAGCAGCTCGCGGCGGCGCAGGTAGCGCACGGCGCGCACCGCGTCCGCTGGGTCGGGCCGACGGCGCACGAGGGCGGCCGCCTCGCGAGCCAGCTGCTCCGGGGTGCGCGGGCGCAGTGCCTCGTCCTCCCCCAGCCAGGCCGCGGCCTCGGGCAGCGCCTCGAGCCCCTCGGCGACGTACCGACTGGTGGCGAGGAGATAGCTGAGCCGCGGCGCGGCCACGCCGGAGTCGCGGAGCGTCTGGAGGTACCAGTGGGTGGTGCCGAGCGCCTCGGAGACCTTACGGAAGGCGAGCAGGCCGCCGTCGGGATCCGCGCCGCGGGCGAACATGCCGAGCATGGCGGGCAGGACCTGGCGCTGGATCGCGGCGGTGCGCGAGACGCCCGCCGTCAACGAGTCGAGGTGCCGGACGGCGCCGGCAGGGTCGCGGTAGCCGATCGCCGCGAGCCGCTCTCGGACCGCCTCCGGGCGCAGGTGGGCGTCCTCGCGGCTGAGCCTGGCGATGAGCGGCAGCATCGGCCGGTAGAAGATGTCCTCGTGGAGGTCGCGGACCTCACGGCGCACGGCGCGCAGCCGCTGCTCGAGGGTCTCGGCGCTGCGCGTCCCGTCGCCCGGCAGCGCGCGCGCCAGGCGTCGCAGGTCCGCCTCGCCGCTGGGGATGACGTGCGTGCGGCGCAGGCGGTACAGCTGCATCCGGTGCTCGAGAACGCGCAGGTAGCGGTAGCACTCGTCGAGCCGCTCGGCGGGGTCGCGGCCGATGTACCCCGTCTCGGCGAGGCGGGCGATGGCGTCGAGCGTGCCCGCGGTCCTGATGGCCTCGTCGGTGCGGCCGTGGACGAGCTGGAGGAGCTGGACGGTGAACTCGACGTCCCGCAGGCCGCCGCGCCCGAGCTTCAGCTGCCGCTCCGCCTCGGCGACCGGGATGGTGTCCTCGACGCGGCGGCGCATCGCCTGGGCGTCCTCGACGAAGTTCTCCCGGCCCACCGCCGACCACACGAAGGGCTCGACGGCGGCGACGTACTCCGTGCCCAGCGCGGCGTCCCCGGCCACCGGTCGGGCCTTGAGCAGCGCCTGGAACTCCCAGGTCTTGGCCCAGCGGTCGTAGTAGGCGACGTGGGAGGCGACGGTCCGCACGAGCGGGCCGTCCTTGCCCTCCGGGCGCAGGTTCGCGTCCACCGGCCACAGCGGTGGCTCCGTCCCGACGGCGCCGCTCACGTTCCGCGCCAGCGCGCCGGCCAGGCGGGTGGCGACGGCGGTGGCCTCGTCCTCGCCGGCGCCCTCCCCAGGGGCAACGACGTAGACGACGTCGACGTCGGAGATGTAGTTGAGCTCGCGGCCACCGGCCTTGCCCATCCCGATGACGGCGAGGCGGGCGCCGCGGCCGTGGTCGGGAAGGTCCGCGCGGGCGACGGCGAGGGCGGCCTCCAGGGCAGCGGCCGCGAGGTCCGACAGGGCGGCGGCCACCGCGGGGAAGGCGCCGAGCGGGTCGGGGCTGGTGAGATCCGCGGCGGCCACCTCGAGGAGCCGGCGGCGGTAGCAGCGGCGCAGTGCCTCGACCCCGGCGGTGCCGGTCACCGTGGCGACGGGTGCGGCGTCGGACGGGTCGGCACCGACAGCCCGCAGCGCGCGGTCCCGCTCGTCCTGCGGCGTGAGGTCGAGGACGCCGTCGGCGTGCTCGTCACCGAGGAGGGTCGCGTCGGCGGGGCGGGCGACGAGCATGTCGCCCAGTGCGCTCGAGGAGCCGAGGACGGCGAGGAGCCGCTGCCGGTGCCCACCGTCGGAGGCGAGCACCGCCGCGAGGTCCGGTGCGCCGTCGTCGTCCTGCGCCGCCTCGAGCAGGCGGACCAGGGTGAGGAGCGCGAGGTCCGGGTCGGCCACTCGCCCGAGCGCGGCGGGCAGCGGCGCGCCGGCGTCCTCCGCGCGCGCGAGAGGCGTGGCGAGGACCGCCTCGTCGAGGAGCCCCGCCGCCCGGCGAGGGTCGGTGAAGCCGAGCCGGAGCAGCTCCTGGGTGGGCGTGGGTGCGCGCACGGCGGGTCAGATGCCGGGCAGCAGGCTACGCAGCTCGTAGGGCGTGACCTGGGAGCGGTACTCGGTCCACTCCTGGCGCTTGTTGCGGACGAAGAACGCGAAGACGTCCTCGCCGAGGGTCTCGGCGACGAGCTCGGAGGACTCCATGACCTCCAACGCCTGCTCGAGGCTGCCGGGCAGCGGTTTGATGCCCATGGCCTTGCGCTCGACGTCCGACAGCGCCCACACGTTGTCCTCGGCGCCGTCGGGCAGCTCGTAACCCTCCTCGATGCCCTTGAGGCCGGCGGCGATGAGCATGGCGAAGGCGAGGTAGGGGTTGGCAGCGGCGTCCAGCGCGCGGTACTCCGCGCGCGTGGAAGGGCCCTTGTCCGGCTTGTGCATGGGCACGCGGACGAGCGCGGACCGGTTGTTGTGCCCCCAGCACACGTAGCTGGGCGCCTCTCCCCCGCCCCACAGGCGCTTGTAGGAGTTCACGTACTGGTTGGTGACGGCGGTGATCTCGGCGGCGTGGTGGAGCAGCCCGGCGATGAACGAGCGACCGGTCGAGGACAGCTGGTACTGCCCTGCCGGGTCGTAGAAGGCGTTGGCGTCCCCCTCGAAGAGGGAGAAGTGCGTGTGCATGCCCGAGCCGGGGGCCCCGATGAGGGGCTTGGGCATGAAGGTGGCCATGATGCCCTGCTGGAGGGCGACCTCCTTGACCACGGTGCGGAAGGTCATGATGTTGTCCGCGGTGGACAGGGCGTCCGCGTAGCGCAGGTCGATCTCGTTCTGCCCCGGCCCGGCCTCGTGGTGGGAGTACTCCACGGAGATGCCCATGGACTCGAGCAGCGTGATGGTGTCGCGCCGGAAGTCGTGGGCGGTGCCGCGGGCGACGTGGTCGAAGTAGCCGGCCGTGTCGATCGGGACGAGGGGCGCGTCGGGGCTCTGGCGCTGCTCGAAGAGGTAGAACTCGATCTCCGGGTGGGTGTAGCAGGTGAAGCCGGCGTCCTTGGCGCGTTCGAGCGTGCGCTTGAGGACGTTGCGGGGGTCGGAGCGGGCGGGCTCGCCGTCGGGGGTGAGGATGTCGCAGAACATCCGCGCGACGCCGTGCTCGTCCCCGCGCCAGGGCAGCAGCTGGAAGGTGGCCGGGTCGGGCTTGGCCAGCATGTCCGCCTCATAGACGCGGGTGAGGCCCTCGATGGAGCTGCCGTCGAAACCGATACCCTCGGCGAAGGCCGCCTCGATCTCAGCAGGTGCGATGGCCACGGACTTGAGCACGCCGAGGACGTCGGTGAACCACAGCCGGATGAAGCGGATGTCGCGTTCCTCGATCGCGCGGAGCACGTACTCCTGCTGCCTGTCCATCGGCGGCTTCCTCTCGTCGTCGCGTTCCTGCCACCCTCTGCGCCGAGAGTACAGTTCCCGGCCGACATCCCCGGTCAGGTCGCCCGCTGGCCGCGCCCGCTCAGGACGCCGCGGCGCAGGCGTCCACGAGGCGCCTGAGCGGGGACTCCAGCCCCCACCGCTCGGCCAGCTCAAGGAGCGCGTCCCCGTCCGTGGGCACGTCACCGAGCTCCCCGTGCTCGTCGGCGACGGGGGCGTCACGGGCGACCTGGACGACGGTCGGTGCGACGGCGAGGTAGTCGGCCGCGGCGAGGATGCGCTTGCGCTGGGTGGCGGTGAGCGAGGAGCCGGAGTCGTTGGCCGCCTCGACGATCCCGGCGAGCGTGCCGTGCTGGGCGAGAAGTGACGCGGCCGTCTTCTCCCCGATGCCCGCGACGCCCGGCAGCCCGTCGCTGGGGTCCCCGCGCAGGGTCGCCATGTCGGCGTAGGCCTGCCCGCCCTCGACCCCGTACTTCTCCCGCAGCCACGCCTCGTCGATGCGCTGGGGCTCCTTCTGCCCGCGCACCGGGTAGAGGACGGTGACGCCCGCGGCGTCGTCGACGAGCTGGAACAGGTCGCGGTCCCCCGTCATGACGAGCACCTCGGGAGCGCGGTCGGTGGCCGCGACCTCGCGGGCGACGAGCGTGCCGATGACGTCGTCGGCCTCGTAGCCGGGCGAGCCGAGACGCGGGATCCCGACGGCGGAGAGCACGTCGACGATGATCGGCACCTGGGCGGTGAGCAGCTCGGGGACCTCCTCGCCGCCGTCGTCGGAGAGCCGGTGCTCCTTGTAGGAGGGGATGGCCGCGACGCGGAAGGCCGGGCGCCAGTCGTCGTCCCAGCAGGCGATGACGCGCGAGGGCCGGTGCGCCTCCACGAGCCGGGAGATCGCGTCGAGGAAGCCGCGCACGGCGTTGATCGGCGTCCCGTCCGGAGCGGTCATCGTGTCCGGCAGGGCGAAGAACGCCCGGAAGTACATGGAGGCGGAGTCGAGAAGGAGCAGCGGTCCCGGCTGGTCACTCATGCGGTGATCCTTGCAGAAGAAGGACGGTCAGCGTGCGCGCGAGACGGTCCAGTCCCGCCTCCAGCGGGAGGCCGACGCCGTCCACCGGACCGACCGCGTACCGACCGTCGCGGACGACGTCGTCGAGCTCCCGGCCCTCGAGCCACACGCGGCTGAGCCGCGCCGGCTGGGGGTGTGCGTGGAGGGTGAGGTCGACGCAGGCGGCCGGGTGGGACAGGTCCATCCAGTACGCGAGGTGGGGGAAGCGGGCGCTGAACTCGTGCCCCGCGCTGCAGAAGGTCACCTCGACGTCACGGCCGATGCCTGCCTGTCCGGCCTGGAAGCCGTGCGGCGTCAGCACCGGATCGAGGGCGTCACAGACGTGACGAGCGATCGCGAGGGCGCTGTCCGCTGAGCTGGTCATGGTGCGGCCGATCCCCTCAGCCACCGGCGCTCCCCCCACCGCAGGTAGAGGCACGACCCGACCGCGATGAGAGCCGCGCGGACCGCGTAGGACGTCACCGGCTGCACCGCCGTCGGGGCCAGGAGCGCGACAGCCGCGATGAGGACGCCGTAGGCGAGGAGGAGCAGACCGACGTAGCGCACCCATCGCCACCTCCGCGGCGGCGTCGCCCACAGGCCGGTCACCCGGACGGAGACCGCTGACGTGAGACCGAGAAGGATCCCGGCGGCGGTAGCAATCGGGACGGTGACGATGAAGAACCAGACGAGAATCCCCGCGCTGTAGACGAACGGGTTCCCGTAAGTCGCTGCGGGGTAGCGCAGGAACGAGTAGGTCAGGAGCACGGTCATCGGCAGAACGGCCACCGTGATCGCCGCAAGGATCCAGAAGGCCGTCAGGCGGAGAATCCACCGGCGTGGCCGCAGCCGCTCCCCGGGCACGACACCGGCGCGAATGCCGAATGCCGAAGACGCAGACCTGAGCGCGCGCATGCCCGCATCCTTGCAGAGCATCCGGAGGAGGTACGTCGGTCCCAGGACGTTGCGTGAGCAACTGGGAGGGGATCCTCACCCCGTCTCTCCCATGGATGCCTCGGCCGCCCGCCGTGCACATTCAGCAGCTCCCGACGCTACCGCCGCGGAGGCGTGAGCTGTGTCGAGAGACGTGAGATTGCTCCGCCTGGTGGAGCAATCTCACGTCTCGGACCACGCCCCTTCCGCCGTGGGTCCGCGACGCGGCCGTGGCGGGTCGCACGCCGCCCTCGCCGGGTTTGGGCCGGTTTGCGGACCTAACCTGGACTCATGCACTCCGACGACATCAACTTCCACACCCGCAAGTGGATCCGGCCCGAGGACCTCAACGCCAACGGCACCCTCTTCGGTGGCAGCCTGCTGCGGTGGATCGACGAGGAGGCCGCGATCTACGCGATGATCCAGCTCGGCAACGAGCGGGTGGTCACGAAGTACATGTCGGAGATCAACTTCTTCAGCTCGGCCACGCAGGGTGACATCGTCGAGATGGGCCTGCGGGCCACCCGCTTCGGACGGACCTCGCTGACGATGCGGGCCGAGGTGCGCAACCTCTTCACCCGCCACAGCATCCTCACGATCGACTCGATCGTCTTCGTCAACCTCGGTGAGGACGGCCGCCCAACCCCCCACGGCCAGTCGTCCATCACCTTCGAGCGCGACCGCATCCCCGAGCGCCTGCGCCCGGACGTCCACGAGCCGCGTCCCCGCTGAGGCGGCACCTGTGGGCAGCGGCTCCGTCCACAGGTCCCGGAAGTACTCAGCGCTCGGCGCGAGCCGGGGGGCGGGGGCGGGGTCAGTCAGCGGTTGGTCCAGGCGAGGAGATCGTCGAGGGGCAGCGCGTTGACGATGCGGTCGCGCGGGACCTGCGCCTCGGCGGCGCGCGCGCAGCCGTGGTCGAGGAACTCCAGCTGGCCAGGCGCGTGGGCGTCGGTGTCGATCGCCACCAGGCACCCGAGGTCGACGACGACCTCGAGCAGCCGCATGGGCGGGTCGAGCCGTTCGGGGCGTGAGTTGAGCTCGACGGCGACGTCGTTGTCCCGGCACGCGCCGAAGACCGCCTCCGCGTCGAACTCCGACTCCGGCCGGGTGCCGCGGCCGCCGGTGACGAGCCGCCCGGTGCAGTGCCCGAGGACGTCGACGAGCGGGTGCTCGACGGCTGCGACCATCCGCCGGGTCATCGCGCGGCTGTTCATCCGGAGCTTGGAGTGCACGCTGGCGACGACGACGTCGAGGCGGGCGAGCAGCTCCGGCTCCTGGTCGAGTTCGCCGTCGTCGAGGATGTCGACCTCGATGCCGGTGAGGATCCGGAACGGCGCGAGCTCGGTGTTGAGCGCGTCGACCACGTCGAGCTGTTCCCGCAGCCGCTCGGCCGACAGCCCGCGCGCGACCGTGAGCCGCGGGGAGTGGTCGGTGAGCGCGAGGTAGTCGTGCCCGAGCTCGACGGCGGCGCGCGCCATGTCGATGATCGGGGTACCGCCGTCGGACCACTCGGAGTGGGAGTGCAGGTCCCCGCGCAACCAGCCTCGGACCTCCTCCCCGCCCTCGGCGAGTGGCGTCCCCGCCCGCTCCTCCAGCGCCGTGAGGTAGTCGGGCACCTGCCCGCGCGCGGCCTCCACCGCCACGCCGGCGGTCCGCTGTCCCACGTCGGGCAGCTCGGTGAGCGTCCCGGTGGCCAGGCGCCGCTCCAGCTCCTGCGGCTCGAGGTCCTCCAGGCGTCGCGCCGCCTTACGGAACGCGGTGGCGCGCCGGGCGTCCGCGCGCTCGCGCTCCATGAGGTAGGCCACGCGCTTGAGTGCCGCTACAGGGTCCATCCGGGGAGGCTACGACGGCGCAGCTCGCCGTGCTCGGGGGTCAGCCGCGCACGAGGCGGCCGAGCTCGGCACCGTCCGGGCCGAGGAGCACGAGCTCGGCACCGTCGACGACGGCGTGAGAGGCGCCACCGACCCAGGCGCCCACCGGCGCGCCGGGGCAGCCGATGAGGGTCATCGGTCCGGACAGCGCGAGCAGTCGCCCCTCCGAGACGGTCCAGCGGCCGCCCTGCCCGTTGCACCCGTCGCTGCCGCCCCAGGTCCCGTCGTCCTCGAAGACGACGTACGGGTCGGTCTCCACGGGGGGACCGGCCGGCACCCACCGGCCGAGGAGGTGCTCGGCGCTCGCCGTCCGGGCGCCGTCCGGGAGCTCCGGGACGGCCAGCGCTGCCCGCACGTCGTCGGTGACCGCCGGCGGCTCCGCGTACCACTCGGCCATGGTGTCGACAGGCTCGGGAGCACCGTCGACCGCGAGGGTGGCCACCACCGCGCCGTCGTCGTCCTCGAGCTGCCAGCCGTCCCCGGTGACCCGGTAGGCGTGCGCGCCGACGAGCCAGTCCGGCGAGATGTCGTCGACGGGCTGGCCGGAGAAGCCGTCCACCGCCGCGAGGATCGTCCGCCCGTCCGCGGTCCAGCTCCCCGACAGGACCGCCGACCCGCGCCACAGCACGAGCCCAGCCCCGTCGAGCCGCAGCCACGTGTCTCGAGCCTCGCCCGCACCGCTGACCCGCCACAGTCCGACGAGGTCGACCGGGTCCGCCCAGCTGTTCTCACCGCCCTGCGGCGCCGGCCGCTCTGCGCACCCGCTCAGGAGCAGTAGAGCCACCGCTGCGGCCAGGAGTACGCGCGCCCTCACCGGGACCTCCTCACATCGTCGTCCCGTCCAGTCAAGCACGGCGGAAGAACGGCGAACTGTCGGCGGTGTCAGTCGGCTGCGGTGCGCAACAACCCCTGCTCCTCGACCACCTGCTTGGACAGGGTCTTGTACCCCTCGTCGGGGAAGAACACGGTGAGGCGGTCGTCCTCGGTGGTCATCACCGTGCCGCGGCCCCACTGCTCGTGGACCACCTCGTCCTGCATGCCCGGTCCGTCGCCGGCGGCGGCCGCGTCCTCGGCGGCCCGCTCCTGAGCGGTCCCCGCCGCGCAGGTGTCGCAGTTCTCGCAGGGGCCGGGGTAGTCCTCGCCGAAGTAGCCGAGGAGGAACTCGCGGCGGCAGGACAGGGTCTCGGCGTAGCCGCGCATCATCTCCACGCGCGAGCGCTCCACCCGCTGGCGGGACTCGGTCTGCTCCTCGGCGAGGGCGACGATCTCCCCCGCGCGCTGCTTGCCGCGCGCGACGATCCCGCGCTGCGTCTGCCGGACGGCGCCGACCTCCTGGAGGAGGTTGACGGCGGCGGTCACCCGCCGGGGCGGCAGCTCCAGCGCGTTGCGCAGCGCCGTCGCGCCGAGCGGCCGGTCGGCACGGCGGACCGCACCGAGCACCGCGCGCAGGTCCTCCTCGCGGACGCTCGCCGTCGCGAAGAAGGACCGCAGCCCGAGGTCCTCGGGACGGTAGTGGAGCACCGCCAGCGCGGGGTCTCCGTCGCGACCGGCACGACCGACCTCCTGGTAGTAGCTGTCGAGGGAGCCGGGCGGGTCGGCGTGCAGGACGAAGCGGACGTCGGCCTTGTCGATGCCCATGCCGAAGGCCGAGGTCGCGACGACGACGTCCAGCCGGCCCGCGGAGAAGTCCCCGTGAACCTGCTCGCGCACCTGTGCCCGCAACCCCGCGTGGTACGCGGCTGCGCGCAGCCCGCGCTCGCGGAGCTCTGCAGCGAGCTCCTCGGTGTCCTTGCGCCGCCCGGCGTACACGAGGCCCGGGCCCGCGAGCGTGGCAGCGTCCTCCAGCAGCGCCCGGCGCTTCCTCCCGGCATCGACGTGCCGCACCACCCGCAGCTCGAGGTTGGGCCGGTCGAAGCCACGGGTGATGAGGAGAGGGTCGCGCAGGCCCAGGCGCTGGGCGATGTCGTCGCGGACGGGAGGCGCCGCCGTCGCCGTGAGGGCGACGACGGGCGGCCGGCCGAGCCGGTCGATCGCGTGCCCCAGGCGCAGGTAGTCGGGGCGGAAGTCGTGGCCCCAGGCGGAGACGCAGTGCGCCTCGTCGACGACGACGAGCGAGGGCTCGACCTCGGCCAGCCGCTCGACGACGTCGTCCTTGGCGAGCTGCTCCGGGGAGAGGAAGAAGTACTCCGCCGCCCCAGCCGTCACGGCCCGCCACGCCTCCTTGCGCTCCGCGGCGGGCAGCGCGGAGTTGAGGGCGACGGCGTCCGGCGCCTCGGGCGCGTCGGTGATGCCGGCGATCTGGTCACCCTGGAGGGCGATGAGCGGGGAGACGACGACGGTCGCCCCCGGCAGGACGACACCCGTCACCTGGTAGATCGCGGACTTGCCGTAGCCCGTGGGCATGATGGCGAGGACGTCACGTCCGCCGACGACAGCCTCGATCGCCTCGAGCTGCCCGCCGCGCAGATCGTCCCACCCGAACTGGTCCCGTGCGATCGCCTGCAGCTCGTCGCGTGTCGTCATCCCCCAACGGTCCGGGCTGACGGCGGGGTCGGCAACCGCTCGCGGCTACGGCGTCCCACCCTCCCGCCGGCTCGACACTCGCCGTCCGAGCAGGTCGACGCCGACGACGACGGCGAACCCGCCCAGCGCGAGCAGCACCGGGACGAGCACCGAACCCGAGGGCGCGCCGAGCGACGTGCTCTCCAGGCCGTGCGGCCACGGCCACAGGATGCGCAGGGAGCCGAGCATGAGGCCGATGAGCGCCGCGAGCACGAGGTCGTGGTGCCGGTCGAGGAGCCAGGTGAGCAGTGAGGAGAAGGCCGCCAGCCCGAGGCCGCAGCCGAGCAGGAAGACGAGGAGCACGCCGATCTGCCGCTCGTTCACCGCCCCCAGCACCTCGGTGTACATCCCGAGGAGCACGAGGATGAACGAGCCGCTGATACCGGGCAGGATCATCGCGCAGATCGCGACGGCACCGGCGAGGAAGAACGCCCACACCGGCCTCGTCACGGCCTCGGAGCCGGCGGCATGGGTGGAGTCGTGGAGCCCGAGGAAGAGGAAGAAGGCGAGGGCCGCTGCTCCCGCGACGACACCGAGCCAGGCCCGCGGCTGCTTGACCAGCCGCCACGACACGACGACGGCCGCGAGGATGAGCCCGAAGAAGAGGCCGGCCATCTCCTGCGGCCGCTCGACGAGGAGCTGCTCGAGGGGACCGGAGAGCAGGAGGACTGCCGCTCCAATGCCCGCGAGCAGGGACAGGACCCAGACCCACGGCACGGCCGCCAGCCGGCGACCGGTCTCGCGCAGGTCTCCGCGCACGAGCGCGCCGAGCGCGGAGGCGGCCGTGGAGATCGCGTGGACAAGGCGCTCGTAGATGCCCAGGACCAGCGCGATGGTCCCGCCGGAGACGCCGGGGACGATGTCCGCGGCTCCCATGAGGAAGCCACGGACGAGCTGTGACACCGGCTGGCCGCGCCCGGTGCGGGGCGCGGCGGCGGTGCGGGCGTCAGCGGGCATCGCGCCAGGCCACCCACTCGCTCAGCGAGGAGAGGTCGTAGTCGGGACCGCTCGCGGAGACCGTGAAGAGGGTCGCGCCGGCCTCGACGAGAGCCTCGCCGCTGTCGCGCGGGTCCCCCTTGACGGCCACCGAGCGCTCGATCTCCCCGGGGTCGCGCCCGACGTCCGCGCAGTGCTGGTCGAGGACGGCGCTCTTGTGCCGCAGCGTCTCCAGGTCCGCGAAGCTGTGCCAGATGTCGGCATGCTCGGCGGTGTAGCGCAGGGTCTTGCGCTCCCCTCCCCCGCCCACGAGGACCGGGATGTCGCGGGTGGGCGGCGGGTTGAGCCGCGTCCAGCGCTCCCTGATCCGGGGCAGCGCCTGGGACAGGTCGGCCAGCCGTGTCCCGGGTGTGCCGAACTCGTAGCCGTACTCGTCGTAGTCGCGCTCGAACCAGCCCGCCCCGATACCGAGGATGAGCCGACCGCCGCTGATGTGGTCGACCGTGCGGGCCATGTCGGCGAGGAGGTCGGCGTTGCGGTAGCTGTTGCACGTGACGAGCGCTCCGATCTCCACGCGGCTCGTCTGCTCGGCCCACGCTCCGAGCATCGTCCAGCACTCGAAGTGCTTGCCGTCCGGTTCTCCCGTGAGCGGGAAGAAGTGGTCCCAGGTGAAGACGACGTCCGCGCCGGCGTCCTCCGCGCGCAGCAGGGCGTCGCGGATCTGGCCGTAGTCGGCGTGCTGGGGCTGGAGCTGGACGGCGATCCTCACGGGGTGGGTCATGCCGCCATCGTGCCAGCCGCCACCGACGTCCCGCGCGCCGTGCCCGTCGAAGGGCCGGACCGTCAGAAGGTGAGCACCAGCCGCCCGCGCGTGCCACCCGCCTCGAGCTGTCGGTGCGCCTGGGCGGCCTCCTCGGCCGGGAAGGTCCGGGCGACGCGCAGCGACAGCACCTCGTGGCTGGCGAGGTCGACGAGCTCGGCCAGCCCCTCGGCGTCGTGCACGTAGTCGGCCGGCGTGACGGTGTAGACGTCGATGCCGCGCTCGGGCTCCCCGTCGAAGGGGCGCACGCAGGCGACGACCCCGCCGTCCCGCACGGCGGTCAGCACCGCGGCACCCATGACGGCGGCGTCGAGCAACGCGTCCACGCCGCCGGGCTCGTGCTCGAGCACCGCCTGGGGGAATCCTTCCCCGCGCGGCAGGACGAGGTCGGCGCCAAAGGACTCGACGAGCGCCCGGTCCTCCTCCTTGGCGTCCGCGACCACCCGCAGGCCGGCGTGCTTGGCCAGCTCGATCGCGTACCCGCCGACCGCACCCGCGGCCCCGGTCACCGCGACCGTGCCGGCCCGCGGCACCCGCATGCGCCGGAGGGCGTGGCGGGCGGTGAGCGCGTTGAGCGGGAGGGACGATGCCGCGACGAGGTCGACGTCGTCGGGCAGGCGGGCAACGCCGTCGGCGGGGACGACGACGAGCTCGGCGTAGGCACCGCCGCGCGGGGTGCGCGGGTCGACGATCGCGACGACGCGGTCGCCCGGGGACAGCTCGACCCCCTCCCCGACGGCGTCGACGACGCCCGCCGCGTCCATGCCCGGGACCCACGGCGGCTCGAGGCCGTCGGGTCCGCCCCGCTCGCGCAGCACGGTGTCGGTGGGGTTGACGGCGGCGGCGACGACGGCGATGCGCAGCTCGTCGGGCCCGGGCTGGGGAAGGGGCCGGTCGAGGACCTCAAGCTGCTCAGGTCCGCCGGGCGTGGTGACTCCGATGACTCTCATCTGCTCACGCTAGGACGACGGCGGAGCCCCCGCCCGCCCGGGGCTCACTCCCCGTCCTCCAGCGGCTTGGTGAGCCGGGCCTGGGTGGCCGCCTTGGTCCGCTCGGGCAGCGGCTTGGCGGCGCGGGACATGAGCGTGTTGCGCACCGTCGCGCCGACGACGGCGTCATCCTTGCCCTCGAGCATCGCGGCGATGCCGTCGCGGGCGACCTCCACGGGATCGTCCTTGCTGTCGCTCCGTCCCACCCGCGTGTCCTCCATGCCGGCACGCTCGAAGAACTCGGTGTCGGTGGGGCCGGGCATCATCGTCGTGAGGGTGACGCCGGTGTCCTTCAGCTCATACCTCACCGACTGCGCGAAGTTGAGGAGGAAGGCCTTGGAGGCGCTGTAAGTGGCGTAGTAGGGCCCCGGCATCATGCTCGTCACCGAGCCGGTGAGCAGGACGCGCCCGCGTCCGGCGGCGACCATCCGGGGAAGGAGGCGCTTGGCGAGGTGGACGTTGGCGCTGATGTTGAGACCGATGAGGGCGAGGTCGTCGTCGAGGGACGTCTCGACGAACTCCCCGCCGACGGCGACGCCCGCGTTGAGGACGAGGGCATCGACGGCGCGGTCCCCCACGGCGTCGAGGAGGTCCTCCACGCCGTCGTAGGTGGACAGGTCCGCCTGGACCGGCTCGACGGTGAGTCCCCGGGACTCCGGCAGCACGGTGTGGATCTCGGGCTCGTCGGCGCAGATGACGAGGTCGTAGCCCTGCTCGTCCAGCAGGATGGCGACCTCGCGGCCGATCCCGCTCGAGGCGCCGGTCACAACGGCGAGGGGGTGGTCGGACTGGGTACCTGACATGGGTCCTCCCGGGTACTGGTGGGTGCGGCCCACGGTAGGCGCGGCAGCGGCCCGACGCGCGGCGGCCACGACTGTCCACAGCCTTGTCCACCAGTTGTGCATGAACGCGTCACGGCCGCGCCGGGTAGCGTCGCCGCATGCGTCGTGCGCGGGGAGGGTGACACTGGGCGCTGGGCGAGGAGCCGCGCGTGCCGCTGGGCGCGGTCCTCGAGCGCCGCCACGTGGGCGGCAAGGCCCGCCTGTGGGCGGCAAACCGTTCCGGCGCGGGCCGCACCGTGCCATGATCACCCCACGATCACGACGTGGGGGACGTCATGGAGAGAAGAGGACCGGCGAACAACCAGGGCTGGGTGCGCCTGTGGCGCAGCGACGGCCTGGTCCGGCTCGAGCTGGGCGGGGAGGTCGACGCCCTCCTGGAGCAGGCCCTCGAGCATGCGGTGACCGAGGCCCGGACAGGGGGCCTCCCGGTGGAGGTGGACACCCGTTCCGTCACCTTCATGGACTCCCTCGCACTGACGAGCCTCGCCCGCCTCGCGGTCGGGCACCGCACCGCCGTCTTCGTCGACCCGCCCGACCTCGTCCGCTTCCTCCTCGACGTCACACGCCTCGGTGACGTCGTCCAGATCCGTGAGACCGGCACCGGCGCAGGCGCCACCGCGAGCACCTGAGCCCGTGCCGCCCGGTGCGCACCGCCGTCGGGAATCACGCAGACTGGGGAGGTGACACCCGTACACGCCGCCCGCAGGCGGCTGAGTGACCTCCTGCTGGCCCGAGTCGCGGGACCTGACGCGCACGACGCGCGCCACCGGATCCACGGTGAGCCGGGCGAGCGGTGGTTCGGCCCACAGGACCCCGTCCAGCGCGTCCACGGTGACGCGTCGATGTACGTCGGCGGCCTGCGCGCCCTGCTCCTGCAGTCGCTGCACCCGCTGGCCATGGCCGCCGTCGCCCAGCACTCCGACTACCGCAACGACCCGTGGGGGCGGCTGGCCCGCACGAGCACCTTCATCGCGGAGACCACCTACGCGAAGGTGGAGGACGCGGAGCGGGCGATCGCGATCGTCCGCGCCGTCCACCGGCACATCTCCGGCACGACGACCGACGGCGTCCCCTACCGGGCCGACGACCCCCACCTCATCACGTGGGTGCACATCGCCGAGATCGACAGCTTCCTCACCACCCACCAGCGCTTCGGCGCCCGGCCGCTGACGGCGGCAGAGACCGACACCTACGTCGCGCAGGCGGCGGGCGTGGCGCGGCGCCTGGGAGGGGAGGCGGTGCCGACGACGCACGCAGAGCTCCGCGCCGCCCTCGAGCGCTACCGCCCCGAGCTGCGCTCGACGCCCGAGGCGCTGGAGGCGGCGCAGTTCCTCCTCCACCGTCCCCCGGTCACCGGCCCGGCACGGGCCGGCTACGCCCTCATCGGGCGGGCGGCGGTCGCGACCCTGCCGCGGTGGGCGCGCGAGCCGCTGCGCCTGCCGGACCACCCGCGCCGCGACGCGACCCTCGGCGCCGCCGCCGGCCACGCGGCCACGCGCAGCCTGCGCTGGGTGCTCGGCGGGCTGGACGCGGCGCCGGAGCCGGAGCCCGTCAGTCCCCGGTGACGCGGTCGCTGCCCTGCTGCAGCTCGTCGATGAGGCTGGACGCCTGTGCCTTGGTGAGGTTCTCGGGCACCTCGCGCCCGGCCTCACGGGCCAGGGTGCTGAGGTAGCTGAGCTGGGCGCCGGTGGCGGGCTCCTCGCCGGTGGTCCAGTCCTCGGGGTCCTTGATGGTGTCGCTGGGCTGATCGCTCATGCGCTCACGCTAGGACGGTGCCGGACGCCCGGCGAGCGGAGTCAGCTGAGCTGCAGCGTGGTGAGGCAGGTGGGGTCCTCCTCGCCGGTGGCGACGAGGACCTGCCCGCTGCGGCCGTCGTGGGTGACCTCCAGGACGCCCTCGACGTCGCGCGGGAGCCAGAAGCCCGCGAAGCCGTTGGCAAAGGTGGTCGTCGTCTCCTCCAGCAGCACCTCGCCGTCCGCCGTCGTGAAGGTGACCTCGATGTCTGCCTCGGCGAGCTCGCCCTGGCACGTCGTCAAGGAGTGGAAGAAACACTCGTGGCTGCTGTCCACGTAGGGCGCGACGGACAGGTAGAACTCGTCCTCCGGCAGTGCGACGGCGAGCTCCTCGGTGCCGTCGGACACGATGAGCTCCGCGGGGCGGACGGAGGCCATGAGGTCGGCGGGCCGCTCGGCGCCACCGAGCCGGTCGAGGTGGTCGACGATCTCCCTGCCGCTCATGCCGTCGAGCCCGTGCTCCTCGAGGAGCGGCGCGGCCTCGGGCTCGGGCGTGGCCACGGTGTCCTCAGCGGCGCCGGAGCAGGCGGACAGGGCGAGCAGCAGGGTGGCGGCCGCAGCGGCCACGCGTGAGGTTCGTGCCATATGTCCAGTGTCGGGCAGCGAACCGGGCGGTGTCACGGGGCCAAGGTCCCGCGGGTGGCATCCTGGCCACATGCAGCCGATCCTCGCCGTGGCCGCGATGGGCGGGACCATCGCGATGACCGCCCCCGCCCCCGGGGCCGCCGCCCAGCCCCGCCTCGACGCCGTCGACCTCGTCCGCGGCGTCCCGGAGCTGGCCGACCTCGCCGCCGTGCTCGCCACCTCCGTGTGCACCAAGCCCTCGGCCTCCGTCGAAGTCGGCGACGTCCTCGAGGCACTCACCTGGGGGCGCACGCAGGTCGACGACGGCGCGAGCGGCGTCGTCGTCACCCACGGCACCGACACCCTCGAGGAGACGGCCTACCTCCTCGACCTCCTGTGGGACCGGCCCGAGCCGCTCGTCGTCACCGGCGCCATGCGCCAGACCGACCTCACCGGCACCGACGCGCCCGCCAACCTCCTCGCCGCCGCCCGCGTCGCGCTCACCCCCGAGGCGCGGGAACGGGGCGTGCTCGTCGTTCTCAACGACGAGATCCACCTCGCCGCGCGGGTGACCAAGGAGAGCTCGACGGCGCTCGACACCTTCGCCTCACCGGGCTTCGGCCCCGTGGGGCGGGTGCAGGAGCGCCACGCCCGCTTCACCTCACCACCCGCCGCGCGGCCCGCTCCGCTGCCCCCGCCCGAGGCCGGCCCGGTCGACGTCGCCCTCGTCGAGGCACCGCTCGCTGACGACGGCCGCGTCGTCCGCGCCCTCCTCACCGCGGGCTTCCGCGCCCTCGTCATCGACGGCAGCGGGCTCGGGCACGTCTCGGCAGCCACCTCGCAGGTCCTAGCGACGGCGGTGGGCGACGGTGTCGTCGTCGTGGTCGCCTCGCGCACCTCCCGCGGGGGCACGGGCCGGGCCACCTACGGGTACATCGGCTCCGAGGCGCAGCTCATCGAGGCGGGGGTGCTCATGGCCGGTGAGCTCTCCGGGCGCAAAGCACGGCTGCTCCTCCACGTCCTCCTCCACGCCGGGTACGCCGGCGTGGACCTCGTGGCCGCGCTGGAGGAGCGCTCGCGGGTGTGATCAGTCCGCGAGGGCGGTGAGCAGCTCCTCGAGGATCGGGCCGGCGGTCTGCGCACCGGAGACACCGGTCTCGACGAGGACGGCCACGGCGAGGTCGCCCTGGGCGGCGATCATCCACGTGTGCGTCTCGTGGGCGCCGTCGCCGTCCGGGTTGCCGTACTCCGCGGTGCCGGTCTTCGCGAGGACGGGCTCGCCGGGCACGTCGCTGAGGGCGATGCCGGAGCCCTCGGTGACGACGCCGCGCATGAGCTCGCGCAGCTGCTCGGCCTCCTTCTCGGTGAGCGGCTGGGCCGGCTCGGCGACCTCCGGAGCGGTGTCGGCGACGAGCTGCGGGAGGACGGCGTGGCCGGCCTGCACCGACGCGGCGACCGTCGCCATCGCCAGGGGGCTGGCGAGCACGCGCCCCTGCCCGATGAGCGAGGCGGCACGCTCCGTCTCGCTCTCCGGCGCAGGGACCTGACCGAGGTAGGCGGGGAAGCCGAGGTCCCGCTCGACCCCGATGCCCAGCGCCTCGGCGGCCGCGGCGAGGTCGCCGTCCTCGAGAAGGTCGCGCTGGTCCATGAGGGCGGTGTTGCACGAGTGCGCGAGGGCGGTGCGGAAGGGCACCTCGCCGAGCGCGGAAGCCGGGTAGTCGTCGTAGTTGGTGAACTCGCGGCCGTCGACCGTGAGGGTCTCGAAGCAGGTGACGGCGTCGTCGAGCGCGAGGCCGGCGCGCAGCAGCGCGAGGGAGGTGACGACCTTGAAGGTGGAGCCGGGCGCGTACTGGCCGGCGGTCGCGGCGTTGAGGCCCTCGTTGCCGGGCCCGTTCGCGGCGGCGAGCACCTCGCCGGTGGAGGGCCGCAGCGTGACGATCGCGCTGGCGGAGTCCTGGGTGTCCTCGCCGGCGTAGAGGATCTCCTCCGCGGCTTGCTGGACATCGACGTCCAGGGTGAGGCGCAGGTCCTCCGGCTCGGTGCCCTCCCCCTCGAAGAGCGGGCGGCGCGTGTCCGCGGCGTCGACGGCGGCCACCTCGATGTCGGGCGTGCCGCGCAGCTGGTTTTCGAAGGCGGCCTGGAGGCCCGACAGGCCCACCTCGTCCCCCGCCCGGACCCGGCCCTCGGAGGCCTCGACGACCTCCGCCGTCGCCGGGCCGACCCTCCCGAGGAGCGCACGGGCGAACTCGCGGGTGGGCGCCAGCGGGATGGTGTCCTCGACGACGCGAGCACCGGGGATGTCGGCGAAGTCCTCGTCGACGTCCTCGGCGTCCTCCGGGCGCAGGACGAGCGCCTCGACGAAGGCCCGCGGCCCCATCGCCTCGGCGCGCTCACGGAAGGCGGCGGGGTCGATGCCGAGGGCTTCGGCCACCTCCCCGGCGCGCTCCCCCACCTCCTCGGCCGCGACGAGGGTCTTGTCCAGGCCGTAGCGGCCCACGGGACGCTCGGTGACGATGACCTCGCCGTCGGCGCCGAGGACGTCGGCGCGCTCGGGCAGGGTGCGGCTCACCTCCAGGCGCTCCCCCTCGGTGAGGCCGGGCGCGAGGACGTCGGGGCGCCAGGTGAGCGCCCAGCCGCCGTCGTCCTCCTGCTCGACGAGCTCCGCCGTCGTCGTGTAGGCCCACTCGTGGTCCTCGATCGTCCACGACCACGCGAGGTCGACGCTCGCGGCGCCGTCGTCCTCCGCGCGCGTCACCTCCTGCGCCTCCACCGTGACCTCGTACTCGGCGAGCGGCTCGACGAGCTCGGCGAAGGACCCGGCGGCCACCGGGTCGGTGAGGGTCACGCCGTCGAGGCTCTGCCCGGCCAGTGCGGAGGCGAGGGCGGAGGCGGCGTCGTCCAGGCCGTCGTCCTCGGGTCCCGAGCAGGCGGTGAGGAGCAGCGCGAGGGCACAGAGGGGCGCGAGGCGGCGGATCACCCGGGCGAGTATTCCCGGCGGCGCCCACGAGCGGCAAGGCTCCGGGTGCCGCACGACGCGGCGCACGTTACACAAGGACGTATGCCTCGCTACGGATTCCATGCCTCGCAAGAGCAGATCGCTCCCTCCCAGCTCCTGCGTGACGTCCAGCAGGCCGAGCGCGCCGGCTTCGACATGGCGATGTGCTCCGACCACTTCTCCCCGTGGTCCGCGCGACAGGGCCACTCCGGCTTCACGTGGTCCTGGCTCGGTGCCGCGCTCGCGACGACGGACCTGCGCCTGGGCACGGTCAACGCACCCGGTCAGCGCTACCACCCGGCGATCGTCGCGCAGGCCACGGCCACCCTCGCCGAGATGTTCCCCGGCCGCTTCTGGGTGGCGCTGGGGAGCGGGCAGAACATGAACGAGCACATCACGGGTGCCAAGTGGATCGGCAAGGACCTGCGCCAGGAGCGGCTCGAGGAGTGCGTCGAGGTCATCCGCCGCCTCCACGCCGGCGAGGAGGTCACCTACCGGGGACGGCACGTGACCGTGGAGCGCGCCCGCCTCTACGACCTGCCGCAGGAGGCACCGGCGCTCATCGGCCCGGCCCTGTCCCCCGGCACCGCCGCGCGCGCCGCGCACTGGGCCGACGGCCTCATCACGATCAACACCGACATCGAGTCGGTGCGCGAGATCGTCGGCGCCTACCGGCAGGCCGGTGGGAACGGCACGCTGGCCCTCCAGATGCACGTCTCGATCGCCCCGACGCTGAGCGAGGCACGTGACATCGCCCGCGACCAGTGGCAGAACAACACCTTCCCCGAGCCGATCGCCCACGACACCGCCACGCCCGAGGACTTCGACACGATCGGCCGGTACGTGCCCGACGACGTCATCGCCGGCGCCGTCATCGTCACCGACTCCGTGGCCGGGCTGGTGGAGCAGCTGCGCGAGTACGAGGCGCTCGGCTTCGACGAGGTGTACCTCCACCACGTCGGCCAGGACCAGGCACCCTTCCTCGAGCTCGCCGAGCACGAGCTGCTGCCGGCCCTGCGCGCCTGAGGGCGCGGCTGCCGACGACTTCCGGGCCGGGCGCCGGTCTGTCCCTCCATGGCCACCTTCATGCTGCTCCCCGGGGCCGGCGGCTCCGGCTGGGTCTGGCACCTTGTCGCCCGCGAGCTCGCGGCTCGCGGCCACCGAGCCGTCCCCGTCGACCTCCCCTCCGGCGACGACGACGCCGGGCTGGGTGAGTACGTCGACGCCGGCGTCGCTGCGATACCGACCGGCGCGGAGGACCTCGCCGTCGTCGCGCTGTCGATGGGCGCGCTCACCGCGCCGCTCGTCTGCGAGCGCGTCCCCGTCCGCCTCCTCGTGCTGCACAACGCGATGGTCCCGACGCCGGGTGAGACCGGCGGGGACTGGTGGCAGGTGACGGGGCAGCACGCGGCGATGGTCGAGCACGCGCTGGGTATCGGGCTCAGCGAGGCGGACCTGCAGGACGAGGCGGTGCTCTACGGCCACGACGTCCCGCCGGCGCTCTTCGCGGAGGAGGGCGAGCGGGACAGCGAGCAGTCCGGCCGACCCTTCGCCGACCCGTGGCCGCTCACCCGGTGGCCCGACGTGCCCACCCGCGTCATCGCCGGCCGCGACGACCGTCTCTTCCCCCGCGACTTCCAGCACCGCCTTGCCCGTGAGCGCCTCGAGATCGTCCCCGACGACGTCGACGGCGGCCACCTCGCCGCTCTCAGCCACCCGGAGCAGGTGGCCGCACTGCTCCACCGGTACGCAGCCGAGACTTTCGGCGCGGATGCCGGCTGACCGCCCGGCTGGCCGTCCGCCCCTCCGCACTGTGCGCCTCCTGATCCCACTGTGCTGCCGGTAAGCGGCGCGCGGTGGACCACCGGGCGCACAGTGAGAAGTCGGGTCTTGATAGGTGACTGTTCAGTCACCTATGCTTGACCGTGTGGACGAGGACCTCGTGTTCAAGGCACTGGCGGACCCTGTGCGCCGGCTGCTGCTGGACGCCCTCTTCGAGCGCGACGGGCGTGCGCTCGGGGAGCTCGAAGCCGTCGTCGCCGAGCACGTCGAGATGACGCGCTTCGGCGTCGCCAAGCACCTGCGCCTCCTCGAGGCCGCAGGCCTGGTGACCACCCGCAAGGTCGGCCGGGTCAAGGAGCACTACCTCAACCCGGTCCCGGTCCAGCAGATCCACCGCCGCTGGATCGGCAAGTACACCGACAGGGCGCGCACCGCTGACGCCCTCATCGATCTCAAGGAACGACTCGAGGACAAGGACCCGTCATGAGCACCGACGTCATCCACACCATCTACATCAACGCCCCGGCCCAGCGGATCTGGGACGCCATCACCACCTCCGAGGGCACGTCGCAGTGGGGCTACGGCGGGGAGGTCGAGATCGACCCGCGCCCCGGCGGCACCTACCGCAACCTCTCCACCCCGGACATGGTCGCCTTCGGCATGGGACCGGTGGCCGTCGAGGGCGAGGTGCTGGAGATCGACCCGCCCCGGCTCCTCGTGCTGTCCTGGAGCCCCACGTGGCGGGAGGGTGCGCCGGCGACCCGCCTCACCTGGGAGCTGACCGAGTACCCCAACGGCCAGACCAAGGTCGTCCTCACCCACGACGTGAGCGCCGCGCCCGACCAGGCCGAGGAGCTCAACGGCGGCGGTGACCCGGAGGGCGGTGGTGGCGGCTGGCCGTGGTCGCTGTCCGGGCTCAAGACCTTCGTCGAGACCGGCAGGCCGATGGACGCGCCGGCGTCCTGAGGCACCGCCACACGCGCCGCCCGGCCCTGCTGTGCGCCCGCCACACGGCGCCACAGTGGGCCGGTCGGGCGCGTGTGGGTCCACCGGGGCGCCGCGGGTCAGCTGCCCGAAAGGGCCGTCCGTCGTGCCCTCGAGACGAGCACGAGGCGCTTTCCCCAGCCCCCGCTGGGACCGCACACTCCGAGGATGACCGTGCCAGCGCGGCCGACGGCAGCCGCTCCCGCGCAGGTGACAGGGACTGTCCGCGCACCTGGCGAGGTGCGCGGCAGGGGGCCGGCCCCCGCGGCGGCCGCCTCGGGAGGCCTGGAGCTCCTGCGTCTGCAGCGGCAGGCAGGCAACCGCGCCGTGACGCAGCTGGTCGCTCAGCGCAGTGCCACCGACAGCAGCATCACCCCGGACTTCGCCCGCGGCCTCACCGACGAGGCCCTGCGGGCAGAGATCGAGGACGCCGAGCTCGAGCTCGCCGCCTCCCCCGCGGACGCGCAGCTGCTCCGTCCGAACCTGCAGGTCCTGCACGACGAGGAGGCGCGCCGCGGGCTCGCCACGAGCGAGACGGGCCCGATCCCCCCGCCGACGACCATCCCCGACGGCGGCGAGGCCGTCGGGGCGGTCGGGGTGGTCAACCGGGACGAGGCGCCGGAGGTCCGGTTGCGGGCCACGCCGGACACGGAGGCGGACAACGTCGTCCGCGGCCTGCCCTTCGACACCCACGTGCAGGTGGTCAAGCAGTTCCCCGGGGACTGGTACTTCGTCGCCACACCCGACGGCGACCTCGGCTACGTGGCCCGCGTGTACGTGTGGACCCAGCTCCCTGACCCCCAGGCGCACCTGCACCGCGTCGCGAGCGGGGTCGCGGGGACGGCCATCGCCGTCGCGGAGCAGTACTACAGCGCCGTCTCCGACGACTGGGGCCAGGACCTGCGCTTCTACGTCAACGTGCTCGCGTGGGCCAACGGCATCACGGTGCCCGACACGACCGACGGCTGGCGAGCGGTCCACTTCGAGGCCGGACGCCTCATTTGGGTCCCGGGCGTGGCCTTCGCCCGCGGCCTCAAGGGCGTCGTCGGCTCCGGCTCGGTGTCCTACGACATCGCGGACGCGGTCGGTGTGGCAGGGATGCTCGACCGCGCCGGAGAGCTGCTCGACGACTTCTCCACCGCGTTCGGGCTGTCCGGCCAGTACATGGGTGAGGCCATCATGCGGCACCTCGGCGACTCGTTCGTCGAGGCCCTCGTCTCCCTGGGCATCACCCTCGTCGGCGCCGCGGGGATCCTCGCCGTGTCGACCGCGATCGGCGCCGGGCTGGGCGCCCTGGCAGGCGGGGCCGGCGCCGTCCCCGGCGCGGCCGCGGGCTTCGAGGTCGGCATGGTGCTCCTCAAGTGGTTGGGTCTCGGCCTGCTCATCGTGTGGGTGGCCCAGTCCCTCGCCGCCGTCGGTGCCGCGTTCGGGACGTTCCTCGCCACGGTGTGGGGCGCGCGGGGTGACCGCGAGGTTCTGGACCGCGCCGGACGTGAGCTCGCCGAGGCCGTCGGCCTGCTCCTCGGCAAGCTCCTGGAGGCGCTCGTCATGTACGCCGCGTCCCTGGGCCTGGGCGCCGGGCTGCGTGCGTTCCGGGGGTCGCAGCTCGGGCGCGCCTTCGGGGAGAGCCGGTCCAGCACCTGGCTGACCGAGCGCGTGCGCCGGGTCCAGGCGGGCGAGGCGGCGCTCCCGGGTCCCCGCGAGGCCCTCCAGTACTACCGGGGGGTCGAGCTCGTCAACGCCGGAAGGAGCCCCATCGGGGAGTTCGACGGCGTCGACCTCGGGAGAGGGCGGTTCGTCGAGAGCAAGTCGGTGTCCGGTCTGGAGCGCGTCAACCCGCGAACGGGGCAGCGCGCCCAGACAGAGGCGCAGTGGGCGAACAAGCAGATCACCGTCAAGACGACGAAGCGGATCCAGGCGCTGGCCACCGCGGTCGCCACCCGGCCCACGTCCGGAGGCTCCTCGACCGTGCCCGAGCTGTCTCGGATCCAGCAGATCCGCCAGCTGCTGTTCCGTCTCGACGGTGACTCCCCCGCGCTCCGCGCCGCGGTGCACGCCGAGCTCGCCACGCTCCGCTCCACCTTCCCCGATTGGACCTTCACGGCCGAGTTCGGGGTGCGCGTCCGCCTTCCTCCGCTGCCCGACGCCGAGCGCGACCGTCAGCCCGTGGGACCCTGAGCCATGTCGGTCGCCGCCGTCGTCACCTACCGTCCCGGGTCGGAGGGCACGTCCTACCTGCCCGTCGCCACGGAGGACGCGTTCCGCCGGACGTGGCTCCCGCTCGCCGAGGCCGCGGGACTGGAGATCGTGCCCCGCTTCGCTGACGGGCTGGTCGTCGACAGGGCCCAGGACGCGGTCCTGGGTGCCGAGCTCGCCCGCCTCCGGGCGGACCTGGCCGGCCGGCCTGACCTGGAGCACGTCCGCGTTCGCGCCGGGCTCCTCGCCGCGTTGGTGCAGGAGGTGGCCGCCCGCCGCAACGACGTCGTCGAGCTCTACATCGGATAGCCACCTTCAGACTCACGGACGGGTGAGGAGCACTCGCCGACACGGCACCCGGCGCGCCCGGTGGCCGAACCGGATCTCGGGCCGATCTGCTCAGAGAGTGAGACGCGGTGTGTTAGTTTCCATACCCGCGCTCCGGCCGGCCGGTCGGAGCGAGAGAGCAGCTGCCGCTCGTCCGCTCTGCACGGGGCAGGTGGCCCCCCTTCTCCTAAGGAAGTGAACTATGGCCCTCGCTCACCAGCGGCGCCGGGTACTGGTTGGTGCCTCGACCGCCCTCATCCTCGTCCTCGCGGCCTGCGCGGAGACCGACGACGGCGGCGGCGGGGGCTCCGGCGACGACGCCACGGGCTCCGGCGGCGACGGCATCACCGTCGGCACCACCGACGTCATCTTCTCCCTGGACCCGGCCGGCTCCTACGACAACGGCTCCTTCCTCGTCCAGAACCAGGTCTTCCCCTTCCTGCTCAACACCCCGTACGGCAGCCCGGACGTCGAGCCGGACATCGCCGAGTCGGCGGAGTTCACCGCGCCCACGGAGTACACGGTCACCCTCAAGGAGGGCCTGACCTTCGCCAACGGCAACGAGCTGACCTCCTCGGACGTGAAGTTCAGCTTCGACCGCCAGCTCGCGATCGCGGACCCGAACGGCCCGTCCTCGCTGCTGTACAACCTCGAGAGTGTCGAGGCGCCGGACGACCTCACCGTCGTCTTCCACCTCACGGGCGAGGACGACCAGACCTTCCCGCAGGTGCTCTCCTCGCCCGTCGGCCCGATCGTCGACGAGGACGTCTTCTCGGCCACCGAGCTGACCCCCGCCGAGGAGATCGTCGAGGGCAAGGCCTTCGCCGGCCAGTACGCGATCACCGACTACACCCAGAACGAGCTCGTCCGCTACGAGGCCTTCGCCGACTACGGCGGCATGCTCGGCGCGCCGGAGACGGACGTCGTCACCGCGCAGTACTTCACCGAGGAGACCTCCCTCAAGCTGGCCGTCCAGCAGGGTGACGTCGACGTCGCGTTCCGCAACCTCTCCCCCACCGACCTCGCCGACCTCGAGGGCGACGACGGCGTGACGATCCACGACGGGCCTGGCGGCGAGATCCGCTACATCACCTGGGACTTCAACGCCCAGCCCTTTGGCGAGGCCACCCCGGACGCCGACCCCGCCAAGGCCCTGGCCGTGCGCCAGGCCGCCGCGCACCTGCTCGACCGCGAGGCGCTGAGCCAGGAGATCTACCAGGGGACCTACACCCCGCTGTACTCCTACGTGCCCGAGGGCCTGAGCGGCGCCGCGGAGCCGCTGCTCGAGATGTACGGTGACGGCCAGGGCGGCCCCGACGCCGAGGCCGCCGCTGCGGCCCTTGAGGAGGCCGGTGTCCCGACGCCGGTCGCGCTCAACCTCCAGTACAGCCCCGACCACTACGGCAACTCCTCCGACGAGGAGTACGCGATGATCGAGAGCCAGCTCGAGGCCGGCGGCGTGTTCGACGTGACCCTCCAGTCGACGCTGTGGGACACCTACAACACCGAGCGTGTCGAGAGCGCGTACCCGGCCTACCAGCTCGGCTGGTTCCCGGACTACTCCGACGCGGACAACTACCTCTCCCCGTTCTTCCTCACGGAGAACTTCCTCGCCAACGGGTACGAGAACGCCGAGGTCAACGACCTCATCCTGGACCAGGCCACCGAGCCGGACCCGGCCGCGCGTGAGGAGAAGATCGCTCAGGTCCAGCAGCTCGTCGCCGAGGACCTCTCCACCCTGCCCTACCTCCAGGGCGCCCAGGTGGCCGTGGCCCAGAACGACATCACCGGCGTCACCCTCGACGCCTCCTTCAAGTTCCGCTACGCCCCGCTCGGCCGCTAGCCCCAGCGCCACATCCACGACGACGGGACGGGGTGCCGCACCAGCGGCGCCCCGTCCCGTCCGTGAGAGGAGTTCTTCGTGACGATCGCTGACGAACAGGTGGTGAGCACCACCGCCGCCGACAAGTCCGGCGGATCGGGGCTGGGCCGCTACATCCTCGTGCGGTTCCTGCTCATCATCCCCACGGTGTTCATCCTGGTCACCCTCGTGTTCTTCCTCATGCGGGTGGTCGGTGACCCGATCTCCGCGTCGGTGGGTGGGCGCCTCACGCCCGACCAGCTCGCCGAGCGGCTCGCCGCGGCGGGCTACGACCGGCCCGTGCTCGTCCAGTACGTCGAGTACCTGGGCCAGATCTTCACCGGTGACTTCGGCCGCACGGTGACCGACAACCGGGCGATCAGCGAGATCCTCCTCACCTACGGCACCGCGACGCTCGAGCTCGTCGTCTTCTCGCTCATCGTCGCGCTCCTTGTCGGCATCCCGCTGGGCCGCATCGCGGCCTACCGCCGCGATCAGCTGCCCGACGCCGTGCTCCGCGTCTTCGCGATCCTCTGCTATGCCACCCCGGTCTTCTTCGCCGGACTGCTCCTCAAGCTCGTCTTCTCGGTGTGGCTGGGCTGGTTCCCGCTGGGCGGGCGCGCCACGCCGGGCACCCAGCTCACGCTGGACCGGATCTCCGGGTCCAGCGGCATCAACATCATCGACGCGCTGCGCACCGGCCGCTGGGACCTCATCGTTGACGTCCTGTCCCACGCCGTCCTGCCCGCCGTCGCCCTGGGACTGCTTACTGCCGGTGTCTTCCTGCGCCTGGTCCGCACCAATCTCATCGGCACCCTCGGCATGGACTACGTCGACGCCGCCCGCTCGCGCGGCGTGCCCGAGGGGCGCCTCCTGCGCAAGCACGCCTACAAGCCGGCCCTCATCCCCATCATCACGGTCATGGGCATGCAGATCGCCCTCATGCTCGGCGGGGCGATCCTCACCGAGACGACCTTCGAGTGGCGAGGGCTGGGCTTCCAGCTGGCCCAGTACCTCGGGGCGCGCGACTTCGTCGCCGTCCAGGGCATCGTCGCGCTCCTCGCGGTAGTCGTCGCGGTGACGAACTTCGTCGTCGACGTCATCGCCGCCCTCATCGACCCGAGAGTGAGGTACTGACGATGAGCACCGCACCCGACCCGATCGAGCACGGAGCCGCCGCGCACGTGGCCCGGTGGAAGAAGCTTCCGCTCGTGTGGCAGCTGCGCCGCAGCGTGGGCCTGCAGCGCGGCATGCTCATCGCCGGCCTCGTCATCTGCGCCGTCTTCGTCCTCCTGGCTGTCCTTGCACCGCTGATCGCGCCCTACTCCTTCAACCAGCTCAGCGGACCCGACGGGTCCTTCCCCCGGCAGGCACCGCCGTCGGGCGAGTTCTGGTGGGGCACGACGGTGGGCGGCTACGACGTCTTCTCGCGCGTCGTGTGGGGCACCCAGACGGCGCTGCTCACGGTGGTCCTCGCCGTCGTGGCCTCGATCTTCCTCGGCATCGCCCTGGGCCTGGTCTCCGGCTACCTCGGCGGCTGGCTGGACCGGGTCCTCGTGACGGTCGCCGACGCGATCTACGCCTTCCCCTCCCTGCTGCTGGCGATCGTCGTGTCGATCATCATCTCCGGCGGGCAGTCGAGCTTCTTGGGCGGGATCGCCGCCGCGGCCATCTCGATCACGGTGGTCTTTGTGCCGCAGTACTTCCGGGTGGTGCGCGCCGAGACGGTGCGGCTCAAGGCCGAGGCCTTCGTGGAGTCTGCCCGCGTGCTGGGCGCCTCGACCTCGCGGATCCTCTCGCGACACGTGCTGCGCAACGCGACCCGCTCGCTGCCGCTCATCGTCACGCTCAACGCCTCGGAGGCGATCCTCACCCTCGCCGGGCTCGGTTTCCTCGGCTTCGGCATCAACCCGACCGCGGCCGCCGAGTGGGGCTACGACCTCAACCGGGCAATCTCCGACGTCGCGAGCGGCATCTGGTGGACCGGTGTCTTCCCCGGCGTCGCCATCGTCATGCTCGTCCTGGGGATCACCCTCGTCGGAGAGAGCCTCAACGACCTGTCCGACCCGCGCCTGCGGATCCGTCGTCGGCCGCCGCGGCCGCCGCGCCGCGTCGCCACCGCCATGAAGGGAGCGGCGTGATGACCACGCACGACGCCGACGGCGGCCCCGTCGTCGACATCCGGGACCTGCACATCACCTTCGCCACGGACGGGGAGCCGGTCCGCGCCGTCGACGGCGTCTCCCTGCACGTCAACCCCGGGGAGGTGCTCGCCGTCGTCGGGGAGTCCGGCTCGGGCAAGACCGTGACGGCCAAGAGCGTCCTCGGGCTGCTGCCCGACAACGCGAGCGTCGAGGGCGCCGTCGTCCTCGCGGGCAGCGACCTCGTCCAGCTCAAGCCCGGCGAGCTGCGCAAGGCCCGCGGGCGCGACGTCGCCATGGTGTTCCAGGAGCCCTCGACGGCGCTCAACCCCGTGTACACGGTGGGCTGGCAGCTGGCCGAAGGGCTGCGCGCCCACGGGGAGTACTCGAAGAAGGAGGCCCGGGCGCGAGCGGTGGAGATGCTCGGCAAGGTCGGCATCCCCGACCCCTCGACGCGGGTGGACCACTACCCCCACCAGTTCTCCGGCGGGCAGAAGCAGCGCATCGTCATCGCGATGGCCCTTGCGCTGGACCCGAAGGTCATCGTTGCCGACGAGCCGACGACGGCGCTGGACGTCACCGTCCAGGCCGAGATCCTCGACCTGCTCCGAGCGGTGCGTGACGAGTTCGGCCGCGCGATCATCCTCATCACTCACAACATGGGCGTGGTCGCCGACCTCGCCGACCGCGTCGCGGTCATGTACCGCGGGAAGGTCGTCGAGCAGGCGCCGGCGCGCGAGCTCTTCGCCGCCCCGCAGCACGAGTACACCCGCCAGCTGCTCCGGGCGGTGCCCAGGCTCGGCGCCGCGATCGGCACCCCGGCCACCGCACCGGCCGCCACCGAGCCGGTGGTGCGCGCCCGCGACCTGGAGATCGTGTACCCGGGCCGGCTGCGTCAGCCCGACTTCCGGGCCGTCAACCGGGTGAGCTTCGACATCGCCCCCGGTGAGGTGCTCGGCCTCGTCGGTGAGTCCGGCTCGGGCAAGACGACGATCGGCCGGGCCATCGCCGGTCTCACCCGCGCCACCGGCGGTTCGCTCCAGGTGCTCGGCCACGAGATGGTCGGCTTCAAGGAGAAGGCGTTCCGGCCGCTGCGCGCCCGGGTCGGCTTCGTCTTCCAGGACCCGGCGACGAGCTTCAACCCGCTCCTCACCATCGGGGAGGCGGTCGCCGAGCCGCTGCTCATCCACGGGCGGGCAAAGGACGTCGCGGCGGCGCAGTCCCGGGTCAACGAGCTGCTCGACGCCGTCCACCTGCCCACGCACTACGCGGAGCGCTACCCCCACGAGCTCTCCGGCGGGCAGCGCCAGCGGGCCAGCCTGGCTCGCGGGCTCGCGCTGGACCCGGACCTGCTCGTGGCGGACGAGCCGACCTCGGCGCTGGACGTGTCGGTGCAGGCGAAGGTGCTCGAGGTGTTCAGCGAGCTCCAGGAGCGTCTCGGCTTCGCCACGCTCTTCATCAGCCACGACCTCGCGGTGGTCGGCATGCTCGCCGACCGGATCGCGGTGCTCTACCGCGGTGACCTCGTCGAGCTCGGCACCGGTGAGCAGGTGCTGCAGACGCCGCAGCACCCCTACACGCAGAAGCTGCTCGCCTCGGTCCCGGTCCCCGACCCGGTCGAGCAGCAGCAGCGCCGCGAGGCGCTGGCGGCCCTGCGCGGCTGAACCGGCCCGGCCCGCACGACCCGCGGGACGTGCTGGCGCGCCACGTCCCGTCCTCCCGCGAGCCGCTCCCGGCGCTCGTCGCCGCCGTCGCCCTCCTCGCCGGGGCGGCCGGGTACGTCCTCCCCCGGCGCGCCGTAGCCGCGCCCGCCGCGACTCCCCGGGATGCCGCGGCGCTCCCTCACCGGTACACAGGAGCGCACCCGCCCCCCATCTCCAGGGAGACCGCCCCGATGACCCGCATCACCGAGACGTCCGACCAGTGGTGGAAGACGGCCGTCATCTACTGCCTCGACGTCGAGACCTTCTTCGACTCCGACGGCGACGGCGTGGGGGACGTCGCCGGGCTCGTCGAGCGCATCGACTACCTCGCCCAGCTCGGTGTCACCTGCCTGTGGCTCATGCCCTTCTACCCCACCCCCGACCGCGACGACGGCTACGACGTCACCGACTTCTACGGCGTCGACCCGCGCCTGGGCAGCCTGGGCGACGTCGTCGAGCTCGTCCGCACCGCCAAGGACCGCGGCATGCGGGTCATCGTCGACCTCCTCATCAACCACACCTCCGACCAGCACCCCTGGTTCAAGGCCGCCCGCCGGTCGACCGACAACCCGTTTCGGGACTACTACGTGTGGCGCGCCGACACCCCGCCGGACACGTCCGCCATGGCGGTCTTCCCCGACCGGGAGGAGGGCATCTGGACCCTCGACGAGAAGACCGAGGAGTGGTACCTCCACCACTTCTACTCCCACCAGCCCGATCTCAACGTCGCCAACCCCAAGGTGCGCGACGAGATCATGAAGGTCATCGGCTTCTGGCTGGAGCTCGGCATCGACGGCTTCCGGGTCGACGCCGTGCCCTTCTTCCTCGAGGACATCGGCATGACCGGCGCGGACGCCGACGCGATGGCCCACCCGCACGACCACCTCAAGGACATCCGGGCCTTCCTCTCCCGCCGCCGGGGCGACGCGATCCTCCTCGGCGAGGTCAACGTGCCGCACGAGGAACAGGCGACGTACTTCGGCGACGGCCACCAGCTGCACATGATGTTCGACTTCATCACGATGCAGAAGCTCTACCTCTCACTCGCCCGGGGCGACGCCGGACCGCTCACCGAGGCGCTCCTCACCCGCCCGGAGATCCCCGAGGACTGCCAGTGGGCCACCTTCGTGCGCAACCACGACGAGCTCACCCTCGACAAGCTCTCCGAGGACGAGCGTGCGGAGGTCTTCGCCGCCTTCGGGCCGGAGGAGGAGATGCAGATCTACGGGCGCGGCCTCAAGCGTCGGGTGCCGCCGATGATGGACGGGGACCCGCGGCGCATCCGGCTCGTCTACTCCCTGCTGTTCTCCCTGCCCGGCACGCCGTCGCTGTTCTACGGCGAGGAGATCGGCATGGGTGAGGACCTCGCCGCCGACGGCCGCATGGCGGTGCGCACCCCCATGCAGTGGGCACCGGAGCCGGGCGGTGCCTTCTCCACCGCTGCGCCCGCCAAGCTCGTGGCGCGTCCGGTGCCGGACGGCTACGGTCCCGAGTTCGTCAACGCGTGGGACCAGATGCGTGACCCGGACTCGCTGTGGAGCTTTGTGCGCCGGCTCGTCCACACCTACCGCTCCCACCCGGAGCTCGGGCGCGGCACCTTCCACGTGCTCGACCAGCCCCACCCGGAGGTCCTGGCCCACTGCGTCGCGTGGGAGGGGCGGATGGTCGTGGCGGTGCACAACCTCGGCGGGGAGGCGCGCACCGTCCCGCTGCGGGTCGACGCCCCTGGCGGGTCCACCCTCGAGAGCCTGCTCAGCGACGAACGCCTCGTCCTGGACGACGACGGCGCGAGCGAGCTGGCCCTCGCCGGGTACGGCTACCGCTGGTTCCACGTCCACCACGCCGGCGGGCTGCGCCTGCCCTAGGGTCCGACCACGGGTGGATCCTGGGCCGCCAAGGTCAGCCGCGAGGCCGACGCGGGCCGGTACCCGGGCCGGCGAGGATCGTCCTGTGAGCACAGACCGGTCCCGTACCCCGCTTCCCGAGCTCGCCGGCGCCATCGTCATCGGCGCCGCGCTCGTCGTCCTGACGCTCGCCGTCCTCGTCGCCATGCACGTCCTCACCGGCCGGCTCCTCACCGACGGCGACGCGCAGCGACAGGAGGTGGGTGCAACCGCCGGGCTCCGTGTCCCATCCCACGAGACGGCCGGTGTCCTCGTGCTCGGGGTCGCAGCCGCCCCGGGGACAATGGGGGCATGACCGCCGCTCGCACCCAGCCCCGTGTCCGCGCCTCCGAGCTCGTCGGGCGCGGCTGGCTCAACACAGGTGGCCGCGAGCTGGGCCTGCAGGAGCTGCGCGGCAAGATCGTCCTGCTCGACTTCTGGACCTTCTGCTGCATCAACTGCCTCCACGTCATCGACGAGCTGCGCGAGCTCGAGGAGAAGTACCACGACGTCCTCGTGACGATCGGCGTCCACTCCCCCAAGTTCGCTCACGAGGCCGACCCGGACGCGCTCGGCGCCGCCGTCGAGCGCTACGACGTCGCCCACCCCGTCCTCGACGACCCCGAGCTCGTCACGTGGAAGGCCTACACCGCCCGTGCGTGGCCCACGCTCGTCCTCATCGACCCCGAGGGCTACATCGTCGGGCACATGGCCGGTGAGGGGCACACCCCGAACATCGCCGCCGCCATCGACCAGCTCGTCGCCGAGCACGAGGCCAAGGGAACCCTCCACCGCGGGTCCGGGCCCTACGTGCCGCCGGAGCCCACGGCCGGCCTGCTCAAGTTCCCTGCCAAGGCCATCACCCTGCCCGGCGGCAACCTCCTCGTCGCCGACGCCGGCCACCACCGCCTCGTCGAGCTCGAGCCAGACGGCGAGACGCTCGTGCGCGCCATCGGCTCCGGCTCCCGCGGACGCACCGACGGCCCCGCCGACGTCGCCGATCTCAACGAGCCCAACGGCCTGTGCCTCCTCCCTGGTGAGGTCGCGGAGCAGGTGGGCTACGACGTCGTCGTCGCCGACACCGTCAACCACCTCCTGCGCGGTGTGCGGCTGTCCGACGGGCACGTGAGGACGCTCGCCGGCACCGGTGAGCAGTTCATGGTCGGCGCCCCGGACAACGTCGAACCGGGCGAGGAGCCGGCCACCGAGGACTACGGGCCGGGACGCCGCATCCGGCTCTCCTCCCCCTGGGACGTCACCTGGTCGGCGGCCGCGAACGCCGTCGTCGTCGCGATGGCGGGGCACCACACGCTGTGGACCTTCGACCCCGCCGCCGGCTTCCTCGCGCGGCTGGGCGGGACGATGAACGAGGGCCTCGTCGACGGCGAGCTGCGCCAGGCCTGGTTCGCCCAGCCCTCGGGCCTGTCGGTCGGCTCGGACGGCCGCCTCTGGCTCGCCGACGCCGAGACCTCCGCCCTGCGCTACGTCGACGTGCCCGCCGGCAAGGTGCGCACCGCCATCGGGCAGGGCCTGTTCGACTTCGGTCACCGCGACGGTGGTGCCGCCGACGCGCTGCTCCAGCACCCGCTCGGCGTTGCCGCCCTCCCGGGCGGGCAGGTCGCCGTCGCCGACACGTACAACGGCGCCGTGCGCCTCTACGACCCCGCGACCGGGCAGGTGAGCACCGTGGCCACCGGCCTGCGCGAGCCGTCCGGGCTTCTCGTGGACGACGACGGCGCGCACCTCCTCGTCGTCGAGTCCGCCGCCCACCGGCTCACCCGGGTGCCGCTGCCCGAGGGCACGGCCGAGCTGCACGACGGCGGCGCGCACCGCACCCACCGGCCCGCCACCGAGGTGGCACCGAGCTTCACGCTGCGCGTCGTGTTCACCCCGCCCGCCGGCAAGAAGCTCGACGACCGCTTCGGTCCCTCGACCCAGCTGTCGGTCTCCGCCGACTCCCTCGTCGCCGGTGGCGGCACGGGCACGGACCTCGAGCGGGAGGTCACGCTCAGCCTGGGCTCCCTCGACGGCGCCGGCGACGGCCAGACCGTCCTGTCGGTGACCGCCAAGGCCGCGTCCTGCGACGACGACCCGGCCATCGAGTTCCCCGCCTGCCACCTCGCGGCGCAGGACTGGGGCATCCCGGTGCGCGTGGTCGAGGGCGGTCCGGAGGAGCTCGTCCTCAACCTCCACGGCTGAGCCTCGGCGCGTTCCGCCGGGCATGTGCCACAAGCACGGGCGGTGGGAGCCCCGGGCGACACTTGTCACGGCGTGTCGTCCGGTGTGTCGCCGTCGTGCCGGAGCCGTTGTGGCACCTGCCTTCGGGCTCAGCCGACCGGCTCGGCGACGACAACGATGTTCTCGGAGTACCGCCCCGTCGCCTCGTCGTAGGTGCCGCCGCAGGTGACGAGGACGAGGCGGTGAGGCCCGTCCGGGGTGAACAGCGACGGGTCCAGACTCTCCTGCGGCGTCGTGCTGCGCTCGACCACCCGGTACTCGTGGGCGCGCCCGCGGCTGTCCTCGAGGGACACGACGTCCCCGGACGCGACGACCAGCAGCGCGCTCATGGCACCGCCGCGACGCAGTCCGTCCATGTGGCCGGCAAGCACCACCGTGCCCTCGGCCTGGCCGGGCACGGCACCGGCGGCCCACCACCCCACGCGCGCCGGGTCCGCGGGCAGCTGCAGCTCACCGGAGGGCAGCACGCCCACCGCCACGACCTCGGCCGTGACGCCCGGGAGCGTCACCTGCGCCGGAGGCACCGGCGTCGGCGCGTGGGCGACCGCGGTGAGCGCACTCTGGACGTGCCCGTCCGGACCGGTCCCCTCGGAAGCCGTCACCGGCGACGACGTGGTCGGCTCCGCCGTCGGGGCACCGAAGTCCTCTGCCCGGACGGCCGGTTCCCCCGCGAGCAGGCTCACGCCACCGACGACCAGCCCCAGGCCGGCGACCGCTGCCAGCGCGGCGCCCCCGACCGGGACGCCGCGCTGTGCGCGAGCTGCGTGTCGGGCGGTGCCGCGCGGCTCCTGAGCCGCGTGCAGTCCGGCGCTGACCCGCCCGCGCGCCGCGTGCCTCGGGGACACGCGCCGCCGGCGAGCCGCGTGTCGTGGCACCACTTAGGCCCGGACCTGCCTGCGTCGCACGACCACCGCAGCAGCGCCGGCGAGCACGACGGCGCCGAGAACGACCGCCGCGAGCCCGAGGGAGTCGGTGGTGCCGTCAGGGGCGATGCCGCCCGGCACTGCGCCGGGGGCGCCGCCGGACATGGTGAGCAGGTGGTCGAGGTGACGCTGGATCACCGGGGCGGCGGCCTCGGCCAGGGCGATGACGTCCTCGTCGGAGCCGTTGGCGATCTCCTCCTGCCCCGCGGCGAGGGACATCCGGTGCCCCTCGATCTGCGTGGCGATCCAGGCGGTGTCGAAGGCCTCGCCCTGCTGCTCCCGCACCTCGGTGAGGGCGGCCTCCTGCTCCGGCGACGGCTGGTCGGGCAGGTCGACGCCGAGCTCCTCGGCAAGCGCGACGAGGCCGGCGTCCAGCGCCTCGTGGTCGGCGATGAGCGTGGCGCCCATCTCCCTCACCTCCGCCGTCGTGGCCTGGTCCTGCGCGGCCGTGCCGGCGGCAATCTCGGCGAGATTGCTCTGGTGGGCCGCAACCATCCAGGCCTCGTCCTGATCGGAGGGTTCGGCAGCAGCGGGAGACACAGCGAGCACCGCGGCGCCGAGCAGGATGCCGGCACCCAGGACAGCGCGTCGTAGAACCATGTCGAACCCCCATCATGACGTGGTGTGACAACTGCCACACGCCCCCAAGGTACTGAGGAGACCGCGCTCGTGCGCGCGAAGGTGCCCGGGCAGTCGACCTAGACTCCGGCTCCATGACGACGACCGCCGATCGGGACCCCCTCCGCCGAGGGCTCGCCGCGCTCGGGTGCGCCGGACTCGTGCTCGGCGCCTGCGCCCCGGCCGAGGAGAGCGACGGCGACCTCGCCACGGTCACCTACGTCGTCGACGGGGACACGATCAGGGTGGAGATGGACGGCGAGGAGGTGGCGGTGCGGCTCCTCAACCTCGACACCCCGGAGAAGGACGGCCCCTACACCGAGGCCGAGTGCCTGGGCGTGGAGGCGACCGCCTTCCTCGCCGACCTGCTCCCCCCGGGCACCGAGGTCCGTCTGGAGGAGGACGTCGAGCCGACGGACCGGTACGGCCGCCACCTCGCCGGGGTCTACCTCGACGACCTCCTCGTCAACGCCGAGGTCGCGCGCGCCGGTCTTGGCGTCCCGGTCCTCGTGCGCCCGAACGATCGCTTCCACGACGCTGTGGTCGCCGCGCACGAGGAGGCGCAGGCGGCGTCCCGCGGCCTCTACGACCCGGCCAACGGTTGCTGACGCGCCGCGGCCGCCGGCGCGCGCCGGACCCCGTCGTCACATTGGCGGCATCACGCTCGCCCAGGAGTACGTCCAGGCGGCGACCCCGCGCATCGGCGGCTTAGTTCATCGAGTCGACCGACGGGCGTCTGCTCACCTACGACGTCAACACGAACACGAACGACAACGCCGCCGTCGAGGCCGTCGCGCCACGCTCGGCCCCGGCCGCGCTGGTGGACTACCTCGTCCGTCTCGCCTGCGAGGGTGACGCCGCCGCGGCGTAACGTGCCACAAACGCCCCGTCGCGGGCCTCGGCGGCATCTTCCGTCGGCGTGTCGCTCGGCGTGTCGGCCTCCGGAAGCCGCGCTTGTGGCACATGCCCGACGGGCTCACACGCCCCGGAGCGCGCCGAGAGCCGGATTCCTCCGAGGAGGCATCCGGCTCTCGCCATTCAGGGGTCGGGGCTACGGGACGATGACGGCGCGGCCGCGCAGCGTGCCGTCGTGCAGCTTCTCGTAGGCCTTGGGCGCGTCGTCGAGGGAGAAGACCTCGGTCTCGACGTGGACGGCGCCAGTCCGTGCGAGGTCGAGCACCTCGAAGAGCTCGTGGCGGTAGCCCCAGTAGGGCGCGCGCACCTGGGACTCGTAGGGCCGGTCGAGGAAGCCGACGGGCAGCGAGCCGCTGCCCACGCCCACCAGCACCTGGTCCCCTCCCACCGCGACCATCTTGGCGCCCAGGTCCATGGTCGGCTGCACACCGACGAAGTCGAAGACGGCCGTCGCACCGCGTCCACCGGTGAGCGCGCGGACCTGCTCCACGGCGTCGTCCGCGGAAAGGAAGGCGTGGTGCGCGCCGACCTCCATGGCCAGACCGAGCTTGTCCTCGGCGAGGTCGAGCGCGATGACTGTGGCCGGGCTGATGGCTCGCAGGATCTGGATGCCGACGTGCCCGAGCCCACCCGCCCCGATGGCGACGGCCGTCGAGCCCGGCACGAGCTTGTCCAGCGAGCCCTTGATCGCGTGGTACGGGGTGAGGCCGGCGTCGGTGAGCGACACGTTCTGGACGGGGTCCAGGTCGCCCAGGGGCACGAGGTGGCGGGGGTCGTCGACGATCATGTACTCGGCCATGGCGCCGGGCGCACCGAGCCCGGGCGGGGCGATGCCCAGCTCGCCGGCTCGCTCGCAGTAGTTCTCCTTGCCCTGCGCGCACGTGTAGCAGTGGCCGCATCCCCACGGGCCGTAGACGGCGACCGAGGTGCCGACCTCGAGGCCGGTGACGCCGTCGCCGAGCTTGTCGACGACGCCGGCGCCCTCGTGGCCCAGGGTGAGCGGCAGCCCGTAGATGTAGTGCTCCTCGGGCAGGCTCATGACGAACGAGTCAGAGTGGCAGACGCCGGCGGCGGTGACCTTGAGGCGTACCTGGCCGGGGCCGGGCTCGGGCGTCTCGATCTCGACGACCTCCGGGGCCGCGCCGATCGTGCGGTACTGCAGTGCCTTCATGCTGATCCTCCTTCTGGACCGGCGCGAGGTGCCGGCCCTCCCCTCCACCTTCTCAGTAGCCCCGGCGCCCAGCATGAGGAGGAGGTCCCGGGCTGACGACGTCGAAGAAGGAGCTGTGGTCGCACGGCGCCTCTCTGCGCTCCGACCGCCTCGGTCCGCGCCGAGTGCTGTTCTAGAGCGAGGTATCGCCCTGGAGGCGCTCCTCCACCCGCTCGACCTTCGCGCTGAGCTGGCCCTCGTGGCCGGGGCGCAGGTCGGCCTTGAGGACGAGGCTGACGCGCGGGCTGTGGGCGGCAACCGCGTCGCACGCTGCCTTGATGACAGGCATGACCTCGTCCCACTCCCCCTCGATGGTGGTGAACATGGCCGTGGTCTCGTTCGGCAGCCCGGACTCCCGGACCACGCGGACGGCGGCGGCGACGGCCGCGGAGACGGAGCCGTCGGCCGAGTCGGCGACGGTGGGCGCGACGGAGAAGGCGAAGAGCATGGTCCTCATCGTAGGGGCGTCCGTGGGCTCCGCTACCCTCGGTGTCGGTTTCGTCGGCGCAGGCGCGGGGCTCACCCCGCCGAAGGGCAGGGTTCTCTCATGCGGTCAGCTCGTGTCTCGGTCTCGGTTCTCGCGGCTGGGGTGCTCGTCCTTGCCGCCGCCTGCTCGGGGGAGGCCAACTCCCCCGAGCCTTCGCCGTCGGCCACCGGCACACCGACCCAGGAGGCCGTGCCCGCCACGGAGGAGCCGAGCGAGGGCGCGGCGGCGGATGCGTCGCCCGCGCTGCACCTGGCCGAGTGTGAGGACGGGGAGGGCAAGACGGTGACCATGCTCGGCAGTCAGGTGGTCGAGGCCCAGAAGATCCCCGAGGTGGTGGTCGAGGCTTTCGAGCTCGCCGGGGAGAGTGTCCCTGCCCAGTTCGTCGACGCGGTGAAGATCCCTGAGCGGGTGGTCGACCGCGGCTGCATCATCGAGTACGAGGCGCCCGGTGGATGCCTGGGTGCGGTGGAGATCAGCCGTGCCGTCATCCCCGGCTACTCGATCCCCGAGCGGGTGCTGCCCGCGTTGACCCTGCCGGACGGCACAGTCATCGAGGAGGTCGTCGCCGAGCGGGTCGAGCAGGAGGAGATCATCGTCGAGGGCACCTCGGTCGAGGAGGTCTGCCAGAGCGAGCCCGGTGAGGCCGGGTCCTACGTCTCGGCGGTCTACCGGCCCGCCGTCTACCGCTCGGCCGGCTACCAGTCGGCCTCCTACCAGTCGGCTGCCTATCGCTCCGCGGAGTACCTCGACGGCGGAACCGTGCGGGGCGTGACGATCCCCGGCGTGACGGTCCCCGGTGTCACCGTGCCCGGCGAGACCGTCCCGGGTGTCTCGCTGGAGGGCTACCGTCTCGAGGACTCTGAGGACGTCGAGGTCACGGACAAGGAGGAGTCGGTCTCCTACAGCAGCCAGGGCGACGTCCTCTTCGGCAACAACGAGGACGTCATCCTGCCCGAGGCCGAGTCCGACCTCGAAGCGGTCGTCGCGGACATCGCCGGCCGCGGCACCCCCGCCATCGTCCTCGTCGAGGGGCACACCGACGACGTCGGCACCGAGGAGCACAACCTCGACCTGTCCACGCGCCGGGCGCAGGCGGTGGCCACCTGGCTCGTCGACCGTGGCGGCCTGGATGCCGGACTCGTCACGACCGCCGGCTACGGCTTCGCCCACCCGCGGGCCGACAACGGGTCCGACGAGGGCCGTGCCCAGAACCGCCGCGTCGTCATCACCATCAAGTTCGAGTAACCCGCCCCCCGCCCGCCCTCCCACCCCTCCCTCATATGTCGGATTTCTGCAGTCCGGATCGGCACGAGGCTGCAAGATTCCGACATATGCGGAAGGGGCGGGGGCGGGGGCGGCAGGGGGCAGGGGGGCGGAGGGTCAGCTGGTGCTGGTGAGCTTTACGTAGTCGAACTTCGCCTCCGTCTCGGGCTGGGCGCCGCCGCCGGTGTAGAGACCGACGCGCGCGCCGGTCCCGGCGGGCAGGGTCCAGGTCGCACCCCAGCGCCAGGACTCGCCGTCCGTGGAGAACGCCGAGCGGTACAGGTGCTCACCGGCGTCGTTGGTGGTGTGGTGGATGCGCAGCCACGTCGTGTCGGCGGGTGGGCCGCTCGTGTGGCCGCCCCAGGACAGGAAGCCGTCCTGCAGGGCCTCCTTGCCGAACTCCACCTGGCGGGTGTTCCAGATGGCCACATGGCCGAGCCGCAGGAAGTTGTCGTCGTCGGCGTGGACGATGAGCCCGGCCTGCTGGAAGTTGCGCACCTCGGTCTCGCCGAGGTCGAGCGTCAGCCTCGTCTCCACGATCCAGTCCCCTGACGGCGGTTCGCGCAGGAGCAGCCCGCCCGTCCCACCGGCACCGACGAGGTCGGCCCCCGTGAGCGGCCACACCAGCACGCCGTCCTCCACGCGCGCGGCCGTGTCCTCGCGGACCCACTCCCAGCCCTCGAGCTCCGCGTCGGAGAAGTCCTCGGACACGAGCACCTCACCGGGCACCGGCTCGGCAACGAGCTCGGTCACCGGCTCGTGGGCCGCGTTGACCGACAGGTTGTCGACGTGCACACCCGTGCCGCGGAACTCCACGGGCGCCGAGCGCAGGATCCCCGGCCGCAGCTCCAGCCCCACCTCGGCGATGACGTCGCCGAGCCGGGACTCGCTGAGGCGGGCGTGCACCTGCCCCTCGACGACGTGGACCTGCAGCGCCGTCCACACCGACAGGTCGTCGCCGGCCGGGATCGGTACGGTCGCCTCCTCCTGGAAGCGCCCGTGGCCGTACTCGACGTGCAGCTCGCGCCCCCTCGGGTCCACCTCCACCTCGACGCGGTTGGACCCGCGACCCACGTGGACGAGGAAGGGCGCGGTGAGCCGGGTGCGCAGGTCGAGCTCGACGTGCACCTCCCCAGGCGCCGGCTCGTCGGTCCACACGCGCCCGCGGAACAGCGCGTGCTTCCCGGACTGCGGGTCGACGTCGGGACGGAAGGAGCCGCGCAGCGCGCCGCCCTCGGCAGGGTCCTCGATCGTCAGCCCCAGCAGCGACGCCGCCACCGGCCCGGCCTGCTCCCCCTCGCTCGGCCCGGCCCCGGCCCGGGTGACCGGCCAGCCGTCCACCCAGTCGAGCCGGTCCAGCAGCGTGGGCCGGCGGTTGATGCCGCCGGGCTGGGCCAGCCACGGGTCCTCGCGGTCGATGGCGTGGTAGTAGATCCAGTCCTGGCCGGACAGGTCGCTCACCACGGTGTGGTGCCCCGCCCCGATCCACCGGTTGCCGTTCTGCACGAGCACCTGTGTGCCGCCCGGCCGCGTGTCGAGCAGCGAGACCCCCTCGTGGTCGACGAAGGGCCCGCGCGGGCTCTCCGAGCGCCCCGCGAACACGCTGTACCCGGTCGACGGCCCCGCGCAGCAGTTCGCCGAGGACGCCATGAGGTAGTAGTACCCGTCCCGCTTGAGCACGTAGGCGCCCTCGAACTTGTCGTTGATCGCCACCTGCGTCGCCTCCCCCACGGCGCGCAGCCCGCTCTCGTCGAGCTCGGTGACCCACAGGCCGCCGTAGTAGCTGCCGTAGTAGAGGTACCGGCTGCCGTCGTCGTCGGCGAGCATCGAGGGGTCGAAGGTCCAGAAGAAGCCGCCGCCGTCGGGCCGCGGTGGGACCACGGGCTCGGACACCGGCGTCCAGGGACCCTCCGGCGTCGGCGCCGTCGCCGCCCCGATCGCGGAGTCGTCACCGGCGTTGAGCACGGTGTCGGTCACCGTGAAGTACAGGACGTACTGGCCGTCGACGTAGCGGATGTCCGGCGCCCAGAAGAAGGACGTGTCGGTGGCCCAGTCGGGCGCGGAGTCCTCGTCGAGGATGGTGCCGCGGTACTCCCAGTCGACCATGTCGCGCGAGCGCGCCACGTGCATGAGCCCGAACTCCCCGCCCTCGACGAGCGGGTCGGACGTCGCGTACAGGTACCACCAGCCGTCCTTGCCGCGGATGACCGCGGGGTCGGCGTAGGTGTCGGCGAAGTCGGCCGTCACCGGGTTCGTGTAGGTGGTGGCGGCGGGGTCCTCGCCGCCGTCGGCCTGGGCGGGCACGGCCGCCGTGGCGGCGAGGCCGAGCGCGAGCGCCACCGCGCCGAGCGCCGCCGTGATCCTTCGGTGTCTCATCGTTGATCTCTCCGAGGGTGTGTCAGGGCACGACGACGACGGGACGTCCGTCGTCCCACTCCAGCGGCAGCACGTTGACGCCGCGGTAGGAGGTGTCGCCGTACCACGAGTGGAAGACGAGCCGGTCGGTGCCGTCGGGCGCCGTCACCACGTCCTGCCCGCCGGGGCCGATGAACCGGCCGTCGGTGGCGTCGGTGGTGAGCAGCGGCCCGTCGGCCTTGGTGTAGGGGCCGTCGACGGCGTCGGCCGTCGCGTACCCGACGGCGTACTGCTCGCCGCCGTAGTCGTTGGCCGAGTAGAGCAGGACGTAGCTGCCGTCCCGTTCCACCAGCGTGGGCGCCTCGATGAGGTGCCCCTCCCAGTCCTGGTCCTGCGTGAGCAGCCGCACCGGCTCCCCCGCCAGGGACAGCCCGTCGGCCGAGAGCGGCGCGAGGTGGAGCCAGGTGTCCAGCCCGAGCGCGTTGCCGTCGTTCTTCCACAGCAGGTAGCGGCTGCCGTCGGTGTCCACGAAGGTCGAGGCGTCGATCGCCCCGCCCTCCTCCTCCGGGCACACGAGCATCTCCTCCCCCACCACGGTGAACGGCCCCTCGGGCGCGTCGGCCGTCGCCACGCCCACGCACTGCGCGTAGGGGTCGTAGTTCGTGGCCGTGAAGTAGAGCGCGAAGCTGCCGTCGTCGAGCTCGGTGACCTCCGGTGCCCACGTCTTGCCGGGGATCACCCAGCTCGGCAGCTCCGGCAGCGCGTCCTGGAGCAGCTCCCACTCCACGAGGTCCGTGGAGCGCGCGACCCGCACGTTGCGCAGGTTCCCGTTGGTCCCGTAGGCGTAGTAGACGCCGTCGACCTCCAGGACGTCCGGGTCGGGGAAGTCGTCGGCGATCACCGGGTTGACGTCCTCGGCGGGTGAGGACGACGACGGCGCGGGCGTGGCGGCGTCGTCGTCCGTCACCTGGTCCCCGCTCCCGCAGGCGGCGAGCACGACGACGCAGGCCAGCGCCGTCGTCGTCGTGCCCGGCCGCCTCATCCCTTGAGCCCCGAGCGGGAGACGCCCTCGATGATGAAGCGCTGGAGGAAGATGTACATTACCAGCACCGGGATGCTCGCGATGACGGCGCCGGCCATGAGGAGGTCGTAGCGCACGGCGTTGGCGGACTGCAGGGTGGACAGGCCGGCCGGCAGCGTCTGGACGTCGGGGCTGAAGAGCACGTAGACCGGCCAGAGGAAGTCGTTCCAGTTGGTGAGGAACGCGAGCAGCGCCAGGGTGGCGAGCGCCGGGCGGGCCAACGGCAGCGCGACGCGGTAGAACGCCTGCCACTGGTTCGCGCCGTCGAGCCGGGCCGCCTCCTCGAGCTCGCCGGGGAGGCTGATGAAGAACTGGCGCATGAAGAACACCCCGAACGCGGACGCCGCGGTGGGCACGATGATCGCGAGGAGGGTGTTGAGCCAGGCCAGCTCCCCGACGATGAGGTAGTTGGGGATGATGAGGATGACCGGCGGCACGAAGAGCGTGGCGACGACGGCACCGAAGACGAGCCGGCGGCCCCTGAACTGCATGCGCGCGAGGGCGAAGCCGGCGAGCGTGGACGTCGTGACGACGAGCGCCGCGTTCGCCGCCGCCGCGCCGAGGCTGTTGGCGAACCACCGCAGCACCGGGGTGCCGGGGGCGTTGAGGATCGACTCGTACGCGGCGGTCGAGGGTGGGTCGGGGATCCACGTCGGGGGGAACCCGGCGGCCTCGCCACGCGTCTTGAAGGACGTGACGAGCATGTAGATGAGCGGGCTGATGAAGAGGAGCGCGAGCAGCCCGAGGATGACGTAGCGCAGGACGACGCGCCCCACGGGCGTGCGGCGGGTCGCCGGGGCCGGTGCGGTGGTGGTGGCCATGTCAACCCTTTCGCTCACGGAAGATCCAGAACACGACGATGCTCAGGAGCATGAGCGCCACGGTGAGCACGTAGCTCATCGCGGCGGCGCTGCCCATCTGGAAGTTGCGCAGGCCCGTCTCGGCGATCTGGTAGATCGCCGTGCGGGTCTCGCGGCCGGGACCGCCGGACGTCATGAGGTAGGACTGCCCGAACATGTTCGCCGAGGCGATGATGGTGATCGTCGTGATGAACGCGAGGACCGGCCGCAGCCCCGGGAGCGTGACGTTGCGGAACTGCTGCCACCGGTTGGCGCCGTCCACCCGGGCCGCCTCGTACAGCTCGCCGGGGATGTCCTGGAGGGCGGCGAGGTAGATGACGGCGTTGAAGCCGAGGGTCCACCACACCGTCACCCCCACGAGGCTCACCCACACCGCGGGGCTCGAGGTCAGCCACGGGATGTCGTCCGGGAGGCCGAGGAGCCCGAGGTAGTAGTTGACGAGGCCGATGTTGTTGTCGAGCAGGTAGCGCCACATGATCGCGACGACGGCGACGCCCAGGACGTAGGGGGCGAAGTAGACCGCCCGGAAGAAGGTCCGGCCCTTGAACTTCATGTTCATCACGAGGGCGACGGCGAGCGGGATGGTGAGCAGCAGCGGCACGCTGAACACCGTGAAGATCGCCGTCGCCTCCATCGCGTCCCAGAACTGCGCCGCCGCGATCGAGCCGGTGTCGAACAGGCTCGTGTAGTTCTCCAGACCGACGAACGGCTTGTTCGGCAGGGTGTAGTCCCACCGGTGCAGGCTGATCCACGCGCCGACGACGATCGGCGCGATGACGAAGCCGAGGAACAGGACGAGGTACGGGGCGAGGAAGAGCCACGGCGTCGCCTTCCCGTGCACCGGGATGCCACGCCGTCGCCCTTCCCGCAGCCCCTCCTCGCTGCGCGGAGGTGCAACGGTGGAGGTCATCGTCAGCCTCCGAAGCTCTCGAGGTTCTGCTCCATGAGGTTGGTGCCCTGCTCGGCCGCGGTGCCCAGCGCCTCGGACGGCGGGGTGTTGCCGAGGACCGCGTCCGCGATCGCCGGCTCGAGCGCCTCGGCCTGGACGGTGCCGACGCCCGGAACGGGCGGCAGGAAGCGCATGGTGTCGATCTGCTCGGCGATGACCTGCTGGGGCATGTCGTCGAGCACGCCGCTCTCCCGGACGGACAGGCGCGCGGGGATGAGACCCGAGCCGGCCCAGGTGCCGGACTGCTCGGACATCCAGGCGATGAACACCTGCGACGCGGCGGCGAGGTTCTCATCCTCGGTCGCCTGCCGGCTCATGAAGAAGTGGTGAGAGTTGGCCCAGACGGCCGCCTCGTCGCCGATCTGCGGGATCGGGGCGATGCCGTAGGGCACCTCCTCGGCCTCGAGGTCGTTGATCTGCCAGATCCCGTCCCAGGTGATGGAGTTCTCCCCGTTCTTGAAGGCGACGTACTGGGAGTCGATGGCGACGTCGCCCGGGCTGTAGCCCTGCTCGATGATCGAGCGCTGCCACTCCAGCGCCTCGACACCACCGGCGGAGTCGTAGTTCGCCGCGGAGCCGTCCTCCGCGTACACCTCCTCACCGTTCTGCCAGGCGAGGGACAGCCACATGAGGTGGCTGGGCCACAGCTGCGGCATCCAGAACGGGGTCTCGAAACCGGCGGCCTGGAGCGCGTCGAGGGCCTCCATGAAGGAGGCCTCGTCGGTGGGCGGCTCGGTGATGCCGGCCTCCTCGAAGTGCTCGGTGTTGTAGTACATCGCCAGGGAGTGGACGTCGAGCGGGATCCCGTAGCGCTGGTCCTCGTAGATGCCGGCGTCCCAGATCTCCTCGGTGAAGTCCTCGGCCGTGAGCTCGAGGGACTCGGCGAGGTCGTCCAGCGGCACGATGGCGTTGCGTGCCGCCATGGTGGCCAGCTGGTCGAGGTGCATGACTCCCACGTGCGGGCCCTCGCCCTGCGTGACGGCCGCGGGGAGCCGCTGGTAGAAGTCGGCCCAGTCCATGGTGTTGGGGACGACGGTGATGTTCTCGTGCTCGGAGTTGAACTGGTCGACGAGCTCCTGCATGAAGGGCCCGTCACCGCCCGTGAAGCCGTTCCAATAGTTCAGCTCGACCGCCGGCCCGGTGTACTCCCCGGTGAACTCCGGCGCCTCGCTCGGCTCGCCGCCTCCGCCGGCGACGTCCTCGGGCGTCTGTCCCCCGCCGCATGCTGCGAGGAGGACGACGGCGGTGGTCGTCGCGGCCGCGAGGGCACTGCGCCTGCGGGCTGCGATCCGTGGTGTGCGTGTGGTTGTCATCGTGAAAGCCCCCTCGTCGATGAGGTGCACCCCCGGCCCTGGAGATGCCTGGATGGCCTTTCTAACACAGGAGGTAAACGTTGTATACCGGTAGGCCGATTCGTTATGGTCAGACGGTCCGGTCCGAATGCGCGACGTCGCGGGACAAGGACCGACGGGCAGCGGAAGGAGGGCGCGATGGCTCGCATCGGCTTGCGCGAGGTGGCCTCCCGGGCGGGGGTGTCGATCAAGACGGTCTCCAACGTCGTCAACCGCACCGGGTCGGTCACCACCGCCACCCGCGAACGCGTCGAGGAGGCGCTGGCAGCGCTGGACTACCGGCCCAACCTGGCCGCGCGGCACCTGCGGCGCGGGTCCAGCGGGCTCATCGCCGTCGCCCTGCCCGAGCTCACCCAGCCCTACTTCGCCGAGCTCGCCGCCGAGCTCGTGCGAGCCGCCAAGGCACGCGGGCGCATGGTGCTCCTCTCCCAGACCGAGGGCGCCGAGGAGGCCGAACGCACACTGCTCGAGGGGCACGACCTGCCGATCCTCGACGGGCTCGTCCTGTCCCCCCTCGCGCTGGACGCCCCGGCACTGCGCGAGCGGGTGGACCGCTCCCCGCTCGTCCTGCTCGGCGAGCACGTGGGCGACGCGGTCTTCGACCACGTGACGATCGACAACTGCGCCGCCGCCGCCGACGCGACGGCCCACCTGCTCGGCCTCGGCCGGCGACGGGTCGCTGCCATCGGTGCGCAGGTGAGCGGGCCGAACGAGACGGCGCTGCTGCGCCTCGCGGGCTACCGCGACGCCCTCGCGGCCGCGGGCGTGGCCCACGACGAGGAGCTCGTCGCCGCCGTCGAGCAGTTCCACCGCCCCGACGGCGCGGCCGCCATGGCCCGGCTCCTCGAGCTGCCCGAGCCGCCCGACGCCGTCTTCTGCTTCAACGACGCCCTCGCCCTCGGTGCCTTGCGCACCCTGGCGGTGCGCGGGCTGCGAGTGCCGCAGGACGTCGCCGTCGTCGGTGTCGACGACATCGAGGAGGCGACGTACACGACGCCGTCCCTCACCACCATCGCCCCCGACAAGCAGGCCCTCGCCACGGCAGCGATCGACCTGCTCCTGCGCGAGGGCGCCGCCGCCGGCCTGCCCCCGCAGACCGTGACCGTGCCCCACCGCCTCGCCGTCCGCGAGACCACCGCCGGGCGGCATCCAGCTCTCGGCGCAGAAGACATCCCCCTCTCGCCGACAGCTGGATCCCGCCCCGCGCCCGACCCAGAGGAGCAGCCATGACCTCCCACCAGTCCCGTCCCAGCCGCCAGGACGGTTCCTACCCCCGGCCCCAGCTGCAGCGGCAGCGGTGGGCAGACCTGTGCGGGACGTGGGAGTTCGCCGTCGCGCGGGCCGCCACGCCCGCCGAGGTGAGCTTCGACCGGCAGATCACGGTCCCCTTCCCGCCGGAGTCCCCCGCCTCGGGCGTGGGCGAGACGGACTACCTCGGGGAGGTCTGGTACCGGCGGCTGCTCTCGCCCGAGGACCTCACCGCGGCCGGGCTCGGCGAGCAGGGTGAGCGACTCGTCCTGCGCTTCGGCGCGGTCGACTACCGCGCGCGGGTGTGGCTCGGCGGGACGTACGTGGGCGAGCACACCGGTGGGCAGACGCCCTTCGGCTTCGACGTCACCTCGGTGGTGCGCGCGGCGGACGGGCCGCTGGAGCTGGTGGTCCAGGCCGTCGACGACCCGCACGACGCCGCCCAGCCACGCGGCAAGCAGGACTGGCAGCGCGAGCCGCACGTCATCTGGTACCACCGCACCACCGGGATCTGGCAGCCGGTGTGGCTCGAGGCCGTGCCGGCCCAGCACGTGGCCGGGCTCGCGTGGGTGCCCGACGTGCCGGGCGCGAGCGTCGCCGCCACCGTGCGCCTGGCGCAGCGGCCCGAGGCGGACACCTGGGTGACGGTGCAGGTGTCCCACGAGGGCGAGCTCCTCGCCGAGCAGCGGGTGCGCGCACTGGACCAGGATGTCGAGCTGCGCGTCCACCTCGCCCGCCAGGCCAACGGCCAGGCCTACGAGGAGCTGCTGTGGTCACCGGAGCGGCCCACGCTCCTGGACGCAACCCTCACCGTGGAGACGGACGACGACGGCGGCACGGGCCGGTCCGACGTCGTCGGCTCCTACCTGGGGCTGCGCTCCGTCGCGGTCGCCCACGGCACCTTCCTCCTCAACGACCGCCCGTACTACCTGCGCTCGGTGCTCGAGCAGGGCTATTGGCCCCGGACCCACCTCGCCGCGCCGAGCGCCGAGGCGCTGCGCGAGGAGGTCCACCTCATCAAGGAGCTCGGCTTCAACTCGGTGCGCGTGCACCAGAAGGCCGAGGACCCGCGCTTCCTCTACTGGGCCGACCGGCTCGGTCTCACGGTGTGGGGCGAGACCGCCAACGCCTACGCCTTCTCCCCGCGCTCGGTGGAGGCGCTGACGCGTGAGTGGGTGGAGCTCGTGCGGCGGGACCAGTCCCACCCGAGCATCGTCACGTGGGTTCCGCTCAACGAGAGCTGGGGCGTGCAGCACGGCGCGCACGACTCCGCGCAGCGGCACTACGCGATCGGGCTCGCCAACCTCACCCGCGCCCTGGACCCGACGCGCCCGGTCGTCTCCAACGACGGCTGGGAGCACACCGACTCCGACATCCTCTCGATCCACGACTACGCTCCAACCGGCGCCGAGCTGCGCGCGCGCTACGGCACCGCCGAGGCGGTGCGCGAGCTGCTCGCCGGGATCGGTCCGGCGGGCCGGCGCCTCCAGCTGCGCGAGGACGTCCGCGGCCAGCCCGTCATGCTCACCGAGTTCGGCGGCGTGAGCTTCGCCGCGCAGCACGAGGGCGACTGGGGCTACTCGACGGCGTCGGACGCGGCCGACTTCGAGGCGCGCCTGCGTGATCTCCTCGACGCCGTCCGTGACAGCGCGCTCGCCGGGTTCTGCTACACCCAGCTCACCGACACCGGCCAGGAGACCAACGGCCTGCTTGACGAGAACCGGCGCCCCAAGCTCCCGATGGAGACGCTGAGGAGCATCATCACCGGCGAGTAGTCCCCCCTCTCCGCCGACAGCCGACCTACCGCCACGCCGCACCGCTGTAGGTGGGGCTGGTCGGCTTCCAGAGCCGCTCCCCCGGCCGGCCGGCGGCGTGAGCCGCGCGGCGTCGCCGTCAGTAGACGATCCCGAACACCCACACCGCCAGCGTCATCGCCGTGAGGGTGACGAGCACGATGCCGATGAGGTTGAGCCACAGCCCCGCCTTCATCATCTGCGGGATGGTGACGTAGCCCGAGCCGTAGGCGATCGCGTTGGGCGGTGTGGCCACCGGCAGCATGAAGGCGCAGGTGGCCGCGATCGCCACCGGGATGGTCGCGAGCAGGACCGGCATGTCGATGCCGATGGCCAGGCCACCCACCACGGGCAGGAAGGTCGCCGCCGTCGCCGTGTTCGAGGTGAGCTCGGTGAGGAAGATGACCAACGCCACGAGCACGAGGACGACGAGCACCACCGGGGCGCCACCCAGCGCCTCGGCCTGCTCACCGATCCACGCCGTCAGCCCGCTGGCCCCGAACTGCGAGGACAGCGCCAAGCCACCGCCGAAGAGCAGCAGCACGCCCCAGGGCAGCTTGACCGCACTCTCCCAGTCCAGCAGCCGCACGCCGCGCCCGCTGCCCGAGGGGCTGAGGAAGAGCAGCAGGCCGACGACCATGGCGATCCCGGCGTCGGAGATGAACGGCTCGTCGAAGATCAGCGGGATGGCCACCCACGACAGCGCCGCGAGCACGAAGATCGCGAGCACACGCTTCTCCCCGCTCGACATCGGGCCGAGCTTGGCCAGCTCCTCGTTCATGAGCTCGCGGCCACCCGGGATCTCCTTGATCTCCGGCTTGTAGAGCACCTTGGTGAGCAGGAACCAGCAGATCGCGAGGAACACCACGGCAAGGGGGAAGCCGACGAGCATCCACTGGCCGAAGCCGATCTGGATGTCGTGGTTGTCGGCCAGGTAGCCGACCAGCAGTGTGTTGGGCGGCGTGCCGATGATGGTGGCGAGCGACCCGATCGAGGCGGCGTAGGCGATCCCGAGCATGAGCGCCGTGCCGAACGTCGACTCGACGACGTGCGCCTTGACCTCGTCGGACTGCAGGTCGGTCTCGCCCTCGGCACCCGGCGCCCCGGCAGGGACCTCGTCCTTGAGCTTGGCCACGAGGAGCAGCACGGAGACGCCGATGGGCAGCATCATGACGGCGGTGGCGGTGTTCGACACCCACATCGACATGAATCCGGTGGCCACCATGAACCCGGCCACGACCATCGACGGGCTCGTTCCCATCGCCCGCACCGTGACGAGCGCGATCCGCCGGTGCAGGTTCCACCGCTGCATCGCCAGCGCAAGGAGGAAGCCGCCCATGAACAGGAAGATGATGTTGTTGCCGTAGGAGGCACCCACCTGGTCGACGGTGACCGGGCTGGTCGTGCCGTCCTCCGCCGTCGTCTCGTTGAAGATCGGGAAGACGACGAGGGGGACCAGGGCGGTGGCAGGGATGGGGATGGCCTCGGTCATCCACCACAGGCCCATGAGGACGGCCGTGGCCGCCGTGACCCGCGCGGAGACGGCGAGGTCGCCCGGCAGCAGGAGGAAGACGAGGAGCCCGCCGCCGAGCCCAGCCGCCAGGCCGAGGATCCGGTTGCGCCAGGTGGAGCGCTTGAGCGGCTTGGCCTGCTCACCGGGCGATCGGGTGTCCTCCTCGGTGTCCCGAGGGTTGGGCGCGTAGTCGCGCAGATGGTCCCCCGGCACGGGTCGCTGAGTCATGGCTGGCCCCCTTGTCAGTGAGTCTCGCGTCACGCTATCGGCTGGCACCGACACCGGCACGCGGCGGCGTCCCTCGCGCGTCAGCCGACCTCGACGACGACGTCGGCGCGCGGGCGCGTCGCCGCGATGACCTCGGCGTTGCGCTCGTCGGAGCCGAGCGACCGTTCGCGGGCCTCCTCCGGTGAGCGGCCGTAGCTCTCGTGCCGGGCGATGAGCCTGGCGATGCGCACGTCCTGCGGCGGCTCGACGTACCAGCTCTCGTCGAGCAGCGGCCGAACCTCGGCCCAGTCGCCGTGCGCAACGAGGAGGTAGTTGCCCTCGGTGACGACGAGAGGGACCTCCCGGGGGACCGGGACGGCGCAGGCGATCGGTTCCTCGAGCGCACGGTCGAAGACCGGCGCGTAGACCGTCCGCTCGTCGGCCGCTCGTAGCCGGCGCAGCAGGGCGACGTAGCCGAGCGCGTCGAAGGTGTCCGGTGCGCCCTTCCGCTCGCGGCGGTCCAGCCGCACGAGCTCGGCCTCCGCGAGATGGAACCCGTCCATCCCCACCAGGCATGCCTTCCCACCGAGCGCCTCGACGAGGGCGTGGGCGAGGGTCGACTTGCCGGCACCGGGTGCCCCAGTGATCCCCAGGATGCGCCGTCCGCCCCGGTCCAAGAGCGTTCGCGCGCGCTCGAGCAGCTCAGCGGTGAGGACCTCCGGGTGAGGCGCAGGCCCGGCGGTCACCGCCCGCCGTCCGTCCCCGCGCCAACCTCGGTAGCGCCCGTCATGATCTCCACGACCTCGCGCATCGAGCTCTCCGCCGGGCGCACCACGGCGGCGCGCCGCCCGAGCCGGTGGATGTGGATGCGGTCGGCGATCTCGAACACCTGCGGCATGTTGTGGGAGATGAGGACGACGGGCAGCCCGCGGTCACGGATGCGCCGGATGAGGTCGAGGACCATCCCGGACTCTCGCACGCCGAGCGCAGCGGTCGGCTCGTCCATGATGACGAGCCGGGTGCCAAAGGCTGCGGCGCGCGCCACCGCCACGCTCTGCCGCTGCCCGCCGGACAGCGTCTCCACAGGCTGGCGGACGTCGGGGATCCGCACCCCGAGCGCGTCGAGCTGCCGCTTCGCCTCGGTCCGCATCGCGCCGCCGTCGAGGACGCGGAAGAGCGTCCCGGCGAGTCCCGGCCGGCGGAGCTCCCGCCCGAGGAACAGGTTGGAGGCGATGTCGAGCGCGGGCGCGACCGCGAGGTCCTGGTAGACCGTCTCGATCCCCCGCTGCCGCGCCTCGAGCGGGGAACGGAACGTCACCGGCTCGCCGTTCATCCGGATCTCCCCCGAGTCCGGCACGACGGCGCCGGACAGCGCCTTGATGAGCGTGGACTTGCCCGCGCCGTTGTCGCCGACGACGGCGAGGACCTCCCCCGCGCGCAGCTCGAAGTCGGCGCCGGACATGGCGCGCACGTGCCCGAAGGACTTGCTCAGCGCGCGCGCCTCCAGGACCGGGACGCCGTCGTCCTTGGTCATCGCACGGCCCTCCGGCGCGAGACCTGGTCCAGGGAGACGGCCACGATGACGAGGACGCCGGTGGCGACGTCCTGGTAGAGGTTGTCGATCCCCGCCTGGGTGAGTCCGGAGCGCAGGACCCCGACGACGAGCGTCCCGATGAGCGTGCCGATGACGCTGCCCCGGCCGCCGAAAAGGCTCGTGCCCCCGATGACGACGGCGGTGATGCTGTCCAGGTTGCCGGTCTGGTAGGCGTTCGGGTCGGCGTTGGGGATGCGGCCCAGCGCCTGCCACGCCGCGATGCCGTAGAGCGCACCGGCGGCGACGTAGACCGACAGGACGGTGCGCCCGGTCTTGATCCCGGTGAGCCGGGCCGCCTCGGGTGCGTTGCCGACGGCGTACACGTGCCGCCCCCACGCGGTGCGGCCGAGCACGAACCAGAAGAGCGCGAACAGGGCGAGCAGGAGGAAGGAGCCCCAGGTGATCCGCACACCCGCGACCGTCGTCCCCTCTCCCCAGATCCGCAGCAGCCGGTCCGCCACCGGGTAGCTGCGTGACTCGGCGTAGAGGCGCGCGAGCGCGTAGGTCACCGTGAGGATCCCGAGGGTGACGATGAACGGCGGCAGCCCGAGGCGGGTGACGAGCAGGCCGCTGACCGTGCCCAGGAGCATGGTGACGGCGAGGCCGAGCACGAGCGCGAGCAGCGGGTCCCCGCCGCCCACGACGTGCTTGGCCATGACGATCGTGCCGAGCACCGCGATCGCGCCGTTGGCGAGGTCGATGCCGGCGGTGAGGATGATGAGCGTCTGACCCAGCGCCAGGGTCCCGATGACGATGGACTGCTGAAGGATGAGGGAGGCGTTGCCGACGGTGGCGAAGGTGTCGGTCGTCAGGGTGAAGACGACGATCGCGATGACCAGGGCCCCCAGCGGCCCGATGACCGGGTTGCGCAGCGCACGTCCGAGCCGCTCCCGGCGGACGACGGCGGCCGGTGCCGTCCCCGCCCCGGACTCACTGGTCGTAGACATGGCTCTCCGTCCCTGTGTCGGTCGTCCCGTCGTCGGTCGGCCGGCTCAGCCCCAGCAGTTCTCCAGCCCCCACTCGGTGGTCTCGGAGTCGATCCCCTCGACGGGGTTGTCGGTGATGACGACGCTGCCCGTGTCGACGAACCCGGACGGCGCCTCGCCGCCGCCGGCGGCCTCGATGATCGCGTCCATGCCTTGCCGGACCATCTCGGCGGGGAACTGCATGACCGTCGCCGCGTACTGCCCGTCGGCGACGTCCTGCACGCCCTGACAGCCTCCGTCGATGGACCCGATGACCACCTGGTCGGTGAGGCCCTGGGCCTCCAGGGCCGCGTAGGCACCGCGGGCGGCGGGCTCGTTGATCGTGTAGACGGCGTTGACGTCTGGGTTGCGCTGGAGGAGGTTCTCCATCGCGGTCTGAGCGTTGTTCTGGTCGCCCTGGGTGTTCTCCATGCCGAGGATGGCGGCGTCGCCCTCCTCGATGCCGAAGCCGTCGAGGAAGCCGTCATGACGGAAGGTGTCGACCGTGCCGCCGGCGGTGCCGTCGAGCATGATGAGCTTCGGCTCCGCGTCACCGATCGCCGCCCGGACGTAGGCGCCCTGCAGTCGGCCCGCCTCGAGGTTGTCGGTCGCGAAGGTCGCATCGACGGCGTCCTCCGGCTCGGTCGCCGTGTCGAGGGCGATGACGATGATCCCCTGGGCCCGGGCCTGCTCGATCGCGCCGAGCACGCCGGTGGAGTTGTTCGGGGTGATCATGATGCCGTCCACGCCCTGGGCGATGAGGTCCTCCATCGCCTGGACCTGACCCTCGTTGTCGCCGTCGAACGCGCCGGCCAGGGCGGTGAGCTCCACGCCCTGCTCGCCGGCGTACTCGGCGGCAACCTCCCGCATGGTGACGAAGAACGGGTTCGTCTCGGTCTTGGTGATGAGGCCGATGCTCACGTCCCCGCCGCCGCCACCGTCGCCGTCGCCGCTGGTGGTCGCTCCGCCGCCCGGCTCGTTGTCGGAGCCGCAGGCGGCGCCCGCGAGCAGCAGCGTGGTCGCCGCCAGCGCGAGCGCGCGCCGACTCCCCCGCCCTGTTGTCGTTCTACTGGTCCTCACGGCACGCTCCCTTGCGTCCTGTGTGGTGTGCGTCGCCACCACGTGCCGAGAGTGAACCAGCGCTGCGCGCGCGTGGCAAGCACCTGAAGCGGTTCGTGACCGTCGTGAGACCCGGCGGCGCGCGCGGCTGGGCCGCGTCCTACAGTGGGCCGATGCCCGCCCCGCCGCCCGCGGGTCTGCTTCCGGGGGACCCGCAGTACCGCCGGGCCCTGCTCGCCCTCGGCGCGACGGGCACCGCCGCGTTCGCGATGGTCTACGTCGTCCAGCCGCTGCTGCCGCTCGTCTCCGCCGAGCTCGACGTGGGCGCCACCAGCGCCAGCCTGCTCGTCTCCGCGTCGACCCTCGGCATCGCCGTCGCCGTCCTCCCGCTCGCGCGGCTGTCGGAACGCACGGGCCGGGGCCGGACGATGGTGCTGGGACTGGCAGGCGCCGTCGTCGCCGGGGTGGCGGCGGCACTGGCGCCGACTTTCGCTCTCATGCTGCTCGCCCGCGCCGTCCAGGGAGCGGCGATGGCGGCGGTCCCGGCCGCCGCGCTGGCATGGGTGACGGAGAACGTCGCGCCCGGGTGGGTCACGCGGGTCGCGGGACTCTACATCGCCGGGACGACGGTCGGTGGGATGGGCGGGCGTGTGGTGGGTGGCGTCGTCGCGGACCTGACGACGTGGCGCACCGCGATGCTCGTCGTCGCCCTTGCCGCAGCGGCGCTGACGGCGGCGGCCGCGGTGCTCCTGCCCCGCGGGTCCGCCGTCGGCGTCCGTCCCGACCAGGCGCCCCGCGAGGGCGACGACGGCGCCCGCCCGGCCCGGGTCCGGGTCTACCTGCTCGGTGGGCTGGGGATGGCGATGTTCGTGGGCGTCTACAACGTCATCGCCTACCGCACCCACGCCCCGCCGTTCCTCCTCGGCACCGGGGTGGGCTCGATGTTCTACCTCACCTACCTCGCAGGGACGGCGACGTCGTCGCTCGCGGGCCGCCTGGAGCGGCGCTTCGGTCTGCGCACGACGGCGCTCACCGGGCTGGCCGCGTGCGCGGCTGGGGTAGTGCTCACCGTGCCGGACTCGGTCGTGCTCGTGTGGGTGGGGCTCGCGGTCGTGGCCGCCGGCTTCTTCATGGTGCACGCCGTCGCGTCCGCGGCGTCGGCACGGCTGAGCCCGCGGCCCTCCGACGGTTCGGGCACGTACACGCTCGCGTACTACGCGGGCTCGTCGGTGGGCGGGGTGCTGCTCGGCCAGGCGTGGGAGGTGGGCGCGTGGGGCGCGACGGTGGTGGCGGCGGTGACGATCATCGCCGTGGCGGGCGCCGTGGCAGCAGGTCTGCCGCGCCGGCGCCCGCGCCAGGCGGGGCATGTGCCACAAAGGGGGTGAGATCAGGCTTGCTCAGGCTCGGATCATGCCCCCGGGCTTGATCATCGCCTCTGATCGATCACTCCGAATCGCCCTTGTGGCACATGCCCGAGGTGGTCAGGAGTCGGTGAGCTCCACCCGCTCGCGCCGACGCAGGTGACCGCCGCCGTAGAGCGCCCACAGGATGAGCACCGGCTGGAAGAACAGGCGGCCCAGGCGCTTCTCGTCGGTGTCGAGGCCGAAGCCGTCCTTTGCCTCGAGGTACTGGGCGACGTTCCCCGGGAAGACGAGGACGAAGAACACCGCCAGCACCGCCCCGATGACACGCTTGTGCCGCGGCAGCGCAACGAACACAGCGCCGAGCGCGATCTCCACGACGCCGGAGGCGAGGACGGTGAAGTCCTCGTCGAGGGGGAACCAGTTGGGCACCTGCGCCTGGAACTCCTCGCGCAGGACGGTGAGGTGGCCGACCCCGGCGCCGATCATCGCGGCGCCCAGGGCGAGGCGGGCCACGGTGCGCAGCGTGGACATCACGCCATCCGCTCGAGGACGAAGACCGGGATCTCGCGGTCGGTGCGCTCTTGGTACTCGGCGTACGGCGGGTAGGCCTGGACGCAGCGGTCCCACCACTCCTCCTTCTCGGCGCCGGTGACCTCGCGCGCCTGCATGTCCCACCTCGCCGCGCCGTCCTGCAGCTCGACGTGCGGGTCGGCCACGACGTTGAAGTACCAGACAGGGTGCTTCGGCGCCCCCCCCATCGAGGCGACGACGGCGTAGCTGCCCTCGTGCTCCACCCGCATGAGGGGCGTCTTGCGCAGCTTGCCCGTCCTGGCGCCGCGGCTGGTGAGGATGACGACGGGCCGCCCACCGAGCGTGTTGCCCTCCTGGCCGTCGCTCCGCTCGTACAGCTCGGCCTGCTCGCGTGCGCGGTCGCTCGGGCTGGGTGCGTACTCGCCTTCAAGTGGCATGGGGACTGTCTACACGAGCGCGTCGGCAGGCGCAGGGCCGACCGCGTGACCGCGAGCGCTCCCCCGCCCCGGCATAGTGGTCCCCCATGCGCCACATCGACGACACCGAGCGCCGCAGCCGGCTCGCCATCCGCCACGGCCTGCACCCGGCCCACCGCCTTGCGGACCCCGTCGCAGTCACCCGCGCGATGACGGTCCTCCACTCCACCGAGCCCGCGACCGTCCACCTCGCCGTGCACGCCCGCACCGACGACGTCTCCCCCGAGGGCGTCGAGCGCGCGCTGTACGAGGACCGCAGCCTCGTCAAGCAGCTCGCGATGCGCCGTACGCTCTTCGTCTTCCCGCGTGACCTGCTTCCGGCCACGCTCGGCAGCGCCTCCGCCCGCGTCGCCGCTGAGCAGCGCCGCGTCATTGTGCGTGACGTGGAAAAGTACGCGATCGCCGACGACGGCGCAGCCTGGCTCGACGCTGCCGCGAGCGCCGTCCTCGCCCACCTCGCCACGTCCGGTCCGCTGTCGGCGCGCGACATCCGGGAGCAGGTGGCGGAGCTGACCGGCCAGATCACCGTCGACCTCGACAAGAAGTACGGCGGCACCTTCCAGATCGCCCCGCGTGTGCTCACCATGCTCGGCGCGGAGGGCCGCATCGTGCGCGCACGCAACGCGAGCCACTGGCGCACCGGCCGCCCGACCTGGACCCTCACCGAGACCTGGCTCGGCGAGCAGCCCACTCCCCTGTCCGCCGAGGAGGGCTACGCCGAGATCGTCCGCCGCTGGCTGGCCACCTTCGGCCCCGGCACCGTCGAGGACGTGCAGTGGTGGCTCGGGTCCACGAAGTCTGCCGCCCGCGCCGCGCTCGCCGCCCTCGCCGCCGTGGAGGTGCGCCTCGACGGCGGGCAGGTCGGCTGGGTGCTGCCCGAGGACGAGGCCCCGGTCCCCGCCCCCGAGCCCTGGGCCGCGCTCCTGCCCACCCTCGATCCCACGACCATGGGATGGAAGGGCCGGGGCTTCTACCTCGACCCCGAGGACGTCCCCTACCTCTTCGACTCCAACGGCAACGCCGGCACCACCGCGTGGTGGGACGGGCGCATCGTCGGCGCCTGGGTCCAGGACGGCGACGGCGCGGCCAAGGTGGTCCTGCACCGCGACGTCGGCGCGGACGCACGGTCCGCCCTCGACGCCGAGGCCGCCCGCCTCACCGACTGGCTAGACGGCGTGCGGATCGTCAACCTCTACTCCTCACTCCTCATGAAGCAGGCGCCGCTGCCCTGACGGCGACGCGTCGAGCACACGGTCGAGCTCGAGCACGGCGATGCCGTCCTGCAGCTGGAAGCAGCGCGCCAGGACTGCGAGGCACTCCTCCACCTTGGCCTCGGCCGCCTTGACCACCGTCCGCCGCGATGCCGCCCATCTTGTTCTTGCGCTCGAGCTTCTCCGCCAGTGCGTCGAGCTGACGCAAGGCATACCCCTGAGTCCGCGCGATCGTCTGCGAGGTCGCCTGCACCTTCGACCAGGCGACCTCGGAGACCCGGCCGACCTTTTCGACTCCTCGCTGATCTTCACCCACCGCCCTGAGTTGGCTGCGACTCCCGAGCCTGCCTGCGCGATCCAGCCGCCGTGGCAACCATCGGCCCGAGCCGCTGCAGTCGGAGGTCCCTGAACTGCGGCAAGCCCTCGGAGACGAGGAAGCGCTGCACAGCCGCCGGGCGCCCACCGCGTCTGCGGAGAGTCCCGCCACACCACCTCATTTGAGCGACGACCGTGCCGATGGCAAGGACGTCAGCACACCCGTCGAAGTCGGGTGCCACGTCGGCAGGAAGTCACTACTCCCGTGATCGGCCACATCTCTTCGCCCGCCCGTCTCGCCCGCGCCGCGACGGCTTTCCTCGCAGTCCTGCTCGTCATCACGTGCCTGTCCGCGGTGCCTGCCTCCGCCACCGAGACGGACGCCGCCCGCTTCGAGGACCGCATCCTCCAGCTCCTCAACGCCGATCGCCGCGACAAGGGCCTGCGTCCCGTCCAGCGCGCCACCGAGCTCGACTCCGTCGCACGCTCGTGGTCGGGCAAGATGGCGGGCGCGAGCCGGATGTCGCACAACCCGAGCTACTCCAAGCAGATTCCCACGGGCTGGACGTGCGCCGGTGAGAACGTCGCCTACGGGTACCAAACCCCGGAGGCCATGTACCGCGGCTGGTACAACTCCCCGGGCCACTACGCGAACATGTTCGACGCCCGCTTCACGCACATCGGCATCGGCATCGCCTACCGCAACGACCCCGACTTCGGCGCCATGCCCTACGGCACCCAGAACTTCGCCGCCTACTCCGGCAAGACTCTCACCACCACGGCGCGGCCGGGCAGCACACCGGCCGGCCCGCCTGCCGGCTCCGTCCCCGGGACGATCGACGACGGCGGCATCGGGGGCAGCGGCAACCAGTTCCACCTGGCCAACAGCTTCAGCGGTAGCGCGAGCAGCGTGTACCGGTACGGCACCAACACGAGCCGCGTCTACGTCGGTGACTGGAACGGTGACGGCACCGACACGCTCGCCTACCGGGTGGGCAGCACCTTCTACATCCGCGACCACGCCGGCGCCGGCCCTGCGACGCGGACCATCAGCTACGGCAGGCCCGGGGACCGCGTCTACGTGGGCGACTGGGACGGCGACGGCGTGGACACCTTCGCCGTGCGCCGCGGCAGCACCTACCACGTGAAGAACTCCGTCACCGGGGGCGCCGCGGACCACGTCATCAGCTACGGCCGTCCCGGCGACGACGTCCTGGTCGGTGACTGGAACGGCGACGGTCGCGACACCTTCGCGGTGCGCCGCGGTGGCACCTACTACGTCAAGAACGCCATCAAGGGCGGGAACGCCGACGCCGTCATCACCTACGGCCGCCCCCGCGACGACGTCTACGTCGGCGACTGGGACGGAGACGGCGTGGACACCTTCGCCGTGCGCCGGGGCCGCACCTACTACCTCGCCAACACCATCCGCGGCGGTGCCGCCGACCGCGTGCTCGTCTACGGCCGGACCGAGGACACCACCCTCGTGGGCGACTGGGACGGGGACCGCCGCGACAGTCTGGGCATCCGCCGCTGACTCACGTCCCCTGGAAGCGCTCGATGCGCCGCACGGCCTCACGGACGGCGTCGGCACCGGCCGCGAAGGACAGTCGCACGTACTCGCGCCCGCGAGCGCCGTCGAAGTCCACACCGGGTACGACGGCGACCCCCTCCTGCTCGAGCAGTGCCGCGCACCACTGGACCGAGGATGCGTACCCGCCCAGTCGCTCCGCCAGCCCCGCGTAGAGGTAGAACGCACCGTCAGCGGGCGCGATGGGTCCCCACCCCAGGCGGGGCACGTCGTCGAGCAGGACGGTGCGGGTGGCGGCGAGGTCGGCGACGCGCGCGTCGGCCTCGGCGTAGGTCTCCTCGGAGAAGGCGCCGAGGGCGGCGTACTGGGCCGGGGCGGGCGGGCACAGGGCGACGTTCCCGGCGAGCGCGTCGACGGCGCCGGCGAGGTCGGCGGGCAGCAGCGCCCACCCCAGGCGCCACCCCGTCATCCCCCAGTACTTCGAGAAGGAGGAGACGACGACGGCGGACTGTGCACCCGGCACGTCCCACGCGCACACGCCGCGTGCGTCGGGGGCTGCGGGGTCGGCCGGGTAGGTGATGCCGTGGTAGATCTCATCGCTCACCAGGCGCACGTCGTGCTCGGTGCACCAGGCGGCGAGCGCCGTCATCCGGTCACGGTCGATCATCGTGCCGGTCGGGTTCGCCGGGGAGGCGATGACGAGCCCGGCGACCCTCCCGTGTGTGGCGAGCACGCCGTCGAGCATCTCGGGCGTGGGCTGGAAGCCGACCTGCGCGTCGCAGTCCACCTCCACCACCCGGCACCCCAGCGTCTGGAGGATGTTGCGGTAGGCCGGGTACCCGGGACGGGCGAGGACGACGACGTCGCCCGGGTCGAATGCAGCGAGGAAGGTGAGCATGAACGCGCCGGAGGACCCGGTGGTGACGGCGACCTGCTGGGGCGGCACCTCGAGCCCGTACCAGCGCCGGTAGTGAACGGCGATCGCCTCGCGCAGCTCGTGCAGGCCCAGCGCGCTGGTGTAGCCGAGGGCGTGGCCGCCGGCGTGGGTGCTCGCGGCGAGCTCGCGCACGGCGCGGGGCGCGCCACCGGAGGGCTCGCCCGCACACAGGGAGATGACGTCGCGGCCCGCGGCGCGCAGATGGGCGACGCGGTCGAGGATCGACATGACCTGGAACGGCGCGACGGCGGAACGCTGCGAGGCCCTCATCGCGCCAGTCCCGTGGACGCCGTGCTACCTGCCATCCGCCCATGCTAAGCCGCCCTGCCGCCAGCGGACAGCGGATGTCGGGCCTAGCCAAACTTAGCCCATGTCCCTACGCTGGTCACATGGTCCAGATGAACGTGCACGAGGCGAAGAGTCAGCTCTCTCGCCTCATCGAAGCCGTTCTCGCCGGAGAGCCGGTGACCATCGCGCGGGCGGGAAAGCCGGTCGTTGACCTCGTCCCGCACCGGGGGCCCGAGGTCGTCATCGGTGTCGAGGGCTGGCAAGACTTCCGCGTCGATCCCGATGTCTTCGACGGACCGGACGACGAGGTCCAAGCCCTGTTCTACGGCGATCCGACGTCGTGACCGGCGTTCTCCTCGACACGAACGCCCTCCTGTGGGTGCTCGCCGGCCAAGACGAGTTGGGCGCCCGCGCCCGGGCTTTGCTGGCGGCGTCGCGGCCAGCGCACTTCTCCGCGGTGTCTGTTCTCGAGATCACCATCAAGCACATGCTCGGTCGGATCGACGTGCCGGGGGATGTCTCGGCCGGCGCTCAACGCGCCGGGTTGGGCGAGCTCCCGTTCCGAGCAGACCACGCCGCCGGGCTGCTCGACTTCCCCGCCCTGAGCAGGCACGACCCCTTCGACCGGATGCTCCTCGCGCAGGCCGCCACCGACCAGCTCCGCCTCTTGACATCTGACCGTTTTCTGCTGGGCCTCGGATTCGATTGGGTGGTCGACGCTCGCGCCTGAGCATGCCGGGGCAGGACGGTGGACCATGGTCGGGTGATGAGACGCTCGCGCGGTGCGGCCGCGCTCGCCGGACTGGTCGCAGGCGCGGTGACACTCGGCGCCGCCGAGCTGCTGGCCGGCCTGCTGTCCCGTGCGACGACGGTGACGGGGACGCCCTCGCCCCTGCTCGCCGTCGCCGACGCCTTCGTCGACCTCACCCCGCCGTGGCTCAAGGATGTCGCCGTGGCGACGTTCGGCACGGCGGACAAGACCGCCCTGTTCGTCGGCATGGCCCTCGTGCTCCTCGCCGCGTGCGCGGGCATCGGCCTCCTTGCGCGACGGTCACTCGCGGCCGGGCTGGTGACGTTTGCGCTCGTGGGGTTGACCGGCGTGGCGGCGGTGCTGAGCCGGCCCGGCGCGACGGCGAGCGACGCGCTGCCCACGGTCGCCGGCGTCGTCGTCGGCGCCCTCGTCCTCGCCTGGTTCAACCGCGACGTCACGACGACGACGGAGATCGGGATGCCGGGCGACCTCACGCGCCGCTCGGTGCTCGTCGGCGGTGGGTCTCTCGCGGTGCTGGGCGTGCTCGGCATCGTCGCCGGGCGCGTCCTCAGCGGCGCGGGCGAGGCGGTGCGGGCAGCCCGGGACGCGTTCGTCGTGCCCCGCGTCGCCGCGCCGGTGACCGTCCCCGCGGCCGCGGACCAGGGTGTGCCGGGGCAAACGACGTACCGCACGCCCAACGACGACTTCTACCGGATCGACACCGCACTCACCGTGCCGCAGGTGGACCCGGCGACGTGGCGGCTGCGGGTGCATGGCATGGTGGAGCAGGAGGTCGAGATCGACATGGCCGAGCTGCTCGACCAGCCGATGGTCGAGGCGCTGGTGACGCTCGCGTGCGTGTCGAACTACGTGGGCGGGAACCTCGCCGGCAACGCGGTGTGGACGGGCTGGCCGGTGCGCGAGCTCCTCGCCCGCGCCCGCCCGCTGCCGGAGGCGGACATGGTGCTCTCGACGAGCGCCGACGGCTGGACCGCCGGCACCCCGATCGAGGCGCTCACCGACGAGCGCAGCTCTCTCCTCGCCGTCGGGATGAACGGCGAGCCGCTGCCACCTCAGCACGGCTTCCCGGTGCGGATGGTCGTGCCGGGGCTGTACGGGTACGTGTCGGCGACGAAGTGGGTCGTCGACCTCGAGGTGACGAGCTTTGCCAAGGACGAGGGCTACTGGACTCCGCGCGGCTGGTCCGAGCGCGGCCCGATCAAGACGGCCTCCCGCATCGACGTCCCCCGCCGCGGACCGATCGACGCCGGGCGCACCGTCGTCGCCGGCGTCGCGTGGGCCCAGCACCGCGGCATCTCCGCCGTCGAGGTCCGCGTGGACGACGGTGAGTGGCGGCCGGCCACCCTGGCCGCCGAGCCCACCGTCGACTCCTGGCGGATGTGGATGCTCGAGTGGGACGCCGAGCCCGGGGAGCACACGCTCACCGTGCGGGCGACCGACGGGGACGGTGAGGTCCAGACCGAGCGCCTCGCCCCGCCCGCGCCGGACGGAGCCAGCGGGTGGCACTCGGTGGACGTCGAGGTCAACTAGTTCGGCCGTGCCCCTGCACGCGCCTGACTACCATGATCCTCACAGCCTGCGACGGTACCGGTGCTGCCGTTCACTCCTCCACGACCGGGCGAACCGACCGTCTCGACTCCCTCTCCCTGAAGGCGAGTGCCATGTCCCAGCAATTCCCTCCGCCCCCACCGCCGCACGCGCAGGGCGGGATGCCCGTCTACCGCGGCGATCCGGTGCACACCACGTACTCACCGGACGCGATGCTCGCCGACAAGGCGGCCCAGGCCTCCCTCATCTTCGGCATCATCGGCGTGTTCTTCGCCGGAGTCGTCTTCGGGCCGCTCGCCATCTGGCAGGCCTCCAAGGCCGAGAAGATGAACAAGCCGGCCACCGCCGGCAAGGTCCTCGGCTGGATCGCCCTCGTGTGGGGCATCGGGCAGATCGTCCTGGCCTTTCTCGCCGTCACCGCGTTGTTCGCCGTCGTCACCAGCAGCTCGGGCTACTGACCCGACCACGGGCAGAGGCATCTGGCGGCGCCGAAGGCTCAGAAAGCTTCGCGGCTAGGAGACTGCTGAAGAATGCGTGTCCCTGACCGGTGTGCGGGCGGCGGTCGGGAACGATTGGTGCATGCAGGGGAGATCGCGGGATCAGCGGGATCTGTTCGACGCGGAGTCGATGGCCGGGGAG
>NZ_JAMBNZ010000130.1 GCF_023715365.1 Georgenia satyanarayanai
TTTCTATTCCGTCCCGGAAGTGCCTGTCCGGGACTTTCCTGGTCCCGTTTGCCACGACTCTGTCATGCGCCAGCTTTCGCGCCGCCGCCGGACGCGCTAACCCCGCAGCACCATGAACGCCATGCCCGACAGCGCCTCCGCCCAGCTCGCCGATGCCGCCCGTGACGCCCGCGCCGCCGCGCGGGTTCTGGCGCGTCTGCCAGGGCCGGCGCGGGACGCGGCGCTGCGCGCGGCGGCGGCGGCGCTGCGGCGGCGGCAGGACGCCATCCTGGAGGCCAATGCCGCCGACCTGGACACTGCGCAGGGGCTGACCGACGCCTTCCGCGACCGGCTGACCCTCAACCCCGCCCGGGTCGAGGCTATGGCCCGGGGGTTGGAGGAGATCGCGGCGCAGCCCGGCCCGGTCGGCCGCGTGATCAGCGAATGGAC
>NZ_JAMBNZ010000131.1 GCF_023715365.1 Georgenia satyanarayanai
CGTTATGACGTCTCGTCCCCTGAGCATCCGACCTCTCGCTGAGTAGTCTCAAGCTACGGTTGAGGGTCAAGGTCAAGGTTGGCTGCAGCGTTGGACACCCTTTTGACGTGCTCATAGCCTTGCCCCTAGACCGGTCCGTCAGACAAGAGTGAGGCAGAACTCCAGTGGCTATTCCATCCCAGAACTACCTCGCCGTGATCAAGGTCGTGGGGGTAGGCGGTGGCGGTTGCAATGCCGTGAACCGCATGATCGAGGCGGGGCTCAAGGGAGTCGAGTTCCTCGCCGTCAACACCGATGCCCAGGCCCTCCTCACGAGCGACGCCGACGTTAAGCTTGACATCGGCAGGGACCTCACTCGAGGTTTGGGAGCCGGCGCTGACCCGGATAAGGGGCGCCAGGCTGCCGAGGACCATGCTGACGAGATCGAGG
>NZ_JAMBNZ010000132.1 GCF_023715365.1 Georgenia satyanarayanai
GATCCCCACCGATCCGGAAACCGGGATCAGCATCGAGGCCCTGGAGCTGGCGCTGGATCAGTGGCCGATCAAAGGGGTGATCCTCGTGCCAAACTGCAATAACCCGCTGGGCTTTATCATGCCGGACGCCCGCAAGCGCGCGGTGCTGAACCTTGCCCAACGCTACGATATCGTTATTTTCGAGGATGATATTTACGGCGAGCTGGCCACCGAATACCCGCGCCCGCGCACGATCCACTCCTGGGATATCGACGGCCGGGTGATGCTCTGCAGCTCCTTTACCAAAACCATCGCCCCCGGGCTGCGTATCGGCTGGATCGCCCCCGGGCGCTACTACGACAAGCTGCTACAGATGAAGTACGCCGCCAGCGGGACCAACGTCCCTTCCACTCAGCTGGCGGCCTGTAATTTTATTCGCGAAGGCCACT
>NZ_JAMBNZ010000133.1 GCF_023715365.1 Georgenia satyanarayanai
TTATTAAAACAGCAAATTTTGCCCTACTTTCAGCCTAAGTTAGAGTTTGCACAGCCTGACATGCCGATGTTTGAAGCGCTGGTGCGCTGGGAGCATCCCACCCTTGGACTTCTCTATCCCAACGATTTTTTGGCGGAGGTGCTCGATAAGTCATCGCAGGCGCTATTTGAAAAAATTGTTTTAGCTTGTATTGAGCAGATTTTGACATGGCGTGAGATGGGCTATAACTGCCTCATCTGTATCAATATTGATAGTCGTCAATTGATTAATGACAAATTTATTGAGTTTATTGAAGGGACGATACAGCAATATAGTTGGCTTGACCAATTAATCAGTTTTGAAATCACGGAAGTCTGCAACATTCAAGATGAATTAAAAGCGCAGGTGATGCTATCAAAACTGCGCCAGTATGGTTTTAGTATATCGAT
>NZ_JAMBNZ010000134.1 GCF_023715365.1 Georgenia satyanarayanai
TCGTTGATGCGCGTGATCAGGTCGCCCGGACGGATGCCGGCGCGGAACGCGGGGGTGTCCTCGATCGGCGAGATCACCTTGACGAGGCCGTCTTCCTGCGAGATCTCGATGCCGAGACCCGCGAAGCGGCCCTTCGTCTGCTCCTGCAGCTCGTCATAGTCGGTCTTGTCGAGGAATGACGAGTGCGGATCGAGGCTCGACACCATGCCCTTGATCGCCGCCGTCAGCAGCTTCTTGTCGTCGACCGGTTCGACGTACTCGCGCTTGATCTGCCCGAATACCTCCGCGAACAGGCGGAGCTGGTCGAGGGGAAGCGGCGCCGTGGCGGTCTGCTCGGCCGATGCGGAAACCTGCAGCGTGGCGAACACGCCCGTGGCGAGGCCCGCGGCAATCAGGCCGATGTTCTTCAAATTCATTCGCATAGAGAG
>NZ_JAMBNZ010000135.1 GCF_023715365.1 Georgenia satyanarayanai
TGTCTTGCCCCCAATTACTGAGCCACTGCGGACGATAGGTCATATAGCGATTGAGCATATTTGCCATATCGCTGGCTAGCTGCCAGATGCGTTGATCTTGGGTTTGCAATTTAGCAGATTGGCTAATAACGTCATTAGACAGTAGCGATTGGTTATTCGCCCAGCTTAAACTATCAATGGTGGTTGGTGTATCAGATGCAAAACCAGTCGTATTTGGGCTATCTGCTTCTTTGTCTTCAACCAGTGGCGATAAAAATGGATAAAGCGGATGTTGCGGCTGCTCCACAATGGCTTGTCGGTACTGGGTTAAATAGCCAAAGATTTGCCACTGCATGACGTTTTTGGACAGCATTGCCACTTCTGGCACGTCTAATATATCGTCGTCGTCCGAGATGCGCGCATAGGTTCTTAACACCCGCTGCATC
>NZ_JAMBNZ010000136.1 GCF_023715365.1 Georgenia satyanarayanai
GCTCACGACAGGCGCTCCAGGATGGAGACGTAGTTGGCGACGGCGGCGCCCCCCATGTTGAAGACGGCGCCCCGGTCGGCGCGGGGAAGCTGCATGTCGCCCGCCCGCCCCGTCAACTGCATCGCCGCCATCACGTGCATCGAGACACCGGTGGCGCCCACCGGGTGCCCCTTGGACTTCAGCCCGCCGGAACGGTTCACCGGCAGCCGTCCGTCCGGCGCGGTGATGCCGTCCAGCGCCACGCGCGCGCCCTGGCCATGCGCGGCGCCAGCCCCATGGCCTCGTATTCGATCAGCTCGGCGATGGTGAAGCAGTCATGCGTCTCGACGAAGGAGAGGTCGTCCAGCCCCAGCCCCGCATCGGCGAAGGCGCGCTGCCAGGCCTGGGCACCGGCCTCGAAGCGCGTCGGATCGCGGCGCGACAG
>NZ_JAMBNZ010000137.1 GCF_023715365.1 Georgenia satyanarayanai
GGTGCATGCGTCCGGCATCGCCGAGGATCGTGACCGGCTCGTCGGGCACGTCGATGACCCAGTGGTGGTCGGCGGCCGTGGGACGTGCGTCCGAGAGGCCTTCCAGCGAGAGCTGGGTCAGGTCGACCGTGCCGTAGACCAGTTCACGGCCCTCATCGAGGCGCGCGAGCAGCAGCAGGTCCTCGACGAGCCGCGTCATCCGCAACGACTGCGCCTGGATGCGCTCGAGCGAAGAGGTCGTGCTCTCGATCGCGTCGGGCCCACCGTTCGCCGACGACGACGGCTTGCGGAGCGCCTTGAGCGAGAGTTCCGAATAACCGCGGATGGAGGCGAGCGGCGTGCGGAGCTCATGGCTGGCGTCGGCCACGAACCGGCGCATCTGCTCCTCGTTCTTCTGGCGCGCGGCCAGCGACGTGTTCACG
>NZ_JAMBNZ010000138.1 GCF_023715365.1 Georgenia satyanarayanai
TCTGCAGCATGCCGACGGCATCATCCAGTTGCGCGGTTTTGCTGGCGCCGATCAGCACTGAGGTGACTTTCTCTTCGCGCAACACCCAGGCCAGCGCCATTTGCGACAGCTTCTGCCCACGCGCTTCCGCCTGCCTGTTAAGCTGACGAATTTTTTCTAATCGGGCTGGAGTCAGTTGCTCCGGCTGCAGAAAACGACTGCTGCTGGCGGCGCGCGAGTCGGCCGGAATGCCGTTGAGATAGCGGTCGGTAAGTTGCCCGCCGGCCAGCGGTGAAAACGCTATGCTTCCAATCCCTTCCGTCTGCAGAAAATCCAGTAGTCCTTCTTCCACGCCGCGTTCGAACATCGAGTAGCGAGGCTGGTGGATGATGCAGGGGGTGCCGAGGTCGTTAAGGATCTTCACCGCCTCCCGCGCCTGGGC
>NZ_JAMBNZ010000139.1 GCF_023715365.1 Georgenia satyanarayanai
AGTGGGTTAAGATATTAGCTGTTTGATGGTCCAAGCCTTCATCTTTCATAATGTTAATTTTTTCAACAATAACCCCATTAATTTGACTAAATATCTTTTGGTACTCAAAATCGTGAGTGATCCTAAGAATAGTCTCACTAGGGGTTTCAAATCCTTCAGACAGTCTTTCTAGATTTTTGTAGGCATCATCGTTGATTCGGATTGTTTGTGACATAAAACCTCTGTCATTTGTTTTTTTGTATATAATGTATATAATGTATACATTATATACAAGGTTTGCAATAGATTTTTTGCATTGCTTCAAAATGGGGTGATGTGGTCACTCAACTCTCTAAGCGCGTTACTTAATCCAAGTTCTCAATTTAATGCCTTGGTCTCGGCGATGAATATTTCGGCTTTTCAGGGTCAATCGGTTTAGGT
>NZ_JAMBNZ010000014.1 GCF_023715365.1 Georgenia satyanarayanai
CCGCGCTGGCCCTGCTCGAGTACATCGAGCTCAACACCGACGGCTTCCGCATCCTCGTGCGCGACTCCCCCGTCGCGCAGGCCACCGGCACCTTCTCCTCCCTCATTGGGGACGTCGCCACGCAGGTCGAGCACCTGCTCGCCGAGCAGTTCCGCCGTCGCGGGCTGCCGACGAGCACGGCGCCCATCTACGCGCAGATGCTCGTCGGGATGATCGCGCTCACCGGGCAGTGGTGGCTCGAGGCGCGCCGCCCCGACCGGCAGACCGTCGCCGCACACCTCGTCAACCTCTCGTGGAACGGTCTGGCCGCCCTCGAGAAGAGTCCGCGGCTGACCGGTCTGCCCGACTCCGCGTCGGACTGAAGCAGCGTTCCGGGCGTCACACCCGTCCCCTAGACTCTGGCCCGAACCCGCCCGGCGACGACGGAAGAGGCCATGCCACAGCTCGAGTTCGACCATCTCACCAAGGCGTACGGCACGTTGCGCGCCCTCACCGACCTCACCTTCGCCGTCGAGGGTGGAGAGATCTTCGGCTTCGTCGGATCCAACGGTGCCGGCAAGACGACGGCGATGCGCATCGCCCTCGGCGTGCTCGCCGCCGACTCCGGCGAGGTGCGGTGGAAGGGGCAGCCCCTCGACCTCGACATGCGCCGGCGGGTCGGCTACATGCCCGAGGAGCGCGGGCTGTACCCGAAGATGAAGGTCGGTGAGCAGCTCGTCTACCTCGCCCGCCTCCACGGCATGGGCGAGAAGCAGGCCATGACGGCGATGGAGCAGTGGACCGAGCGCCTGGGTGTCGAGGCGCGTCGCGGTGACGACGTCGAGAAGCTCTCACTGGGCAACCAGCAGCGGGTGCAGCTCGCCGCCGCGCTCGTCCACGAACCCGAGATCCTCGTCCTCGACGAGCCCTTCTCCGGCCTGGACCCCGTGGCCGTGGACGTCATGAGCGGGGTGCTCTCCGAGCGCGCGGCCGCCGGCGTCCCCGTCATCTTCTCCTCCCACCAGCTCGACCTCGTCGAGCGTCTGTGCGACCGCGTCGGCATCGTCCGCGCCGGCCAGATGGTCGCCGTCGGCACGAAGGAGGAGCTGCGCCGCACGCCGAACGCGCGCTGGCGCGCCGTCGTCGACGGCACCACCCCCGGCTGGGCGCAGACGGTCCCCGGGGCCCGGGTGCTGTCCGACGACGGCCGGGAGGTCGTCGTCGAGCTCACCGGCCACGACGCCGGTGTCGAGCAGCCGCTGCTCTCCGCCGCCACGAGCGCCGGGCAGCTCCGCGAGTTCGGGCCGGTCGTGCCCACGCTCGCCGACCTCTTCCGTGGCGTCGTCAGCGAGACCGAGGAGAAGGACGCAGCATGAGCAAGCAGGACCGCACCAGCCGCAACTCCACCCTCGCCAACGTCGGGATGGTGGCGCGCCGCGAGGTCAAGGCGCGCTTCTTCACGAAGTCCAACCTCATCTCGCTGGCCATCATGGTCGTCGTCATCGTCGTCGGCATCTTCGTCCTGGACTACTTCGCCGGCCGTGAGGACGACGCAGCCGCGGACTTCACCGTCGCCGTCGAGAGCGGCGTCGCCGAGCTCGAGCCTCAGCTCGTCGCGGCCGGAGCGGCCCTCGGGACGACGGTCGACGTCGAGCAGCTGCCCCGCGAGGACGCCGAGCGCCGACTCACCGAGGACCTCGACGCCTTCCTCGGCGGGGACCCTGCACGCCCGGAGATGCTCGTCGAGGAGGAGGCCGACCAGCAGCTCCTCGCCGTCGTCACCAGCGCCGTCCAGGCGCACGTCCTCGCCGCCCAGGTGAGTGAGCTCGGCGGGGACCCGCAGGCCTTCAACGAGGCGCTCGCGACGGCCGGCCCGCAGGTCCAGAGCGTGCAGACCGACGAGGACGCCGACCAGTTCGGCCCGCAGTACCTCGTCGCCGTGCTGGCGATCTCGCTCCTGCTCTTCGCCCTCATCGGTGGCGGCTCGCTCATCGCGATGGGTGTCGTGGAGGAGAAGACCTCGCGCGTCGTGGAGATCCTCCTCGCCACGATCCGGCCATCGGAGCTGCTCGCCGGCAAGATCCTCGGCATCGGCATCGTCAGCCTCGCCCAGGTGGTGCTGCTGAGCGCCGCCGCCGCGCTCCCCGCCTGGACCACGGGGCTGCTTGGGGGCTTCGAGATCGACCTCGGCGGGACGATCCTCCTCATCCTCCTGTGGTTCCTCATCGGCTTCTTCGTGTTCTCACTGCTCTTCGGCGGCTTCGCCGCGCTCATCTCGCGCCAGGAGGAGATCGGGGCGGTCACCACGCCGCTCATGTTCCTCATGTTCGTCCCGTACTACCTGGCGATGTTCATGGTGACGAACGACCCGGACAGCACGGTGGTCCGCGTCCTGTCGCAGGTCCCGTTCTTCTCCCCCTTCATGATGCCGGTGCGTCAGGTGTTCGGCGGCGTGGAGACCTGGGAGATGCTCCTGTCCATCGGCATCGCGCTGGTGACCATCCCGGTGCTCGTGTGGATCGCCGGGCGGGTCTACCGCCGGGGCGTCCTCCACACCGGTGGCCGGATGAAGCTCACCGACGCCCTGCGCGGCTGACACCGCCGCCTCCTCGCCGAGAGCCGGACTCCTCCCCACGAGGAATCCGGCTCTCGCGTTCTGCCGTGTCCACTCCCCCATCGGGGCGCGCGGGGCGGGACCTGGGCCTCCACCCGTATATCTCGATGTCGAGTAATCTCGAGACATGCTTCAGGGCCAGGACGAGGTCGACCGCATCGTTGCGGCGTGGGGGCGGGAGCGCCCCGACCTCGACCCCCGGCCGCTGCACGTCTTCTCCCGGGTCTCGCGCCTCTCGCGCCGCCTCGACCTCGCCCGCCGCCGGGTCTTCATCGACCACGCCCTCGAGGGCTGGGAGTTCGACGTCCTGTCCGCGCTGCGCCGCGCCGGCGAGCCCTACGAGCTGACGGCAGGCCGGCTGCTCAACGAGACGCTCGTGTCCTCGGGGACGATGACGAACCGCATCGACCGGATGGTGGCCCACGGCTACGTCGTCCGGGCCGTCGGGACCACGGACCGCCGCGTCGTCCTCGTCCGCCTCACCCCGCGGGGCAAGGAGACGGTCGACGCCGCCATGGCCGACCTGCTCCTGTCCGAGCAGGAGCTGCTGTCCGAGCTCGACCCGGCCGAGGCGGAGCAGCTCACCAGCCTCCTGCGCCGGCTCCTGCTGCCGCTGGACGGCTGAGCTACTCGACGAGCTCGGAGAGCTCGAGCCAGCGCTCCTCCTCCTCGGCCACCTGCGCCTCGAGGGCGCGCAGCTCCTCGCCGAGGGCGGACAGCCCGCCGTAGTCGTTCGGGTCGTGGGCGGCCATCCTCGCGTGCAGCCGCTCGACCTGGGCGGCCAGCTTCTCCATCCGCCGCTCGGCGGCGGCAATCTCCTTGCGGGTGGCGCGCAGCTCCGCGCTGCGCGGCTGGTCCTTCGGCGCGGTGTCCGCCACGGCACCGCTCGCGTCCTGCTCACGACGCCGCAGCTCGAGGTACTCGTCCACACCCCCCGGCACGTGGCGCATCCGCCCGTCCATGACGGCGTACTGCTGGTCGGTGACCCGCTCGAGGAGGTAGCGGTCGTGGGAGACGACGATGAGCGTGCCGGGCCAGGAGTCGAGGAGGTCCTCCATCGCGGCGAGCATGTCGGTGTCGACGTCGTTGGTCGGCTCGTCGAGGATGAGGACGTTGGGCTCGGAGAGCAGGATGAGGAGCAGCTGGAGGCGGCGCTTCTGGCCGCCGGACAGCTCCCCCACCCGGGCGGACAGGTGCTCCCGGGCGAAGCCGAGCCGCTCGAGCAGCTGCGCCGGCGTCATCTCCTTGCCGTCGACGACGTAGCTCGTGCGGGTACGGGCGAGCACCTCGCGGACCCGGTCGCCGGCGATCTCCTGCAGCTCGGTGAACTGCTGGTCGAGCATCGACAACCGCACCGTCTTGCCGCGCTTGACCCGCCCCGACGTCGGCTCGAGCGTGCCGGCGACGAGCGCGAGGAGGGTGGACTTCCCGGCGCCGTTGGCCCCGAGGATGCCGGTCCGCTCGCCCGGGGCGATGCGCCACTCGACGTCACGTAGGACCTCCCGGTCGCCGAAGGACACCGACACGTCGAGAAGGTCGACGACGTCCTTGCCGAGCCGGGCGGTGGCGAGGCGGGACAGCTCGGTGCGGTCCCGCAGGGGCGGCACGTCCGAGATGAGCTGGTTCGCGGCGTCGATGCGGAACTTCGGCTTGGAGGTGCGCGCCGGAGCGCCACGACGCAGCCAGGCGAGCTCCTTGCGCATGAGGTTCTGCCGCTTGCCCTCGATGACGGCGGCCTGCCGGTCGCGCTCCACGCGCTGCAGCACGTAGGCCGCGTAGCCGCCCTCGAAGGGCTCGACGACGCGGTCGTGAACCTCCCACGTCATCGTCGCGACCTCGTCGAGGAACCAGCGGTCGTGGGTGACGACGAGCAGGCCGCCGGCACTGGCGGCCCACCGGCGCTTGAGGTGGGCCGCGAGCCAGCTGATGCCCTCGACGTCGAGGTGGTTGGTGGGCTCGTCAAGAGCGATGACGTCCCACTCCCCCACGAGGAGCGTGGCGAGCGCGACGCGGCGCCGCTGCCCGCCGCTCAGCGTGCCGACGGTGGCGTCCCAGGGCAGGTCGGAGACGAGACCGTCGATGACGTCGCGCACCCGGGCGTCCCCGGCCCACTCGTGCTCGGGACGGTCCCCGACGATCGTGTGGCCCACGGTGAGCGCCGGGTCCAGGGTGTCGCTCTGGTCGAGGACGCCCATCTGCACGCCGCCGCGGCGGGTGACCCGACCGCCGTCGGGCTCGATGCGTCCCGCGAGCATGCCGAGGAGGCTCGACTTGCCGTCACCGTTGCGACCGACGATGCCGATGCGGTCCCCCTCGTCCACGCCGAGGCTGACCGAGTCGAAGACGACGCGCGTCGGGTACTCCAGGTGCAGGGCCTCGGCCCCGAGAAGATGTGCCACCCGTCAAGGGTAGGTGCCCCTCGCGCCCGTCCGTCTCAGGCCCCGGTGAGCGCCTCGCGCTTCCGGTAGCCACGGGCGAGGCGGCTGACGACGACGGCGGCGATGACCATCGAGATGCCCGAGCCGACGAGCACCGCGAGGGTGCCCTCGTCCGCGACGGCCGGCACGTCGGCGTAGGCGAGCTCGTTCATGAGGAGCGAGACGGTGAAGCCGATGCCGCCGAGCGCTCCCGCCGCGAGCAGCTCCTGCCCGCCGAGGGTGGTCCCGCCCGCCCGGACGAGCCGGGCGCCCAGCCAGCCGCCGAGCATGATGCCGACGACCTTGCCGACCGGCAGCGCGAGCGCGATGCCCCAGAACGCCGGGGACAGCTCGCTGAGCGGGACGGAGGGGATGACGACGAGCGCGGCGGAGAAGGCGAAGACCGGCAGGACGACGCCGTTGGAGAAGGGCTCGAGGGCGTGCCTGGTCCGGTCGGCGGGGCGGGCCGCCATGACGAGGCCCAGGGCCACGCCGGCGATGGTCGCGTGCACCCCGGACAGGACGACGAGCCCCCAGGTGACGAGGGCGACGACGATCATGAGCAGGACGACGACGACGTGCCCTCGGCCGCCGAGGCGCCGGCTGAGGAGGGCGAACACGACCGTGCCGGCCGCCGCTGCGGCGATGAGACCGAGGCTCGGGTCGGTGGTGAAGAAGACGGCGATGATGAGGATCGCGATGATGTCGTCGAGGATCGCGAGCGCGAGGAGGAACACGCGCAGCCGGGTGGGCAGCCCGCGGCCGAACATGGCGAGGATGCCGAGCGCAAAGGCGATGTCGGTGGCCGTGGGGATGGGCCAGCCGTCCTCGAGGCCCGAGCCGGCGGCCACGAGCAGGAAGACCGCGATCGGGACGAGCACACCGCCGAAGGCGGCGATGGCCGGCCGCATGGCCTTGGACGGGCTGTTGAGCTCACCGGCGGTGAGCTCGTGGCGCAGCTCGATGGCGACGACGAAGAAGAAGACGGCGAGCAGGCCGTCGCTGATCCAGTGGCCGACGCTCAGGCTGATGGCGGTGCCGGGCACGGACAGGGAGGTGTCCTGCAGCTCGCTGAGCGAGGGACCGAGCGGGGAGTTCGCGGCGAGCAGCCCGAGGACGGCCGCGATCAGCAGGAGGAGCGCGCCGGCGCGGGGCGACCGGAGGGCAGCGGTGACGGAGGGCATGAGGTCCTGTCGTGGGGTCGGGGCAGAGGAGGAGCGGTCGCTGGACCGCCCGCCGACCAGACTTCCCGGCACGCCGCGGACCACCCTACCCGGGACCGGTCCGCCCGTCGCGCGCGGTCTAGGAGCCGGACACCCGCTCGAGGACGCGGGCGCCGGGGACGGGGCCGGTGACGACGAGGACCTCGCGGGCCACCTCGGCCTCCTGGACGACGGCGGCCACGGAGCGGGCGTGCCGCTCGTCGATGGCCAGCGCGGCGACCGTGGGGCCCGACCCGGAGAGCACCGCGGCCAGCGCACCGGCGCGGTCGGCCGCGGCGATGACGTCGCCGAGCTCGGGGCGCAGGTCGAGGGCGACCTCCTCGAGGTCGTTGGTGAGGTGGCGGGCGAGCTCGAGCGGGTCCCCGCCGCGCAGGGCGGCGAGCAGCGCGTCGTCCAGGTGCGGCGGTGGCGCGTGGGTGCCGCCGTCGTCGTCGAAGGCGGCAAAGACCTCGGGGGTGGACAGCCCCTCGTCCTGGAGGGCGAGGACCCAGTGGTAGCTGCCGCCGACCATGGCGGAGGTGAGGACGTCGCCGCGGCCGGAGCCGATCGCGGTGAGGCCGGTGAGCGCGAAGGGCACGTCGGCGCCGAGCCGGCGGGCGAGCTGGACGAGCTGCTCCCGGTCCAGCCCGGCGTCCCACAGCTGGTCGCAGGCGAGGAGCGCAGCGGCGGCGTCGGCGGACCCGCCGCCCATGCCGCCGGCCACGGGCACCTGCTTGACGATGTGCAGGTGGGCTCCGGCGGTGATGCCCGTGTGCTCCTGGAGCAGCCGGGCGGCCCGCAGGGCGAGGTTGGCCTCGTCGGTGGGGACGCGGCCGGCGTCGCGGCCCTCGACGGTGAGGCTCAGGCCCTCGGCGGGCGAGGCGATGACGTCCTCGTGGAGGCTGACCGCCTGGAAGACGGTGGCCAGGGGGTGGTACCCGTCGTCGTCCGGGGCACCCACACGCAGGGCGAGGTTGATCTTCCCGGGGGCGCGGACGCAGACGGCGCCGGGTGGGTAGCTCATGCGTCCGGCCCCCGGCGCTCGGCGATCCGGGCGAAGTCGGTGATGCCGAGGCGCTCGCCACGCAGCGTCGGGTCCAGCCCCGCAGCGGTGACGGCGGCTGCGGCTCGCTCGGCGGACCCGGCCCAGGCCGCGAGGGCCGAGCGCAGCGTCTTGCGGCGCTGGCTGAAGGCGGCGTCGACGACGGCGAAGACCTCCTCACGGCTCGCGGTGCTCGACGGCGGGTCGCGCCGCTCGATGCGCACGAGCGCGGAGTCGACGTTGGGCACCGGCCAGAAGACGGTGCGCCCGATCGTCGCCGAGCGCTGCGCCCGGGCGTACCAGGCGGCCTTGGCCGAGGGGACGCCGTAGGTGCGCGAGCCGGGCGGCGCGGCGAGGCGGTCGGCGACCTCGGCCTGCACCATGACCAGCCCCGTGCGCAGGGCGGGCAGCCGCTCGAGCAGGGTGAGCAGGACCGGGACCGCGACGTTGTAGGGCAGGTTCGCCACGAGGGCGCCGGGCTGAGCAGGGCCCTCGCCGGGGAAGGCGGGCAGCTCGGTGACGTCCATGGCGTCGGACCGCACGACGAGGAGGCGGTCGGCCGCCTCGGGCAGCCGGGCGGCAACGGTGGCGGGCAGCGCCTCGGCGAGCACCGGGTCGATCTCGATCGCGACGACGCGGGCCCCGGTCTCGAGGAGCGCAAGGGTGAGCGAGCCGAGCCCGGGGCCGACCTCGACGACGACGTCGTCGGCCGTGATCCCCGCCGTGCGGACGATCTTGCGGACGGTCCCGGGGTCGATGACGAAGTTCTGGCCCAGGGTCTTGGTCGGCCGGATCCCAAGGGCGCCGGACAGGGCGCGGACGTCGGCGGGCCCGAGCAGCGGGTCGGCCGGCGTGGGGGCGGGGTCGTGGCTCACGGCGTCGAGCCTATCGGGCGCGGGCGCGGCTGCCGCCGCACGCGAGAACGGCCTCGCGCCGACAGCGGTGCTCCTGCCTGGCGGCAGGAACGTGCTGTCGGCGCGAGGAGGTGGTGCTGGGGTCAGCGCAGGCCGAGCTTGGCGGAGCAGGCGGGCCACTGGCCCCAGCCGGAACGGGCCTGGAGCATCTGTGCGCGCTTGGTCTGCTCGGCCGCGGAGGCCTCCGAGGGCAGCCCGGAGCCGCCGACGGCCTGCCAGGTCCCCACCGAGAACTGGTACAGGCCGTGGTAGAGCCCGTTGCTGCTGACGATGGACGGGTTGCCGCCGGACTCGCACTGGGCCAGCGAGGCCCACACGCCGCTGGACGGTGCGCCGCCGGAGCCGGACTCGTCGGAGCTGCTCGAGCCCCCGCCGCTGCCGGTGCTGCCGGAGCTGCCGGAGCTGCTGCCGCCAGAGCTGCTGCTGCCGGAGCTGGAGCCGCGCGAGGGAGCGGCGGGCGGCGGGGCGACCGGGCGCTCCTTGGTGCCGACCGCGACGACCTCATCGACGGGCGCGACCACGGTGACGTAGTTGCTGGCCTCCGAGACGCGCTCCTCGCCGTTCACCTGGACGGCGAGGCTGGCGCGCACGCGACGCCCCTCGGCGCCCTCCTGCACGACCCGGCGCTCACCGACGTAGAGCGAGTCGTCCTCGCGCTCGGTCGTCTCGAAGGGGATGGCTTCCGCGTCGGTCTCCAACGCGTGGGTACCGCGGGTGACGGTGACGGACACGACACCACCCTCGCCGGTCCCGACGACGACCCCGTCAAGCTTGCCGACCGTGACGCCGGCGAGCTCGAGGACGTCGTCGAGGTACGCCTCGTCCTCGGGTGTCACGCGCCGGGTCTCGCCGTCGGCGACGACCTCGACAGGGGCACCGTCGACGAGCGGCATGTCGAGCGCCTCGCGGCCACCATCACGGGAGCGGGAGGCGGCGACGGTGATCTGCCGGCCGGCCTCACCAAAGGACTGGATCGCCTCGCCGGTCGTCTCGGCGGTGGTCCACATGGCGCGCTGCTCACCGTCGACGTCCACCCGGATCTGCCGGGCGCTGCGGACGACGACGAGCATGCCGTCATCGAGCGTCGAGTCGAGCTCCGGGCCGACGGCATCGTGCTCACCGACGGCGACGTCCTGCTCGTCGAGAAGTCCCTCGACCGAGCCGGCGAAGGTCGAGACCGTCTGCTCGACGCCGTCGACGTCGAGCTCGATCGTCTTGTGGGCCGCGGCGACGGCCACGCCGCCACCGGTCACGAGGGCGGCAGCACCGACCGTGGCGAGCACGGCGCGGAGGCGACGACGTCGGGGAGCGGCGTCAGCGGGGGTGGAGGGGGTCTGGTCGGACGTGTCGTGAGAGAGCACGGACTTCCTCGGGTTGCGCGTCCCGGCACAGACGAGGCTGGTCGCCCGGGGCGGCCTGCCCGACACGGCGCGAGCGCCGCGGGAGGGGTCTGATCCGGCTGTGTGCGTCACCTGCTGGCGACACGGGACCGTGATGGCCCGCAGGTGACTGTAATCGAATCGTGATGTGGCGGTCTACGTGAGGTCACTCACCACGTGCTAATCCGCGGGCTCAGTACCAGCCGTGGGAGTTGCTGTGGCCGAGGGCGCCGCACGGGGTGCCGTACCGGCCGCTGATGTAACCGAGGCCCCAGGTGATCTGGGTCGCGGGGTTGGTGCGCCAGTCGGAGCCGGCCGAGGCCATCTTGGAGCCGGGCAGCGACTGCGGGATGCCGTAGGCGCCGGAGCTGGGGTTCTCGGCGGTGTGGTTCCAGCCCGACTCGCGCTGCCACAGCGTCTCGAGGCAGCTGTACTGGTCTGCGCCCCAGCCGCGTGCGGCGACCATCTCGGCGGCGATCGCCTTGGGGCTGCCGCCGGTCGGCGCGGCCGCGGGCGGCACCGTGACGGACGCGGAGGAGCTGCTCGAGGACGGCGCGGCAGGCGCGGGCGCGGGCTCGGCGGTGCCGACCCGGACGACCTCGTCGACCCGCTCGGAGACGACGGCGCGGGCGACGATCTCGCGGCCCGTCTCCTCACCGCCCGTCGTGGTGATGCGGTAGGTCGTGGCGGTGACGCCGTCGACACCCTCGGTGACGACCTCACGCTCGCCGCGCGGGAGGGTGTCGTCCTCCTCCTCGACGGTCTCGTGCTCGTCGGTGTCGGTGACGTGCTCGTCGGCGACGTCGACGGTCGTCACCTCCACCGTCATGCCGGCGGAGACGCGCGTGGCCAGGGGCGCGGAGACGACGTCGTCCTGGTCGACGAGCACGCCCGCGCTGGTGAGGAGCTCGGCGACGGTCGCGGCCTGCGTCGTCAGCTGCTGCGCCTCGCCGTCGATGACGAGCTCCACGGCCACGCCCTCGAGTGGGGTGCGAGCCTCGAAACGCGAGGCGGCAAGGCCGGCGACGGCCCGGTCGATCGACACGGGCTCGACGGTGGCGCCGGCCATGACGACGGGGTCGGTGGCGCCGGCGTCGGGCGCGGTGGTGCCGGCGAAGGCCACGGTGCCGCCGGCGATGACGGCGAGGACGGCGGCGTGCAGACCGCGCCGGGCGACGGTGCGGACGTGGTTCGCGGGCGTCGCCACCTCGCGGTGACGCGCACGCCTGACGGCATCTGACACAGCATGGTCCTGTCTGGAGGGAGGGCACCCGGATCGTCGGGACGGACCGGGTGGTGACTGACCTGCGGTAGACCGTAACCGATTCGTGACCTGTTGGGAAAGGCGGCCGGATCCGCATGCTGGTGCGGAAAGATACCCCTGTGGCAGGTGTGGCTGGAGTGACTGGAGGGGTCAACTACCAGGTGTCGTAGACCGCCTCGGTGTTCGCCGTCAGCCGGTGGCACAGCTCGGCGAGGCCGGTGCCGGTCTCCTCGGCCAGGCGCCGCACGGTGAGCGGCAGGACGTAGGGGGCGTTCGGGTAACCCCGGTAGGGAGCCGGGGTGAGGTAGGGCGCGTCGGTCTCGACGAGGAGGAGCTCGAGCGGCACCTCGCGCACGGCGGCACGCAGGGTGTCGTTCGCCTTGAAGGTCACCGGCCCGGCGACCGACAGGTACCAGCCGTGCTCGGCGCACACGCGGGCCAGGCCGACGTCACCGGAGAAGCAGTGGAAGACGGTCCGCTCGGGGGCGCCGTCGGCGAGGAGGATCTCGACGACGTCCTCGTGCGCCTCGCGGTCGTGGATCTGCAGCGCCAGACCGAGCTCCTTGGCGAGGGCGATGTGTGTGCGAAAGGCGGCCCGCTGCACCTCGCGCGCCCGCTCGCCGCCGCGGAAGAAGTCGAGGCCGGTCTCCCCGATGGCTCGCACCCGCTCGTGGCGGGCGAGATCGGCGACCCGGGCGACGGCGTCGTCCAGAGACGTCTCATGACGGGGCGCGACCGCGGGGTCCAGGCCATCGGGGGCCACCTCGCGGACGCCGGCGTGGAGCGGCACCTCGTTGGGGTGGATGGCGAGCGCTGCGACGACCTGCGGGTGCTCCTCGGCGAGCGCGACGCTGCCGGCGAGGGTGTCGAGGTCGCAGCCCACCTGGACCATGCGGGCGACGCCCACCGACGCGGCCCGCTCGAGCTGCTCGGCCAGGGTCAGCGGCACGATGCCCTCGCGCACGCCCGGATCTTCCTCGGCCCCCACCGGGAAGTGAGTGTGGTTGTCGACGACGGCGGCGGGCAGCGCCTCGGGCAGCGGCGGCCAGCCGCGCTCGCGCGGGCTCACGACGCGTCGACGCCGAGGCGGGCCAGCTCCTCCTCGACGACGGAGTCGTCGAGCTTGGTGAAGACCGGAACGGGCTTGGCAACGGGCTCCCCCACCCGGACAGGGCGCCGGCCCCAGGTGGGGACGCCGGTGTAGTCACCGGTGATGACGGGGTAGCCCGGTCCGCCGTCGAGGTCCTCGACCTCCTCGATCCGCGGGAGCGGGGCGACGTCGCCGGTGCCGCCGATGACGGCGTCGACGGTGTTGGCGCTGTGCGGGAGGAAGGGGCTGAGCATGACGTTGAGGTCGCTCACCGCCTGCGCGGCGACGTGGAGGATGGTGGCCCGGCGCTCCTGCTCGGACTCGTCCTTGAGCTTGTAGGGCTCCATGTCGGTGATGTACTTGTTCGCCTCGCCCACCAGGCGCATGACCTCGGCGATCGCGGCGCGCTGGCGGTGGCGGGAGATGAGGTCCCCGACCGTGGCGAAGCCGGCCCCGACCTGGGCGAGCAGGGCGCGGTCGGGGTCGGTGAGCTCACCGGCGGGGGGCACCTGGCCGATGTTCTTGTGGATCATCGAGGCCGTGCGGTTGACGAGGTTGCCCCAGCCGGCGACGAGCTCGCCGTTGGTGCGACGCACGAACTCCGTCCAGGTGAAGTCGCTGTCCTGGTTCTCCGGCCCGGCGACGGAGATGAAGTAGCGCAGCGCGTCGGGCTGGTAGCGCTCGAGGACGTCGCGCACGAAGATGACGACGCCGCGCGAGGAGGAGAACTTCTTGCCCTCCATGGTGAGGAACTCGCTCGAGACGACCTCGGTGGGCAGGTTGAGGACGCCGTACTCCCCGGGCTCGCCGCCGCGCTGGCCCTCACCGTTGTGGGCGAGGAGCTCGGCAGGCCAGATCTGGGAGTGGAAGACGATGTTGTCCTTGCCCATGAAGTAGTAGGACAGCGCCTCCGGGTCGTTCCACCAGCGGCGCCACGCGTCGGGGTCGCCGGTGCGGCGGGCCCACTCGATCGACGCGGAGAGGTAGCCGATGACGGCGTCGAACCACACGTACAGCCGCTTGGTCGGCTGGTCGCGCCATCCCTCCAGCGGCACCGGGATGCCCCAGTCGATGTCGCGGGTCATCGCGCGCGGGCGGATCTCGGCGAGGATGTTCTTGGAGAAGCGGATGACGTTGGGGCGCCACGTACCCGAGGCCTCGCGCCCGTCGAGCCACTCCCCCAGCGCCTCGGCCAGCGCGGGCAGGTCGAGGAAGAAGTGCTGGGTCTGGACGAACTGCGGCGTCTCGCCGTTGATCCGCGAGCGCGGGTCGATGAGGTCGGTGGGGTCGAGCTGGTTGCCGCAGCTGTCGCACTGGTCCCCGCGCGCGCCGGTGTAGCCGCAGATGGGGCAGGTGCCCTCGATGTAGCGGTCGGGCAGCGTGCGGCCGGTGGACGGGGAGATCGCGCTCTGCGTGGTCTGCTCGACCATGTAGCCGTTCTCGTGGACGGCCCGGAACATCTCCTGGACGACGGCGTAGTGGTTGCGCGTCGTCGTGCGGGTGAACAGGTCGTAGGACAGGCCGAGCGCGACGAGGTCCTCGACGATGAGGCGGTTGTTGCGGTCGGCGAGCTCCCGGGCGGAGACGTTGGCCGCGTCGGCCGCGACGAGGATCGGGGTGCCGTGCTCGTCGGTGCCGGAGACCATGAGGACGTCGTGGCCCGCCATGCGCATGTAGCGGGAGAAGACGTCGGAGGGAACGCCGAAGCCGGCCACGTGCCCGATGTGGCGCGGGCCGGAGGCATAGGGCCAGGCCACCGCCGAGAGGATGCTCGTCATGGGACCAGCCTAGTTGCCCGCGCGCCGCCCCCCGGAGCCGGGGTCCCCCTCGCCGCCGACAGCTCACTTGTTACGGGCGACCCGCCTCGCCGACAGCCGGATCACGCCGACGACGTGCCCCAGCTGAAGCAGCTGCGCGCGGTGGCCCCGGAGTAGCCTGCGGCCCCGTCAGCGCGAGGGCGTGATCTCCACGCCTGCCTCGCGCAGCTGCGCCCGCGCCAGCTCCCCCTGCTCCGGGGTGACCGGCGCGGTGAGGTCGCTGAGCACCCGCGCGGACATGCCGGCCCTCACCGCGTCGAGCGCCGTCTCCTTGACGCAGTGGGACTCGGCGAGCCCGACGACGTCGACCGCGTCCACGCCGTCGAGCAGCTGGGCGAGGGTGCGCCCCTCGCCGTCGGTGCCCTCGAAGCCGGAGTACGCGGCGGCGTACTGGCCCTTCTTCACCGAGGCATCCGGGGCGAGGTCCGCGAGCGCCGGGTGCAGCTCGGCCTCCGCCGTCCCGGCGACGCCGTGCGGCGGCCAGGTGTCGACGTAGTCCGGCTCCTCGGGCGGGGTGGCGAAGTGGCGGCCGGGGTCGATGTGCCAGTCCTGCGTCGTCACGACGAGCGCGTACCGGTCACGGTAGGCAGCGGCGTACGCGGCGACGGCCTGGGCGACGGCGGTGCCTCCCGCCACCGGCAGCGCGCCACCCTCGCAGAAGGTGGGCTGGACGTCGACGACGAGCAGGGCACGACGCTCGGACATGGGGGCCTCCTCAACACGCGGTGAACGGTCCCATCGTTCCACGGCCGCCATTCCCGTGTCCGCCGGGCTCCCCGGTCGTAGAGTGGAGGCATGGCCGACGACGACGCGCGCCAGAGCTGGACCATGGCCGGCATCCACACGGCCGTGGAGATCGACGGCGGGGTCCTGGTGGGTGACGACGGCTCGGCCTGCGCCGGCCAGGCCCTGCGCTACGCGGCCGCCGAAGCCGCGCGTCGCGGCGCCGACCTGCACGTCCTGCGCGCGTGGAGCATCCCGACGGCGGTGCGGCCTCCCGACGCCCCCTTCGGGACGACGCCCTCGATCGTCGAGATGCAGGACGCGACCCTCGCCGAGACCCGCCGCCGCGCCGAGAAGGCGGCCGCGGAGCACCCCGACGTCACCGTGCACGCGCACACGGCGTTCGGGAGGGCCGGCCGGGCCCTGGTGTCGGCGGCGGGCGGCGCGGACGTCCTCGTCGTCGGCTCCAAGGGACGGTCCAAGATCGCGGACATGCTCGTCGGCTCGACCGCCGCGGCGTGCATCCGCGAGGCGAAGGTCCCCGTCGTCGTCGTGCGCTGAGCCGGAGGAATCCGGCTGTCGGCGGGGCAGTACCGCCCCGCCCGGCGAGAGCTGAGCTGTTACTGGCGGGCGTCCAGGGCGGCCTGGTAGAGGTCGCGCTTGCTCAGGCCGGTCTCGGCGGCGACGGCGGCGGCGGCGTCCTTGAGGCGCTCGCCCGCGGCGGCCCGGGCGACGACACCGGCGACGTGGTCCTCCAGCCGTGCCTCGCGCAGCTCCGCGCCGGCCACAACCACCGTCACCTCACCCCGCACACCGCCGGCGGCCCACTCGGCCAGCTCTGTGAGCGTCCCGCGTTGGACCTCCTCGAAGGTCTTCGTCAGCTCGCGGCACACGGCGGCGCGGCGCTCGGTGCCGAAGGCCCGCGCCATCGCCTCGAGCGTCTCACCCACCCGGTGCGGGGAGTCGAAGAGCACCATCGTGCGGCGCTCGTCCGCGAGCGCCCCGAACACCTTGTCCCGCTCCCCCGGCCGGCGGGGGGCGAAGCCCTCGAAGCTGAACCGGTCGGTCGCCAGCCCGGAGACCGCGAGTGCCGTGAGCACAGCACTGGGCCCGGGCAGCACGCTCACCGGCACGTCCGCCGCGACGGCGGCGTCGACGAGCCGGTAGCCGGGGTCGGACACCGAGGGCATGCCGGCGTCGGACACGACGAGCACCCGTCGCCCGGCACGCGCCTCCTCCACCAGGCGCGGCGCCCGCTCACGCTCGTTGTGCTCGTGGAAGCTGAGCATCTCCCCGCCCACCCACACCCCCAGGCGCTTGGCCAGGGCGAGCATGCGGCGGGTGTCCTCGGCGGCGACGACGTCGGCCTCCGCGAGCGCGCGCACGAGCCGCGGCGGCGCGTCCCCCGCGTCCCCGATCGGAGTGGCGGCAAGGACGATCTGCCCGCCCTCCCCGCGCCAGGGCGAGCCGCCGACGGCGGAGGTCGCGTCGTCGTCGTCCGCCACGGCGTCGTCGTTCTCGGGCTCCTCGACCGGCTCAGTCATCCGTCCAGTGTGTCCCACCCGCGACGACCTAGACTCACCCCCGTGACAGCGCCGCATGACGACACCGACGGCCCGGGCCCGGTCGCCACCGCGCAGGCGGCGCCCGAGCGGACGGACGACCGAAGCGCGGCGGAGATCGAGACGGACCTCGCCTCCCGCCTGCAGCGCCCGGGACCCACCGACCGGCTCTGGGGCTGGATCGGCCCGCTCGTCGTCACCGCCCTCGCCGCGGTGCTGCGCCTGGTCAACCTCAACCACCCCACGCGGCTGGTCTTCGACGAGACCTACTACGTCAAGCAGGCCTACTCTCTGCTCACCCTCGGTTACGAGGGTGAGTGGGACGGGGAGAACGAGGACGTCAACGCGCGCTTCCGGGAGGGCGACTTCTCCGACCTCACCGCGGACCCCGACTACGTCGTCCACCCGCAGATCGGCAAGTGGCTCATCGCGATCGGGCTGCGCCTGTTCGGTGCGGACAACGGCGCCGGCTGGCGCTTCTCGGCGGCCGTCGCCGGTGCGCTCACCGTCCTCGTCGTCGCGCGCATCGGCCGCCGGCTCACCGGCTCCACGCTCCTCGGCTGCGCTGCCGGTCTCCTCCTCGCCGTCGACGGCCTCCACCTCACCGGCTCGCGCATCGGGCTGCTCGACGTCTTCCTCGGGCTCTTCGTCGTCGCCGCGCTCGCGGCCGTGCTCCTCGACCGGGAGCAGTCCCGCCGGCGCCTTGCCCACACCGCGGCCGCGGACCTCGCCGCGCGCGGGGACGGGCGCCTGTCCGACCCCTGGGGCCCGCGCACCGGCATGCGCTGGTGGCTCGTCCTCGCCGGTGTGCTCCTCGGGCTCGGCGGTGGGGTCAAGTGGTCGGCGATCTACGCGCTCGCCGTCTTCGGGATCCTCGTCGTCGTGTGGGACCTGTGCGCCCGCCGCGCCGTCGGGGCACGGCTGTGGTTCGGCGCGGGCGTCTTCCGCGGTGGCGTGCCCGCCTTCCTCGCCCTCGTCCCGGTCGCGCTGCTCACCTACGTCGCCGGGTGGGCGTCATGGTTCGCCAACACCGGCGCCTACCTGCGCACGTGGGCCGCTGACGAGGTCGCCGAGACGGGGACCGTCGTGCGCTCGTGGCTGCCCGACGCGCTCAACTCCCTGTGGGAGTACCACCTGCGCGCCTGGGACTTCCACAACGGGCTCGACTCCGAGCACTCCTACGAGGCCCACCCCGCCGGCTGGCTGCTCCAGCTACGGCCCACGTCCTTTTACTGGGAGAGCCCCGCCCCCGGCGACTGCGGCGCCGACCGCTGCGTCCAGGCGATCTCCTCCGTCGGCAACCCCGTCGTGTGGTGGCTCGGGCTCCTCGCGCTCGTCGCGATCCTGTGGATGGCGATCGCCCGCCGCGACTGGCGCGCCTGGGTGGTCCTCGCCGGCTACGCGGCCGTGTACGTCCCGTGGCTCGCCTACTCCCACCGCACGATCTTCACCTTCTACGCCATCGCGCTGGCCCCGTACGTCGCCCTCGCCGTCGTCCTCGCCGTCGCGTGGGTGGGCGGCCTCCTGCCACCCCTCCACGGTCCCGCCCGCCGGCCCGGGCACCTGCCGGACGAGGACGACGACGGCGGCCCCCTGCCGTCCGCGCCGCTCACCGACGACTCGTGGCTGTCCCGTCCCGCCACCGCGCCCGTCGCCACCGCGGTCGCCGTCGCCGACGTCGACGACGACGCTCCCGAGCCGGCCCGCAGCACCCGGCTCGGTCACGTCCTGCTCGCCGTCGTCTGCCTCGCGGCAGTCGCCGCCCTCGTGTGGTTCTGGCCGGTGTGGACCGGCCAGACCCTGTCCTACGACATGTGGCGCGCGCGCATGTGGCTCGGCTCCTGGATCTGATCTCACGTTCCGCCCATCCGCAGCGTCTACGGGGTGATGATGACCAACCCGCCCTTCGAGCAGGTCGTGGCCCGCCACGGCGCGACGGTGCTGCGCGTGTGCCGCGCCGTCGTCGGCCCCGACGACGCCGACGACGCCTGGTCGGAGACCTTCCTCGCCGCGCTGCGCGCCTACCCGGACCTGGGCGCGGGGGCGAACCTCGAGGCGTGGCTCGTGAGGATCGCCCACCGCAAGGCCGTCGACCAGCTCCGCGCCCGCGCCCGCCGGCCCGTGCCCGTGCCGGCGCTGCCCGAGCGGCCCGCGCCCGGCGCCGAGCCGGAGGACGCCGCGGAGGTGTGGGCCGCCGTCGCCGCGCTGCCCGAGAAGCAGCGCCTGGCCATGGCCTACCACCACCTCGCCGGCCTCCCCTACGCCGAGGTCGCCGCGATCGTCGGCGGCACCACGGACGCCGCCCGGCGCGCCGCCGCCGACGGCATGACCACCCTGCGCCGCCGTTACGGCGCCCCCAGCCGAGGAGACCGCCGATGAGCGCCCTGTTCCCACCCGCCGAGCCCGCCGACCTCGAGCGCCTGCACGCCCGCCTCGCCGACGACGCCGCCCGCGAGGGGGTCCTCGACGTCGCCTACCGCACCGTCGACTCCCCCGTGGGCCGGCTGCTGCTCGCCGCCACCCCGCGCGGCCTGGTCCGCGTCGCCTACGGCTTCGAGAACCACGAGCACGTCGTGGCCGACCTCGCGCAGCGGGTGGGCCCTCGCGTCCTGCACGCCCCCGCCCAGCTCGAGGAGGCCGCCCGGCAGCTGGAGGAGTACTTCGCCCGCACCCGGACCCGTTTCGAGCTCGACGTCGACCTCGCGCTCTCCCGCGGCTTCCGCCGCACCGTCCTCGAGTACCTCATGACGATCGACTACGGGCAGACCGAGAGCTACACCGAGGTCGCCGGCCACGTCGGCAACCCCCGGGCGGTGCGCGCCGTCGGCTCGGCCTGTGCGACGAACCCGCTGCCGATCGTCGTGCCGTGCCACCGGGTGCTGCGCAGCGACGGCGGCGTGGGCGGCTACCTCGGCGGGCTGGCCGCCAAGGAGCTGCTGCTCGAGCTCGAGCGCGCGGCCTGAGCCCGTCGTGGGAGGCTCAGGCGTGGCCACGACGATCAACTGGGCAGGCAACCACGTCTACGCCGGCACGCTGGTGCGGCCGGAGTCCCTGGCGGAGGTGTCCGACGCCGTCGCCGGCGCCGAGCACGTGCGCGTGCTCGGCACCCGGCACACCTTCAACGACCTCGCCGACTCCGCGGGCCTGCTCGTCAGCCTCGACCGGCTCGCCTACCGCCACCCGAGGCTGCTCACCGAGGGCGAGGCGAACGGCCCCGACCCGGAGCTCGATGAACTGACCGGCCGGGTGCGCGTCGCCGCGGCAACCCGGTACGCGGACCTCGCGCTCTTCCTCGAGGAGCGCGGCCGTACCCTCGTCAACTTCGCCTCCCTCCCGCACATCGGGGTGGCGGGCGCGGTGGCGACGGCGACGCACGGCTCGGGCGTCGGCAACACGGTGCTCGCGGCCGCCGTGACGCGGCTCGAGCTCGTCGCCGCCGACGGCTCGCTGCGTACCCTGGACCGGGACGTCGACGGCGACACCTTCGACGCGGCCACCGTCTCCCTCGGTGCGCTCGGGATCGTCCACGCGGTGACGCTCGAGACCGTCCCGGCCTTTGAGGTGGCCCAGACGGTCTACGGGCCGGTCGGCTTCGCGGCGCTCGCGGACGCCTTCGACGACGTGAGCGACCTCGGCTACTCGGTCAGCTGCTTCACCACCCTGCGGACGGAGGAGTTCGAGACCGTGTGGGTCAAGCGGACGACGGCGCAGGGCCCGGCACCCGCCGACGTGCTCGGTGCGCCCGCGCTCACCGCGGAGGCGCACCCGATCCCCGGCATCGACCCCGGCAACGCGACCGCACAGCAGGGCGTGCCCGGCCCGGCGAGCGACCGGCTGCCGCACTTCCGCGCCGACCAGCTGCCCAGCGCGGGCGCGGAGATCCAGTGCGAGTACCTCGTCCCGCGGCACAGCGCGCGGCTGGCGCTCCGGGCGCTGCCCGGGCTCGCGGAGCCGCTGGCCGGGCTGGTGCAGGTGTGCGAGGTGCGCTCGATCGCGGCGGACACCGCGTGGATGAGCCCGATGTACGCCCAGCCCTGCGTCGCGGTCCACTTCACGCTGGTGCGGGACGCCGAGCGGGTGGCGGCGGCGCTGCCGGTCATCGATGAGGCGCTCGGTGTGCTGGGCGGGCGCCCGCACTGGGGCAAGCAGTTCCGCGCCGACCCGGAGCGGGTGCGCAGTCTCTACCCCCGGCGGGAGGACTTCCTCGACGTCGTCCGCCTGCACGACCCGCAGCGCAAATTCAGCAACGCCTTCGTCCGCACGTGGGTCGGCTGAGGCGCCGCCTCACGCGTCTGGTTCGCACCTGCGGTACTTCCGAGAACGCCCGGACGTGCGTCGAGGCGACCAGGAGTGCGTCCCAGGCGGGTGGCGGGTGGAGGGGGCGGCGGGGCCGCTACTCGGTGCCCACCACGGCCCAGCCGTGCGGGGGCAGGACGACGGTGCGGCCGCCGTCGTCCATGGTGCCGGTGCCCGCGAGCACGGAGACGGGACCGTCCCCCGCGGCCGGGACGCCGGCGGGCAGGCCCCAGCGCACGCCGTCGTCGTCGGTGCTGAGGAGGACGACGAGCGCCTCCTCCCCGCCGCGGACGACGTAGACGAGGAGCGGGTCGGACACGTGGAGCACCTCGAGCGCGGCGCGGTGCAGCCACGGGTGGCGGCGGCGCAGGCCGATGAGCTCCTGGTGGCGCTCGAAGACGGGCCGGCCGAGCGGGCTCAGCTCCGCGGGCGAGGCGGGGAAGGCAGGCCGCACGGCGTCGTCGCCGCCCGCGCGGTCCTCCTTGACGCCGGTGAAGCCGTGCTCGTCCCCGGCGTAGACCGAGGGCGTGCCGGGGACGGTGAACAGGACCGCGAGGGCGTGGTCGAGGTGGCGCGGGTCGGTGAGGCGGCTGGCGATGCGGGTGACGTCGTGGTTGCCGACGAAGGTCTGCGGGACGAAGGCCCGGGCGAACTCGGCGTGGCGGCGCAGCGCGTGCTCCAGCTCCCAGGCGTTGCGGTCGTTGAGGGAGCTCCACACCGCCTTCCACAGCTCGTACTGGGTGACGGCGTCCATCCCGGAGTCCGCGACGATCCCCGCGTAGTCGCCGTGGATGACCTCCCCGATGACGTAGGCCTGAGGGTGGCGCTCCCGCACGCGGTCGAGGACGGGCTTCCAGAACGACGGCGGCACGGCGTAGGCGGCGTCCAGGCGCCACCCGTCGGCGCCGCGGTCCAGCCAGTACGTCATGACGCGCTCGACGTACTCGGCGACGGCCGGCTCGGCGTGGTTGAGCGCGACGAGGGCGGAGTGGCCCTCGAAGTCTTCATGGGCGGGGGTGCCGCCGCCGTCGGGGGCGTCCGGGTCGGGCCAGTGGAGGCGGAACCAGCGGGCGGCGGGCGAGGCCGGGCCCTCCGCGAGCGCCTGCTGGAACATCGCGAAGTCCTGGCCGACGTGGTTGAAGACGCCGTCCAGCACCACCCGAAGGCCGCGCGCGTGGGCCGCCGCGATGAGCGCGACAAGGTCGGCCTCGTCCCCCAGGCGCGGGTCGACGCGCAGGTGGTCGGTGGTGTCGTAGCCGTGGGTGAGGGAGTCGAAGACCGGGCCGAGCAGGATCCCCGAGGCCCCGAGCTCGACGGCGTGGTCGAGCCACGGCACGAGGCTTGGCAGTCGGTGGGCGACCTCCCCCGGGTGCTCGGCGCGGGTGGGCTCGGCGCCCAGGAAACCCAGGGGGTACAGGTGCCAGAGCACCGCGTGCTCCGCCCAGTCCGGTTCGGTCACCGCTCACCACTCTCTCTCGCGTGTCAGCCCCGATCCTGCCCACACTCGGGCTCGATGCGCACGGCGCCGGCCGGTGCGTGCGCTCACAGCCTCCCTCCTGGCGCGGGTAGCGGCTCGACGCAAGGGCGGGGGTAACAACTCAGCGCTCGGCGCGAGAAGGGCGGGGGCGGCCGTAGGACTCGAGGAGGCGCAGCCAGACCTCGCTCATCGTCGGGAACGCCGGCACCGCGTGCCACAGCCGCTCCAGCGGCACCTGGCCGGCGACGGCGATGCTCGCGGAGTGGAGAAGCTCGGCGACGTCCGGGCCCACGAAGGTCATGCCGACGATGACGCCCCGCTCCTCATCGACGACCATCCGCACCTGCCCCGCGTAGCCGTCGGCGTGGAGCGCGGCGCCGGCCACGGCGCCGAGGTCCTCGTCCACCACGCGCACGTCGATCCCCGCGTCCTTGGCCGCCGCGGCCGTCATCCCCACCGACGCCACCTGGGGATCGGTGAAGACCACCTGCGCGGGAGCGAGGTGGTCGGCGGTGGCGGCGTGCACGCCCCACGGAGCGTCGTCGACCGGCCGGCCCTGCGCCCGCGCCGCGATCGCGTCGCCGGCCGCGCGGGCCTGGTACTTGCCTTGGTGGGTGACGGGGCTGCGGTGGTTGGCGTCCCCGACGGCGTAGAGCCACTCGACCGGCTCCCCCTCGCCGTCGAGCACGCGGAGGGTCTCGTCCACCGGCAGCCAGCCCCCCTCGAGGCCGACGGACTCGAGGCCGAGATCGGGCTGGGGCTCGCGGCCGGTGGCGACGAGGATCTGCGCGACTCGCAGGGTGCTGCCGTCGTCGCACTCGACCACGCGCTCCTCCCCGTCCACCCGGACGGAGGTCGCCGAGACACCGGGACGCAGGTCGACACCGCGCTCCTCCAGCGCCGCGCCGACGTGCTCACCGGCGAAGGGCTCGTAGCCGGACAGCAGGGTGCTGCGCACGAGAACCGTCACGCGGGACCCGAGGTCGGCGAAGCCGCCGGCCAGCTCGGCTGCCACGACGCCGCCGCCGATGATGAGGAGGCTCTCGGGGACTTCCTGGGTCTCGAGGGCCTCGCGGTTCGTCCACGGCCGGACGTCGCGCAGGCCGGGGACGTCGGGGACCACCGGGCGGGATCCGGTGCACACCGCGACGGCGTGCCGTGCCACGAGGACGCGCTCCACGCCGTCGGGGCCGGTGACCGTCACCTGCCGTGTCCCGCTCACCCGTCCGTGGCCGCGGAGGAGATCGATCCCGGCGGACTCGAGCCACTCCACCTGGCCGGCGTCGTCCCAGCCGTTGGCAAAGGACGTCCGGCGCTCGAGCACTGCCGCCACGTCGAGCCCGCCCGAGACGCCCTGCCGTGCACCGTCGACGCGCAGCGCGGCACGGCGCGCCTCACCCGGGCGCAGCAGCGCCTTGGACGGCATGCACGCCCAGTACGAGCACTCCCCGCCCACCAGCCGGTCCTCGACGACGACGGCGCTGAGACCGCCCTGGACGGCACGGTCGGCGACGTTCTCCCCGACAGGTCCTGCCCCGATGACGATGACGTCGTAGCTCTCGGACATGTCGGTACCCCTCTCGGCAGCCCCCGTGGCGTCCTGCGACCCTATGCCCGGGCGGCCGCGCGCGTGAAGGGACGGCGGCGGCCCGGCACCGCCGGTCCCCTCGGTGCGGCCCTGTGGACGTCAGCGGTCGAGAAGTCCACACTGAGCCCAGCCCGCTCCGGCCGGACGTCCTCGCGGCGCCCTACGCTCGGGGCATGTCGCCCGCACCCGACCGAGGAGCCCCATGATCGAGCTGCGTGCGGTGACCAAGCGCTTCGGCGACGCCGAGGCGGTCTCCGCGCTCGATCTCGTCATCCCCGCCCGGCGCACCACCGTGCTCGTCGGCTCCTCCGGCTCGGGCAAGACGACGGTGCTGCGGATGATCAACCGGATGGTCGACCCCACCTCCGGGACGGTCGAGATCGACGGCACCGACGTCCGCGAGCGCAACCCCGTCGAGCTGCGCCGCGGCATCGGCTACGTCATGCAGAGCGCGGGGCTGCTCCCCCACCGCCGGGTACTCGACAACGTCATCACCGTGCTGCGGCTCAACAAGGCGCCCCGGGGTGAGGCCCGCGAGCGCGGGCTGGAGCTCATGGACACCGTGGGCCTGGACCGCTCCCTCGCCGAGCGCTACCCGCGCGAGCTCTCGGGCGGGCAGCAGCAGCGCGTCGGGGTGGCCCGGGCGCTGGCCACCGACCCCAACATCCTCCTCATGGACGAGCCCTTCGGGGCCGTCGACCCGATCGTGCGCACCGAGCTGCAGGACGAGCTGCTGCGCCTGCAGGGCGTGCTCGCCAAGACGGTCGTCTTCGTCACCCACGACGTCGACGAGGCCTTCCGGCTCGGGGACCGGGTCGTCATCCTCGAGCAGGGCGGCCGGATCGCGCAGCAGGGCACGCCCGCAGAGATTCTCGCCGCCCCCGCCTCGGACTTCGTCGCGAGCTTCATCGGCGCCGACCGCGGCCGGCGGCGGCTCACCGTCGTCGAGCAGGACGGGCGGCGGCTCGCCGTTGACGCCGACGGACGGCCCGCCGGCGTCTTGGACCACTGATGGGCTGGTTCGCCGCGAACCTCGGGCTCGTCGCCGAGCTCGTCGTCCAGCACGCCCGCCTCAGCGTCGTCCCCATCGTGCTCGGTCTCGTCCTCGCGCTGCCGCCCGGGGTGCTCGCGTGGCGCCGGCGCCGGCTCCGCGGTCCCCTCCTCGCCGCCGTCGGGCTGCTCTACACGATCCCCTCCCTCGCCCTGTTCGTCCTCGTCCCGCCAGTCGTGGGGATCAGCTTCCTCTCCGAGCTCAACGTCGTCATCGCGCTCACCGTGTACGCCGTCGCACTCATGGTGCGCTTCGTCACCGACGCCCTCGACGCCGTCGACCCGGCCGTCCGCTCTGCGGCCACCGCCATGGGCTACTCCCCCTGGGGCCGGTTCTGGGCGGTCGACCTGCCGCTGGCCGGGCCGGTGCTCCTCGCCGGGCTCCGGGTCGTCGCGGTGAGCACGGTGAGCCTGGTGACCGTCGGGGTGCTCGTCGGCACCCGCAGCCTCGGCTACCTCTTCATGGACGGCCTCCAGCGCGGGATCGTCGCCGAGATCGTCACCGGGATCCTCGCGACCGTCCTCGTCGCGCTCGTCTTCGACGTGCTCCTCGTCCTCCTCGGCCGCGTCCTGCTCCCGTGGAACCGCCGCCCGTCCCGGGCCGGGCGCCGCCTCCAGCTCACCGCGGGAGGCGCCGGATGAGTCTCTTCGCCGACGCGTGGGCCTGGCTCACTGCCCGCGAGCAGTGGACCGGCACGACCGTCCTCGACCGCGCCGGGGAGCACCTCCTCTACACGCTCCTCGCGCTCGCGGTCTCGGCCGCGATCGCGATCCCGCTCGGCTACCTCGTCGGCCACACCGGGCGCGGGCGGCAGCTCACCGTCGCGCTCGCCGGCGCCGGCCGTGCGCTGCCCTCCCTCGGCCTGCTCACGGTCCTCACCCTGCTCGTCGGGGTGGGGGACGCCGTCCTCGCCGCGACGGTCGTCTTCGTCGTCCTTGCCGTGCCCTCCGTGCTCGCCGGCACCTACGCCGGCGTGGAGAACGTCGACGGCGCGGTGACCGAGTCCGCGCGGGCGATGGGCATGACGCCGTGGCAGGTCCTCACCCGTGTCGAGGCACCGCTCGGGCTTCCGCTCCTCGTGGGCGGCCTGCGCAGCGCGGCCCTCCAGGTGGTCGCCACCGCGGTTCTCGCCGCCTACGTCGGGCTCGGGGGCCTGGGGATCTACGTCCAGCGCGGGATCTCGCTGCGCCGCTACGACGAGATGCTCGGGGGCGCGATCGCCATCGTCGCCCTCGCCGTCGTCGTCGACGCGGTCTTCGCGGTACTCGCGCGTCTCGCGGTGCGCGTCGCGGGCGGACAGGGCAGGCTCGGCACGTCGACGGAAGGACACCGATGAAGACCACCCGCCTCGCGCTGCTCGCCGCGGCCGCGCTCACCCTTGCCGGCTGCGGCTCGGGCGACCCCCTCGCAGAGCCCGGCCAGGACGGGACGACGACGGCGGACGGCGGGAGCGCCGTCGTCGTCGGTTCGCAGGCCTACTACTCCAACGAGATCGTCGCCGAGATCTACGCCCAGGTGCTCGAGGGCGCCGGCCTCGACGTCACGCGCCAGTTCCAGATCGGCCAGCGCGACGTCTACCTCCAGGCCCTCGAGGGCGGGGACGTCCACGTGCTGCCGGAGTACACCGGCAACCTGCTGCAGTTTTACGTGCCCGACACCGAGGCGCGCAGCTCCGAGGACGTCGCGGCGGCACTGCCCGACGCGCTGCCCGAGAGCCTCGCGGTCCTCGACTACGCCGAGGCGCAGGACGCCGACTCCTACAACGTGACCGCGGAGTTCTCCGCCGAGAACGGCATCACGAGCCTCGCGGACCTCGCGGGCTACGACGGCGAGATCACCGTCGGTGGGAACGCCGAGCTGGAGAGCCGGCCCTACGGGCCGGAGGGTCTGCAGGAGTTCTACGGCGTGCACGTCGAGTTCCTCGCGATCGGCGACAGCGGTGGCCCGCTCACCAAGGACGCCATCCGCGACGGCACGATCACGATGGGCGACATCTACACCGCCGACCCGGACCTCGCCTCGGGAGACTTCGTCACCCTCGAGGACCCGGAGAGCATGATCCTCGCGCAGAACGTCGTCCCGCTCGTCGCGGCCGACCGCGCCGAGGAGCTCGCTCCGCTGCTCGACCCGGTGAGCGCCGCCCTCACTACCGAGGAGCTCATCGGGCTCAACGCGCGCAGCGTGGGCGAGCAGCTCGACTCCGCCACGATCGCCACCGACTGGCTCACCGAGCAGGGTCTGCTGGGAGGGACATCGTGAGCGCCGCCACCGAGCTGCTCCTCGACGCGTACTCACGGGTCAAGGAGGCCGTCCACCGGGCCGGTGAACGCCTGGACAAGGATGCCCTCGCCGCGCGGCTGGACCCTGACGCGAACTCCATCGGGTGGCTGCTGTGGCACCTCACCCGGGTCCAGGACGACCACGTCGCCGACGTCGCCGGCCGGGAGGAGCTGTGGACGGCCGAGGGCTGGGACACGCGCTTCGACCTGCCCGTGAGTGGCATCGGTTACGGGCACAGCTCCGAGGAGGTGGGCGCTGTGCGCGGCTTCGACGCCGAGCTGGCCCTCGCGTACTACGACGCGGTCCAAGAGCAGACGCTCGCGTTCCTCCGCGGGCTGCGGGACGAGGACCTCGACCGCGTGGTCGACGAGGCCTGGGACCCGCCTGTCACCCTGGGGGTGCGGCTGGTGAGCGTGGTCGACGACTGCCTCGAGCACGCGGGACAGGCCGCCTTCGTGCGCGGGGTGCTCGAGCGCACCCGCTCCTAGACTCGGGGCCATGCGTTCACCGATCACCGAGGACGACGTCGACGAGCTCGAGCTGTCCACTCCCGACCACCGGCGCGTGGCCGACCAGCTCCTCGAGTGGGGCGACCACCCTCATCCCCGGGACGAGCTCTCCCCCCGCGAGCTGCTCACCGCCGCCGGGGAGCAGCTCGAGCTCGCCGGCGAGCCGGAGGCCGCCGAGGCCGCCTACCGCCGGGCGGTCGTGGCGGAGGGCGTCAGCGAGCTGGACCCCCGCTCCCACCTCATGGCCCTGCTCCTCGAGCGGGGCGACACCGAGGAGGCGCTCGTGCTGGACACCCAGCTGCGCCGGAGCCGGCCGGCGGATCCCACGACCTACGAGTACATGGCCGACGTGTGGGCCGAGCACGGCGACGACCGCCGAGCCCTGGCGTGGGTGACGCGCGGGATCCTCGTCCACGAGGAGGGCCCGGGCTTCTCGGGCGCCGACGTCGCGATGCTCTGCCTCATGCGCTGGCGCATCCGCGAGCGCGGCGGCCAGGAGCCGGACGAGTACGACCTCGTGGGCATCGGGATGGACGAGCGGCTCGACCGGAGCCAGGAGGAGCACCTGGGCGGCGCCAGCTGACCCGCCACCCGGTGGCTCGAGATGCGCCGCGGCACCGACAGGGTTGACTGGCGCTCGTGAGAAGAACGATGGCGGGCGGAGCGCTGCTCCTGCTCGCCCTGACCGCATGCTCCACGACCATCCCGACCGACCCGGACGACACCCTGGACCGGGTGACCGGCGGGATCCTGCGCGTGGGGGTGTCCCCGAGCCCGCCGTGGACCGACCTGCCGGACGGCACCGGGGCTGAGCCCACCGGCACCGAGGTCGAACTCGTCGCGGAGTTCGCCCGCACGATCGACGCTGAGGTCCAGTGGGCCGCAGGCGGTGAGGAGGAGCTCATCGGCCAGCTCGAGCGGGGGAAGCTCGACCTCGTCATCGGCGGCCTCACCGCGAAGTCCCCGTGGGCGGACAAGGCGGCGCTCACCTACCGCTACACCGAGACCACCGGCCCCGACGGTGCAAAGGAGCTGCACGTCATGGCCGCACCGATGGGCGAGAACGCCTTCCTCGTCGAGCTCGAGGGCTTCCTGCTGGAGGCGGACCTGTGAGCGGCCGGGCGAGCTTCGGACGCACCGAGCTGCCGGAGGAGCAGGAGGCGCACCTTCGTCGCGCGGTGCGCCTGGCGTGGCTGACCGTCGCCTTCCTCCTCACCGCGGTCACCGCGGTCTACTTCGCCATGGGCAGCTCGCAGGCGATGAAGGCGGCGTGGGCGGAGGACCTGCTGTCCTTCATCCCACCGATCGCCTTCCTTCTCGCGGTCCACCGTACGCGCAAGCCCCCCACGCCTGAGCACCCCTACGGGTACCACCGAGCGGTCGGCATCGGGCACCTCGTCGCGGCGACGTCGCTGCTCGCCATGGGTGCCTTCCTCGTCTTCGACTCCGCCTCGGGCCTGGTCAAGGCCGAGCACCCGCCGGTCGGCCTCATCGAGATCGGCGGCCACGTGGTGTGGTCCGGCTGGCTCATGATCGCGGTGCTCGCCTACACCGCCGTCCCGCCCGTCCTGCTGGGCCGGGCGAAGATGCCACTCGCCAAGAGCCTGCACGACCGTGTGCTGTACGCCGACGCCGACATGAACAAGGCCGACTGGATGACGGCGGTCGGCGCGATCCTCGGGATCATCGGCATCGGCCTCGGGCTGTGGTGGGCCGACGCCGTCGCCGCTCTCTTCATCTCCGGCAGCATCCTGTACGACGGCGTGACCAACATGCGCGCGGCGATCAGCGCCCTCATGGACGCGCGGGCCGAGACCTACGACGGCCATGACCCGCACCCGCTCGTGGGGCAGATCGACGAGCGTCTCAGTGAGATCCCCTGGGTGGCGACGGCGCGCTCGCGGGTGCGGGACCAGGGTCACGTCTTCCACGTCGAGTCCTTCGTCGTCCCCGTCGAGGGCCACACCCCCACGCTGACCGAGCTCGCCCGGGCCCGGCAGGACATCGTGGCGCTCGACTGGAAGATCGACGACCTCGTCCTCATCCCCGTCGAGGAGCTGCCCGAGCGGATGCTCCCCTCAGTCGCCGCGGAGAGGTCAACCAGGAGCCACGACGCCGGCGAGTAGAGCGGCGTCGTCGCAGGTGAGCCCACACGTGCACGGCGGCGCCGTGTCGTTGTGCGCGTTCACATGACGGTAGGCTTCCACACGCCGCGCACCGCCGCGTGGTCACCTGCCGGCCACGGCTGGCACGAGTCGAGGAGGATTCCGTTGAGTACACATGGCACAGGGCGGACGACCGAGGAGCTCGGACACGAGCACGAGGAGTACATGCTCGAGCCAGTGCCCGGAACTGCTCGGCGGGGCACCTTCGGGCTGTCGATGGTGTGGGTAGGTTTCGGCTTCGTCGTCACGGGCCTCATCGTCGGTGGCCAGCTGGCCGGCCAGGGTGACGCGCCGGGCATGCCCTTCGGGCTGGCGATGTCCACCGTGGTCACCGGTGAGCTCATTCTCTTCGCCCTCACAGCTCTTCTTGGAATCCCGGCGATGCGCACCGGCTTCAACCTCGCCCTGCTTTCCCGGTTCTCCTACGGGAGCAAGGGGTTCGCACTGCCGATGGTCGTCATGGCCCTGCTCACGCTGGGCTGGTTCGCCTCCATTCTCGGCATGATCGCTGACGTCTGGGGCGTCTTGCTGGGTAACCCGACGGGCATCACTGTCATCGCCCCAGGCGCGTTCGGCCGTCCCGAGGTTGCGGCGGTCACACTGGAGGTGGTGCTCAGCTGCATCGCCTTCGGCGCGCTGTTCACCTGGACCGCCTACCGCGGGATCTCAGCGATCGAGAAGGTCGCCATCCCCGTCGCTCCGTTCGTGCTCGTCGTCTCGCTGCTCGTCGGGATCGGCATGCTCAACGAGGGCGGCGGCTGGGGGCGCATGATCGAGACGGCCTCCTCCCAGTCCGGACTCGGCTTCGGGTCCGGAGTGACGATCGTCGTCGGTGCTTGGATCGCCGGCGCGATCATGGGCGCTGACCTCATGCGCTACGCCAAGAACGTCGGGGCGGTCTTCATCGGTGCCGGCGCCTGCTTCATCCTTACCAACCCCCTGCTCAACATCGTCGGTTACATCGGCGCGGTCACGACCGGCGATTCGAACTTCGTCAACTGGATGTACGACCGCGGCATCCTGCTCGCCATCGTCGGCGTCCTGGTGTGGACCACCTCGCTGTGGACCACCAACAACTCCGAGCTGTACTCCAACTCGCTGTACACCGGCCCGGCACTCAACGCCTTCGGAGTGCGGGTGCGCCGCACGAAGATCGTGCTCGTCGTTGGCGTCCTGGGCACAGTCCTGGGCGCTCTGGCCTTCTACCAGCTCTTCTTCGTCGACTTCATCACCGTGCTCGGCGCTGCCTTCGTGCCGCTCGTCGGTCCGATCCTTGCCGATTACTACCTGCTGCGCCGTAACGAGTTCACCGCCGAGGCCTACGGCCGCCAGCCGGCACTGCGCTGGCCCGGCGTCATCTCCTTCGCCGTCGGAGCCACTCTGGGCCTGCTGTTCCAGTACGTGTGGCCGCTGCCCTACGGCTTCTCCTCCGGGATCGCGGCCCTGGCCATCACGGTCGTCCTTCACGTCGTCCTGCACTACGCCATGCGTGGCCGGACGTCCGGGCCGCTCGAGGACGTGGGCGGACACGCCGTAGCCACCCAGGCTCGCTGACCGCCCGACAACGAGAGAGGAACTTTTCCATGGCGAAGGACATCAAGGTCTGTATCGGCGTCCACGTCGACGCGGTCGCGGGCTGGCTCGGCTCCTACGGGGGCCAGGACTCCCCCAACGACATCCAGCGGGGGATGTTCGCGGGCGAGGTGGGTGTGCCCCGGCTGCGCCGGATGCTTCAACAGCGGGAGCTGCCCGCCACCTGGTTCGTCCCCGGGCACTCGGTCGAGACGTTCCCGAAGGAGATCGGTGACCTCGTGTCAGCCGGGTTCGAGCTCGGATGCCACGGTTACAGCCACGAGAACCCGGTCGCGATGAGTGCGCAGCAGGAGGCGGATGTGCTCGGTCGTTCGGTCGAGCTGGTGAAGGACCTCACCGGCAGCGGGCCACGCGGCTACGTCGCCCCCTGGTGGGAGATGAGTGAGCAGACAGCGCAGCTGCTGCTGAACCACGGCTTCTCCTACGACAACTCCCAGAGCTACGACGACTTCACCCCCTTCTACGCGCGGGTCGGCGACAGCTGGACCCATGTCGACTACACCAAGCCGGCCGCCGAGTGGATGAAGCCGCTCGTCCGTGGGCACGAGGTAGACCTCGTGGAGATCGCGGCGAACTGGTACGTCGACGACCTGCCTCCGATGATGTTCATCAAAGGCAACGCCAACTCCCACGGGTTCGTCGCCCCGCAGGTGATCGAGCAGCTGTGGAAGGACCAGTTCGACTGGATCTACCGCGAGATGGACTATGCCGTCTTCCCCTTCACCATCCACCCTGACGTGTCCGGCCGGCCTCAGGTGCTGCTCATGCTGGAGCGGATCTTCGACTACATCGGCGGCCACGACGGCGTCGAGTGGCTGACCTTCGACGAGGTCGCCACGGACTTCCGCCGTCGGATGCCCTTCGGCTCCTGAACGCCGGTACCCGGGCCCGTGGCGGGTCCGGGACCGCGCGTTCGGCCTCCCAGTCAGTCACTGGCGATGGCTGAGGACACCTAGGCGCGGTCGTCGTCTCCAGGTCTGTGCTCGCCGTCCGTGCCGGTGGCTCCCTCCGGGAGCTCGTCCTCGACCTCGCGCAGGGCGCTGTCGGTGTACCACTGCGTGAAGGCGGGGTTGTCGCTCTCGAAGCTGGCGCCGGCGCCCTCGGTCTCGGCGACGTGGGAGGTGCCGAAGACGAAGTCGTCACCGTGCTCGTCGATGCCGCGGCGTACACCCAGCCGGATCGCCTCCAGGGCGTAGCGGCGCCGGATCATCAGCGGGTCGTGGCGCAGGTCCAGCGCCCAGGACACCATGATCCCGATGAGGATGAGCGTGAACGGCAGTGCACAGGTCACCATGATCGACTGCAGTCCCGACAGCGCGTTGCGTCCGCCGGCGAGCAGCAGGAACAGCGAGATGAGGCCGAGGGCGACGCCCCACACGATGGTGACCGACGTGGACGGGACCGGCCGCCCCGACTGGGACATCGAGCCCATGACGTTGCTCGCCGAGTCCGCCGCGGTGACGAAGAAGACGATGATCGCCACGAGGCAGACCACCCACATCACCGGGCTCAGCGGCAGGTTGCCGAGGAGGTCGAACATGACGTTCTCGCCGGCGCCCTCCACGGTCATGTCGCGCCCGTTGAGGCTCATCCATATCGCGTTGCCACCGAAGATCGTGAACCAGGCGATGGAGATCATCGAGGGGACGAAGACGACGACGGTGACGAACTGGCGCAGCGAGCGCCCCTTGGAGATCTTCGCGATGAACATCCCGACGAACGGCGACCAGGAGATCCACCACGCCCAGTACAGGGTGGTCCACGCGGTGAGGTACTCCTGCTGCTCCTGCCCCTGACTGGCGAAGACGGTGAGCATCTCGGGCAGGTTGTCCACAAAGGCGATGAGGGAGGCGGGGAACAGGTCGAGGAGGAAGAAGGTCGGCCCGGCGAGGAGCGCGAAGACGGCGAGCGTCACGACCAGCGCCATGTTCGTGTTCGACAGCAGCCGGATGCCCTTCTTGATCCCCGCCACCGCGGAGAAGGTGAAGACCACGGTGAGGACGCTGACGACGACGACGACGTAGCTGTTGCCGAGCTCGTGACCGGTGACGATGGAGGTGCCGGTGCGGATCTGCAGGGCGCCGATGCCGAGGGACGTCGCGGTGCCGAAGAGCGTGACGAGAACCGCGAAGATGTCGATGACCTTGCCCAGGACGCGGTTGTTGCCGTCGGGGAAGACCGGCTCGAAGAGCGAGGAGATGAGCGGCAGTCGACCGCGCCGGTAGGAGACGTAGGCCAGCGCCCCGCCGACCAGCGCGTAGATGCACCAGGCGAAGGTGGCCTGGTGGAGGAAGGCGTCGGTCATGGCGGGCAGCACGGCGTCCTGCGTGCCGGCCTCCGCGTCCGTGGAGGGCGGTGGCGACAGGAAGTGGCTCAGCGGTTCGAGCGGGCCGTAGAAGATGAGGCCGATGCCCAGACCAGCAGCGAAGAGCATGGAGATCCACGACGTCGTCGAGTACTCGGGGTTACTGTCGTCCGCGCCAAGGCGAATCCGCCCGGTAGGTCCGAAACCGACGATGAGCATGAACACGACCGTGGCGACGACCGTCGCGTTGAACAGCCACCCGAAGCGCGCGACGACCCAGCTCTGCATGCTCGTGCCGACGTCGTTGAGGTGATCGGGCGCGACGATCGCCCACGTGAGCACGGCGAGCGTGACGACGAGGGCGACGACGAAGACGCTGCGCCGCGTGGGGAACCGGGCGCCGGTGTCCTCGACGCTGATGCCGGGCACGAGGCCCGGGTGGATGCCGAAGGCCGGCTCCGAGGCAGCATTGCGGATCGCGCGGCGCACCCGCTCACCGGGGCCCTCGCGGTCGGGCTCGTGCTGGTCGCGGCCTGGCGTGGCACGTCCGGCTGGTGAGCTGGTCCCGTCGTCAGTCATGTTCCCGGAGGCTAGACCGGTCCGCGCCACAGCGCCCGCGCAGGTGACGTGGGCCTCAGTCCGACCCGGCAGCGCGTGCGGTGACGGCCCGCTGATGGTCACGATGTGCGTCACGGTCGAAGATCGCCAGGACCTCGCACGGGCGGTGCTCTGCTCCGATCGCGTGCGGGAGCATCGTGGGGAACTCCGCGGCCTGGTCCGGCTCCAGCCGGTAGCGCCGGTCGCCGAGGAGGAGGACGGCGGTCCCGGAGAGCACGACGAGCCACTCCTGGCCGGCGTGGGCGCGCATGCGGGCCAGGTCGGGCGGGGTGGTGAGCCGTTGGCGCACGACGCTGAGCCCAGGCTGGGCGCGCACCGGCCACCGCCGCCAGCCGTGGGCGTCGACGACGGGGCTGACGACGACATCCTCGACGTCGCTCGCGACGAGCTGGTCGAGGGTCGTGTCGAGGGCACGGGCCAGCGCGACGAGCTGGTCCAGCGCGAGACGCCGCTGGCCGTTCTCGATGCGGGACAGCGTCGACGCGCTGAGGGTGGCGCGCCGGGCGAGCTCGTCGAGGGACCAGCCGTGGGCGAGGCGCAGTGCGCGGACGCGCTTGCGCACGAGGCCTTCCAGAGCAGCGATGTCTTGCGTCATACGCATGATGCTATGCCTGTTGCGCAAGGCGTGGCTAGCGTGGCATCTACCAAGCCCTCCCTGGGCCCGACACCGAGGAGAACCCCATGTCTGTCGAGACACTGCCCAGCCGCACCGTCGACGCCGTCGTCATCGGCGGTGGTGCCGCCGGGCTGAACGGCGCGCTCATGCTCGCCCGCTCCCGCCGGTCCGTCGTCGTCATCGACGGCGGGACGCCGCGCAACGCTCCCGCCGATGCTGTCCACGGACTGCTCGGCCTCGACGGGACGCCACCCGCCGAGCTCTACCGCCGCGGCCGTGAGGAGGTCCGCGGGTACGGGGGCACCGTCGTCACCGGGACGGTTGCGGCGGCCGCCCCCGCGGACCCGTCGTCCGAGGGCGACCCGCGCTTCGCCGTCATGCTCACCGACGGCCGTGAGCTCACCGCACGCCGCCTGCTCGTGGCGACCGGGGCACTGGACGTGCTCCCCGACGTCCCGGGCCTGGCGGACCACTGGGGACGCGGCGTCGTGCACTGCCCGTACTGCCACGGCTGGGAGGTGCGCGACGAGCCGATCGGGGTCCTCGCCGTCGGCCCCGCATCGGTGCACCAGGCGCTGCTCTTCCGCCAGCTCACCGACGACCTCGTCTACCTCACCCGCGGCACCGAGCTCGATGACGAGGCCCGGGCGCGGCTCGCGGTGTTGGACGTGCGGGTCGTCGAGGAGCCGGTCACCGAGGTCGTCGCCGACACCGGCGGCGCAATCGCGGGCGTCCTGCTCGCCGGCGGCAGCATGGTGGAGCGGCGCGTCCTCGCGGTGGGGACGTCGCTGCTGCCTCGCCTGGACGGGCTGGAGGCACTCGGCCTGCCCGTGGAGGAGCTGCCCGGCGGGATGGGCCGGCGGGTGGTGTCCGGCATGGCGGGCACGACCGAGGTGCCGGGCGTGTGGGTGGCCGGCAACGTCACCGAGCCGATGGCGCAGGTCGGAGCCTCGGCCGCGGCGGGCGCGATGGCCGGGGCGCACATCAACGCTCACCTCGCGGCGGCGGACGCCGATGCGGCCGTCGCGGCACGCGCGGTCGTGGCCTGAGGGACACCCGCGCGGCCACGACCCGTCCGGGTCACTGAGTTTACGGAGCGGTGAGGGCACGTGGAGAAGACGCAAAAGGCCGCTGAGCTGCACTCTCGTGCGGTTCAGCGGCCTTTGACTGGTGGAGCTAGGGGGATTCGAACCCCCGACCTTCTCATTGCGAACGAGACGCGCTACCAACTGCGCCATAGCCCCATGCTCGGTCGAGCGCTGCCAACTTTAGCACCGCCGTCGGGAGGGAGAGAACCCAGCCTCGCGTTGACGTGGGTCACAGGATCGGCGGGCCGGGTGGGGCCCCTCGCAGTACGTTGAGGGGCGCCCCTGACCGTCGACGACGAGGACACCATGACCTACCACGTGGACTCCGAGGTCGGACGCCTGCACGAGGTGATCCTCCACCGGCCCGGGATCGAGATGCGCCGACTCACGCCGCAGAACCGCGAGGAGCTGCTCTTCGACGACATCCTCTGGGTGGAGCGGGCCCAGGAGGAGCACGACGCGTTCGCCCAGGCGCTGCGCGACCAGGGCGTGTCGGTCCGCTACTTCACCGACCTGCTCCGCGAGACCCTCGCCGTCCCGGCGGCCCGGTCCCTCATCGTCGAGCAGACCTTCGGGCCCCCACTCCTCGGCACCGCCGGCGTCGCGCCCGTCCTCGACATGGTCAACACCCTCGACGACGGTGAGCTCACCGCCCTCCTCGTCGGCGGCCTCACCAAGCGCGAGCTCCTCGAGCGGATCGAGGAGCCGCGGTCGGTCGCGCTGCACGTCCTCGGCGAGGACGAGTTCGTCGTCCCCCCGCTGCCCAACCACCTTTACGCGCGCGACGCGTCCGCGTGGGTGTACGACGGCGTGGGCGTGAGCAACATGCGCAAGCGCTCGCGGCTGCGCGAGTCCCTGCACTACCAGGCGATCTACCGCTTCCATCCGGACTTCGCCGGCGTGGGCTTCCACCTGTGGAGCGGGGCCGGTGGGCGCAGCGCCATCAACGTGGAGGGCGGGGACGTCCTCGTCCTGGGCCGCGGGGCGGTGCTCGTCGGGATGAGCGAGCGGACCACGCCGCAGGGGGTGGAGCGGGTCGCCCAACGGCTCTTCGAGACGGGGTCGGCGACCCAGGTGGTGGCGCTGGCCCTGCCGCACGAGCGGGCCTTCATGCACCTGGACACCGTGATGACGATGGTCGACGACCACACCTTCACCGAGTACGCCGGGCTCGGTGCCCTGCCCTCCTACCGGATCACCCCCGGGGACGCCGACGGCGAGCTCGTCATCACCGACCACCCGCCCGAGGACATGCACGCCTCGATCGCCCAGGCCCTGGGCGTGGACTCCCTGCGCATCCTCACCCCCGCGCAGGACTCCCTCAGCGCCGAGCGCGAGCAGTGGGACGACGCGTGCAACGTGCTGGCCCTGGCGCCGGGCGTCGTCGTCGCCTACGAGCGCAACACGACGACCAACGCCTACCTGCGCTCCCACGGAGTGGAGGTCATCGAGGTGCCCGGCTCGGAGCTGGGCCGCGGCCGCGGCGGTCCTCGGTGCATGAGCTGCCCGACGATCCGCGACGGCATCTGACCTCGTCCCCGGCCACCGGCCACCTCTGGGACGCACCTCCGGTACTCCCGGGGGTTACCGGAGGCGCTCCCAGGCGCCGGGAGGTGCGTCCCAGGCGGAGGCGGAGCGGGGTGGCGGGGGTGGTGCGGTGGGGCGGGGCGTGTCAGGCGCCGACGGCGCGGCGGCGGGCGAGGACGGAGTCGAGGTCCAGGCCGCGTGCAGGCACCGCCTCGGGCGCGGGGGCGGCCTCGGGCTCCGGGTCGGCGACGGGCGCGTAGGGCGAGCCGGCCAGGCCGGAGACGACGACGGGCTCGGGCGGTACCGCGGCCTCGGCAGGGGCCTGCGCGACCTCCGGCTCGGGCGCCTCGTACGGGGCGATGTCCATGCGCGGGGCGGAGGCCTTGAGCGTGTACGTGGGGACCGGGACCTGGACTGGTGTCCAGCTGTGCGCCGCGGGCTGCTCCGCTTGCGCGACATCCGTCGGCTCGCTGACGGCGGCGGGGGGCGCCGTCTCATCCGTCGCGGGCGCCGTCCCGGCCGGTCCGGTCGCCTCGGCAGTGGCCGCACCCTCGGCAGTGGCCGGATCCTCAGCGGTGGCTGCCGGCTCGGCGGTGACCGCGGGGTCGGCGGTGCGTTCGTCACGCGCGGCGGAGGCGCCACCCGCGGCAGGCGCGGCGGTGCGTGCCGCCGTCGTCGTGGCCGGACGGGCGAAGGAGGCGGGTCGCGTGCGCGGGGCGAGGCGGGCCATGGCGGCGCGGTCGGCAGCGTTGCGCCGGGCGGCGATCGTCGCGGCGCGGCGGCCGAGGACGAGGACACCGGCGAGCAGGACCGTGGGCACCACGCCGAGCACGACCGGGAGGCTGCCCAGCCCGAAGCCGAGCCAGCCGCCGACAGTGGCGAGGAGCAGCACGACGGTGAGCACGAGCCGGCGCTTGGCGGCAGCCTTGCGTCGGCTGATCTCGGCGGCGCGCGCCGCGCGCAGCTGAGCCAGTCGCCGCGCCTCGGCGGCGGCACGCTCGCTGGGGGTGGTGGGCCTGTTCACGGCGGGTGCCTCCGTTCGTCGTCGTGGATCGTGGAGGTACGGTCTGCTCTCCAGCGCACCGTGGTGCTCCCCGGGCGACGACCGCCTCGCCGTCGCCCCGGTGGTCACCACGCGCAACGTGCCGGAGAAGCGGTCCTCCACCCGTGCCTCCGCCAGCTGGTGACGGCTCTGCACGAGGTGAGGGACCAGGTACCCGAACAGGATGAGGGCCAGTCCGACGACCACCCACCCCTGAACATCCACAGGCACGAAACTATCCGGGCGGCGCACCACCGTCGGGATCGTCAACGGCGTGTCTCCCGCGGGTGCGGATCCACCGCTCCAGCAGGCCCTCGGGTACGTCCTCCGCGACGAGTGCGAAGGTGCGGTGGTCACGCCAGTCGCCGTCGATGTGGAGGTAGCGCTCGCGCATCCCCTCGTCGCGGAAGCCGAGCTTCTCCACCACCCGCAGGCTGGCCGTGTTCTCGGGCCGGATGTTGATCTCGATACGGTGCAGCCGCAGCACGGTGAAGCAGTAGTCCACGGCGATCGCGACCGCGGTCGGGGTGATCCCGCGCCCGGCGACGTCCTGGCTCACCCAGTAGCCGATGGAGGCCCCGCGCAGCGCCCCGAGGATGATCGAGGACACCGACAGCTGGCCCACGAGCTCGCCATCAGCCTCGATGACGAAGGTGAGGGCCTCCCCGCGCCTGCCCTGACGACGGCTCTGGGCGACGTAGTCCCGGAAGCCTACGGGCGGTGCCGGCACCGGGCTGGTCGCCTCCCACGGGCGCAGCCACTCGTAGTTCAGCCGGCGCACGCGCTCCCACGCGGCGCGGTCCCCGTAACGCAGGAGACGCAGCCGGACGCCCTCGTGCTCGAGCATCAGGCATCCAGCAGCAGGCAGGACAGCGCCGTGCCCTCGGTGACGTCGGTGAGGTCCTCGGGCACGACGGCCAGCGCGTTGGCGCGGGCCAGGGCGCTGAGGAGCAGCATGCTCGGGGAGCCGACGGGCGTGGCGCGGTAGCCCTCACGCGGCGAGCCGGCGAGCGTGACGCGGACAAACTCGCGCCGTCCGGACGGGGAGTACCAGCCGGTGGTCGCTGTCGCCGTCACCGTGGGGCGGTAGAGCTCGGTGTAGCCGGCCATCGACAGGACGGCGGGGCGCAGGAAGACCTCGTAGGCGACCTGCGCGGCCACCGGGTCGCCCGGCAGCGCGAAGATCGGGGTGCCCTCCCCGATGTGCCCCAGCCCGAGCTGGCGCCCCGGCCACATGGCGACGTTGTCGAAGCGCACCGTCCCGAGCGGGGCGAGCACCTCCTTGACGGTGTCGTTGGAGCCGTGGCTGAGCCCGCCCGTCGTGACGACGAGGTCGGCGCGCACGAGCTGGTCCTCGAGGGTCTCGCGCAGGGGTCCGCGCTGGTCCGGGACGGCGGCCACCCGGTAGGTGGCGGCGCCGGCGTCCTGCAGCGCGGCGGCCAGCGCGTGCCCGTTCGCGTCGTACACCTGCCCGGCGGCGGCCGACTGGCCCGGCTCGACGAGCTCGTCACCGACCGAGATGACGACGACGCGCGGTCGCGGGTGCACCGTCACCCGGCCGCGGCCGACGGCGGACAGGAGCGCGACCTGCCGGGCGCCCACCCGCTCCCCCGCGGGCAGGACGACCTCACCGGCGCGGACGTCCTGCGCCCGCCGGTTGACGTTCTCACCCGCGGCCGCGGCCGTACGGACCTCGACCTTCGCGGCGCCGCGATCGGTCTGCTCGACCGGCACGACGGCGTCGGCCTCCACCGGCAGCGGCGCACCCGAGGCGATACGCACGCAGGCACCGGCGGGCAGGCGGGTGCGCTCGACGCTGCCCGCACGGATCTCGTCGAGCACCCGCAGGACCACCGGCGACGACGGCGCAGCAGCGGCGACGTCCCCGGCTCGCAGGGCGTAGCCGTCCAGGGCCGCGACGTCCGCCAGGGGCAGGTCGCGCGGCGCGAGGACGTCCTCGGCGAGCACGCACCCGACGGCGTCGGCGAGGACCACCTCGAGGGGCGGCTGCGGCCCGACCGCCGCGAGGCAGGCCGCGAGGTGCTCCTGGACGCTCCTCACCGGGGGTGGCTCGCGGAGGGGTCGGAGCTGAGCTCGACGTGCCGGCCCGCGACGAACTGCTCGAGCCAGGCGGAGAAGTCCGGGCCGAGGTCCTCGCGGTCGACCGCGAGCTGGACGACGGCCTTGAGGTAGTCGAGCTTGTCCCCGGTGTCGTAGCGGCGGCCGCGGAAGACGACGCCGTGGACGCCGCCGCCCTCGCTCGCGGGCATCCGGGCGAGGGTCTGCAGGGCGTCGGTCAGCTGGATCTCGTTGCCGCGGCCCGGCTCGGTGCGCTCGAGGACGTCGAAGACGGCCGGGGACAGGACGTAGCGGCCGATGACGGCAAGGTTCGAGGGGGCTTCCTCGACGGCGGGCTTCTCGACGAGCTCGGTGACGGTGACGACGTCGCCGTCCGGGATGCCCGCGAGGGAGACCGGCTCGACGGCCGCCGCGCCGTAGAGGTTGATCTGGGAGGGCTCGACCTCGAGCAGCGCGATGACGGAGCCGCCCAGGCGCTGCTGGACGTCGATCATCGTCGGCAGGATCGGGTCGCGGGCGTCGATGAGGTCGTCACCGAGGAGCACGGCGAAGGGCTCGTCGCCCACGTGCTCGCGGCCGCACAGCACGGCGTGGCCCAGACCCTTGGGAGTGCCCTGGCGCACGGCGTGGATGTCCGCGAGCGCCGTGGGCCGGCGGACCTCGGCGAGCCGGTCCTCGTCGCCCTTGGCCTCCAGGGCCGCCTCGAGCTCGACGTTGCGGTCGAAGTGGTCCTCGATCGCGGACTTGCCACGGGCGGTGACGAGCAGGACGTCCTCGATGCCCGCGGCGGCCACCTCCTCCACGACGTACTGGATCGCCGGCCGGTCCACGACCGGCAGCATCTCCTTGGCCACGGCCTTGGTGGCGGGCACGAATCGGGTGCCGAGCCCGGCAACCGGGACGACGGCCTTACGAACCGGGGTGACGCTCTGCTCTGTCATGCCCGAAGGCTACCCAGCACCGGCCGGGTCCGCCGGAGGGAGGCGCGGCACCGCCACACGGCAGCCCGGCCGTGGAACACTACCCACATGTCGACGGCGATCCGCTTCCCCGAAACGACCGGACTGGAGCTGGAGGACGCCAAGAACGCGCTGCGAGAGGCCGTCCGCTCATCCCGCGCCGCCCGCTCGCACCGGCAGCGCGAGGAGGCCGCCGCGACCTTCGCGGAGCACGGCGTGCAGGCGGTGGGCGACGCCCGCTGCGTCGCCGCCTACGTCTCCGCGCCCACCGAGCCGGACACGAGCATGCTCATCGACGCCCTCCACGAGCGCGGGGTGCGCCTCCTCCTGCCGGTCCTCGGCCCCGGGCTGGCCCGCTGCTGGGGCGAGTACACGAGCCGTGAGGAGCTTGCCCAGCGCGCACCCGGCCGGCCCCTCGAGCCGGCCGGTGAGGTCTTTCCGCCGGAGGCGCTCGCCCAGGCCGAGGTCGTCATCGCCCCGGCGCTCGCGGTCGACGCCTCCGGGATCCGCCTCGGGCAGGGCGGGGGCTGGTACGACCGTGCGCTGCTCCACCGCGCGCCCGACGCCCCGGTGCTCGCGATGGTCCACGAGGCCGAGCTCATCACCGGCGCCCAGCTGCCGCGCGCCGCGCACGACATCCCGGTGGACGCCGTCATCACCGAGAAGCGTTGGTTCCTCATCGGCGGCTCCACCTTCACCCACCGCACCTCCTGACCCGGCGCGGGGCCCCACCCGTCACCCCGGCGGACCCCCGGCCGGTCAGCCGGGGTGGCGCAGCGTGCGGGTGCTCGTCGCCGCGTCCTCGACGGCTGCCGGGCTGAAGGGCCAGGCGAAGGTCTCCCCCGCGGCCCACGCGCCCAGCTGGTCGTCGTAGTGGTCGTCGGCCGGGTGCCCGGAGACGCCGGTGAAGTTCACCCACAGGGACCGGTCGAAGTCGGCGAGGTCCACGGCCATCCGCATCGACGGGACGCTCGTGACGCCGTAGTCGCGCCGGCCCTCGACCTCCGCGCTCGCGTCCCAGCCGGTGGCGTTGACGATGCTCGAGCCACCCCCGACGCCCACGGGCCGGGGGTTGGCGAACCACGAGACCACCGCCGGCACGCCGTCACCGAGGACGGGGTGCTGGGGGGCGGCGACGTGGAGCTGGGACCACCGCCAGTCCCCTGGGTCCTTGCCGAGCGTCTGGGTGAGCTCGTTGCGTGCGGCGACGAGCGCCTGCAGGAGGATCTCGTCGCGGCTCTCGACGAGGTTGATGGTGCGCCGGTCGTCCCACCACTCGCTCGTCGGGTCCTCGAGGAGGCGGTCGACGACGACGAGCCAGCGGCTGCCGCCGTCCGGCGCCAGCGTGGCGGGCAGGTCATCGGCGAAGGTGAGGTCCAGGAGGTTGGCCCACACCGCCGCGAAGTAGGCGGCCGCGGCGGAGTCGCCGTCCTGCTGGTAGCCCTCTGCCTCCCACTCGGCCAGGAGGTCGACGGCCTCCTGGACGAAGCCGTCGGTCACCGTCACGTCGAGCAGGGCAGGGACGAGGGCCTCCGCGTACGGGTTGGCCTCGTCGTTCATCATCTCGTTCGCCAAGGACGCGTCGACGCTCACGCCGCGCTCGATGGTCGCGGTAAGGCGCTCGCGCAGCCGCTGGGAGCGGAAGCCGTAGTCCCAGTCACCGGTGAGGAATGGGCCTTGGCCGGCGGGCAGCACGGCCTGGTTGGCCGCGACGATGAAGCCCTCCTCGGGGTTGAGGACGCTCGGCATGTCCGCGGCGGGCACGTAGCCCGCCCAGTCGTAGCGCCCGTCCCACCCGGGGCGGGGCCAGCTGCCGTCGGACGGCACCGGGCCGTCGGACACCTCCTGGCGCACCGGGATGCGGCCGGGGGCCTGGTAGCCGATGTCGCCGTCGGTCGTGGCGAAGACGATGTTCTGCGCCGGCACCTCGAAGAGCGCGGCCGCCGCGGCGACGTCCTCGGCGGTGGCGGCGCGGTTGAGCGCGAAGATGGCGTCGCCGGTGCGGCCCGGGGTCAGCGCCGTCCACGACATCGCGACGGCGTAGCCGCCGAAGCCGGGTGACGGCGAGCCGTCGGGCACCGGGGAGCTGTTCGCGGCGGCTGTCTCGGGCAGCACCCCGGAGACGATCGGCCCGTGCGCCGTGGCCGCGACGGTGAGGGAGTCGTCGGTGCCACCGTTGACGGCAATGGTCTCGGTGCGCCGGGTGAGCGGGACGCGCTCCCCGCCACGGAGGTAGGTGCCGTCGTCGTACACGCGCTCGAGGAAGAAGTCGACGACGTCGGCGCCGAGGTTCGTCAGTCCCCACGCGAGCTCGGCGTTGTGCCCGATGATGATGCCGGGCATGCCGGCGAAGTCGAAGCCGGCGACGTCGAAGGTGCACAGGGTGGTGAGCTCGCGGCAGTGCAGGCCCACCTGGTGCCAGACGCCCGGGGCGCTGATGCCCAGGTGCGGGTCGTTGGCGAGGATCGGCTGGCCCCCGACCGTGTGCTCGCCGGAGACGACGAAGGAGTTCGAGCCGATGCCGTCCCCGTCACCGAGGAGGCGCGGGGTGGCCTGGACGGCGGCGTAGGCGCTCTCGATGGCGTCGACGGCGCCGGCGGGCGCGGGCCAGGAGGCGTCCTCGACCGTCGCCTCTGGTTCGGTCGCCTCCGGTGGCGGGATGATGGGGAGGTTCCGCGTCTCCGGGTAGGCGGGGTAGAGCTGCGCGACGCGGGAGACGTCGCCCCCGAGAGCGCGGACCGCGGTGGCGCGGCCCAGCTCCTGGTCGTTGTTGGCGGCCAGGTCCCAGGCCATCGCCTTGAGCCAGGCGAGGGAGTCGATCGGGGTCCACGGGGCGACCTCGCCGAGCTCGGTGACGAGGCCGAGGACGGTGTACTCGACGCCGAGCTGGCTCGCCTCGCGGGAGTCGAGGTAGGCGTTGACGCCCTCGGCGTAGGCCTCGAACAGCGCGCGGCTCTCCTCGCTGAGGAGGTCCCACTCCTGCTCGGCGACGCGGCGCCAACCCAGGGTGCGGATGACCCGGTCCGCGGCCAGCGCGTTCTCGTTCTCACCGACGAGCTCGGAGACACGGCCCGCGGTGACGTGGCGCCGGTAGTCCATCTCGAAGAAGCGGTCCTGGGCGTGGACGTAGCCCTGGCCGCGCATGAGGTCGGTGTCGGTGTCCGCGTAGATCTGCGGCACTCCCCGCTCGTCGCGCAGGACCTCGACTTGCGAGGAGAGGATCCGCAGGGTGGTCTCCCCCCCGTAGTCGGGCAGCGGTCGGCGCACCAGGACGGCCGCGAGCGCCACGCCGGCGACGAGGATGACGACGAGGACGGCCGCGACGACGATCGTCAGACGCTGCAGAAGGTGGGAGCCACGCACCTGCCGAGGGTATCCGGAACCTCCGACGACGGCGGCCGTCCGCGCCGGGGGCTCATCCCCTGTCGCCGGTGCGGTGTCTCTCGTCCACAGCCGGCGTCCACGCGCCCCGGGCCGGGCCCCGCCCGGTCCTACCGTCGCCCCATGCCCTCCCCGCCGGTTCCCCCGTCGCGACGCCGCCTGGTGCGCGTGCGCCGCCTGCTGTGGCGCTGGCGGCACGCCCTGCTGGCCGTGGGCCTCGTGTCCGCCGTCGGGGTGGTGGTGCAGGAGGTGCGGCCGCCCGCACCACCGACGGTAGCCGTCGTCGTGCTGGCGCGGGACGTGCCGGCGGGGACGCCGCTGGCCGAGAGCGACGTCCACACGGTGCGGCTGCCACGGGAGGTGACCGCGGCCCGGATGCTGCGCGCCCCGGTGGAGGCGGTCGGGCAGCGCCTGGCGGTGGGGCTGCCGGCCGGGTTCCCGCTGGCGGCGGAGGTCCTGGTGGGTCCGGGGCTCGCGACGGGCACCGCCCCGGGTGAGGTCGTCGTTCCCGTGCGGCTCGCGGACGCCGCGGTGGCCCGGACGCTGCGGCCCGGGGACCGGGTCGACCTCCTCGCGGCGACGGCGGACGCGGCGGCGAGCGAGGGCGGGGCGGAGGTGGTGGCCGCGGGGGCACTCGTCGTGGCCCTCGAGGAGGACGGAGGCGGAGGCCTCCTCGGCGGGGAGGAGCCGACGTCGCTCGTCTTCGTGGCCGTCCCGCGCGGGGCGGCGCCGGATGTCGTGGGGGCGAGCGCATGGGCGCCGCTGCGCGTGGTCCTCCCCGGGTAGGGGCCCGGTCGGGCTCTCGACGCGTCACCGTCGGGGCGCCGACCGTGACCCCTTCGGGTACGGACGCCGCAGTGCCGACGTCGAGCGCTCGCCGCCGGCGGCCACCGGCTAGGGTGCGGTGCGCCGGGAGAGCCCCGGGGTGGGAGGAGCAAGACCGTGCTCAAGGGATTTCGTGACTTCATCACCCGCGGGAACGTCATCGAGCTGGCGGTCGCGGTCGTCATCGGCTCGGCGTTCACCACGATCGTCAACACCGTCGTCACGAGCATCATCACGCCCGTGGTCAACTCGCTCGGTGGCTCGCACGTCGACGGCTTCGGTTTCGCGATCATCGCCGGCCGGGAGGACACGGTCGTCGACCTCGCCGCGATCATCAACGCCGTCATCGTCTTCCTCATCACGGCGGCGGTCGTCTACTTCATCTTCGTCCTGCCGATGAACACCTTCCAGGAGCGACGCAAGCGCGGGCAGGAGCCCGAGCCGGAGGCGCCGGCCGAGGACATCCTCCTGCTCCAGGAGATCCGCGACCTCCTCAAGACGCAGAGCGGGCGCCCGTAGCGCTACTGCCAGTGGGGCGGCTTGTCACGCAGGTAGCGGGCGTCGTCGGAGCCCTCGGGAAGCTCGCCCCAGGCCGCGTCGGTGTCCTCGGCGGCCCGGCTCGGGAGCACCGGCTCCTCCGCGCGGGGCCCGGGGGCGGCCGGCTGCTCCTCCGGCTCCCGCGGCGTGGGCCGGGGCGCCGGCTCGGTCGGCACGAGCGCGCCCTCCTCGCTCGCCCCCAGCCGCGTGGGTGGGGCCACCACCCGGCGGTGCCCGCCGCGCCGCCCCATCAGCGGCGGCGAGCGGCGACGGTGCGCAGCACCGCGTCCACCTCGAGCCCGCGGCGGGTGAGCCCGAGCTCCTCGCGCAGGGCCTGGACGAGGGCGTCCTCGTCGCGCTCGGTGCCGTCGGCGTCGATCCACGCGGCGAGGTCGTCGAGCTCGTCGTCGGAGTAGGCACCGACGGGCAGGCCCGGCGTCACCGGCGGGCGCGGGCCGCGCTCGGCGGGCGCAGGGGCGACCGGCGCGGGCTCGAGCACCTGCTCGGCATCCGCCGGCTCGGCCGTCGGCTCGGCCGTCGGCTCGGCACCTGCCGGCTCGGTGTCCGCGGACTCACCAGGCACCGCGGGGGCGTCCACCGCAGTGGGCTCCTCGGCCACGGGCGCCTCGGCGGCCTCCGGCGTGCCGGCGCTCGGCTCGGCAGCCTCGGCGGCCGGCTCCTGCGGCGCGGCGTCCTCGTCCGTGTCCGTCACCTCGAGCGGCAGCGCCGCGGCCGGCGGCCGCACCGGGTCGGCCGCCCGGCGGCGGGAGTCGACGACGTCCAGGGCGAGCGCGACGATCGCCTCTGCCTCCCGCTGCGGGTCGGTGAAGACGGCGGTGGAGAAGGCCATGTGCACCCGCCAGCCGCGGGAGACGAGCCGCTGCACCCAGTGCCGCTCCCGGCGGCGCAGGTTGGGCTCGGCGACGTACGCGGCGTCGTCGGTGAGGACGGCTACGAGCAGCTCACCCGGCAGGTCGGGGTGCCCGATCGCAAGCGGGATCCGCACGCCGCCCTCGACGCCGTACTGCGGCACGACCGTCAGGCCCAGGCGCCACAGGCGCTCGGCGAGGTCGACGAGGAGCGGGTCGGGCGCCGTCCCCACGGCGTCGACGTCCTGCGCGGGCTGCGGGTCGGCGGCCCAGTCGACGAGATCGGCGAGGAGGAGCGGGCCCGGTGTGTGGAGCCGGCTGCGGTCGATCTCGCCCGGTCCGATGCAGGAGACGACGACGAGCCGCTCCCGGACGGCGTCGAGCGCGTCGATGAGGCAGGCCTTGCCGTCGGGGTTGCTGACGGTGCCGAAGCTGTGGAGCACCCGGCCATGGGGAGTCTTGGCGTAGCCGAGGGTGAGGACGACCGTGTCGCGCCGCAGGCCCCCGGCACCGTCCGCGTCCACGACGACGAAGGGCTCCTCACGGTCCGCGGCGAAGAAGCGGGCCACGGCCGAGGACCCGGAGACGGCGGAGATGACTGCCTCGCGCACCCGGTCGGCGTGCCGGGCGTTGAGGGCGACGACGGCGAGCGACTGGTCCGGCGCCGTCAGAGCGTGCTCGATGACGAGGTCGACGACGCGGTCCACCTCCGCCTGGACGCTCTCGACGGCGTCGGCGCCAGGGGCCGGCATCCCGAAGCCCTCGACGAGCTCGAGGGTGATGCGGCCCGGCGACGGCGGGTCCGGCACGGGCTGGATGACGTCCTCGTAGCCGTGGGACGCGAGGAAGGCCGCGATCGACTCCTCGCGCTCGGCGCGGTCGGTGGGCAGGGTGAGGACCGGCAGGAGCGGCGCCAGCTCGGAGACGAGCCCGTCGCCGCCGCGGCGCGAGTCCCCGACGAGCACGACCTGGCTGCCGCGCGTGATCGCGCCGACGGCCTGCTCGGTCGGCAGGTGGTGGACGCCGTCGAGGATGACGAGGTCGACGCAGCGTGCGGGCGGCAGGAGCTGGGGCACGAGTACCGGCGGCACCATCCAGCCGGGCCGGATCGCGCCGAGGAGCTCGGGGTGCCGGGCGTAGGTGCGCCGCAGGTCCACGCCGGTGCCCAGCTCGGCCTCGAGCTGCGCGGCCTCGTCGCGGCGGTCGCGGACCAGGGCCCGCAGCCGGCGGACGACGGCGCGGCGGACCGGGCCGGGCAGCGTCCGCACGTGGGCGGCGTCGAGCTCACGGAAGCGCTCGGCCAGGGCGACGAGGCCGGGACTGTCGTAGCCGGCGAGCGCCGGGTCGGTGCGCAGGATCTCCTCGAGCACGGAGGTCCACCAGGCGAGCTCGAGCTCCGCGCCGGCGAGCGCGGCGACGACGCGGCGCTCGGTGAGGTCGGCGACGAGCTCGCCGAGGCCGAGGCCCTCGAGGTCGGCGAGCACCGCGGAGCGCTCGGGCATGAGGCGGACGGCCTCGCCGTCCCCGCCGAGGGAGGTCATGCGCACGGCGAGGTCCTCAAGGGGCAGGTCGAGGAGGTCGGGCTTGCCGGCGCCCGCGCCGACGACGCCCTGGAGGGCGAGGACGTCCTTCTCGACGGCGCGCGCGTGGCGGGTCATCTCCGACAGGCCCTCGGGGAGCCGGGGCCAGCCTCCGGTGGGGCAGTGGCGGCGCCACACCTCGCGCTGCTCCTGGACGTGGACGAGCTCGGCGTGGAGGTCGGTCACGGGACGGCCGGGACGCAGGAGGTCCTTGGCCTGCTTGCGCAGCCGGCGCCGGGTGCCCCACGACATCGTGACGCCCTGCTCCTTGCGCCAGGCGCGCGTGGAGGTGGCGATGACCATGTCGGCGGCCGAGCGCTCGAAGACCTGCGGGACGAAGACGTCGAGCGCCGAGCGCACGCCGTCGAGCATCTGGAGCTGCTCGAGCCACTCGCGCAGGGTCCGGGCCGCGATGAGGCCGGTCTCGCGGGTGGTGCGCTCGGCGTCGGCCAGGACGCCGGGCAGCTCGATGCCGGAGAGCCGCTGGGTGCGCTCGAGGGCCTGGCGGGCGGCGTCCGCGCTCTCGAGCCGGGCGCCGTACCAGGGTGTGTCGTGCGGGCGCAGGTCGAAGGCACCGAGGGAGGCCGCCCGAACGAGGCGTTCCCGGGCGTGCTCGCGACGGTCACCGGCGAGCTCGCGGACGGTGTCGGCGGAGAGCCGCACCTCGGTCCGGGGCCCCGGCCGGGCCGCCGTGAGCTCGGCGAGCGCGAGCAGCGCGGCGTGCGCCGAGCAGCCCCACGGCTGACGGGAGGTGTGGAGGGCAGTGACGTAGGCAGCGAGCCGCTCACGCACGGAAACGAGCTCGGCGCGGACGGCACGGACCGTGTCCACCTCGCTCGGCGGCTCCTCGACGGCGAGCCCGGCGCGCAGCTCCTGCGGCGCGCTGGCGCGCCACCCGGTGTCGGTGGACAGGTCGAGGACGAGCTCGCGCAGCCCGAGGCGGTCCAGCTCCTCGACGAGCGCGCGTCCCACGCGCCGCGTCCCGGGCACGTAGAGGACCCGCCGGCCCGAGGCGACGGCGTCGGTGACGACGGCGGCGAGCGTCGCCGGCACGTCGGCCCCGGGGGGCGCGTCGATGAAGACGTCGGTGCCGGCGGCAACGGCGTCGATGACCCGCTGCTGGTCGGGGTCCAGGTCCCCGACACCGCGCTCGGCCTGGGGCTGGCGGTCGGCGCCCGCCCGCTCGGGCAGGACGCGGTCGAGCGCGGCGCGCGCGTCCTCGTCGCCGGCGAGCGCGGCGACGACGTCGTGGCCGACGAGGTCGTCGTGCATGGCCTCGAGGTCTTCGACGAGCACCTGGCCCGGGTGGACGAAGGGGCCGATGAGGACCCGCTCCTCGAGGGTGAAGTCGGGCAGGTGCTCCTCGCCGAGCAGGGAGATCCGCCCGAGGGTGGCGCGCGGGGAGAAGCCGTCGGGGGTGAGGGCGCCGGCGGCGATGGCGTGGAGGTCGGCGGACACCCCGTGCGAGCGCAGCGCCCGCACGAGGACGGTGTTGAGGTCCACCGCCGGCTCCAGCTCCAGGTCGAGGTCCGCGACCTGACCGCCACGCGGCGTCAGGCGCACGGGACGCAGCAGGACGGGCGCACGGACGGTGCGCGGCTCGGCGGGCGCGGTGGCTCCCTCGCCCCCGGCGACGGATGCCGGGGTGGCGCTGTCGTCGCCGATGACGGGCACGGGGGGCGGCACCTCGGTCCACGTGGCGATGCCGGCCGCGAGGTAGGTGGGGGCCACGCCGTAGCGCTGGGCGAGCTCGTCGGTGCGGGCGACGACGGTGCGGGCCGAGCGGCGGGCCGCGACGAGCGCGCCACCCTCGCGCACGAGGTTGGACAGCCGGGTGGCGCGGCCGGAGTAGAGCTGGGCGATCCCGGAGGGGTGCGCGGCCGTGAGGTCGATGACGGCCTCACCGAGCATGGCGACGTCCGAGAGGGCACTGGCACCGCTGAGTGCGACGAGACGCTCACGCCACTGCTGGGCAGCGTCCTCGACGGTGCGGCCGCGGGCACTGGTGGCGGAGTCTGGCTCGCCGCTCCCGGAGCGGCCGCCGACGAGGCCGACAGGACCCGGTCCGCCGCTGCGGCGGGGCCCCGCGGGAGGCCGGGCGAAGAGCGGTGAGGGGGTCATCACCCCACGCTAACCAGCGCCACGCCGCCGGTCCGTGCGACCCGCCGGAGCGGGCGACTTCACCGGGAGATAGAGATAGGGCGTGACGCACACGGGGGGCAGGCGTCACGCCCTATGAGCAGTATCCTGCTCCACCTTTGGGCGGAGCGCAAGGCCCAACCTCCGTACAGTTTCTTGTGAGGTACGTCACAGCCCCTCAGGGTCGCGGCACGGGGCCGCGGAGCGGTGCCTCCGGGCAGATTCGAACTGCCGACACCCGCTTTAGGAGAGCGGTGCTCTATCCCCTGAGCTACGGAGGCGGGGCGGACCCAGCGTACTCGGCGGGCCGGGCCGGACGCACATAGGCTCTGGGGCATGGCCAGCCGCACGCTCGACCTGCCGCAGGAGTGGGCCTACGCCGTCGTCACCGCCGCCCGGCACCACGGCCGCTGGATCCCGCTCACCCGCGTGGACGCACCGGCCCGGGCGCTGCGCGCGGGCGACGAGGTGGTGGGCAGGTCCGCGCTCGTGCTCGTCGACCGGATGCGCGTCACCCACGCCGATGCCCCCCACGAGTTGCGGTTGGTGAAGACGGGGCCGCTGCTGCTCGGGGAGGTCGTCATCACGGTGCGGCCCGACGGGCCCGCGCGCGCCGTCGTCGACTGGGCCGAGGACGGCGTCCACCTGCGCGGCCCCCTCCCCCGCCGGCTGACCGCCGCGCTGCTGCGCCCCTCCCTCGAGGCGATGACCGCCCTCGCGCTGTGGCGCATCGATCGCTCCGTCCACCGTCAGCGCCGCCGCCGGTACCCATCGAAGCTGCGCGGCTGATCCTGCTTTTCCGCTGCAGTTCCTGCGGCGGGGTGCGGGCGGGCGGCGGCGCTGGCGGGCGGGCGTCCGGTGGCGGGGACGGCGGCGAGCGCTTGGGCGATGTCGGTGCGCAGGTCGGCGAGCTCCTCCAGTCCCACCGACAGCCGCACGGTCGCGTCGCTGATGCCCACGCGGGCGCGGCCGTCGGGGCCCAGGCGCCGGTGCGTCGTCGTCGCGGGGTGGGTGACCATCGACTTCGCGTCGCCGAGGTTGTTGGAGATGAGGACGAGGCGCAGGGCGTCGAGGAACGCGAAGGTCTCCTCGCGGCTCGCCGGCCGCCCGCCGACGGCGACGTCGAAGGTGACGACGCTGCCCCCGCCGCTCATCTGCGCGCGGGCGAGCTCCGCCTGCGGGTGGGAGTCGAGGAAGGGGTGGCGCACCCGGCCCACCCGCGGGAGCGTCTCCAGCCATCGCGCCAGCTCGAGGGCGGCGTCGCTCTGGGCGCGCATCCGCAGCGGCAGCGTCTCCAGGCCCTTGAGGAGCACCCACGCGTTGAAGGGGCTGAGGGACGGCCCCGTGGTCCGCAGCACGAGCCGCAGCGGCCCCTCGACGAACTCTCGGCTGCCGAGGACGGCCCCGCCCATCGTGCGCCCCTGGCCGTCGATGTGCTTGGTGGCCGAGTAGACCACGACGTCGGCCCCCTGGGGCAGCACACGCTGCAGCACCGGGGTGGCGAAGACGTTGTCGACGACGACGACGGCGCCCGCCGCGTGGGCGAGTGCGCTCACACCGGCGACGTCGACGATGTCCTGCATCGGGTTGGACGGCGTCTCGAAGAGGACGACGTCGGCCGGGGTGGCCAGCGCCCGACGCCAGTCCTCGAGGTCGTGCGCGTCGACGTAGTCGGTGACCACGCCCCAGCCGGCGAGGATGTCCTCGAGGAGCGTGATCGTCGAGCCGAAGACCGCCCGGCCCACGACCACCCGGGACCCGCTGCGCACGAGCGCCGCGAGCGTGGAGAAGACGGCGGACATCCCCGTGGCCGTGGCGGCACAGGCCTCCGCGCCCTCCAGCGCGCGCAGCCGCTCCTCGAAGGTGCGCACCGTGGGGTTCTCGTAGCGGCTGTAGGTGAAGCGGTCCGCCTCCCCGTCAAAGGCCGCCTCGGCGTCGGCCGCGGCCGCGTAGACGAAGCCCTGGGTGAGGAAGAGGGCCTCGGAGGTCTCGTGGAAGCCGGTGCGCTCGTGCCCGGCGTGGACCGCCCGGGTCGCGCTGCCCCACGTCGGGTCGGGGTCGGGGTACCCGCCGGGGCCGGGACAGGCGGGGCGGGTGGTCGAGGTCGTCATGGTTCCTCCATCGCGTCCTGGCGGGAGCACCCGTGGGCCGGGTTGCTGCAGCGTCGACGAGCCAGGTCTCTCGGCTGCTCTGGATGGTTCCCGGCGATGCTAACCACGCCGCGGGCGCCCGGGCCCGCGCCGCCGGCGCCCGTCCCAGCACCCGGACGACCGGCCGACCTCACGGCCCCGGGATGAGACTCCCGGGCTCCCTCCTTCGCAGGACCGCGCGCGCGACGGCTCCTCCCGATGGCGCCTGCGATGGGCTCTTCTCCCCATGGTCACGGCCCTGTCGGCCCGTGAGGATGAGCGGTGAAGGCATGGGTGGTCACCCGGTGCCAGAACGGGGGGCACGATGTCCGCGCAGACAGTTCAGCAGGGGCGCCAGAGCCGCAGCAGGGTGGCCCACTTCCGCCTGGACGTCGCGGAGTGGACGGTGCTGCGCCGTGCCCTCCTCTCCCGCGTCCCCGGTGCGGTGACGCCCGCCGGCTTCGCGCCCGAGTCCTTCGGCCTGGACCCTGACGAGCCGCTCACCCCCGGCGAGCGCGCACGCGCCTGGGCGAGCCTCCAGCTGCGCGGCCTGGCTACCCACACCCCCGAGCGCGATGACGTCACCGGGCTCACGCCGTCGTGCGTGCTCGGGATGCTCATGCTGCTCGAGTCCGACGTCCGCGTCGACGTCTCCTCCTGGTCCGGGGACGTCGTCGTCAACGAGGCCGTCGCGTGGAGCGCCGGGCGTACCGCCGCGCTCGCCCGCCGTCGGCGCATGGTGCGCTCACCGGGAGGGGAGACGGTGCTCGAGCAGGAGCCCGTCGTCGAGGTCTCCCTGTCCGCCGCCGGAGGGCTGCTGGCGCAGGTGACGCGTGCGCTGCCCCACCACGTGGGCGGCCGGCCCGCCGACCGCTCCCCCGTACGCGTCGGCTGGCCAGAGTCGGCCGCCATCGCCCAGGCGCTGCGGCTGGGCCGTGAGGACGTCGCGCTCCACCTGTCGGGCCTTCCCGCCTCGGCCCTGTCCGTGCTCGGCGCCGTCTCCACCGACCTCACCGGAGGGGCCTGCGTCAGCGCGGCCCGCCGGCACGATGACGGCGCCCTGGCCTTCCACGGCGTGTGGCTGTGGACGGAGGCGGACGTCGTCGAGCTCGTCGACGCGACGACGCACGGCGTCACCCTGCGCCGCACCGATCTCCTGCGCGTCCGCAACGGCCTGCTCACCGCGCTGACCGGCCTCCTCCACGCCGAGGAGGTGCTGTGACCCTCACGGTCACCGGTGGTGCGGTGGGCGTCCTCGCGCGCGTGGAGGACATGCGGGCCACCGCCGAGGTCCTCGACGCCAAGGGTGACGCCGCCCGAGAGCTCGCGCTGCGGGTGGCCGCCGTCGCCACCCACGAGGCGGTCCTGTCCTCCCAGGTGCTCTCCCCGATGACGGGAGGTCGGCTGCTCGCCGAGGTGTCCCAGGCGCAGCTGCCTCCGGAGGGGCTGGCGTGGGTGGCCCTCGAGTACGAGGCCGCCGCGGTCTTCCTGCGGGGCTCGGCCACCGTCTACGAGGAGACGGACGCCGCCCTCGCGCGGCTGGCCGAGGCGGGCCGGACCGTGACGGGCGTCGTCGTCCTCCACGCGGGGCTGCTCGCGGCGGGTGGGCTCGCGCTGTCCGCGCTCCTGCTGGACGCCCTGCCGGCGGACGTGGCCGACGCCCTCACGCCGGACGCCTTCGCCGCGTGGGTCGAGGAGGTCGGGCAGGACCCGCTCGACACGGTGCTCGGCGGGCTCTACGACGAGCCGTGGGTGACCGACTCGATCGTCGCCGCGCTGCCGTGGGTCCTCGGCGCCGAGGTGCCGCTCGTCCTCAGCGCGCTCACCCCGTGGACCTTCGCGCCGGTGCCGCTGAGCTACGAGCAGGTGGTGGCGGGCGTCATCGGCGCCGGTGGGCTCATGGGCTTCTTCACCGACGGCACGCCGAGCGTGACGCCGGACCCGGCGCCGGACGGCACCGCCGCCGACAGCCTCGCCGCGCTCTTCGGCAACATCGGCCGGCTCGGTGACGGCGACGCCTCGGAGGTGCGGGTCACCGCCGTGCCCGACGGCGCGGGCGGCCACAGCTGGATCGTCGAGATCCCGGGCACCCAGGACTGGGCGCCGGAGTCCGGCAGCAACCCCTCCAACCTCGCGACCAACCTCCACCTCATGGCGGGCGGCGACACCGCGATGGAGGCGGCGGTGCTCGAGGCGGTGCGCCAGTCGATGAGCGAGGTCGCCGCCCAGCAGGGCGTCCCGCTCGCCGAGCTGCAGTCCCAGCCGGTCACGCTGGCGGGGCACAGCCAGGGCGGGATCGTCGCCGCCGCGCTCGCCGCCGACCCCGGCAACGGCCTGCACGTCACGCAGGTCGTCACCGGCGGCTCGCCGGTCGCCGGCATGGACGTCCCCGACGACGTCGCCGTCCTGTCCATCGAGCACACCCAGGACCCGGTCCCCCGCCTCGACGGCAGCCCCAACCCCGGCGCCCCGGGCTGGACCACCGTCACGCGGGACGTCCACGGCGCCGACGGCGTCACGGCCGGCTCGCCGATCTCCGCCCACGGCGGCGGCGTCTACGCCGACACCGGCGCGCTCATCAGCGCGCAGGCCGCCGAGGACCCCGCCCTCGCCCTCGCGCTGCAGGGCCTGGAGGCGCAGTTCGCCCAGGTGCGCGACGGTGAGGCGCAGGTCTTCCAGTACGCCGTCACCCAGGAGCACCGGTGAGGCGGCTGCTCGCGAGCGGCGCCCTCGGGCTCCTGCTCCTCCTGCCCGCCTGCTCCGACGGCGCCGGCACGCCCGCGCCCACCTCCCCTGACCTCACCGACGAGAGCGAGCGGCTCACCGCCGAGCTCACCGCCCTGGACACCGTGACCTCCGCGGAGGTCCAGGTGCGCTCGGGCGCCACGTGGGGGCAGCAGGTCGTCATCGACGCCGCGACGTCCAGCGCGGACCCGGGGGAGCAGCTGGCCGTCCTCGACCGGCTCGTCCACGCTGGGTGGGACACCGTGGCCTTTGTCCCCACCGACGTGAGCACCGTCCTCACCGCTCCCGGCGGCGTCGTCCTCGACGCCCGGGACCTCGGCTTCCCCCACCAGGGCGCCGGACCCACCGGGCTCTACGAGCGCTTCGGACCGCCCGCCGCCAACCCCGCGTGGCGACCGTGACCGACCGGAAGGAGCACCGTGGGACTGGCTGAGGCACCGGAGGACCTGCGCGCGCTCGCCGGGCAGATGGACGACGTCGCCGAGCAGGCACGTGAGCTGGGCGCAGACCTCGTGGCCCTGCGCGAGACGATCGGTTGGCGCTCCGTCGCCGCCGAGGAGTACCAGGCGGCACTCCTCGACCACGCGGAGGCGACGACGCGCGGCGCGGACCGCGTCGACGACGTCGCCCAGGCACTCCGGGAGCACGCCGACGGCGCGGGGCAGACCCTCGCCGCGATCGAGGCCGCGCGCGGCTTCCTCCTGTCCGCCGCCGAGGAAGCCCGCTCGGTCCTCGGCGACCTGTGGGACGGCGTCGTCGACGCGGTGACGGACGATGCCCGCCGCGTGCTCGACATCGTCGCGGACGCGCCCTCGTCCGCCGTCGACCTCGGGTGGCTCGAGCGCGCTCGTCAGGCCGGCTGGCCGGGCTGACGGGCACGGCGGCTCAGGCGCGGATCTCCAGCGTGCAGCACTTGGCGCCGCCGCCGCCCTTGAGCAGCTCGGAGGTGTCGATGCCGATGGGCTCGAAGCCCCGCTCGGCCAGTGCCGCGGCGAGGTCCGTCGCCCGCGGGTTGTGGATGACGTGGCGGCCGTCGCTCACCCCGTTGAGCCCGAGGACGACGGCGTCGGCCTCGGTGGCGATGACGGCGTCGGGGAAGAGGCGCTCCAGCACCCGGCGGCTGCCCTCGCTGAAGGCCTCGGGGTAGTACGCGATCTCCGTGTCCGACAGGACCATGAGCGCGGTGTCCAGGTGGTAGAACCGCGGGTCCACCAGGCGCAGGGTGATGACGGGCTTGCCGATGACCTCCTGCAGCTCGGCGTGCGAGGCGGTGGAGGTGCGGAAGCCCGTGCCGGCGAGGACGTAGTCACCGACGGTGAGGATGTCGCCCTCGCCCTCGTTCGTCTCGGTCGCCTCGTGCACCCGGTAGCCGTGGTCGGCGAACCACTGCGCGTAGGCGGGGCCCTCGGGCATGCGCTGGGGGTAGGTGAACTTCGCGGTGTACATGACGCCGTCGCTCACCAGGCCGCCGTTGGCGGCGTAGACCATGTCCGGCAGGCCCTCGATCGGGTCGATGAGTTCGATGCGGTGCCCGAGCCGGACGTAGGTGTCGTGGAGCTCCTGCCACTGGGCGACCGCCAGGTCCGTGTCGGTCGGCACGGTGGGGTGCATCCACGGGTTGATCTCGTAGCTCACGGTGAAGTAGGTCGGTCGGCACATGAGGAAGTGCCGAGGCGTCGCGTCGCGGGATGGCCGCACGGCAGCCCCTTTCGTCTCGGGTGTGCTTAGAGCCTAGGCACACCCGAGGTCACCGGCGGCGTGGCACGCGTGACCCTCGACACGTCAGCGGCGGCGCCACGGCACGTCGGCCGGGCCTGTCTCCTCCTCGCGGGCCGAGCGGGCGGGCACGACCATGACCGGGCAGACGGCGTGGTGAAGGACGGCCTGGCTGGTGGAACCCATGAGCAGCCCCGCGAAGCCGCCACGGCCGCGGGAGCCGACGACGACGAGGTCGACCGCCGTCGAGAACTCGGCGAGGAGGGCGGCGGCGTTGCCGTCCAGGGCGTGCTGGCTGAGGCGCACCTGGCGGCCCTCGACGGCGCGGTCGACGGCGACGCTGAGACCGACCTTGACGTCGGCGAGGACGTCGTCACGGTCGACGGCGGCGGGTAGCCAGGCGAGGGAGCCGGACCCCCCACCGATGGGAACGGCGGCGACGGCGGTGAGATGGGCGTCCCACAGGACGGCCTCGTCGACGGCGCGGCGCAACGCGATGGTCGCCGACTCCGAGCCGTCCACGCCGATGACCATCCGGCGCACCGGCGTGAAGCCGGGCTGCCCCTCAGGGGTGCGGGGCACGACGACCGTGGGGCAGTGGGCGTGGGCGGGCAGCGAGGAGGACACGTTGCCGAGGAGCCGGTCGGCGAAGCCGCCGCCACCCCGCGTGCCGACGACGGCGAGCCCGGCCTGCCGGGAGAGCTCGACGAGCACGCCGGTCGGGTCCCCGAGCTCGAGCGCGCAGGTGACGTGCAGCTCGTCACCGACCCGTTCGACGGCCTCGTCGAGGACTGCCTGAGCTCCGGCCTGGATCGCCGAGTCGTCGACGGCCGCGAAGCCGCCGTCGAGGGACGCGACGGTGAAGGCGGGTACCGCGTACGCGCACACGACGTGAAGGCGCCAGCCGAGCCGGCGGGCCTCTGCCGCGGCCCAGTCCAGGGCCGCTGTGCTCGTCTCGGAACCGTCCACACCGACGATGACGACGTTCTCGCGGGGCATGTCACCCTCCAGGTCGGGAGCCGTTGCCCCCATTGTGCTCCCTCGCGCGCGGCGCGGCGGCGCTTCGGCAGGGACGCCGACGGGCCCGCACCGAGTCGGTGCGGGCCCGTCGGGCACGCGTGCTGGGGCTCAGCCCACCCGGATGAAGGTGGGGGTGCCGCGGCCGACGTCCGAGATCGGACCGGCCTGCAGGGGCTTGGAGGGGTTTCGGGCGGCGATGTGCTGGCCGTCGCCCAGGTAGATGCCCACGTGGCCGGGCCACCACACGAGGTCACCGGGCTGGGCCTCGGCGGCCGAGACGACAGTGCCGGCGCCGGCCTGCGCGCCGGAGCCGCGCGGGATGCTGATCCCGGCCTGCTGGAAGACGTACCAGGTGAAGCCGGAGCAGTCGAAGCCCGAGGGGCTGGCGCCGCCCCACACGTACGGGGTGCCGACGTAGCGGAAGGCGATGTCGACGATCGCGTTGCCCGAGGCGGCCGGCGCGGGGGCGGCCTGGGTGGCGCTGGCCTCCGCGACGGCTGCGGAGGAGGAGGACGAGGACGTCGACGCCCCGCTGCGGGAGGCGGTCTCGGTGGACCGGGCAGCGACGAGGGCCTGCGCCTCGGCGGCGGCAGCAGCCTCGGCGGCGGCCGCCTCCGCGGCGATGTGCTCGGCGATGGGGTCGGAGTCCTCGGCGACCGTGGTCTTCGGCGGAGTCGCGGCCACGGCTACGTCGGCGACGGCGAACTCGACGTCGGCGGGCACGGAGACGGTCGGGTTGACCGTCAGGGCCGTGCGGGCCTGGCTCGAGAGCGCGGAGACGTCGACCTGCGGGAGGGAGGAGCCCTCCGGCACGGCGACGGCGGTGCTGGCGGCCATCGTCAGGGCCAGGCCTGAGGACGCGGCGACGAGCATTCCGCGGCGGGCTGCCGGGCCGGCGACGGCCTGGCTGAGAGCGGTGAAGGGGGTGGTGGGACGGCACGCTGCGCGGTGGCGCGCCCCAGGCATAGTTACGGTCACGAACTGCCTCTCCTGTGTTGCCGACGAGGTGAGCTGTCGGGTTCGGATGGGAGTTCACCCGGCCCGTCCTTGCGGACGGGCTTCACCCCTAGGGGCCGACCGGAGCCGACCGCCACTACCTGGTTCCCCCGCCCCTGCCGACGGTCATCCTCTTGGGACCACGGGCGGCGGCAGGGTTGGGCTCCGTCCATGGGCTCATCACTGGAGGGCGTGAGGAGCGAGTCGGACACTACCTGAGCGTGTCGCCAATTGTCACGTTCCGGTTACGAAGCCTGTGGGTCTCGTGTCGCGACTCACACCTGTGGGGCGGCAAGAACCGCGAGATCCCGCGGTTCCTCAGGCGTCGACGAAGAGGTGCCGCGTGACGTCCTCGGCGACGTCGAGGACGAGCTCGGAGCCTTCGGCCCGGAGGGAGACGAAGCCCGCGCCGCGCTGGACGGTCAGTCGGGTCCCGGGGCGCACCCCCGCCTCGGAGAAGCGGGCGAGCAGCTCGACGTCCACCTGGAGGGGTTCCCCGATGCGCCGCAGGACGACCTCGGTCTCCGGGGTGCCGACGACCGCGGCCAGCGGCTGCAGCGGCGGGTCGACGGGCGCGAGGCTGTGCTCCCCGAGCTCGGCGAGCCCGGGGATGGGGTTGCCGTAGGGGTCGTGATGGGGGTGGTCGAGCAGCGCGAGGAGGCGGTGCTCGACCTGCTCGCTCATCACGTGCTCCCAGCGGCACGCCTCCTCGTGCACGTACTCCCAGTCCAGTCCGATGACATCGGTGAGGAGCCGCTCGGCGAGGCGGTGCTTGCGCATGACCTGGGTGGCGCGCTCGTGGCCGAGGTCGGACAGGCGGATGCGTCGCGCCTCCTCGAGGTGGAGCAGCCCGTCGCGCTCCATGCGGGCGACCGTCTGGGACACCGTCGGGCCGGAGTGGCCGAGGCGCTCGGCGATGCGTGCCCGCATGGGCACCACGCCCTCCTCCTCCAGCTCGTAGACCGTCTTGAGGTACATCTCGGTGGTGTCGATCAGGTCACTCATTGGTCGCTGCCCATCTCTCGCTCCTCCTCCCGAGGATAGGCCGACCCACCGGCCCCCGTGGCCGTCCTGTGGCGCAGGTCGTGCTTACGCCTCCGTTCCCACACCACCCTTCCCGCCGGAACCAGAGGACCGGGAGACCCGAGGGCGGGTGCCTCAGGTCTTCTCCCAGGGCTCGACGGGGCCGGGGACCCGCACGAAGAGGGGATGGACCTCGACGTCCGTGACGTCCCGGACGAGGGCGTAGCGGTCGGGGCTGCGGGTGGCGAGCTTGGCGCGCAGGTGGGCCCACTCGTAGGCGACCTGCCCCTCGGTCACCGGCAGCGGGGCGACGGCGTCGAGCGCCACGGCCCGGTCGATGCGGCTGCGGTCGAAGCGGTAGCCCCGCTCGTCGGCCTCGACGGCGAGCACGCCGAGATAGGCGCAGACCGCCGCGAGCGGGTCCGCCGTCGCCCGGAAGCGGACGAGCTGGCTGTGGCCCCGGTAGCCCTTGGTCCGTCCGGCGAGCACCGCCTGTGCCAGCAGCGTCTCGCGCCAGCACGCGACGAGCCCCTGCCGGTCGAGGTAGCGCGGGTGGACCGACCAGACCCTCATGCCGCCCCCTCCCTCGCGGGCAGTCCCAGGCGCACCGCCCACCGCGTCCACGGCGGGGCCACCCGCCAGTTGACGGCGAGGGTGCGGAAGGCGCGGCGGAAGCGGCGGCGCAGCTGGGCCAGCCCCACGAGGCTGCGCGCGGAGACGCCGACGACGATCGAGCGGTCCAGTCGCACCCGGCGGCGCGGGCCGAGGGCGAAGGCGAGGTCGAGGTCGTCGTGGAGCTCGGCGTCGTCGTCGTGGACGGCGGCGCGCACGGCGAGCCAGCTGGTGCGGCGCACGGCCATGCTCGAGCCCCACAGCGCGTGGTGGCCCAGCGCGAGGTAGCACAGCCCGTAGTAGGCGCCGAGGTAGACGGCGGAGACGACGCGGCCGGCGCGCGGCAGCTCGTAGAAGCTGCCGACGCCGGTGACGGCGTCCCGGCGCGGGTCGGCCATCGCGGCGGTGATGCGCTCGAGCCAGTCGGGGCCGGGCAGGGAGTCGGCGTCGAGACGGGCGATGACGTCGCCGCGCGCGGCGTCGTACCCGGCCGCCGCGGCCATGGGGATCCCGCGCCGCGGCTCGTCGACGACTCGGGCGCCGTACCTGTGGGCCACGTCCGCCGTCTCGTCCCGCGAGCCGTTGTCGACGACGACGACCTCGAGCGGCGCCACCGTCTGGCGCTGCAGGGCGGCGAGGCAGCGATCGAGGGCCGGCGCGTCGTCGAGCGCCGGGATGACGACGCTCACGCTCGGCCGGCTCACCGCGTCCACCGGGCCACGAGCAGACCGGCGCCGGCGCAGCCCAGTCCGCCGGCGATGAGGTCACCGATCGTGTCGCCGTAGGAGACGTAGACGGACTCGTCGACGAAGGTGTACCCGGCCCACTCGGCGATCTCCCACAGGACCCCCAGGGCCACGCCCACGCTCGCCGTCGTCAGCGCGATGCCGGCGCGTCCGGCGCGGGTGGCGGGGTCGGCGAGCAGGCCGCCGCGCAGCAGGACGATGCCCAGGGCGGCGGCGATGAGGCCGTTGACGAGCAGGTGGGCGGGCACGTCCACCCACGGCACCGTCTCGTAGAGCCCGACGGCGCTGGCCCAGCCGGCGGCGATGAGCGCGGCACCGAGCAGCGCCTGGAGGGTGGCGGGCAGGACGAGCACCCGGGCGAGCGTCACACCGCCCAGGACGAGGAGAGCCACCGCCGCGGCGACGGGGTCGACGGCGACGGCCGCCGGGACGCTGAGGACGGCGGCCACCGCGACGGCCTGCGCCGCGACCCGCGCGGGGCGCGGCCCGGGCACAGTGAGGAGCACGCCGGCGGGCGTGGTGGGGCGTGCCTGGTGCTCGTCGGCCATCAGCGGGTCCAGGCGATGGCGATGAGGAGCTGGGTGATGAGAAAGCCGGTGCCGAGGTTGAACCAGATGAACCGCCGCCACCCGGCGTTGGCCTCCTCGCAGCGCTCGTCGGGCAGGGAGCGGTAGGGCCAGATCGAGAGGATGTAGGGGACGACGAGGACGGCAGCCAGCGCGCCCGGCCACCCGGTCCACAGCGCGGCCACACCGGCCGCCGCGTACAGCCCGAGGGACAGGCGGGTGGTGCGAGCGGCGCCGAGCCAGGTCGCGACGGAGGAGATGTCCGCCTCCCGGTCCGCGGTGACGTCCTGGACGGCCCCAAAGGCGTGGGACGCCATCCCCCACAGGAAGAAGGCGACGAGCGCGGCGAGCGCCGCCCCCTCCGGGGAGCCGCCCGCGAGGACGAGCCCGAAGACGGCCGGGCTGACGAAGTGGGTGCTCGAGGTGAGCGAGTCGAGGACGGGCCGCTCCTTGAAGCGCAGCACGGGGGCGGAGTAGGCGATGACGGCGAGCACGCTCACGGTGAGCACCGCCGTCGAGGCCGCCGAGCCGAGCAGGACGAGCGCGACGACGAAGGGCAGGTTGCTCAGCACCGACGCCCAGATCGTCGTGCGGTGCCAGCGGCGGTCGAGGACGATCCCCTCGATGCCGCCCTTGCGCGCGTTACGGAGGTCCGACTCGTAGTCGAAGACGTCGTTGACCCCGTACATGAGCAGGTTGTAGGGGATGAGGAAGTACAGCGCCCCGACGACGAGCGCGAGGTCCACACCGCCGCCGGCCATGAGGTAGGCCGCCGCGAAGGGGTAGGCGGTGTTGATCCAGCTGACCGGCCGCGAGGAGCCGAGGAGCTGGCGCAGGGCGCTGCTGGCGGTGGCCGTCATGCCCGCTCCTCCGCGTCGCGGCGGGGGCGCAGCAGCTCCCACAGCGCCGGCAGGAGCAGCACCGAGGCGAGCGGCCAGGCGAGGTCCTCCACGGGGGCGAGGAGGAGCCGGACGCCGGTGAGCTCGGAGTCGTCGTAGCGGAAGAGGTCGGCCGCGATCATCAGGCTGTCGAAGACGACCGTGAGGACGAGCAGGGCCACGAGCGTGATCGCCGTCGCCGCCCACCAGCGCCGGCCCAGCCGCCGCACCCGGGTGGCGCCGACGGCGGCGGCGAGGACGGGCACGAGGAAGAGGCCCGCGAGCAGGAGGTAGCTCACCTCAGGCCACCTCCGCCGTCGTCGTCGTGCGGCGCGAGCGCAGGAGCAGGAGGACGAGCCCGTGGAGCACGAGCGTGAGGTAGCAGAGGAAGGTGACGAAGACGAGCTCCTCCAGGGGCAGCTCCGGGGCGAGCATGATGCCGGTCATCGCCTCGCTCGCCCCGCGGTGGTAGAAGCCGGAGGCGATCGCGGCGACGTCCCACAGGAGGAAGAACGCGACGCCGACGGCGAGCACGAGGGCCCCGCGCCGGGCGTCGGCCCACAGGACGAGCCGGAAGCGGGCGTCGAGCAGGGCCATGCAGCCGAGCGGGACGAGCAGTGCCGCGAGGTAGGCGAGAGCGATCACGAGGCCCACAGTGCCATCTCGTCGTGGACCCGGTCGCGGACGATCTCGGCGCTGATGAGGCACATCGGCAGACCGATGCCCGGGATGGTGCTCGCCCCGGCGTAGTACAGGCCGCTCACCTTGCGCGAGGCGTTGCCCGGCCGGAAGAAGGCGCTCTGCCGCAGGGTGTGCGCCGGGCCGAGCATCCCCCCGCGCCAGGAGTTGAGGTCCGCGGCGAAGTCACCGGGCCCCACGGTCCGGCGCACCCGGATGCGCTCGCGCAGGTCCGGGATCCCGGTCCAGGAGGCGAGCTGGTCGATCGCGGCGTCGGCGATCTCCTCGACGGCACGGTCCCCGCCGCCGTCGCGGCCGCCGCGCCCGAGGGACGGGTCGGCGGGGACCGGGACGAGGATGAAGACGTTCTCCGCGTCCGCGGGCGCGACGCCCGGGTCGGTGCGCGAGGGCGTGCACACGTAGGCGGAGGCCGGCCGCGGCACGCGGCCCTCGCGGATGTCGCGGAAGTTACGGTCCCAGTCCTCGGTGAACAGGAGCGTGTGGTGGGGCAGCTGCGGCAGCTTGCCGTCGACGCCGAGGTAGACGAGCACGCCACCGGGGCCCGGGTCGCGGCGCTGCCACCAGCGGGCGGGCCGCTCGCGCACGGCGGGCGGGAGCAGCTCGGTCTCGACGTGGTGGAGGTCCGTCGCCGCGACGACGACGTCGGCACGCAGGCGGTGCGAGGCGCCGGCGGCGTCGCGGTAGCGCACGCCCGTGACACGGGACGGCGGGCGGCGCCGGCCACGGGGGCCGGACTCGGTCGTCACGGCGGTGACGGTGGCGCCGGTGCGGATGGTGACACCCTGCTGCTCGGCGAGCCCGGCGACGGCCTCGATGAGCCGGGTGAATCCGCCCTGGGGGTACTGGACCCCACCGGTGAGGTCGAGGGCGCTCATGAGGTGGTACATGCTCGGCGTGCGGTCGGGTGAGGAGCCGAGGAAGACCGCCGGGTAGCCGAGGATCTGGCGCAGTCGGCGGTCGGTGAAGCTCGCGGCGACGTGCGCCTTGAGCGAGCGGCCCAGGAGCGGGAGCAGCCGGTGGGCCCGGCGGGCGACGTCCGGCACGGCCAGGTCCCGCCACGAGGTGAAGCTCGTGTAGAGGAAGTGGCGCAGCGCCATGTCGTAGGTCTCCTGCGCGGTGTCGAGGTACTGCGCCAGGCGACGCCCGGCGCCGGTCTCGACCCGCTCGAAGGCGGCGAGGTTGGCCTCGCGGTCCGGCAGGACGTCCAGCGCCTCGGTGTGCCCCTCGTAGAAGACCCGGTAGGCGGGGTCGAGGGTGACGAGGTCGAGCTGCTCGGCGCTCGAGCTGCCGAGCAGCCCGAAGAACCGGTCGAAGACCTCGGGCATGAGGTACCAGGACGGGCCCGTGTCGAAGCGGAAGCCCTCGGCGCTCCAGCTGCCGGCGCGACCGCCCACCTCCTCGCGCTGCTCGAGGAGCTCGACGCGGAAGCCGTCGCGGGCGAGCAGGGCGGCCGTCGCCAGCCCCGAGATCCCTCCCCCGACGACGACGGCGGTGGGCGCGTCGGCCTGCGCTGCCCCGCCCGGTGCGGCCGAGTGTGTCATCGACGTCCTCCCGTGAGGGTCCCGCGCAGCACGATCCGCGCCTTGACCGGGTCCGGCACCCGCACCCGCTCGGTGCGGATCTGCGCGGCAGGGGTCTCCCGCAGCCGCTGGGACAGCTCGCTGAACAGGCCGTGGGCCACCCGCACGGCGCGCCGGCTGCTCGAGGGCAGCCGGACCAGGGCGCGCTCGGCGGCGGCCAGGTCCGCGTCGATGTCGTCGAGGAGGGCGTCGCGGTGCGCGTCGGTGAAAGCCGCGGGGTCCAGCCCCGGGAAGTACGTGCGCCCCAGCGCATCGTGGTCCTGGCCGAGGTCGCGCAGGAAGTTGACCTTCTGGAATGCGGCGCCCAGGCGGCTGGCCCCGGGGGCGAGACGCCCGTAGGTGGCGTCGTCACCGTCGACGAAGACCCGCAGGCACATGAGCCCGACGACCTCCGCCGAGCCGTGGACGTACTCGGCCAGGCTCGCCTCGTCGTGCGCGTCGACGGACAGGTCCGCGCGCATCGAGGCGAAGAACGGGGTGATGAGCCCGGGGCCGATTCCGTAGCGGCGGGCGGTGCGGGCGAAGGCGTGGACGACGAGGTTGGCGCTGCGGCCGCTGAGCAGCGCCTGCCGGGTGTCCTCCTCGAGCGCGTCGAGCATGGCGCCGCGGTCGGCGGCGGACCACGACTGGTCGGGGTCGTCGACGATCTCGTCGGCCACCCGGACGAGGGCGTAGATGTTGCGCACGTGCTCCCGGTCGCCGGGCGCGAGCAGGCGGCACGCCCACCCGAAGGACGTCGAGTACGTGGCGATGACGACGGCGGCGCTGCGGCTGGCGACGTCGTCGTACCGGGAGGCCGCGGCGGGCCGGCGGGACGGACGGCTCACGCCGCCCTCGCCCCGCGGGTGACGGCACTGGCCCACTCGTCCAGGAGCGGGGCCTCCGGCAGGTGCGCGACGGCCTCGCGGGCCTCGCCGGTCAGCTCCTCCGCGAGCCCCTCGACGAAGGCCCGCGCCCCGCACTCCTCGAGGAGGAGACGGACGCGCGCGGCGTCGTCGTCGTCGGCGGTGCCGGAGGCGAGGTAGGGGCGGATCTGTGCCCACGCGGGGGTGGTGCGGGCGTAGGCGATGAGCGGGGTGCACTTGCCCTCGCGCAGGTCCGACACCGAGCTCTTCCCGGTAGCCGCCTCGTCACCGAACATGCCGTCGAGGTCGTCGCGGATCTGGTAGACGATGCCGAGGAGCCGGGCGAAGCGGGTGAGCGCGGCCTCGTGCTCGGCGTGCGCCCCCGCGAGCACCGCGGCCAGCTGGAGCGGCAGCTCGAAGGAGTACACCGCCGTCTTCTGGTGCTCCATCGTGATGACGGAGGGGACGTCGGCGTCCCCCTCGAGGCTGAGGCGCACGTCGGTGAGCTCGCCCGCGGCGCTCAGGTGCAGCGCCCGGTCCACGAGGTCGAGCATGCGCGCGACGGTGGCCGGGCTCGCCCCGCACAGCGCGATGACGCGGACGGCTCCGGCGAGCGCGAGGTCGCCCGCGAGGATGGCCGCGCTCTGGCCGTAGTGGGTGGCGCGCTCGGCGTCGTGGCCGCGCCCGCGCGCGTCGGCCGCGAAAGTGCCGACGACGTTGGGCCGGCCGCGGCGGACCGTGTCACCGTCGATGACGTCGTCGTGGACGACGAGCGCGGTGTGGAGCAGCTCGAGGGCGGCCCCCACCTGCGCGGCGACGTCGGTCTGCCGCCCGCCCAGGGCGAGGTAGACGCTGTGGAAGAGCATGGGCCGCAGCCGCTTGCCGCCCGCCGAGGCGTCGCGGAGCGCGGCCCACAGCCGGGTGTGCTCCGCGCCCACGAGGTGGCGGGTGCCGTCGGTGAAGAAGCCGGCGAGCGCAGCGTCCACCGGGGCGGTGTCCACCGTCTCGCGCGGTGGGGCGCTCATCCGGAGGCGCTCTCAGGCAGGTGGCCGGCGGCCACGAGACGCTCGACCTGCGCGACCATCCACGGGCTGACCGCCCACGGCGCGACCTGGACGGTCTGCACGGCCTCGCGGGGGTCGACCCACCGGTGCTCGGCGACCTCCTCAGGGTTGGGCTCCGGCTCCTGGGTGGTCCTCGCGACGAAGACGGGGCAGATCTCGTTCTCGACGATGCCGGACGCGTCGACGGCGCGGTAGCGGAAGTCGGGGACGGCGGGGCGCACGTCGGTGACCTCGAGGCCGAGCTCGTGGCGGGCGTGGCGGGTGATCGCCTCCGCGATGTCCTCTCCCGGCCGCGGGTGCCCGCAGAAGGAGTTGGTCCACACCCCGGCCCACGTCTTCTTGCTCAGCGCCCGGCGCGTGAGCAGGAGCCGGCCGCTCGCGTCGGTGAGGTAGCAGGAGAAGGCGAGATGGAGGGGCGTCTCCGCGGTGTGCACGGTCGGCCGCGGGGCTGAGCCGATGGCCGTGCCGTCCTCGGCCAGCAGCGTCACCAGGTCCTCGGTCGAGGTGGTCATGTCGTGGTCTCCTGTCTTCCGACTCGTGTCTCAGCTCCCGTGCGCAGCCGCACGACGATCGTGACGACGGCGACGACGGCGGCGGCCGTCACCGCCGCGACAGCGGTGGTGGTCGACTCGGGCGCACCGGAGGTGCGGGCCACGGCGATCCAGCTCAGTCCCCACACGATGGTGGCGGCGGGCGCGAGCCGTCCATGGCCGACCACGGCGAGGGCCACCCCGACGACGGCGACGGCGGCGAGCACGCCGACCGCCCACCACTCGGGGGCGCCGCCACCGGTGAAACCGCTGTCGAGCAGTGCGGCGGCGGCATTGGCGCAGGTCGCCACGCTCACCCAGCCGAGGTAGAGCCCCACGGTGCCGTCCGCGACGAGCGCCTCCACCCGGCTGCGCGGGGGGACCGCGAGCAGCCGCTGGAAGGTGAGCGCGAGCACGGCGAGGAGCGCGACGATGACGACGACGCTCAGCCACACCTGGCCGGCCTGCACGGTGAGGATCCAGGCGGCGTTGAGCACGAGGGAGGCGACGACCAGCCAGGCGATCCGGCGCCGGTCGGTGCGGTCCCACCACTGCCACAGCGTGTACAGGCCCAGGCCGCCGTAGATGACGCTCCACACGGAGAACGCCGGGGAGTCGGGGGCGAGGTGGGTGGAGTCGGCGGCGAGCACGCCGCCGGCAGCCTCGGCGATGGGCGTGCCGCCGAAGAGGCCCACCCCGATGAGCGAGCCCACGACGCACACGACGTAGGCGACGGTCACCGCGACCTGGCGCACGAGGGCCGGCCGTGACTGGCTCATGCGCTGCTCCCCATCGCCGTCGTCTCCTTCGCGGCCGCCGTCGAGTCGTCCTCGTCCTCGGGCACGCGGGCCTTCCAGGGCCACCATACGTTCCGGCCGATGTCGTGGACGAGCCCGGAGACGAGGAGGCTACGGACGATGAAGGTGTCGATGAGGACACCGACGGCGACGATGAAGGCCAGCTGGACGAGGAAGAGCAGCGGGATGACGACGAGCGCGCCGAAGGTGGCGGCGAGCACGAGGCCGGCGGAGGTGATGACACCACCGGTCATCGTCAGGCCCCGGCGCACGCCGTTGCGGGTGCCGTGCTCCAGCGACTCCTCCCGCACCCGCGTCATGAGGAAGATCGAGTAGTCGATGCTCAGCGCCACGAGGAAGACGAACCCGAAGAGCGGGACGGAGGCGTCCGCGCCCGGGAAGTCGAAGACGTGGTTGAAGAAGATCGCCGACAGCCCGAGCGTGGCCGCAAAGGACAGGACGTTGACCGCGAGGATCACCAGCGGCGCGGCGATCGCCCGCAGCAGGATGACGAGCATGACGAAGATGACTGCGAGGACGAGCGGGACGATCGTCCGCAGGTCCTGCTCCGCCGTCTCCTGGGTGTCCAGGCGCTGCGCTGCGGCGCCACCGACGACCGCGTCGGGGTCGACGTCGCGGACGGTCTCCCGGACGTCGCCGGCCACGACGGTGGCCTCCTGGCTCTCCGACGTCGCGGTGGTGGCGGCCTGGATCTCGACCAGGCCGTCGACGACCACGGGGGCGTCGTCCTCCCCGGTGACGAGCTGCGCGCTCTCGACGCCCTCGACGCCCTCGATCGCCGCGACGGCGTCCTCGGCGCTGGCCTCGGCGGTGATGACGACGAGCGGCTGCACCTGTCCGGCGCCCTCGAAGTGCTCGACGAGCACGTCCTGGCCCTCGACCGCCTCAGTGGGGTTGAGGAAGACGTCCCCCTCGCCGGTGCCCTCGGCCTGCAGGGTGGGCAGGAAGGCGGCGAGTGCGAGGAGGGCGACGGCGGTCGTGCCCCAGATGAGGCGCGGGCGGCGAGCGACCCCGCCGGCGATGCGGCCCCACAGGCCCGTGGAGCTCTCCGAGGCCGGCGCAGCATCGGGGCGGTACTGGGGCCGGCGCGGCCAGAACAGCGCGCGGGAGCGGCTGCCCGCGACGAGGAGCAGCGCCGGGAGGAGGGTGAGCGCGCCGAGGACGGCGGCGGCGATGCCGATCGCGCCGACCGGCCCGAGGCTTGCGTTGGAGCCGAGGTCCGACAGGAGCAAGCACAGCAGGCCGGCGATGACGGTCCCGGCGGAGGCGAGGACGGGTGGCACGGAGGCACGCCACGCCTTGGCCATCGCCTGGCGCGGCTCGGCGTTGCGGGTGAGCTCCTCGCGGTAGCGGGCGACGAGGAGCAGGGAGTAGTCGGTGGCCGCGCCGATGACGAGGATGGAGAGGATGCCCTGGCTCTGGCCGTTGAGGAGGAGGGCACCGCTGCCCGCGAGCGGCTTGATGACGAGGGCAGCGGCGCAGAGGGAGAAGACCGCGGTGAGCAGGACGGTGAAGGGCAGGATCGGGGAGCGGTAGACGACGACGAGGATGAGGAGCACGACGACGAGCGCGACGAGGAGCAGGACGCCGTCGATGCCGCCGAAGGCGGCGCCGAGGTCCGAGACGAAGCCCGCCGGCCCGGTCACCCACGTGTCGAGGTCCGCGTCGGCGAGCGTGTCCGCCGCGAGGGTGCGCAGCTCGGTGACGACGACGTTGCCGGTCCGCTCCCCCGTGTCACCGAGGTTCTCCTCGGCCTCGTCACCGTTGATCGAGACCGGCAGGAGGATCGCCTCGCCGTCCTCGGCGGGGACGACGGGGACGGGCCCCTCGAGGACGTCACCGAGGGCCCGGCCGTCCGGCAGCTCGAGCTCGGGCACCTGCCCGGCGAACTCCTCGGCCGCGGCGAGCTGCTCGGGGGAGAGCTCGCCACCGCCGGCCGCCGTCGCGACGAGCAGCGCCGGCAGGGGCTGGTCCCCGGCGAACTCCTGGGCGAGCTCGTCGGCGCGGGTGGACTCGGCGCTCGAGGGGAGGAACGCGGCCTGGTCGTTGGTCTGCACCTCCGACAGCGAGCCCTGCGCCATGCCGCCCAGGCCGCCGACAGCGAGCCAGGCGAGCAGGACGAGGACGGTGAGGAGCGCGCGCACGACTGCGCCACGACGACCGTCGGACTTACGGTGACTGGGGCCGGACTGGCCCTTAACACTAAGCACGCTTAGTAATATGATCGAGCCGCCCGAGGCGCGCAACCGGAAAGGACATCGTGACCGACCGAGAGCTGGACCGCTCACCGGGAGCCGTGGGCACGCGAACCGCGACGGACGGCGTGACCTTCCCGCCCCCCGAGACGTGGCCGACGGGCCGGCTGCTGTCCGCGGCGGCCCGGCGCGTCGAGCGTGCCTGGGACGCCTACCTGGCCCAGTGGGGGCTCACGCACGCGTCGGTGCCGGTGCTCGTCGTCCTGGCGCGCGGCTCGTTGTCCCAGCGCGAGATCGCCGCGCAGATGCACGTGACCGAGCAGACGATCGGCCGCGTCCTGCGCGGGCTGCAGGCCAGCGGCCACATCACTCGCGCCCCTCACGCCGAGGACCGCCGGCGGCACGTCGTCTCGCTCACGGAGGACGGCCGGGACGCGCTCGCGGCGCTGGACCGGGCACAGTCCGTGGAGGCGCTCATCGGCGGCTCCCTCAGTGCGTCGGAGACCGCCCAGCTGCGGGCCCTGCTCATCCGGATGCTCGCCGACCTCCCCCGGACCGACGACCTGGGCTGAGCCGGGAGCGCCTACGATCGACGCGTGATGGACACCACTCCGCACCGGCCGATCTTCTCCCTCGGCCCCGACGACGAGCCGCTCTACCGCGACCAGCCCGTGTCGGGGCTCCTGGATCGCCACGTCGAGTCGGTGTGGGGCCTGCTCGTCGACGACGTCGAGAACCCGGCCCTGCCGCCCGCCGAGCCCTTCCCGCTGCCCGTGCGGACCGGGGACACCCGGGTGGACGTGCAGAGCGCGATCGCCCAGCTCGCCCCGGTGTGGGGCTTCCGGCCGCTGCTCGACATCACCCCCTCCCGCGCCCGGGACGACCTGGCCCGTGCCTCGGTGCTGGCGCTGTCCTTTGTCGCGCAGTCCGCCCGCGGACCCGAGCTGGCGATGGTCCCGCAGCACGAGGTGGAGCAGGGCCGTTCGGTCGCCGATCGCTTCCTCATCCGGTGGCGCGGGGACACCCGCCCGGACCACGCCCGCGCCCTGGACGCGCTGTGGACGATCGTCGCGGAGGACGGCCCCGACTCCCCCTCGACCCTCATCGCCCGGACCGCGGCGAGCACGGGCGCGGACGTCGGCGCCTGCCTCGCGGGGGCGATCTCCGGGGTGAGCGGGCCGCTCGCCGCGGGTGCCGCGGCCCGCGCCCGGCAGGTGGCGGTGCGGGTGCACGACGGCCTGGACCCCGCCACGGCTGTGGACGACGCGCTGCGGGAGCAGGCGATGGTGCCGGGGCTCGTGCCGCGCGAGCGGGACCGGCGAGCGGCCATGCTCCGCGAGGTGTGCCGCCAGCTGGACGTGCGGCTCTTCGCCGCCGGCCGCGCGATCGAGGAGGCCGGCCGCGAGCGGATCGCCGAGGCGACCGGACGCCCGTCGAGCGCCGGCGTCAACTTCTGGGGCGCCCTGCTCCTCGACCACGTCGGCTTCGAGGCGAGGCTCTTCAACGCCCTCATCGTCTGCGGCCGCACCGCCGGCTGGTCGGCCCACATCCTCGAGGCCCAGAAGTCCCTCCACCCCTGACCGCCCACCCGCCAGCCCCCCCCCCCCACCCCCCCCCCACCCCCCCCCCCCCCCCCCCCCCCCCCCCCCCCCCCCCCCCCCCCCACCCCCCCCCCCCCCCCCGCTGGGCGCCCGGCGTGGCCGCCACGAGCGGGCCCTCGGCGACGACGACGCCGTTCTCGAGGATCCGGTAGGACGTCGCGTTCGTCCCCCACCACAGGTCCGCGGCCACGGTGAAGCTGCCGTC
>NZ_JAMBNZ010000140.1 GCF_023715365.1 Georgenia satyanarayanai
TCCGGATAAAGCGTGAGCGGCAGCAGCAGACCCTGCGACAGCTGACCCTTGAGCTTCATGGTCTTGATACGTGCACCACGCTTGCCTTCCCACGTGATGAACTTCGGTTCGAGGAACGCATAGCGCTCATCTTCGGCCGGCAGGAACGAATCGATCTCGAAATAGACACCGAGATCACCAACCGTGAATTCACCTTTCTTGACCACGCACTGCCAGCCATCCACGACAGCCAGCTCGATGCGATCAGCACCCTCGATCGGGTTCAGGGCCGAAACGCGGCGCAGAGTTGCGAGTTTACGCATACACTTTCTCCTTTATCAAACATTGAACGAAATTTCGTCAGTGCGACGACGCTTGCGCGGTTTATCTTCCGCGTCGCCCTTGTTCAGGAACCACTCAGGCACGGCGTCGAGGCTCGGC
>NZ_JAMBNZ010000141.1 GCF_023715365.1 Georgenia satyanarayanai
CCTTCCCCTCGGCGGGCTGGAGGACGACGCGCAGGTGGCCGTCGTCGAACAGGATCCGGGCGGCGGGTTCGGTCATGGGTGCGGACGGGTGGGGTGTCGGGCGGCCCGGCCCGTGCGGCGTCTCATTCCGCCGCCATTAGTGCCCGTGGGATGGATACAACGCAAGGTGGAAGGGGAGCCTGGAGGACCTCCCTCCAGGTTGCCGGTGCCACGTTATCCGGAATGGCCGTGGGCGGGCGCGGCCGTGCCGTACAGCGTGGCCGGGTCTTCCAGGGGTTCGGCGATGGCGGCCAGGGCCTCCCCGCGCAGCGCCCAGGAGAAGCAGGAGCGCCGGCCGGTGTGGCAGGCCACGCCCACCTGGTCCACCAGCGCCAGCACAGCATCCCCGTCGCAGTCCAGGCGCAGCTCGCGCAGGTGCTG
>NZ_JAMBNZ010000142.1 GCF_023715365.1 Georgenia satyanarayanai
GGCGCTGATCGAATGCAACTCGATGAGCGCCTTACCGTTTCATTTTTCCGGAATAGCAGATAAGGAAACACCGTGAATCTCAACGCAACTCTGTTTGCGCAAATGGTCGTGTTCCTGGTCCTCGCGTGGTTCACGATGAAATTCGTGTGGCCGCCGTTGATCAACGCCCTCGACGAACGTTCGAAGAAGATCGCCGACGGCCTCGCCGCCGCGGAGAAGGGCAAGGCGGAACTCGACGCAGCGCACAAGCGCGTGGACCAGGAACTCGCGCAGGCCCGCAACGACGGCCAGCAGCGCATCGCCGACGCTGAAAAGCGTGCCCAGGCGGTCGCCGAGGAAATCAAGGCCAACGCCCAGGCTGAAGCCGCCCGCATCGTCGCCCAGGCGAAGGCGGAAGCAGAACAGCAAATCGTGAAGG
>NZ_JAMBNZ010000143.1 GCF_023715365.1 Georgenia satyanarayanai
GTTGTATGCGCGAGGTTACCGACTGCGGCCTGAGTTTTTTAAGTGACGTAAAACCGTGTTGAGGCCAACGCCCATAATGCGTGCACTGGCGCGACATCCGACGCCATTCATGGCCATATCAATGATTTTCTGGTGCGTACCGGGCTGAGAGGCGGTGTAAGTGAACTGTAGTTGCCATGTTTTACGGCAATGAGAGCAGAGATAGCGCTGATGTCCGGCAGTGCTTTTGCCGTTACGCACCACGCCTTCAGTAGCGGAGCAGGAAGGACATCTGATGGAAATGGAAGCCACGCAAGCACCTTAAAATCACCATCATACACTAAATCAGTAAGTTGGCAGCATTACCAATCATCTGTTCTCCAATGACTGGTCTAAAAACTAGTATTAAGACTATCACTTATTTAAGTGATATTGGT
>NZ_JAMBNZ010000144.1 GCF_023715365.1 Georgenia satyanarayanai
TGATAGTACCACGATGATTGCGAGTATCACTGCCAGCCAGCGTCATTTCACCCATACTGACTTGCCCATTGTCTCTGAGCCTGCCAGCCACATCATCGATGAGCATACCATTGATACCGAAGCTTGGCTGGTATCGATGGCAAAACGCGCCCATCTCACCGAGCTGCCTGAGCTGACCAAAGCCTGTCAACTACTCAAAAATCAAGATTTAAGTACCGAAAGCAACCGCTCTAATGCGTTTTTGACTGGGATTGGGATTGCCGATATTTTGGGTTATCTGTACCAAGATGAAGCCACGCTCGTTGCTGCGATGTTATATCGTGCCGCGCGTATCCAAATTTTTACTCCCAAACAAATCCAAGCCACCTTTGGCGATGAAGTCGCAGAGCTGGTGCAAGAAACCCTAGCGCTGGGG
>NZ_JAMBNZ010000145.1 GCF_023715365.1 Georgenia satyanarayanai
TGCTGGAACTGCCGATCCCCGGCTACCTCGTCTGGGTGGCGCTTCTCTACTCGGCGCTCGGCACCTGGCTGACGCATCTGGTCGGTCGCAGGCTGATCCCCGTGAACTTCCAGCAGCAGAGGCTGGAGGCGGATTTCCGCTATTCGCTGATCCGCGTGCGGGAGAATGCCGAGGGCATCGCCCTGCATCGCGGCGAGGCGGGCGAGGAGCGCAGCCTGGCCGGGCGCTTCGCCGCGGTGGTGGCGAACTGGCGCATGCTGATGACGGTGACGAAGCGGCTGACCTTCTTCACCTCCGCCTTCGGGCAGCTCGCGGTGATCTTCCCCTTCATCGTCGCCGCCCCCGCCTTCTTCGCAGGCCGCATCCCGCTCGGCGCGCTGACCCAGACCTCCTCCGTCTTCGGCCAGGTGCAGGG
>NZ_JAMBNZ010000146.1 GCF_023715365.1 Georgenia satyanarayanai
ATTTTATAGATGCACTAATAATGAAATTGCTTTCTAATTGTTGTATATTTCTGTAAGGAACCTTTTATTTTTTTAGTTTAATGATACTATGAGAAAGTGATCCAAATTATTTTTGTGTGGGTTTAGAGAGAGAGAGAGAGAGTTAAAAAGTAACTATTTGACTTTTTGAATTATTTTAATTTAACATGACCTTTCAGAGTTTCAAGCTTTTTTTTACACTGTTAATTTTTTTTCTTGGTATTTAATATTTAGATTGGACTATGTGCTCTAAAGGTTTGATTGACCTTATATTTTTAGAAGGCATTTCTTACATGAGTTATTTATGGTGTTTAAAAATTTGAAACTTTCTTTTAAAATAAGGCCTAAAGCCCAGGTTTTTTTCAATATGCTATAGGACCGACCCTGCTTCATATAC
>NZ_JAMBNZ010000147.1 GCF_023715365.1 Georgenia satyanarayanai
CTTCTCCGCATCGCCGCGCGGCGGGGGAGGGGGCGCGATGCCGGAACGCTTCTTCGGTGGCACATAGGCCGCTCCGCGCACGGCGACGACATCCGTGGCATGCGGCGCTTCCTCGTAGCGCACCTGCACCAGCATGGCGGCATGGCGCGCGGTGGAGAAATCCTCCGCCACCACCAGCGCCACGGGCTGGCCGCTGTAGTGGATCTCGGCATCGTAGAGGGCGCGGAAGGGCGAGCCCGGCGGCGCCACGTCATCCTGGTAGTTCTTGCTGCGCCAGGCGGTGCGCGGCCGGTTCTCATGGGTGAAGACCTGCACCACGCCAGGCACGGCCAGCGCCGCCTCGGTGTCGATCGCGGCGATCTTGCCCCGGGCGATGCCGCTGGACACGACGACGCCGTGCAGCAGGCCGGGGG
>NZ_JAMBNZ010000148.1 GCF_023715365.1 Georgenia satyanarayanai
GGTTCACGCCGTCGCCGGGGATGGCGCCGATCCGCGCCATCCGCATCAGCCGGTCCCAGTGCCGGTCCTGGTCCACCGCCGCGATCAGGTTGGGGGGCGCCGGGTCGGTCATCGTCTCGCCTGTTCCTGCATGGGCTGTTGCCCCGCCGTTTTGGGAGCGGCCGCCCGCGGGATCAAGGGCGGGGCAGGGCGCCGTGCGTCCGGTGGAACGGGCTCCGGCGAATGCCCGGGCGGGGCATCCGCGCGGGGCGGCAGGCATTCCCGTTGGAGGAGGCGCGCATCCGGCACGGTCTTTCCGCGACTCGGCCGTCCGTGCCTTTGATCTTGCCTTGACGGAAAGCGTCGCGGAAGGGGATATCTCCGGACCCGGCCCCGCCGGATGCCATCCTCGCGTGACGGAGCAGGTGAAACC
>NZ_JAMBNZ010000149.1 GCF_023715365.1 Georgenia satyanarayanai
TTGCTGTACCGCGTGGAAGGAAGTATTAGGGTCGATGCGGTCATCCACGAACAGGTGCAGGATCTCAGCGGCTTTACTCACGTTGCGGGCTGCCTTTTGCCAGTCTTGATAAACCCGTTCCTGCGCCATCTGATGCGCTCGTTGCTTCACCTGTCGAGTGTGATGGATGAACCCTTCCGCAATGCGCTCCAAGCCCTGCTGGTACCGAGACTGCAGATAGCACAGCAGGTACAAGCATTGGTTAGCAGGCGACTGACGCTTAAGTTTAGCACCGTAATAATCAACCCGTTCGGCATAGTGATGCTGGTTTTTCTGGGACAGAGAAAGCGAGTCGAGTACAGTCGTCACATCCTCCATTAGCGGTTGAATATGGTTATACACCGCCAGCTCTTTCTGCAGCTCGGTACCGGTG
>NZ_JAMBNZ010000015.1 GCF_023715365.1 Georgenia satyanarayanai
TGGCATCGGAGGCCACCGGTCCATACACGCCGGGCTCGGCGCGCAGCAGCGCGATGTCGGCCAGGCATTCCCCGCCCAGGGCGAGCGTCACGGCCAGGTCCAGCACGACCTTCGCGGGGTCGTGCACCGCCAACGGCTTGCGCCACCGGCCAAGCGCCGCCGACAGCTCCAGGCCGAGCCCGGTCGCGGTGACGGCCTCGGTGAGCAGCACCCCACCGGCCTGACCCACCGCCCTGGAGGTGGTGCTCGTGTCGACCTGAACACGGGGATAGAACCGCGTAGTCTTCTTCACCTGGAAGGTGCTCCTCGAACTCGGCTGACATGGACCTCGACAATCCATATCGTCCCAGTTCAGGAGCACTTTTCAGTTCACCGACACGACCTCACCCCGCTCCGCCGTGAAAGCACCGGTCTAGCAGGATCAGACCGATGACGACAAGCATGTTGCTCCCCTTCGCTCGATACTGCCTACGGGGACTATTGACGTCAGTGTAGTGGCTCACACGACGGGCCACCGGGTGGCGAGGTTGGTGCCCCGGCGGTCGTGCCAGGTTCGCGCTCATCGCCGGCGGGGCGTCAAGGTTTCCGAATTCCGTAAGACGAACCCGCTACGAGAACGGCGCGGGCCAGCGTGTTCGCCCCTCTGACCGGTGTCCGTATGGCCCGTCCGGTGATGTGTTCCGGTGGCGGGGCCCCGTGCGCGCCACAGCTGCGGTCTTCAATCGGCTGCGCCGGGGCCATCGGCACCGCGCACTCCGTTCTTGCCGCACTCGCGGCCTCCGGTGAACACCATGACAGCACCGCACGCTCATCGAGTGCGCGTCCGCGCGAACGCCAACGTGCCGCCGACGCGCACCGCGACGCCGACGGTCCGCGCCCATTTCGGGTCCCACATTTTCTGCTCGTCCACGAGGTGCTCTACCAGCGCCTCGAGCAGCACCGTGCATGCCACCGGTGACGCAAGCACCCGGCCGACGCAGTCCTCGATCCCATGCTCCTTCTCGACCGTCTTCGTGGTCACCCGGTCGACGACATGCACCGCGATCGCGCCACGTGCGGCCGCACGCCTCTCCTCGTATGCCGCGCGCCGGCACGACTGCGAGCACCACGTAGCGGGGCGTCCCGTTCTTTGTCGCGGGACCGGTGCGCCGCAACGCGGACAGTTTCCCGGGTCGATCTGGATGTCTGACAGCTCGTCCATCACGCGCCTCCCTTCCGTGCGGACGTAACAGCAACCGCCTCTGGTGCCAGAGGTGTGAGGACTACAATTCGGCCCCTGGCTCGGCTCGTTCGTGAGGTATCTGAGCCCCAGTGCGACCGCTCGCAGGACGGCGTAGTTCTCGACGACGAGCCCGCGGTGCCGGTGTGCATCGTGCTACACGTTTGTGCCTCTGGCGCCGACGGCGCACCTGGTAGTCGAACGGGAGCTTCTCGGGCACATTCTCGGGGTGGACTGCACTGTCGCCGTGCTCCACAGTCCTGGCCGACGTCGGTGCGCCGCCGTACCATCGATGCATGACCCCGAAGCTGACGGAGTACATCGAGGCGGGCTACTCGCTCACCCCTGATGAGCGCCTGGAAGCTGCTCGCATGCTTAGGCTCAGCGTGGATCAAGACGCCGACACGGATCCGGCGGAGGTCGAGGTCGCCTGGCGCGATGAGGTCGGCTCGCGGATCAACGACATCCTTGCGGGCAAGGTCGAACTGGTCGACGCGGACGAGACGTACCGGCTCCTTTCAGCTGAGCTCGCGTCGAAGCGCCGGTGACGCTCGCCCAGCGCGAGCATCCCGAGGCGCGCGCCGAGCTTCGTGCCGGAGCCATTTGGTACGACGACTCGGCCACCGGCCAGGAGTTCCTTGATGCGACGCGCCAGGCACGGCGGAGCATCGCCGCGATGCCCGACGCATGGCCACCGATCCGCGATTGGGACCGTGAGCCAGTCGTCCGGCGCAAGGGCGTGCCCGGCTTCCCCTACGGGGTGATCTACCACGTTGCCAATGACGAGGTCGTGATCGTCGCCTACGCCCATGAGAGGCGCCTGCCGGGGTACTGGAAGCACCGGGTGGGCGACTGATCAACGGTTCGCCGCCGGTCTCGGGCAGAGTGTCTGAGACCAGTCGACCACCCGCGGCGACGATTGCCCCGTACGCATCTGGACCTGGGCTGATGCTCCTCGTCAGGGTGCGTACGGGGTGCGTACGGGGTCAGGCACCCCGTACGTTCTCGGTAACGCACCCCCGCGAAACTGTCCACATGATCGAGCGATCCCACTTGTGGACGGTGAGCAGGCCGAAGTCGGCCTGCGCCCGGGGTTCGACGAGCGCGCTTTGGGGGAAGAGAGCGGTGGTGATGACTCATCACGACCGCGGACGCGCCGGTGGGCAGACGATTCCCTTCGGTGCAGACGCCGACCTCAGGGGGAGAGAGCGGTGGTGAGGGCTCCTCACCACCGCTCCCTGCGTTCACTTCTCGTCGGTGCTGCTGTCACGAGGAGCGAGTGACTCGAGGATCTCGGCGGTCACCGGGTTCACCTTCTCGTCGGGCTCGATGTAGTGCTCCTTGGTGATCTGGGACGAGGTGTGGCCGAGCATCTCGGCCGCGAGGTCCGCACCGCTTGCCCGGTCGATCACCGTCGCGACGGTCCGGCGGAACGAGTGCGGCGTGACCCCCGAGATGCCGGCCTCGTCCAGGATGGCGCGCAGGCGCCGGCGCACGTTGTTGGTCGTCAGCGGCGTGTGGTTACGGCTGAAGAAGATCAGGTGCTCCGCGTCCTCGTCGGCGATCGCGACGAGCCGCTCGCGCAGCACCTCAGCGGTGAACGACGGCACCGCGACGGTTCGGGCCGACTTGGCCGTCTTGGGGTGCGGCTGCCGGTGGGTCGGCTTGCCCGTGGGCGAGACGATCGTCCCGCTGAACCGGACGGTGGCGGGCGAGACGGTGACGTCGACGTCACACTTTCGGATCGCCAGCACCTCGCCGATCCGGGCCGAGGTACCGAGCATGACCTCGATGATCTGGTCGAGCTGGCCGTCCGGCGGCGGTCCGGGTATCCCGGGCTCTCGGCGCCATCCCCGCACAGCGGCCCGGATCGCGTCCACCTGGTCCAGGGTCAGGGCCATCGCCCGAGTCGGCGGCTTCCTCAACCGGACCGTGTCCCGCACCGGGTTCTCCCGGAGCGCGTCGTAGCGGACCGCCAGGCCGAGCGCGAGGCTGAGGACGGTGCGCGCCTGCTTGGCCATGCTGTAGCTCCGGGCGGTGGCCAGCGCCTTGATGAACCTGTCGACCTTCGCGACGCTGATCTCGCGCAGCGTGTAGTGCTCGAAGGCGGGCATCACCAGCTGCCGCATGTTGCGTTCGTAGAGCGCCCTGGTGCTCGGTGCGAGCTTGCCCTCCAGGTCGAGATCCTCCAGCCAGAGGTCGACGAGGCGCCCGAAGGAGGCGTCGGGGGTCAGCTCGCCGGTCCCGATGGCGTAGTCGGCCCGGCGGGAGAGTCTTTCCTTCAGGCGGTGCTCGGCCGCCTTGCGCGTCGGGCTGCGCGCCTCGACCCGCCGGAGCCGACCGACGAGGTCCCGGACGCGCACCCGGGCGCGGACCACCCCGTTGGCCAGAGCCGTGAACTCGATGTCACCGAACGTGCCGATCGGGGTGCGGGGCCGCGCCACCTCAGCTCACCCCGCCGAGCGATCGCGGCGGTCCGCCGTGGCGTTGCGCTGGGCCTCGACCCACGCCGCGACGTCGGAGACGGCGAACTTCAGGTGCCTGCCGACGCGGAAGCCGCGAGGACCGTGCCCGGTCTGCCGCCAGTCGTAGATCGTCCGGACGGGCACGCCGAGGTACTCGGCGAGCTCCTGGACGTCCAGGAGCGGTTCCAACCCGCCCAACCGTGTCGTCGAGGTTCCCATGCCCGCCAGGTGCGCGGGACGCGCCGTGGCAGCCGTGACACCCCGGCAGCGACCGGCGACGACCGCACGGCAGACCCGACCCGACCTCGACGAGGAGGTCAAAGTGGAGGGTTTGTGGAGGGTAGATCAAATCTCTAGACGCCTCAGGCCCGGGAATCCGTGGATTCCCGGGCCTGATCTGGTAGCGGGGGCAGGATTTGAACCTGCGACCTCCGGGTTATGAGCCCGGCGAGCTACCGAACTGCTCCACCCCGCGTCGGTAATCACCACCCTACGCGGCGGTGACCCCCGGTGGCAATCCGGCGGGCAGTGAGGTGACTCACCACCCGCCGGACCGCCGCGGCCGGCTCAGCCTCCGCCGTCGTCGCCGCCCTCGGGCGGTGTGCCGTCGGCGGGCGACTCGCCCTCACCGTCGGCCGGCGGGGTCGCGCCGTCCTCGGGCGCGGGGACCTCGCCCGCCGCGGCGTCGAGCTCCTGCTGGGCCTCGGCCGCCTCCGCGAGCGCGGCCTGGAGGCGGGACTGCGCCTCGCCGTAGGTCGTCCAGTCACCCTCGGTGAGGGCCGCCTGGCCGTCCTGGAGGGCCTGGTTCGCGTCGGCCAGCGCTCGGGTGAGGCGTTCCTGCGCCGCGGCGTCGACCTCTGTGGTGCCCTCCGGCGTCTCCCCCTCGGGTGTCTCGCCCTCGGGCGTCTCGTCGACGACGTCGGCGTCCCCGCCCTCGGCACCCGAGTCACCACCGAAGACCTGGTCGAGCGCCTCGGTCAGCGTCGGCGCGAAGCCGATCTCGTCACCGAAGGCGACGAGTACGTACTGCAGGAGGGGGTACTGCGTGCCGGCTGATGCCTGGACGTAGACCGGCTGCACGTAGAGCAGGCCGCCGCCCACCGGGACGGTGAGGAGGTTGCCGTGCAGCACCTGCGAGCCACCCTGCTGGAGCAGGTTGAGCTCAGTGGAGATCGTCGGGTTGGAGTTGAAGGTGTTCTGCACCTGGCCCGGGCCGGGCACCGTGACGTCCGAGGGAAGCTCGAGGAGCCGCAGCTGCCCGAAGCCCTCTCTCACCTCGCCCGGGGTGTTGCCGGTCTCCGAGTCCACCGCGAGGAAGCCGGTGAGGATGTTCCGGTCGGTCTGCCCGCCCGGGATGAAGCTCGAGGTGAGCGAGAACTCGGCGGTCTCCTGCCCCGGCATCTGCATCGTCAGGTAGTACGGCGGCTGCGGCACACCCTCGGCCGCGGTCGGGTCGTTGGGGATGTTCCAGAAGTTTCCACCGGAGTAGAAGGAGGCCGCATCCGTCACGTGGTAGCGGCTGAGCAGCTCGCGCTGGACCTTGAAGAGGTCCTCGGGGTAGCGCAGGTGGCTCATGAGGTCGCCGCTGATCTCCGCCCGCGGGGAGATGTGGTCGGGGAAGACGTTCTGCCAGGTCTTGAGGATCGGGTCCTCCTCGTCCCACTCGTAGAGCGTCACCTCGCCGTCGTAGGCGTTGACGACCGCCTTGACGGAGTTGCGGATGTAGTTGACCTCCTCCGGCGCGGGGCCCACGACGACGCCACCGAGCTCGTCGGTCAGGGCGTCGGTCGTCGCGTCCTCGAGCGACTCACGAGCCGAGTAGGGGTACTCGTTCGTCGTCGTGTAGCCGTCGACGATCCACACGAGCTCCTTGGGGGTGGACTCGTCCCCGTCCATGTCGACGATAGCGGGGTAGGCGCGCGCGTCGAGGGTGAGGTAGGGCGCCACCTTCTGGACGCGCTCGTGGGGGTCGCGGTCGTAGAGGATCTGCGACTCGGAGTTCACGCGGTCGGAGAACAGGATCTGCTCCGAGCCCATGCGGATCGCGTAGAGCAGCTGGTTCCAGAAGTTGCCGAGGCTCGGCCCGCCGTCCCCCTCGTAGGTGGTGTTGACCTGCCCCTGGTCGGCGTCGTCGTTCGGGTAGTCCAGCTCCCACGGCTCGGTGCCCTCGGGGGCGCCGACGATCGAGTAGCCCGGGGTGTTCTGCCCGAAGTAGACCCGCTCCTCGTACTCGCCGAGCTCACCGACGCTCGGGATCCCGTACTCGAAGAAGGCCGGCTGGCCGTCCCCGGCGACGGTGTTGCCGTACGCGGCGACTGCACCGAAGCCGTGGGTGTAGACCGTGTGGTCGTTGACCCAGGTGCGCTGGTCGTTGCCCAGGCCGTCCTGGTTGAGCTCACGGATCGCGATGACGGTGTCACGCTTCTCGCCGTCGATCTCGTAGCGGTCCACGGCCAGCGTCGTAGCGAAGTCGTAGTACTGCCGGTTCTGCTGGAGCTGGCGGAAGGTGGGGCTGACGATGTTCGGGTCGAGGAGCCGGATGCTGGCTGTGGACTCGGAGTCGTTGCGCAGCTGGCCGGCCTCCGCCTCGGTGACGGCGTCGTAGGTCTGGGTCTCGACGTCGTCCAGGCCGTACGCGACGAGCGTCGCGTCGATGTTGCGCTGGATGAACGGCGACTCCGCCTCGACGGCGTTCGGCGTCACCTGGAAGCGCTGGACGACGGCGGGGTAGATCCCGCCGATGACAACGCCGGAGACGATCATGACGCCGACGCCCGCGGCCGGCAGCATCCAGCTCCCGCGGAAGGCGGCGACGATGAAGAGGATCGCGATGATGACCGCGATGACGGCGAGGATCTCGCGGCCGGGCAGGTTGGCGTTGATGTCGGCGTAGGAGGCACCGGCGAACCGCTCGTTCTCCTCCACGAGCAGCGAGTAGCGGTCCAGCCAGTAGTTCGCCCCGATGAGGAGGACGAAGACGGCGGCCATGACCGACAGCTGGACCCGCGCCGCGCGCGTCACCCGCTGCGGACGGCCGGCGAGCTGGATGCCGCCGTAGAGGTAGTGCGTGACGAGCGAGGCGACCAGCGTGATGAGGACGACCGTCATGAGGAAGGAGACGAGCGTACGCAGCACCGGCAGCGTGAAGACGAAGAAGCCGACGTCGATGTCGAACTCCGGGTCGGTGGTGCCGAAGGGCTCACGGTTGAGCCACATGAGCACCGAGCGCCAGTTTCCGCTCGCCGAAATGCCCGAGAAGACGCCCAGTACGAGAGGGGCGCCGATCATCACGAGGCGGCGAAGCGGCTCCACGCTCTCGCGGTAGCGGTCGAGGTTCTGCTGCTCAGGGGTGACCGGCGCGTAGATGGGACGCGAGCGGTAGGCCAGGCGCAGGCCGAGCCAGACGGACACGCCCATGACGAGGAAGCCGATGGCGAAGAGCACCGCTCGGGTGGTCCACTCCCGCCACAGGACCTCCTCGAAGTCCAGGTGCGAGAACCACAGCACCTCCGTCCAGAACTGGGCGGTGATCATGAGGATCGCCGCGAGGACCGCGAGGATGACGAGAGTGGGCACGAGTGCGCCGCGTCGTCGGCCTGCCGCGGGCCGCGGTGGTCGTGGGACGGAAGAGGTCGTCACGTGGTGGCACCTTCGGTCGTGGAGCTGTCGGGAGGCGGCGTGGGTCGCCCCTGCCGGAACAACGCGCCGCCCGCCCTCTAGGTTCCCACACGCGCCGCTCGCCTCCCCCTCCCGAGGTGCGCGATCATGGGCCCATGACGGCTTCCCCCATCGAACCCAGCCCCCGCCAGCGCGCCCTCGCCGAGGCGGTCCGCGACATCGAGCGTCACGTCGGCTCGCTCGGCTGGGACTCCCCCGTCCTCGTGTTCTCCCTCGTGCGCACGGCCGCGGCGCTGGCGGTCAACCCCGCGCTCGCCGCCGAGCTGCCCGAGGGCGCGGAGGAGTCGGCGCGCCTGGACCCCGAGCACCTGCTGTCCGTCGAGCAGGACGGCCTGCCGCCGGCCGGCACCCTCGAGGAGCTCCTCGCCCAGCTCGGCTGGCCCGAGGAGGTCGACGGCGCCGCGATCGTCGTCGAGCGCATCGTCGTGCCGCCGGAGGCGGAGACGGACATGCCGCAGGACCCGGAGGCGGCCGTCGCCTACCTCGAGGCGCACCCGGACCGGCAGGACGTGCGGATCGTCGCGGGGGTGCTGCGCACCGGGGAGTCGTGGTGCGCGTTGCGCTCGCGTGCGCACGACTCCGAGGACGCCGTGGGCGGCTCCCCGGACGCCGTGCCCGGGCTCGTCGAGGCGCTGCGCGCGACCTTCGCCTGAAGGCTCAGGGGGCCGGGCAGCGCTCGAGGTCCCCGGTGCGTCCCTCCGTCACGGCCTCGAGCGCCGCGACGGCGTCGGAGACGGTGTCGACGGCCACGACCTCCAGCCCGTCCGGCACCGCGCCGGTGACCTCGTCGCAGTTCTCCACCGGCGCGAGGAACCACTCGGCGCCGTCGCGCTCGGCACCGGCGAGCTTCTGGGCAATGCCGCCGATGGGGCCGACGTCACCGGCGAGGTCGACCGTGCCGGTGCCCGCGACGACGGCGCCGCCGGTCAGCGAGCCGGGGGTGAGCATGTCGACGATCCCGAGCGTGAGCATGAGTCCCGCGCTCGGGCCGCCGATGTTCTCGATGGCGAAGCCGACGTCGACGGGCAGCTCGACCTCCGGGGAGATCATCACGCCGAGCAAGCTGCCGCCGTCGCCGTCGTCGGCGGTGACGACCTCCACCGGCGTCTCCTCCCCCGCGCGCTCGACACCGAGGGTGACGGTCGACCCGGGCGGGGTGTCGGCGAGGACGTCACTGAGCACGGCGAAGGAGGTGAGCTCGGTGGGTCCGGCGCCGGCGGCGATGCTGACGAGAGTGTCCCCCTCCTCGAGCAGCCCCGTGGTCGGGCCGTGGGGGCTGGTGCCGGCGACGCGCAGCTCGGTGGGCACGTCGTAGCCGAGCTCGGTGAGCGCCGCGACCGTGGCGTTGGTCTGCGAGGAGCTCATCTGCAGGGTCGACTCCTGCTCGACGTCCTCCCGGGTCTGCTCGGGGTCGAAGGCGGCCTCCCGCGGCATGACCGTCGTCGTCCCCGAGAGCCAGCCGCCGACGACCTGGGCGGCCGTGGCCGGGAAGCCCGGCCCGCCGCGCGTGGAGACGGTGGTGAGCCGCAGCTCCCCGTCGGTCGGGTAGGTCTCGGTGCCCTCGACGGTGATGAGCGGGACGTCGGTGCCGGGCGCGTCCCCGAGGGTGTCGACCGTCGGTCCGGGGCTCTGGATCGCGTAGGGCGGGGTGATGACGAGCATCGCCAGGGCGAGGACGAAGGTCACCGCACCGGCGACGGCCGCGGTCACCGTCCGAGGGGTGAGCAGCGGCCGGTCGTCGTCGGTCACCGCGGGGTGGTCGGGTCGCAGGCGCACCGCCACATCATCACCCCGGGCGGGCGGCAGGCCGAACCGTCCCGCCTCGTCACGCCCTCGGCGAAACCGCTCCTGCCGTGCTCTGAGCCCCGGGCCGCGGGGTTACCGTGGTGCCCCCCGAAGGATCGGAGCTGTCGAATGAGCCAGGACCCCGCCGGTGAGGAGAGCTGGGAGGCGCTGCTGCGCTCCATGCTCGGGCCGCAGGCCGCCGACGAGGCCATGGCCGCGATGCGCGCCGCGGGCCTCGACCCGGAGGCGATGGCCAGCGCCGCCGGCCTCCCCCAGGACCGCAACCAGCTCGCGCTGATGCTCGGCCAGATGCAGCACATCCTCGCCGCCGGCGGCACCGACCCCGTCAACTGGGCGCTCGCCGGTGACGTCGCCACCCAGGTGGTCCGCCAGACCGGTGACGTCACCGTCACCGCCGCCCGGGCGGCCGAGGCCACCGAGGCGCTGCGCGTGGCCGACCTGTGGCTGGACGCCGTCACCGAGCTCGGCCCCAGCGGCGGCGCCACGCGGGCGTGGTCCCGCTCGGACTGGGCCCGCGAGACGCTGCCGACGTGGAAGACGCTCGCCGAGCCGATCGCCACCTCCGTGGCCCGCGCGCTGGAGCGCGTCCTGGAGGAGCAGACCCGGGAGCTCGGCGACCACCCGCTCGCGGCCGGCCTGGGCGCCGGTGCGGGCGGCGGCATGATCCGCCAGCTCGGGGGCGCCGTCTTCGGGATGCAGGTGGGCCAGGCCGTGGGCACGCTCGCCGGGGAGGCCTTCGGCGCGTCCGACACCGGCCTGCCGCTCGTCGAGGGCCACGATGCCGCCCTGGTCCCCGCCAACGTCGACGCCTTCGCCGAGGGCCTGGACGCGCCCGCGGAGGAGGTGCGCCTCTTCCTCGCCGTCCGGGAGGTCGCCCACGCGCGGCTCTTCGCGCACGTGCCGTGGCTGCGCGCCCACCTCCTGGGCACCGTCGAGGCCTACGCCCGGGAGATCTCCATCGACACCGGGGCGATCGAGGAGGCCGTCCGGGGTCTGGACCCGAGCGACCCCGAGTCCCTGCGCGAGGCCTTCTCCGGCGGCGTCTTCGCGCTGGAGCAGAGCGACGCGCAGCGCGCGGCGCTGGTCCGGCTCGAGACGGCGCTGGCGCTGGTCGAGGGCTGGGTGGAGGTCGTGGCCGGCCAGGCCGTGGCCCCGCACCTGCCGCACGCCGTCCCCCTGCGCGAGATGGTCCGCCGCCGCCGGGCTGCAGGTGGTCCGGCGGAGCAGACCTTCGCCTCGCTCGTCGGGCTCGAGCTGCGGCCGCGGCGGCTGCGGGAGGCCGCGGCGCTGTGGACGCACCTGGCCGAGCAGCGCGGTGTCGAGGCGCGTGACGCCCTGTGGTCCCACCCCGACCTCATGCCGACCGCCGAGGAGCTCGACGACCCGAAGGGCTTCGTCGCCGCCCGCGACGCCGCCGCGAGCGCGGACGAGGACGTCGACGCCGCCCTCGCGAGCATCTTCGCCGAGGCCGAGCAGGCCGAGGGCCCGGACGCCGCGCAGGACGACGCCGAGGGCGACCCCCGCTAGTCCTCCGTCCCGCCGGGCTCGGGTGCCTCCCGGCCCTCGAGCCGGCGGGCGAAGGAGACGCCGTCCAGGAAGCCGCGGGCCCGCTCGGTCTGTGGGTAGCGCTCGACCCAGGCCCAGAAGTCGGGCCCGTGGCCGCCGACGAGCAGGTGGGCGAGCTCGTGGACGAGCACGTAGTCCAGCACCCACGGGGGCATCCCCTTGACCTGCTCGGAGATGCGGATGGTCCCGGTGCCCGGCGTGCACGAGCCCCAGCGCGTGGTCTGGTTGCCCACCCAGGCGACGGACTGCGGGCGTGCCCGGCCCTCGAGGTAGCGCGCGGACAGCTGCTCGGCGCGGGTGGCGAGCTGCGCGTCCGACGGTCGGCGGCGGCGACCGGTGCGCTCGAGCCGCTCGACCATCCGCGCCACCCACTCCGCCTCCTCGGCCGCGGTGAAGCGGTCCGGGATGGCGACGACGGTGCGCCCGTTCTCGCGGAAGGCCTGAACCGTCCGCGTGCGCCGGCGGCTGCGTCTGACCTCGATCTCCGACATGACACCAATCTACGGCGGGCCACCGACAGCTCGGCCGCGCGGGCCGGCCCGTCCACAGGCGCGGCTGTCCACAGGGCGCCGGTGCACCTGCGCCGCGCCGGTCGGCCCGCTGCCATCCTCGGGGTGGGAGGGCACATGCGACTACGACCAGGCACCCACGTGCTGTGGCGCCAGGAGGGCAGCAGCCAGGTCCACGCGGACCCGGACCTCGCCGTCGTCCTCGACGGGCTCACCGGCGAGGAGCAGCAACTGCTCGACGGCCTGGAGCGGGAGACGAGCGAGGCCGCGTTCCTCGCCCGCGGACGCGAGCTCGGGGTGCGCGCCGGCCGGGCGCGGGAGCTGCTGGCGCGACTCGAGGGCTGCGGCGCGCTGGAGCGGGCCCGCGACCCGTCCCTCGACCACCGGGGCCTGGGCGCGGAGGTCGACCACTGGTCGCGGGTGGCGCAGCGTGACGCTAGCGACGTCGTCGCCCGTCGCGGCGCCGCGACGGTGGCCGTCCTCGGCCTGGGCCGGCTCGGGCTCCTCGTCGCCTCGGGTCTCGCGTCCGCCGGAGTGGGGACGCTGCTCGTGGAGGACCGGGCGCGCGTCCGGCGCGACGACGTCGGGCTGGGCGGCTACGGTCTGCACGACGTCGGCAAGGAGCGCGGGGAGCGGGGCCGGGCGGTGCTGCGCCTGGCGCACCCGCACCTGCGGACCTCGGCGCCGGCGCGCACCCGGCCCGACGTCGTCGTCCTCGTCGAGCAGGACGTCAGCGACCCGGTGCGGCTGCGGCCGCTCGTGCGGGAGGACGTCGTCCACCTGCTCGTCGTCACGCGGGAGGTGGACGTCGTCGTCGGTCCGCTCGTCACGCCCGGGGCGGGACCGTGCGGGCGCTGCGTCGAGCTGCACCGCACCGCGGCGGACGAGCGGTGGCCGGCGGTGGCCACGCAGCTGCTCGGCACGCCGGCCCGCGGGGTGGAGGCCGCCACCTGCCTGCTCGCGGCCGCCGTCACCGTGGGGCAGCTCGTGGCCTCCCTCGACGGCCGGCCGGTGGCGACGGCGGGCACGAGCCTCGTCGTCGACGCGCGGCGGCCGGTGCCCCGGACACAGCAGTGGCCGGTGCACCCGGACTGCGGGTGCACCGGCCTGCCGGCGCGGACGGGGGTGGTGCCCGCCGCTCAGGCCTGACTCAGGCCGCGGGGTGGTGCTTCCGGGGGCGGCCGCGGCCGCGCTTGGTCGCGACGACCGCGCCGCCGATGAAGACCTCCCCGCCCCACACGCCCCAGGGCTCGGCGCGCTCGAGCGCGCCGGCGAGGCAGGCCTCGCGCACGGGGCAGGTGCGGCACAGCGTCTTGGCGAACTCGACGTCCGCCTGGCGCTCGGCGAACCAGAGGTCGGGGTCCTCCGCGTCCTGGCACGGGGCGAGCGGCGTGGGCTCGACCAGCGCGAGCACGTCCGTCTCCTCGGCCAGCGGCCACGACTGTGAGGACCCCTCGTTGAGGCGGTCGAGAAGGGTGGTGAGTTGCACGAGAGTCTCCGTGAGTGCGAAGCCGGGTCTGGACAGACCTGCGGCAAGTCCCCGGGAGGGGCGAACCGCGGTCGGGAGCTGCGCGGTCCGGCGGAGAACGTGTGCGGTTCTACGGCGTCCGGAGCGCGCGGCCCTCGGCGTAGCCGACGGGCGCGGGGCGAAGGCGGGAGCGGTCCCCGGTGAACCAGGGCAGAGCTCGGCCCAGCTCACGGCTGGCGGCTTCCATCGAGATGATGGTGATCACTGCGGTTCACCTCCCCTTCGCACATGGGGGCCCTTGTGTGCTGGCTAGGCACGGGCCCCGACTCGGTCACGGACGAGAAGGACATTACGCCCGTCCCGTGACGGGGGGCAAGGTATTTATCGAGGAGATCGTCCCGATCTTCCCGGCGGACCGGAACCGGCGAGATCTCGCGGCTCGGCGGCCCGGGCCGGCTCAGGCGCCGGGCGGCTCGACGACGACCTCCTCGCCGCGCACGACGGCGAGGACGGCGGGCCCGTAGGCCTCGAGCTTGGCGGCACCGACGCCGCGCAGGATGCCGAGCTGGCGCAGGTCCTTGGGCTTGGCCTCGGCAATCGCGGCGAGGGTCGTGTCGTGGAGGACCGTGTAGGGCGGCTTGCCGATCGCGGTGGCCACCTGCCCGCGCCAGGCGCGCAGCCGTTCGACGAGGGCGGCGCCCTCGGGGTCGGACTCGGTGAGCTCGGCGATGCGGTCACGCCGGGGCGCGCGGGCGGCGGGGCGGCGGGCGGCGCCCTCCTCGGGCCACAGGCCGTCGAGGAAGCGCGAGGGCTTGCGGCTCGCGCGCCCGCCGACCGTGCGGGCCCGGGCGTAGGAGAGCATGAGGTGCTCGCGGGCCCGGGTGACGCCCACGTAGAGCAGGCGGCGCTCCTCGGCGACCGCCTCCTCCGTCTCGGCCAGGGAGATCGGCAGCAGCCCCTCGCTCACCCCGACGAGGAAGACGGCGTCCCACTCCAGGCCCTTGGCGGCGTGGAGGGAGGCAAGGGTGACCCCGGAGACGGTCGGGGCGTGCTGGGCGCTGGCCCGTTCCTCGAGCTCGGCGACGAGGCCGGCGAGGTCGGCGCCGCGGGCGGCCGCGATCTCGTCCGCGAGCGCGACGAGCGCCTGGAGCGACTCCCAGCGCTCGCGCACCGCGCCACGGGCGGCCGGCGGGTCCGGGGCCCAGCCCATGCCGGCGAGGACGTCGCGGACGGCGTCGGGCATGGGGTGGTCGGTCATCGTGCGGGCCGCCCCGCGCAGGAGGACGACGGCCTCGCGCACCTCCCGGCGGGAGAAGAAGCGCTCACCGCCGCGCACGAGGTAGCCGATGTCCGCCTGGGCCAGGGCCTGCTCGAGCGCCTCGGCCTGGCCGTTGGTGCGGTACAGGACGGCGATCTCCCCCCGCGGCACGCCCGACTTCTCCAGGGCCGCGATGCGGGCGGCAACCCCGGCGGCCTCCGCGACGTCGTCGTCAAAGGCCTCGAAGCGGACCGCGGGCCCGGAGGGGCGCTGGGCCACGAGCCGGACGGCTGCGCTCGAGCGGTGGCGCCCGGCCCGCTCGAGGACGCTGTTGGCCAGGGACACCACCTGGGGCGTGGAGCGGTAGTCACGCACGAGGCGGACCACCTCCGCGCCGGGGAAGCGGCGCGGGAAGTCGGTGAGGAAGCGCGGGGTGGCACCGGTGAAGGAGTAGATGGTCTGGGAGACGTCCCCGACGACGCACAGCTCGTTGCGGTCCCCGAGCCACAGGTCGAGGAGGCGCTGCTGGAGCGGGGAGACGTCCTGGTACTCGTCGACGACGAAGTGACGGTACTGGCGGCGGACCTCCGCGGCGACGTCCGCGCGCTCCTCGAGGATGCCGACCATGAGGAGGAGGACGTCCTCGAAGTCGATGACGCCGCGCTCGGTCTTGACGTCCTCGTAGATTTCCAGCAGCCGCGACACCGTGGCGCGGTCCTGTCCGGCCGCCTCCTCGCGGCCGGCGGCGGCGGCGCGCGTCACGTAGTCCTCGGCGGTGACGAGGCTGACCTTGGCCCACTCGATCTCGGCGGCGAGGTCCCGGATGCTCACGCGGTCCACGCCCAGGCCCAGGCGCGAGGAGGCCTCGGCGACGAGCGGCGCCTTGTGCTCCTGAATCTTCGGCAGGCCGCCGCCGATCGCGGCGGGCCAGAAGTAGGACAGCTGGCGCAGCGCGGCCGCATGGAAGGTGCGCGCCTGGACGCCGCCCACCCCGAGGTCGCGCAGCCGCGAGCGCATCTCCCCCGCGGCGCGGGCGGTGAAGGTGACGGCGAGGACGGTCGTCGGGCTGTAGACGCCGGCCCGCACGCCGTGGGCGATGCGATAGGTGATGGCGCGGGTCTTGCCGGTGCCCGCGCCGGCGAGGACGCACAGCGGCCCGGTGAGGGTCTGGGCCACGGCGCGCTGGTCGTCGTCGAGGGCCGCGAGGAGCTCCTCGCTGCTGGGGGTGGTCGAGCTCGTCATCGCGGCCAGTGTCTCAGCACCCGCCGACACGCGGCCCGACCGTCCCCGGGCCCGTGGAAATACGCCGTCGTGGCACGGCGTTATGGTCGGCGAACCCCGACCTGAAGGAGACCTCTGTGAGCACGATGACGCCCGAGCCCGGCACGATCACGATGTACACGACCACGTGGTGCGGGTACTGCCGCAGGCTGAAGAAGCAGCTCGACGGCGAGGGCATCGGCTACAGCGAGGTCAACATCGAGGAGGACCCGCAGGCCGCGAGCTTCGTCGAGGAGGTCAACGGTGGCAACCAGACGGTCCCGACCGTCCTGTTCCCCGACGGCTCCGCCGCGACGAACCCCTCCCTCAACGAGGTCAAGACGCGCCTGGGCTGAGCCCGGGCCGCAGCTGGACGCAAGGTGTGGGGTTCCGGACCTCTGAGGTCCGGAACCTCGCACCTTGTCTCATGCCCGGATCGGGCCGGCCTCGAGCGGGCCGCCGTACCAGTCCTCGATGAGCGAGCGGGCGATCGAGGACAGCGAGGGCAGCAGCACGCTCCCCTCGGCGACGGCGGCGGCCAGCGCGGCGCGGGTGAAGAAGCGCGCGTCGGTGAGCTCCACGCCGTCGACGGTGATCTCCGTGCCCGCCCCCGGGGCGACGTCCGCCCGGAATGCGGTCATCAGCGAGCAGGGGAAGGGCCACGGCTGGCTGCCCTCGTAGCGCACCGCGTCGACGACGACGCCGGTCTCCTCGGCCACCTCCCGCCGCACCGCCGCCTCCAGCGACTCCCCCGGCTCGACGTACCCGGCCAGGGTGGAGAAGCGGTGCTCGGGCCAGTGGGCGGCGTGCCCGAGCAGCAGACGGTCCTCGGCGTCGACGACCGCCATGATGACCGCCGCGTCGGTGCGCGGGTAGTGCAGCGAGTGGTCGACGACGCAGCGGCGCACCCACCCGGCCTCGAGCACCTCGGTCGCCTCCCCGCAGCGGGGGCAGCGCGGGTTGCGCGCGTGCCACGCGGCGAGCGCCACCGCCGTCGTGCCCAGCCCCGTGTCCCGGTCGCTCAGCCGGTCCCCGACCTCCCGCAGGTTGCGCATCCCGACGCCGGCGAGGAGGGCCACGAGCGGCGCGTCGGTGTCGACCGGTGCGCCGTCGAGGTCCCGCTCCGAGCCGAGGTGGCCGGGCAGGACGAGCGCGACGAAACGCGCGTCCCCCTCCCGGCCGAGGTAGTGGACCTGCTCTGCCGTCCACGCGTCCGCCGGCACGTCGGCCGCGGGGAGCAGGACGAGACCGTCCTCCCGTGCCCCGACCTGGCCCCGGTGGACGAGGACGACGCGCGTGCCCGGGTCCTCCCGCAGCTCACCGAGGAGGTCGGGACGGGCACGGGAGGCGCCGTCGGCGTCGATGGTCGTGCGCGCGAGGGGGAGCTGGGTGAGGGCCACCCGCGCACCGTATCCGCACCCCGATCTGGGGGCGCGCCGCGGGCGCCGCGGGTGTGGAGGGCGCGCGCGTCCTACGGTTGGGGCGTGACACGTAGATCCCCCCTCGCCCTGGCGGCGCTCGCCACTGCGGCGGTGCCGGGCCTCGACGTCGTCGCGACCCGCTCCCCGCAGAGCACCACCGCCGACTTCCAGGTCACCGGGGTCCTCGACTCCGGCGGTCGCCACTGGGTGGTCCGCTGCCCGCTGCACGCCTCCGCCGGGGCGTCGCTCGAGGCGGAGGTCGCGCTGCTGGGCACGCTCGCGGCACACGTCCGCGACGGCGTGCTGCCCTTCGCCGTGCCCGAGCCTGCCGGCTTCGCCGCCCTTCCCGAGGGCGGGCGCGCGATGGTCTACCGCCAGCTGCGCGGACGCCCCCTCGACCTCGAGCGCCTCGGCGCCGGGCCCGGGCTCGCGGCGGACCTGGGGCGCAGCCTCGCGGCGCTCCACGAGCTGCCCGCGCGGATCGTCGAGGACGCCGGCCTGCCGGTCTACGACGCCGACGAGTACCGCAAGCGCTGCCTCGCGGAGATCGACACCGCCGCCCGCACGGGGCACGTGCCCACCGTCGTGCTGGCTCGCTGGGAGCGGGCCCTGGAGGACGTCGCCCTGTGGCGCTTCCGCACCACCCCGGTCCACGGGGACCTCGCCGAGGAGCACGTCCTCGTCCAGGACGGCGAGGTGAGCGCGGTCATCAGCTTCTCCGAGACCCACGTGGGCGACCCCGCCGTCGACCTCGCGTGGTTGCTCGCGAGCGCCCCCGAGGAGTGCCTCGACGCGATCGAGGAGGCCTACGCCCTCGCGCGCCCCGAGAACGCCGACACCTACCTCCTCGACCGGGCCCAGCTCGTCGGGGAGCTCGCCCTGGCGCGCTGGCTCATGCACGGTGTCAACACGTCCAACGAGCAGGTCGTCGCGGACGCCGTCCACATGCTCGAGGACCTCGCCGAGCAGGTGGGGGACGCGGAACCGATCGGCCACCGGGAACCCGTCGTCGTCCCCGGCCGGCCCGAGGACTGGGCCGAGGACGGCGACGACGCAGCTGCCGGCGCCGAGGACCTCGACCCGAACGCGACCGCCGAGCTGCCGTTCCTGCGCGCGGAGCAGTCCCCGGACGACCCGGCCGAGGAGACCGAGCCCGACGGCGGGGAGCCGTCCCGGGCGTGAGCGGCGCCCCGTCCGCCGATGCCCCGCGCCGGGACGCCGCCCTCACCGCCGTGCTGGCGGCCGTCGGCGTGCTCGGCGTGTGGTGGGTCTTCGTCACCACCTCCCTGGGGCAGCGGGTGGAGAGCACCGCGCTCGAGGGCTCGCGGATCGGCCGGCGTCGCCTGTCCGAGGGCAGCCAGACGGTGCTCGACGTCGTCTCGGTGCCCTTCCTCGTCGTCGTCATCGTCGTCGGTGTCGCGATCGCCCTGGTGCAGCGGCAGGGGCGGGTCGCGCTCGCGGTGCCGCTCCTCGTCGGCGGTGCCAACGTCACGACGCAGGTCCTCAAGTACCAGGTCCTCACCCGTCCCGACCTCGGCGTCTCCGAGGCGGTCGCCAACTCGCTGCCGAGCGGGCACACGACGGTGGCCGGCACGGTGGCCGCCGTCGCCGTCCTCGTCGCGCCGCCGCGCTGGCGCTGGGCCACCGCGCTGGCGGGCTGGGCCTACGCGGGCGGCACCGGGCTTGCCACGATGGTCAACGGCTGGCACCGGGCCTCCGACGTCGCCGCGGCGATGCTCGTCGTCCTCCTGTGGGGCGCGCTCGCCGTGCTCGTCGGGAGGCCGCTCCCGCCCGGCCCGGGCCACCGTCCGACGGCGGTGACGCGCCGGCTGGTCCTCCTCGCCGCGGGGGTGAGCGGGCTGCTCACGAGCGTGTCCCTCGCCCTCACCGCGGGCAGCACCGGATCCGACGCGAGCCGCGCCGAGCTGCTCGTCGCCTACGGCGGGGCCGTGCTCGGCGTTGCCGCGGTCACCCTCCTCACCGCGGGCCTCCTCCTTCGCCTGTGCACGTCCGGCCCGGGGCGCCGGGGCCGCAGGCGCTGACGCGGCCGGACAGTCCTGTCCGCTCTCGAGATGCGGCACCGCCACTCTCGGTGTTGTCTATGGGCCACACGTCGGCCGCCGCAGGCCGACCGTCACGCCGAGGAGGGCACGTGCGACGACCGCGGACGACGATCACGGTCCTGACGCTCGCCCTGGCCGCCGGCCTCAGCGCCTGCGCCAGCGAGTCCGGACCCCCCGTGCTCACCTGGTACATCAACCCCGACGACGGCGGCCAGGAGTCCCTCGCGCAGACGTGCACCGAGGAGGCCGAGGGCGAGTACCGCATCGAGACCTCGCTGCTCCCGCGCGACGCCGCGTCCCAGCGTGAGCAGCTCGCCCGCCGCCTCGCCGCCTCCGACGAGTCGATCGACATCATGAGCCTCGACCCGCCGTTCATCCCCGAGATGGCGGCCGCCGGCTTCCTCGCCCCGGTCCCCGACGACCTCCAGGAGACCGAGGACGTCGTCCAGGGCGCGGTGGACTCCGCGACGTGGGACGGGGAGCTCGTCTCGGTCCCGTTCTGGGCCAACACCCAGCTGCTCTGGTACCGCAAGTCGGTGGCCGAGGAGGCCGGGCTGGACATGGAGCAACCCGTCACCTGGGATCAGCTCATCGAGGTGGCCACCGACCAGGATCTGCTCCTCGGCGTCCAGGGGGCCAAGGCCGAGTCCCTCACCGTGTGGATCAACGCGCTCATCGCGTCCGGCGGCGGCGAGGTCATCGCCAACCCCGAGGCCGAGGCGGACGAGGTGGAGATCGACCTCGACTCCGACGCCGGCCGCGCCGCTGCCTCCGTGCTCCAGCGGATCGGGCAGGGCGGCCTGGCGGGGTCCGGGTTCCCGACGGCGGACGAGAACGCGTCGATGAACCTCTTCCGCGGGGACGACGGCTCGTTCATGGTCAACTGGCCCTTCGTGTGGCCGGCCATCAACGGCTCGGACCCGGACATCGCCGAGGACATCGGCTGGGCCATCTACCCGCGGATGGACGAGGGCACCGACGCCGCGCCGCCCGTCGGCGGGATCAACCTCGGGGTCAGCGCCTTCAGCGAGCACGTCGACGCCGCCTACGACGCCGTCGCATGCATCGTCCGTCCCGAGCACCAGGCCGAGTACTTCGTCACCAACGGCAACCCGCCGTCGTCGGTCGAGGCCTACGAGGACGAGCGGGTCCAGGAGGACTTCCCGATGGCCGACACCATCCGGGAGTCCCTCGAGCTCGCCGCCCCGCGTCCCCAGACGCCCTACTACAACGAGGTCTCGATCGGCCTGCAGGAGACCTGGCACCCGCCCGCGGGGGTCGATCCCGACGTCACCCCCGGGTCCTCGGCCGACTTCATCACCGCGGTCCTGCGAGACGAGAGGCTGCTATGACCTCGAACATCCCGGCGGCCGGTCCCGCAGCGGACCGGCGCCCCGACGATCCCACCCCCCGGCCCGACTCCCGCCCGCGCGGCAAGAAGGGCTCGGACCGCTCCCGCTCCGAGGCCCGGCTCGGCTGGTACCTCGCCGGCCCCGCGTTCGTCATCATGCTGGCGGTCACGCTCTACCCGATCCTCCAGGCGCTCTACGACTCGCTGTTCAGCCTGCGCCTCACCGCGCCGGACGAGACCGAGCTCATCTGGTTCCGCAACTACCAGGTGGTGCTCGGCGACCCCGCCTTCCTCCAGTCGCTGTGGATCACGATCGTCATCACGATCATCACCGTGCTCATCGAGCTCGTGCTCGGCTTCCTCCTCGCGCTCGTCATGCACCGCGCGATCCAGAACCTCCGCGGCCTGATCCGCACGGCGATCCTCGTCCCCTACGGCATCATCACCGTCGTCTCCGCCTTCGCGTGGTTCTACGCCTTCGACATCAACTCCGGCGGCTACGTCAACAACTGGTTCGACTGGGTCCCGGGCATCACCGAGAACCTCAACTGGTTCGCCTCCCAGGGCACGTCGCTGTTCGTCATCATCGCCTCCGAGGTGTGGAAGACGACCCCGTTCATCTCCCTGCTCCTCCTGTCCGGCCTCGCGCAGGTGCCCGGGGACCTGGAGGAGGCGGCGAAGGTCGACGGCGCGACGGGCTGGCAGGTCCTCAAGCGCGTCATCCTGCCGAACATGAAGGCGGCGATCATGGTCGCCGTCCTCTTCCGGGCGCTGGAGGCCTTCCGGATCTTCGACAACGTCTACATCATGACCAACGGCGCGAACGACACCGAGGTCCTCTCGCTGCTCGCCTACGACACCTCGATCGGGCGGCTCGAGATCGGCCTCGGCTCGGCGATCTCCGTGCTGCTCTTCCTCTGCGTGCTCATCATCGCGGGCATCGCGATCAAGGGCTTCAAGGTCGATCTCGCCGGCTCGACGGGAGGAAAGTGATGAGGGGCCTGTCCACGAAGCAGAAGATCGGGTGGGTGGCGATCACGCTCGTCGTGCTCGTGTGGTCCCTGTTCCCCGTCGTGTCCATCGCCATGACCTCGTTCAAGACGCAGAGTGGGCTCTTCTCCGGGACCTTCCTGCCCGAGGAGTGGACACTGGAGAACTACGAGACGATCCTCGCGCCGGGCGGCAGCGCCCAGGACCTCTTCCTGCCGTCGCTGCGCAACTCCATCGGCATCTCGCTCATCGCCACCTTCATCGCCGTCGTCCTCGCGACGCTGTGTGCGTACGCCATCGCCCGGCTGGACTTCCGGGGCAAGCGGCTCATCCTCACCACCGCCTTGGCCGTGTCGGTATTCCCCGTCGTCTCGATCGTCACGCCGCTGTTCAACCTCTGGCGCTCCATCGGTCTGTACGACACCTGGGCCGGCCTCGTCATCCCCTACCTGTCGCTCACGTTGCCGATCTCCATCTGGACCCTGGCGGCCTTCTTCCGGCAGATCCCCTGGGAGCTGGAGCAGGCGGCCCAGGTGGACGGCGCCACCCCGTTCCAAGCCTTCCGCAAGGCCGTCGTCCCGCTCGCCGCCCCCGGCGTGTTCACGACGGCGATCATTGCCTTCTTCATCGCGTGGAACGACTTCGTCTACGGCATCTCGCTCACCTCGACGAGCGCCGCCCGGCCCGTGCCGGCGGCCCTGTCCTTCTTCACCGGCGCCTCGCAGTTCGAGGAGCCCACCGGTTCGATCGCGGCGGCTGCCATCGTCGTCACCGTGCCGGTCGTCATCGTCGTCCTGCTCTTCCAGCGGCGCATCGTGTCCGGCCTCACCCAAGGCGCAGTCAAGGGCTGAGGCCCGAACGACAAGGAGTTCAGCCATGGCATCGATCACCCTCGACAACGTCGTCAAGACCTACCCGGACGGCTTCACGGCGGTCAAGGGCGTGAGCCTCGACATCGCCGACGGCGAGTTCGTCATCCTCGTGGGACCGTCCGGCTGCGGGAAGTCGACCCTGCTGCGGATGATCGTCGGGCTGGAGGACATCAGCGACGGCGAGCTGCGCATCGCCGACGAGGTCGTCAACGACAGGGCGCCGCGCGACCGCGACCTCGCGATGGTCTTCCAGAACTACGCGCTGTACCCCCACCTCACGGTCTACGAGAACATCGCCTTCCCGCTGCGCCTGGCCAAGGGCGAGTACACCGACAAGCAGATCGACGAGCGGGTCCGCGAGGCCTCGCGGCTCCTCGAGCTCGACGAGCACCTCGAGCGCAAGCCCGCCAACCTCTCCGGCGGCCAGCGCCAGCGCGTGGCCATGGGCCGGGCCATCGTCCGGCGGGCCAAGGCCTTCCTCTTCGACGAGCCGCTCTCCAACCTCGACGCCAAGCTCCGCGGGCAGATGCGCACCGAGATCGCACGCCTGCAGCGCAACCTCGCCACGACCACCGTCTACGTCACCCACGACCAGACCGAGGCGATGACGCTCGGGGACCGGGTCGCGGTGCTGCGTCGCGGCGAGCTGCAGCAGGTGGCCAGCCCGCGCGGGCTGTACGACCAGCCGATCAACCTCTTCGTCGCGGGCTTCATCGGCTCCCCGCCGATGAACTTCCTGCCGGGGATCGTCGAGGGCGACGTCCTGCGCCTGCCCATCGTCGACGTCCCCATGGACGAGCGGATGCGTGCCGCCGTCGGCGACCGCGAGGTCGTCATCGTCGGCATCCGGCCCGACGCCTTCGAGGACGTCGACACGATGGAGCCCGGCCGCACCGACACCGGGGTGCGCTTCGACGTCGACGTCGACGTCACCGAGTGGCTCGGTGAGGTGCTCTACGCCTACATCCCCTTCGAGACCCACAAGGCCGTCCAGGCGCAGCTCGAGGAGCTGGACCGGGACCTCGACGGCGAGGGCATGCGCACCCAGCTCATCATCTCCCTCGACGCGGCGAGCACCGTCCGCGCCGGGGACCCGGCCGAGCTGTGGTTCGACCCCGCCTCCCTGCACCTCTTCGACCCGGAGTCCGGCGACAACCTCACGCGCAGCGAGGAGCGCGCGGCCGAGCTCGAGGACCAGGCCCGGGCGATGCGGGAGCGCGCCCTGGAGCGGGCCCGGCGGCGGGCTGAGAAGGACGGCCAGCAGGACGGCGAGCGCGCGACGGAGACGGCCCGCACGCGCCGCTGACTCGCCCGCTTCACCCCTGCCCCTCGCCGCCGACAGCTGGATCCCGCACCGGACGGGATCCGGCTGTCGGCGCATGCGGGTGGGGCGAGGGCTGGCGTGGCCCAAGTCACACTTAGGGAAATATCTCACCATGCGGACGCAATTTCCCCCGGCCAGGGCCGCGCCGGAACGAGGTCGAGCTTCCCGCACCATGTCACGCCAGACCGCCGCTCCGCCGCCCGCCGAGATCAGGCCCGGAGGGCGACGGCAGGCCGCTGGACGACTGTCGGACGGCGCGCGACCTCGTTAACGTGGTTGGCCGTATGCCCCCCGCCACACCAGCAGCACCCCGTGTCCCGTCCGCCGCCGCACCCGACACAGTCAGCGGCAACCCGCCCGTGACCGTGCGGCCTCCGCAGCCCGCCGAGGGCGCCGACATGTGGCGCCTCGCCCGCGACTCCGGCGCCCTGGACCTCAACACCTCCTACGCCTACCTCCTCCTCGCGCGCGACTTCGCGCGCACCTGCCGGGTGGCCGTGGTCAGCGGTGAGGTCGTGGGCTTCCTCCTCGGCTACCGCCGTCCCGAGGAGCCGGGCACCCTGTTCGTCTGGCAGGTCGCCGTCGACCCTGCCCAGCGCGGGCGGCGGCTCGCCGCCCGGCTCCTGGCCGACGCCGCCGCCGGCGCCGTTTTCGTGGAGGCCACGATCACCGCGGACAACACCGCCTCCCAGCGCCTCTTCGAAAGCTTCGCCGCCGAGCGCGGCGCCCCCCTGGTCCGCAGCGGGCTCTTCGCCGCCGCGGACTTCCCCGACGCCGGACACGAGACCGAAGGGCTGGTGAGGATCGGCCCCCTGGAGCCCATCGAGAGCTGAACCCCGCACCCACACGCGTCCGTACCGCCACGAAAGGCAGCCTCCCCGATGACGATCACCAGCCCGACCACGACCACGACCGATCTCGAGTCCGAGGTCCGCAGCTACTCCCGCTCCTGGCCGGTCACCTTCGACCGCGCCGTCGGCGCGACGATGTACGACACCGACGGCAACCCGTACATCGACTTCTTCGCCGGCGCCGGCTCCCTCAACTACGGGCACAACAACCCGGCCCTGAAAAAGGTGCTCCTCGACTACCTCGCGCGTGACGGCGTCGTGCACTCGCTGGACATGTTCACCGCGGCACGCGACGAGTTCCTCACGACCTTCGCCGACACGATCCTGCGTCCCCGCGGACTGGACCACAAGGTCGTCTTCCCCGGTCCCGGCGGTGCCAACGCCGTCGAGGCCGCGCTCAAGCTCGCACGCAAGGTCACCGGCCGCGAGTCGGTCATCAGCTTCACCAACGCCTTCCACGGCATGACCCTGGGCGCGCTGTCGGTGACCGGCAACGCGATGAAGCGCGGCGGGGCGGGCATCCCCCTCGTCCACGCGACGCCGATGCCCTACGACGACTACTTCGACGGCGACGTCCAGGACTTCCTCTACCTCGAGCGGCTGCTCACCGACTCGGGCGGCGGCCTCAACCAGCCGGCCGCCGTCATCGTCGAGACGGTCCAGGGTGAGGGCGGGATCAACGCCGCTCGCGCCGAGTGGCTGCGCAACCTCGCGGACCTGTGCAAGCGGCACGGGATCCTGCTCATCGTCGACGACATCCAGATGGGCTGCGGCCGCACCGGCGGCTTCTTCAGCTTCGAGGAGGCCGACATCGTGCCCGACATCATCACGCTGTCGAAGTCGATCAGCGGCTACGGCCTGCCGATGGCGCTGACCCTCGTGCGCCCCGAGCTCGACATCTGGGAGCCGGGTGAGCACAACGGCACCTTCCGCGGCTTCAACCCCGCCTTCGTCACCGCGACCGAGGCGATCCGCCGCTACTGGTCCGACGACGAGCTGCAGCGCAGCACGATCTCCCGCGGCCTGGCGGTCGAGTCACGCTTCAACGCGCTCGTCGCCCGCTACGAGAGCCACGGCCTCGTGGCCAAGGGCCGCGGCCTGGCCCGCGGGCTGCAGCTGCCCTCCGGCGAGCTCGCCGGCCGGGTCACCCAGGAGGCCTTCGCGAACGGCCTGCTCGTCGAGACGTCCGGGCCGGGCGATGAGGTCGTCAAGCTGCTTCCCCCGCTGACCATCAGCCCGGCGGAGCTCGAGGCGGGCATGCGCATCCTCGAGCAGGCCGTCGTCACCGTCCTCGAGAACCAGGAGAACTGACCATGATCGTCCGCAGCTTCCACGATCTCGACGACACCGAGTTCGACATCCAGACCCCCAACTGGCGTTCGAAGCGCATCATCCTCGCCCGCGACAAGGTGGGCTTCTCGGTGCACGAGACCACCCTGTACGCCGGCACCGAGAACGAGTTCTGGTACGCCAACCACATCGAGGCCGTGATGATCGTCGAGGGCGAGGGCACGATCACCGACCTCGGCACCGGGCAGACGCACGAGCTCCGTCCGGGCTCGATGTACCTCCTCAACGAGCACGACAAGCACGTCGTCCGCCCGCGGACCGAGATCCGCACGATCTGCGTCTTCAACCCGCCCGTCACCGGCCGCGAGGTCCACGACGAGAACGGCGTCTACCCCCTCATCACCGAGCCCTGACACCCCCCTCCATCGCATATGCGGGAAATCCGCGGCTCCAGAGGACCCCGGAGCCGCGGATTTCGCGCATATGCGCTTGTTTGGGGGCTAGGCCAGGTCCGTCAGCCAGCGGAGCAGGAGGCGGGCGCCGTAACCCGTCGGGCCCTCGGGGACCTCGTCGCGGGCCTTGGTGGCGCGGCCGGCGCCGGCGATGTCGAGGTGCGCCCACGGGGTGTCCCCCGCGAAGTGCTGGAGGAACAGCGCCGCGGTGATCGAGCCCCCCGAGACGTGCGGGTCGCGCGCCTGGTGGGAGATGTCGGCGACGGCGGAGTCCAGGCTGTGCCGGTAGGAGTCCACCAGCGGCAGGCGCCACGTCCGCTCGCCGCTCACCTCGCCCGCCACCTGCAGGGCGGCGGCCAGGGACTCGTCGGTCGCGTAGAGGCCGGCGTGGGTCCGTCCCAGGCCCAGCGTCACCGCGCCGGTGAGCGTGGCGACGTCGACGAGGACGTCGGGCCGCGCGGTGTCGCGCACCCAGGCCATCGCGTCGGCGAGGACCATGCGGCCCTCCGCGTCGGTGTTGGAGACCTCGATCGACGTGCCGTCGTAGGCGCGCACGACGTCACCGGGCCGGTAGGAGGAGGCGCCGAAGGCGTTCTCCGCCAGGGCCAGCACGCCCACCACCCGGTGGGGCACCTGCAGCTCGGCGGCAGCGAGGACGGCGGCGAGCACCGCGGCCGCGCCGGCCATGTCGGTCTTCATGCCGACCATCGACTCGCGGGGCTTGATCGAGATGCCGCCGGTGTCGAAGGTGATGCCCTTGCCCACGAGCGCGACGGTCCGCCCACCGCGGCGGCGCGGGCTGTAGGTGACCGTGACGAGCCGCGGCGGTGTCGAGGATCCGGAGCCGACGGCGAGCAGCGCACCCATCCCCTGCGCCCGGATCCAAGCCTCGTCGTGGACCTCGACGCTGACGCCGGGGACGCCCGCGGCGAGGGCCTGAGCCTGCTCGGCCAGCCACTGCGGGTTCTTGACGTTGGACGGCGTCGCGGCGAGGAAGCGGGCCCTCACCGTGGCGGTGGCCGCCGTGCGCGCCGCCGCGATGACGGCGGTGTCCGCCTCGTTGCCGAGGAGGACCAGCCGCGAGGCGGCCGGCTTCCCCGGTCGCGGGGACTGCGCCATGCGCGGGCCGCGGTAGGCAGTGAGCCAGAAGCCCTCGAGCAGGGCGGCCAGTCCGGTGGCGCCGGCCAGTGCGCCGATGGGCGTGATGACCGTGCCCAGGCCGGTGGTCGTGCGGCACAGCGCCGAGCCCACCTTGCGCATGGCGTCCGGGCCGGCGTCGCCGACGCCGAGGAGCACCAGGCGGGCGGGCAGCTCGTTCCAGCCGAAGTCGCGGCCGGGCAGGGCACGCGGCAGGTCGAGGACCGCAGACTCCCCCGCCCGTCCGGTCAGGCCGTGGCGCGCGGCGAGGTCGACGAGGTCGATGCCGTAGCGCGCGGCGGCGTCCGCCGTGCCGGGGCGGGGCTCCACGCCCTCCTCACCGGCCCCGGCGGGCGCGACGGCGACGACGACGGCGCCGGCCTGCGTGAGGTCGGCGCCGTCGAGCGAACCGGCCTCACCGACGACCTCGGGAAGCTCGGCGAGGCCGAGCTCGCTCAGGGAGGTCAACGGTCAGGCGGGAGCGACGGCGCTGAGGGCCTCGCTGAGCTCGCCCGCCTCTGCAGGCGTGAGCTCGACGACGAGGCGACCGCCACCCTCGAGGGGAACGCGCATGACGATGCCGCGTCCCTCCTTCGTGACCTCCATCGGCCCGTCCCCGGTCCTCGGCTTCATCGCGGCCATCTGGCACCCCTATCGTTCGACGTGTCGTGCCGCAGGGTCTGCGGCGCACCGGGACCAGTCTAGTCCACCCCTGCCCCGCGGCGGTGTGCGCTTGGCGCAACGGTGCAGGTGGGGGCCTTGCGACGGGCCCCCGGGACGCTCAGGAGGTCGAGGCCTCCTCCGCGGTGCGGGCCTGCGACTCGGCCTCGTCCCGCATGAGCGCGAGCCGGTCGCGGACGCGGTCCACGGCCTCCTCGGCGGTGTCGACGAGCTGGATGAGATCCAGGTCGGCCGCGGCGATCGTGCCCGCGGGCACCATGGTGTCGCGCGCCCACGCCAGCAGCCCGCCCCAGTACTCGGTCCCGACGAGGACGATCGGGAAGGAGCTCACCTTGCCGGTCTGGACGAGGGTGAGGGCCTCCCACAGCTCGTCCATCGTGCCGAAGCCGCCGGGCAGGACGATGAAGCCGAGGGCGTACTTGACGAACATCGTCTTGCGGGCGAAGAAGTAGCGGAAGTTGACCCCGAGGTCGACCCACTCGTTCATGCCCTGCTCGAAGGGCAGCTCGATGCCCAGGCCCACCGACACCCCACCGGCCTCGCAGGCGCCCTTGTTCGCGGCCTCCATGACGCCCGGGCCACCTCCCGTGATGACGGCGTAGCCGGCCTCGACGAGGAGGTGGCCCACCTCCTCGCCCATCCGGTACTCCGCGGACTGCCGATCGGTACGGGCGGAGCCGAAGACGCTGATGGCAGGGCCGAGCTCGGCGAGCGCCCCGAAGCCCTCGACGAACTCGCTCTGGATGCGCATGACCCGCCACGGGTCGGAGTGCACCCAGCCGGCGTCGCCGTCCTGGGCGAGCAGCCGCTCGTCGGACGTCTCGTCGGGGATCTGAGCGCCGCGCAGCGTCACCGGGCCCTTGCGGTAGACGTCGGCGTCACGGCTGTCGCGGACGGCGGGGCGCTCGGACCCGCGGCTCGCACCTGCCGAACCGTTGCGGTGGTAGGACCGGCTCATCGTGCTCCTTCGGTCAGCCACGCCTCCAGGGCGGTGGCACAGTCACGGATCTGGGCGGTGGGGCAGTGCTCGTCGTCCGCGTGGGCCAGGGACGGGTCGCCGGGCCCGAAGTTCACGGCCGGCACGCCGAGCTCGGCGAAGCGGGCGACGTCGGTCCACCCGTACTTGGGGGCGGGGCCACCGCCCGTCACGCGCCCGACGGCGGCGAGGAAATCGCCGACACCGGGGGCGTCGAGGCCGGGGCGGGCACCGGCGGCGCCGTCGACGACGGTGACGTCGTAGCCGGCAAACACCTCGCGCACGTGCGCCTCCGCCTCGGCGAGGGACGACGACGGCGCGAAGCGGTAGTTGACGAGCACCTCGCACACGTCGGGCACGACGTTGCCGGCGATGCCGCCGCTGATCCCGACGGCCGAGAGGCCCTCCCGGTAGACGAGCCCGTCGACCTCGACCGACCGGGGCTCGTACTCGGCCAGGCGCGTGAGGACCGGCGCGGCGAGGTGGATGGCGTTGACCCCGCGCCAGGCCCGCGCGGAGTGGGCGGCGCGTCCCGCCGTCGTGACGGACACGCGCAGCGTGCCGTTGCAGCCGCCCTCGACGCCGCCGTTGCTCGGCTCCCCGAGGACGGCGAAGTCGGCGGCCAGCCACTGCGGGTGGTGGCGCGCGAGGCGGCCCAGGCCGTTGCGCTCGGCCTCGACCTCCTCGTTGTCGTAGCAGACCCACGTGACGTCCCACGCGGGCGCGGTGAGGCGCGCGGCGAGGTGGAGGGCGACGGCGACCCCGCCGAGCATGTCGACGCTGCCGCGGCCCCAGAGCACCTCCTCGCCGTCGACGGTACGCAGCTCGCTGGGCAGGTTGCCCGCGACCGGCACGGTGTCGATGTGGCCGGCGACGACGGCCCGGCGCTCGCGGCCGAGCCGGGTGCGCGCCATGACGGCGTCACCGTCGCGCAGCAACTCCAGGTGCGACAGGCCGGCGAGAGCGGCCTCGATCGCATCGGCGAGCGGCCCCTCCCCGCTCGAGACGGAGGGGATGTCGCACAGGGCGCGGGTGAGGTCGACGACGTCGGCCGTGCGCAGGTCCGGGAGCGCGGGCGCGGTCATGCACTCAGTCCCCCGTCTGGTGCAGCGTGCGGGCGGCCTCGGCGATCGACCCGCTGAGCGAGGGGTAGATCGTGAAGACGTTGGCGAGCTGGTCCACCGTGATCCGCTGCGTGACGGCGACGGCGAGCGGGAAGATGAGCTCACTGGCGCGCGGCGCGACGACGACCGCACCGAGCACCGCACCGGAGTGCCGGTCGGCCATGATCTTGACGAAACCCTCGCGGATGCCGAGCATCTTGGCCCGCGGGTTGCGGGCCAGCGGGAGCTGGGTGACGACGGCGTCGACCGTGCCGTCGTGCACCTCTCGCTCACCCACGCCGATCGTCGCGATCTCGGGGGCGGTGAAGATGTTGGCGGTGACGGCGTCGACGTCGAGCGGGGAGACGGCGTCCCCGAGCGCGTGCCACATGGCGATGCGGCCCTGCATCGCCGCGACCGAGGCGAGGGGCAGCACGCCGGTGCAGTCGCCGGCGGCGTAGACGCGCACCCCGGTCGTCCGGGAGACGCGGTCGACCTGGATGTGCCCGCTGTCGCGGAGCACGACGCCGGCCTCCTCCAGTCCCAGGTCCGCGGTGCTCGGCACGCCGCCGACGGCGACGAGGCAGTGGGAGGCGGAGACGACGCGGCCGTCGGTGAGCTCGACCTCGACGCCGTCGCCGACGCGGCGGACGGCGGCGGCGCGCGAGCGCGACAGGACGGTCATCCCGCGGCTGCGGAAGACGTTCTCGATGAGCTCGGCGGCGTCCTCGTCCTCCCCGGGCAGCACCCGGTCCCGGCTGGAAACGAGCGTGACGGGCACGCCGAGGCCGTTGTAGGCGCCGGCGAACTCGGCGCCGGTGACGCCGGAGCCGACGACGACGAGGTGCTCGGGCAGCTCGGTGAGGTTGTACATCTGCACCCAGGTGAGGATGCGCTCGCCGTCCGGCTGCGCGTCGGGCAGCACGCGGGGGGTGGCGCCCGTGGCGACGAGGACGATCTCGGCGACGAGCTCGACCTCCTCGCCGTCGGCGGTGGTCACGTGGACGGGCCGGGTGCCGGTGCTGCCGAGGTCCCCCGCCAGCCGGCCGGTGCCGTCCACGACCCGGATGCCCTCCCGCTCGAGACGGGCACGGATGTCCTGGGACTGGCGCTGGGCGAGCTCGAGGACACGCCGGTTGACGGCGGCCATGTCGACGGACGTGCCGCCCCCGCCTCGGATGCCGAGCTCGGCGGCGGCGTCCGTCGTCGTCATCCACTCGGCGGTGGCGATGAGGGTCTTGGAAGGGACGACGTCGGTGAGGACGGCGGCCCCGCCGGTGCCCTGCCGCTCGACGAGCGTGACCCGCGCGCCGAGCTGCGCGGCGACGAGCGCCGCCTCGTAGCCGCCGGGCCCGCCGCCGATGATGACGACGCGGCTGCCCGCGCGGACCGGCGAGCTGCCGGCCGCTTCCTGGGTACGCCGTCCCTCGGTGGGGGCGGTGGGGGCGGGGCGCTCCGCGGCGGGCCGGTGCTCGTCGGTCGATGTGCTCACCCAGGCATTGTGCCGCCTTTGTCCCGCGGCATGCCTGCCGAGCACCCAGGACGGTAACGTCGGGGCATGGTCACCCCCACCGGCATCGCCGGCCACGACGCGCCCTTCGCCCTGGCCCGCGAGGCGGCCGACCGCCTCGCCGAGCTCACCGGGGTGGCCCGGCACGATGTCGCCCTCGTCCTCGGCTCGGGCTGGGGAGGGGCGGCCGAGCTCCTCGGTGAGACCGTCGCCGAGGTGCCGGCCGAGCAGGTGCCGGGTTTCCGCGCCCCCGTCGTCGCCGGGCACGGTGCCACCATCCGCTCGATCCGCATCGACGCCGACGGCGAGGCGCGCCACGCGCTCGTGCTCGGCTCGCGCACCCACTACTACGAGTCGCGCGACGTGCGGGCGGTCGCGCACGGCGTGCGGACCGCCGCCGCGGCCGGTGTGCAGCGCCTTGTCCTCACCAACGGCTGCGGAGGCCTGGACCCCGCGGTGGCGCCCGGCACGCCGGTCCTCATCTCCGACCACATCAACCTCACGGCCGCCTCGCCCCTCGAGGGCGCGACCTTCGTCGACCTCACCGACCTGTACTCCCCGCGGCTGCGCGAGATCGCGCGGGAGGTCGACCCGACCCTCACCGAGGGCGTCTACGTCCAGCTCCCCGGCCCCCACTACGAGACGCCCGCGGAGGTGCGCATGGTCGCGCTCCTCGGCGGCACGCTCGTGGGGATGTCGACGACGCTGGAAGCCATCGCCGCGCGGCACGTGGGCCTGGAGATCCTCGGCCTGTCGCTCGTGACGAACCAGGCGGCGGGCATCAGCACTCAGCCGCTCTCGCACGAGGAGGTCATCGAGGCGGGCCGCGCTGCCGGCCCGCGGATCTCCCGGCTGCTGGCAGACATCGTCCGTCGTATCTGAGAGAGGAACCCATTCATGGATGTCGACGTCGTCCGGAGCTGGATCGCCGAGGACCCCGACCCGCAGACCGCCAACGAGCTGGGGGTGCTCCTCGAGCGCGCCACGGCAGGCGGCCCGGAGGCCCACAAGGCTCGCGCCGAGCTGGAGGACCGGTTCTCCGGCCCGCTCGCCTTTGGCACCGCCGGGCTGCGCGGGGCGCTCGGCGGAGGTCCCAACCGGATGAACCGCGCCGTCGTCATCCGCACGACGGCGGGTCTCGCCGCGTGGCTGAGCGAGCAGCTCGCGGGCGCCGCCCCCCGCGTCGTCATCGGTTACGACGCCCGGCACGGCTCGGCGCGCTTCGCCGAGGACGCGGCCGCCGTCGTCACGGGTGCCGGCGGGGAGGCGATGCTCATGCCGACCGTCGGCCCCACCCCCGTGCTCGCCTACGCCGTGCGCGCCCTGGACGCCGACGCCGGGATCATGGTGACCGCCTCCCACAACCCCAAGGAGGACAACGGCTACAAGGTCTACCTCGGCGGAAGGGTCGTCACCGACTCCGGGCAGGGCGCCCAGCTCGTCTCGCCGGCCGACGCCGAGATCGCCGCGCGCATCGCCGCCGTCGGGCCCCTCGCGGACGTCCCGCGCCCCGCCGACGGCTGGCAGGTGCTCGACCCCTCGATCACCGAGGAGTACGTCGCCCGGGTCGCCTCGCTCGTCCCCCACGGCTACGCCCGCAGCCTGCGGATCGTCTACACCCCGATGCACGGCGTCGGGGCCGAGGTGGCCGTCGCCGCCCTCGGGGCCGCCGGCTTCACCGACGTCCACGTCGTCGCCGAGCAGGCCGAGCCGGACCCCGAGTTCCCCACGGTGGTCTTCCCCAACCCCGAGGAGCCCGGGGCCCTCGACCTCGCCTTCCGGCTCGCGCAGCAGGTCGAGGCCGACGTCATCATCGCCAACGACCCCGATGCCGACCGCTGCTCGGTGGCCGTGCCGGACACCGGCACGGTCGAGGGCTGGCGTCAACTCACCGGTGACGAGGTGGGTGCGCTCCTGGGCAAGCAGGCCGCGATCAGCGCGGCGGTGTCCGGGCACGGGGTGCTCGCCAGCTCGGTCGTGTCCTCCCGCCTGCTCGCGCGCATCGCCTCCTCCCACGGCCTGGAGCACCGCACGACGCTCACCGGCTTCAAGTGGATCAGCCGGGTGCCGGGGCTCGTCTTCGGCTACGAGGAGGCGCTGGGCTACTGCGTGGACCCGCAGGCCGTGCGCGACAAGGACGGCATCAGTGCGGCCGTGCGGGTGGCGCTGCTCGCCTCCCAGCTCGTCGACCGGGGCAGCACGCTCCTCGACGTGCTGGACGAGCTGGCCCTCCAGTACGGGCTGCACGCGACGGCGCCGCTCACCCTGCGCGTCGAGGACGTCTCGGTCATCCCGCCGGCGATGAAGCGGCTGCGCGAGAGCGGCCCCGAGGCGCTGGCCGGCTCGCCGGTCGTGCGGACCATCGACCTCTCCGCAGGGGAGGACGGTCTGCCCCCGACCGACGGGCTGGTCTACCTCACCGCGCGTGGTGACCGAGCGATCATCCGGCCCAGCGGCACCGAGCCGAAGCTCAAGTGCTACCTCGAGGCCGTGGAGCCGGTGAGCGAGCAGGACCGCCTGCCCGCCGCGCGCCGCGCCGCCGCCGCGCGCCTCGAGGAGATGAAGGCCCAGCTCGGCGCCCTCATCGGCCTGTAGCCCAGGCCCTCCTTCGCCGCACAGCTCCCCCTTCCTCGCGTCGAGCGAAGGGGGGCGAGCCACAGCCGCCGAGAGCCGGATCCCTCCTGGAGGAATCCGGCTCTCGGCGGCTGAGGTGGCTGAGGTGGCTGAGGTGGCTGAGGTGGCTGAGGTGGCTGAGGCGGCTGAGGTGGCTGAGGTCAGCCGATGAGGTGCTCCATGGCGAGCTGGTTGAGGCGCACGAAGCGGTAGTCGCGAGCAGCGGCGGCGTCGACGTCGAAGTCCTCGAAGGTGCTGCGGTCCGCGAGGAAAACCTCGAGCGACTCGCCCTCGGCGAGCGTGGGCTCGGACAGCTCGAGCACGCCGGACTCCTGGAAGGCCTCCTGCACGCGGGGGTCGGCGCGGTAGGCCCGGGCCTTCTCGGCGAGCATGAGGTACATCGACATGTTTGCCTCGGCGGAGTCCCACACGCCCTGCATGTGCTCGGTCCGCGAGGGCTTGTAGTCGAAGTGCTTGGGGCCCTCGTAGCGGGGGCCACCGCCGGCGAAGCCGTTCTCGAGCAGGTCCACGGTGAAGAACGCCGAGAGCAGGTCGCCGTGGCCGAAGACGAGGTCCTGGTCGTACTTGATGGACCGCTGGCCGTTGAGGTCGATGTGGAAGAGCTTGCCCGACCACAGGGCCTGCGCGAGGGCGTGGGTGTAGTTGAGGCCGGCCATCTGCTCGTGCCCGGTCTCGGGGTTGAGGCCGACGATGTCGCCGTGCTCGAGCTCGGCGATGAAGCCGAGCGCGTGACCGACGGTGGGCAGGAGGATGTCGCCACGGGGCTCGTTGGGCTTGGGCTCCAGCGCGATGCGCAGGTCGTAGCCCTTGTCCTTGATGTAGCCGGCGACGGTGTCGATGCCCTCGCGGTAGCGGTCGAGCGCGGCATTGACGTCCTTGACGCCGTCGTACTCGCTGCCCTCGCGCCCGCCCCACATGACGAAGGTCGTCGCGCCGAGCTCGGCGGCGAGGTCGACGTTCCGCAGCACCTTGCGCAGCCCGAAGCGGCGCACGGACCGGTCGTTGGCGGTGAAGCCGCCGTCCTTGAAGATCGGGTGGCTGAAGGTGTTGGTCGTGACCATCTCGATGGTCAGGCCGGCGTCGTCCGTCGCCTGCTTGAAGCGGGTGAGGATGCGCTCACGCTCGGCGTCGTCGGCGCCGAAGGGCACGACGTCGTCGTCGTGGAAGGTGATGCCCCAGGCACCGAGCTCGGCCAGCTTGGTGGCGTACTCCCAGGGGTCGAGCACCGGGCGGCTGGCCGAGCCGAACTGGTCCTGGGCGGACCAGCCGACGGTCCAGAGGCCGAAGGAGAAGCGGTCGTCGGGGGTGGGCTTGCGAACCATGGAGTGACTCCTCGTCGAGTGAGTTTTGTTTCTTAGCGCAATTTAACTACGTCGGGGGCAGGGGGTGTCAAGCACCAGGCAACCATCGGCTCGGCGCTGCGACCACCTCGCCCAGGACCGCGAGCGCCGCCCCCGTCAGCGCCGGCTCGCCGGACAGGCCCGGCCTGATCGTCACGTCGAGCCACGGGGCCGCGAGGACGCGGCTGCTCAGCTCCTCCTCCAGGGCGGGTCGCAGGGCCGGCAGGAGCGGGATGAACTGCCCCCCGAGGACGAGATCGTCGACGTCGAGGAGGTTGACGACGTTGGCCAGCGCCGTGCCCAGCGCCCGTCCCGCGCGGTCGACGGCGTCGCGTGCCGGACCTGGCACGGCGGCAGCAGTGACGAGATCCTCGGCCGTGGCGTCGAGCCCGAGACCGGCGGCGGAGAGGAAGGCGTCCCGCCCGGCGTACTGCTCGAGGCAGCCCGCGGCCCCGCACGTGCAGGGCGGCCCGGCCGGGTCGACGAGCGTGTGCCCCACCTCCCCGGCCCACCCGTGGCGCCCGCGCACCGGCACGCCGTCGACGATTGACGTCCCACCGACGCCGATGTCGGCGGAGACGTAGAAGAAGGTGCCGCTGCCCGCGGGCCGGCCCGGCGCCTCCAGCGCGTGAGCGAGGGCAGCCAGGTCAGCCTCGTTGCCCACGCCGACCGCGGCCGGCGCCTCCCCTGCGGGAGGGGCGGGCAGCTGGAGCCGCTCGGCCGGCATGACTTCCCGCCAGCCGAGGTTGGGCGTGCGCAACACCCGGCCGTCGGAGTCGACGAGACCGGGGACCGCGAGGCGCGCCCCGGCCAGCACGGTCCATCGTCCGTCACTGGACGCCAGGATCTCGCCGGCCAGGTCCGCGACGCGGTCGAGCACGATGTCGGGGTCGCTCGCCTCGAGGTGGGCCGGCACCACCCGCTCAGCGAGGACCGCGCCGCTGAGGTCGACGAGCCGAGCCCCGAGGTAGCTCGGGGACACCTCGAGGCCCAGCCCGGCGATCGTGCCGCGTGCCGGCACCAGCGGGGTCGCAGGACGGCCGCGCCCGGCGATCAACGGCGCCAGCTCCTCGAGCAGTCCACCGGCGAGGAGCTCGTCCACGAGCCGGGACACCGTCGAGCGGGTGAGGCCGCTGCCCGCCGCGATGGCGGCGCGGGAGACCGGCTCCGGCGCGGCATAGGCGAGCATGGTGACCACCGAGAGGTTCTGGTCGCGCAGCGACGCCTGGCCCACGCCAGGGGTGAGCGAGCCCGTAGGGACGCTCTGCGCGTCGTCAGTGACCGTCATGCCTTGACCATACCGATCCCACCTGGTTTAGTTCTATGCTCTAACAATCTCGTCCCGCAGAGGTGGCGCCATGACTTCCCCGCTCGCCGGCCGGCTCGTCGCCGGTATCGACAGCTCGACCCAGTCCTGCAAGGTGGTCGTGCGTGAGGCGGACACCGGGCGCCTGGTCCGCTCCGGCCACGCGTCGCACCCTGACGGTACCGAAGTGGATCCCGAGGCGTGGTGGGACGCGCTGCAGGAGGCGCTCGCGCAGGCCGGAGGCCTCGACGACGTCGCCGCCGTCGCCGTCGGCGGGCAGCAGCACGGGATGGTCGTCCTCGACGCGGACGGCGCGGTCATCCGCCCGGCGCTGCTGTGGAACGACACCCGCTCCGCCCAGGCCGCCGCCGACCTCGTCCGCGAGCTCGGTGACGGCGACGTCGACGCCGGACGCCGCGCCTGGGTCGAGGCCATCGGCTCGGTGCCCGTCGCCTCGCTCACGGTGACGAAGCTGCGGTGGCTCGCCCAGCACGAGCCGGAGAACGCGGCCCGGGTGGCCGCCGTCGCCCTCCCCCACGACTGGCTCACTTGGCGCCTCCTCGGCACCGGAGCGCTGGAGGACCTCGCCACCGACCGGTCCGACGCCTCCGGCACCGGGTACTTCGACCCCGCCGGCAACACCTACCGGCGCGACCTGCTCGACCTCGCGCTCGGCCGGGAGAGCGACCTCGTCCTGCCGCGCGTGCTCGGTCCCGCGACGGCCGCCGGCCAGGTGGGCGGGACGGGCGCACTCCTCGGCCCCGGTGCCGGGGACAACGCGGCCGCAGCGCTCGGCGTCGGGCTGGCCACCGGGGACGTGACCATCTCGCTGGGCACCTCCGGCGTCGTCTCCGCCGTCGCCGCCGACCCGGTGCGCGACGCGAGCGGTCTGGTCACCGGCTTCGCCGACGCCACCGGGAACTTCCTGCCGATGGCGACGACGCTCAATGCCTCCCGCGTGCTCGACGCGACCGCCCGTCTGCTCGGCGTCGACCACGCCGGCCTCAGCGATCTCGCCCTCGCCGCCGAGCCGGGCGCCGGCGGCCTCGTCCACGTGCCCTACCTCGACGGCGAGCGCACCCCCAACCTGCCCGCGGCCACCGGGTCCCTGCACGGGATGACCCGCGCGTCGATGACGCGGGAGAACCTGGCCCGCGCAGCCGTCGAGGGCATGATGTGCCACCTCGCCGAGGGCATGGCCGCGGTCCAGGCCCAGGGCGTGGAGGTGCGGCGCATCAGCCTCATCGGTGGCGCCGCCCGCTCGGCGGCCGTCCAGCAGGTGGCGCCGGCCGTGCTGGGACAGGACGTCGAGCTGCCCGAGCCGGGCGAGTACGTCGCCGACGGCGCGGCCCGCCAGGCCGCCTGGGTGCTGTCCGGCGCCGAGCAGCCGCCGGTGTGGGAGCGGAAGGGCACGCGGGTCCTGTCCGCCGAGCCCACGCCCGAGGTCCTCGCCGCCTACCGCGCCGAGTCCGCCCGCGCCATCGAGCGCTTCACCGCCTGACCCACCCCAGTCGCGCCGAGAGCCGGATTCCTCCTGGAGGAATCCGGCTCTCGGCGCTAGGAGGGGGCCTCAGTCGAAGACGGGGCCCTGGGTGCGGGTGCGCTTGAGCTCGAAGAAGCCCGGGACGCCGGCCACGAGGACGCAGCCGTCCCACAGCCGGCCGGCCTCCTCGCCCTTCGGGGCGGGGGTGATGACGGGGCCGAAGAAGGCGACGTCGTCGAAGGCCACGACGGGGGTGCCGACGTCCTCGCCCACCTTGGTGATGCCCTCGCGGTGGGAGGCCCGCAGGGAGTCGTCGAGCTCGTCGGAGGTCGTGTAGCGCACGAGCTCCTCGGGCAGGCCGACCTCCGCGAGCGCCTCGGTGAACACGGAGACGTCGTCGATCTCCCGGCCGCCCGGGTGGTAGCGAGTGCCGAGCGCGTCGTACAGCGGCTTGACGACGTCCTCGCCGTGCAGCTCGCGGGCCGCGTTGACCAGCCGGGCCGGGGCCCAGGCCTTGTCCATCATCGCCCGGTAGTCCGCGGGCAGGTCACGGCCCTCGTTGAGCACGGCCAGCGACATGATGTGCCAGCGCGCCGTCACGGGGCGGACCTGCTCGACCTCGCCCATCCAGCGGGACGTCATCCACGCCCACGGGCAGATCGGGTCGAACCAGAAGTCGGCGACATCCTTCGTGGCGTGCTCGGCCATGTACGTCCTCCTCGAGTGCTCCGCGGCACCTGCGTGCGCCGCCGCGCTCAGCCTAGGCCGCGGCGAGCCGGGCGAGCACTCGGCCGGGATCGGGGTTGGTGAAGGGCGCACCGTCGATGACGACGGTCGGGACCGTCTCGTTCCCGTTGTTGACGCCCCGCACGAACGCGGCGGCGTCCTCGTCCTGCCAGATGTCGACCCAGGTGGCGCGGCGGCCCGCACGGCCCAGCCGGGCCCGCAGCCGGGCACAGTAGGTGCACCCCGGGCGCCAGTAGATGACGACCGACCGCTCGGCCGCCGGCCGGGCCACGACGTCCGCGTGCCGCGCACCGCCCGCCCCCTGCCACGGGCTGAGCCACCAGGTCAGGGCGAGGCCGACGACGCCGTACCCCACCGCCGCGGCGACGCTCCCGTCCCGTGCCGCCTCGACGACGAGAAAGATGGTGCCCGCGAGCATCGGGGCCCAGAGCCAGCGCATGCCGCCAGCATGGCACCCGGGCCCGCCGGGCGTCAGATATCGGCGTGTGCCCGCGGCGAGCGGCGTGGCAGGATCGAGAGCGGCCGGTCCGACCGACCGCCGACCCACGTGACAAGGAGCAGACCGTGCCCGGAGAGAACCTCACCCGCCAGGAGGCCGCCGAGCGCGCCGCGCTCGTCGCCGTCGAGTCCTACGACGTCGAGCTCGACCTCACCCGCGGCGACCGGGTCTTCGCCTCCCGCACGACGATCACCTTCACCGCCCGGGACGGCGCGAGCACCTTCGTCGACCTCATCGCCGACGCCGTCCACGAGATCCGCCTCAACGGCACCCACGTGGACACGCACGCGTGGGACGGCGCCCGCATCGCCGTCGACGGCCTGGCCGAGCGCAACGAGCTCGTCGTCGTTGCCGACGCCCGGTACATGAACACCGGGGAGGGCCTGCACCGCTTCGTCGACCCGGTCGACGGCGAGGTCTACCTCTACAGCCAGTTCGAGGTTGCCGACTCCCGCCGCGTCTTCGCCGTGTTCGAGCAGCCCGACCTCAAGGCGACCTTCCGCTTCACGGTCCGCGCGCCGCGGCACTGGACCGTCGTGTCCAACTCCCCCACCCCCGAGCCGCAGCCGGTGGACGGCGACGACGCCGCCGCCGTCTGGCACTTCGCGCCCACCCCGCGGATCTCGAGCTACATCACCGCGATCGTCGCCGGCCCCTACCACCGCGTGACGGGCGAGCTGACGAGCAGCGACGGGCGGACCATCCCCCTCGGTGTCTTCTGCCGCGCCTCCCTCGCCGAGCACCTCGACGCCGAGAACGTCATGGACATCACGAGGTCCGGCTTCGCGTTCTTCGAGGAAGCCTTCGGGCGCCCCTACCCCTTCGAGAAGTACGACCAGCTCTTCGTCCCGGAGTTCAATGCCGGCGCGATGGAGAACGCCGGCGCGGTCACCTTCCTCGAGAGCTACGTCTTCCGCTCCAAGGTCCCCGAGGCCACGGTCGAGCGCCGCGTGGTGACGATCCTCCACGAGCTCGCCCACATGTGGTTCGGCGACCTCGTCACCATGCGGTGGTGGAACGACCTGTGGCTCAACGAGTCCTTCGCCGAGTACATGTCCACCCTCGCCACCGCCGAGGCCACCTCGTGGACCGACGCGTGGACCACCTTCTCCTCGCTGGAGAAGTCCTGGGCCTACCGCCAGGACCAGCTCCCCTCCACCCACCCGATCGTCGCGGAGATCAACGACCTCGAGGACGTCGAGGTGAACTTCGACGGCATCACCTACGCGAAGGGCGCCTCCGTCCTCAAGCAGCTCGTCGCCTGGGTCGGCCAGGACGCCTTCCTCGCCGGCGTGCGCTCCTACTTCGCCACGCACGAGTGGGGCAACACCGAGCTGCGTGACCTCCTCACCGAGCTCGAGGCCACGAGCGGGCGCGACCTCACCGCGTGGTCGCAGGTGTGGCTGGAGCAGGCCGGTGTCACGCTCCTGCGTCCCGACCTCACCACGGACGACGACGGCGTCATCACCTCCTTCGCCGTCACCCAGGAGGCCCCGGACGAGCACCCCGTGCTGCGCCCGCACCGCCTGGTCGTCGGCGGCTACGACGTCGTCGAGCACGACGGCGGCACGCGCCTGGAGCGGGTGCTGCGAGTGGAGACGGACGTCGACGGCGCCCGCACCGAGATCCCCGAGCTCGTCGGCCGCCCGCGCCCGGACCTCCTCCTCGTCAACGACGAGGACCTCGCCTACGCCAAGGTGCGCCTGGACGAGGAGTCGCTGCGCACCGCCGTCGACCACCTCGCGGGCTTCACCGAGTCGCTGCCCCGCTCGCTCGTGTGGGCGGCCGCCTGGGACATGACCCGCGACGGCGAGCTGCCCGCGCACGAGTACCTCGAGCTGGTCCTGGCGAACGTCGGGGCCGAGCGCGACTCGACCGTGCTGCTCGTCCTCCTGCGCCAGCTCAGCCTCACGCTACGTGCCTACACCGCCCCCGAGACCCGGGCGGAGCTCACCCCGCGGGTGGTCGACCGCCTGTGGCAGCTCGCGGAGCAGGCCGAGGGCGGGTCCGACGCCCAGCTCCAGCTCGTCCGCGCCTTTGCCGACGAGGCCGCCACCGACGCCCAGCTCGACGCCGTCGCCGACCTGCTCGACGGCAGCCGCGTGCTCGAGGGGCTGGAGGTCGACACCGACCTGCGCTGGGTCCTGCTCACCGCGCTCGCCGCCGGGGGCCGCGCCGGCCAGGAGGAGATCGCTGCGGAGTCTCGCCGGGACGGCACCGCCGCAGGCCGCCAGGCGGCCGCGCGGGCGGGCGCGATCGTCCCGAGCGCCGCGGCCAAGGAGCAGGTGTGGGAGTCGGTCGTCGAGTCCGACGAGCTGCCCAACGCGCTTCAGGACGCCGTCATCGACGGCTTCACCGACGTCCACGACCGCTCCCTGCTCGTGCCCTTCGTCGACCGCTACTTCGACTCGCTCGAGACGGTGTGGCGGGAGCGGACCAGTGAGATGGCGCAGAACATCGTCACCGGGCTCTACCCCTTCGCCCTTGCCGGCCTGGCCGACGAGCTCGGGGTGGACGTGCTCGCCCGCACCGACGAGTGGCTCGCCGCGCACCCGGACGCGCCGGCCGCGCTGCGCCGCCTCGTGGGCGAGGACCGCGACGCCGTGCGCCGCACCCTCGCCGCCCAGGAGGCCGACCGCGCCGCCCAGCGCTGAGGCCTGCGCCCCCGCTCTCGGCGGTCAGTGCACTGTCGGCGCGAGGGGCGCTAGGGCGCGAGGGCGGTGAGGTCGGGGACGACGGCGTCGGCGCCAGCCTGGGCGAGCGCGTCGGCGCCCAGGCTGGTCGTCACGCCGACGACGAACCCCACCCCGGCGGCACGTGCGGAGGCGAGGCCGGCCACGGAGTCCTCGGCGGCGAGGCAGTCAGCCGGGTCCACGCCCAGCCGTTGGGCACCGAGGAGGAACGGGGCCGGTGCCGGCTTGCCCACCGGGGTGTCCTCGGCGGTGACGAGCCGGACACCGAGGTCGGCGACGCCGAGCAGCTCGAGCGCCTCCTCCGCCCAGGAGCGGAAAGCGGACGTCACGAGCGACACCGGCAGGTCCTGCTCGCGCCAGGTGCGGATGGCCTCGGCGGCGCCCGGGACGGGGACGGGCGGGTGGGTGAGAGGGTCGGTCATCGCGATGACGGCGTCGGTAAGGGCCACCGGGTCCTCCCCCGCCCACGGGCCGGCGATCGCCGCGAAGGACTCCCGGCCGCGCCGGCCCATGAACTGGCGCACGACCGTCTCGGAGACCTCCCAGCCGCGGGAGGCGAAATAGGCGGCGAAGGCGGCCCGCTGCATGGGCTCGGAGTCGACGAGCGTGCCGTCGAGGTCGAGCAGCACGGCGGCTCCGGGCCGGCGAAGGAGCTCGCCGGCCCGGGCCCGCACGTCGTGGGTGGTGGTCACTCCCACGCGAAGAGCTCGTCGCCGGTGGCGACCTGCGCCCCCGGCTCGACGGCGAGCGTCAGTGCCTCCTGCTTGCCCTCGAGCGCGACGACGGGGCTGACGGGCGAGCGCCCACCGGCCCGGACCTCGGCCGGGTTCCAGCTGACCAGCCGCTGGCCGGCGCTCACCGTGTCCTTCTCCTGCGCGTGGAGGGTGAAGCCCTGCCCCTCGAGCTGGACGGTGTCCAGACCGAGGTGGACGAGCACCCCCCGGCCCTGCTCGGTGACGAGGACGAAGGCGTGCGGGTGGAGCTTGGCCACGGTGCCGTCGACGGGCGCGACGACGTGGACCTCACCCTCGCCGTCGGGCTCGATCGCGATGCCCGGGCCGACGATCGATCCCGCGAAGACGGGGTCGGGGACGTCGGCCATCGCGACGACGGTCCCGGCGACGGGTGCGAGGACCCGCAGGCTCACCGAAGGTCCTCGATGTCCTCGACGATGTTGTCCGCCTCGGGGCCGACGACGACCTGCACGGCCGTGCCCTGCTGGACGACGCCGAAGGCGCCGGCCGCACGCAGCGCGGCCTCGTCGACCTTGCTCGAGTCCTCGACCTCGACACGGATACGGGTGATGCACGCCTCGAGGTCGACGATGTTCTCGTCGCCGCCGAGAGCCGCGAGGATGGACTCTGCCTTGCTCATGTTCTGCTCCTCATCCACGGCCGCGGCCGTTGGTCGGTGACGGACGGCGCCGTCTCGTACCGAAACCTTAACTGGTCCAGACGTCTTCGGCGTGATGGCCCTACTCGTCGTCGGCGCGCCGCCACGTGTCGTCGCTCAGCTCCCCGAGCAGCGCGTCGAGCTCGGGCCCCACGACGACCTGGACCACGTTGCCGCGCTGGACGGAGCCGTGGGCACCGGCGGCCCGCAGCGCGGCGGCGTCGACCTGCGCCGGGTCCTCGACCTCCACCCGCAACCGGGTGATGCACGGTTCCATCTCGCGGATGTTCGCAATGCCGCCGAGTCCGGCGAGGATCGCGTGGATGTCCTTGGTCACGGCAGTCCTTCCTCACGTGGGGTGTGGCCTCCCGCCGTCGACCGGAGGCGACGGCGGGAGGGCACGAGTGTGGGCCCGGGAGCGCTGACCGGCACCCACAGGGAGTAGCGGTCCGCGCGGTAGATGGAGACGGCGTAGTCCACGGCGAGGTCCCCGCTGAAGGTCCGACGGCGGATCTGCAGTCCCGCCGTCGCCTCCGTCAGGCCCAGGTGCCCGGCCACCTCTGCCTCGAGGAGGACCGCCTCGATGACGTCCTCCCCCCACGTGGGCGCGAGGCCACGGGCAGTCAGCGCCTCGTAGACGCTGGGCGCGGGGTCTGCGCCCAGGAGCTCGGGGGCGAGCATGGCCGGCACCCAGTTCTCCTCCACCGCCATCGGCAGCCCGTCCGCCAGGCGCAGGCGGCGCAGGTAGTGGACGTCCACGCCGGGAGGGAGGTCGAGGGCGTCAGCGACGTGCGGGGGCGCGGCGACGCTCTCCGCCGCCAGGACCCGCAGGGACGGCTCCATGCCGCGTCGGCGCATCTCCTCGGGGAAGGAGACGAGTCGCAGCTGGAGGTCGACCTTGGGCTGGGCGACGAAGGTGCCGCGGCCCTGCACCCGCTCGAGGAGGCCCTCGACGACGAGCGCGTCGACCGCCTGACGCACCGTCATGCGCGACACCCCGAAGTGTTCGCAGAGCTCACGCTCGGAGGGGATGGCGTGCCCGACGCCCAGACCGTCGTCGATGAGGGCCCGCAGATGGTCGCGGACGGTGAGGTACTTCACGGCTCCACCCTCCCGTCACCGAACCGTGACTGACGTGCCCGGGCCACGCCCGGGTGATGCTTGACACGCGCGATCATATGGCGGTCTAGTATGCGCAACTGGTCCAGACATCCTGCACGGGATGTTCAGGCCAGCCTGCCCGGCCGGTACCTCCGGGCCGGACCACCTGCGACGGTCCTCCACCGTCGCCCTCGACGAGGAGCCTGACGTGACAGCAGCCACCGCCGGCGCGGCCCCGGCCAAGAAGGAAAAGAGGCCGATCCCCGGCTTCGCCCAGCTTCAGCGTGTGGGCCGTTCCCTCATGCTGCCCATTGCCTCCCTCCCGGCCGCCGCGCTCCTGCTGCGCCTGGGCCAGCCCGACATGCTCGGCGCCGACGGCGTGGCCGGCTGGGCCGGCATGGGCTGGATGGAGCCCGTCGCCGCCGTCATCGGTGCGGCCGGTGACGCGCTCTTCGCCAACCTGCCCCTCCTGTTCGCCGTCGGTGTCGCCGTCGGCTTCGCCCGCAAGTCCGACGGCTCGACGGCCCTGGCCGCCGTCATCGGCTACCTCGTCCTCACGAACGTGCTCGGCGCCCTGGCCCCGATGAACGCTCCGTGGGGCGGGACCTTCGGTGGCGGCGAGGCCGGTGCGGAGACGATCAACTACGGCGTCCTCGGCGGCATTGTCATCGGCATCGTCGCCGCGGTGCTCTACCAGAAGTACTACCGGATCAAGCTGCCGACCTACCTGGCGTTCTTCGGCGGCCGCCGCTTCGTGCCGATCGTCACGGCCGTCGCCGCGATCCTCATCGCCGTCGTCTTCGCCTTCATCTACCCGGTCTTCGACACCGTCATCACCGGCTTCGGCAACTGGGTGACCGACCCGGGCAACTCCGTCCTCGGCGGCTTCGTCTTCGGCACGGTCAACCGCCTGCTCATCCCCTTCGGGCTGCACCACCTGCTCAACAACCTGCCCTGGTTCCAGTTCGGCTCCTACGAGGCCGCGAGCGGTGAGGTCTTCCACGGCGACATCGCCCGCTTCCTCAACGGCGACCCCACGGCCGGTGTCTTCATGACCGGCTTCTTCCCGATCATGATGTTCGCCCTGCCGGCCGCAGCCCTGGCCATCTGGCACACGGCCAAGCCGGCCCGCCGCAAGCTCACCGGCGGCATCATGGTCTCGGTCGCCTTCACCGCGTTCCTCACCGGCATCACCGAGCCCCTCGAGTTCGCCTTCGCCTACGTCGCCTTCCCGCTGTACGTGGTGCACGCGCTACTCACGGGCAGCTCTCTGGCCCTGATGAACGCGCTGGAGTACCGCAGTGGCTTCGGCTTCTCCGCCGGCGCGATCGACTTCCTGCTCAACTTCCGCATCGCTGAGCAGCCGCTGATGATCATCGTCTTCGGTCTGATCTACGCGGTGATCTACTACTTCCTGTTCCGTCTGGTCATCACCAGGTTCAACCTCAAGACCCCTGGTCGCGAGGACGAGGGCGAGGGTGGCGTGGCGGCCCCGTCCGTCTTCGACGAGGCGCAGGAGGCGGCCGCCGTCTCCACCGGCAAGCGTGCCGCCGAGGAGGAGACCCGGGACGCCGCGATGGAACCCGGCAAGGCCTTCCCCGAGGAGGCGCGCGACAAGCGTGACACCGGCACCGTGCTCCCCGAGACACGGCGCGACCGCTAGGAGTACCCCATGACGAGAGCCCCGGCACCACTCTGGTGCCGGGGCTCTCGCCGTCTGGGACGCACCTGCAGGACGCCACAGGCTGCCCAGGTGTGCGTCCAGGGGTCCGGACGTGCGTCCCCACGTGGGAGCCGGGTCAGGCCTCCGGGCGCAGGGCACCTTCCACCACGGCGACGAGGGAGCGCAGACGGGCGATGCCGGGCAGGTCCTCGACGAGCACGACCTTCTCCGAGCCGTCCGCGAGCGGCAGCTTCCAGTTCGGGTACTCCGTGTCCGTGCCCGGCTGGTTCTGCGCGCGCCGCTCCCCCACGGCGTCGACGAGCGCGACGCCCACGAGGCGCGAGGGCGTGCGCGCGACGTAGGCGTGCAGCGCCTCGACGATCTGCCGCTCGGTGGGGCTGTCGGGCAGCAGCCCGTACTGCCGCAGCCGGGCGACCATCTTCTCCCGCTCGCGTCGCGCCTCGGCGCGCACGACCGGCACGGGGTCGGCGAGCAGCCCGAGGCGCTCGCGCAGGTCGACGTGCTCCTCGGCGAGGTAGCCCGCCGTCGGCGGCAGGTCGTGGGTGTTGACGGTGGCGAGCACGAGCTCGCGGTAGTCCTCCGGGCGCAGCGGCCCGCCGTCGTCGTCCTTCTCGAACCACAGCACGGAGGTGCCGAGGACGCCGCGGGAGGCGAGGTAGTCGCGCACCCAGGGCTCGACGGTGCCGAGGTCCTCACCGATGACGACGGCGCCCACGCGCTGGGCCTCGAGGAGCAGCACGCCGACCATCGCCTCGTGGTCGTAGCGCACGTAGCAACCCTCGTCGGCGCCGTGGCCGTCGGGGATCCACCACAGGCGGAAGAGGCCGAGGATGTGGTCCATGCGCAGGGCGCCGGCGTGCCGCAGCACGGTGCGGAGCATGTCGCGGAAGGGCGCGTAGCCGGAGCGGGCGAGCGCGTCGGGGCGCATGGGGGGCTGGGACCAGTTCTGCCCCTGCTGGTTGTACATGTCCGGCGGGGCGCCCACGCCGATCCCGCGGGCCAGGACGTCTCCCATGCTCCACGCGTCCGCGCCGCTGGGGTGCACGCCCACGGCGAGGTCGTGCATGATGCCCATCGCCATGCCGGCCTCGCGGGCGGCGCGCTGGGCGGTGTCGAGCTGGGTGTCGGCAATCCACTGGAGCCACACGTAGTAGTCGACGCGGTCGGCGAGCTCGACGCGGGCCCGGTAGACCGCCGGGGAGGAGACGTCGTCGAGCTCAGCCGGCCAGCGCTGCCCCTCGTACTTCTCGGCGAGGGCGCACCACAGCGCGAAGTCCTCCAGCCCCTGCCCCTCCTCGGCGCGGAAGGCGTCGAGCCGACGCTGGCGCGCCGGGGAGCGGCCGGCCTTGTGGATGACCTCCAGGGCCTGGCGCTTGGCCGCCCAGGCCGCGTCGCGGTCGATGGGGCTGGGGTCGCTCGCCGCGCCCCGGACCTCCTCGGCGGCCCACTCGACGAGGGCGCGCTGGGGCCCCGGCAGGTAGGCGCACTCGCGGATGTCCTCGGGACGGATGTAGAGCGGGTTGTGGAACCGCCGGGTGACCGGCAGGTACGGCGACGGCGTCATCGGACCGACCGGCTCGGCGGCGTGGAGCGGGTTGATGAGGAGGAAGTCGGCCCCCTGCTGCCCGAAGAAGCTGCCGAGCTCGGCGAGGTCGGCGAGGTCGCCCACGCCCCACGACGTGCGGGACCGCACCGAGTACAGCTGCGCCATGAGACCCCAGGCACGCTCGGGAACCTCGGCGGGGACGCCGAGCACGTCGGGGGTGACGGCGAACGTGCACCGCGCCGGATCCTGCCCCTCGACGACGGCGACGAGCTCGTGCCAGCCCAGCGGCAGGTCGGCCGGGACCCCGAAGGTCGCCCGCCCGGTCCGCACGCCGTCGATGTCGCGGGGGTCCACCCACACGGGCAGCTGCTCGAGCACCCGCTCGCCGCCGTCCTCGAGGGCGACGCGGACCGACACCGTGCTCCCGTGGGGCAGGTGCACCGGCACCTGCGCCTCGCGGCCCTGCCGCACGACGAGGCTGGGCGGCAGCACCGAGCGCCATGGCGCCAGCTCGACGTCGACGAGCGCCTCCGCGACGTCCTCCTCGCTCTCGACGACGACGCCCAGGGCCGCCAGGACGGCGCGGATCGTGCTCGCGGGGACGGTCCGGTGGTTGCCGGTGTAGTCCCAGAAGTCCGTTGCCACCCCGTACGCCGCTGCCAGTCGCTGGAGGGCCTCGCTCGGAAGGCCGGCGGCCCGCCCGGACGGCGATGTGGTGTTCACGTGCAGATGCTCCTCGGCTCGTGCGTCATGGCTGCCTCAGCACCCAGGTCTCCGCGTGATCTTGCCAGACCTCCCGTGCCCCGGCGCGTGCGAGCGGTGCAGCTCCGGGCGGGCGGACGATAGGCTCGACGGGCAGTGGCCCGGCGCGGGTGACCGCAGGACTGCGCCGCGCGGGCCGGTGCGCCCGGCCGACCGGCCCGCCTGCGGGCCGGTCACCCCTCCGGACCGGCCCGAGCAGCACCGGTCAGGGCGCACAATAGGCAGAGCATGGGACCACGTGACGGGAGCACCCACTTGAGCACTGAGAACGCACGCCGCACCAACGTCCGTGGCATCGGCGTGAGTCCCGGTCGGGCCGCCGGCCCGGTGGCTCAGCTCGCCGGTGCCGTCCCCGCGCCGTCCCCCCACGAGCGGCTCGCCGCGGGTGACGACGTCGAGGCCGCCGCCGCCTCCGTCGCCGAGCACGCGGCCGCGGTCGCCCAGGGCCTGAGCACCGCCGCCGAGAGCGCCGAGGGCGAGGCGGCGGAGATCCTCACGACCACCGCTCAGATGGCCGCCGACCCCACGCTCGTCCAGTCCGCCCAGGCGAAGGTCCGCGAGGAGGGCAAGGCCCCAGCGCTCGCCGTCTGGGAGGCCGCCGACGCCGTCGCCGAGCAGCTCAGCGCGCTCGGCGGGTACATGGCCGAGCGGGCACGCGACGTGCGCGACGTGCGCGACCGCGTCGTCGCCAGCCTCCTCGGCATCCCCATGCCGGGCATCCCGCAGCGCGAGGAGCCCTTCGTCCTCGTCGCCCTCGACCTCGCCCCCGCCGACACCGCGCTGCTCGACCCCAGCAAGGTGCGCGCCATCGTCACCGCCGAGGGCGGCCCCACCTCGCACACCGCGATCCTCGCCCGTTCACTCGGGATCCCCGCCGTCGTCGGGGCGCCGCACGCCCTGGAGGTTCTCGAGGAGGGCCGCACCGTCCTCGTCGACGGCGCCGCCGGCACCGCGGTCCTGGACCCGAGCGCGGAGGAGGTCACCGCCGCAGAGGCCCTCGCCGCGCAGGTGCGCACCTTTGACGGCGAGGGACGCACCAGCGACGGCCACCGCGTCAGCCTCCTCGCCAACGTCGGGGAGCCCGCGGGCGCCGTCAAGGCCGCCGAGGCGGGCGCGGAGGGCGTGGGCCTGTTCCGCACCGAGTTCTGCTTCCTCGACCGGGCCGAGGAGCCCACCGTCGCCGAGCAGGTCAAGGCCTACCGCACCGTCCTCGCCGCCTTCCCCGGCAAGAAGGTCGTCGTGCGCACGCTCGACGCCGGCGCGGACAAGCCGATGCCCTTCCTCACCGACACCGCCGAGCCCAACCCGGCCCTCGGCGTGCGCGGCCTGCGCACCTCCTGGCGCAACCCGCGGATCCTGGACAACCAGCTCACCGCGATCGCCGAGGCGGCGGCTGCCGAGAGCGCCGACGTGTGGGTGATGGCCCCGATGGTCGCCACCGTGGACGAGACCGAGGAGTTCGTCGCGGCCTGCGCCAAGCACGGCCTCACCACCGCGGGCGTCATGGTCGAGGTGCCGAGCGCGGCGCTCATGTCCGGGCCGATCCTCGCCCGCGCCGCCTTCGCGTCGATCGGTACCAACGACCTCACCCAGTACACGATGGCCGCCGACCGCCTCCTCGGCTCCCTCGCGTCCCTCTCCGACGCTTTCCACCCGGCGGTGCTCCGGATGATCGAGGAGACCTGTCGCGGCGGTGCGCAGCAGAGCCGGCCCGTGGGCGTGTGCGGTGAGGCGGCCGCGGACCCGGCCACCGCCGTCGTCCTCGTCGGCCTGGGCGTGTCCTCGCTGTCGATGTCCCCGCGCTCCTTGCCGGACGTCGCCGCCGTGCTCGCGGCCACGACGCTGCAGCGCTGCCAGGAGCTCGCCCAGCTCGCGCTCGGCGCCGAGTCTGCCGAGCAGGCCCGCGCCCTCGTGCGCGGCCAGCTGCCGGTCCTCGACGAGCTCGGCCTGTGAGCGCGAGCCCGGACCAGGTCACCGCGTACCAGGCGTTCGGCGGGCGGGCGACCTTCGAGCGGCTCGTCCGCCGCTTCTACGAGGGCGTGCGCACCGACGACGTCCTCGCACCGATGTACCCGGAGGACGACCTCGAGGGCGCCGTCGAGCGCCTGACGACGTTCCTCGAGCAGTACTGGGGCGGCCCGACGACGTACTCCGAGACCCGCGGGCACCCGCGGCTGCGGATGCGGCACGCCGCGTACGCCGTGAGCCCGCTGGCCCGTGACCGCTGGCTGCAGCACATGCGCGACGGCGTCGACGAGCTCGCGCTGCCCGCGGACCTCGAGACGATGCTGTGGACCTACCTCGAGCGGGCCGCGTTCTCGCTGGTCAACACGATGGAGGAGCCGTGACCGTGGCCGACGCCGGTGAGCAGAGCGAGGCGCTGACCTCGGTCCTGGAGCTGCTGCGCCTGGAGCGGACCGGGCACGACACCTGCACGGGGACGTCGCTGGAGCACCTGAGCGGACGCGTGTACGGCGGGCAGGTGCTCGCTCAGTCCCTCATCGCGGCCGCCGGGACCGTCTCCGACGCCGGCCTGCCCGCCGAGCGCCTGCCCCACTCCGTGCACGGCTACTTCCTGCGACCCGGCAAGCTCGACCGGCCGATCACCTTCGAGGTGGAGCGGATGCGCGACGGCGGCTCCTTCAGCGCCCGCCGCACGCACGCGATCCAGGACGGCAAGCCCATCCTCTCGATGATCACCTCCTTCCAGGAGCGCCAGCCGGGGCTGGACCACGCCGAGGACCCGCCCGAGGTGCCCGGCCCCGAGGGCCTGGAGAGCTCGGCGGACCTCTTCTCCCGCTACGACCACCCCGCGGCGAACTTCTACGCCCGCACCGGCGCCTTCGACATCCGGCACGTCGAGGGCTCGATCTACGTCCCGCGCGGCCGCTCCCCGCTGAGCCGCCAGGCGCTGTGGATGCGCTCGCGCGGCCGCGTGGACGCGGACCAGCTCACCCACCGGGCGCTGCTCGCCTATGCCTGCGACCAGGTGATGCTCGAGCCGGTGCTGCGCCGCCACGAGCTTGTGTGGACCTCCCCCGGCCTGTCGGTCGCCAGCCTCGACCACGCGATGTGGTGGCACCGCGACGTCCGCGTGGACGAGTGGCTGCTCTATGTCCAGGACGCCCCCAGCGCGCAGGGCGGACGCGGGCTGGGCCTGGCGAAGGTCTACGACCAGGCCGGCGATCTCGTGGCCACGCTGGCGCAGGAAGGCATGGTCCGGGTCCCCGAGGGGTCTTGACGCCGGTCGTAGCATGACGGCGTCACTCGCGGCGGGGCGGGCCTGGCACGCCTCCCGTGGTCGCCACCCAGGGGGAGCTTGCCATGACCGTACCCACGTCCGTGCCCGTCCGACCCGGTCGCCGCCGTGGACGACGACGACGCAGTGCGCTCGCGCTCTCCGCGGCCCTGCTGCTGCCGTTCACGGTGCTCGGCCTCCCGGCCGCCGCCCAGAACGGGCCGGCCACCGCCGCCGTCGGTGGCACGCTGGGGGCCATGGCGCCGACAGACCCGCCGACCGAGTCGCCCATGATCGTGCCGCGTCCCGTCTCTCTCGAGCACGAAGCCGACGCCGAGCCCTTCCTCCTCACCCCGGACGCGCAGATCGTCGCGGCCGGTGAGGCCGCAGGAGCCGGTGCGTTCCTCGCGAGCGTGCTGCGCCCGTCCACCGGCTACGACCTGCCGGTCACCGAGGCCGGCGACGGCGCCGACATCACGCTGCAGGTGGGCCCGGAGCACGCCGTCGAGGGCCACGAGGACTCCGCCGAGGCCTACAGTCTCATCGCGGGTGCCGACGGCGTCGTCGTCTCCGCGACCAGCGCCCAGGGCGTCTTCAACGGCGTCCAGACGCTGCGCCAGCTCTTCCCGACCTTCGTCGAGCACGACGAGGCGACGGCGGGGCCGTGGACGGTCCCCGCGGTGACCGTCCTCGACTCCCCGCGCTTCGAGTACCGCGGCATCATGCTCGACGTCGCGCGCAGCTTCCAGACCGTGGACGAGGTCAAGCAGTTCATCGACTCCCTCGTCCAGCTCAAGATGAACCACCTCCACCTCCACCTCGCCGACGACCAGGGCTGGCGCATCGAGATCACCAACGAGGGCCGCGTCGAGGGCGACGACATCGACTACACGCGCCTCACCGCGGTCTCGGGCCAGACGGCGATGACCGAGCAGGGCTACGAGGACGAGCCGGGGCGGACCGGTTTCTACACCCAGGAGGACTACGCCGAGATCGTCGACTACGCGGCCCAGCGGCACGTCGTCGTCGTCCCGGAGATCGACACGCCGGGACACACCCAGGCGGCGCTCCACGCGATCCCGCAGCTCAACACCGAGGGCGCCGCCCCGGAGCCGGACCCGGAGACCGGTGTCCCGCCGGCGCACGGCACCGGGGAGGTCGGCCACTCGACGCTCGACACCCGGGGCGAGGTGACGTACACCTTCCTCGAGCACGTGTGGTCGCAGATCGCCGAGCTCACCCCCGGCCCCTACCTCCACATCGGCGGCGACGAGTCCCACGTCACCGAGGAGGAGGACTACATCTACTTCATGGACCGGATGATCGACGTCGTCGAGGACCTCGGCAAGGAGCCCTTCGGCTGGAACGAGCTCGCCCTCGCCGACGTCCACGAGGACAACGTCCTGCAGATGTGGAGTGCGGGCACCGCCGGGGCGGCGATCGCACCCGAGCGGGTCAACGAGAACGGCGCCCGCATGGTCGTCTCCGACGCCCCGCACGCCTACCTCGACCAGCGGTACGACGGCGACGACCCCGAGGACCCGGACGACTCCGTGTCCCCCATCGGGCTGTCGTGGGCGTGCCCGGACGACTGCACCGTCGAGCGGTACTACGACTGGGACCCGCAGGAGCTGTTCCCCGACGTCATGACCGAGGGCTTCCTCGGCGTCGAGGGACCGCTGTGGTCCGAGACGGTCCGCGGCATCGCCCAGGCGCAGTGGCTCGTGCTGCCCCGGGCGGCGACGGTCCTCGAGATCGGCTGGACCCCGCAGGCGGACCGCGCGCTTGAGGACTTCTTCGGCCGTCTCGCCACGCTCGGCGGGCGGCTGACCCTTCAGGACCACAACTTCTACGCCACCCCGGAGGTCGCGTGGACCGTCGACGCCGCCGGCGTCGACCAGCACCTCGAGGCTCCCGGCACCGCCGCCGCCATGACCGTGGGCGTCGTGACGGCACCGGGAACGTCAGCGGAGGACATCGAGGCGACCGTCGACCTCGGTGACGGCAGCGAGCCGGTGCCCGCGACGGTCGTCGCCACCCGCGAGGGGGACGAGCTCACCGTCAACGGGGAGTACCTCCTCGAGGTCGAGCACACCTTCACCGAGCCCGGCACCTACAGCGGGGTCCTCAGCGTCACCGCACCGAACGGCACGGCGACGGCCCCGTTCACCGTCACCGTGCTCGGCGACGACGGCGAGCCCACCCCCACGCCGACGCCCACGCCCACGGTGACGACGCCCGCCACGCCGCCTGCCAAGCCCGGTGGCGGCCAGCTGCCCGCCACCGGCGCCCCCGTCGCGCTCGTGCTGCTCGGCGTCGCCGCCCTCGTCGGGACCGGCACCGGCCTGCTGCGGCGCCGGCGCGGCTGAGTCGGCGCCCGGGCGGGGCCTGCCCCGCCCGGGCGCCCTCTCCGCGCGCGAATTCCGCGCACACCTCACAGACTTGGGGCCGTGAGGGATACCAGGTGAGGCTGCGCAAGGTCCGCGTCGACTCCCCCGGTCTGACCCGCCGCCGTGCCGGCAAGGGGTACATCTACCTCGACGCGGACGGACAGCGGGTCACCGACCCCGACATCGTCGACCGGTGCCGTTCGCTCGTCATCCCGCCCGCGTGGCGGGACGTGTGGATCTGCCCCGACCCGGCCGGGCACATCCAGGCCGTGGGGATCGACGACGCCGGACGGCGCCAGTACCTCTACCACGACGTGTGGCGCGCCCGACGGGAGCGGGCGAAGTACCGGCACGTGCTCGACGTCGCCACCCGCCTGCCCGAGGCCCGCGGGCAGGTGGCCGAGCACCTGGCGCTCCCTCGGCTCACCCGGGAGCAGTCGCTCGCCATCGCCTTCCGGCTCCTCGACCGCGGCGCCTTCCGGATCGGTGGGGAGACCTACGCCGCGCGGCACGAGACCTACGGTCTGGCGACGCTGCGCAAGGACCACCTGCGGATCCGCACCGACGGCACGCTGAGCTTCCAGTACACGGCCAAGTCCGGGCTGCCCCGCTCCCTGGAGCTGCGTGACCCCGAGCTCACCGGCCCGCTCACCACGCTGCGCCGACGCCGCGGTGGTGGCGTCGAGCTGCTCGCCTACCGCAACGGCAGCCGCTGGGTGGACCTGTCCACGGCGGACATCAACGCCTACCTCAAGGAGCTCCTCGGGCCGGACGCGAGCGCCAAGGACTTCCGCACGTGGCGCGGGACGGTCATGGCCGCCGTCCACCTCGCCCGCGCCGAGGACGTCTCCACCTCGCGCACGCGGCAGGCGGCGGTGCGGGAGGCGGTCAAGCGGGTGGCCGAGGACCTCGGCAACACCCCGGCGGTCAGCCGCGCCTCCTACATCGACCCGCAGGTCATCGACAGCTTCGAGCGCGGCAACACGATCCCGCCGGATGCCGCTGCGCCCGGCGAGATCGAGGTCCGCACGGGCCTCGCCCCGGCCGAGCAGGCGGTCATCGACCTCCTGTCCTGAACCGTTCCTGAACCCCGGGCGTGGGGCCGGGCACGTGTGCCACGATGGCGGGGCTGCTCGGGTCGAGGGGAGACGACGACGATGGCGCTGGTCGTGGCATGCGCCTTCGCTGCCGTCATGGTCGGGATCCTCGCCGTCACGCGCCTGTTCAGCACGCGGGTGGCCGCAGGCCTCACGGTTCTGTCCCTCGTCCACGTGGCTCTGCGGGTGCGGCGTCAGCGCCGCTATGCGGCCACCGTGCGCAGGCCGCACGAGGGCGGCGGCTGATCAGGCTGCCGGAGGGGGCGGCTGACGCGGGGGTCAAGGCCGCCGTCGGCGACGACGGCTGAACCCGACGACGACGGCGGCCGTCGCGAGGGCGAGCACGAGGAGCCACGGGGCGGCGACCGAGTCCGGGGTGGCGAGCGCGGGGGAGGAGGCGGAGCGTGGGTCGGCGGCGGCGGCGTCGTCGGTGGTGACGGTGCTGGTGCCGGCCGGCGGGGTGGGGACGGAACCGTCGAGCGCGGTGAGGGTGAGCACGGTGAGGGACGCGGTCCAGCCGAGGGTGGAGACCGCCGCCGGGTTGCCGTCCGGGCCGACCTTCTCCGGGTAGGCGCCGACCCCGGTGCGGTGGGCGTCCATCCACTCGACGAGGCGCTCGGCCTTGACGTCCTGGTCGTCCGCGGCCCAGGCGAGGGCGAAGAACATCGTCTCGGGGGTCCACGTCATGTCGTCGCCCCAGCGTTCGCCGGGCTGCACCCCGCCGGTGTCCTGGACCAGGGCCTCCCACGTCGTGTCGAGCTCGGCGCGGACCACCGGCGTGGCGGGGTTGAAGGGTGGCGCGAGCCAGGCGACGGCCGCGTCCTTGCCGCTGCCGTCGACGACGGTGCGCTGGTAACCGATGGCGCCGAAGGAGTGGTCGATGCCCCACTGGAGACGGTCGGCGGCGACGAACCAACGGTCGGCGTCGTCCTCCTCACCGGCGAGCTCGGCGATCGCGGCGGCCGAGCGCAGGCCGGCCAGCAGCGGGGCCGCCGTCCCGAGGTTCGGTGCCGGGTAGCCGCTCTCCCAGTAGTCCGGCCGGGCCGGAGGGATGCCGTTCTCGTCCAGGCTTGCGGCGGCATGGTCGGCGGCCGCCTCGACTGTCGGGTAGAGCTCGGCGAGAATCGCGTCCCGGTCGGCGGCGGACGCGACCTGGAGATACTGCCACGTGGCCCACGGGATCCAGCCGTTGGCGTCGAGCTGCCAGGCGCGGGCGTCCGGCGGTCCGGAGCCGTCGAGGAGGGTGCGTGCCTCCCACGTGCCGTCCGGGCGCTGGGTGCTCGCGTTGTAGCGCAGGATCCGCAACGCCTCCTCGGGGAACCCGGCGCGGGCGAAGGCGACGGCGGTGAAGGCCGAGTCGCGGGGCCAGGAGTAGCGCCAGATCGTGTGCCACGCCGCGGCGACGGCCCCGTTGTCCTGGAGCAGGAGCCGCATGTCCAGCAGCGCCCGCTCGGCCATGGCCCGCTCGGCCTCCGTGCGTCCCGGCACGCTGCCGGAGGCGAGCCAGGCGCGGCTCTCCTCCACCTGCGCGAGAGCGTCGGGGTGCCCGGCGGGCACGACCTCGGGCGCCTGCGCCCCCTCGGGGACGTAGAGCCAGCTCCCGTCGGCCAGCTCGAGGACGCTGGAGCCCGGCACGAAGCGCGCGCCTGCCGCCTCGAAGGCGGACAGCGCGTAGGGATGGCCGGGCGTGCCGAGGATGCCGGCGGGTCGGACGGCGAGCTGCTCACCGCCGAGGTGGCGCCAGCAGGAGTTGTCCGCCGCGCAGCCGGGGTGGGCGTCGTCGACGTAGAAGGCGAGGTCCCAGCCGGCGTAGCGCTCGGCGGGGCCTGCGCCCTGCTCCACCCAGCCGCCCCAGTGGTCACGGTCGTAGTTCCAGCTCGGAGGTGCGTCAACGGTGGCGGAGCGCGCGCCCCACCACTCGACGGCACCGTCGGTGCCCGTCGCCTGGAGGACGAGCACGTACTCCTGCCCCGGTGTCACCCGGACCCCGCCGAGATCGAGCTCGAACCAACCGCGGCCGGTGCCGCCGAGGTCCACCTGCGCGGCACCGACCTCGGTGGCGGGGTCGGTGACGTCGGTGCGCACCGAGGCGGTGACCTGCCCACGCGTGGAGCGGCTGACGAGCCATGCCGCCACGGTCCCCAGCTCGTCGTCCCGGGGGACGAAGGACTGCGCGCCGGCGTGGCCGGGCCCGTGGATGGCCACGTTGGCGTACGTGTGGTCGGGCTGGGCCTCGTAGGCGCCGGCAGCCGGTACGGCCGCTCCCGTGAGGGCAAGGGCTGCACTCGCCACCGCTGCGAGGAGCCTGCCTCTCATCGTCGTCCCTGCTCGTCGTCGTCCTTGGCCACGTCCCACCACCTTACGGCGAGCCGACGCGCCGACCCCGCCCTCACCCCCGCACATGCGCCGACGAGGGTCCCTCGCGGCGACAGCTGGATCTCGCCCGGCGGCTCAGCGGGTGAGGTTGCGGCGGAAGGTGACCGGCTCCTCGACGAGCTCGGACCAGGCGGCGCGCTCGTCGTCGGTGATGCGGCGCGGGCGGCCGGTGGTGCGGTCCACGAGCACGAGCGTCGTCATCGCCCGCACGGCCGCGCCCTCGGGCCCGGGCACCTCGTAGCAGACGTCGATGCTGGCCCCGCCCATCCGGGCCAGCCACATCTCCACCTGGATCGGCGCCGTCGTGTACTCCAGCGGCGCGAGGTACTCGATCTCCTGGTGGGCGATGAAGGTGGCCGTCTGGGCGCCGTCCCCAGCGGCGAGGATCCTGCCGCCGGGAACGTCCGGGTCCTCCGGGCTCGCCCAGAACGCGGCGATGCGGGCCTCCTCGAGGAGGGTGAGCATCGCCGCGTTGTTGACGTGCCCGTAGCCGTCGATGTCCGACCAGCGGAGCTTGACGGGAACGGTCAGCCGGGCCATCAGTCGCGCGTGAGCTTGCGGTAGCTCATGCGGCTGGGGCGCGCGGCGTCGGGCCCCAGCCGGGCGACCTTGTTCTCCTCGTAGGAGGCGAAGTTGCCCTCGAACCAGTACCAGTTCGCCGGGTTCTCCTCGGTGCCCTCCCAGGCGAGGATGTGGGTGGCGACGCGGTCGAGGAACCACCGGTCGTGGGAGACGACGACGGCGCAGCCGGGGAACTCGAGCAGCGCGTTCTCCAGCGAGCCGAGGGTCTCGACGTCGAGGTCGTTCGTCGGCTCGTCGAGGAGCAGGAGGTTGCCGCCCTGCTTGAGCGTGAGCGCGAGATTGAGGCGGTTGCGCTCACCACCGGAGAGCACGCCGGCCGGCTTCTGCTGGTCGGCGCCCTTGAAACCGAACTGCGAGACGTAGGCGCGCGAGGGGATCTCGACCTTGCCGACCTGGATGAAGTCCAGGCCGTCGGACACGACCTCCCACAGCGTCTTCTTCGGGTCCAGGCCCTCGCGGGACTGGTCGACGTAGGAGATCTTCACGGTCTCCCCGACCTTGAGGTCACCGCCGTCGAGCGGCTCGAGGCCGACGATCGTCTTGAAGAGGGTTGTCTTGCCGACGCCGTTGGGACCGATGACCCCGACGATGCCGTTGGGCGGCAGGGAGAAGGACAGCCCGTCGATGAGGGTGCGGTCCCCGAAGCCCTTCTCGAGGTTCTTGGCGTCGATGACGACCGAGCCCAGGCGCGGGCCCGGCGGGATCTGGATCTCCTCGAAGTCGAGCTTGCGCATGCGGTCGGCCTCGGCGGCCATCTCCTCGTAGCGCGCCAGACGTGCCTTGGACTTGGCCTGGCGGCCCTTGGCGGAGGAACGGACCCACTCGAGCTCGTCCCGGAGGCGCTTCTGGAGCTTGGCGTCCTTCTTGCCCTGGACCTCCAGGCGCGAGGCCTTCTTCTCCAGGTAGGTGGAGTAGTTGCCCTCGTAGGGGTAGAGGCGCCCGCGGTCGACCTCGGCGATCCACTCGGCGACGTGGTCGAGGAAGTACCGGTCGTGGGTGACGGCGATGACGGCGCCGGCGTACTTGGCCAGGTGCTGCTCGAGCCAGAGCACCGACTCGGCATCGAGGTGGTTGGTGGGCTCGTCGAGGAGCAGGAGGTCCGGCGCCTCGAGGAGCAGCTTGCACAGCGCGACGCGGCGCCGCTCGCCACCGGACAGGACGGAGACGTCCGCGTCGGGCGGCGGCAGGCGCAGCGCGTCCATCGCCTGCTCGAGCTGAGAGTCGAGGTCCCACGCGTTGGCGGCGTCGATCTCACCCTGGAGGGTGCCCATCTCGGCCATGAGCGCGTCGAAGTCGGCGTCGGGGTTCGCCATCTCCTCGCCGATGGCGTTGAAGCGGTCGAGCTTGGCCTTGATCTCCGAGACGCCGTCCTGGACGTTCTCCAGCACGTTCTTCGTCTCGTCGAGCGGCGGCTCCTGCAGGAGGATGCCGACGGAGTAGCCCGGGCTCAGCCGCGCCTCACCGTTCGAGGGCTGCTCGAGCCCGGCCATGATCTTGAGGATCGTCGACTTGCCCGCGCCGTTCGGACCGACCATGCCGATCTTGGCGCCGGGCAGGAAGGACATGGAGACGTCGTCGAGGATGACCTTGTCACCGTGCGCCTTGCGTGCCCTGACCATCGAGTAGATGTACTCGGCCACAACTCTCCCAGTGCTCGAGGATGCGGGCCGGACCCCCGGCCACTTGCGTCCTCCAGGGTAGGCCACGGCCGCCCGGTCGTCGTCTGCCGCCGGTGTGGCCTTCGCTGCAGGCGATCACGCCTCGACAGGCGCCTTCTCCCACGGGTCCGAGGGCTCCAGGCCCTCCCCCACGGGTGCGCCGCCGTCCTCCGGGTCCCGCTCCTCGTCCGTCCCCGGCGCCGTCCCTCCCGCGGCGAAGGCCTCCGCCGGTGCCTGCTCGATGACCTTCGCGTAGGTGACGAGGCCGTACTTGATGTCGACGGCGATGACACCGGCGGTGATGACGTTGGTGTGGCTCGTGCGCTCCGGCCCGGCCCACTCCTCGGAGCTCAAGATGCCCTGGACAAGGACCGGCATGCCGCGGCGGATCGAGCGCTGCACGACCTTGCCGTTCGGTCCCCAGGTCTTGACGGTGAACCACTCGGTGCCGGTCTCCCTCCACTCGCCGCTGGCGGAGTCCCGGTAGCTGCGGGTGCAGGCGAGCCGGAACCTCGTCACCTCCCTGTCGTTGGTCGTGATGACGATCTCCGGATCGGTCCCCACGCGTCCGCGGACGGTGATCTGGTTGGTGTCGCTCATCGCAGTGCTCCCTGGCTCGGGGCCGGCGGGGTGCCGGCGTCGAGCACGACGATGCCGCGCGGCGCCGTCACCCGGGAGCGGCGAGGGGGCCGACTGTGGACGGTGGCCTCGCTCAGCCGCCCTGTGCGGCAGCCGCGTCCAGCGCGAGGCGCAGGGTCCGGTGCCGTTCGAGGACGGCAACAGTCGGCGCCGCGAGCTCGCCGCGCACGACCTCACCGACCCGCTCCTCCACCTCCTGGCGGTAGCGTGCCGCCGCCCGCTCGCCCTGGGAGCCGCGTGACACCCGCGCCACGACGACGCCCGCGGCGCCGAGCACGAGCAGCCCGGCCCCGACGCCGAGGAGCACTCCGCCGGGCAGGTCACCCGCCCCGAGGGCGCCGGCGGCACCGAGGACGAGGGCGAGCACGCCGAGCGCGGCCAGGACGATGCCGCCCACCTGCAGCGCGAGCAGTCCCGGCCGGCGCACCTCGGGCAGCGGCACGCCGCCGACGGCGGAGGACACGGACTCGCGCAGCGACTCCGCGGAGGGCACGGCCTGCGTCACGGCACGCTCCCACCGCTCGGGCAGGCCGGCGGTCGCGGCCGCGAGCCAGCGCCCCCGCACGGCCTCGACGGCACCGGTAGCCGGCGGCTCGGGATGGGCCAACGCGCTGGACCGCACCCGCACGACGGCGGCCCGCACCGAGTCCGCGACGGAGCCGACCCCGGCGGCGCGGCTCAGCTCACCGGCGGCCGCTGCCACCTCGGAGGTGCCGAGGGCCGGCTCGTCCTGCCCGACGGCGGCGCGCAACCTGCGGGCGACGGCCCCGATCTCCGCCTCGGCGGTGCGGGCGGCGGTCGAGGACCGCGCCACGGTGAGCGCGAGGATCTCCCGCACGTCCGCGATGCCCTGCCCGGTGACGGCGGAGGTGGTGATGACCTCGACGCCGCCCAGGCCGTCGGCACGCAGCAGGTCCCGGACCGACTCGACCACCCGCGGCACGGCGCCCGCGGGGAGGGTGTCGACCTGGTTGACGAGGACGAGCATGGCCTCCTGGCGGTCGGCCAGGGCACGCAGGTAGCGGTCATGGAGGGCGTGGTCGGCGTACTTCTGGGGGTCGACCACCCAGATGAGCATGTCGACGAGCGGCAGCAGCCGGTCAACCTGGTCGGCGTGCGCCTCCGCGACGGAGTCGTGGTCGGGCATGTCGAGGAGCACGAGCCCGTGCAGGGCCTGCTCCTCGTCGGCGTCCAGGACGCTCTCGCGGCCGATGCGGCGGTGCTCGGAGACCTCGAGGAAGTCGAGCAGCTCGGTGGCCGAGCCGCCCCACACGCACGCGGCGGCCCGGTCGGTGGTGGGGCGGATCGCGCCGACGTCGGCGAAACGCAGCCCGGAGATCGCGTTGAACAGGGAGGACTTGCCCGAGCCCGTGCCACCGACGAGCGCGACGACCGTGCGGTCCACGCCGAGCGCGAGCCGCTTCTCCACCTGGGCGATGTCGGCGAGGGAGGCGGCGACGAGCTCGGGGGCGACCTCGTCACCGGCCTGCTCGAGCGCCGTGGAGATCCGCTGGACGTGCGTGCTCAGCCGCTCGTCGTCGCGGGCGGGAGCGGCGTGGGCGCCGTGGTGCCTCATTGGTGTCCTCTCAGCTCACTGGCCCGCAGCCGCAGACCGGCACCGGCCTCGCTGCGCAGCCCGAGGGCGGCGAGGCGGTCGAGGGCGGGGCCGGCCTCATCACGGACCACGCCGGCGGCGGTCTCGTGGAGGTCCTCGGCCACCGTCGCGACGACGTCCTCGTCGGGCACGAGCGCCCGGACGGCGCGGGCGGCACCCTCGAGACCGGCGGCGGCCGCCTGGAGCATGCCGCTGAGCCCGGCGGCGTCGAGCACGCGCGCGGAGTCCCCGAGCACCCGCTCGGCGAGCGCGTCGGTGCGGCCGGCCCAGGCGGCGACGGCGGAGGCGGCGCGGGAGTCGCGTGCGCCGTCGTCGGGCACGAGGAGGTCCGCGCCGCCGCGGCCGGGCTCGGACCAGGCGCGACGCAGGTCCGCGGCGGCGTCCGCCGCGGCGTCGACGAGGAGCGGGGCGAGCGCCTGGCGGGTCTCGGCCCCGATGGCGACGGCGGCGCGGCTGCGGTCGCGTGTGCCGCCACCCCGCCAGCCCTTGCGGATCCGGGAGACGTCACCGGTGAGCGGGGCGAGCACGCCACCGGTGCTGGCCGCGGACAGCCAGCGGGTGGTAGGGGCGCCCTGGGTGGCGACGCCGGTGCGCAGGCGCGAGACGAGTGCGTCGGCGGCCTCCTCGACGGCGTGCTGTGCCCTGGAGCGCAGCGTGCCGGCGGCCATGGCCTGCTCGGTGATGCCGTCGGCCAGGCGCAGCAGCTCCTCGCGCAGCGTGCCCCACACGCCCTGCGTGGTGCGGCGCACGACGCCGCGGGCGGTGTTGCGGCCACCGAGGAGCGCGAGCCACGTGCGGACGGGCTCGACGACGTCGGCCGGGAGCAGCCCCTCGTGCGGGCCCACGTCCGCCACGACGAAGAGCGGGGCCTCCCCGAGCCCGAGGTCGGTCATCCGGCGCATGAGGTCGGCCCGCACCTCGGGAAGTACCCGGCGCGGGACCCGGTTGAGGAGGACGGCGACCGTGATGCCGCGCTCCTGCGCCTGGCGCAGCACCCGCCACGGCACGGCGTCGCCGTAGCGCGCGGCGGTGGTGACGAAGAGCCACAGGTCGGCCGTCTCGAGGAGGAGGTTGGCCAGGGTGCGGTTGCCCTCGAGGACGGAGTCGAGGTCCGGCGCGTCGAGGAGGGCCAGGCCGGGCGGCACGCCGTCGTCGGGGACGACGTCGGCGAGCTCGGTGATCGGGTGCTCGGTGACGAGCCAGGTGTCCTCGGGGCGGACGGCGAGGACTGGGCTGATCGTCGTCGGCCGGATGACGCCCGCGTCGGAGATCTCGCGGCCGACGACGGAGTTGACGAGCGTCGACTTCCCCGCGCCGGTCGAGCCGCCGAGGACGACGACGGCGGGCCCAGCGTCGCGCTTGAGGCGCGGCAGCAGGTGGGCACCGATCTGCGTCTCGACCCGGTCGCGCAGCTCGCGCAGCGCATCGGCACCGGGCAGGTCGAGGGGGAAGCGGGCGGAGGTGACGTCGTCGAGAAGGTCGGTGACGACGTCGAGAATCGGTGACCGGCCCCGCACATGACGTGCCGAGTGGGCATCGCGGGTGTCGGGGGCGGTGGTCACGCCTCCATCCTCCCTGGTCAGCAGGGGCAGACCAAGCCTGGACGTCACGTGTCGGGGTGCGTGTCGCCGGGAGGCACTACCGTTGGGCCTGCCGGTTTGCCGGGCCCCAGTAGCTCAATGGATAGAGCAACGGCCTTCTAATCCGTAGGTTGCAGGTTCGAGTCCTGCCTGGGGCGCCCCTGACATCTCCTGCGCCGCGCTCTTGACGGCGTCTGCCCGCCGCTGGACGCTGGAGCCCCGTCACGCCCTGGAGGCACCCATGGGCAAGCTCATCTACGCAGCCAACGTCTCCCTCGACGGCTACCTCGAGGACGAGACCGGCGCCTTCGACTGGTCGGAGCCGGACGAGGCGGTGCACGCGTTCTGGAACGAGCACGAGCGCGGCATCGGCACCTCGCTCTACGGCCGTCGCATGTACGAGACGATGCGTGTCTGGGAGGACGATGACTGGCTCGCGGACGAGCCGGCCGTCGTCCGTGAGTACGCGCAGATCTGGCGCGACGCCGACAAGGTCGTCTACTCCTCGACCCTCGACGAGGTGACGACGGCGCGGACGAGGGTCGAGCGGCGGTTCGAGCCCAAGGCGGTACGACGACTGAAGACCGACTCCAGCGCGGACCTGAGCATCGGCGGCGCGACCATCGGGGCCGAGGCGTTCCGGCACGGCCTGGTCGACGAGTGCGTGCTCCTCCTGTACCCCGTGGCCGTCGGCGGCGGCAAGCCGGCGCTCCCGCGGGGCATGTGCCTGGACCTCGCGCTGCTGGACCAGCGCCGCTTCGACAGCGGGGTGGTCTACGTCCGCTACGCGGTGCGGAACGCCTGACGAGCAGGTGGCCAGCAGCCGGCTGAGGACGGTCGTGGAGAGGTACTCCGCGTCCCCCTCCGGCCACGGCGGCACGTCGGTGCCGGTGGGCTGCGCGACGACTGGGACGCCGCACTCGCGGTCGGCGGTCACGGAGTCCGCGGTGAAGCTCCACGAGGCCCACCGAAGGTCCACCCCTCGCCCCCGTCGATGTCGAGGGGCTCGGTCGCGACACCGAGGGGCTCGCTCAGGACCATGTCCTCTCCGCGCTGGACGCGGAAGCTGAGGCCGACTCCGCTCGGGGACTCGTAGGTGCCACCGACGATCACGGCGTCCTCGAGGCCTGCCGCCGACTCGAGGCCCGGCCGTAGGGATCCTCCGGCCGAGCCAGGTCGGAGTACGGGCCGGCACTGTCCGCGTCGAGCACTGCCCCACCGTTTTCGAGCGTGGACGCCATGATGCTCACGGCCATGGTGAGGTGGTCCCCCTCCCCGACCTCGGCTAGCTCGACCGAGTCGAGCAGCTCACCGTGGCCGATGTCGACGACGACGGAGCGCCGGCCAGTCGGGACCGACGTCCCCGCCCGCCTAGCGCGACGCAACCTACTACCGTCGGGTCAGGTCTCGAGGCTCCGCCAGATCTGGCACGAGACACAAACTGGGGTTCCGCAGAAAGGTCAGCGGGACGATCCTGTCCCCGAAGGACACGGTCATCGTCCGCAGGCACGCCGCGATCGCTGAACGCTTCATCCACATGGCCTACAAGGGAGCACTCTTCATGGGAGTCGTGGACAACGTCATCTACGTCGACGGGCAACGGGCCGCGACACCGCACACCCTGGAGCAGACCTTTGAGCTGCTCCACCAGCACGGTGGCATGGCCTGGGTGGGGCTCTACCGCCCCACACCCGAGGAGGTCAGCGCCATCGCCGGCGAGTTCGGCCTGCACGAGCTCGCCCAAGAAGACACCAACAAGGCCCACCAACGGCCCAAACTGGAACGCTACGGCCACACCCTGTTCACCGTCCTGCGCCCCGCCCGGTACCTCGAGGACGTCGAGGAGGTCGAGTTCGGGGAGCTGCACGTCTTCACCGGCCCCGGCTTCGTCGTCACGGTCAGACATGCCGAGTCACCGGACCTGGGCCGGGTCCGGCGCCGCCTCGAGGACGACCCGGCTACTCTCCGCCTCGGTCCCGAGGCGGTGCTCTACGCGATCCTCGACGAGGTCGTGGACCAGTACGGCCCGGTAGTAGCCGGACTTGAGAACGACATCGACGAGATCGAGGACCAGCTCTTCGACAGCGACCCGACCGTCTCACGTCGCATCTACGAACTCTCCCGAGAGGTGATGGCTTTCCAACGCGCCACCCACCCACTCGTGGGCATGCTCGAGGACCTCGAGCGTGGCTTCGACGCTCACGAGGTGGACGTGGAGCTACGGCACCGGCTCCGCGACGTCCACGACCACACCCTGCGCGTGGTCGAACGCGCCGACGCCTTCCGCAGCCTGCTGCAGAACGCCCTGACGGTCAATGCCACCCTGGTGGCACAGCAACAGAACGAGGAGATGCGCCGCGTCACCGAGGCCAGCTACCAGCAGAGCGAGGAGGTCAAACGAATCTCCTCGTGGGCAGCGATCCTCTTTGCCCCCACCCTGGTCGGGACGATCTACGGCATGAACTTCAACCACATGCCGGAGCTTGGCTGGGCCTACGGCTACCCCTTTGCACTGCTCGCCATGGTCGTACTAGGCGTGGTTTTGTACACCGTCTTCAAGAGGCACCACTGGCTCTAGGAACGTCGTGGTCCGGCCGAGGCCGGGTGACCGCGTGAGTAACCACCGCGGGGGGCATCGGCGCCCCACACCCGAGCTTTCGCCGATCAGCCGTCGAAGCGAACGAATGCTCGCAGGGAGCCAGCGCCGTGGTCTCGGGTTTCCTCGTACCCCAGGGACTCGTAGAAGGCGCGTTGCCCGGGCTCGTCATCGGTCAGCAGGACCTTCTGGCGAACCGAGCCGTACGGTTCCAAGGCGGCGAGGACAAGGGCGCGACCCACACCGGCCCGCTGGGCGTCAGGGTGAACGAGTACGTCTTGCAGGTAGCAAATGGTGGCTCCGTCAGAGATCACTCGCGCCAGCCCGATGAGGCGCCCATCGCGCCGAGCCGCCACGACGTGTGACGAGCCGGCCAGAGCTGCCTCGAGTGTCACGACATCGTCGGCGTACGTCGTCCAGCCAACCTCACGGTAGAGCGCTTCGACCTCGTCCATGCTGAGCGCCGGCGACGCTTCCACGGTGATCCCTGCGGTGTGCATGTCGACCAATGTAGAGGCGTGAGTCGTCCACCGACGCCCGACGTCGAACCGTGCCACCACAGAGGGATCCGCACGGGGGACTCCCAGCAGTGCGATCCGCATGCTCGGGACGGCCGCCCGCATCGAGGAGGCGCTCCTCGACCTGCTTGTCGGGTACTCCAGTGACCTGGGCCTTCTGTCCGAGGAGTACGACCCCGATAGTGGTCACCTGGCGGGGAACTTCCCCCAGGCCTTCAGCCACCTGGGGCTCATCCGCGCCGCTGACGCGATCCGGGCGGCCCGCGACGCGGACCAACTCCGGCGACCCTAGAAGGTCGGAGAGTCCGCGAAGTGCTGCCGGCGGCGGCGCTCGCGGGTGACCCGGCCGCCGGGGTGGCGGCGGTAGATGTGGCCGCTGGGGGTGACCCACTCGTAGGCGCCGCTGCCCAGGCGACGGAGCTGGAACTGGCCGCTGGTCTTGAGGATGTGGTCGTGGGTGCAGAGGTCCTCGAGGCCGAGCATGGAGGTGGTTCCTCCGGCGTTCCACGGGACGGTGTGGTCGAGCTGGCAGCGGCGGGCGGTGTGGGTGCAGCCGGCGCGCACGCAGGTGCCGTCGCGTAGTCGGATGAGTTCGGCGAGCTCGTTGGGTGGCCGGTAGCGGGTGCGTCCGTGGTCCAGGACGGTGCCGGTGAGTGGGTCGGTGACGATCCGGCGCCACGTCCCGCCCAGCGCCGCCGCGCGGGCGACGGCGGGGGAGATGGGGCCGTAGCCCTCGAGGACGGCGACGTCGGCGGGCTCGCGGTTGAGGAAGGCGAGCATGGCGTCCTCCTCGGGCAGCGGGGCGAGCTCCGCGCTGGAGCCGTCGGCGGGCCTTGAGGCCGGTAGGCCGAGCTGGCGGGCGATGTCGGGCGGGAGCAGGACCGAGAGCGGCACGAGGACGCGGATCTGGGCGCGCTGCCCGCCGATGTGGCCCACGGGCATGTGCCAACGGCGCGGGATGGTGCCTGCACTGCCGGGCGGCGAAGGATCCTCGGGCGGCTCGGGTGGCGCTGCGGTGGTGGAGGAGCCGACCGTGGGCGCACCTGTCCCCTCAGGCCGGTGGTCGGGTGGGTCGGGAGGAGCCGGATCGGGACCCGGGGAGCCCGGCGGTGCGAGCCGGCCGGCGTCGCCCTGCTCCGCGGCCGGTGTGCACCGCCCCGGGAACGCCACAGGGGCGCCGGCGCCGGGAGCCTCCTCGACCGTTGCGGTGCTCGGCACCGTCGTGTCGTCCCACGGGCCGATCGGTGCCGGCGACGGGTCGTGCTCAGGTATCCCCACCCGGTCGGGCATCGACTCTGGTGGGGCCGGTTGGCCGGGCATGGGCTCTGGTGCGGCCGGTTCGCCGGGCATGGGCTCTGGTGCGGCCGGTTCGCCGGGCATGGGCTCTGGTGCGGCCGGTTCGCCGGGCATGGGCTCTGGTGCGGCCGGTTCGCCGGGCATGGGCTCGAGTGTGGCCGGGCGGTCGGGCACCGGCTCGAGTGCTGGCTGCTCGGTGGTCGGGGTGGTGCCTGGTGGTAGTCCGACGTATCCGAGCTCGAGGGCGGTGTGGCCCATGAGGGAGAGGATGTCGGCGCGGAGCTGGTCGAGGGTGCGGTCATCGCCGCTGGCCTGGGCGGAACGGGCGGCTGCCTGGAGCGCGAGGTCGATGGCCGCGGCGTCGGTGGCGGGCAGGACTGCGCGGATGCAGGCCATGCCGTCGGGCAGCTGACGGGGGTGCTCGACCCGCCGCCGGGCGCGGGCGCGGGCGTGGAAGAGGTCGGCGTCGTCGTGGCTGAGGGCGATGACGGCCTTCTTGAGGGCCTCGATGAGCTGGCTGTGGGTCTGGGTGCCGGCGTCGTCGATAACCGAGTCCTGGACCAGGACGGCGATCTCGACCGGGTAGTCCTCCAGCATCGAGACGATCGTCGTGGCCTTGCGGGCGTCG
>NZ_JAMBNZ010000150.1 GCF_023715365.1 Georgenia satyanarayanai
TCGCGGAACTGGAGCGACACCTGGGCGTGCGACTGCTGAACCGCACCACGCGCCGTGTCAGCCTGACCTCCGAGGGGCAGGTCTTCCTGGAACGGGCCCGGCAGGTGCTCGACCTGATCGGCCTGGCGGAGGAGGAGGCCAGCGTCGGAGCCCTGACCCCGCGCGGCCGCCTGCGGGTGAACGCGCCGGTCTCCTTCGGCCAGCACTACCTCGCCCCTCTCGTCAGCACCTTCCTCGCCCGCTATCCGGAGATCGAACTGGAACTGGTGCTGACGGACCGCGTCGTGGATCTGGTAGAGGAAGGCTACGACCTCGTGCTGCGGGTCGGGCGCCTGCCCGATTCCAGCCTGATCTCGCGCCGCATCACCACCTCGCGGATGGTCCTCTGCGCCTCGTCCGCCTATCTGGAAC
>NZ_JAMBNZ010000151.1 GCF_023715365.1 Georgenia satyanarayanai
GCGCTGAGGAAGCCGTCCCCCTGCTCCAGCCAGGTCACCGCCCATTCCGCGCGGCCCTGGCCGTCGGGAAAGGAGACCTCGCCCGACCAGGGGGCGGGGACCACCGTGGCGCGGTTCTCCACGGCGGCGGCCAGGAAGTCCGACAGCCCGCCCGGGAAATGCAGCGTGGCGGCGGCGGGGGTCTCGTCCCTGATCAGTTCCGGGTCGCAGGACCAGCGGATCTCCACGCCCTTGTAGAGATAGGCCTTGGAACGGCAGAGCCGGTACAGGCGGGCGGGGGAGAAGAGCTGCTTGCCGAAGATCTCCTGGTCCGGCGTGAACCGGATCGTGGTGCCCCGCCGGTTCTGCACCGGACCGGCGTTCTTCAGCTTCGTGACCGGCTTGCCGCGCTCATAGGCCTGGGTGAACAG
>NZ_JAMBNZ010000152.1 GCF_023715365.1 Georgenia satyanarayanai
GTCCCCCACTTTGGTCTTGCGACATTATGCGGTATTAGCTACCGTTTCCAGTAGTTATCCCCCTCCATCAGGCAGTTTCCCAGACATTACTCACCCGTCCGCCGCTCGTCACCCGAGAGCAAGCTCTCTGTGCTACCGCTCGACTTGCATGTGTTAGGCCTGCCGCCAGCGTTCAATCTGAGCCATGATCAAACTCTTCAATTTAAGTTTGATGCTCAAAGAATTAAACTTCGTAATGAATTACGTGTTCACTCTTGAGACTTGGTATTCATTTTTCGTCCGAGGACGTTAAGAATCCATGTCACTTTGAGTGCCCACACAGATTGTCTGATAAATTGTTAAAGAGCAGTTGCGACGCGCTTTAGCGCTCTGTCGCGAGGTGGCGTATATTACGCTTTCCTCTTTCAGAG
>NZ_JAMBNZ010000153.1 GCF_023715365.1 Georgenia satyanarayanai
TGTCCATGTTGTGCTCAATTACCAAAACAGTATTGCCCCTGTCAACCAGTTTGTTCAAAACATCCAGCAGATGCTGAATATCCTGGAAATGAAGGCCGGTTGTGGGTTCATCAAGAATATAAAAAGTTTTACCAGTATCCTTTTTGCCAAGTTCAGTGGCCAGTTTAACACGTTGCGCCTCGCCACCACTTAAGGTTACAGCACTTTGCCCAAGCGTTATGTAACCAAGGCCCACATCCTGCAAAACCTTTATTTTACGATACATCCATGGCACCGCCTGGAAAAATTCAACGGCGTCATCCACCGTCATATCCAGTACATCTGCAATGCTTTTTCCTTTATACCTTATCTCTAAAGTTTCGCGGTTGTAGCGCTTGCCCTGGCATTTTTCGCAGTGAACATATACATC
>NZ_JAMBNZ010000154.1 GCF_023715365.1 Georgenia satyanarayanai
GATCCGACTATTTAGTGAGTTTACCGTCAAAGAGCTCCATCTCTGATACGGTGGTGATGATTCAAGCGGTGCGTGAGTGTTAGATAAAACCTATAAAGACGGCTTGAAATACGCCAAAGCCGGAGTGATGCTATCGGGGATTTGTGAGTATGCTGAGACCATGAGTGATTTATTTGAGATGCCGGATGAAAAAGCGCAGGTGGAGTCTGAGAAGTTAATAGCGGTGATGGATGAGATTAATCAGCAGTTAGCACATGCTCTACCGGGTAGGGCAACCACCAAATTGTTTCTTACCAGTACCGCTATTGAGAAAAGCCAAACTTGGCAGATGAGCCGAGCATTGTTAAATCCGTGCTATACCACTAAATTATCTGATTTATTAGGCATCGATTAAGGGATTAGACCATGT
>NZ_JAMBNZ010000155.1 GCF_023715365.1 Georgenia satyanarayanai
GTTGCCATCGTCGCGGTCAACGGCGACGGGCTGATAGCCGTCATCGACCAGTACCGCCACCCGATGCGCAAACGGATGTGGGAGATCCCCGCGGGGCTGCTGGATGTCCCCAGCGAGGCCCCGCTCGATGCGGCCCGACGCGAATTGGCGGAGGAGACCGACCTAGTTGCGCAGGAGTGGACGAAGCTGCTCACCCTGGACAACTCTCCCGGCGGAAGTGCGGAGACCCTGCACGTGTACCTCGCGACCGGCGTGCGCCCCGCCAGGCAACGGTTCGACCGCCAGGAGGAAGAAGCGGATATGGCGATCGGCTGGGCGAGCCTTGACACGATCCTGGATGCGATTCTGGCCTCCCGCGTGAGCAATCCGAGTCTGCTGACCGGGGTTCTCGGCTACGCAGCCTGGCTGG
>NZ_JAMBNZ010000156.1 GCF_023715365.1 Georgenia satyanarayanai
GGCTTGCTCTCCAATGCGTTTGATCGCTTGGAACTGCTCGGGCAATCGAGCCTTATCGCCATAGGCAAACCACGTGAAATATGGCGCAGGGCCATCAGGGTAGAGGTGGGTAAAGCGGCAAGTCACCGAACCCGGGCGGCCGGTAACTTCGCGAATGGCCCGATGCGTTTCTGCCTTGACGTGCGCGTGAAGAGCGGCGAACTTGTCCCACGTGCACGCGGTTTCCATGGTCTCGCGCATGACGCCGCGAGCAATGGCGTTCTCGCGCAGGTATGGGCCGCGCAGGAACTTGTTTCGCCAGCTCGATGTCGCAGCGTCCGCACCACCTTGGTTTCCGCTGACCGGATCATCGTCCCATTCGCCGCCGCACTCCGCGCAAATTTCCAGTGCTCGCTTCAGGCGTGCCT
>NZ_JAMBNZ010000157.1 GCF_023715365.1 Georgenia satyanarayanai
GTCCAAATTTTCTAATTCATAACTTTGAGAACTGATGACATTTAGGCCAAAGTTTTCCAAAATTGGCAAAATGTGTGACAAGGTGGCAGGTTGCGATTTGCCATACACTTTGAGGTGCAGGTTTTGGGCGGCTCGTTGGTCTTTTGATACAGATACCAGCGCATCGGTAGGGCTTGCTGGGTAGCGATGCTATCGAGTCGTTTGAGGTCTTGTAAAGCGACACGGGGCGTGTAATCTTCTTGATACGCCAAAGGGATACTTCTTAGATAGTTATCCGCCAGCTGCGTGCCTTGAGCCTCGCCTAGTTCATCGGCAAACACTTGTCTTGCTTCGTCTTCCCATCCTTGCATGGACTTGTTGAGTTGCTCCTCAAGGCTCGGTAGTAGGCTATCTATGTCGATGTG
>NZ_JAMBNZ010000158.1 GCF_023715365.1 Georgenia satyanarayanai
GGGCGCGGCAGCAGGCTGGCCACCGGACCGGGCCGGGGCGGCGATGACGGGGCGGTGTTCGAATGGTTCCAGGGCCTGCCCCCGGCGCGGCGCCAGCAGCTCGCATGTCCCGAGGGCACGAAGCCGGTCCTGGCCCGGGATCATGCCGACACGGTGCGCTGCCTGCCGGGCTGACCGCCAGGGGCGGCGCGGTCAGCCCGCCGGGTATTGGATCGCCACCACCTCGATCTCCTCGCTGCCCTGGGGTGTGCGCAGGCGGGGCAGGTCGCCCACGCGCCGGCCCAGCAGGGCGCGCGCCACGGGCGAGACCCAGCTGATCCGGCCCAGGGAAAGGTCGGTCTCGTCCACGCCCACGATGGTCACGGTGACCTCGCTGTCATCCTCGCGCGCATAGGTGACGGT
>NZ_JAMBNZ010000159.1 GCF_023715365.1 Georgenia satyanarayanai
GATAAAAAGAAGTTTAAATAAGGCTAAATCACAGAGTAAAAACCTAAAATATTCATCTTCACGGATTTAAATTTCACTTACCTCCTCATTCCCTATAGTGAACCCCGAACGCCGCTTCCGCGTGTTGATGCCGTTACGCGGACGGTTTTCCCGAATAACAAAACCTGTTCTGGAGGAGATCACGATGGGTGATGCATTGGGGCTTATCGAAACCAAAGGTCTGGTGGCCTGTATTGAAGCAGCGGACGCGATGTGTAAAGCCGCCAACGTCGAGCTTATCGGCTATGAAAACGTCGGCTCCGGCCTGGTCACCGCGATGGTGAAAGGCGACGTCGGCGCGGTGAAAGCAGCGGTGGATTCCGGCGTGGAATCGGCGCAGCGCATCGGCGAAGTGGTGACC
>NZ_JAMBNZ010000016.1 GCF_023715365.1 Georgenia satyanarayanai
CCCCTCCCCCATCCCCCCTCCCCCGCCGACAGCTGGATTCCGCCGACCGCCCGGTGCGCGGGAGGCGCCACAACCTCCTCCCCGGGGACGGGGACTTGTACCGTCGGTGGGAGGACGAGGGACGGGGTGATGCTGTGAGCGACCTGCAGTGCGCGGCGACGCTCGTCGTCGTGGACACGGCCGCAGGCGGCGAGGCACTGCGCGCCCGGCGTGCGGCAGCCGTCGTCTCGACGCCCGGCGCACTCGACACCGCCGCCGACCTCGCCCAGCTGCTCGAGGTCGCCCGCCGGGACCTGCCGGAGGACACCACCTCGCCCGAGGCTCTCGTCCGCGCCCTCGACGACCTCGCCGACGAGTACCGCGGGGAGTGCGTGGCCGTCGCCGTCACGCCCGCAGCGCTCGCCGCTCTGGTCCGCCTCGTGCTCCCTGGCGGACGCGGCGCCGTCGTCGTCGAGATCGACGGGGACGGCCATCGCTGGGAACCCTGGGCTGCGGGCGCCAGGTGAGCTCAGGAAGGCGACTGTCGGGGCTAGGTCGGTCGCGGTGGGAGGGCTGAGCGGCGGAGCGGGCGTGGGCTGTGCGGGCGCGACAAGCGGGCGCGCCCGCGCCGCACCCCTGCCCCGCCGCCCTTGTAGGGTCGGCACAACTCACCCGCGAGGGACCTGCGCCTGCCGACAGACTTGCCCGACGCGACGGTACCTGGATAGGAGTGTCGCCGCGGGGCGGCTACCGTGGGTCGGTCCGGGCGCTGGCCCCGGGGCCAGCGCGAACAGATCGGAGCACTCATGACGAGCACCTCTGGAGCGTCGTCCACCCGGCGCCCACTGACGAAGGTGCTCATCGCCAACCGCGGCGAGATCGCGGTGCGGGTCGCGCGCGCCTGCACGGACGCCGGGATCGCCTCCGTGGCCGTCTACGCCGACTCCGACCGTGACGCCCTCCACGTGCGGCTGAGCGACGAGGCCTTCGGTCTCGGCGGCTCCCGCGCGGCGGAGACCTACCTCGACGCCGGCAAGCTCCTCGACGTCGCCCGCCGCAGCGGCGCGGATGCCGTCCACCCCGGCTACGGCTTTCTCTCCGAGAACGCCGAGTTCGCCCAGCAGGTCATCGACGCCGGCCTCGTGTGGATCGGCCCGCCGCCCGCGGCCATCCGCGCCCTGGGCGACAAGGTGAGTGCCCGCCACATCGCCAGCGCCGCCGGTGCGCCCCTCGTCGCGGGCACGCCGGACCCCGTCGAGTCCGCGGACGAGGTCCTCGCCTTCGCCGACGAGCACGGCCTGCCGGTCGCCATCAAGGCCGCCCACGGTGGTGGGGGGCGCGGCCTCAAGGTCGCCCGCACCCGCGAGGAGATCCCCGAGCTCCTCGACTCCGCGGTGCGCGAGGCCAAGGCCGCCTTCGGCCGCGGCGAGTGCTTCGTCGAGCGCTTCCTCGACCGTCCCCGCCACGTCGAGACCCAGTGCCTGGCCGACGAGCACGGCACGGTCGTCGTCGTCTCCACCCGCGACTGCTCCCTCCAGCGCCGTCACCAGAAGCTCGTCGAGGAGGCGCCCGCGCCCTTCCTCACCCCCGAGCAGGACGCCCTGCTCCGCGAGGCGTCGACCGCCATCATGCGCGAGGCGGGCTACGTCGGGGCCGGCACCTGCGAGTTCCTCATCGGCGCCGACGGCACCGTCTCCTTCCTCGAGGTCAACACCCGCCTGCAGGTCGAGCACCCGGTGACCGAGGAGGTCACCGGCATCGACCTCGTCCGCGAGCAGCTGCGTGTCGCGGCCGGTGAGCCGCTCGGCTACACCGCGGTGCCCACCCGCGGCCACAGCATCGAGTTCCGCATCAACGGGGAGAACCCGGCCGCCGGCTTCCTGCCCGCGCCCGGCACCATCTCCTCCCTCACCTGGCCCGGTGGCCCGGGCGTGCGCGTCGACACCGGCGTCTGCGCCGGTGACACCGTCTCCGGGGCCTTCGACTCCATGCTCGCCAAGCTCATCGTCACCGGCGCCGACCGGCAGCAGGCGCTGCAGCGCGCCCGCCGGGCGCTGCGCGAGCTGGAGGTCACCGGCATCCCCACGGTCCTGCCCTTCGCGCGCGCCGTGCTGGACGCGCCGGAGTTCGCCGCCGCGGATCCCTCCTCCTTCACCGTCCACACGACGTGGATCGAGACCGACTTCGCCGAGCGCCTCTCCCAGCTCGGGGCGCCGGTCGCCCCCACCGCCGTCACGCCCGACACCCCCGACGACGCGACCGAGCGGGTCGTCGTCGAGGTCGGGGGCAAGCGGCTGGAGGTCGTGCTGCCCGCCGGCCTGGGCATCGGCGCCGGCCGCGGGGGCCGCGGTGCGGTCCGCCGTCCCGCCCGCCGCAGCGGCGCCCGAGCCGCCGCCTCGAGCAACGGCTCCCTCACCTCCCCCATGCAGGGCACGATCGTCAAGGTCGCCGTCGAGGACGGCGCGACGGTCGCGGCCGGCGAGCTCGTCGTCGTCCTCGAGGCGATGAAGATGGAGCAGCCGCTCGTCGCCCACCGCTCCGGGAAGGTGCGCGGGCTGCAGGCCGCCGTCGGCCAGAACGTCTCGGCCGGCACCGTCATCTGCGACATCGACGAGTAGCGGCTACCCCAGTACGAGGGACGGTCCCGCGGCCCGGGCGCCGCTCGCCTCGACGCGTCCGCGCAGCTCACGGTCGGCGGTGACGACGACGACGTCGGCCCCCTCCCGCACATGCCGCTCGGCCTGGGCCGCGATCTCGTCGTCGCCCTCCCCCGGCGCGTCGACGACGTCGACCCGGCCCACGCCGTCGGCGGCCGGGATCCCGGCCGCTCCCCTCCCACGTCCCTCGGCCACGAGGACGACGTGCGGGTACCAGGTGTGCCCGGGCAGGCCGACGCGCTCGGCGGGCAGGCCGGTCGTGGCGAGGGTGACCAGCTCGTCGCGCAGCCGGGTCGTCGCGGCGGCGCGGTCACGCCACCAGCCGTCGGGCCGCGAGCCCATCGTGTTGGCGCCGTCGACGACGAGCACGAGCCGGCGCCCGAGCAGCGCGCGCAGCGCAGGCAGCGCGTCCGCGAAGGCCGGGAGCAGCGGGCGGTCACGCACGGCGGCGCCCTCGACCCAGGCCACTCCGAGGCTCTCCGGGTCGCTGACCCGCGGCTCGACGTCCTCCACCGCCTCGGCGACGACGGTCGTGTAGGACCAGTCCGGGTGCTGGAGGCGGTGGCTCGCCCGCACCGCCATACCCGCCGGCGGGAGGGCGGCCTCCTCCTGCGCCTCGCGCAGCGCCCCCTCGACGTCCGTCTCACCGGGGTCGACCGCACCGCCGGGCAGGCCCCAGGTGCCGCCGTGGTGGCTCCACAGCGCGCGGTGCTGCAGGACGACGGCGTAGTCGTGCGGGCCGGTGGCCGGGTGGTGCAGCGGCCGCCACAGCACCAGGCCCGCGGCGCCGTGGCGCCCCCAGTGCCGGTGCCCGCAGCGGCACTCGACCCAGCCGTCACCGGGCCGGTGCGGCGAGCGCGGGTCCGGCGGGGTCAGCGAGTCGGCCACCGCACCACCCTGTCCCGCCACCCCCGCCCTCCGCAATCGGTGGCTTCCTGCGCCGGCCCGGCGGCCGCTCCACCAGCGGCGACCTCCCGGGAGGACTCCGTGAGGCGGGGCACACGGACGGCGTCCGGGAGCGTCCCCGGGCCCTCGTAGGCTGTCCCCCATGACGGCACGTCTCGCACGCGCAACCGGCCTGGCCACGGTCACGGAGGGGGGCACGGTCCTCGACGTCTGGTACCCCGACCCCACGGTCGACGGCGCGGAGGGGGCCGGATCCACGGCCGCCACCGCCCTGCCGGTCGCCGAGCGCCGCGACGAGGCCCGCGGCGTCCACAGCCGGGTCGTCACGGCGGAGATCGACCTCGACGCCCCTCCCACGAGCACCGTGGACGCCTACCTGCGCCTGCACCTGCTGTCCCACCGCGTCGCGGCGCCGAACTCCCTCAACCTCGACGGGATCTTCGAGGTGCTGCCCAACGTCGTGTGGACCTCGGCCGGCCCCTGCGCCGTCGAGGGCTTCGACCAGACCCGGGTGCGGCTGCGCGCGCGCGACGGCCACCTCACCGTCCACGGCGTCGACAAGTTCCCGCGGATGACCGACTACGTCGTCCCCAGCGGCGTGCGCGTCGCCGACTCCTCCCGGGTGCGCCTGGGGGCCCACCTCGCGCCGGGCACCACCGTCATGCACGAGGGCTTCGTCAACTTCAACGCCGGGACGCTGGGCCGCTCGATGGTCGAGGGCCGCATCTCCCAGGGCGTCGTCGTCGGTGACGGCACGGACGTCGGTGGCGGCGCCTCGATCATGGGCACGCTCTCCGGCGGCGGCGAGGAGCGCATCACCATCGGCCGGCGCTGCCTGATCGGCGCCAACAGCGGGACCGGGATCTCCCTCGGTGACGACTGCGTCGTCGAGGCCGGTCTGTACGTCACCGCCGGCACGAAGGTGACCGTCCTGACGGCCCCCGGGGACTCCGCCGCCTCACCCACGGTCGTCGCCGCCCGCGAGCTGTCGGGCCTGCCGAACCTGCTCCTGCGGCGCCACTCCGTGACCGGCGCCGTCGAGGCACTCACCCGGACGGGGACGGGCATCACGCTCAACGACGCCCTCCATGCGTAGCAGGCTGCTGCGTGGCACCGTCGGGGTGCTCGCGCTCGTCGTGCTCGCCGTCGGCGGGGTCGCCCTCCTCCTCACGCGGCTGGTGCCGGACCGCGTGAGCGAGACCTGCGCCGTCGTGCTCGACGACGGCACCCGCCACGTCCTGGACGCGGACCAGGCGGACAACGCCGCCCTCATCACCGCGGTCACCGTCCGCCGGGGGCTGCCCGCCCGCGCCGCGACCATCGCGCTCGCGACGGCGGTCCAGGAGTCGAAGCTGCGGAACATCGACTACGGCGACCGTGACTCCCTCGGGCTCTTCCAGCAGCGCCCCTCCCAGGGCTGGGGCACGCCGGAGCAGGTGACCGACCCGGTGTACGCGACCAACGCCTTCCTCGACGGCCTCGTGCAGGTGCCCGGTTACACCGAGCTGCCGGTCACCGAGGCCGCGCAGACCGTCCAGCGCTCGGGCTACCCCGAGGCCTACGCCGACCACGAGCCGGAGGGTCGCGCCTTCGCGTCCGCCCTCACCGGCCACTCTCCGGCCTCCCTCACCTGCCACCTGCCCGAGCCCGACGCCGCCGCGTCCCCGGCCGCGGCGGTCAGCGCGCGGCTGGAGCAGGACTTCGGGATCACGGCGACGGCGGCCGACGGCGCCGTCGTCGTCGGGTCCGCCGCACTGCCCGGGGAGGACCCGCAGCGGATGGCGTGGGCCGTGGCTCACTGGGCGGTGGCGACCGCGGTCGAGACGGGCGCGACGACGGTCGAGGTCGCCGGCCAGGTGTGGCAGCGCTCGGGCGGCAACGAGACAGGTTGGGAGCCGGCCGACGGCGGCGGCCCGGGCGACGGTGTCCGGATCTCCTAGCGGCACACCCGGGCGCGCAGGGTCGCCGGCGCGAGCGCCAGGGCAGCCGCGGTGACGCCGAGCGCCCCGAGCACGGTGAGCACCCACCCGGCGTCGACGTGCTGGGAGCCCCACGCGAGCGCCTTGAGGTGCGTCCCCAGCAGCAGCCGGGGCTCGGTCGCGACGACGAGCAGGACCGGTTCGACGAGTGCGGACCACCCGAGCACCAGCGCTGCTGCCGCCAGGGGTGAGCCCGTCGCCAAGACGAGGACGAGGGAGACGGCGAGGACGAGCGCCCCGAGCACGACCGTCCCGGCGAGCACGGAGGCGACGAGCAGGACCGTCTCCCCGTGCAGCCAGCCACCGAGCCCGCGGCCCCGCGCGACGAGGATCACTCCGGTGCCGGCAACCGTCCCCGCGGTGGCCGCCCCGGCCAGCGCCGTCCAGCGGCGGGTGGCGTGCAGCCACGCGGCGAGCACGAGCTGGCGCGGGGCGAGGCCGGTGGACAGCTGCACCTGGGCGAGCCGGCTGCGCAGGTCGCGGCCGACCGACGGGGCGATGAGGAAGACCGCCAGCACCGCGACCTGGGGTGCGAGGAAGCGGGCGACGGCGCTCGCCCCGGCGGGTTCACCGAAGCCGCCCACCGTGTAGGGCAGGCCCGCGCCCTCCGAGGGCACGGTACCGCCCGTGACGGCGGCCAGCCCGGTGACGAGGACGGCCACGAGGAGCCCGAGCACGAAGGCCCCCGCCACCGCCGGGCGCACGCCCCGCGCCTCCCGCTTGAGCGACTCGGCCGCCCACGCCCGGCGCAACCCACCGGCAGGCGCGGTGGCGGCAGCGACGGCGCTCATGCGACGACCCCCATGCCGGACGCGCCCGCCGGCGCCATGAGCGCGCCGAGGCGGTCCGCCAGGCCGGGCACCGCCGGGGGTGCGGGCGGCGCGCCGAGCAGCTCGGCCAGCTCGCCCTCGTGGACGGCGCGGCCCCCCCGGAGCACGACCACCCGGTCGCACACCCGCTCGAGCAGGTGGACGTCGTGGCTGGTGACGACCACGCAGCGCCCCTCCGCCGCCGCGGTGCGGATGATCGTGGCGAGGCCGAGCACGGCGACGGGGTCCAGGCCGTTGGTGGGCTCGTCGAGGAGGACGACGTCGGGGTCGCGCAGGAGCACGGTGGCGAGGGACAGTCGCTGGCGCATGCCCATCGACAGCTGGCCTGCGCGCACGGCCGACGCCCCGCCGAGGCCCACCTGTTCCAGGGCCTCGCCGGCCCGCCGGGCCGGCACCCCGGCCGAGGCGGCAACGACCTCGGCGTTGCGCCGGACGCTGTGCCCGTCGAGCAGGGCGGGCCCGTCGATGACGGCGCCGACCCGGTGGACGTAGCGGTGCGGCGCGTCCAGCGGGTGGCCGAGGACGGTCCCGCCTCCCGCCGTCGGGCGCAGGAGACCGCACAGCACGCGAAGGAGGGTCGACTTGCCCTCCCCGTTGGTCCCGACCAGGCCGGTGACACGCCCCTGCGGGAAGGTGGCGCTGACGCCGTCGAGCACCCTCCGCGTGCCGCGCGCCGCGACGAGGCCGTCGAGAACGACGCCGCTCATCCCAGCACCGCCTCGGCGAGCGGGCTGAGCAGCCCGACGAAGCTCGAGAGGAAGGTGACGACGACGCTCGCGGTGCGGCCCAGGCCCAGGGCCCGACGGCAGGCGAGGAACAGGAGGACGGCCGTCCACACGAGGAAGGGGTCGGCCATCTGGACGAGCCAGGACCGCTCGGCGTACCACTCGGCACCGGCCACGAGGGTGACACCGGAGATGACGACCTGCCGCAGCACGAGGGGCAGGATCGCGAAGAGCCAGGCCGTGGTGATGCGGCGTACGGTCGCGTCGGTGCCGGCGACGCGCACGGAGAGGCTGAAGACGAGCAGGTGCATGAGGAGGAGCACCAGCTGCAGCACGAGCGCGGCGACCCCGAGGGCCACGGCGATGAAGGGGGCGTTGGGGACGAGGTCGACCGTCTCCGGGTTGCCCCCGAACTCCCGCGCGAGCGCGTCACTGGCGACGACGCCGGTGAGGAGCGGGGCGAGCGGCAGCACGGCGAGGAGGAGCAGCACGACCGGGCGGGCGGCGCCGTCCCGGTCGAGGGACGCGAAGAGCCGGGACGGGGAGCCGAGCACCACGAGCAGCGGTGCCCGGACCGCGGTGGGCGCGGGCGCGGCGGTCATGACGTGTGCTCCAGCACCATGACCCCCGTGGCGACCGCGAGGTAGCCGACGACGACGGCGGACAGCGCCACCCGCATGGCCGTCGAGCGCACGAAGGGCAGGAGGAACAGCAGGCTCACGGCGAGGATGCCGAGGCCGACCGTGATCCCGAGGACGCCGGGGAGGACGAGGATCGCGACGAGGGCGAGGAACGGTGCGGCGCCCACCGGCAGGAGTCGCAGGAGCACGTTGCCCGGCGGCTGTGCTCCCGTGCTGGCGGACCGGTCGAAGAGCGTGTCCATGGGGTCTCCTTGGTCAGATGACGGTCGACTCGAGCGCCGCGGCGGCGACGAGCAGGATGGTGCCGGCAGCGGTCCAGCCCGTGGCGGCGAGGACGGCGCGGGTGAGGGCGCGCGCAGGGGCGGCCCCGCGGACGTAGGACCACACCCACACCGCGCCGTGGAGCCCGGCGCCGGTGAAGGCGACGAAGGCGAGCAGCTCGGGCACGAGGTGGGGGACGAGGGCGAGGGTGGCGCCCCACCCGAGGTCGGCGACGTGGGCGCCGAGGACGTAGCCGGAGGCCACCGAGCCGACGGCCGCGACACCGGCGGCGCCGACCCCGAGGGTGAGCCAGCCGAGGACACTGATCGCCAGCCCGAGGCGCAGGTTGTGGCGCAGGACGTCGAGCCCGCCGAGGTCGGTCCCGCCGGGGGCGACCTGCTCGACCTGGTGCCCGACCGCCCCGGCGACGAGGAGCGGGAGGAGGACGACGACGGCGGCCGTCACGCCCAGCGCCGTCTCGCGCCGGCGGGGAGCCGTCTCGCGCCGCCCGGGGGCGGCTCGCGTCGGCGCGAGCACGCTCACCACCTCACCCGCCCGGCCGGCCCGACGGCGTCGGGCAGCTCAGCAGGCCCGTCGGCGGTGACGGTGCCCCGCTCGACGACGACGCGGCGGCGCGCCACCCCGCGCATGTCCCCCACCGTGTGCGCGACGACGACGACGGCCCCGCCGCGCTCGGCCCAGGTGGTGATGAGCCCGCGCAGCAGCTCGGCGGTGTCCCCGTCGAGCCCGTTGAACGGCTCGTCCATGAGGACGAGTTCGGGCTCACCGACGGTGAGCAGGGCGAGGGAGAGCCGCTGACGCTCCCCGAGGGAGAGGTCACGACCGAAGGAGCGGGCCACGTGGTCCAGCCGCAGCTGCGCGAGCAGGGCGGCGGTATCGACGCGGCGCTGCCAGAAGCGGGCGAAGAACTCGATGTGCTCGGTGACGGTGAGGACGTCGTAGAGCACCGGCGCGTCACCGAGCAGCGCGACGCGCAGCCCCGCGCGCGTGGTGACGGTGCCGTGCGACGCCGTCACCTCACCGGCGAGGAGCCGGAGCAGGGTGGACTTCCCGGCACCGTTGGGGCCGCTGACGAGGACGACGTCCCCGGCCGCGAGGGTGAGGTCGACGTCCTGGAGGATGCGGGAGTCACCGATCTCGACCCCCGCTCCGGCGAGGTGGGCGAGCACCGGGTCAGACCCCGGTGGCGGCGCGTCGGCGTGCTGCAGTCGCACGGGTGTCTCCCTTCACGAGGTTGCGGTGGACCGCCGGGGCCAGTCGGCCGGCGGTGGCGTGGGCGACGGGGACCGCGGCGAGCACCGCGAGCACCGTGACGGCGACGGGCACGGCCCCGGTCCACACCGAGGCGAGCACGACGAGCGGGGTGGTGGTGGTGACGACGACCGCGGTGACGACCCCGCTCGCCAGCCGCACGGAGGGCTCCAGGTCCGCGATGCCCAGGTCCTTGCGGAAGAGCGCGGGACGGTGCGCGGAGCCGACGACGACGCAGACGGCCTCCCCCACGGCCGCGACGACGGCGACCACGGCCATCGCACCGAGCGCCGCCCCTGGCCACGGCGCCACGGTGTGGACGAGCCCGGCGCAGGCGATGCCGACGACGGCGAGGATGGTGGCGGCGACGGCGGACTTCGCGGCGAGGTAGCCGCGGTAGGCGGCCGGGTGCCAGCGCAGCAGGCGCAAGGTGGGGCCGTCGGCGTCGGAGGTGAGGAGCGGGGTCAGCGCCTCGGAGGCCATGCCGAGGATGACGACGACGAGCCCGGCGTTGGCGAGGGTGGCGAGATGACCGAGGAAGGGGTCCGCGGAGGTGGCGGCCACCACCTGCCCGGCGAGGCCGACCCCGACGAGCACGGGCAGGAGGGTGAGGACGTCGTCGAGGAGCTGCCAGGCGGGCAGCCCACGGCGCAGCAGGAGACGCAGGTCCTTGTCCGCCGTCGCCCGGGCCGGCGTGAGCGGGAAGGGCCGGGTGGTGCGCCACCGGTGCCCGCCGGACAGCCGGCTGCGCACGCGGTGGAGGTTCGTGGGCAGCGCGAGATGGGCGACGGCGAGGCCCGCGGCGAGCGCCAGCGCGGTCGCGGCACCGCACAGCGCCAGCCCCTCGGGGGTGCGGACCACGGCCAGGACCGACTCGACGCGCGGGTCGGAGAGGAGGGCACCGGGCCAGGACGTGAGATCCCCGCCCTCACGACCCGCCGCGAGGAGCACCGGGGAGACGGAGACGGCGAGCGTGGTGAGCGCCACGGGCACCAGCAGCCCCAGCCCGAAGAGTCCCGGCCCGACAAGGACGGGCGGAAGCCGCAGGACGAGGGTGAACAGGAGGCAGGACAGCGTCATGGCGAGGCCGGACGCGGCGACGTACAGCAGCCCGGCACCCGCGAGCGGCACGAGCGCTCGTGCCGGCGTGCCGGTGACGAGGGCGGCGACGGCGACGGCGAGCCCGAGGAGGAGGAGACCGGCGGCCTGCGGGACGAGCTGGGTGAGCCAGACCCGCCCGAGGTAGAGGTCGGCGCCGCGCAGCGGGGTGCGGGAGACCAGCCGGAGGTCGGCCTGCTCGTAGGCGGTGACGGCGCCGGCCGGGCTCAGCCCGGTGAGTACCCGGAGCAGCGCAAGGACGAGGAGGAGAGCGGCGCCGCCCTCGAGCAGCCGGTCCCGGCCCTCCCCCGCTGCGGGCAGGACGCCCACGAGGACGAGGCACGTCGCCACGGTGACGGCCACGGCGAGCGTGACCACCAGCGCGACGACGTGCCTGCGCGTGGGCAGCAGCCCGGGAACCCGGACGGTCCAGGCACGCTGACGACGGAGCACGTCCATCCGCCACAGCACCCACGCGTTCCTCATGTCAGCCGCCTCAGAAGGTCAGGGCGGCCTTGCGGGCCGCCTGCTTGCCGAGCTGCCGGACGAGCGCGGCGAAGGTGAGACGGATGGTCACGGCCCACGCCCCGAAGCCGAGCGGGACCAGCGCCAGCGACAGCGCCATGGCCCACGGGCTGTTGAAGGCGTTCCAGATGCCGACGGCGGCGGCCCCGCTGATGCCGAGGTGGACCTTGAGGTCCGGGGCGAGCTCCGCCGCCCCGAGGAGGCTGCTGGTGCCCAGGGCCGGGGTCAGCAGCAGGATCGCGACGGCGAGCAGCGTGACCGCCCCCGCGACGCCGGCGGCACGGACGGCGTCCGTGCCGATCGCTGAAGTCTTCATGTGCGCACTCCTTCGTGTGGTTCCGGACGGTGTTGTCCGTGGGAACCGACGCTAGGGAGGGCGCCGTACCCGGCGCGATACCCGATCCGCGACTCCGACCCCCGACCTTCGTCGAGAGAGTCAGGCGACGGGGACGACGCAGCGCAGCACCCACGTGTCGCCCTCGCGGGACCCGGTCACCGTCCCGCCGTGCTCCCGTGCGCGCGCGCTCATGTTGCCCAGCCCGAGGCCCGAGGAGGGCAGGTCCGACGCCTCACCGACCGCGTTGCGCAGCTCCAGGCACAGCCGGCCGGCCTCCCGGGTCGCGCGCAGCGCGACCGGCTGACGGGGGTCGGCGTGCTTGACGACGTTGGTCGCCGCCTCCTGGAGGATCCGTCCCAGGGCGACGTCGAGCTCCAGGGGCAGGCCCGCGAGGACGGCGGGGTCGTAGTCGACCTCCGTGCGCAGCCCGAGGGCGTGGAGGTGCTCGCGCACCGCCGCCATGGTCGCCTCCAGGCGCAACGACTTCTCCCCCGGCCCGGCGAGCTCCTCCGGTGTCTGCAGCACGCGCAGCATCCAGCGCAGCTCGGTGAGCGCCTGGCGGGTGGACTCGGCGATGACGCGCAGGGACCTGTCCCGCTGCTGCGCGTCCTTTGACATCGACACGACGTCCGCGTGCATCGACGCCATCGTCACGTGGTGCGCGACGATGTCGTGCAGCTCCCGGGCGATCCGGTCCCGCTCCTCCGCCAGCGAGCGGGCGCGCTCCTCCTCGAAGCCCGAGATCCGGTCCGCGGCGGCGGCGCTGCGCTGGGAGAGCGCGGCGTACGCCGCCCCGACGCTCACCGAGGCGACGAGGACGGCCACCGGGACGAAGGCGACGGCCCGGGAGTTCTCGTGGGCGAGGAGGACGAGGACGAGCCACAGGAGCGAGGCGGTGACGTAGCCGGCGGCGAAGCGGGGCGTCGCCTTGCCCACGACCACCCCGCTGAGCGCGAGACCGATGATGCCGGTCGGGAGCCACAGCTCGGTGGTGGCGCTGACGAGCATGACGACCATGACCGCGGCCGCACCGACGGTGACGCGGTAGGCGACGAGTGCCAGCGCGAGGTAGACGGCGACGACGACGACCGCGTCGAGCGGGCCCTCGCCGTCGGCGAGGACGTCGGCGAGGTCGAGGGTGCCGACGATCGCAGCAGCGACGACGACGAGGACGCGCGCCCAGGAGGCGAGCGGCGCACTCGTCCACAGGCCCGCGCGCCGGCTGCCGGCCGGCGGCGGCCGGTACCCCCGGTCCACAGCCCGAGGCTACCGGCCGGCGGGCCGGGACGGGGCGACTCAGCAGCGCTTCTTGAGGACCACGCACATGAGGTCGTGGAAGAACCCGGTGGTGCCCCGGCTCTCCCCGGCCACAGCGATCGAGCTGCCGGTGGGGTCGGCCGGGGCGTTCACCGCAGCGGCCGACGGGCCTGCGACGAGGAGGACGGCGACGAGGGCGGAGACTGCAGTCTTCATGAGAGCTCCTTCGGTGGACCGACGTTGGTCGCGGCAACTGTCTCAGCGGGGTGCTGCCCAGAGCCCTCGACGGTCCGCTACGCCCGCCTTGACCTTCGTCTAGCAGGGCAGCCTCACGGCTCGCCCTAGACTGCCCGACATGGAGCACATCCGGGTGCTGATCGTCGACGACCAGCCGCTCATGTCCGAGGCGTTGGCCGTCTTCGTCAACAGCGCCGAGGGCATGGTGTGCGCGGGGGTCGCCCCCAACGGCAAGGTCGGCATCGCCATGGTCGAGTCGCACCACCCCGACGTCGTCCTCATGGACCTGGAGATGCCGGTCGTCGACGGTGTCGCGGCGATGGAGGTGCTCAGCCGGGAGCACCCGGAGGTTCCTGTCATCGCGATGACCACCTTCAGCGGCCAGGAGCACGTCGTCGCGGCGCTCAAGGCGGGGGCGGCGGGCTACCTCGTCAAGGACATGGGCCCGGCGGACATCACCGCCGCGATCCGCAAGGTCCACGCCGGGGAGGCGGTGCTCGCGCCGTCGATCGCGCTGGCGCTCGTCCGCAGCGTCCGGGAGAGCACGTCCGCCCACGTCGACGAGTCGGTGCTCGGGAGCCTCACCGTGCGGGAGCGCGAGGTGCTCCAGCTCCTCGCCCGCGGCCTCAACAACGCGGAGATCGCCGAGCGCATCCACTTCTCCGAGGCCTCGGTCAAGGCGCACATGACCCAGATCATGAGCAAGCTCGGGGTGCGTGACCGGGTGCAGACCCTCATCCGGGCCTCCCAGCTCGGGCTGGTCGACCTGTCCCTCGAGTCCTGACGACAGCGCCCCGGCGGCCCGTCCGCGAGGGGACCGGGCCGCCGGGGCGGTGGCGTCGGGTGGCGTCAGCGGCCGGCGGGGTACTCCCGCTCGGTCTCACCGGTGTAGACCTGGCGCGGGCGCCCGATCTTCGTCGTCGGGTCGGCGATCATCTCGCGGTACTGGGCGATCCACCCGGGCATGCGACCCATGGCGAAGAGCGGGGTGAACATCTGGGTCGGGAAGCCCATGGCCTTGTAGATGAGGCCGGTGTAGAAGTCGACGTTCGGGTAGAGCTTGCGCTCGATGAAGTAGTCGTCGTTGAGGGCGATCTCCTCCAGGCCCATGGCGATGTCGAGCAGCTCGTCGGACTTGCCGAGCTTGCCGAGCACCTCGTCGGCGGCGTCCTTGACGATGGCCGCGCGCGGGTCGTAGTTCTTGTAGACCCGGTGGCCGAAGCCCATGAGGCGGACGCCGTCCTCCTTGTTCTTCACCTTGCGCATGAACTCCGAGGCGTCGCCGCCGGAGGCCTGGATGGTGGTAAGCATCTCGAGGACGGACTCGTTCGCGCCCCCGTGAAGCGGGCCGGACAGGGCGCCGACACCGGCCGAGACCGCCGAGTAGATGTTGGCGTTCGAGGAACCCACCATGCGTACGGTCGACGTCGAGCAGTTCTGCTCGTGGTCGGCGTGGAGGATGAGGAGCATGTCCAGCGCCTTGGTGAGCGCCGGGTCGACGTCGTGGTCCTGGTAGGGCAGGTGGAAGGTGAGCCGGTAGAAGTCCTCGACGTAGGACTTGGAGGAGTCCGGGTAGAGCAGCGGCAGGCCCAGGGCGCGCTTGGCGATGTAGGCGATCATCGTCGGCACCTTGGCCATGAGCAGCACGGTGGCGAGCTCGACCTGCTCCTCGTCCCGGGGGTCGAGGGTGTGCTGGTAGTAGGTGGCCAGCGCGGAGACGCCGGACTGGAGGATCGCCATGGGGTGCCCGTTGGCCGGGAAAGCGGTGAAGAAGGCCTTGAAGTCCTCGTGGAGGAGACGGTGCTTGTGGATGCGCTCGGTGAACGCCTCGAGCTCGTCCGCCGTCGGCAGCGCGCCCTTGATGAGGAGGTAGGCCACCTCGAGGAAGGAGGAACCCTTGGCGAGCTGGTCGATCGGGTAGCCGCGGTAGCGCAGGATGCCGGCGTCGCCGTCGATGTAGGTGATCGCCGACGTCGTGGACGCGGTGTTCATGAAGCCGGGGTCGAGCGTGACGAGGCCGGTCTCCTTGAGCAGCGAGGAGATCTTCACCCCGTCGTTGCCCTCGGCCGCCGGCACCCGGTCGAACTCCAGTCGCGTTCCGTCGACCTCGAACGTTGCCGGGGTGGGGGTGGCCTCGGACATGTACTGCCTCCTCAAGGATCGGTACGCCGGGTGCTCGTGGCCCCGGCACCGTCCGCACCGTCGGAGGCGGAGGCCTCATCGGTCCGCACGGTCGTGTGGGGTGGTTCCTCCATGAAGGGTAAGCCATACCACCGGCTGGACCGGAACCGGGGAGCCGCCGGACTTGTCCGTCACGACGTGACGCACGACACCCCGCCTCAGGGCAGCAACGGCCCCGTCGAGAGCCGCTCGGCCGCCGCGGCGACCCGCTCGTCGCTCGCGGTGAGCGCGATGCGCACGTGCCGGGCACCCGCGGGGCCGTAGAACTCCCCGGGCGCCGCGAGGATGCCACGCTCGGCCAGCGCGGCGACGATCGCGCGGCAGCCGGCCTCCCCCGCGGTGGTGGCCCACAGGTAGAGGCCCGCCTCGCTCTCGGGGGCGACGACCAGCCCCGCGGCCGAGCACGCGGCGAGGAGGACCTCGCGCCGGGCGCGGTAACGCTCGCGCTGCACGGCCACGTGCTCGTCGTCGTCCAGCGCGGCGGCGAGGGCGGCCTGGACAGGGCCGGGCATGATCATGCCGGCGTGCTTGCGCAGCTCGAGGAGACGGCCCACGAGCGTGGGGTCGCCGGCCGCGAAGGCCGCGCGGTAACCGGCGAGGTTGGACTGCTTGCTCGCCGAGTACAGGACGAGCAGGCCGTCGTGGCTGTCCCCGCACACGCGCGGGTCGAGGAGGCTCGGCACGCCCTGCGACGCCCACGGCTCGGCCCAGCCGAGCTCTGCGTAGCACTCGTCGCTCGCGACGACGGCGCCGCGCGCCCGCGCCCACTCGACCACCTTGCGCAGGTGCTCGACGCCGAGCACCCGGCCGGTCGGGTTGGACGGGGAGTTGAGCCACACGAGCCGCACCGGACCGGGCCCGACGGCGGTGGTCGCGTCCGCCGGGAACGGCTCCGCACCGGCCAGGCGCGCCCCGACGTCGTAGGTGGGGTAGGCGATCTGCGGGTGGACGACGACGTCCCCGGCCCCCAGCCCGAGCATGGCGGGCAGCAGCGCCACGAGCTCCTTGGAGCCGATGGTCGGCAGCACCTGCTCGGGGCTGAGCCCGGGCACGCCGCGGCGGCGGGCGAACCAGCCGACCACCGACTCACGCAGGCGGTCGGTGCCCTGCGTCGTCGGGTAGCCGGGTGAGTCGGCCGCGGCGACGAGCGCGTCCCGCACCACCTGGGGGGTGGGGTCCACGGGTGTGCCGACCGAGAGGTCGACGATCCCGCCGGGGTACGCCCGCGCCCGGTCCCGGGCGCCGGCGAGGCTGTCCCAGGGGAAGCTCGGCAGCGCGTCGCCGAACAGCGCCACCTCAGGCCTGCGGCGGGAGGGCGGCCACCAGCGGGTGGTCCTTGTCGATGAGGCCCATCTTGGCCGCTCCACCGGGGGAGCCGATGTCGTCGAAGAAGTTGACGTTGGCGCCGTAGAAGGCCGACCACTGCTCCGGGGTGTCGTCCTCGTAGTAGATCGCCTCGACGGGGCACACGGGTTCGCAGGCGCCGCAGTCGACGCACTCGTCGGGGTGGATGTAGAGCATGCGCTTGCCCTCGTAGATGCAGTCCACGGGGCACTCGTCGACACAAGCCAGGTCCTTGACGTCCACGCAGGGCTGCGCGATGACGTAGGTCACGGGTTCCCTCCCTCTGCGGCGTGGGTACCGCCGCCTGTCGGTGCTCTGCCAGTATCCCTCATCCGCCCCGCGTTGCAGCGCGTCCCGCCCGCTGGACGGGCGGGTGACAATGGCCGGATGGGAACGCTGTGGGCGGACTGGCCGGTGGGCACGCGCGTGGTCATCCGCTACCGGCGCGCCGAGGGAGGCTTCTCCGACGCGCTCGGTGACCTCGTCGAGGCGGACGACGACGCCGCCGTCGTCCACACGCGGCGCGGCCCGGTGCGGGTGGCCGCGGCGGACGCGGTCATCGGCAAGCCGGTGCCGCCACCCCCGCCGCGGCGCGCGCCCCGGCGGGGCTAGCTCAGCCGCCGCTGGGCGCCGAGCCGCACACGACGCGGTCCCACGGGATGTAGCGCGTGGTCCACGAGTTGCTGTCGACCTCGGCGCCGTCGAGCGACACGGTGCGCGACACCGTGACGCTGAAGCCACGCTCCGGCGAGCTGTTCGGGACGCAGCCGGACGCGGAGCTGTAGACGGTCGAGGGCTGGGTGAAGTTGAAGCGCTCGCTGGTGCTCGTCGTGACGTCGAAGTGCTCGGTGCCCCACAGCCGCACGTGGAGCTTCCCGCCGGACACCCATCCCTGGACGAGCGCGCCGTAGGGCGTGGTGTTGGTCCAGCGCAGGTCCACGCTCGGGGTGAAGAGCGTGGCCTCACGGCCCTCGGGGTAGCGCGCGTAGTGGTGGGAGTGGGTCTGGAACTCGTCGAGCTGCATACCCGCGAAGAAGGCGGCGTTGAAGACGGTCGTGGACACCTGGGAGAGGCCACCGCCCATCCCGCTCGTCTCCAGGCCGTCGACAACGACGCCGGAGGACACGAAGCCCCGCTCGGCGGTGATCGGACCCAGAGCCTCGATGAGGCTGAAGGTCTCTCCGGGCTTGACGAGGGTGCCGGAGATCTTCTCCGCCCCGACGACGAGGTTGCGCGTGCGCTGAGGGTCGTTGTGGAAGGGCGTGGCGAACTCCGAGACCACCTCGGTGACCTTGAGGGCCTCGGCGTCGGCGGCCGTGAACTCGGGCTCGACCTCGACGAGCCGCGCCTCGGCGGTGCGGTCGGAGCTGGAGACGGCGGCCGCGGCCACGGTCTCGACGAGGACCTCCTCGTCGACGTCCATCCCGGTCGCCCCGGGCACAATGGTCGGTCGCCCGTCCTGAAGGACGATGCGGGCGTCGCGTGCCTCGGTGCGCACCTCGGGGTCGAGCTCGAGGACGAGGTCGACGAGCGCCTCGCCGTCGAGCCGCAGCTCGAGGGCGCCGTCGTCGGTGGGCTCGAGGGTCGCGACGGAGGTGAGGTGCGCCGGGGTGAGCTCGATGAGCCGTCCGTCGATGTCGACGGCCACCGGCGAGCGCGTGAGCGGGCGGGCCACCTCGTCCATCGCCGTCCGGACGGCGTCGGCGGTGATGGCGGGCGCGACCTCCTCGCCCGCCAGCTCGAGCGGACGCTCCCCGCTGATCCAGGAGTCGGCGACGAGCTCGACGGCGGCGTCGACGTCGACAGCCGTGCCGGCCACCGGCTCGGTCACCTGCGCCTCGCCGTCGGTGAGCGCGATGGCGCCGTCGACGGGCGCGACGTCGAGCGTCGCGGCGACCCGCTCGACCTCGGCGCGCAGGGCCGCCTCGTCCACCCGGACGACCGGGTCGTGCTCCTCGGTGCCGAAGAGGTGGGCGACGACGCTGCGCGGGTCGAAGGACAAGCCCGAGAGGCGGTCGACGGTGGCGGCGGCGTCCAGCTCCAGGCCGGCGGCGGCCGGGTCGAGGGTCGTCTCGTTCTCGGCGAGGGAGACCGGGACGGGCGCGGTGGCCGTGTCGGCCAGCTCCTCGTCGAGCCGCTCGGTGGCCTCCTGCGCGGTGAGCCCGCCGATGTCGACGCCCGCGACCGTCGCGCCGCGCGGGACGCGGTCACCGAGGTACCAGGCAGCACCGGCGTAGGCGGCGAGCAGCAGGACGAGGACGACGAGGGCGACGACCCACCCGCGGCGACGGCGTCGCGGGCTCTCCTCCTCGAAGTCGACGAGCAGCGAGTCGTCGGCCGACGTGTCCGTTCCCATACGTGTTTCCCTCCGGGATCGCGTCACGGTGCGACGCGCAGATCAGGCGTCCCCGAGCGGCCGCAGCCGCCCGAGGTGGTGGACCAGGGCACCGGTGGCGGTGCGGCCGAGCGTGGCGTCGAGGACCTCGCCCACGACGACGTCGTGGTCGCCCGCGGTGCGGATCCAGTGGGTGCGGCACTCGAGCCAGCCCTGTGCCTGGTCGACGAGCGCGGCGTCGCTCAGCGGGCCGCGGCTGTGGTCCACACCGACGAGCTGCCCGATGGCGGGGCGTCCGGGGCTGGAGAGGCGCTCGGCGGCGACCTTCGCGTCACCGTCGAGGATGCTCACCGCCCAGGTGTCGACGTCGTCCAGCGCCTCGCGCAGCCGGGCATCGGTGTGGACGCAGAAGAGGACCATCGGCGGTCGCAGGGACACCGAGGTGAGCGCGGTGGCCGTCATCGCGAGGTCGGTGGCGCCGTGGCGCACAGAGACCGCCGCGACACCCCCGGCGAGGCGCTGCATGGTGGCGCGGTACCGCTCGACGAGCTCCTCGTTCACGTCCGCCTCCCCCGGGTGCCGTCGCCGAACCAGCGGGCCGGCAGCACCGCCGCGAGCACGCAGGCGACGGGCGCGCCGAAGAGCCAGACGTAGCCGATGGCCTCGTCGGTGACGAGGACGTCACCACCGGGGCGGAGGAAGGCCATGGCCTGGGTGAGGCCGACGACGGCGAGCGCGGTGAGCAGGAGCCCGCCACCGCCCGCGATCGCGCGCGCCGCGACGGCTGCCGCGAGCACACCGGCCAGCCCGAGGACGATGCCGACGGGCAAGCCCTCGAGGGTGAAGCGGTGGACGACCGTGCCGAGCGCGCCCATGACGAGTCCGGCGAGGAGGGAGACGAGGACGCCGACCGTCCCGCCGCTCGTGACGAGCCGGGCGAGGACGCCGCGGCGCGGGACGGTGGCGGTGGCGGCACCGCCGTCCGGGACGGCGACGGCGGGGCCCTCCGGGGCGGCCTGCGACGCGGAGTCCTCCGGGGCGGCCTGGGGTGCGGAGAGGACGGGTGCGGGGGCGACCGGCGCCGACGACGGGACCGGGGTGGCGCCGTCGTCGTGCGCGAGGACCGCGGCGAGGGCGGTGGCGTCGGAGCCGGGGGCGGGGCGCAGGTGGACGCGGTCGAGGACCGGCACGAGCGCCGCGTTGCTCAGCCCCAGGTACCCGACGAGCCGCCGGCCGTCGATCGGCGCGACGGCCTGGACCTGGGTGCGGTGCTGGCGCAGCGCCGCGAGGACCTGCTCGGCGACGGGCCGCACGTCGAAGGACGCGGTGAGTTCCGAGGCGGGCACGGCGAGCGAGGGCAGCTCCCCGCCCGGGTCGAGCACCGTGAGGACGGTGCCGTCCGGGGCGTGGAGCGGCGCGTGGTGGCCCAGGACGTCGGCGAGCTCGGCGAGCGCCGCCCGCAGGTGGGACTCCTCCTGCGCGGTCCACAGGACGGTGGGCACCTGCCACGGCGCCAGACCGCCGAGCGGCTCAGCCGGGTCGGCGGCGATCTCGATCGCGCGGGCGGTGACCCGGTGCGCCTGGACGTGGTCGGGGTGCCCGTACCCGCCGCCCGGCTCCTCGGTGAGCACCGCCGTCGGGCGCACGTGGCGGACGACGACGGCGAGGAGCCCGGCAACGACGTCGACGTCGAGGGTGCTGAAGGCGTCCGGTCCGGCGTCCTCGGCCGGCCCGGCGAGGCCCGGGCGGACCCACCGCATGCCGGAGTCGCGGAAGCGGGCGGGCCGTCGGCCCTCGAGGGCGGGGACCTGGTCGAGGAAGAGGTGGCGGTGCGCGCCGAGCTCGGCGAGGGCGGCGGACAGCTCCGCCTCACGGCGACGGGCCAGCTGCTCGGGGTCGTCGGCGAGGTGGGCGAGGTCCGCAGGGATCACCTCGCCGCGCTCACCGCGGGTGTAGGTGACGACGGAGACGTCGACACCGGCGCGGGCGGCGAGGGCAAGCAGGCCACCCGCACCGATCGTCTCGTCGTCGGGGTGCGCGAAGACGGCGAGCAGCCGGTGCTCGGGTTGCGTCGTCATCATCACCCCATTCTTGTCCAGGCCGCCGTGCGGCCCGGTGTCAGGCGCGGCGCAGGCGGGCTACCGCCTTGGCGCGCTCGGTCGCGTCGAGGACGACCTTGCGGATCCGGATGGACTCCGGCGTCACCTCGACGCACTCGTCGTTGCCGGCGAACTCGAGCGACTCCTCGAGGGTGAGCCTGCGCGGGGGCACGAGGTTCTCGAAGGTGTCCGAGGACGCCGCGCGCATGTTCGTCAGCTTCTTCTCCTTGGTGATGTTCACGTCCATGTCGTCGACACGGGAGTTCTCACCGACGACCTGGCCCTCGTAGACGATCGAGGTGGGCTCGACGAAGAAGGACCCTCGCTCCTGGAGGTTGATCATCGCGAAGGGCGTGACCGAGCCGGCGCGGTCGGCGACCATCGAGCCGTTGGTGCGCAGCTCGATCGGGCCGTGCCACGGCTCGTAGCCCTCGGCGATCGAGGAGGCGATGCCCGTGCCGCGGGTGTCGGTGAGGAAGCGCGTGCGGAAGCCGATGAGGCCACGGGCGGGGACGACGAACTCCATGCGCACCCAGCCGGTGCCGTGGTTGGTCATCGTCTCCATGCGGCCCTTGCGCAGGGCGAGGAGCTGGGTGACGGCGCCGAGGAACTCCTCGGGGACGTCGATCGTCATGCGCTCCATGGGCTCGTGGATCTTGCCGTCGATGGTCTTGGTGACCACCTGCGGCTTGCCCACGGTGAGCTCGAAGCCCTCGCGGCGCATCTGCTCGACGAGGATCGCCAGCGCGAGCTCGCCTCGGCCCTGGACCTCCCAGGCGTCGGGACGGTCGGTCGGCAGGACCTTGAGGGACACGTTGCCGATGAGCTCGCGGTCGAGGCGGTCCTTGACCTGGCGAGCGGTGACCTTGGCGCCCTTGACCTTGCCGGCCAGCGGGGAGGTGTTGATGCCGATGGTCATCGAGATCGCGGGGTCGTCCACCGTGATGAGCGGCAGCGGGCGCGGGTCCTCGAGGTCGACGAGCGACTCACCGATCGTGATGTCCTCGATGCCAGCGACGGCGACGATCTCACCGGCGTGCGCAACATCGGTCGGGACGCGGTCCAGCGCCACGGTCCGCAGGAGCTCGGAGATGCGCACGGGCTTGAGGGTGCCGTCGCGGCGCGCCCAGCCCACGTTCTGGCCCTTGCGAAGCTCGCCGTTGAAGACGCGCAGCAGCGCGAGGCGGCCGAGGAACGGGGAGGCGTCGAGGTTGGTGACGTGCGCCTGGAGGGGCGCGCCCTCCTCGTACGTCGGGGCGGGGATGTTCTGCAGGATGGTGGCGAAGAACGGCTCGAGGTCGGGGCTGTCGGGCAGCTCGCCGTCGAGGGGCTGGTCGAGGGAGGCGCGGCGGGCCTTGGCCGAGGCGTAGACGACGGGGACGTCGAGGACCGAGTCGAGGTCGAGGTCGGGGACCTCGTCGGCGAGGTCGCTGGCCAGGCCCAGGAGCAGGTCGGTGGCCTCGGCGACGACCTCGGTGATCCGGGCGTCGGGCCGGTCGACCTTGTTGACGACGATGATGACCGGCAGCTTGGCGGCGAGCGCCTTGCGCAGGACGAAGCGGGTCTGAGGCAGCGGGCCCTCGGACGCGTCGACGAGGAGGACGACGCCGTCGACCATCGACAGACCGCGCTCGACCTCACCGCCGAAGTCGGCGTGGCCGGGAGTGTCGATGACGTTGATGGTCACGCCGTCGGGGGCGCCGTGCGCCGCGGCCGCGGGGCCGGTGTACCGCACGGTGGTGTTCTTCGCGAGAATGGTGATGCCCTTCTCGCGCTCGAGGTCACCGGAGTCCATCGCCCGCTCGTCGACGTGCTGGTGGTCTCCGAAGGCGCCCGACTGCCAGAGCATGGCGTCGACCATCGTGGTCTTGCCGTGGTCGACGTGGGCGACGATCGCGACGTTACGCAGGTCGGAACGAACGGGCATACGCGGAGCTCCTCCGGTGAAGGGGTGCCCGGGCGGCGCCGGCATCGCTCGAGGAGCGGGAACGGTGCGCCGAGTGACGGGCGGGGTGGCACCCGAGGCCCGAGTGCCGCCGATGAATTCTACAACCGCCCGGCCGCGAAGACACCGTGTGTGACCATCCCCATACCACCCCCGCCCCTCGCCGCACTGGCCCCCACTCCCACCCCCCGCTTGGGTCGCCCTTTCGGTTCTTGCGTCGCCCTTCCTGGCGCCCCGGGCTGAGCGAAACGTACGACCCATCGGACCGAGACGGTGCTCCACCGGGACCGCTCGCGGAGGGGCGCTCCACTGGGCGCCTTCGGCTTCCGCGTTGCTGCGCGGACCTGCGTCACTGTCTCTGCATGGCGGTGTCCCTGGGGCCTGAGCCTCTTCCTCGCGTCACGCTCAGCCGTGACTTCGGTGCCAACGCGATGCGCGACGCCCAGCGAGGCGGCCTGGTCCGGGTGAGCCACGGCGCCTTCGTCGAGCCGCTCGCCGAGGCGAGCACCTGGGCGGAGGCCGACCATCTGGCGCGTGCCCGCGTCGCCGCCACCGCCCACCGGCTCACGGGGCGCGCCGTGCTCAGTCACGAGTCGGCCGCTCTCGTCCACGGGTTGTGGCTGCTCCGCGCACCTGATCAGGTGCACGTGACACAGGAGTACCGACCTCGCCGGCAGAGCGTCGCCCTCACACGACACGCGGGCACCCTGCCGCCCGAGGACGTCACCACGGTCGACGGCTGCTCCGTGACATCGGTCGAGCGGACGATCGTCGACTGCGCGAAGACCCTCCACCCCCGCGATGCCCTCGTCGTCGCCGACAGCGGCATGCGACTGCTCCTCGACCCCCGCCGCGACGAGCCCGACGCGGTGGCCGAACGCGCCGAGTCGCTCCGCGGCCGGCTCCTGGCCCTGGTCGACCACGGCGCGCGGCACGGGCGGGTCCGGGCCCGGGCCGTGACCGCGCACGCCGACCCGCTCTCCGAGTCGCCGTACGAGACGGTCATCCGCTGGATCGCCGTGTCTCGCGGACTACCCCCTCCGGTGCTGCAGATGCGCTTCGACGTCCGCGGACACACCTACTACACCGACCTCTGCTGGCGCTTCGACCTCGAGGTGGACGGCTCGCGGTTCCTGCTCCAGCTCCTCGGGGAGTACGACGGCGAGGTGAAGTACGCCGTCGAGATGGCCGTCCCAGCCGCGACGGCGCGGGCGATCTCGGACGTGGTGGTAGCGGAGAAACGCCGTGAGGACGACCTGCGCAGCCTGCCTCACACCCGGGTCGTCCGGTTCGACAAGAAGGACGCCTACCGGGAGGACGCCACCTTCCGCAGGCTCTGCGCCTCACTGCCCGCGTCCTACGTGGCCACGCTCCGACCGGTCCCCGCACTGCTTGTCCGGTAATTCCGCCACGATGCATCGCACTTCTCCCTCACCCCGGGACGCCAGAAAGGGCGCCCCAAGATCGGAAAGTACGACCCAAGCGGAGGGTGGCGGGGCGGAGCCCGGGAGGTCAGCGGAGTGGGGCCTGGTGGCCGTCTCGGAGGGTGATGACCTCGTCTGCGCGCTGCATGAGGACGGGGTCGTGGGTGGAGACGACGGCGGCGAGGCCGCGGGCGTGGGCGAGGTCCTGGAGGAGCTCCATGATCGTGGCCGCGGTGCGGGAGTCGAGCTGGCCGGTGGGCTCGTCGGCGATGAGGACCTCCGGCTCGGCGACGAGCGCGCGGGCGATGCCGACGCGCTGCTGCTGGCCGCCGGAGAGCTCGTAGGGCCGCTGGCGCACGTGGCCGGAGAGCCCGACGAGCTCGAGGGCGCCTGCCACCCGCTCCTCGCGCTCTGCGGGGTCAACCTCGAGGAGGCGCAGCGGGATCTCGACGTTCTCGGCGGCCGACAGCACGGGGATGAGCCCGAAGGACTGGAAGACGTAGCCGATGCGGGTGCGGCGCACCTCGAGGACGTCCTTCTCCGGCAGGGCCGACAGCTCGCGGCCGTCACCGAGCAGCACCCGCCCGCTCGTGGGCCGGTCCAGCCCACCGAGGAGGTTGAGCAGGGTCGTCTTGCCCGAGCCCGACGGCCCGCGCACGACGACGAGCCGACCGCGAGTCACCTCCATGCTCACGTCCGTGAGCGCGCGGACCTCACCGGCGCCCGTGGTGAAGACCCGGCCCACAGACTCGGCGATCAGCAGCACCTCAGCCATCGTCGCCCTCCCCGCGCAGGTCGCGCCGACGCGGCCGCCGGGCCGACGCCGCCGTGGAGCCGTCCGACCCGCGCGCGCCCGTCGCGCCGTCCGCGTCGGAGGCCGTCCGTGCCGCACCGTCGGGCCAGACGCCCACGTGGTCGGTCTCCAGGGCCAGCCGCACCCGCTCGCGCAGGTCGAGGGCGCTGACGAAGTCCTCCGGCAGCTGGAGACGCCCGGTGCGGTCCAGGACGGCGAACTCCTCCGCGACGTGCACCTCGGCGCCGGAGTCGTCGCGCTCGGTGCGCCGCAGCACCTCGGTGGAGGTGCGGCCGTCACGGATCTGGACGGTGCGCCGCACGTGCTCGGACACGGTGGGGTCGTGGGTGACGACGAGGACGGTGACGCCCAGGCGCTCCGACACCCCGCGCAGTGCCTCGAGGACCTCGGCGCTCGTCGCGTCGTCGAGCTCACCGGTGGGCTCGTCGGCGAGGAGCACGCGGGGGCGGTTGGCCAGCGCGACGGCGATCGCGGTCCGCTGCTGCTCCCCACCGCTCATCTGCTCGGGCCGGCGACCACGGCAGTGCTCGATCCCGAGGAGGGCCAGCAGCTCGTCCACCCGCTTCGCACGCGCCTTCGCGCCGGACAGCACGAGGGGCACGGCGATGTTCTCCGCGGCGGTGAGGTAGGGCAGGAGGTTGCGGGAGGTCTGCTGCCACACGAAGCCGACCGTGTGCCGCTGGTAACGCACCCGGTCCGTCCGGCTCATCGCACCGATGTCCGTGCCGGCGACGACGGCGCTGCCGCCCGTGGGCCGGTCCAGCCCGGACAGGATGCTGAGGAGGGTCGACTTTCCCGAGCCGGACGCACCGACGATCGCGACGACGTCGCCGCGTTCCACCCGCAGGTCCAGCCCCTGCAGCGCCTGCACCTCCACGCCCTCGGTGGAGAAGATCCGCACGAGCCCGTGGCACAGGATGTCCGGCTCGGCGCCCTGCACGGTCGTCGTCATCGTCACCTCGTCGCTGTCTGCGGCCCGCTGGCGGCGCCATCGTCTCATCGCCCCGCCCACCCGCGTGCCGGTCCGCGCCGCGCTACTCCGCCGGGGCCCGCCTCGCCCCCTGGGCCGCCGCCGTGAACTCCCGCTCCATCTCCTCGTCCGGCCGGTAGGTGCGCTTGCTGACGACGACGGCGACGAGCAGGTTGGCGAGGAAGCCCGGCACGATCTCGTACAGCGTCGCGCCGAGGATCTCCGGCCCGAACTGCTTCCACAGGATGACTGTCACAGCGCCGGTCACCATCCCGGCGAGCGCGCCCCAGGTGGTGAGCCGGCGCCAGAAGAGGCTGAGGAGGATCGCCGGGCCGAAGGAGGCACCGAAGCCCGCCCACGCGAAGGCGACGAGATTGAGGATCGTGTCGGTGGGGTTGAGCGCGAGGACCGTGGCGATGACCGCGACGCCGAGCACGGACACGCGCCCGAGGACGACGAGCTGCCGCGGCGAGGCGTCCTTGTTGACGATCCGGTAGAGGTCCTCGACGAAGGCCGACGAGCACACGATGAGCTGGCTCGAGACGGTGCTCATGATCGCGGCGAGCGCGGCGGCGAAGATCGCCCCGACCAGCAACGGGTGGAGCAGCACCTCGGACAGCGCCAGCACGATCTGCTCGGGGTCACTCAGGTCCAGGCCGATGCGGTTGACGTAGGCGATGCCGAGGAGGCCGGTCACCACCGCGCCGACCAGCGAGATGACCATCCAGCCGATCCCGATCCGCCGCGCGCGGCCGGCCGAGAGCGCGTCCCGCATCGCCATGAAGCGCACGATGATGTGGGGCTGGCCGAAGTAGCCCAGGCCCCACGCGAGCGCAGAGACGACGCCGACCACCGACGCCCCGGTGACACCCTCTCCCGCCAGCGGAGACAAGCGGGCGGGATCGACCTCGCGGATCCCCTCGAGTGCCTCTCCGACCCCGCCGAGTGCGACGAGCACGACGACCGGCACGATGAGCAGCGCGATCATGATCATCGTGCCCTGGACGACGTCGGTCAGGGAGGCGCCGAGGAACCCGCCGATGAGCGTGTAGGCCAGCGTGACCCCGGCGACGATGAGCATGCCCGTGCGGTAGGACGTGTCGAAGGCGACCTCGAAGAACACCCCGCCGGCGACCATCATCGAGGAGACGTAGAAGGTGAAGAAGACGAGGACGATGGCGCCGGAGGCCACGCGCAGCGACCGCGAGGTGTCGTGCAGGCGGTTCTCGAAGAAGCTCGGGATGGTGATCGAGTTCTTCGCCGTCTCCGTGTACGAGCGCAGGCGCGGGGCGACCAGACGCCAGTTGAGGTAGGCGCCGATGGTGAGCCCGACGGCGATCCACCCCTCGATGAGCCCGCTGACGTAGATGGCGCCCGGCAGGCCCATCATGAGCCACCCGGACATGTCCGAGGCACCGGCGCTGAGTGCCGCCGTGGTCGGCGACAGGCGGCGCCCGCCGAGCATGTAGTCCTCGTGGCCGCTGGTGCGACGGTAGGCGTAGTAGCCGATCGCCAGCATCGCCACGAAGTACGCGACGAGCGCGATGAGCTGGTAGGTGCGGTCAGACATCGTCGTCTCCTCCCCGAGAGCACGATTTGCCCAGTGTGGCATACGCCACAGACATGCCCGTGCCGCCCGGCCGCGTCAGGTCTCCTCGCCCATCCGGAGCTCGCTCGCGACGTCGGCCCGGCTGCTCACCACGGTGGAGACGAGCACCGCCAGCGCCGTGACGAGGAGGACCCCGCCGAGCACCGCGCCGACGACGAGCGGGTCGACGACCAGCCCGGGCTGCTCCTCCCCACCGGTGAGCGCCCGCAGGTCCATCCTCCCGAGCACGACCCACGGCACAAGGACCCCGAGGACCCCGCCGGCGAGCACCGACACGGCGGCCAGCGGCACGAGCTCCCAGGCGACGATCCCGCGGGCACGCCGCCGGTCCAGCCCGAGCGTGCGCAGCACCGCGAGCAGCCGCCCGCGTGCGGGGGCGCCCACGAGCTGGGTCATGACGACGGCGACGACGACGAGCGCCAGGCTGAGGACAACGGCGACCGTCAGCGCCGCGCTCATCCCCCCGGCCATCGGGGAGGAGAGGAAGCCGCTCGCGTCGCCCGCCGGGTTCTGGGCGAGGGCGACGGGCTCCACCTCGCGGACGCGCTCGAGCACCGCCGTCGGGTCCGCGCCGTCGGCGACGTCGACGAGGGCGATGCGCGGGAGCACGGCCCGCTCGGTGGCGGCGGTGAAGGCGGCGTCGTCGACGAGGACGTCCCCGGTGGTGCCCGCGCCGGCCAGCCGCTCGACCGTGCCGACCACCTCGAGCGCGACCCCGTCCCCGACGGCGGCCTGCAGGGTGTCCCCGACGCCCGCCCCGAGCGCCTCGACCGCCACCGCGGACAGCACGGCCGGGACGGCGTCGCCCGCGGCGGCGGGCAGGTCCGCGGGGAGGTGGTCGATCCCCACGCCGTCGGCCTGGACGTCGCGCACGGCGGCGAGGTCGGCGACGGCGAGGTCCAGCCGCTCCCCCGACACGCTGACGGTGCCGGCGTCACCGACCGTCGCCACGCCGGCGACCCCAGGCACGCCGGCGATCGCGGCGGCCTGCTCCTCGTCGATGACCGGGCCGGACAGGCGCAGGTCGGCGCCCACGGACTGCCACGCCGTCGCCTGCACACCGGTGCTGACCGTCGAGCCGAGGACCGCGGAGAACATCGCGACGGAGACGCCGATGACGAGCGCGACGGCGGGAACGAGCCCGCCGGAGGGGTCGCGGACCGCGCGCGCCGAGCCGAGGAAGGCCGTGACCCCCCGACGACGGCGCATCACCCCCGCCAGCGCCCGGACCGGCAGCGGGTAGACGCGCAGGACGAGGACGCAGGTGGCCGCGGACAGCAGCAGCGGCACCCCGGTGAGGAGGACGTCGGTCTCCCCGGTCCCGGGGACGACGCCGCGCTGGACGAGGAGGACGACGGCGACGGCGGTGAGGGCGAGCAGCACCGCCTCGGCGACCCACCGCCAACGCCCGGACCGGCCGCCGAGGTCCGCGCGCCCCTCCCGCAGGCCGCGCGGGGAGGTGCTCACCGCGAGCATGACGGCGGGCACGAGGGCGACGGCGCCGGTGACGGCGAGGTCGGCGGGCACCGTGCGGCCCGGCAGGAGGAGGACGGCGAGCAGCGCGCCGGCGGCGGCCGCGGGCACGCCGAGGACGAGCCCCTCGAGCGCGAGCATGGCGCGCAGCTGCCACCCCGAGCCGCCGCGCGCGGACAGGAGCGCCAGCCCGGGCCGGCGGCGGGCGACGAGCAGCCGCGCGGCCAGGAGGAGCACGGCGAGGGTCACCCCGAGCGGGCCGGCCGCGATGACGGTGAGCACGGTGGACGTCACCGCCTGCTGCTGCTGGACCCTGTCGAGCACCTCGCCCAGCCCGCTGGCGAAGCGGACCTCCGGCGCCGGGCCGAGCTCGCCGGCCTCGCCCAGCGGTTGGGGCGTCGTGAACCGGAGGAGCTGGGCTTCCGCGGCGTCGACGTCGTCGGTGGTCAGCGCCCCGACGGCGACCGGGAACCACATCTGGGTGCGGAAGCTGGCGACGTGGGCAGGGAAGCCCGGCGGGAGCCGCCCGTCCCACGAGGGGTCGAGGTAGGCGGCGGCAGTGGCCGAGGTGCCGAGGTTGAGGTCGTCGACGACGTGCGGCTCGGCCGAGTACAGGTTGTGGTCCCAGTAGTCCGCGCCGGGGTCGTCGACCTCGTAGGTGCCGGTGAGCAGCGCCGGGACGGTGTTGCCGGCGAAGCGCCGCTCGGTGCCGACCTCCCACTCGAGCACCTCGGCCGCGGGCGCGGACAGGACGAGCTCCAGCGGCCCGCTGGCAGCGATGGCGGCGTCCACGAGCGCGGCCTCCTCGTCCAGGGTGAGGGCCCAGCGCTCGGCGTCGGTGAGCCCGGCGAAGGGGTCGACGGGGGCGGGCGCCGCGGGCCAGCGACCGCCGGTGAGCGTCACCCGCTCGGCGAGCTGCGGGTCGACGGTGAGGCGCAGCCACTGCCGGCCGATGACCGGGTCGGGCGGGGGCGCGACCTCCGCGGGCTGGCTCTCCAGCGAGAAGCTGGGCTCGCCGAGCAGGGTGCGCAGCGGCTCGGGCTGGGCGGCGCGCAGCTCCTCGAGGGCGACGTGGACGCCCCCGAGGTTCGCCTCCACGTCCGGCGGGTAGGGCGTGGAGCCGGGTGGCGGCGGGTCGAGCCGGGGCCACTCCGTGGGCAGGACGCCGACGACGTCGCGGGACAGCGGGCTCGTCGCGGCGATCTCGTGGGTGACCTGGCGGTCGTCGACGCCGGTGAGCAGGCGCGGCCAGGCGGTGACGACCCCGGCGACGAGGAGCACGAGGAGCGCGAGCGCGACCGGCACCGCACGGTGGGCGGTGGCCTGGCGGCGCGCGAGGCCGCGGAGGCTGCTCACCGCACCTCCTCCCGGTACTCGGCGTCCAGCGCCTGGGCCCGCACGCGGGCGCCGAGCACCGCGGCGACGACGCCCAGGCCGCCGACGAGGACGACGAGCACCGCGAGCCCCGGCACGACGTCGAGCCGCCCACCGAGGGGCAGCGGTGAGGGCTGGGTCGCGGCGGCGCGGGCGAGGGTGGGCACGAGCAGCACCGAGGCGGCCCAGCCGGCGAGGACGCCGAGGACGACGCCGAGCCCGCCCACGCCGAGCAGCTCGGCCACCCGGGCGCGAGCCTGCGCCGCGGGCGCCACACCGAGCGCGCGCAGGACGACGACCTCGCTGCGACGCTCCCGCGCGAGGGCGAGGACGACGGCGGTCACCCCGGTGAGGGCGAGGAGCGCGGCGCCCACGGCGACGATCCAGAAGGTGTGGCGCACCGAGCCTGCGGAGTCGGTGAGGTTCTCCCCGGCCACCTCGACGGTGGCCTGCCGGCCGGCGAGCGCGCTCGCCTCCGCGGCTACCTCGGTGGGGTCGGCGTCCGCCTCGACGGTGAGCCACACCTGGCCGGGGAGCAGCGGGCGCTCCTGTCGGCTGAGGACGTGGGCGCCGAGCGCGGCGAGGTCGACGAGGACGGCGTCCTCCTCCAGGCCGCCGGGGACGGCGCCGACGACGGCGCCCACCTCGAGGTCGACGGCCCTCCCGCCCAGCGCGACGGTGGCCGTGTCCCCCACCCCCAGGTCCGCAGCCGCGGCAAGGTGGGAGGTGACGGCCGCGGGCACCGGCTCCGCACCGCCGTCGGGCAGGAGACGGACCGCGACGTCCTCGCTGCCCTCGAACGCGCCCCGCACGCCGACCGTGCCGACTGGCTCGAGGTCCGCAGTGGCGAGGGCCTGCACCCAGGGCGCGGTGCCGAGGCCGACGTCGGTGCCGTCGGCGGTGAGGCCGGTGACCTCCACGGACAGCTCGTAGCCGAGGCGCGGGCCGGTGGCGGCGAGGTCGAGCGCGGCGAGCCGGAACTCCCCTGCGGCGGGCAGCTCCAGGCGCAGCGTGTGCTCGGTGGGCTCGGGTCCGAGCAGCCCGTCGTCGTCGAAGGGGGCGGCCGGCAGCCGTCCGGCGTCGAGCGCGCTCAGGCCACCGTCCGCGTCTGCCACCCACAGTGTCAGCCCGAGGCCGTGGTCGCCCTCCCGCCGCCTGGCGCGGTCCGCAGCGAGGAGGGCGTCGACCTCGTCCTCGGGGACGCCCATGATCTCGAGGTAGTACTCGCGGTCCGAGGCGACCAGCTCCTCCTCCGCCTCGAGCGCCCCCGGCGGCAGTCCCAGCTGCGCCCGGAGCGTGAGGTCGAGGGTCTGCGCGCCGGGCGGCAGCGCCACTCCCCGGGTGGCGGGAGCGAGACCGGCGACGGCGCCCCCGGGGACGCGCGCGACCTCCTCGAGCCGCGTGGTGTCCAGGGCCGTGACGGCGAGGGGCAGCTCGCCGAAGGTGCCCGTGCCCCGCAGCACCGCCCCCGCGCCCCGGACGCCGGCGACCTCCCGGTAGGGCACCGCCGACAGGGCCTGCGGCTCCGGGCCGCCGGCCCCGGCGGGCACGGTGACGCGCACGTCGGTGCCCGTGGAGAGGGCGGCGACGTGCTCGCGCTGCACGGCGGTGGCCCCGGCGAAGGAGGAGGCGACCGTCGCCGTGCCGACGGCCAGGACGACGAGCACGAGCGGCACGGCGTAGGCGCGCACGCGGCGGGAGACCTGGCGGGCGGCGAGGACGCCGGGCAGGCCGCGTCCCCGCTCTCGGGCCCGGGCGGCGGCGCGGACGAGCGGACCGAGCAGGGCGAGCGCGAGAACCGCGAGGAAGGCGAGCACCGCCCCGAGGGAGATGACGGCGAGAACGTCCGCGCCGCCGTCGTCGATGAGCGGGGTGCCGTGCCGCAGCAGCTGCCAGGCGGAGAGGGCGGCCGCGGCGCCGGTGAGCGCGACCGTGCCGGCGGCCGCGGCCCCGCGGAGCCGGCCGGAGCGGTCGGCGACCATCCGGCGGGCGACGCCCCGCGCGTGCAGGCCCGCGACAACCGTCCCGGTGAGGACGGTGAGGACGGCGACGACGGCGCCCGTCATGACGACGACCCCGCGCTGCGCCTCCCCGCCGTCGAGCCGGCCGACGACGACGGCGGCCACCACCGTGCCCACCGCGCCACCGACGAGCGCGACGACGGCGAGCTCGGCGGCCGCCCACGCCGTCACCTGCCGGGCGGCCGCCCCGCGGGCGACGAGGATCTCGGTCTCGCGGGCCCGGGTCTGCCCGAGGAGACGGACGACCTGGACGAGGGCGACGACGGAGACGACGCCGAGGAGCGCCACGGGCACGAGACCCACGGCCGCCGCGGTGGCGGTCGCGTCCGCGAGGCGGTCGACGGTGGCGGCGAGGTCCCCGGTGACGGACAGGCCACGGACGGCGACGGCGTCGTCGTCGCCGAGGGCGTAGTCGAGCCCCGCGAGGCCGTCGGCGAGGGCGGGAAGGTCCGCCACGGTGAGCGCCTCGGCGCGCGGGTAGGCGGTCCAGCGGACGAAGGGCGCGCTGACGGCGTCACGGACGGTGGCGGCGTCGGTGAGGAGCGGGCCGACCACGCCCTCGGTGTGCGGGTCGGTGAACCACGCGCGCCCGTCACCGGTGCGCCACGTGCCGGAGACGGTGAGCGTCGCGCCGTCGACGACGAGCTCGCTGCCTGCCCTCAGGCCGGCCTCGGCGGCGGCCTCCTCGGGGACGAGGACCTCCCCGGTGCCGGGCGGCCCGCCGTCGGTGACGACGGCGCCGTCCCCGGCCCGGAGCTCGGCGAGGACGACCCGCAGCTCCTGCCCGCCCGCCTCCGCGCTGACCGCCTCGGTCCACAGCGTGCGCGTGACCTCGGTCGCGGGGCCAAGGCGGGCGATGACCGTCTCCCGCACGGCGGCGTCCTGCGCCTCAGGGTCGTCCGCGAGCCGGGTATGCACCTGGACGCCGGCGTCGTGGGGCGCGGCCTCGGTGAGCGTCGCGCGGATCGTCGCGATCCCCGCGGCCCGGGTGTAGCCGGTGCTGCCGGCGAGGATCGCGGCCAACGTGGCCGTGAGGACGAGCAGGGTGAGGAGGGCGCCCCGCTGTGCGCGGCCGCGCCGCAGCAGGAGACGGGGCGCCCTCACGGCCTACTCGCGCGTGGACTCGTCCAGCGGCCCGGTCCCGATCGTGCCCTTGTCGAGCTGGAGCTCGGCGACGCTCTCCCCGAAGGAGGCGAGCAGCGCGTGGCGCTCCTCGCGGCGGCGACGCTGCTCCCCGGGCTCGGGCACCGGAGCGGCGGCGAGCAGGCGCTGCGTGTACTCCTCCTGCGGGTTCTGCAGAACGTCCTCGCGGCTGCCCTTCTCGACGATCTTGCCGTTCTGCAGGACGACCACCCGGTGGGCGAGCAGGTCGACGACGGCGAGGTCGTGGGAGACGAAGAGGCAGGCGAAGCGGTAGCGCTGCTGGAGCTCGGTGAACATCGCGAGCACGCTGGCCTGGACCGACACGTCCAGGGCCGAGGTGGGCTCATCGGCGACGAGCAGCTCGGGCTCGAGGACGAGCGCACGGGCCACCGACACGCGCTGACGCTGGCCCCCGGAGAGCTCGTGCGGGTAGCGGTTGTACACGCTGCGGGGCAGCTCGACGGCCTCGAGGAGCTCGTGGACCTTGCGCTCCCGGGACTTCTTGTCACCGATCTTGTGGACCGCCATCGGCTCGGCGATGATGTCGCCGATCGGCAGGCGCGGGTTGAGCGAGGCGGCCGGGTCCTGGAAGATCACGCCGATCCGGCGGCGCAGGGCCTTGGCCTCCTTGCGGCGCAGCGCCCCGAAGTCCTCCCCGAAGAGGCGGATCGTGCCGGAGGCCGCGGGGATGAGGCCGAGCGCGCAGCGGCCGATCGTCGACTTGCCCGAGCCGGACTCGCCCACCAGCCCGACGATCTCGCCCTGGCGCACGGCGAAGGAGACGTCGTCGACGGCGCGGAACGGCGGCTTGCCGGCGCGCTGGTACTCGATGACGAGGTTCTCCATGCGCAGGGCGTGGACCTCGTCCTCCTCCACGGGCGGGGCCTCGACGTGGGCGATGCCCAGCTGGTCCCGGCCGCGGCCCAGGTGGGGCACGGCGTCGAGCAGGCGCTTGGTGTAGGCGTGCTGCGGGTGGTTGAGGACCTGGTCGACACTGCCGGTCTCGACGATGTTGCCCTTGAACATCACCGCGACACGGTCGGCCATGTCGGCGACGACGCCCATGTTGTGGGTGATGAGGAGGATGCCGGTGTTGAGCTTGTCCTTGAGGGAGCGCAGCAAGTCGAGGATGTCGGCCTGGACCGTGACGTCCAGCGCCGTCGTCGGCTCGTCGGCAATGATGACGCGCGGGTCGCAGCTGATCGCGATGGCGATGACCACGCGCTGGCGCTGACCACCGGAGAGCTCGTGCGGGTACTGCTTGAGGCGGCGCTCGGGCTCGGGGATGCCGACCATCCGCAGCAGCTCGGCCGCGCGCTCGTCGGCGGCCCGCCCGAAGGCGATGCCGTGCAGCTCGAGCGCCTCGGTGAGCTGGGTGCCGATGGTGAGCACCGGGTTGAGGGCCGTCATCGGCTCCTGGAAGACCATGGCGACGTCGTTGCCGCGCATGCGGCGCAGCTCGCGCTCGTCGAGCTCACCGACCGTGCGCTCCCCGACGACGATCCCGCCTCCGGTGCGGGCGTTCTTCGGCAGGAGGCCGAGCGCCGTCATCGAGGTGACGGACTTCCCGGAGCCGGACTCGCCGACGAGGGCGACGACCTCACCGGGGTGGACCTCGAGGGAGATGCCCTTGACGGCGTGGACGGAGCCGAACTCGGTCTTGAAGCGGACGTCGAGGTCGGTGAAGGAGAGGACCGGCCCGCTGGACTGCTCGGAGGTGGTGGTCATCAGTCCTTGTTCCTGTTCTGCCGGGGGTCGAACGCGTCGCGCAGACCGTCACCGATGAAGTTCACGCTCAGCGCGATGCCGAGGATGAAGATGCCGGGCCACCAGAACAGCCAGGGCCGGGAGGTGAAGGACGCCTGGTAGGTGCTGATGAGGACGCCAAGGGAGGTGTCCGGCGCGTCGACACCGAAGCCGAGGAAGGACAGCGAGGTCTCGAGGAGGATCGCCGCCGCGATCGACAGGGTGGCCGAGACGATGATCGTGCCGAGCGTGTTCGGCAGGATGTGCTTGACGATGATCCGCAGCGGCGAGGTGCCCACGGCCCGGGCCGCGGCGACGAACTCCCGTTCGCGCAGGGAGAGGACCTCACCACGCACGAGCCGGGCGAGGCCGGTCCACGTGACGATGCCGAGCATGAACGCCAGGGTCCAGATCGACCCGCCGCTGATCTGGCCCAGGACGGCCGCGAGGACGAGCAGCGGGATGACGATGAGGAGGTCGGTGAGGCGCATGAGGACGGCCTCGATCCAGCCGCGGAAGTAGCCCGCGGCCGCGCCCACCGCCGTGCCGATGATCGTCGAGACGATGCCGACGACGAAGGCGATGATGAGCGAGCGCTGGGTGCCGCGCATGACGAGCGCGAAGTAGTCCTTGCCGACGTTGTCCTGCCCGAAGGGCTGGTCACCGATCTGGAAGGGCCACAGGCTCAGCGAGGGGCGCCCGCCGTCGGTGACGGTGCCGGCCAAGGTGTAGCCGTGCTTCCACCAGCCGGGGACCGGCCCGAAGCCGATGGAGGTGTAGGCCAGCAGCGTGATGAAGATCAGCGCGCCCATCGAGACCATCGCACCGCGGTGGCGGAGGAACCGGCGCAGCACGAGCTGCCCCTGGGAGTAGGACTTGTCCGTCTTCCCCTCGAGGTCCTCCTCGACGGAGAGCTGGTCGATGTTCTGCAGCGTGCCGGGGTCGGCGCCCTGCATGCCCGGCTGCGGGACGATGTGCTCCGGCCGGTTGCTCTTCCTGAACCTTCTCATCGCTGCCTCCGGGTCGCGGGGCTGGTACGGGTGCCTGCGTCACTCACTGCGCTCACCGTCGGATCCGGGGGTCGAGGAAGGCGTAGGCGATGTCGGCCAGCATGTTCATCACGACGGCGGCGGTGCCGGTGACCAGGAAGAAGGCCATGACGGGTGCGGGGTCCACCTGGACGAGGCCGGTGCGGAACAGCTCGCCCATGCCCTTCCAGCCGAAGACCGTCTCCGTGAGCACCGCACCGCCGATGAGGCCGGCGAAGTCGAAGGCGACGATCGTCGTGATCGGGATGAGGGCGTTGCGGAACGCGTGCTTGGTGATGACTACGCGCTCGGACAGGCCCTTGGACCGCGCCGTGCGCACGTAGTCCTGCTCGAGCACCTCGAGCATGGACGAGCGCGTGTAGCGGCTGTAGCTGGCGACCGACACGAGGGTGAGGAGGACCGTCGGCAGGAGCAGCTGGGTGCCCTTGTCGAGGAACTCCTGCCAGAAGGTGCCGTCGTAGTTCGGGGTCTCGGCACCGATCGTCGAGATCGGGCGGCCGTTGCGGACCGAGCCGAGGTAGCCGGCCCAGGCCGACAGGGCCTGGTCGGTGACGATGACGAGGCTCATCACGGTCGCGGTCGCGACCGACACCCAGATCGCCATCGTGCGGGAGTAGCCGCCCCACAGGGCGCCGCTGAGGACGGCGATGACGATCGCGACGGCGAACAGCCCGAACAGCACGCCCCAGCTCGGGTCGGCGAGCTGACCTGCGAAGACGAAGTAGGAGACGATCCCGACGCCCACCGTGGTGAGGGCGGCTTTCAGGACGTTCTTGTTCCCCAGGCCCGAGCTCAGCATGACGATGAGGAGGGCCGCGCCGATGGAGGCGACGGCGACGACGCCGATGCCAAGTGCGGGCTGGCGGTACCAGTTGACGGCGTCGAAGTAGAACATCGCCGCGAGGACGAACAGGAACGTGCCGCCACCGGTGAGCAGCCGCCGTCGGGCGTCACCACCCAGGGCGCCGGCGACGATGACGGCGAGCACGAGAGCCACGAGGGCGATCTGCCACAGCGCCATGTCCGGCGAGACGATCCAGTCGTTGAAGCGGATCGCGCCGTACTCCTTGAGGAGCACCGCAGCCCAGAAGACAGGCAGGGAGTACATCATGAACGCGAAGAACGTCACGATGTAGTCGAAGCCGGAGTACTGGCGGATCGCGGTGAGGATGCCGATCGCGATGCCGATGACGATGGCGAGCAGCGTCGAGAGGATGACGAGACGCAGCGTGGCCGCGGCAGCGTTGCCGAGGAGGTCGATGACCGGGATGCCCGCGCGGTTGAGCCCGAGCTCACAGGAACCGACGACACACTTGCCCACCCCCGCGAGCCAGGCGCCGTAGCGCTCGTACCACGGGTCGTCCAGGCGCATGTTGGCGCTGCGCATGGCGATGAGGTTGTCGCGGTTGGGGTCGTTGGACTCCCGAAGGTCCGCCAGCGGGTCGCCCGAGTTGATGGTCAGGACGAACATGAGGAGGGACCCACCGAGCAGGACGAGGGCTGATATCCCCAGCCTGCGCAGGATGAACTTGATCACGAGCTTGCCCTTCGGGTCTTCCGGGGTGAGCCCGGACAGCCTAGCCCTGTCCTCGTGGGACGTCGGGCAGGCGCCGAGAAATCACGTCAAGGCACCGTACACGCACGACGGTGGGGCAGAAGGAGGACTCCCCTCCTGCCCCACCGGTCATTGAGCGTGCCTTCAGGTGATCGGAGTGAGAATCACCTCAGCCGAGGTCACTCCGCGAGCAGCCACTGCTCCGCGTTCCACGCGACCTGGCTCTGGGTGGCCGTCTGACGGACGTTCTCCATACCGGCGGTGTGCGCGACGACGCCCGGGTGGGCGAAGACCGGGATGCCGAAGAGCGTGTCCCACAGCTCCTTCTCGATGATCTTCGTCTGCTCGAGGTGGACCTCCTCGTCGAGGGAGGAGGACAGCTCGACCCAGGCCTGGTCGACCGTCTCGTTGGAGTAGCCGCCGTAGTTCTGCGGGTAGTCCGTGGAGTAGATGTTCTGGCCCGAGGAGATCTGGCCGGAGCCTGCCCAGGCGAAGAGGGCGACCTCGTAGTCACCGGCGGGGAGCGCGTTGGAGAAGAAGTCCTGCGCACCGACGTCGGTGATGTTGAAGCCGGCCTGGTCGCAGCTCGACTTGATGAGCTCGATCTCGGAGGTACGGCGGGGGTTGGGCGCCGAGTAGCCGATGCGGACGTCGATCGGCGTCGCGATGCCGGACTCCTCGATGAGGCGGGTGGCCTCCTCGAGGTCGACCTCGTCGTAGCGGCCGTCGTACGCGGCCTCGACGACCTCGTCGTAGTTCGGCTGGAACGGGAAGACCTCGCGGGCGTTCATGACGACGGCCTCGGGGTCGACCGGCTTGATGAGGTTGTCGACGATCTGCTGGCGCGGGACGCAGTAGGCGAAGGCCTCGCGCAGCGCCTGGCCGCCCTCCTCGTCGGAGAACACGCCGTTGTTGAAGTTGAAGTCCAGGTGCTCCCAGGTGAGGGTCGCGCCCGTCTGGACCTCGACGGCGTCGCCGAGGGCCTCCAGCTGCGGCAGCGTGTCCACGGTGGCCTGCGGCTCGATGACGTTGAGGTCACCGTTCTGCAGTGCCTGGTTGTGGCCGGAGGCGTCCAGGAAGCGGAAGGTGATCCGCTCGGTCGCCGCGGGGGTGCCCCAGTAGTTGGGGTTCGCCTCGATGGTGATGGACTGGCCGGCGGTCCAGCCGCCCTCCATGAACTGGTAGCGGCTGCCGGACGGCGCGATCTCCGGGGCGGGGACCTCACCGGGGCTGGAGAGCCAGCCCTCGTTCCAGAACTCCGCGGCCTTTGTCAGCGTCTCGACGTCCTCGTCGAGGATGGCCTGGACGAGCTCCTCCTCGGTGATCCCGATCTGCTCGGCCACGACGTGGGCCGGGAGCAGGTAGGAGCCGGTGACGAGGCGCCAGTCCGGGTACTTCTCGGCGTACTCGACGGTGAAGGACTTGGCGTCCCAGCTGTCGGCCTGCGGGCCGGTGGGGACGTTGGTCTGGGTGTAGTCCGTGCCCGAGACGTGGTTGAACACCGGGTTCTCCGGGTCCGGGGAGAGCCACGCCGGGTTCTGCGAGACCCACTCGAAGATGAAGTCCGCGTAGTCGATGGCGTTGCCGTCGGACCACACGGCGTCGTCTGCGACGGCGTACTCGATGACGAGCGGCTCGTCACCCTCGAGGCCGGAGACGGCCTCGGCGGTGCCGAACTCCTCGTTCTCGTAGATGGTGCCGTCGGTGCCGAAGTAGAAGAAGCCCTCGGGACGGATGCGGTCCATGATGACGTTGTTGTACGTGCTGTACGTGTCCGCCGTCAGGGAGTTGTAGCCGGTGAACTCGTCCTGGCCGGTCGAGTAGAAGATGTCACCCTCGACGGTCTGGACGTCGCCCAGGTCCTCCTTGGCCGTGGAGCTGGCCTCGCCCGAGCCGGTGCTGTCAGTGGTGGTCTCGTCACCGGAGCCCGTGGACTCCTCGTCGCTGGGGCTGGTGCACGCCGCGAGGACGAGCGAGCCTGCCACCAGCACGGCGGCCGCCTGGGCCGTACGCCTGATCTTCAATGTTCCTCCTGGATGCTGGGACGTGACCGCGGGCCGCGCCCGGGGGTGCCCGGTCGGGTGCCGCGGTGCACGCCGAGGTGCCGTCACGGTACACACGGGGGAGTGGCATATACGACGGACGAAACAACCCGGCAACCGTTTCGTTATGGACTTGAGACAGCCTGTGGGGAAGATCTCACCATGTGGACTCCCTCACGCTCCCACCCCTCCCCCATCCGCATATGCGGGATAACGACGGCGTGCCGCGCTCGGGAGGCGTGATTTTCGTGCATATGCGGGTAGGGCGGGTGGGTCAGGCGCCGGCGGGGAGGTGGCCGAAGCGGTGCCTCGTGCGGGAGACGGCCTGCTCGCGCGTCACCGCGAGCAGCTCGCGGCGGCCCGTCGCGAGCACCGGGCCGGCGAGCACCGTCACCTGCGGTGACCACAGCGCGTCGAGGAGCGCCCCGGCGTCGGGTCCGACGACGCGCACCCGCTCGATCCCCTCCTCGCGGACCCGCGCGAGGAACTGGGCGTCGGTCTCGGCCCGGGTGACGTGCCCGCCGAGACGGCGCAGGCCGGCATGGGTGTCGCGCCCGCGTAGCGCGTGCAGGGCCGCGCTCGTCGCCGGGTCCAGGCTCACGCGCACCTCCGCCCCCACCGCCTCACCGGCGAGGAGGACGCGCAGCAGCTCGACCGGCGCAGCCCCGGGCACCGTGCGCACCGTCAGCGGCACCGGCCGGTAGCGGAAGGCGTTCGACTCCGCGCGCAGGCCGGTGTGGTCCTGCGCGTGGCGGATCTCGGCCTCCCACGCGGCGGCGTCGGACCCGGCGGCGCTCTGCAACCAGGTCCGCTCCGCGGCGTCAGGGACGAGGGCGGCGTAGTCGGCGAGCGCCGCGCGCACGGCCGCGGATGGCTTCGCGGTGCGCGCCGGCAGGCCGTCCATCGCCCACTCCCCCAGCTGCGCGACGTAGTTCGGGCCGCCGGCCTTGGCGCCGGGGCCGACGGCGGAGGACTTCCACCCGCCGAAGGACTGCCGCTGGACGATGGCGCCGGTGATGTGCCGGTTGACGTAGGCGTTGCCCACCTCGACGCGCTCGAGCCAGTGGTCGATCTCCTCCTCGTCCAGGGAGTGCAGGCCGCCGGTGAGCCCGTAGGCGGTGGCGTTCTGCAGCTCGATGGCCTCGTCGAGGGTCTCGGCGCGCATGATGCCGAGCACCGGCCCGAAGCACTCGGTGAGGTGGAGGAAGGACCCGGGCGCGACGCCGTCCTTGAGGCCCGGGGACCACAGCCGCCCGGTGCCGTCGAGCTGTCGGGGTTCCACGAGCCACCGCTCCCCCGGCTCCAGCGTGGTGAGCGCGCGCCGCAGCTTGCCGGTGGGCGGCTCGATGACCGGCCCCATCGTCGCGGCCAGGCCGGTGGGCCAGCCCACGCGCAGGGAGCGGACGGCGTCGACGAGCTGGCGCAGCAGCCGCTCCGAGCGCCCGGCAGAGCCGACGAGGATCGCGATCGACGCCGCGGAGCACTTCTGCCCGGAGTGGCCGAAGGCGCTCTTGACGAGGTCGGCGACGGCGAGGTCGTAGTCGGCGGCGGGCGTGATGACGAGGGCGTTCTTCCCGGACGTCTCGCCGAGCACGCGCGGTCCGTCGGGGCGGCCGGTGCGCCAGGAGCAGAAGAGCTCGGCGGTCTCGGCGGCGCCGGTGAGGACGACGGCGTCGACGTCGTCGTGGGCGACGAGCGCCTGGCCCACCTCGTTCTCCTCGGCCCGGACCAGCTGGACGACGTCGTCCGGAACCCCCGCCGCGCGCAGGGTCGCGACCGCCGCCTCCGTGCAGCCGGGGACGGCGGGAGCCGGCTTGATGACGACGGCGCTGCCCGCCGCGAGCGCCGCGAGGACACCGCCGATGGGGATGGCAACCGGGAAGTTCCACGGCGGGGTCACGAGCGTGAGGACGTGCGGGGTGAAGCGCGCACCGTCGGTGTGGAGGGAGGCGCCACGCTCGAGCTCGAGGGCGCGGTCGGCGTAGTAGCGGGCGAAGTCGACGGCCTCGGAGACCTCGGGGTCGGCCTGCTCGATCGTCTTGCCGCCCTCGGCGACCATGAGCGTGACGAGCTCGCCGCGGCGCGCCTCGAGCTCGTCCGCGGCCCGGCGCAGGAGCGCGGCCCGCTCGGCGGCGGGGCGCGCGAGCCAGTCGGGCTGGGCGGCCCGGCCACGGGCGACGACGGCGTCCACCTCCGCCGTCGTGCGCAGCACCGGGGAGGTGAGCGGGGCGGGACGGGCGCGGACCCGCTCCCGCGCCCAGGCGCGGACCTCGGGCAGCGCCGGGTCGGCGTCGGTCGTGTTGTCAAAGGACGTGCCCGCCGGCTGCCGGTCGGCGGTGCGGCGACGCTGCGCGGAGACGGTGCCCATCGCCGTGACGGAGGCCCGGAAGCGGGCCTCCTGGTCGGCCATGGACGCCTCGCCCGCGCCGTCGTCGCCGTCGAAGAGGGCTCGGAGGAAGTTCTGCGGCTGGGCGTTCTCCTCCAGGCGGCGCACGAGGTAGGAGACGGCGACGTCGAAGTCCTCGGGGGCGACGACAGGCGTGTAGAGGAGGACGGAGCCGACCGCCGCCTTGACCGCGCGCGCCTGGGCCGGGGCCATGCCCTGGAGCATCTCGACGTCGAGCATCGCGGTGACGCCGCGGCGCTGCGCGAGCAGGTGGGCGAGGGCGACGTCGTAGAGGTTGTGGGAGGCCACGCCCAGGCGCAGCGCACCGGCGAGCTCGGGGCGCAGGGACCGCTCCACGAGGCGCAGGTAGTTGGCGTCGACGTCGTCCTTGGTGGCGTAGGGCGCCTGCTCCCAGCCGTGCACCTCGGCCTCGACCCGCTCCATCGAGAGGTTGGCGCCCTTGACGAGGCGCACCTTGATCCCGGCCTTCCCGGCGGCGGCCCGCTGCTGGGCGAAGTCGACGAGCCGCTCGAGGGCGGCGACAGAGTCGGGCAGGTAGGCCTGGAGGACAATGCCGGCCTCGAGACCGGCGAACTCGGGCTCGGACAGGAGCCGGGTGAAGACCTCGAGGGTGAGGTCGAGGTCGCGGTACTCCTCCATGTCGAGGTTGACGAAGGCGTGCGGGCTGCGGGCCGCGGCGGCGCGGTACAGCGGGCGCAGACGGTCGAGGACCCGCTCGACGGTGCCGGCGGTGTCCCAGGTGGAGATCTGGGAGACGAGGGAGGAGACCTTGATCGAGACGTAGTCGACGTCGTCGCGCTCGAGGAGGGCGCGGGTGCGCTCGGTGCGGGCGCGGGCCTCGTCCTCCCCGAGGACGGCCTCGCCGAGGAGGTTGATGTTGAGGCGGAAGCCGTCGCGGCGGGCGCGGGCGAGGTGCTCGGCGAGCGCGGGGTCGTGGGCGTCGACGACGAGGTGGCCCACGATCTGGCGCAGCCGGCGGCGCGCGAGCGGGACGACCAGCCGGGGCGCGAGCGGGGCGACGAGCGCGCCCGCACCGAGCAGCGTACGGTCGATCGGCCCGAGGAAGCCGGCGGCACCGGCGGAGATGCGCGACAGCTCCCGGGCTGCGACCTCCTCGTCCTCCGGGCGCGCGACGCGGTCGACGAAGCGCACCGCGAGGTCCAGCCCCTCCGGGTCGCTGACGAGGGCGGCCAGCTGCGTGGAGGCGGCCCGCTCTTGGCGGGTCTGCCCCTCCTCGGTGGCCGCGAGCCACGCGTCGGCGAGGGCGACGGCGTCCTCCACGAGGTCGGCCACGTCCGGCGGGGTGGCCCGGTGCTCGTCGGTGGGGGTCGCGGTCGTCATGACGCCTCCTCGGGGGTCGCCCGGTCGGGAGCTGAAGTCGGTCCTTCCAGGTTCCCACGCCCCGCCGTGCGAGGGCACACCACCCAGCCCGGGCCAGACCACCCACCCCGCTCCCGCCGACAGCCGGATTCCGCCGCCCCCGCTCCGCCCAGGCGCCCACCCCGCTCCCGCCGACAGCCGGATTCCGCCGCCCCGCTCAGCCCAGGCGCCCACCCCTCGCGCCGACAGCCGGATTCCGCCGCCCCGCTCAGCCCAGGCGCCCACCCCGCTCCCGCCGACAGCCGGATTCCGCCGTCGGCTCAGCCCAGGCCGACGAGGAAGGACACGAGCGCGGCGAGGACAACGGTGTTGAACACCCAGCCGACGAGCATGTGGCCGGCCAGCGTGCGGCGCATCCGCGCCGTCGTCGCCTGCACGTCCGCGGGCCCGAAGGCGGCCTGGACGCCGAGGGCGAGGTAGAGGTAGTCGGAGAAGTGACGCTCCTGGGCCTCCGGAGTCCCGTCCTCGGGGAAGCGCAGGCCACCGCCGACGGCGTCGAGGCGAGCCACGTGGACGGCGTAGGCGACGAGGCTGCCGCCCCACGCGAGGACGATCATGAGGATGCTCGCGGCGACGAGGAAGCCGAAGTCTCGCATCGACTCCGAGACGATGAGCCAGACCGCGACGACGAGGGAGCCGAGCGCGAGGAGGACCGGCCACGACGGACCGTCCCCGCCCACGCCGTCGTCCCGCCACCCCAGCGACCACCGCAGCCACCGTGGCCGTCGCAGCTGCCGACGGCGTGCCTCGCCCAGGGCGGCCGTGAGCGCGGCCCCGGACACACCGGCGAAGGCCAGGAGGGTGAGCGCGGGGTAGGCGAGGAGCAGGACGCCGTACAGGACGAGGACGACGGCGAGCGCCCGCTCGTCGTCGGGGATGTCGAGCACCGGCGTGAGGGTGAGGAGCAGCGCGGCGACGGCGAGGACGGGAGCGACGAGCCAGGCGCGGGTGAGGTCGTCCGCGAGCAGCCGGGTGCGGCGGGGCAGGTCGAGCGTCCGGTGGGGCACGGCGTCCTCTCGGGTGACGACGCCGGGCGGCGTCGCGCCCGAATCTAGAACGTCCGCGCAGGCCCGCCCAAAGCGGGCGTCCCGCTCAGCCGCGCAGGTGAAGGCGGCAGCGGGCCTCGTAGGCCTCCGTGCCGCCGACGTGCTCGGTGGCGGGGACGGTCGCGTCACCAACGTCCCCGGCGGCCGTGCGGACGTGGAAGGGGGCGTCGCGCCCGCACACGGCGCAGACGGCGGTGAGCTTGGTGACGTCGTCGGCGATCGCCATGAGCGAGGGCAGCGGCTCGAAGGGGCGCCCGTCGAAGGTGACGCACAGCCCCGCGACGACGACGGTGGTCCCCGCGAGGACGAGCGCCTCCACCACGGGCACGAGGCCGTCCCCGAAGAACTGGGCCTCGTCGATGGCGAGGAGGTCCGGCGTGCGGGCGGCGAGGACCGCCTCGAGCGAGGGCACGTCGCTCGCCGCGCGGGAGGGGATGCTGAGCCCGGCGTGGGACGCCACCCGCCCAACCCCGTGCCGCTCGTCCCACGAGTGGTTGACGACCTCGACGTCGAGACCGGCGAGCTGCGCGCGGCGCACCCGCCGCAGCAGCTCCTCGGACTTCCCGGCGAACATCGGCCCGCACACCACCTGGAGCCGTCCCGGAGCCTCGCGCATGGGCACACCCTAGTGAGCCGGGGTTATGTTCGAGGGCGTGAGCACCGACACCGAGACCGTCGTCCGTTCCCTCCTCGACCTACGCACGTGGGTGGCCTTCGACGTCGACGACGCCGGCCGCGTCCTCGCCGGGCACGACGAGCTCGGCACCGTCCAGCTCGTCGAGATCGCGCCGGACGGCACCCGCACGCCCCTCACCGCGCTGCCGAGCCGCTGCTCGGGCCGGTACGTCCCGGGCCGCCGCGCCGTCGTCGTCCAGCACGACACCGACGGCGACGAGCTCATGCAGCTCTCGCTCCTCGACCTCACCGTTCCGCCCACCGAGCCGGTGGCGCTGGGCGGGCTCGTGCCGCTCGTCCACGACCGCCGCTACATGCACGTGCTCCAGGACGTCACCGCCGACTCGCTCGTCTTCCACACCAACCGCCGCAACGGCGTCGACATGGACGTCGTCGTCCGCGACCTCGCCACCGGGGCCGAGCGGGTGGTGCACGACGGCGGGGGCTACGTCGCCGCGGCCGCCGTCTCCCACGACCACGGCTCTGTCGCCGTGACCGGCCTGAGCCTGCGTCCCGCCTCGACGCTCGTGCGGGTGTCCGGGCCGCGCGCCGTCGGCGACGGTGCCGTCACCGACCCCGACGAGCACGCCCGCCACTCCCAGGTGGCGTGGGCGCCCGGGGACGAGGCGCTGCTCGTCGAGTCCAACCACGAGCGCGAGTTCACCGGCGTCGCCCGCGTCTCGCTCGACGGGCAGGACTGGACCTGGCTCGTCACCGATGAGGCGCACGACCTGCGCCTGTGGGCCTCCCCCTCCGGACGCGCGATGGTCGTCGGGACCGTGCGCGACGGCGTCGTCACCCTCGCCGTGCACGACGGCGACGGCGCCTCCCGCTGCGACGTCGACCTGCCCGGGGAGGGGGTGCCCGACGTCGTGTGGGCGGCGGACGAGCGGCGCATCGTGGTCACGCTGTCCACGCCCACGGACCCCTCGAGCCTCCACCTCGTGGACGTGGCGACGGGCGCGTCCACCTCGCTCGCCGCCGTCGAGGTGCCCGGCGAGCTGCGCGGGCAGCTCGCCGCGCCCACGGTGCACCGCGTGCCGACGCCCGACGGCGAGGAGGTGCCGCTCTTCCGCTACTCCCCCGCTGGCGCTGACGCCGCGCTTCAGGGTGCCTCCGTCCTGCTCATCCACGGCGGGCCGGAGTCCGCGTCGATGCAGAGCTTCAGCCCGGTGGTCCAGGCGCTCGTCTCGGCCGGGCTCACCGTGCTCGTCCCGAACGTCCGCGGCTCGACGACGTACGGCAAGCGCTGGTACTCCCTCGACGACGTCCGCCTGCGCCTCGGCTCGGTGGCCGACCTCGCCGCCATCCACGAGTGGCTGCCCTCGCAGGGGCTGGACCCGGCGCGCAGCGCGCTGTGGGGCGGTTCCTACGGCGGCTACATGGTGCTGGCGGGGGTGGCGATGCAGCCGGAGCGGTGGGCGGCCGGCGTCGACATCGTCGGGATGAGCTCGCTCGTCACCTTCCTCGAGAACACCTCGCCCTACCGGGTGGCCTACCGGGAGCGCGAGTACGGCAGCCTCGCCGAGGACCGCGACTTCCTCGAGTCCGCGTCGCCGATCACGTACCTCGACGACATCGTCGCGCCGCTGTTCGTCATCCACGGCGCCAACGACCCGCGCGTGCCGCTCAGTGAGGCCGAGCAGATCCGTGACGCCCTCGCCGGCCGCGGCATCGACTGCGAGCTGCGGGTCTACGAGGACGAGGGCCACGGCCTGGCGAAGCGGGAGAACCGCCAGGACTCCTACCCGGCGGCGATCGAGTTCCTCAGGCGACACCTGGCGCGCTGAGCTCCGCTCGGCCGCGGGGCCGCTTCTTTAGGTGTTGGCTTTTCGACGTGTGAGGGCCAAGAAGCCACACCGCACGATGTGGGGTACATCGGTTCGCCTCGTCAGCGGACCAGCGCGGTCTCGCGCACCTCCGAGCCGACCGGCGAGTCGCCAGCAGACCGAACCCGGCGACGATGGCGAGCATCCGCCAACCGCCTGGGTCCACGGCGAGGTGTGGTTCGGCATGTGATTCGCGGCGATCACCGCCGTGAAAGTAGAGCGCGAGCGGGGACGCGAGTGTCAAGACAGCCCGCAACGACCGCAAGCGGCCACTCCCGACCGGAGCCGTCAAGCACCGTCGCGCCGAGGACGAGGACACGGCCACAGGCCCGCGAGCATAGGGACTGCCCGTCACCCGTGGAGCGAGATTACCCACGGAAGTTCACACCCGGAGGGGCTCAGCCGGCGGCGGGTCCGTCCGACCGAGGCAGGCCGCCGGCCGTCACTCGGTGGCCATCGACAGCCGGCCCCGTCCTCGGTGTGGACTACTGGACCGCTGAGGTCCAATACTCCGCACCCAAGGCTGTGACGGTCAGGCCGCCACGCGGCTCGGTCGCGAACGGCGCGCCGCCAGGCGCTCCCTGACCTTCTCCAGCGGGAGGAAAGCGAACCAGCACACCACCGTGGGCAGGAAGTGGATGCCCATGGCGATGAAGGTGGCGAGGTGGAAGGCGAGGAAGCAGCCGATGGCGAGGTAGAGCCACCGTCCCCGCAGGAAGAGGACCACCGGAGAGAGGATCTCCAGCACCAGCGATCCCCACTGCGCCGCGCGCAGGAGCATCGGGTAGGCCAGCGTCCACTCCACGAAGTGGGAGCCGCGCCGGACGATCGCCCAGGTGAGCACCGAGCCGTTCGCCCAGGTGACCAGGCTCCCCGCCCGGGACCACTTGGCGAACACCGAGCCGAAGTACGTGAGGACGGTGGCGATCTGCACGGTGCGCATCGCCCAGCCGGCGGCCTGGGAGAGCCGGTGGTCGCGGTAGTGGGCCACCCCGACCGTCGGCAGGACGAGGGTGGCGATCATGAGCGCCATGTGGTCGTGCTGGACGTAGGAGAAGCCCTGCGAGTTCAGTGCCCACACCCAGAAGGTGAGCGCGGCGCCCCAGCCGGCGAGGCGCTGCGCCCGACCGGCGATGGCGAGCACGCAGAAGAGCAGGAGCGCGGCGAGCAGCGCCCAGGACAGCGCCGTGCTCAGTGGCGGCAGGTGGACGAGCCGCGCCAGCAGGGTGGGCTGGTAGAGCTCGGGGACGTGGGAGTGCTGGATGACGTCGTCGAAGTTGAACAGGACGTCCCAGATGACGAAGGCGTAGAGGAGCACGCGGAACGCGGCGACCCGGGCCAGCGGGACCGGGCGGGTGAGCCAGCCGACGACGGCGCGCACGTCAGTCCCCCTCCGTGGTCGAGTCCCAGCGCAGCAGCTCGACCTCCTCGGGCTCGCCGACGACGTAGCCGTCCTCCAGCTGCTGGATCGAGCGCATGAGGTAGAGCGTCTCGACGGGCTCGCGGTTCGGCTTGAGCGCCGCGTAGCCGTCGATGAGCGACTGCATGAGCGCGGGGTTGTCGAGGATCCGCTGCAGCTGGCCCTCGACCTCCGCGCGCGCCACCCCGATCGTCCGGTCGTTCATCGCGATCCGCCGGCCGTCCTCCGTCGCGGTGTCGGCGAGCAGGTAGGTGGACCGGACGGTGCCGTCGAGGTCCCGCGCCGTGGCGAACTGGGAGAGCGTGCCGAGCGGGAAGAGGTCGTTGGTGTCGGCGACCTGACCGTAGGCGAGCACCCCGAGCGCCGCGATGGTCCCGGCGATCCGCACCGCCACCCCCGTGGCGGACAGCCGGCGGACGTCGGTCTCGTCAGCCTCCGGGCGACGGTGCTCTCGGGGCGACTCCATGACGGGCAGCGTAACGGCGTCGGGCAGCGGCGAGACCCACCGCCGCGGGGCGGGGCGTGTCACTCGCCGTGCCGGGGCGCGGGGACGCCGTTACGGTGACGCGATGGGACCCGCCACGCGCGCCGCAGATGCCCTGATCCGCCTGTACCAGCAGCGCCTGTCCCCGCGGAAGGGGTGGACCTGCGCCCACCTCGTCGCCCACGGCGGCCAGTCGTGCTCGGCAGCGGTGCGTGACGTCGTCGTGAGCCGTGGCGTCGCCCGGAGCGTCGTGCCGACGGTCCTCCGCTTCGTCGCCTGCTACCAGGCGGCAAGCATGCTGGCGACCACCCAGGTGCAGGGGGTGTGCTGCTGCGGCGGCATCCCCATCCCCTTCCGTTTCGGCGGCCGCTGACGGGCCGACGGCGGAACTTCAGCTGCCGGGCGCGGTGAGCGCGGCACGGAGGCGCTCGAGGCCGTAGTCGAAGGTCTCGTCGACGCTCCCACCGAGCCGGAAGGCCCGGCGAGCTCCATTGGAGGAAACCCGGGCGCACAGCCTGCTCCGTTCACGGACAAGCCTGAGCAGGCGCTGGCTTCCCTCGACCGGCTGCGGGCATCTCCGTGGGCGCTGCCGGGGCACGGGGCACCCTGGCGCTGAGCACCGGCCGCTGGGGTCCGCGCCGCCTGACGACCCCGGCGGGGCGCAATCCCATAGCCTATGCGTAACCGTAGCGTTACGCTTCGGGGATCGGGGATGACCGTGTTCGAGGCGCTGGCGGACGAGACGCGACGCCGCCTGCTTCTGGAGCTGGCTGACGGTGCACAGTCGGCCGGTGAGCTGGCCGCGACCGAGGCAGTCTCCCGCCCTGCGATCAGCCGGCACCTCAAGGTGCTCCGCCAGGCAGGCCTCCTGGACGTGCGCCAGCACGGACGCCACCGCATCTACGCGCTGCGCCCGGACGGACTCTCACCGGTCCGGGAGCTGCTGGACCGGCTCGAGGCGGTCGACGAGCCGATCATCGCGCTGCCGGTCACCGACGGGCAGCTGGCAGCCCTCGACCTCGAGGTGCGCAGGACGGCGCGCGAGTCCCGGACCATGTCCGACCACCTGTCCCAGAGGAGCTCATCATGACCACGACACCAGAACCGCGCGGCCGGCTCGGCACCGGCACCCACGGGCGCGAGGTGCAGATCGAGCGCCAGTTCCACGCCCCCATCGGCGACGTGTGGGCGGCGATGACCGAGCCAGACCGCCTCGAGCGGTGGATCGGGCGGTGGGAGGGGGACCCCGCCACGGGGAAGGTCACCTTCTTCATGACGGCCGAGGGCGACGACGTCGGGCCGGAGGAGCTGACGATCACCGAGTGCAGGGCGCCCCACCGCTTCGCCGCGGACACCACCGTCGGGGAGGGGGTCTGGCACCTGCGCTTCGAGCTCAGCCAGGACGGTGAGGTCACGACCCTCGTGTTCGCCCAGGCGCTCGGCGATGACCCGCTCGGCAGCGTCGGGCCCGGGTGGGAGTACTACGTCGACCGACTGGCGCGGACCCTGGCGGGCGAGGACGCCGCGGACGTCGACTGGGACGACTACTACCCGGCCATGAGCGCCTACTACGAGGCCCTCGAGGGCTGACGACGCTCCCCAGCGCCGCTACCCCTCGCGAACTGCCTCCTGAAGAGTGCCCACGACACCTCACCGCTGCGTCATCGGCGCCGGCGAGCCGACAGGAGGCCTCGCAGCAGCCTGGTCCACCGCGAGCGCCGAGCGGGGACCGCCGGTGGATCACCTGCCGCGGACGCCGCACGGTCCAGACACTCCTCGATGAGCGCATCGTGCAGCGGACGGAAGACCAGTGGCCACGTCACCGTGGCCGCACCACTGACCCTCATCACCAGCTCGTGCCGCAGCACGCTGGACCGTTCTCCCACCGCCGTCACCGAGAAACCGTGCGTTCCGTGGAAGCCCACCGGTCTGGTGAACCGGAAGGTGACGGAGCGACCGGGAGTGAACGCCTCGACGACGTACCGCACCGGTCCGTGCCCACCCGTCGCGCCGACCCCGAGGGGCCGGTCGAGTCTCATCGCGGGCCACTGGTCGCGCGGCCACAGGCGGTCCGAGCTGCTCGCCAGGGAGTTGATGAGCTCACGCACCCACTCCGCGTCCGCGGCGATCTCGCGCTCGTGCACGTTGCGGATCACGGCCCACTCCCGGTTCGGCCGACTTCGCCACACGCGTTCCCGGCACGCACGGCACAGCCGACCGTCACGTCCGCTTCAGCTCCTCGGCGAGCATGACGATGATGCCGCTCGGGCCACGCACGTAGGTGAGCCGGTAGAGGTCCTTGTACGTCGCCACTCCGCGGAGCGGGTGGCAGCCGTGCCGCGCCGCCACCTCCAGGGCGTCGTCGAGGTCGTCGACCGCGAAGGCGACACGGTGCATGCCGATCTCGTTCGGCCGGGTGGGCTCGGTCTCGATGGCCTGCGGGCGGAGGTACTCGAAGAGCTCGATGCGCGCCTGGCCGTCGGGCGTCTGCAGCATCGCGATGTTCGCGTGGTTGTCGTCGAGCCCGACGGCGGTGTCCGTCCACTCGCCGCTGACCGTGTCACGGCCGAGCACGGTGAGACCGAGGTCGGTGAAGAAGGCGATGGCCGCGTCGAGGTCCTGCACCGCGATGCCGACGTTGTCCAGCCTGATGGCCATGGGCGGCACGCTAGCGAGCGCCGGGTCGGCGGACAAGGGTGTTGCCGGGATCCGGGGAGCGCTACAGCTCGGTGACCTGGCCGGCTTCGACGTGCCACCGCCGGTCGGTCCGCACCGTGGCGAGCATCCGCCGGTCGTGGGTCACCAGCAGCAGGGTTCCGTCGTAGGACTCGAGCGCCTGCTCGAGCTGCTCGATGGCTGGCAGGTCGAGGTGGTTCGTCGGCTCGTCGAGCACGAGGAGGTTGACGCCGCGAGCCTGGAGCAGCGCCAGCCCGGCGCGGGTGCGCTCCCCCGGTGACAGCTCGTCGACCGGTCGGTTGACGTGGTCGGCCTTGAGCCCGAACTTCGCCAGCAGCGTCCGCACCTCCCCGGACGCCAGGTCCGGGACGAGCGACTCGAAGGCTGTCGCGAGGAGCTGGGACCCGGCAAGCACGGCGCGCGCCTGGTCGATCTCGCCGATGTGGACGCTGGCCCCCAGGCTCGACGTTCCCTCGTCCGGCAGCTGCTGGCCGAGCAGGGCGCGAAGGAGTGTCGACTTGCCGGCGCCGTTCGGTCCGGTGATACCGATCCGCTCCCCCGCGTTCACCTGCAACGACACCGGGCCGAGCGCGAAGGAACCCTGCCGGATCACCGCCGAGCTGAGCGTCGAGACCACCGACCCGGAGCGCGGCGCCGACCCGATGCTGAACTGCAGCTGCCACTCCTTGCGAGGCTCGTCGACCTCCTCGAGCCGAGCGATGCGGCTCTCCATCTGACGGACCTTCTGCGCCTGCTTCTCGCTCGACTCGCTCGCGGCCTTGCGCCTGATCTTGTCGTTGTCCGGCGCCTTCCTCATCGCGTTGCGCACGCCCTGGCTCGACCACTCCCGCTGGGTCCTGGCCCGCGAGACCAGGTCGGCCTTCTTCTCAGTGAACTCGTCGTACTTCTCCCGCCGGTGGCGACGGGCGACCTCTCGCTCCTCCAGGTACGCGTCGTAGCCGCCGCCGAACACCCGGTTGGTGCGCTGAGCCAGATCGAGCTCCAGCACCCGCGTCACGCACCGCGCGAGGAACTCGCGGTCGTGACTGATGACGACGACGCCGCCACGGAGCCCCTGGACGAGGGCTTCGAGCCGTTCGAGACCGTCGAGGTCGAGGTCGTTCGTCGGCTCGTCCAGCAGCACGATGTCGAACCGGGACAGCAGCAACGCCGCCAACCCGACACGTGCGGCCTGCCCTCCGGACAGTGAGGTCATCAGCGCCTGCTCGGGCCGCGCCCCGCCGAGGTCCAGACCCAGCTCGGCGAGCACGACCGGCAGGCGCTCCTCGAGGTCGGCGGCACCGCTGGACAACCAGCGGTCCAGCGCCGCGGAGTACGCGTCGGACGGGTCGACGCCGCTACCCTCGGCGAGTGACGGGTCGCCGAGTGCCGCCGCCGCGGCGTCCATGACCCTCGTCGTCTCGGCGCACCCCGTGCGGCGGTCGATGTACCCGGCGACGGTCTCACCGACGACGCGCTCGTGCTCCTGGGGCAACCAGCCGACGAAGGCGTCCGCCGGTGACAGCGTCACGGTTCCCTCCTGCGGCTGGTCCCTGCCGGCGAGCAGCCTGAGCAGCGTGGACTTCCCGGCGCCGTTGGCACCGACCACCCCGAGGACGTCACCTGGCGCGACAGTGAGGTCGAGCGAGTCGAAGAGGGTGCGATGGCCGTACCCGCCGGCCAGGCCGTGGGTCACGAGGGTCGCGGTCATCGCCCAATCCTGTCATCGGGGAGGCACTCGGCCCTCACCGCGGCGCGGTGCCCCCGCTCACCAGGCGATTGATCAGCGCGGCGACCTCCTTGGGCCGCTCCTGTGCGCCGAGCTTCAGCTTGATGTCCGTGCCCTGCCGCAGGCGCACCCGGAGCCGGCCAAGGAGGAAGAAGGGCACGACCTCCGCGTCGAGGACGTCGGTCAGGGGCGCCTCGCGCTTGGCCGGCCAACGCCGCCACGGCTGGTCGATCGTGAGGATGACACGTCGATCAGTGACCAGCAGCAGCGGGAACGTGTCCGCGGACAGTCCGCCCACCGCGACGTCGAGCACCGTCTCCTCGGGGTGCAGAAGCCTCTCGGGGAGGATGACGTCGCTCACCGAGAATCGCTGTTCGCTGTTGCGTGCCATCGCCTCGCGGTAGGTCCGCTCCGCCCGGGTGCGGCCGCTCGCGGCCCACGCCTGCGCCATCGCCCCCTCGAAGCCCTCGCCGTGCTGCTCCTGCATCTCGCGCTGCAGCTTGGCGGCAGCCCGCAGCCGCTCTCGTCGTGACACCATCACCGCCTGACCTCGCGGCCCCGCAGATCGGGAACGGCAGGGAAGCCGGGGAGCTGCCGTGCGGCATCGGCGGGGTTCCCGCTCAGCTCGCGGACCGGCGCGGCGGCGGTGGCCTGGGCCAGCTGAACCGCTCCTGCCGCGCCCGCCGCCCGCGCGATCTGAGCCGTGACCTGCTCCGGCGGCGTCGACCCGGTACCGGCGAACCAGACCCAGCGACCGTCGACAGAGCGCGGCGGCGGGTCCTGCAACGCCGCGAACCTGGCACGGTGGCGACGCGCGGCCTTCGGCGAGGGGCCGACGAGGTGGAGGCCCTGCCGGGTCCAGGCGTTCCGCCGCACAGTCGACTGCGCGGGACCGCCGGGACCGGTCTCCCTCGCATACCGGCGAGCGCCGGTCACCGGGACCACGCTGCCGGGGACGATCTGGTCGTATCGCAGCACGTAGGGTCGCAAGCCGGGGGCGAAGGACCCGATGACCAGGCCGCGCTCGCACACGAGCAGCCGCTCGTGGCCGACGTACAGCAGCGCCACCGCGAGCAGGAACGCAAAGGTCACTGTCGGAGCCACGGCCAGCAGGAGGGTCTCCCCGGGATTGATGAGCGTAAGTCCGGAGAACAGGAGCCACACCGCCACGAAGATGCCGATCACCAGGGGCGTGGGCTTGTCCCAGTACTCGGCGACGACACCGCCGAGCTCGTCACGGTGGCGGCGGGCCTCGGAGCGCACACTCACCGCTCGACCGTCCAGGGGTCCCGGTCGTCCGGCCTGATCCGCCCGCGGCCGTCGTCGTCATCGTGCGGCCTGGTCACCCGGGCGCGTGCGTCCGTCGTCATGTCCCGCCTTCGTGCGTCGTCATGTCACCGCCGTTCACGGTACGTACCCTGCCGCACGACGCAGCCCGCTACACGTTGAAGCGGAACGAAAACGGCCCATTTTGGCTGGTGACGGACGCCGTCGGTAGACGTCTAAAACCCGCCCTGACCTGCGCAAACGCTACTATCGGACCGTTGGGTCTGGTTGGTCGTCATCGGCCTCCGCCGGACTTCTTGCGGACTGTTTGCGGACCGCTAGGTTCCAGCTCGCCCGGCGATGGTGGCCGCGGTGGAGGCAGAGGCACGGCGAGCGTCCACGAACCGATCAACTCGAATCTGTCGTCGCGAACGAGGCGAACGGCCATTCGCGGAATCCCTCTGACCAACGCCCGGCGTTAGGTCTCGAACAGCAGGGCATCGGACTCGGGAACTCCTCAATCCTCTCGAGCTGCTCCATGGGCTCGAAACCGGGCCCGGAAGCGCGGGATCCAGCGCAGCAGCGTAGTAGCGACGATCGCGTCGAGATGTTCCTCCATCCCGGGATGGAGGATCAGTCAGCGGCGAATCGCTCGCAGCTGAAGAGCAACCGGGCGTCTGACTGGTCCGAGGTCAGCCTGGTCGATGGATCCGCCTGAAGCTCGGCAGCCCGCGACCGGATCACTACCTCGTGCTCGGGGCGCGGGCTCACGTCGGCTGCTCCAAGAGGTCTGGGGCACACGCCTCCAGCAGCAGCCGGCCGACATCGGTGAAAGGGCCCTCGACATGGCTCACCGGGAACCGTTCGCGCGCCTCCCGGACGAGGCCTAACCCGGTGCTTTCACGGCAGGGCGGCGATGGTTCCGTGTCGTTGACGTAGAAAGTGCTCCTGACCTGGGACGATGTGGTTTGTCTAGGACCAACCGCAACCAGTTCGAGGAGCACCTTCAAGGTGAAGACTACCCGCGCCTATCCACGTGTCGAGGTCGACACGGCCAGCGTCCCGGCGGTCGGTCAGGCCGGCGGGGTGCTACTGACCGAAACCATCGCGGCCACCGGTCTGGGAGCGGAGCTGTCGGAGGCGCTGGCGCCGTGGCGCAAGCCGCTGGCCGTCCACGACCCCGCCAAGGTCATCACCGACCTGGCGGCGTGTCTGGCGCTGGGCGGGGACACGCTCTCAGACGTCGCGTTGCTGCGCGCCGAACCCGACCTCTACGGGCCGGTGGCCTCTGACCCGACGGTCTCGCGCACCATCGACGCCCTGGCCACCGACGCCACCGCGGCGTTGCGGGCGATCAACACGGCGCGGGCCGCCGCCCGCACCAGGGCATGGTCGCTGGCCGGTGAACACGCCCCGGACCACGAGACCAGCGCCAAGTCGCCGTTGATCATCGATGTGGACGCCACCTTGGTGACCTCTCACTCCGACAAGGAGCGCGCTGGGGCGACGTTCAAACGCGGCTACGGCTTCCATCCGTTGTGCGCGTTCCTCGACCACGGTCACGAGGGCAGCGGGGAACCGCTGGCGCTCATGCTGCGGGCCGGGAATGCCGGCTCGAACACCGCGGCCGACCACATCACCGTCATCCGCGACGCGCTGCGTCAGCTGCCTGGCTACCGGCGCGGGACCCGTGCGGGCAGGAAGGTTCTTATCCGTACCGACGGCGCCGGCTGCACCCACGACGTCATCGAGTGGATGCACGGCCAGCGGCTGTCCTACTCCGTGGGGTTCACGCTGCCCGCCGAGACCCCCGAGCTGCTGGAGCTGATCCCCCAGGACGTGTGGCAGCCCGCCCTCGACGCCAACGACCAAATCCGTGACGGGGCCTGGGTCGCCGAGCTCACCGACCTGCTCGACCTGACCGGCTGGCCGCCGGGGATGCGCGTCATCGCCCGCAAGGAACGTCCCCACCCTGGTGCTCAGCTGCGCATCACCGACATCGATGGCCACCGCGTCACCGCGTTCGCGACAAACACCCGCCCCGGCGGTCCCGGCACTCAGCTCGCCAACCTGGAGCTGCGTCACCGCCGCCGGGCGCGCTGCGAGGACCGCATCCGCACCGCCAAGGACACCGGCCTGCGCGCGTTCCCGCTGCACGACTTCGCACAGAACCAGATCTGGCTCGCCATCGTCGCCCTCGCCGCGGAGATCACCGCCTGGATGCAGATGCTCGCCCTCACCACTCACGATGCCCGCCGCTGGGAGCCCAAGCGACTACGGCTGCGGATCTTCACCATCCCGGCCACCATCGCCCGCCATGCCCGGCGCACTGTCCTGCACCTGGCCGACACCGCGCCCTGGGCAAGCCTCGCTCACCAGGGCCTGCGGCGTCTTCGCCGGCTCGCTGCTCCAGGCTGAGACCCCGAACTTCCTGTCCCGACGACCTTTCAGCAAGCCCCCCGGCCATGGAACCGGCGCCCACCCGAGACGACACTCGGTCCTTCTGTCGCACCTCGATGTCAGAATCGACTCAGCCACAGACACCGACGAGGCCACCACCCCGCCCGGCCGCCCCATGAAAGATCCGGGCTAATCCGACACCACGGCGGCGCCACGAATATGCCGTCCATAGATGCGCCAGCGACTCGTACTCGCCGTCGTCGTCCCGGTCGTGCAAGATCGCGAACCCGCTCAAGGTTCCTTTCCAGCTTGTCCGGTCGCCCCCTCCCATGGACGAGTACGGTGCCACGGAGAGGAGCCAGATGCCGGCCTCGCCGGGCGAGAAGTCCCAGCCGCATTCACGTCTGTAGGCTCGGCCAGCCCGGGCGAGTGCAGAGTCTTCCCAGTCGTCGATGTGGAAGGCGCCGAGCGGATCGTCTTTGGAGTACCCGTCGAGGTCGACTTGCACGATAACCTGCGCCCATTGGTCGCGCGGCGGCTGCGGGGCCACCCATCGGATGGTGGGGCCAAGGTGTGCAGCGGCGGTGTCGCGGGCTAGCCGCACCAGGTCCTCGAGCTCGTCAATGATGTCCGGTAGGTAGGCGTCGCCCGCTGTAGCGACGGTGTTGGGTGGGGCCAGGATGCGTAACGCCTGATGTGCAGCCCGGAACCCGGCTTCGAGTGGTGAGTCCAGCAGTGGGTCGTCGTCGCTCATTGATGCTCCTCGCTGGGGCGCCGTTCTCCCTGGGATCCGCTGGCCACAATGTTCCTCTCGGGGTTGCTGTCCAACGAGGCGCCCTTGGACCCGCTCGCCCCCCCCACCACCAGAGCTACCGCCAGTTCATGCCAAGAAGAACTCGCCACTCCCCTACGAACCGCTTTCACCGCTTTCCCAACGGAGGCATCCACTCTCGGAGCAGTTCGCGCTCGAACGCGACAGCGTCGGCGGGAGTCGGGAACTCCACCCATGCGAGTTCCAGGCCTCGGATCCACTCGTTGATGGTCGCGATCTGCTCCGACGTCATGACGGACGGTCGTTGTCGACTTACTGACGTCGGGACGTTTAACAGACGCTCCGCGACGTTTCGTCGCAGCGACGACCGGCTGAGATCCCGTCCGACTTCGAGATGCTTGCCGATGCGCTCGCGAAGGCCTCCAGCGCCACTCGCTTTCCCCGCATAGACCGGCGCCCCGAACCTGAACCAAACGTAGACGCCAGGCGTATTAGGAACCGATCGGACCTCAATGGTCGGCACTAGCACGCGCGACAGTTCCATCATCCGCGTCCAACCGTGTCCCGGAGCATCGGTTCTCTCCATCGCTGAAGGCTAGCGACCGCGAACCGCTATGGCACTCGTCCCGCTGCCATGTCTTGCCGCAGCAGAGGCCACGTCCCTGACGTGCCAGCTTCTACCATCGAGCCTAGAGACTCCGAGCTCTACAACAGCCCTGTCAAGCCCACCCGTCTGTACTGCTTGCGGACTGTGTCGGACTGAGAGCCCGTTCGCCTCTCAATTCGCGCAGAGGCACTGGCCATGGACATGACGCAGGACGTGTTCTCGTGTCTGCGCTGCGATCCGCGACGACGAAAGGCCTAGCCAACACGATCAGCAGATCCGGGTGTATGAGGCGGTGGGGGCTTCGCAAATCCGCGAAGTCCGCCCGAGGCGGCTCGTACCATCTGGGTGTGGCCAAGCAACAACACGTCGAGAAGTCCGGTCCGATGGCCGGTCACGTACGCAGGGGACGGCTCTTCGTCCCAGAGTTCGCAGCGACCGTCCAGCTCACGCCGAACGACTGGTTCCGCGACGACGTGCCGGACTATCTTTGGCCGCTGATGATTGCTGAGTCCCAGGGGAACTCCAGCCTCATCCGGTTCGCTCGCTGGCAAGGTGCCGTCCAGGCAGATCTGAAGGATCTCGTACCAGCAAAGGCCCTCGCTGCAGGTCTCGATGGCCGTCTCACCAGCCTCGACCGGCTGGTCGCGCTCCACGACGGCGCTGCAGACGTCATGCGCGAGCGAGCAGTCGAGTACTACTTGCTCACTGATGAGATTTCCAAGGCACTGAGCACCTACCCCGAGCGTCCGGCCGCCTGGCTCACGGAGCGCGAACTTGCCTCACCGGACCAAGACGACGTGGATCTCATTGCGGCATCGCTGTTCGGTGTGCTCCGTGACGGGCACCGCGAGGCGCTCATCAAATGCCTCCTAATCTGGAGTGCAGTACAGGCCGGCACCTTCACTAGCGACCAGCACACAATCGACCTCCTGAAAAACTATCCCAACGACGAGGCGACCAGGCCTCAGGCTGACACCACTGTCCGCGCTAGCTGGGGAGCAATGAAGGGGTTGCTTCAGCACGAGGACGAGAAGTACTTCGACGACTCCATCAGGTGGGCACGCGTGTTTTGGGGCATGAACTCCATGACCACCATGTGTAGACGGAAGCGCGAACTCGAGGGACCCAGCGACGGCCTCGACGAAGAGTCGGAAGCGGCTACGGTCGAAGACGAGGAGGGCGAACGCCCAGCGAATGGGCCGGCGGCAACCAGCATCGAGGACGTGGACCCGCACGGCGAGCACGATTTCCGCCAGACCGCGATGGATCTAATGAGCAGCTACGTCGAAGCCATTGAGACATCCCCACAGCAGCTCTACGACCAAGAGCGTCAGGAAGTTCACACCGGACTGGTTTCAAGGGCCGCCCGAGAGGTCATCGCCGTCCTCGGGGCACCGGATCTCTGGTGTCTCGAGCATGGTGCGCACATCGGCCGGATGCTGGTGGAGACCAGGATTCAGCTGGCATGGATGGCCGCGCAGGACCCGAGTATCTATCCCGCGTACCAGGACTACGGCGCCGGCAAAGCGAAGCTCTACGCGCGGATCCTCGAAGACCTCCCCGAAGGCTGGCACGGCTCGAACGAAGCCATCAAGGAATCCGTAGAGGAGGGCGTCGCCGAGTTCGACCGCCTAAGCCACACGGGTTCAGTGTTCGACGTCCGTTCTGTCGACACCCGCAGCACGTTCGCATCCGGGAAGACGCTCCGGGACATGGCCGCAGAGGTCGGCCTATCCGACCTGTACCGGAACTCCTTCCAGCTTCAGAGCGGCATCGTGCACGGCGAGTGGTGGTCGATCGAGGCACACGGCATGGAGCGGTGTCTCAATGTGATGCACCGTGCTCACCTGATCCCGAGTTTGAGCCTAAGCAGTGGTGACGACAAGACGCTGGCGCGGTCATGGCTCAGCGGCCTTTACACGATCATCCGGATGAGTTTGTCGATCCTGGGCACAAAGGAAGAGTCGGTGGATGCAGCGTTCTCATGGCTCGAGGGCGAGGGTGATGAGCCCGAAGATGATGCCCGATAGTGCGTTGCATCTCGATACGGCGCGGATGCGAACGACCTGCTCGCCGCAGAAGCGTAAGTACTCGGCCCTCGGCGTGCCAGCCATCAACCCTGACCGCAACGAACTCGGCTGCCTATTTCCGCACGTCTCGCCAGCGGCGTACAGCGACTCACCACTGCCGGGAAGCGACTGGCCCTCGCCCACCGTCGTCGGCTTCCGCTCGGACTGATATTCGGGTAGGACGGCTGCGGGATCAGACACAGCGCCCGACTGAGTGTGGCGCAGGTAGTCCACCACCTCGGCCGTTGCCTCGCGGGTCAGGGCAGCTTGGTCCTACCGTGACGGCAATTACGCTGTTGACATGGGCACACCGTGGTTGCATGAGGAGCAGACGTGGAGGGGTCACTGGTGGCTTCCAGAGGACCCCTCGAATCATCACGCGGGCTTCCTGAGCTACCGACCTGGGTCCGGCGTGGAACTGGTCTTGGTAGGTGGCTTCGATGACCAAGTGCGCAGGCAGATAGGGCCGGGTGCCTGGGCGGTGCTGGCCGAGACCAGGGATTTCCCAGTCATCCACGGGAACGCCGGCAACAAGGAAATCACGCTCATCGACGCCTACGCCGCTGGCAGCAAGACGTACGGGCTTGGCTTCCCCGGGGAGGGGCCAGCCGAGCAGACACTAAGGGCGCAAACTGCACTTGTCGGCGTACACGTGGAGGGTCCGGAACAGGCTGTCTTTACTCGCGCGAACTTCGCCATCGAAGACGCCTGGCTCTGGTCGGCTGAGAGCGCGATGACGGCCAGCATGGGTTGGGACGACGCGGGTAGTCGGTTGACCGGAGAGGCGAACATCGAACTCAAGCCCCTGGAGGACCAACATGCCGAGGTCGAGGGTGCCGGAATCACCCTGGCTCACTGGCTGACTCTCCCGACCTTTGACGCGATGCGGGGTGGATCGCGCGGTCGGGTCGAGCACAGGACGGTTCTCGGTATCAAGCCGCACGAACGCGCTTCCCTCACCATGCTTATGGCCAACGTCGCTCGCCTCCAAGACCTCCTGGCGCTTGCGACCGGGCGCGGCCCCGCGCTGTTGTGGCTCAAGGCGTACCTGCCACGCCCTGAGCCCGTCGAAGAGCCTTCAACGCACAACTACTCCCGGGAGGTCGACGTATACACCCAATACCGGGGCGAGGGAGACCCAACTGCGAAGGCGGTAGACAGCCACAGCATGGTGTTCAGCCTGGACGACCTGCCCTTCGCAGACGTCGTGCCTCGGTGGTGGAGGGTTCAGGAGCAATTCCGCGCGGCCTGCAACATGATCGTCGGCGCGCGCTACGTGTCTGACCACTTCGTCGAGACGATGTTGATTACAGCCGTGGCAGCTGCCGAAGCCTTCCACCATGACTTGAAGGAGAAGCCCGCCACCTCGCGCGCGGATGCAGAGAAGCGACTGCAACCCGCGCTCGACGCACTGGATGAGGATGACCGCAAGTGGCTGAAGTCGTTCATCCCTAGCGGGTTCTCGCTCGGACAACGGCTGGAGCGTCTTGCGGAGCGACTGCCGCAGTCCTGTCGGGACCGGCTCCTGCCAAACCCTGCAGGTTGGGTTCGCGCGGCCAAGCGTGCCCGGCACGACCTCTCCCACTCGGCCCGGTCCGGTGACGACACACTGAAACTGCACGCCATCATGAACGTGACCCGAGCCGTGGTCTTGGCGAACATTCTGCTGGAATTGGGCCTGTCCGAGGAGCGCCTGCTGAAGGCGCTGTCAGCCAACGGCGAACTCAGTCGCGCGTGCCGCCTTTCGGCAAAATACTTCCCGGCTTCGTAGCGCCCATGCCACACACTCACATCGTCTCTATTGCCCGTTCGGAACACATTGCGGAGAACGCGTCGATCTCCAGGCAGACTCCACAAGCGACGTGTCGTCGAACGCGACCACAACCGCCGGCGACCGGCGTCCGCTCGTCGCCATGACGGTGCACCAAGCCACTTAGGTCCATCCCGGTTGAGCGACCACCAGCGGGACGCTCGCAGTCGAAAGGTACTGCCGCGGGTTGAGCGTTCCGTGAGGCCAGACCGGTGGCGAGTCCGCAACGGGGCCACCTACGGGACGGAGTTTTGCGTCCAAGCTCCGCGCTTGGCTTGTGAAGGAGCCTGTCTTCAGCGGCCGAACTGCCTACCTCCCCACGCCTGCCACTCTCACCCGACTGCCATGCCCGATCTCCAGTTCTCGCTGAAGATCGTTGGCTCTCTACGGTCCCAAAAATCTGCCCCCGCCTGGTACCTTCCGGCCGTCCACACACCCTCCCTATCAAGCGGCACGCATGCTACGAATGACGTAGATGGGCCGTCCGCGATCGGGCGGCCCACACGGCATTTCTGGGGTTCCGTTGGTTGTCGACGGACATCCACGGAGGTGGTGATCCGGGTGCACGGTGGGGTGAAGTTCTACCGCGGCGCGGCGAAGTCCGCCCGGGCATACGTCGAGCGCGACCGGTCCAGAGCCGACGACTACTACCTCGGTGAGGGAACCGGCGTCGCCGAGCGATTCACGGCGACGTCAGAGAGTGTCGGGCACGCGGGTTCGATGGACGGCGAGACCTACGAGCACTGGGTCGCCGGCACCGACATCGACACCGGTCGTCCCAAGGGCTGGGTTCGCCAGGACGCGAACGCGCTGCGGTTCGTCGAGGTCACCGTCAACGGGCCCAAGACCTGGTCACTGGCCGCTGCGCTCCATCCGGAGGTTTCAGCAGCGCTGGACGACGCGCAGGACCGGGCCGCCGCCGAGATCGTCAGTTGGGTCGCCCAGCACGCGACGACGCGAGTCGGGCCACGTGGGCAGCAGGTACAGGTCCCGGTCGAGCAAATCGAGGCCGCGGTCATCCGGCACTACACCTCCCGTGCCGGTGACCCGCACCGGCACCTTCATCTCCAGATCAACGCCCGCGTCTACGCCGCCGGTGCCTGGCGCGGCATCCACTCCATCGGAATCCGCGACAGCATCGAGGCGATCAACGGCATCGGCCACGCCGCGGTCGCGACCAACCCGCAGTTCCGGGCGGTGCTCGCCGCGCACGGGTTGACGCTCGATCCGGCGACGAACGAGATCCGCCAGCTAATCCCGTACGTCGGGGCATTCAGCGCCCGCACCGCGCAGATCCGGCGAAACGTGGACCGCTACGAGGCCGCCTGGCGGAGCACCCACCGTGGCGAGGAGCCAGGGCCCCGGCTGCGCGAGGCGTGGGACCGGCGCGCGTGGGCTGAAGCCCGCCCCGACAAGGTCGTCCCGAAGGACGGCCGCGACCTCGTGGCGCGCTGGAACGGCGAGCTGCGCGAGCTCGGCTACCGCGACCCGGCCCGGCCCGTTCCACTCACAGAACCGCGCCCGGGATGGATCGACCGCGACGCCGCAGCTGACCTCGTCGTCTCCATCCTCGGGGCGAAACGGTCGGCATGGAACACCGCCGACATCCGCGGGACCACCGAGGTCCTCCTCGCACAGACCGGTCTCGTCGCTGAACCGGCCGCGCGAGGCGAGCTCGCCGAGGACATCACCGCCCGCACCGTCAGGCGATGCGTCACGCTGCTTGACCGGACCGACGTACCTGAGCACATCCGCTCGTTCACCTCATCGCAAGTCCTCGAGGTCGAGGCCGACGTCGTGGCCCGGATGGCGCGCCGGGCACACCCCGCCCATACCCTCCGCTTGAGCGCGCGCGGCCCGGACCTGCTCGACCCAGCCCAAGCCGCCGTGATCGGTGCCCTGGCTGGCGACGGACCACTGGTGGTGGTCGAAGGCGCGGCGGGTGGGGGGAAGACGACGGCGCTTCGGGCCACGCAGCACCTGCTGTCCCGGCGGGGCCATCGGCTGATGGTCGTGACGCCGACGTTAAAGGCGGCGGAGGTCGCCGCCGCCGAGACCGGCGCCGACGGCCACTCAGCCGCCTGGCTGATCCACCAGCACGGATGGCGCTGGGACGCCGACGGGCACTGGACTCGCCGGCCGAGCCCAGCTCCCGATCCGAGCGCCCAACTCCGGCCTCGCGACCTGCTGCTCGTCGACGAAGCCGGGATGCTCGACCAGGACACCGCCCGAGCACTGCTCACCATCGCCGACGAAGCCGGTGCACGGGTCGCATTCGTCGGGGACCGGCACCAGCTCCCCGCCGTCGGGCGCGGCGGCGTACTCGATCACGCGGCGGCGTGGGCGCACCCGACCGCGATCGTCACCCTGGAGAAGGTGCGCCGGTTCGCCGACCCCGAGTACGCCGCGTTGAGTCTGCGCATGCGCACGGGCGACGACGCGGGCCGGGTGTTCGACGCGCTCCACCGCCGCGGACATATCGCGATCCACGCCTCCGACGTCGAACGCACCGCCGCTCTCGCCGCCGCCGGCGCGAGCGGCGACCTCGTCATCGCCGACACCCGCGAGCAGGTCGCGGACCTCAACGCGGCCATCCGGCACCAGCGCCACCACGAGAACACACGTGTGGAGATCACGACTGCCAGCGGCGACCGGATCGGGATCGGGGACCGCGTCGCGACGCGACGCAACGATCCGGACCTGCAGGTCGCGAACCGCCAGACCTGGACCGTCGCCCGAGTCGGTAGGGATGGCAGCCTGCTGCTCCACCGCCGGGGGCGGGACCGGGAGATCCCCGCCGTCTACGCGACCCGGTTCGTCGAACTCGCCTACGCCACCACCGTCCACGGCGCCCAGGGCAGCACCGTCACGAACGCCCACGTCGCCATCGGCGAACACACCGGCGCCGCATCCGCGTATGTCGCCATGACCCGCGGTCGGCAGACCAACGTCGCCCACCTCGTCGCCGAGAATCTCGACGTCGCCCGCGGTCAGTGGATCGAGATCTTCAGCCGCGCCCGCGCCGACCTCGGACCTGCGTTGGCGCGCCGCCAGGCACGCGAGGCGATCGACCGCTACGGCCCCCGACGCCGTCAACCAGTCACGGCCGCCCGCGACCGTGGCCTCAGCCTGTGACGGGAATGCGGTGCCAAGCCTTGCCTCTTCGTGGCCAAACGACGCCCATCTCGGCCGCGATCCGCGCGTTGTACCCAGCGGGGTCGAGCGGTGGATCCTCACGGGAGGCCCCGCCCTTGGCCTCGTCGATCAACGGCTGCCACGCCGCGCGGACCGAATCAGGAAGGCGCATGTTCGGCCAGGCCTCGACCAACAGGGCGCCGTCCACCGTCTCGAGGAGTACGTCGTCGGGGGCGTGGCACAGCGCCAGTTCATAGAACTCGATCCGCTCGGCAGGATCCGACAGGTCCCAGATCTCCTTACCGTCCGCGTATCCCATGACCGGAAAGAGCTGGACGCGGGAGAAGCACCGGGGCACCGGGACTCGCCAGAGCCGGTTCGGCACCGCAAAGAACTCCAGCACGGGGTCCTCGAGGTAGACGAAGTCGACCCGGCGGTTCGTCGTGAGCTCCGCATCCGCAGCGTCCAGCAACCGCTCGACGACCTCCAGCGTCGGCGACTTCCGGCGCTTCTCGTACTCCGACACCGACGACTGCTGGGTCCTCGCCAACTCCGCCAGCCGGCGCTGAGACAAGCCCGCCGCCCTCCGGGCAGACTCAATCACCGTCATCTTCACCACCAGTCAATGATCGCCGATCATCGATTGGTGCGCCATGCACACCTCCCTATTGACGCCGGAGACACCGGCCGACGACCCAGCCGGGTCGAGCACCGAGGAGCATGACGATGACCGACTCACCGACCAAGCCCATCGAGAACCGCCCCATCACGAACCCCGGCGACGAGATGCTCACCCTTCAGGAAGCCTGCGACTTTCTCCGCGTCCCGGAGGGCACCCTGCGCTACTGGCGCCACCTCGGCGCCGGACCACGGAGCTTCAAGATCGGACGCCACGTCCGCTACTGGCGCAGCGAGCTCGTCCGCTGGCTCACCGAGCAGGCGAGCCGTCCACAGAACCACCGCTGAGGCCGCCTGCCGTTCTCTCGCGGAGTAACCATGGAGTCATCCCGAAAGGAGCATCGTCATGGCGGGGAACATCGCCAAACGGGAGAACGGCAAGTGGCGGGCGCGGTACCGCGACGAGGCCGGCAAGGAGCACTCGCGGCACTTCGGCCGCAAGATCGACGCCCAGCAGTGGCTCGACCAGGTCACCTCGGCGGTCGTCACCGGCACGTACGCCGATCCCCAGGCCGGACGGGTCACATTCGCTGCGTTCTTCGGCGAATGGTCGACCCGCCAGGTCTGGGCACCCGGCACCGTGCTCGCAATGTCGCTGGCGGCCAGAACGCCGTTCGCGGGGAAGCCGATGAAGGAGGTCCGCCGCTCCGACATTGAGGCCTGGATCAAGCAGATGAACGCCGCGGGTCTCGCCCCCGGCACGATCAAGACTCGGTACGTCAACGTCAGGTCGGTGTTCCGCGCCGCCGTCAAGGACAAGGTGATCGGCTCTGACCCGACCGACGGCGTGCGCCTCCCCCGCCGCCGTCGGTCGGACGTCGCCATGTCGATTCCCACTCCCGAGGAGGTGGGACAGCTGATGGCCGTGGCCGAGGAACGGTTCCGGCCCTTCATCGCCCTCTGCGCGTTCGCCGGCCTACGGCTCGGCGAAGCCGCCGGAGTCCAACTCGGCGACGTGGACTTCCTGCGCAAGACGCTCAAGGTCTCCCGCCAGATTCAGCGCCTCAACGGCGGGGAGATCGACGTACGAGCGCCGAAGTATGGCTCCGAGCGCGTGGTCTACCTGGCCGATGGCCTGGTGAACGTGCTCGCCAAGCACGTCGCCGACTACGGCACCGTCGGGAAGAGTCGCTGGCTCTTCGCCGGCGAGGAGGAAGGCCCTCCGCACCAGAACACCGTCGGCTACTGGTGGCGCAAGACGCTGCGCGACGCCGGGCTGTCCGGGATCAAGCTGCACGACCTCCGGCACTTCTACGCCTCCGGGCTGGTCGCGGCCGGATGCGACGTCGTGACCGTCCAGCGCTCGCTCGGCCACGCGAAGGCGACGACGACGCTCAACACCTACGCCCACCTCTGGCCGACCGCCGAGGACCGGACGAGGAAGGCAGCGGAGTCGATCATGTCCGCGTCACTCGGCCACCCCGCCACGACACTCGCCGGCTCGGTGACCGACACGGGAGATTAAGGGCTCTTCGGACATTCGGTGGGGATCACGTCTTGAGGCCTCCGGCGACGAGGAGCATACGGAGACGGTAGTTGTCGCGGTTGCGGTAGCCGCGGGCGAGGCGGCGGTGGAGCTCGATGATGCCGTT
>NZ_JAMBNZ010000160.1 GCF_023715365.1 Georgenia satyanarayanai
GCTCTCCGGGGCTCCCGAGCTCGTGCTGCTGGGGCTGCGCCCGGAGCACTTCGAGGACGCCAAGTTCGTGGACGAGGCCAAGGTGGGCCACGGCACCATGTTCGATGCCGAGTTCACGCACACGGAGTGGCTGGGCAACCAGCAGTACGGCTACATCCACTCCCAGCAGGACGACACGGACCAGCACGCTCAACGAGCTGGCCCAGGAGCTGGACGCGGACGAGATGCCCGCGCAGGTGGTCGTGTCCCTGGCTGCGTCCTCCCGCATCCGCGGTGGCTCGAACTCCAATAGAGGGCTGGACAGCCGCCGCATGCACGTCTTCAACCCCGAGACGGGCGAGAACTCACCCGCGACGCCGAGGCGGGAGCGGAGCTGACCCGCGAGGCCAACGAGGAGCGC
>NZ_JAMBNZ010000161.1 GCF_023715365.1 Georgenia satyanarayanai
CCTGTCGGCCTCGCCTTAGGTCCCGACTTACCCAGGGCGGATTAACCTGGCCCTGGAACCCTTGGTCATTCGGCGGACGGGTTTCTCACCCGTCTTTCGCTACTCATGCCTGCATTCTCACTCGTGTAGGATCCACCACTGGGTCACCCCGCAGCTTCACCTCCCACACGACGCTCCCCTACCCATCAACACCCCTGAACACACTCCACGAGGGAGGATGCTGGGGAAATGTGCTGATGCCACGGCTTCGGCGGTGTGCTTGAGCCCCGCTGAATTGTCGGCGCAGAATCACTTGACCAGTGAGCTATTACGCACTCTTTCAAGGGTGGCTGCTTCTAAGCCAACCTCCTGGTTGTCTGTGCAACTCCACATCCTTTCCCACTTAGCACACGCTTAGGG
>NZ_JAMBNZ010000162.1 GCF_023715365.1 Georgenia satyanarayanai
GGCATAGACGAAGATCGCGCCCGAAGCCTCGAAGATGCGGGGGATTTCCACGCGCAGTTCCTCGCGCAGCTTGTAGTCGAGGTTCGCTAGCGGCTCGTCTAGCACCACCAGCCCCGCCCCCTTGACCAGCGCGCGGGCCAGCGCGCAGCGCTGCTGCTGGCCGCCCGACAGGTCCAGCGGGCGGCGGTCCAGCATCGGGGTCAGGCGCAGCATGGCGGCGATCTCGCGCACGCGGGCGTCGATCTCGGCCCTGGGCCGACGCAGGATGCGCAGGGCGAGGCGATGTTTTCGTAGACCGTCAGGCCGGGATAGTTGATGAACTGCTGATAGACCATGGCGACGCCGCGATCCTGCACGCGCTGGCCGGTCACGTCCGCGCCGTCCCACAGGATGCGGC
>NZ_JAMBNZ010000163.1 GCF_023715365.1 Georgenia satyanarayanai
GACGAGGTCGGCGGCGCCGACGATGCCGGCCTCGCTGCCCATCTCGGCGAGCACGATCTGCGCCTCGGGCCGGTAGCCGCGGGCGGAGAGCTGGTCACGGACGGACGCCCGGGCGGCCTCGAGGACGAGGTCCCCGGTGTCGGCGACCCCGCCGCCGATGACGAAGAGCTCGGGGTCCAGGACGGCGACGAGGTCGGCGATCCCGGCTCCCACCCCGCGGCCGAGCTCGGTGACGAGGTCACGGGAGAGCGGGTCACCCTCCGCCGCGGCCAGCGTGACGTGCTGACCGCGCACCTTGCCGCCGTCGGCGGCCGCGAGCTCGCGCAGGCGCCCGGCGCGGTCCTCGTCGGTGATGAGGGCGTTGCGGGCGGCGCGGGTGAGCGCGCGCCCCGAGGC
>NZ_JAMBNZ010000164.1 GCF_023715365.1 Georgenia satyanarayanai
CCCGGAAGTGATCGACGCGAACCGCGCCGACCTCGAAGGCAAGACGGTCGTGTCGTTCTGCACCGGCGGCATCCGCTGCGAGAAGGCCGCGATCCACATGAAGGAAATCGGCATCGACAACGTGTACCAGCTCGAAGGCGGGATCCTGAAATACTTCGAGGAAGTCGGCGGCGCGCATTATCACGGCGACTGCTTCGTGTTCGACTACCGCACCGCGCTGAACCCGCAGCTCCAGCCGACCGAGAACGTCACGTGCTTCGCGTGCCGCGCGGTCGTCACGCCGGAAGCGCAACGATCGCCGAGCTACGTGGCCGGCAAGTCGTGCCCGGCCTGCGCGCAGGCAGCCAGCGCCGCGTAACGGCGCGTCGCACCGCGACCCGCGATGAATCCCGGCT
>NZ_JAMBNZ010000165.1 GCF_023715365.1 Georgenia satyanarayanai
GAATAACTGGGCTATACGCCCTTTTTTTATGTCTTGGGGGTGGGTTTGTCCACATTAGAGCAAAAATTGACAGAGATGCTCACTGCGCCGGTTGAAGCGCTTGGCTTTGAGCTGGTCGGCATCGAATTTATTCGCGGTCGCACATCCACACTGCGCATCTATATTGATAGTGAAGATGGCATCAACGTTGATGATTGTGCTGATGTGAGCCACCAGGTAAGCGCCGTCATGGATGTCGAAGACCCGATCACTGTCGCTTACAACCTGGAAGTCTCTTCGCCTGGTCTTGACCGTCCGATGTTCACCGCCGAACACTATCAACGTTTCACCGGCGAAGAAGTTGCGCTGGTGCTGCGCATGGCGGTTCAGAACCGCCGCAAATGGCAGGGCATTAT
>NZ_JAMBNZ010000166.1 GCF_023715365.1 Georgenia satyanarayanai
CTTGCTACACAACCAATCCCTTATCCAAGCGATGGCATATGGCTTACAGCAATTAGCTGATGCCAATTTACCCATAAAGTTTGTACGTCAAACCGGCATGATTGCGGCTTTTACCTTGGATTTTTCTCAAAATTTGGGCAAAGCTTTTGTCAATTTATGCCTTGATCAAGGCGTGATGATTCGTCCGATTGGCAACCATGTTTATCTTATTCCGCCTTATTGCACGACCCCAGCAGAGATTGGGCACATCTTTGGCAGATTAAATCATTGTTTGCAAAAGCTTTGTGACCATATCCCCCAAATACCCCAAGGCTCGTTGCAAGCCATTGACTTGCCTTAACACCTTTGCTAACGTTTCATGAAATTTACGAACCAACTAATTATAAATAAATG
>NZ_JAMBNZ010000167.1 GCF_023715365.1 Georgenia satyanarayanai
GTGCAGCAGGGGTTCGTCAACCCTGCTCGTCGGGTGCTGCGCTGGGTGCGTCCGAGCACGCGCGCGGTCGACGCGGAGATCGCCGAGATCAAGCGCACCTACCGCGAGGAGCAGCAGGCCTCCGGTGAGGGGGAGTGGCGAACCCTGTTCAGCGAGAAGTGGATTCGCCCGGCACTGTTCGCCGGCATCATGGTCGCGATCTTCACGCAGATCACCGGCTTGGAGATGATGATCTACTACACGCCGACGATCCTGAAGAACAACGTCGGCTTCTCCGACGACATGGCGCAGGCGGGCAACGTCGGCGTCGGCGTCGTCTATCTCGTCATGACGACGCTCGGTAAGTTCGTCGTCGACCGCATCGGGCGTCGCCGTCTCATGCTCGTCATGC
>NZ_JAMBNZ010000168.1 GCF_023715365.1 Georgenia satyanarayanai
CGATGAGCTGGCTGTGGGTCTGGGTGCCGGCGTCGTCGATAACCGAGTCCTGGACCAGGACGGCGATCTCGACCGGGTAGTCCTCCAGCATCGAGACGATCGTCGTGGCCTTGCGGGCGTCGATGTGTCCGGTGGCCAGCGCCTGACCGGTGAGGGCGAAGACGTTCTCGAAGGCGCGGGCGTTGCTCACGATCCGCTGCGCGGCGAAGCGGCTCAACCCCAGGCGCGGAGCGAGCTCGTCGGCGGCCATGTTCCCGCCCCTGACGTGCGAGGGCAGGGCGCCGCTGCCGTTCATCAGCGGGCGCCGGGAGAGCTCACCGGCCACCCGGGTGAGCTTGGCGGTGGCCCACGCGGCGATGCGCTGGTAGCCGGCGGCCATCTCCACGAGGT
>NZ_JAMBNZ010000169.1 GCF_023715365.1 Georgenia satyanarayanai
TATCATGCCTGCCTGTACCGCTCGGTTAATGCCATCGCGAGGGTCATCGACCAAGCCATTTTTAGTCCAGTTACGCTCAACCAATACCGCTACCGCTTTATCCCATTTGCCATTTTTATCTTTTAGCCCATAGACAAACCATTTATACGGACGAGCATAACACGCCACCGATGGCTGAGTTTTGCCTGCGCGAATGTCCGCATTGTTACACAGATTTGCCACCATACTGACGGTCACATTGGGGGTATAAAAGCTGCGACCGTTTTGGCGGGTGGGATAATTAAAGCCGGGCGTGCCTGTTTTGCCCACCATCACGCCCTGTGTCCAAGTACAGCTACCAATCGCTTGGTTACAGGCAGCAAAAGCTGTGCCATTGCCGCCGCCCAAACC
>NZ_JAMBNZ010000017.1 GCF_023715365.1 Georgenia satyanarayanai
GTTGGTCAACGTCGAGGTCCTCGGAACGAACGGTTGCTTGGTCGCTACCGATCATCGAGGACCTCGACCCATACCCGCCCTCAACTACCGCCGCGAGTCCCGCTCCCCACCAGAAGTCCGAAGAGCCAGATTAAGGTGCGCCCTCGAATCGCAGCTGTACTCAACTGAGCGTCCCGTCTACCGCCAATAGCGCGTTTCAGCGCCCAGAAGGACGTGCATGTGGTAACTCTGGCGCAATGTTGTCCGCGCCGTTCGAGTGCAGGGGGCGAGACAGCGCGGTGATCCTGCGATTGAGTCGGACCGCTGCTCTAGCCTCGTACCTGTGACCGACACACTCCTCCGCTCGCTGCGTGAGCTGATGCTTGACGAGTCCGAGCCGCTCGCAGGTCTCCTTCGTAAGTGCCTCTTGCTAGGTGCAGAGACCGGCTCTGACTCACTTCGACTGTGGGCGCGCAGCGAACTCAACGGATACGATGGCAAGGACGAGGTCCCGGAGTATCGCAAGGTCTATAACGTCCCGATCTCGATGGACTCAATCAGCGGCAACACCTGGACGAAGAATCAGGTCATCAGCCGCCTCCAGCTTCCTGAGGCGGCAAGGGAGTACGTCTCGGACGAGTTTACGTTCCGCCACCCCATGGAGGAGCTCGAACAACTCGCCGCTCACAAGTCACTTTCCTTCAGCTCACCGGGCCTGAGCATGGCAATGACTATCTGGAATCAGCAACTCGACATGTTCCAGTCCGTGGTCAACATGCACTTTGTGATGTCGGGTTCTACCGTCGCCGGAATGCTGGGCCAGATCCGCACGAAGCTCGTAGATGTCGTCGCGGACCTCACTGCTGACACACCTTTGTTTGAACTCCCCAAGAAGGATCAGGTCGACGCCGCCGTGAACCACCGCATCGGAGACATCTACAACACCGCCATCCACGCCGCTGATGGACCGGTCGCCATCGGCAAGGCGGCACACTCGAGCCAGGGCCTCAGCGCGGATGACGCCCTGCGCCTTCTTGAGCAGGTCCAGAAGGTCGCAACAGAGGATGTCGCCGACAACGAGCGCGCAGAACTCCTGGAGGCAGTAGCCGAGCTGCGAGCCGCCGTGGAGCGGGAGTCCCCTGACACCGGCGACGTGGTCAAGAAGGTGGGCAAGTTGCGCGCTATCGCGGAGAAGGTCGGAGTTGCCTCTGTAACGGCGGCCACGGGCAGCGCCACCCAGGTCCTCACGGAGCTGGCCGTCAACGGTGCCTTCGGATGAAGCTCGTGGACGCAATCCCACTGCTTCTGTCCGGCGGCTCGCTCATCGTCGCGATCACCGGGCTGGTGCTCACCTACCGGCGCTCGGGCCAAGCTGTCCGGGAGTCGCAGAAGGCAGCCGCCAGCGCTTTGTGGTCCGGAGTGCAGCAGGCGGTGCAGCAATTCATTGGATTCGACCCGTCTACCGAGCCCGTCGGCGGCCGGCTCGCGAACTTTCGGATCGCCACGATCGCCCTCGTTGACGAGTTGGACGACTGGAAGGGTCTTGACACGTGGCTGGAAACAGAGCGCAATCTCGGAACGGTCCTCGCCCGGCAGGTCATGGAGGCGGCGCAGCCGGGTGACTCGGTGGACGAGCGGCTGGCCAACCTCGACCCGTATCAGCGGTGGGCTCAGGTGCTCAGCCAGAACCTGCGGTATTTCCGCGCGGTCGGCTTCGATGCGGACAAGGCACAGGAACTCCAGGCGTCCGCCGAGAGTCAAGCCAGGGCCATCTACGAGAAGCACGGCTGGGAACCGCCGCCGACCACGATCCCCGGCGTAAAGACGCTCCGTTGAGCGATCCGTCATTACCAGCACCGACGCCCCTGAGGGCCGTTGCGCGTTCGGCCGGTGACTCAGATGTCGGTCAGTCCGCCACGACCTCCCGTCCCTATGGAGACCTCCGGCTATGTCTGATGGCTTCATTAGGGGACTCACCCAAGCGGCCCGGCCTGCAGGTGCGTGACGAGTCCGACCCGAGCAGCTCCTCGCCACCTCAAACGGCCATCGGCTGTCCAAACCCCAAGGCCAGGGGGTCAGGCCAGGTCCACCCACACCATCAGATCCGACTCGACTTTCTCGCCCGTGCCCAGACGGGCGACCGCGCGGACCCCGAGCACCGTGAACCCGGCTGCGCGAGCCACCTGCATGATGCCTCCGACCGTCTCCAATTTCGTCAGCCACCGCACCGCGTCCCCGTCCTCGAGGCGGTGTGGCAGACGCGGGTTTGAGTGGCCGAAATCGTTCCTTCCCATCAGCGTAAACGCGGAACCGTCCTTCTCCACCTCACCGATCACCACCCACAGATCAACGCCTTCCACGCTGACGGGCAAGGTTCCGGTGTTGCGAATGTTCGCGATCAGGACCTTTGGCTGCTCGGTCAGGTGGGGGTTGACCTCGAGGATTTTCCCCATGCCAGCCATGGTGCCCATCGCGGCGATGTCGGTCGGAGACATCACCAGCCCGGGATCTAGGTCGACCTCGACCTCTCTCCTTGGGCTGACCTGCGCGACGATCTGCTCCATGACCGTATCGAGCATCTCATCGGTAAGGCCGGCAGATGCAAGCGCCTCGATCCCGTCAGGCGGTTCATTATCGCGCTTCCAGTGCTCGAGAAGATCGGCCGGAAATTCATGCCGCCGTCGGCCGTCAACCAGCTTGTGGTGAGGCCCGCAGAGAAGAATCAGGTTGCCGAACGCCCGACGTTCCTCGTCGGTCATGGACGCGTCGTACCGGGCTGATCCCGGGTTCGCGCCGTAGATGTGCGCAATGTCCACCGCGACCATCGGCTCGCCCTCGACCACTTCGATGATCCGGCGCGGACAGTCCGGAAAGTAGCAGGTGCCCCTGGACAGTCGGTACAGCGCCTTTTCCACTCCGGACCCGTATGCCCGAGGTCCCCCCGCCATCTGATCACCTCACATCCAACCCGACGCCCGCTCCTGTGCCGTCGCCGAACCATACGCGCGCACCCCCGGGCACCCAAAGACACGCGAGCAGGATGTTTGTCTCGTGCCAGTGCCCCTGGACCGATGCCGGCCAGTTCCTGCTCACGCGACCCGAGCGGTCCCATGCCTAGTACCGGAGCAGGGCCACGCCGATGAGACCTAGCACCGTCGACACGATCGGGCACAATCCGCGCAGATCCACAGCGGAATCACGGGTGCGTCACTTCACCTTCGGGTCACGCCACAGATGTCCACAGAGGAGGTCCGAGCCTGGAGACAGTCGTCAGAGACAGCCTGATCGAGCCCTGCCACTGGACCGCTTGCGGACCGTTTGCGGACTGGGACGCCCCCACACCGCTCCGACCTGCGCAAACGCGCCGATTCAGACGTTGAAGCGGAACTCCACGACGTCGCCGTCCTGCATGACGTAGTCCTTGCCCTCGATGCGGACCTGACCCTTGGCCTTGGCCTCGGCCATCGACCCGGCGGCGACGAGCTCGTCGAAGGAGACGATCTCGGCCTTGATGAAGCCGCGCTGGAAGTCCGTGTGGATGACGCCAGCGGCCTCCGGGGCGGTCGCGCCCCTGGGGATCGTCCAGGCGCGGGTCTCCTTGGGGCCGGCGGTGAGGTAGGTCTGCAGGCCCAGGGTCTCGAAGCCGACGCGGGCGAGCTTGTCCAGGCCGGCCTCCTCCTGGCCGGCGTCGGCGAGCATCTCGGCCGCCTCCTCGGGCTCGAGCTCGACGAGCTCGGACTCGAACTTCGCGTCGAGGAAGATCGCCTCGGCCGGGGCCGCGAGCGCCCGCAGCTCGGCCTGCATCGCGGTGTCGGCCAGGCCCTCGTCGTCGGTGTTGAAGACGTAGATGAAGGGCTTGGCGGACAGCAGCTGGAAGGAGGCAACGTGCTCCATGTCGAGCCCCGCCTTCGGCGCGCCGGTGGAGACCGCCGTGCCCTCCTCAAGGAGGGCGAGGACCGCGCGCGCGGTGTCGAGGACAGCGGCGTCGGTCTTCTTGCCGCGGACCTCCTTCTCCAGCCGCGGGATGGCCTTCTCCACGGTCTGCAGGTCGGCGAGAACGAGCTCGGTGATGATGGTCTCGATGTCGTCCGCGGGAGCGACCTTGCCCTCGACGTGGACGACGTCCGGGTCGCCGAAGGCGCGGGTGACCAGGCAGATCGCGTCCGCCTCGCGGATGTTGGCGAGGAACTGGTTGCCCAGGCCCTCCCCCTCGGAGGCGCCGCGGACGATGCCGGCGATGTCGACGAAGGAGACCGTCGCGGGGAGGATCTTCTGCGAGCCGAAGATCTCGGCGAGCTGGTCCAGCCGCGGGTCGGGCAGCGGCACGACGCCGACGTTCGGCTCGATCGTCGCGAACGGGTAGTTCGCGGCGAGCACCGTCGCGCGAGTCAGGGCGTTGAAGAGGGTCGACTTGCCGACGTTGGGCAGTCCCGCGATTCCGATGGTGAGGGCCACGGGCACCGAGTCTACGTGCCGGTGAGCAGGGCGGCCGGTGTCCTCCCCCACCCCGCGGCTCCGCAGGACCCGGGCGCTACCCCCGGACGGTCACCCGCAGCCGGTTGAACCCCGCGATGCCGCCGATCTCGGCGCCGACGTCCACGACCTCGTAGTGGTAGAGCCAGTCGGCGATGTCCTCGCGGTGCGGCAGCTGCGCGATCGCGTCACGCATGGCCTCCTGCAGGTCCCAGCTGGTGGAGTACCCCACCGCCTCACTGCGCTCCGTCTGGGGCAGCTCGACGGGCGGCCGGCCTCCTGGCACCACACCGAGCCGCTCAGCGGTGTCCAGCTCCGTGACGTCCACTGACAGCTCACCGCCCGCGTGGTGCAGCAGGACGTTCTCCCGGTGCACCCCGACCCGGAACGCCTGGGCCACCTCGAAGCTCGCCTCCACGTCCGCGCACCTGGCCCGCGGGTCGATGCTCATCCGCGCGACGAAGCCCGGGGGCTCCACGTCGGTGAGCGTGCGCTCGAGGTTCACCAAATGGCAGGCGGTGGGGCGGGTGCCCGACACCTGCAGCAGCAGCACGTCGTCGACCTGGTAGGCGCGTGCCTGGTCGACCGTTGCCAGCTCCGACTCGACGATCCTCATGGCGGCTCTCCCTGCTCGCTCGTCCCCGATGACGGTCCGAAGATCATGGCAGCGTCCGACGGCGTGGACAAGGCCCTCCGCTACCGCACCGGCACCCGCTGTGCCACGGTGGGGGCACCCGTTCGCTCCTCAGGAGGACCGATGCCCGACCTCATGCCGCTCGTCAGCTCCCACATGCAGGCCGCCCGCGCCGACGAGCACGGCCGCAGCGCCGAGCTCGTCCTTCGCGACGGCGTGCTGCGCCAGTCCATCCTCGCGCTGCGCGAGGGCGCCGAGCTGGCCGAGCACAACGCCCCGCACGCCGCCAGCCTCCAGGTGCTCGTCGGGCGGGTCCGGGTCACCGGCGAGGACGAGCCGGTCCTCAGCGCGGGTGAGCTGCACGCCCTCACCCACCAGCGGCACGCCGTCGTCGCCCTCGAGGACTCCGTCTTCCTCCTCACCACCGTCACCAGCCAGCCCGGGGAGCCCCCGCAGGACCAGTGACCGGGTACCGGCGGGTGCCTGGGATGATGTGCCGGTGCAGCCCGCCATCGTCTTCCGCGCCGCCGCGAGCCGCGGCTACGCCGTCGCCACCTGGGTGGTCGCCGCAGCCGTGCTCGCCGCCTTCGCTGCCAACGGGGGCGCGGCCGAGGTGCTCCGCTACGGCGCCCTGCCGCTCCTGCTCGCCGTCCTCGGCTGGGCCGGGTTCTGGCGCCCCGTCGTGCGCGTGGAGCGCGACGGCGTGCAGGTGGTTAACGTCATCAGCACCACGTGGCTGCCCTGGGCCGCCATCACCGGCGCCCGCACCCGCTGGGGCCTGGAGCTCACCACCCACGGGCGCCCGGTCAGTGCGTGGGCGCTTCCCGCACGGAGTGCACTGAGCCGCTGGACCACCGGCCGGCGCGAGTCCCCCGTGCCGCCGCCGCTGCGCACCGTCGAGGTCGACGTGCCCGGCGGCAGCGACCCGCTCGTCGCGGCCCGCGTGATCGAGGAGCACCTCAGGCCGGGCTCGGCACGTCCCGAGAAGCGCCTCGAGATCGTCCCCGCAGGCCTCCTGCTCGCCACCGCGGGCCTGGCGCTCGTCTCGCTCCTGCTCTGACCTCCCGGCGATGTCAGTGGCCCCTGCCACGCTGGGGGCATGGACACGACGACGGCGATCCTCCTGGCCGTAGCCACCCTCGCCATCGGCCTCGTGCTCGGTTCGCTCCTGGGCCGGGTGCGCGCCGAGGCGGCCACCTCCCACGCCCGGCAGGAGGCTGCCGCCGCGCGGGCACGGGCCGAGGCGCTGGCCGAGGAGTGCACGGACTTGCGCGAGCGCGCCAGCCGCGACCACGACGTCCTGCGCGCCCTCGCCCCGGTGCGGGCGACCCTCGCGCAGGTCGGGGAACACGTCGCCGAGCTCGAGCGGGAGCGCACCGAGCAGTACACGGTGCTCGCGGAGCGTCTCCACGCCGCCCAGCGCAGCGACGCCGAGCTGCGCGCCACCACCGCGAGCCTCGCCGGCGCGCTGCGCTCGGGCACGGCCCGCGGCCAGTGGGGCGAGGTCCAGTTGCGCCGCGTCCTCGAGGCCTCCGGCATGCTCCGGCACGTCGACTTCCTCGAGCAGTCCACCGTCGCCTCGCTGCCGGGGGCACGCGCGGGCGCCGGGGCGGGCCGTCCGGACGTCGTCGTGCGGCTGCCCGAGGAGAAGTACCTCGTCATCGACGCCAAGGTGCCCTTTGACGCCTACCTCGAGGCCAGCGCCATCACCGCGGTCGACGACCCCGAGGCGTCCGACCGTCGCGAGCGCCTCCTCGCCGCCCACGCCCGGGCGCTGCGCGGGCACGTCGACGCCCTCGCCTCGCGCCGCTACCACGAGCAGCTCGCGGGCAGCCCGGAGCTCGTCGTCATGTTCGTTCCCTCCGAGGGCCTGCTCGCCGCTGCCCTCGAGGCGGACCCCGTGCTGCTCGAGCACGCCCTGCGCCAGGGGGTGGCCCCGACGGCACCCTCCTCCCTCCTGGCGCTGCTCCGCACGACGGCGACGATCTGGTCCTCCGCCTCGGTCACCGAGGACGCCAAGCGCCTCCTCGAGCTCGGCCGCACGCTCTACGAGCGGCTGGGCACGGTAGCCGGGCACACCGCGCAGCTCGGCCGGACGCTGGAGAGCGCCGTGCAGCACTACAACAAGCTGGTCGGCTCGGTGGAGTCGCGCCTGCTCGTCACCGCCCGCGGCTTCGAGGGCCTGGACCCGGGCGGCCTCGAGGTGCGTGAGGTGGACGCCGACCGCGTCCAGGTGCGCCGCTTCACCGCGAGCGAGCTCACCGACCCGCTCGCCGGCGAGCTCCCCGAGCAGCTCCCGCTCGGCCGCTGAGGGCGCGCGGCCCCCGCCGCGCCGCCGCCGGGCCCGCGCCGCCGCTCGCCCGGCCCCCGCGGCCCTCTCCCTCCACCCGCCTGGCCAGGGCCCTGCGCTCCTGACGCTGCGTGGCACTGCGGACACATCAGCCGCGCGGATCCGTTTCAGCCGCGGGGTGCGGCTGGGCCTGTGCCGAGGTCGAGGTGGGCGCCGGGGATCGCCCCGAGCAGCTCGCGGGTGTAGGGCTGCTGCGGCCGCTCGAAGACCTCGTCCGTCGTCGCCATCTCGACGATCTTGCCCTTCTCCATGACCGCGACCGTGTCGGCGATCTGCCGGACCACCGCGAGGTCGTGGGTGATGAACAGGTAGGTGAGGCCGAGCTCGTCCTGCAGGCGGCCGAGCAGCTCGAGGATCTGTGCCTGGACGAGCACGTCCAGCGCCGACACCGCCTCGTCGCAGACGACGAGCGAGGGCTCCAGCGCCAGCGCCCGGGCGATCGCGATGCGCTGCCGCTGTCCTCCGGAGAGCTCCCCCGGGTAGCGGCGCATCGTCGAGCGCGGCAGCGCGACGAGGTCGAGCATCTCCGCGACCCGGGCGGCACGTTCCTTGCGGCTGCCCACGCCGTGCAGGCGCAGCGGCTCCTCGATCGTCCGGAAGATCGAGTACATCGGGTCGAGGGAGCCGTAGGGATTCTGGAAGATCGGCTGGACCTTGCGGCGGAAGTCGAAGAGCTCACGCCGGGACAGCGTCGAGAGGTCGGTCCCCTCGAAGGTCACGCGCCCCGACGTCGGCTCGAGGAGGTTGAGGAGGATGTTGGCCACCGTCGACTTCCCCGAGCCCGACTCCCCCACGAGCGCCATCGTGGCGCCGCGCGGGACGGCGAAGGAGACGTCGTCGACCGCTTTGAAGGTGCTCCCGCCCCCGGGCAGAGCGCCCCGCAGCGAGAACTCCTGGACGAGGTTCTCCGCGACGAGGATGTCCGGCCGCCGGCTGACGTCCCCGTGCGTGAGCTCCTCCCCGCTCTCCTCGCCGCGCTCGTGGGCGCTCTGGATCCGCCGGGAGGTCAGGGACGGCGCGGAGTCCACGAGCCGGCGCGTGTAGGGGTGGCGCGGCTCGGTGAGGATCTGCGCCGCCGGCCCCGACTCGACGACGAGCCCCCGGCGCATGACGACGAGGTGCTCGGCCCGCTCGGCCGCGAGCCCGAGGTCGTGGGTGATGAAGAGGACCGCGACGTTCCGCTCCCGGGTGAGGCGGCCGAGGTGGTCGAGGATCCGCCGCTGGACGGTGACGTCGAGGGCGGAGGTGAGCTCGTCGGCGATGAGCAGCCGCGGGTTGCCCGCGAGCGCCACCCCGATGAGGGCGCGCTGGCGCATGCCCCCGGAGAACTCGTGGGGGTACTGCCGCGAGCGCCGCTCGGCGTCGTCCAGCCCCGCCTCGGCGAGCACCTCGTTGGCCCGCGCCCTGGCAGCCTTCCCCGTGGCGACGCCGTTCGCGGCGAGCGCCTCGCGGACCTGGAAGCCGATCTTCCACACCGGGTTGAGGTTGGTCATCGGGTCCTGCGGGACCATGCCGATCTCCCGGCCGCGCAGCCGCTCCATGTCCTTGCGGCTCGCCCGGGTGATGTCGCGGCCCCCGAACGAGATGGACCCGCCGGTCACCTTGCCCGTGCCGGGCAGGAGGTCGATGACGGCGTTCGCGAGCGTCGACTTGCCCGAGCCGGACTCCCCGACGATGGCCACGCTCTGGCCGGGGTAGACGGTGAGGCTTGCGCCGCGCACGGCGGACACGGTGCCCGTGGTGGACCGGAAGCTCACCTCGAGGTCGCGGACCTCGAGCAGCGGCTCGTCGGGGCGCTGGTTCTCGCTCATCGGCCACGCACCCTCGGGTCCAGGGCGTCACGCACGGCGTCGCCCATCATGATGAAGCCGAGCACCGTGAGCGCGAGCGCGCCGGACGGGTAGAACAGCACTCCGGGCCGGCTGCGTAGGGACGCCTGCGCCTGGGAGATGTCCCCGCCCCACGACACGACCGAGGGCGGCAGGCCGACGCCGAGGAAGCTCAGGGTCGCCTCCGCGACGATGAAGGTGCCCAGCGCGACCGTCACGTAGACGATGATCGGCGCCGCCGCGTTCGGCAGGATGTGGCGCAGCAGGACGGTGGAGCGCCCCGCCCCCAGGGCTCGGGAGGCGGTGACGTAGTCGTTGTTCTTGACGTTCATCACCGCCCCGCGCGCGATGCGGGCGACCGGTGGCCAGCCGAAGACGGCGAGGACGAGCGCCACGGTCCAGATCGTCCGGCTCGCGGTCACCTGCATGAAGACGATCGCGGCCAGGACGAGCGGGATCGCGAAGAAGATGTCGGTGAGGCGGGAGAGCAGCGTGTCGAACCAGCCGCCGAGGAAGCCCGCGAGCGCCCCGATGGTGGTGCCGACGACGAAGACGATCGCCGTCGTCACCACGCCCACCGTCACCGAGGACCGCGCCCCGTAGATGACGCGGGAGTACAGGTCACAGCCCTGCCGGTCGAAGCCGAAGGGGTGGCCACCGCCCGGGCCCTGCAGGGAGCGGGCGAGCTCGCAGTACCGCGGGTCCTGGGAGGTGAACAGCGAGGGGAACAGCGCCACCGTGCACACGAGGAGGATGAGGGTCGCGGAGGCCCAGAACAGCGGACGACGGCGCAGCTTGGACCACGCCTCACCCCACATCGTCGACGGCGCACCGGAGTCGGCGACGGCGTCGACGGCACCGAGACCGGCCTCGTCGAGCTCGGCGAAGAAGTGCTCCTGCCCGCGCCGGGTGGCACGCGCGGAGGGACCGCCCGCGGGAGGGAGCTCAGCCATAGCGGATCCTCGGGTCCAGGGCGGCGTACAGCAGGTCGACGAGCAGGTTGGCGAGGATGTAGACGACGACGAGGACGGTCGTGAGGGAGACGACGGTGACGTTCTCCCCCTGGATGATCGCCCGGAACAGGGTGCCCCCCACCCCGTTGATGTTGAAGATGCCCTCGGTGACGATGGCCCCTCCCATGAGAGAGCCGAGGTCGGCACCGAGGAAGGTGACGACCGGGATGAGCGAGTTCCGCAGGACGTGGACCGAGATCACGCGGTTGCTGCCCAGGCCCTTGGCCCGGGCGGTACGCACGTAGTCGGCGCTGAGGTTCTCCGCGACCGACGTCCGTGTCAGCCGCAGCACGTAGGCGAGCGACACGGCACCGAGCACGGCGGCGGGCATGAGCAGGGACCGGAAACCGGGGTCGCTGCCCGCCGTGACCGGCAGCCACCCGAGCTGGACCCCCACGACGAACTGCAGCACAAAACCGATGACGAAGGTCGGCACCGCGATGACGAGCAGGCTGAGGACGAGCACCGTCGAGTCGAAGATCCCGCCGCGGCGCAGGCCCGCCACCAGGCCGAGCACCACGCCGAGCACCGCCTCGAAGGCCAGCGCCATGATCGCCAGCCGGAAGGTCACCGGCAGGGCGTCCCGGATGACGTCGAGCACCTCCCGGCCGGAGAAGGTGACGCCGAGGTCGAGGGTGAGGATGCCGCGCAGGAACAGCAGGTACTGGACGACGAAGGGCTCGTCGAGGTTGTACTGCTCCCGGATCTGCTGCTGCACGGCCTCCGGCAGCCCCCGCTCCCCGCCCAGCGCCGCCACCGGGTCCCCCGGCAGCGCGAAGACCATCGCGTAGATGAGCAGCGTGGCGCCGAGGAACACGGGAACGAGCTGGAGCAGCCGCCGCCCGACGTACCTGACCATCCCGTCGTCGCTTCCGGGCGTCAGCCCTTGGTGACCTGGGGCAGCTCGACCTGCCGGTTCCAGGCGAACTCGACGTTGTCCACGGCCTCGGAGTGGCCACCGACCGCGTTCTCCACCCACAGCGGGATGCCGGGCAGATCCTCGAAGAGGATCGCCTGCGCCTGGGTGACGAGCTCGTTGGCCTGCTCGACGGACTCGGCGGCGTTGATCTGCCGCATGAGGTCGTCGAACTCGGGGTTGGAGTAGAAGGCGTCGTTAGAGCCCGCGCCGGTCGAGTAGATCGGGGCGAGGAAGTTGACGAGCGAGGGGTAGTCGGCCTGCCAGCCCGCGCGGAACACCCCGGAGATCTCCTGGTTGTCGCGGGCGTCGAGGAACTCGGAGAACTGCGGGTAGGCCTCGAACTCGGCCTCGATACCCAGGGTGTTGCGGATGGAGTTGGCCACGGCGTCGATCCAGGCCTGGTGGTCGCCGTCGGCGTTGGAGCTGATGGTGAGGGTGCCCTCCCACGGCTCGATCGCCTCCGCCTGCGCCCACAGCTCGGCCGCGCGCTCGGGGTCGTACTGGACGAGGTCGTTGCCCGGCACGTCCGGGGTGAAGCCCTCGATCGACGGGACGGTGAAGTCGGCCGCCGGCGTCACCGCGCCGGAGAAGATCGTCTCGGCGATCTGCTCACGGTCGATGGCCAGCGAGATGGCCTGCCGGCGCAGCAGGCCGGCCTCACCCGCGAGCTGCGGCAGGTAGGACGGGACGGACAGGCTCTGGTTGAGCGCGGCGGGCTGGTTGACGGCGCGGTCACCCAGCTCCTCCTCGAAGCTTCCTAGGGCCGAGGACGGCATCTCGTCCATGATGTCGAGGTTGCCGGCGATGAGGTCGTTGTAGGCGGTGTCGAGGTTGTCGTAGAAGACGACGCGCACGCCGTCGTTCTGCGCGGGGGTGCCGCCGGTGTAGGACTCGTTGGGGACGAGGTCGATCTGGACGTTGTGCTCCCAGGCGCCCTCCTCGGCCAGCTGGTAGGGACCGTTGCCGACCGGGTTCTCCCCGAAGGCCTCCATGTCCTCGAAGGCCGACTCGGGCAGTGGGTAGAAGGCGGAGTAGCCCAGCCGCTGGGGGAAGTCGAACTCCGGCTGGGACAGGCGGACGGTGAAGGTGCGGTCGTCGACGACCTCCAGGCCGGTGAGCTCGGCGTCCTCTTCCGCGGAGTAGCCCTCGATGCCCTCGAAGAAGTAGCTGCTGTTCTGGGCGTTGCTCAGCAGGGCACCGTAGTTCCACGCGTCGACGAAGCTGCTCGACGTGACGGGGGCGCCGTCGGAGAAGGTCCAGCCCTCGGCGAGGGTGATCGTGAAGTTCTGGTTGTCCTCGGTCTCGATCGACTCGGCGACCTCGTTGACGACGGTGCCGTCGGTCTCGTAGCGGACCAGTCCGGCGAAGAGGAGGTCGAGGATGTCGCCGCCGCCCACCTCGTTGGTCGCGGTGGGGATCAGCGGGTTCTGCGGCTCGGTGCCGTTGATCGACACGATCCCCGCGCCGGCGGCCGGGTCGGCGGAGGTGGCGTCACCGTCGCCGTCGCCGTCCGACCCGGAGCAGGCAGCGAGGACGAGTGAGACGGCAAGGGCCGCCGCGGCGGTGCGGCAGGCGCGGATCCTGGTCATGAAGAGCCCCCGAGGGTCGTGGTTGCTGACGCGTGACGCGGGTCACGTCCGTCGCACGATATGCCGGGGAGCCTTCCGGTGTGAAGCCTTTGGGCCTCAGGAGGGCTGGCGGGAGCGGAGCAGCTGCTCGCGGACCACCCGGCGCAGCACCTTGCCGAGCTGCGAGCGGGGCAGGTCCTCCAGGACGGTGACGGCACGCGGCATGGCGTAGGCGGAGACCCGGTCCTCGGCCCAGCGGCGCACCGCGGCGAGGTCGACGCTCGCGCCCGGCTCGAGCACGAGGGCGGCGACGACGCGCTCACCGCGCGGGCCGTCGGGGACGCCGACGACGGCGACGTCCCGCACCCCCGGCATCGAGCGAACCGCGTCCTCCACCTGCGAGGGGTAGACGTTGAAGCCGCCGGTGATGATGAGCTCCTTGCGGCGGTCGGCGAGCGTGACGAAGCCGTCCGCGCCGAGCCGGACGAGGTCACCGGTGCGCAGCCACCCGCCGTCGAGCATGACCTCGGCGGTGGCCTCCGGGTTGTCCCAGTAGCCCGCGAAGACCTGCGGCCCGCGGATGAGGAGCTCACCCACCTCGCCGGTGGGGACCTCGACGGCCGGCTCCTCGGGGTCCACGACGCGGATCTCCGTGCCGGGGAAGGGCAGGCCGAGCGCGCCGGGGCGCCGCTGCGGGCTCAGCGGGTTGCCCAGCGCCACGGGCGAGGTCTCGGTCATCCCGTAGCCCTCGATGATGAGGCCATCGGTGACGCGCTCCCAGTGGGCGGCCACCTCGGGGGCCAGGGACATCGCGCCGGAGATCGCGAAGCGCACCGCACCGAGGTCGACGTCCTTCTCCTCCGCGGCCGCCGCGAGCCGCGCGAACATCGGCGGCACCCCGCCGAAGAAGGTGACGGGCCGGCGGCGCACAGCGGCGAGGACCATGTCCGGGTCGAAGCGCGGGAAGACGAGCTGGGCGGCCCCCAGCCGCACGGCGGTGGTGAGCGAGAGCGTCATCCCAAAGGCGTGGAAGAAGGGCAGCACGGCGGAGAACACCTCGCTGCCGTAGCGCAGCTCGGAGATCCACGTCGCGTTCTGCGTGACGTTGGCGATGAGGTTGCGGTGGGTGAGGACGACCGCCTTGGGCGTGCCGGTCGTCCCGCCCGTGTGGAGGAGGACGGCGGTGTCGAACGGCTCGGGCCCGGGGGCGCCGGCGGGCAGCGGGGTGGCGCGGCGCAGCTCGCGCTCCCAGCCGAGCACCCCGGCCGGGACGGGCCCGCGCATCTCCGCCCGCTGCGCCCGGGCGGCCGGGACGGGCAGACGGAGGAGGAGGCGCGAGCGGCGGGGCAGCGCGGCGGTGAGGTCGACGGCGAGCACGGTGCGGCCCTGGAGGTCGCCGTCGGGGCACACCTTGGCCAGGGACTTCTCCCACGCGACGACGACGTGGGCACCGTGCGCGTCGAGCTGGGCGCGGATCTCGGCCGGGGACGCGAGCGGGTTGTGCTCGGCGACGACCGCGCCCAGCCGCAGCGCGGCGTAGAAGGCGACGACGTGCTGGGGGCAGTTGGGCAGCACGAGGGCCACGCGGTCCCCGGCGCGCACGCCTGCCGCGGCGAGCACCGCGGCGGCGCGGTCGACCTGCGCCGCCAGCTCTCGGTACGTCGTCGTCGCGCCGAGGAAGTCCAGGGCGACGTTGTCGGGAACCCGGCGGGCGGCGTCGGCGAGGAGGTCCGGGACGGTCATCTCGGGGACGGTGAAGTCCTCAGCGGCCATCAGTCCTCCTTCGTTCGCGCGGTGCTCCGGGTCAGTCCCTACGCCACCGTAACCTACGGGTGCGTAACCTCGCGCGACGGGAGTCCCTCAGAGCTGGACGGGCAGGGACCGGCGACCGCCACGGCGGGGAGGGGCCAGCTGGGCGCCGGTGGCCTTGAGGTCCGCGCGCAGGTTCTTCGGCAGGGAGAAGATGATGTCCTCCGTCGCCGTGCGCACCTCCTCGACCTCGCCGTAGCCGAGCTGCCCGAGGTGGGTGATGACGTCGCGCACGAGGATCTCCGGCACGGACGCGCCGGAGGTCAGGCCCACCGTCGTCGCCCCCTCGAACCACGAGTCGTCGATCTCCTGGGCGCGGTCCACCCGGTAGGAGGCACGGGCGCCTGCCTCCAGGGCCACCTCGACGAGCCGCACCGAGTTCGAGGAGTTCGCCGAGCCGACGACGATGAGGACGTCGCAGTCCGGCGCCATCTTCTTCACGGCGACCTGGCGGTTCTGGGTGGCGTAGCAGATGTCGTCGCTCGGCGGGTCCTGGAGGGCCGGGAAGCGCTCACGCAGCCGGCGGACCGTCTCCATCGTCTCGTCGACCGACAGCGTGGTCTGGGAGAGCCACACGACGTTCTCGGGGTCGCGCACGACGACCTTGTCGACCTCGTCCGGGGAGTTGACCACCTGGATGTGGTCCGGCGCCTCGCCCTGGGTGCCCTCGACCTCCTCGTGGCCGTCGTGGCCGATGAGGAGGATGTCCATGTCGTCGCGCGCGAAGCGCACGGCCTCCTTGTGCACCTTCGTCACGAGCGGGCACGTGGCGTCGATGGTCGCGAGGTTGCGGGCGGCCGCGGCGGCGTGGACGGCCGGGGAGACGCCGTGGGCGGAGAAGACGACGCGGGCACCCTCGGGCACCTCGTCGGTCTCGTCGACGAAGATCGCGCCGCGCTCGGTGAGCGTCTCGACGACGTACTTGTTGTGGACGATCTCCTTGCGCACGTAGATCGGGGCGCCGTAGTGCTCGAGCGCCTTCTCGACGGCGTCGACGGCGCGGTCCACGCCCGCGCAGTAGCCGCGTGGCGCGGCGAGGAGGATGCGCCGGCCGGGGACGGCGGCGGCTCCAGGCGTGCGCGTGGGCACGGCATCGGGGAAGGCGGACGCGCCGGCGAGGGACGGGACCTCGCGGCGGTCCGGCGCCTGGGCGCCCAGGGAAGCGTCAGAAGGCACAGTAGTCACGTTGACAGGCTACGTCGCGGGGACGGGAACGTCTGCCCCCGGTGGCATGCTGTGAGCGATGCGACCCGACCTGTCCCTCGACGAGTACCGGCCGGCCGACCGAGCCGCGCTCTACGAGGTGTGCCTACGCACCGGAAGGCTCGGGGCTGACGCGGGGCCCGAGCACGAGGACCGCGAGCTCCTCGGGCACGTCTACCTCGGCCCCTACCTTGAGCTCGAGCCGGAGCTCGCCTTCGTCGTCCGGGCCGACGGCCACCCCGAGCCGCTGGGCTACGTCGTCGGGACGGCCGACACGCTCGCCTTCGAGGCCGCCTGCGAGGAGCGCTGGTGGCCGCCGCTGCGCGCCCACTACCGCGCTCACCCGCCGCGTCCGGGCAGCGCCGACGAGCGCGTGGTCCGCCTCATCGAGGAGGGGATCCACAGCGAGGGCGAGTGGCTCGCCGAGTACCCCGCCCACCTCCACGTCGACCTCCTCGAGGACGTCCGCGGGGCCGGAGCCGGGCGCGCACTCCTCGACCGGCTCGCCACGGCGCTTGAGCAACGCGGCGTGCCGGGCCTCCACCTCGTGGTCGCGAGCGCCAACGAGGGCGCCGTCGCCTTCTATCGGCGTCTGGGTTTCGCGGTCGTCGCGGAGCGTCCCGGGAGCCTGGTCATGGCACGCCGGCTCGCGCCCGCGGCAGCGCCGGTGGTCCGGTGAGCGCTGCCCCCCTGCCGGAGCGCGCGGCCCAGACCTCCCCGGACCAGCCGTGGCCGCTGCGGCTGCTCTCGGCGAAGATCGCCGAGTACGTCGCCCGGATGTCTCCCGTGTGGGTCGAGGGCCAGATCGTCCAGCTCAACCGCCGCCCCGGCGCCGGGATGGCCTTCCTCACCCTGCGCGACGCGGACGTCGACATGTCGATGACGGTGAAGATCTTCGCCCGTGACCTGCCCGACGTGGCCGAGGGCTCACGCGTCGTCGTCCACGCCAAGCCGGACTTCTACCAGAAGAACGGCTCTCTCTCCCTGCACGCCCGCGAGGTGCGCGCCGTCGGGCTGGGGGAGCTGCTCGCGCGGATCGAGCACCTCAAGGGCGTGCTCGCGGCGGAAGGGCTCTTCGCCGCCGAGCGCAAGGTCCCGCTGCCCTTCCTCCCCGGGGTCGTGGGCCTCGTGTGCGGGCGCGAGTCCAAGGCCGAGCACGACGTCGTCGTCAACGCCCGTGCCCGGTGGCCCGGGGTGCGATTCGAGATCCGGGAGGTCGCCGTCCAGGGGCCGGGCACGGTCGCGCAAGTGAGCCGCGCGATCGCCGAGCTCGACGCCGACCCGTCCGTCGAGGTCATCGTCGTCGCCCGCGGTGGCGGCTCGGTCGAGGACCTTCTCCCCTTCTCCAACGAGCAGCTCGTGCGCGCGGCCGCGGCGTGCCGCACCCCGCTCGTGTCCGCCATCGGGCACGAGACGGACACCCCGCTGCTCGACCTCGTCGCGGACTACCGTGCCTCGACCCCCACCGCGGCCGCCAAGCGGGTGGTGCCGGACGTGGCCGAGGAGCGGCGCGGGCTGCTCGCCACCTGCCAGCGGCTGCGGGCCTCCGTGGCGGGGCGGCTGCACAGCGAGCAGGTGCGGCTGGACGCGCTGCGCTCACGCCCGGTCCTCGCCGACCCGACGACGATGGTCACCGTCCGCGCCGAGGACGTCTCCCGCCTCGTCGGCTCCCTGCGGAAGGCGACGACGGCCGGGCTGGCCAGGGACACAGCCGCCGTCGAGTCCCTGCGCGGCCACCTGCGGGCACTGTCACCGCTCGCCACCCTCGAGCGCGGCTACGCGGTCCTGCGCACGGCCGACGGCGCGGTGGTGCACGACCCCGACGCCGTCACCACCGGGGACGTGCTTGACGCGCGCGTGGCCGGCGGCCGCCTCGAGCTCGAGGTCCGGGCGGGCCACCCGCACCCGTGAGTGCGGGCGGCCCCCCCGCCGTCAGACGAGGGCCTGCGCCTCCACCGCGAGACGCGCCTCCCGCACCTGCGTGAAGGAGGTGCCGTGGTAGGCGGCCGCCATGAGGTCCTTCATGTCCTCGAGCATCGGCATGCGCGGGTTCGCCGGGGCGCACTGGTCCTCGTAGGACCGCATCGCGAGGTCGTCCAAGCCCTCGAGGAAGGCACGCTCGTCGACGCCCTGCGCCGCGAAGGACGCAGGAATCCCGACCGCGGCCCGCAGCTCCTCCACCGCCCGGGCGTAGGACTCCACCCCCTCCTCGGCGGTCCGGGCCGGCAGCCCCAGCGCCTCGGCGATCTCCCGGAAGCGCTCCGGCGCCACGTAGGACTCGTACTTCGGCCAGCTCGTCAGCTTCGTGGGGACCGTCCCGTTGTACCGGACGACGTGCGGGAGCAGGGTCGCGTTGGTCCGCCCGTGCACGAGGCCGAAGGTCGAGCCGACGGTGTGCGCCATGGCGTGGACGATGCCGAGGAAGGCGTTGCCGAAGGCCATGCCGGCGATCGTGCCGGCATTGTGCATCTTCTCCCGTGCCTCGGCGGCCCGCGGGCCGCCGTTCACGGACTCGGCGAGGTTGGCGAAGATGAGCCGGATCGCGTGCAGCGCCATCCCGTCGGTGAAGTCGTTGGCGTAGACGGACACGTAGGCCTCGGTCGCGTGGGTGAGGGCGTCGAAGCCGGAGTCCGCGGCGAGCGAGGCGGGCATCTCGCCGGTGAGGGCCGGATCGATGATCGCGACGGTCGGGGTGAGCGCGTAGTCGGCCAGCGGGTACTTCACCCCCGTCGCCGGATCGGTGATGACGGCGAAGGGCGTCACCTCCGCGCCGGTGCCCGACGTCGTCGGGATGCACACGAGCTTGGCCTTCTCCCCGAGGGCGGGGAACTTGAAGGCCCGCTTGCGGACGTCGAAGAACTTCTCACGGATGTCGGTGAAGACGACGTCCGGGTGCTCGTACTGCAGCCACATGACCTTGGCCGCGTCCATCGGTGAGCCACCGCCGAGCGCGATGATGGTGTCGGGCCGGAACTCCCGCATCGCGCTCGCCCCCCGCTCGACCGTGGTGATGGACGGCTCCGGCTCGACGTCGTCGATGATCTGGAGGGCGACCTTCCCGGGCCGGCGGCCGAGGACGTCCAGGACCCGGTCGACGAAGCCGAGGCGGGTCATCGTCGCGTCGGTGACGACCGTGACGCGGTGGACGTCGGGCATGTCCTCGAGGTAGCGGATGGCGTTGGCCTCGAAGTACGTCTTGGCCGGCACCTTGAACCACTGGAGGTTGTTGTTCCGCCGGCCGATCCGCTTGATGTTGAGGAGGTTGGCCGCCGAGACGTTGCCCGAGACGGAGTTCGCGCCGTAGCTGCCGCAGCCGAGGGTGAGGGAGGGCAGGAAGGAGTTGTAGATGTTGCCGATGCCGCCGAGGGACGCCGGGGAGTTCCAGATGACCCGCACGGCCTTGACCCGCGAGCCGAACTCCTCGACGGTGGCACGGTCCTCGGTGTGCACGGCGGCGCTGTGGCCGAGACCGTCGAGCTCGACCATCTGCTCGGCGAGCGTCATGCCGTGCTCCCGGTCCGCCGCGCGGAGCACGGCGAGCACGGGGCACAGCTTCTCGCGGGTGAGGGGCTCGCGGGGCCCCACACCGGTGACCTCGGCGAGGATGATCGAGGTGTCGGCGGGAACGGTGAAGCCCGCCTGCTCCGCGATCCACTGCGGGCTGCGACCGACGACGGCCGCGTTGAGCCGCGCCCCGGAGCAGGCCGCCTCCCCCGCTTCCTCGCCGAAGATGAAACGCTCGAGCATCGCCTTCTCGGCCGGGGTGGCGCGGTAGGCGTGGAGCCGGGCGAACTCCGCGAGCGCGGCGTCGTAGACGGAGTCGTCGATGATGACGGCCTGCTCCGAGGCGCACACCATGCCGTTGTCAAAGGCCTTGGACAGGACGATGTCGTTGACCGCCCGGGGCAGCTTGGCGCTGGCCTCGATCCACGCCGGGACGTTGCCCGCGCCCACCCCGAGGGCCGGCTTCCCGCAGGAGTAGGCGGCCTTGACCAGCGCGTTGCCGCCGGTCGCGAGGATCATCGCCACGCCGGGGTGGTGCATGAGCTCGCGGGTGGCCTCGAGCGAGGGCTCGCTCACCCACTGGATGCAGTGCTCCGGCGCCCCGGCGGCCACCGCGGCGTCCCGCACCACCCGCGCGGCCGCCACCGAGGACTCCTGGGCGGCCGGGTGGAAGGCGAAGATGATGGGATTGCGGGTCTTGAGCGTGATGAGGGCCTTGAAGATCGCCGTCGAGGTCGGGTTGGTCACCGGGGTGATCCCGGCGACGACGCCCACGGGCTCGGCGATCTCGACGATGCCGTTGAGCTCGTCGCGGCCGACGACGCCGACCGTCCGCATGCCCGACATCGAGTTCGTCACGTGCTCGCAGGCGAAGATGTTCTTCACCGCCTTGTCCTCGAACACACCACGGCCGGTCTCGGTCACGGCGAGGCGCGCGAGGACACCGTGCTGGTTGAGGGCCGCCACCGACGCCTTCTTGACGATGCGGTCGACGTCCTCCTGGGTGAAGGACTCGTAGGCGGACGCGGCCAGCGCCGCACGGGCGACGAGCCGGTCGATCTGCGGGCGCGGGCTGCTGCCCGTGTCCTGCTGTGCTGCGGGGGTCGTGTCGATGCTCACCGTGGGCTCCGTGGTCTCGGACTCATGTGCTGGCCGGGTCCGCGTCGACCCAGTTCCCACGCTACGGACGGGAACCTGACGGCTCCAGAGGCGAAGGTCCCGACGGTCGCCCGGGGCACAGCGGCGGCTCTGCCAGACTTGGGCGCATGACCACCCCCGACGTCGAGTCACTCAGCTACGAGCAGGCCCGCGAGGAGCTCCAGGACGTCGTCCGGCGCCTCGAGACCGGCGCGGCCACGCTCGAGGAGTCGATGCGCCTGTGGGAGCGCGGGGAGGCGCTCGCCGCCCGCTGCCAGCAGTGGCTCGACGGCGCGCGCGAGCGCCTCGCCAAGGCGCAGCAGGCAACGGAGGAGGACAAGTGACCGCGCCCCTCCTCGTCCTCGGCGAGAGCCTCATCGACATCGTCGAGCGCACCGGTGAGGAGCCGGTCGAGCACGTGGGCGGCAGCCCGGCCAACGTCGCGGTCGGCCTGGCCCGGCTCGGGCACGACGTCGAGCTCGCCACGTGGTTCGGCCGCGACGAGCGCGGGGAGCGGATGCGCGCCCACCTGGAGCGCGACGGCGTGTCCGTCGCCCCGGGGTCCGACGGCGCCTCGCGCACCTCCACCGCCCTCGCGCGCCTCGACGAGGCCGGGGCCGCCGACTACGAGTTCGACATCACCTGCGACCTGCCGGACCTCGCCGGGCGCGCCCCGCGCCTCGTCCACACCGGCTCGATCAGCGCCGTCCTCGAGCCGGCCGCCGCGCGCACCGCCCGCCTGCTCGACGCCGTCGCGAGCACGGCCACCGTCACCTACGACCCCAACGCGCGCCCCGCGATCATGGGCTCCGCGGCCGAGGCCCGGGCGCGGGTCGAGGCGCTCGTCGCGCGCTCCGACGTCGTCAAGGTCTCCGACGAGGACGTCGCCTGGCTCGCGCCCGGTGAGCCCGTCGCCGACGTCGCGCGCGCGTGGCTGGCCCTGGGGCCTGCCGTCGTCGTCGTGACGAAGGGCGGCGAGGGCTCCGAGGCGTACGCGGCCGACGACCTCGCCGTGAGCGTCCCCGCGCCGCGCACGACCGTCGTCGACACGGTCGGTGCCGGCGACTCCTTCATGGGCGGCATCATCGACGCCCTCGTCCGCGCGGACCTCGTCGGCGCGGACCGCCGCGAGCGCCTGCGCGCCGTCGACGCGGCAACGCTGCGGACGGTGCTCGAGCGGGCCGCCGCGGTCGCCGCCGTCACCGTCTCCCGCGCGGGCGCGAACCCGCCCACCGCCGCCGAGCTCGAGTAGCCCCCGCCCCGCCCTTTTTCGCGCCGAGAGCTGAGTCGTTCCGGGCTCGACTAACCCCAGCCCCGCCCCTCCTCGCGAGGGGCGGGGTGAGGATCAGATGACGGGCGATCCCTCCTCGAGGACCTCGGTGACGAGGGCGGCGATGGCTGAGCGCTCCGAGCGGGTGAGGGTGACGTGCGCGAAGAGCGGGTTGCCCTTGAGCATCTCGACGACGGCCGCGACGCCGTCGTGGCGCCCCACGCGGAGGTTGTCGCGCTGGGCGACGTCGTGGGTGAGGACCACCTTGGAGTTCTGCCCGATGCGGGAGAGCACCGTGAGCAGGACGTTGCGCTCGAGGGACTGCGCCTCGTCGACGACGACGAAGGCGTCGTGCAGCGACCGTCCCCGGATGTGGGTGAGGGGCAGCACCTCGAGCATCCCCTGGGCGAGCACCTCGTCCAGGACGTTGCGGTCCACGAGCGCCCCGAGGGTGTCGAAGACGGCCTCGGCCCACGGACCCATCTTCTCGGCCTCGGTGCCGGGCAGGTAGCCGAGGTCCTGGCCGCCGACGGCGTAGAGCGGGCGGAAGACGACGACCCTGCGGTGCTCGCGCCGCTCGAGGACGGCCTCCAGGCCCGCGCACAGCGCGAGGGCCGACTTGCCGGTGCCGGCGCGGCCGCCGAGGGAGACGATCCCGATGCCGGGGTCGGTGAGGAGGTCGATCGCGACGCGCTGCTCCGCGCTGCGTCCGTGGACCCCGAAGACCTCCCGGTCACCGCGGACGAGACGCAGCCGGCCGTCCGACGTCACCCGGCCCAGGGCCGAGCCGCGCCCGGAGTGGAGCACGACGCCCGTGTGGCACAGCTCCTCGGTGAGGTGGTCCGCCAGGGCGAGGCCCGCCGTCTCGAGCTGCTCCTCGCCCCACAGGGTGGCCATCTCCTCGTCGGTGAGGTCCGCCGTCGTCATCCCCGTCCAGCCGGAGGCGACGACCTGCTGGGCGCGGTACTCCTGGGCCGGGATGCCGAGCGCGGAGGCCTTGACCCGCATCGGCAGGTCCTTGGAGACGACGGCGACCTCGTGGCCCTCCGCGGCGAGGCTGGCCGCGACGGACAGGATGCGGGTGTCGTTGTCGCCCAGTCGCAGGCCCGAGGGCAGCACCTCGGGGTCGGAGTGGTTGAGCTCGACGCGCAGCGTGCCGCCGGCGGTGCCGACGGGGACCGGGACGTCGAGGCGGCCGTGGCGCACGCGCAGGTCGTCCAGGAGGCGCAGCGCGGTCCGGGCGAAGTAGCCGAGCTCGGGGTGGTGGCGCTTGCCCTCGAGCTCGGTGACGACGACGACCGGCAGCACGACGTCGTGCTCGGCGAAGCGCCCGATGGCGTGCGGGTCGGAGAGCAGGACCGAGGTGTCCAGCACGTAGGTGAGGCGCACGGCGGTCTCGGACAGCTGCGCCTGGGCGAGGTCCGCGAGCGGGTCCGGGTGGGTCAGGGTCATGACGGTTCCCTCCGGCGCACCGGCCGTGGCCGTGCCGGGCGCGGCGAGTAGGGCGAGCGGCCTGCCGGCGGGGCCGGCGGCCCCTGCGAACGTCACGTCCATCGGTGGCCTCCCGGAGGGCGGCGGGTGTGCTGCCCGTCACACCCGACGCTAGGCCCGCAGGCGCGGCGCGGGCCCCGCGACACACCCAAGGTCAGCAGAAGTCCACCGAGACTCCACCCGCCCCCCACCCCCGCATATGCGGGATTGATGCGGTGGGAATCGGCGAAAGACTGCCGATATCCCGCATATGCGGGGTTTGTGCGGGGGGTGGGGCGGGGTCAGCGGCCGAGGCGGCGCTCGCGCTGGGTGTAGTCACGCAGGCCGCGCAGGAAGTCCACCCGGCGGAAGTCAGGCCAGTAGGCCTCGCAGAAGTAGTACTCGCTGTGGACGCTCTGCCACAGGAGAAAGCCGCCCAGCCGCTGCTCGCCGGAGGTGCGGATGACGAGGTCCGGGTCGGGCTGGCCCTTGGTGTAGAGGTGCTCGGCGATGCTCTCGACGCTCAGCGCCTCGGCCGCCTCCTCCAGGCTGAGCCCCTGCGCGGCGTAGGAGTGGAGCAGGGAGCGCACGGCCGCGGTGATCTCGTACCGACCGCCGTAGCCGACGGCGACGTTGACGTGCAGGCCGCTCACGTGGGCCGTGCGCTCGACGGCGCGGGCCAGCCGCTCGGCCACGGCCTGCGGCAGCAGCTCCAGGGCCCCGACGACGCGCAGCCGCCACCGGCCGGAGTCGGCGAGCGTGTCGACGGCGGAGGCGATGATCTCGAGCAGCTCGGCGACCTCGTCGGCGTCGCGCTGGAGGTTGTCGGTGGACAGCATCCACAGGGTGACGATCTGCACGCCGGCGTCCTCCGACCAGCCGAGCACCTCGGTGATCTTGTCCGCGCCCCTGCGGTGGCCGTGGGAGGCAGGGTTTCCCAGCGCCCGTGCCCAGCGGCGGTTGCCGTCGAGGATGACCCCGACGTGCCGCGGGGTGGCGGACCGGTCGAGCCGGCGGGCGAGACGGCGCTCGTACAGTCCGTACAGCAGGCGGTGGGGCCGCATGTCCTGGGGCACTCCTGACGACGGGGCGGGACGACGGGCCCAGGCTACTCCGACGGCGGGTAGGGCACGGTGGTCCCGTCCACTACGCTGGCGTAAGTTACGGCAGCGTAGGTTGTCGCTCCGTCCCACCGGAAGGAGGTGCCGGTTGGCACCCGACACTCCCCCTGCCCGTCGTGCCGCCGAGGAGATCGCGGACGTGGCCGAGGCGGTCACGGAGGCCGTCAAGCCGCGGCTGCGCGGCTGGGTCCACGCCGGGACGGCGCCCTTCGCCCTCGTCGCGAGCATCGTCCTCGTCGCCCTCGCGCCGCCCGGCGCGGCAACCGTCTCGACGGCGGTGTTCGGGATCTCCGCCGTCCTCCTGTTCGGCACGAGCGCGGTCTACCACCGCGGCACGTGGTCCCCGCGCACCGCCGCGGTGCTGCGGCGCCTGGACCACTCGAACATCTTCCTGCTGATCTCCGGCACCTACACCCCGCTGGCGGTCCTCCTGCTCCCGGCCGACACCGCGCGGGTGCTGCTCACGGTCGTGTGGGTGGGCGCGATCGCGGGCATCCTCATGCGGGTGCTGTGGCTGGGCGCCCCGCGCTGGCTCTACGTGCCGATCTACGTCGCCCTGGGGTGGGTGGCCGTGTGGTTCCTGCCGGACTTCTCCCGCGCCGGCAGCCCGACGATCATGTGGCTCGTCATCGCCGGCGGCGCCTGCTACACCCTGGGCGCCGTCGTCTACGGCACGAAGCGACCCAACCCCAGCCCGCGCTGGTTCGGCTTCCACGAGATCTTCCACGTCGGCACGGTGGGCGGCTACGGGTGCCACTACGCCGCCGTCGCGCTCGCCGTCGCTGCCGTCGCCTGACTCAGCGGCCCGGGCCGGCCTCCCGCTCCTGGGCCTCGCGCTCCGTCCGGCGCCGGCCCTCGTGCTCGACCTTGCGCACGTGCTTGGTGAGCGAGCGGAAGAGCAGCCAGCCGATGAAGGCGAGCACGAAGAAGGCGATGAAGCCGGCGATGCCGGGCGTGACGGTGTAGATCGTCATCTCCGGGTCCGGCGCGGGCGGCGTGGGGGTCTGCGCGCTCAGCGCGAGGAGGAGCGGCGTGAGGAGGGCGGGGGTCACGCGCTCAGCCTACGCAGCCCCGCGAAGAGGTCGTCCTCGGGGATCTCCACCGGCACGCGGACCTCGGCGAGCTCGAACTGCTCCACCGGCCACACCTCCCGCTCGATGTCCCGGGGCACCTCGAAGAAGAAGCCCTCGGGGTCGATCTGCGTGGCGTGGGCCCGCAGCGCCTCGTCGCGGCGGTCGAAGTAGTCCTCGCAGCGCACGCGGGTGGTGACGGTGCGCTGAGGGCGGGTCGCCGCCCGCTCGAGCCAGTCCTCGAAGGGCGAGACGAGCCCGCGCGCGTGCATGGCCTCGGAGATCGCCTTGATCCTGTCGAGGGAGAATCCGACGTCGTAGTAGAGCTTGGACACCTCCCACGCCGGTCCGGCATCGGGGAACTGCTCCGGGTCGGCGGCCGCGTGGAAGGCCGCCACGGAGATCTCGTGGGTGCGGATGTGGTCGGGGTGGGGGTAGCCCCCCTCCTCGTTGTACGTCGTCATCACATGCGGGCGGAAGGTGCGGATCTCCCGCACGAGCGCCTCGACCGGCACCTCGAGCGGCTCGAGCGCGAAGCAGCCCTCGGGCAGCGGCGGGAGCGGGTCCCCCTCGGGCAGCCCGGAGTCGACGAAGCCGAGCCACGTGTGCTCGATCCCCAGCGCCTCGGCGGCCGCCGCCATCTCCCGACGGCGGTAGGCGAGCATGTCGGCGAGGATCGACTCGTCGTGGGCGAGCTTGGGGTTGAGGATGTCGCCCCGCTCGCCGCCGGTGCACGTCACCACCCGGACGCGGTGGCCCTCGGCCACGTACCGCGCCATCGTCGCGGCACCCTTGCTCGACTCGTCGTCGGGGTGTGCGTGCACCGCCATGAGGCGCAACTGCTCGCTCACTGTGTCTCCTCCTGATCTGGACCGGCATCGATTCTCGCCTGCCGCGACGCCCGGGGGCAACGCAGGTGACGAGAGCCATGGATGACAATGGGAGCGTGAGCACCCCTGACGACGAGCAGCGCGCCGCCCTCGAGGAGCGTTACGGAGCAGCGCCCGACGCCGCGACCCTGCGCCGTCGTCGTCTCCTCCTGGCCGTCCTGGCCGTCCTCGCCGTGGGGGCGTTCGTCGTCCTCGCCGTCGTCTCGACCGACGAGGCGGTGCGTACCGAGGGTGCCGCCTTCACCGTCGTCGACGACTCCGCCGTCGAGGTCACCTTCGTGGCCCACATGGAGCCCGGCACGACGGCGGAGTGCACGGTCCTGGCACTCAACGGGTCCTTCGCCCAGGTGGGGGTGGCACGCGTGCCCGTGGGCCCGGCGCAGGAACGGACCACCCTCGTCACCGCACGTGTCGCCACGACCGAGCCGGCCACGGGCGCGCGGGTGTCCGGCTGCCGCGAGACGGGCTCCTGAGGTACGAGAACCGCCACGTCCGGTGTCCGCCTGACGGGATTTGCTATCCTGACGCCATCGCCCCGCACGGCGAGCAGCGCAGCGTCGCCCGTCGCGGCGAGCGCGTACCCCCGAAAGCCTCGGCCCGACCAGCGGCCGAGGCTCATGATTTTATGTGTTGGATGAAGGAGGAGACGTGGCCGAGACAGCGACCACCTGGCTGACCGCCGAGGCGTACAACCGCCTCAAGGCAGAGCTCGAGCACCTCACGGGGCCCGGCCGCGCCGAGATCACCGAGCGTATCGAGGCGGCCCGCGCCGAGGGTGACCTCAAGGAGAACGGCGGGTACCACGCCGCCCGCGAGGAGCAGGGCAAGATGGAGGGCCGGATCGTCCAGCTCACCGAGCTGCTGCGCAACGCACAGGTCGGGGAGGCCCCGGCCGACGACGGCGTCGTCGAGTCCGGCATGGTCGTCACGGCCAAGGTCGCCGGTGAGCAGGAGGTCTTCCTTCTGGGCTCCCGTGAGGCCGCCCAGGACGTCGACGTCGAGGTGCTCTCCGAGCGGTCGCCGCTCGGCGCCGCGATTGTGGGCAAGAAGGCCGGCGACTCGGTGACCTACACGGCGCCGAACGGCAAGGACATCGCCGTCGAGATCGTCAAGGTCAAGCCCTTCACGGGCTGACGGCGCGACACGCCCGAGCGGGGTGCGGGTGGCTGCGGCCACCGGCACCCCGCTCCCGCGTTCTACTCGACGGACCGGACGCCGTAGCCGGCGTCGCGCAGGGCGGTGACGACCTCGTGGCAGTGGTCGGTGCCCTTCGTCTCCACCTCGACGCCGATCCGCACCTCGGCCACGCCGAGGTCGGCGGCCGTGCGGTCGTGCCGGATGCTCACGACGTTGCTGCCCGTGGCGGCGAGGACGCCGACGAGCCCCGCCAGGGAGCCGGGCTGGTCGGGGACACGGACCTCCATCTGGAGGTAGCGCCCCGCGGCCACGAGACCGTGCCGCAGGATGCGGTGGAGCACGAGGGTGTCGACGTTGCCGCCGGACAGGACGACGACGACGGGCCCCTCGAGGCCCGCGGGTCCGTCGAGGAGTGCGGCCGCCCCCACCGCGCCGGACGGCTCGACGACGAGCTTGGCCCGCTCGCTGAGGACGAGCAGTGCACGCGAGATCGCCTCCTCGCTCACCGTCCGGACCTCCGCGACGTGGCGGCGCACGATCCCGAGCGTCAGCTCGCTGGGGAGCGGGACGGCGATGCCGTCGGCGATCGTGCTCATCCGCTCCAGCGGCACCGGCCGCCCGGCGGCGAGCGAGGCGGGGAAGGCCGCCGCCCCGGCCGCCTGGACGCCCACGACCCGCACGTCCGCGCCACGCGCGTGGACGGCCGCGGCGATCCCGGCGAGCAGTCCGCCTCCCCCGGTCGGTACGAGGATCGTGCGGAGGTCCGGCACCTGGTCCAGGACCTCCAGACCGATCGTCGCCTGGCCCACGACGATGTCGCGGTGGTCGAAGGGCGGGATGAAGACCCGCCCGCTCGCCGCCGCCTCCCGCTGCGCGGCCACGAGCGCACCGGCGATGTCCGTGCCCTCCTGGCGCACCTCGGCGCCGTAGCCGCGGGTGGCCGCCAGCTTGGGCAGGGCAGCCCCCACGGGCATGTAGACGACGGCCGAGATGCCGAGTTCCCGCGCAGCGAGGGCCACGCCCTGCGCGTGGTTCCCGGCGCTGGCGGCGACGACGCCGCGTGCCCGCTCCTCCACGCTGAGCCGGGACAGGCGCACGTAGGCGCCGCGCAGCTTGAAGGACCCGGTGCGCTGGAGGTTCTCGCACTTGAGGAGCACCGGCATCCCCGCCACGCCGCTGAGCGCACCGCTCCTCTCCACCGGGGTGCGGTTCGTGACGCCGCTCAGGAGGGCGGCGGCCTCCTCGACGTCGGCGAGGCTGATCTCGCTCACGGCGACGGCGACCCTCCCGCGGGCTCCTCGTCGTCCTCGGGCTCCCCGACGGTGACGGAGGCGCTGGCGGTGGCGTCGTCGTCATGCTCGTCCCCTTCGGCCGCGGCGTAGGAGTCGGCGATGGACCGGAAGAGCGTCCCCGGCGGGCCGCCCGGCCGGTGCCAGTCCGTGGCCGCCCTCGGGTGCTTGTCGTGCCCGTGGAAGTACAGGACGACCGTGTTGATCACGGCCGCGACCGGCACGGCGAGCAGGGCACCGAGGATGCCGGCGACGCCCGTGCCCGCGGTGACGGCGAGCAGCACGGCCACCGGGTGGAGGGAGACGGCGTTGCCCATGAGCCACGGCTGCAGGACGTTGCCCTCGATCTGCTGCACGAGCAGCACGACGAGGAGCATGATGACAGCGGTCTTGGGGTCCTGGTCGACGAGCGCGACGAGCACCGCGACCGAGCCGGTGACGAGGGCACCGACGATCGGGATGAAGGAGCCGAGGAAGACGAGGACCGCCAGTGGCAGGACGAGCGGCAGGCCGAGGATCGCGGCGCCGACACCGATGCCGATGGCGTCGACGAGAGCGACGAGGATCTGCGTGCGGGCGTAGCCTCCCAGGGTGATCCACCCGCGGATGCCCGCCTCGTTGACACGCTCACGGGTGCGCGCCGGCGCGAGGCGGACGAACCACTGCCAGATGCGCCGCCCCTCCCGGAGGAAGAAGAAGAGACAGAAAAGAGAGATGACGGCACCCGCCGCGACCTGCGTCACCGAGGTCGTCGCGGCCAGCGCACCGGACACGAGCGCGCTCGAGTTCGACTCGAGCGTCGCCATCCCCTCGTCCAGCCACGCCTGCAACTGGGCCTCGTCGATCCCGAGGGGTCCGTCGGAGAGCCAGCTGAGCAGCTCGCCGAAGCCCTGCGTGGCCTGGTCGGCGAGGTCGGTGAAGCCGGCGATCACCGAACGGCCGGCCATCGTGAGCAGGCCGACGACGACGGCGAGCGTGCCGAGCAGCGTGACCATCGCCGCGAGCGTGCGCGGGACCCGCATCCGCTTGCGCAGCCACGCCGAGACCGGGTCGAGGAGCACGGCGAGGAGGATCGCGACGACGAAGGCCACGACGACCGTCTTGAACACGACGACGAGGTAGCCGACGAGAGCCGCCGCCGCGGCGATGGCCAGCACCCGCCAGGACCAGGCGGCCGCCGCGCGGACCGGGAGCGGGACGGCGAGCTCGGCGGAGTCGTCCTCCCCGAGGCGCGACTCATGAACCACGCGCGCGACGACCGGCGGCTCCTCGAGGGAGTCGCTGCGGCGGGCAGGGATCAGCCGGGAGAGCCACCCGGGTGGCGCGTTCTCGGACATGGGCCCCGCAATCGACGTGGTGAACAAGCCGAGCCACAGCCTAGAGGACCGGCCTCAGCCTCCCAGGGAATACCCAGGTGGCCGTGGTGTTGTAAATGGGCGCCGGCTGCCGTCCCCCCGCGGCAGTCGGCGTCTCTCACTGCTGGAGGTCACATGTTCTTCCGTCCCGAGCCTCGTATGGTCACCGCCGAGGAGGCGCTGCCCGGGCGCCAGGTCCCCGGCTTCACCGTGCCCGAGCGCCACGAGGTCCTCGGCACGCCGCTGCGCGGCCCCTGGCCCGCGGGTACCGAGGTGCTCTACGTGGCCATGGGTTGCTTCTGGGGCGCCGAGCGGATCTTCTGGAAGCTCGACGGTGTCGTGACGACGGCAGCCGGGTACCAGGGCGGCTTCACGCCCTACCCGACCTACGAGGAGGTGTGCACCGGCCGCACGGGGCACACCGAGGCCGTGCTCGTCGCCTACGACCCCGCACGCACCGACCCCGAACGCCTGCTCAAGGCCTTCTGGGAGAACCACGACCCGACGACGCCGAACCGTCAGGGCAACGACGTCGGCACCCAGTACCGCTCGGCGATCTACTGGACGACGCCGGAGCAGCAGCGGGCGGCCGAGTTCACCGCCGAGGCCTTCGGGCGCGTGCTGGCCGACGCCGGCCACGGCCCGGTCTCCACCGAGCTGACCCCCGCGGGCACCTTCTACTACGCCGAGGACTACCACCAGCAGTACCTGCACAAGAACCCGGGCGGGTACTGCAACCACGGCCCCAACGGCTTCAGCTGCCCCGTGGGTCTGGTGCGGCAGGACCAGGTCCCCGCCCAGCAGGACGTCCTGCCCCCGGCCTGAGCCGGTCCCCCGGCACCCACATACGACTGTGCGCCCGTCGGGCCACCATGCTCCCGGTCGACGGGGCGCATGGTGCAGCCGGCGGGCGCACAGTGCGTGAAGGGGTGAGGCGCGGCTACTCGACGCCGACGATGTCGACGACGAACACGAGGGTGTCCTCGCCGCCGATGCCTGCCTGCGGGACGCCGCGCGAGCCGTAGCCGTGCTCCGGCGGGATGGACAGGAGGACGCGCGAGCCGATCGCCTTGCCGACGAGGCCGTCGTCCCAGCCGCCGATGACCATGCCCATCCCGATGGGGAAGGAGATGGTCGAGCCGCGGGTGTAGGAGCTGTCGAAGACCGCGCCGTCCCAGACCTGGCCGTGGTAGTTGACGACGATGGTGTCGCCCGGCTCGACGGCCGCGCCGTCACCGGCCTCGAGGACCGTCACCTGCAGGCCGTCGGGCGCCGGGGTGCCCGGGAAGGTGAGGGCCGGCTCGTCACCGAAGGAACCGGACGCGATGGGGAGGTTTGCGCTCATCCCACCAGCCTACGGGGCGAGCCGCGGCCCGCCCGCGCAGCCCTCCGGCAGGCACCCGTCCTCACGGCTCGCCTTGGCCTCGACAGCCGCCCACATGGCTCCCAGGCCGCGCGCGAGCGCCCGGAGGTCCTCCGGGTCCAGGGTCTGGAGGATCTCCATCCCCACCCGCCACCCGGCGGCGTCGTGCTCGGCGACGAAGGCCTGACCTGCGGGGCTCAGCGCCGTGAGCCGCACGCGCCGGTCGGTGGGGTCCTCGCGCCGCTCGACCATCCCCCGCTCGACGAGACGGTCGACGATGCCGGAGACCGTGGGCATCGAGACGTCCAGGTGCCGGGCGAGGTCGTGGCCACCGAGCGGGCCGTGGCTCGCGAGGAGCGCGACGAGCCTGAGCTGCTGCATGGTGAGCGTCGAGCCGAGGATCGGGCCCAGCTGCTCGTGGACGAAGAACTTCGCGACCATCTCACCGGTCGCCCGGACCTCGTCGATGAGGCGATGACGCTCACCCGGGCGCTGCTCGTCCACCGTGTTACCTTACTTTGGGTTTACCTAACAATTAGGCCTCCCACTACATTACTCCACGCCGTCAGACGGAGACCTCGTGTCGTCACTCGCCCGGTTCAGCCTCGCCAACCGCGCCCTCGTCGCCCTCGCCACGGTGCTCGCCGTCCTCGGCGGGCTGTGGGCGACGACGACGCTCAAGCAGGAGCTCATCCCGCCCCTGGACCTGCCGATCGTCGGTGCGGTCACGACCTACCCGGGCGCCTCGCCGGAGGTCGTCGAGCAGCAGGTGAGTGATGTCGTCGAGCAGGCCGCGGGCGTCGTCGCCGGGCTGGAGGGCACGACGTCGACGTCGAGCGCCGGCTCCTCCGTCGTCCTCCTCGAGCTCGCCTACGGCACCGACGTCACCAACGCCCAGCAGGAGTTCCAGGCGGCGCTCACGCGACTGGAGCCGGTCCTGCCGGAGTCGGCCGACACCCAGGTCATCAGCGGCGGCATCGACGACCTCCCGGTCATCCAGCTCGCCGCCGCGACGAGCGGGGACCAGGAGCAGGCCGCCGAGGTGCTGCGCACCGTCGTCGTGCCCGAGCTCGAGCGCCTCGAGGGCGTGCGCGACGTCCAGCTCAGCGGCGTCCAGGACCGCTTCGTCCGCATCGACGTCGACCTCGCCGCACTCGCGGCGGCCGGTGTCGACCCGACCGCGATCGCCGACGCGCTGCGTGCCAACGGGGCCGTCGTGCCGGGCGGCACGATCACCGAGGACGACCGGACCCTGTCCGTGGAGACCGGTGCCCGCCTCACCTCCGCCGAGGACGTCGCCGCGCTGCCGGTGCCCACCGAGGCCGGTCCCGTCCTCGTCGGTGACGTCGCCGAGGTCAGCGCCGAGCGCGCCGAGGCGACCTCCTTCAACCGCACCGACGGTGACCCGAGCTTCGGTCTGGCCGTCACCAAGACCCCCGACGGCAACACGGTCGACGTCTCCGAGGGAGTCCAGGAGCTCCTGCCCGAGTTCGAGACCGCGCTCGGTGACGGCGCCGAGATCACCGTCGTCTTCGACCAAGCGCCCTTCATCCAGGACTCCATCAAGGACCTCGCCACCGAGGGTCTGCTCGGTCTCGTCTTCGCCGTCGTCGTCATCCTGCTCTTCCTGCGCAGGTGGCGGCCCACCGGGGTGACCGCGCTGTCGATCCCGCTGTCCCTCATCGTCGCCCTCATCGGCCTGCGCACGGTCGGCTACACCCTCAACCTCTTCACGCTCGCGGCCCTCACGGTGTCGGTCGGGCGCGTCGTCGACGACTCCATCGTCGTCATCGAGAACATCAACCGGCACCTGTCCTACGGCAAGGACCGCCGCACCGCGATCCTCGACGCCGTGCGCGAGGTCGCCGGGGCCGTCACGTCGGCGACGATCGCCACCGCCGCGGTCTTCGTCCCGATCGGTCTCGTCGGCGGCATGGTCGGTGAGCTCTTCCGGCCCTTCGCCTTCACCGCGGCCCTGGCGCTGCTCGCCTCGCTCTTCGTCGCGCTGACGATCGTCCCGGTGCTCGCGTACTGGTTCGTCCGGGGGCCCAAGCCCGGGGAGGACGCCACCGCCGTCCGGGAGGCGGCCGAGGCCAAGGAGCGCTCCGGCGCCCTCCAGCGGACCTACGTCCGGACGCTGCGGACCGCCCTCGCGCGGCCGTGGGTCGCGGTGCTCGTCGCCGTCGCCGTCCTGGGCGGCACGGTGGGCCTGGCCACCCAGCTCGAGACCGAGTTCATCGGCGACACCGGCCAGAACACCCTGTCCGTCACGCAGGCCCTGCCGGCGGGCACCTCCCTCGAGTCCGCCGACGCCGCTGCGCAGGAGGTCGAGGAGGTCGTCGCCGGCCTCGACGCCGTCGACACCTACCAGGTGACCGGTGGCTCCGGGGACTCCGCCATGGCCTTCTTCGGGGCGGGTGGTGAGACGACCTTCTCCATCACCCTCGACCTCGAGGCCGACGCCGTCGCCGCCGAGGACGAGCTGCGCTCGCGCCTGGAGGAGCTCGACACCGCGGGCGAGCTCACCGTCGCCACGGGCATGGCCGGCTTCTCCGGCAGCCTCGAGGTCGTCGTGAGCGGCGCCGACGGCGAGGACGTCGAGTCCGCCGCCGCGGACGTCCTCGCGGCCGTCGAGGGCATCGAGGGCACGACCGACGTCGCCTCCAACCTCGCCGCCGAGCTGCCCACGCTGCTCGTCGAGGTCGACCGCGAGGCCGCCGCCGCACTCGGGCTCAGCGAGGCCCAGGTCGGGCAGACGGTGTCCACCGCCCTCCAGGGGACGACCGTCGCCTCGATCAACACCGAGTACGGGCGCAACGACGTCGTCATGGACGTCGGCGAAACACCGAGCACCCGCGAGGAGCTCGCCGCCCTGCCGCTCACCACCCCGCTGGGCCCGGTCCCCCTCTCCGAGGTGGCCGAGGTCCGCGAGGTCGAGCAGCCGGTCTCCATCACCCGCGCCGACGGGCTGCGCAGCGCGACCATCAGCGCGACGTCCACCGCCTCGGACCTCGGCAGCGTGACGAGCGAGCTCCAGGCCGCCGTCGACTCCCTCGACCTGCCGGACGGCGTGGCCGCCGAGGTGGCCGGCGTCAGCGCCGAGCAGGAGGAGGCCTTCGCCAACCTCGGCCTGGCCCTGGCGCTGTCGATCGCCATCGTCTACCTCGTCATGGTCGCGACCTTCAACTCCCTCGTGCAGCCGCTCGTCCTCCTCGTGTCGGTGCCCTTCGCGGCCACCGGCGCCGTCGGGATGCTCGTCGTCACCGGGAGCCCGCTCGACGTGCCGGGCCTCATCGGTGCCCTCATGCTCGTCGGTGTCGTCGTCACCAACGCGATCGTCCTCATCGACCTCATCAACCAGTACCGCAAGCAGGGCATGCCGCTGGGGCAGGGCATCGTCGAGGGCGGCCGCCACCGGCTGGCGCCCATCCTCATGACGGCCGCGGCCACCATCGCCGCGCTCACTCCGATGGCGATCGGCGTGACGGGCGGGAGCGCCTTCATCTCCCGGCCGCTCGCGCTCGTCGTCATCGGCGGCCTCATCACCTCGACGCTGCTCACCCTGCTGCTCGTGCCGGTGCTCTACCTCCTCGTCGAGCGCCGCCTGGAGAAGCAGCGGGCCAAGCGGGCCGAGAAGCAGCCCGACCTCGTCGCGGCCGCGGCCGACTGACCAGCGGGACGACGAGAGCCGGGCACCCACGAAGGTGCCCGGCTCTTGCCGTTCTCAGCCCAGCCGCTCGGCGAGCCAGCCCAGCTGGCGCTCGCGCTGGAACTCCGTGCCGCCCTCGTGCTCGTTGAAGGGGTAGACCTCGACGTCGACGTCCCCGCCCCACACGTTGGCCGCGGCGTAGACGGTGGATGGCGGGCAGACCGGGTCCATGAGCGCGACGGAGTACAGCGCGGGCGCCTGGGCGCGCCGGGCGTGGTTGACGCCGTCGACGTAGGACAGCGTGCGGAAGGCGTCCTCGACGCGGTGCCGGTGCGCGGACAGGTAGGTGCGCACCTCCGCGAAGGGGCCGGCGGGCGCGCGCTCGACGCCGCGGCGGATGTGGGACAGCCACGGCACGTCCGGCATCGCGGCGGCGACGTCGATGAGCCCGGCGACGGCGGTGGTGATCGCCCCGCCCTGACTCACGCCGGTGACGGCGACCCGTGCGGGGTCCACACCCGGCAGCTCGCGAACCGCCTCGACGGCGCGCACGCCGTCGGTGTAGACGCGCCGGTAGTAGTGGTCGTGGGGGTCCTCGATACCCCGGGTCAGCGTGCCGGGTGCGGCGACGCCGGCGCCCGCAGGGTCGGGGGTGGCGCCGAAGCCGTTCGTCGGCGCGGTGCCCTGTCCACGGGTGTCCATGACGACGTAGGCGTAGCCGGCCGCGGCCCACGTGAGCCGGCTGTGGGCGAGGCCGCGCCCACCCCCGTAGCCGAGGTACTCGACGACGGCGGGCAGCTGCTCGCCCGCACGCCCGGCGGGCCGCAGGTACCAGCCCTTGACGCGGTGCCCGTCGAAGCCGGAGAAGGTGAGGTCGAAGGTCTCGATCGCGGTGAGGTGGGCGTCCACGGGCGTGGCCTCGACGGCGAGGTCGTGGGCGCGAGTCTCGGCCAGTGTCCGGGCCCAGAAGGCGTCGAAGTCGGCCGGCTCGGCGACGTCCGGACGGTAGTGCGGCAGCTCGGCGGCATCGATGTCGAAGAGGGGCACGGCCGGAAGCCTAGCGTCGTCCGCGCGCTCCGGACATGTCGACAGCCGGCCACACCAGACGCCGAGAGCCGGATTCCTCCAGGGAGGAGTCCGGCTCTCGGCTAGGGTTCGGGTGGACTAGTCGCTGCCGCGGAGGATGGCGAGCAGGCGGAGGAACTCGATGTAGAGCCACACGAGCGTGACGATGAGACCGAAGGCGGCCGACCACGCGAAGCGGGCCGGGATGCCGCCCTCGACGCCCCGCTTGATCGCGTCGAAGTCCATGATGAGGCAGATCGCGGCCAGGCCGACGGCGAAGACGCCGACGATGACCCCGAGCGGGATGCCCATGATCTCCACGCTCGAGCGCAGGCCGAAGGCGGCGTCGCCCGAGCCGAAGAGCATGACGCCGAGGTTGACGAGGGAGAAGAGGGCGTAGCCGACGAGCGCGATGAGGACGAACCGCGTGAGCTTCGGGGTGACGCGGACCGCACCGCTCGAGAAGAGCAGGAGCGTGGCGACGAAGGTGGCACCGGTCGCGAGGACCGCCTGGAGGACGATGCCCGGGTAGATGGTCTCGAAGACCATCGAGATACCACCGAGGAAGAGCCCCTCGGCCGCGGCGTAGACGGCGATGAGCGCCGGGCTCGGCTCCCGCTTGAACGCGTTGACCAGACCGAGCACGAATCCCACTGCGAGACCGCCGTAGGTGGCCAGCGGGTTGCCGTCCAGGACGAACCAGTTGAGCGCCCCCATCGCGACGACGAGCGCGAGCAGCCCGCCGGTCTTGATGATGACGTCGTCGTAGGTCATCCGGCCCGTCTGGGCCGGGCCGGCGGCCGGCTGCTGGTAGGCGTTCTCGAGGTGCTGGACCTGGTAGGGGTCAGCCGCCGGCGGCTGCTGGTAGGTGGTCCCGCCCTGCGGCGCGTAGCCCGGGTGGGTGGGGTAGCCGTTCGGGGTCGTCGCCCGCTGCTGCCGGCGCTCGCCGAAGTACGGGCTGTTCTCGAAGACTGGATTGCTCACTCAGTGCCTCCTGGTCGCAGCGCGGCTCGAGCCGGCGCCATGGTCTGTCCGCGGCCCATCCTAGGGGGGGTGCCGTGGGACGGCCCGCATCATGACAACGTGCGCCTGCCCCGCCGTGTTCCCGCCTCGTGCGCGGGACTGAGCCCTGCCTCCCCCACGAGCGGGAGGACGTGGCGCCGCAATCTCCCCCTTCGGGGCGTCGCGGCGCACCCCCGCCGACCTCTACGGTGGAGGCCGGACAAGGAGGTACGCATGATCGAAGCCCACGAGCTCACCAAACGGTACGGGGATAAGACCGCCGTCGACCGGGTGAGCTTCACCGTACGACCGGGCACCGTCACCGGCTTCCTCGGCCCCAACGGCGCCGGGAAGTCGACAACGATGCGCATGGTCGTCGGACTGGACCGGCCGACGTCGGGCACGGTCACCGTCAACGGTCGGCCCTACGCCCAGCACCGCACCCCGCTGCGCGAGGTCGGGGTGCTGCTGGACGCCAAGGCCGTCCACACCGGCCGCTCGGCGTACCAGCACCTGCGTGCCCTCGCCGCCACGCACGGCATACCGACGGCCCGGGTGCGGGAGGTCATCGAGATGACCGGCCTGCAGGCGGTGGCCCGCAAGCGGGTCGGCGGCTTCTCCCTCGGCATGGGCCAGCGGCTGGGCATCGCCGCAGCCATGCTCGGCGATCCGCGCACCCTCATCCTCGACGAGCCCGTCAACGGCCTGGACCCGGAGGGCGTCAAGTGGGTGCGCACGATGGTGCGCCAGCTCGCCGCCGAGGGCCGCACCGTCTTCCTCTCCTCCCACCTCATGAGCGAGATGGCCCAGACCGCCGACCAGCTGCTCGTCATCGGGCGCGGGCGCATCATCGCCGCCGGGCCGGTGCAGGAGATCATCGACGCGACCCGCGGCGTCACCGTCCGCGTCCGCTCGCCGCGCGCCGGCGAGCTCGGGGACCTCCTCAGCAGGGCGGGTGCCACGCTGCGACCGGCCGAACCGGGGCTCATGGAGGTCACCGGCCGCACCGCCGAGGAGATCGGCGACCTCGCTGCCGCGTCCGGCATCCCGCTCCACGAGCTGACGCCCGTCCGTGCCTCCCTCGAGGACGCGTACATGACCCTCACCCAGGACGAGGTGGAGTACCACTCCGAGCCGCAGCACGGCAACGGCACATCCGCCCGCACCGAAGGAGCCGCCCGATGAGCGCCGCCACGTCCGCCGCCACCCCCACCGTCCCCGTCCGGCCGGTGGGCCTGGGCCGCGTCCTGCGCTCGGAGTGGGTCAAGCTCTGGTCGCTGCGCTCGACGTACTGGACCATCGCGCTCACGCTGCTGGCGATGCTCATGCTCGCCGTGCTCATGGCCTTTGCCGCGGGTGCGGTGGCCTCCGACGGCTCCTTCGCCCCCGAGGAGGTCGGGCTGGACGGGCTCACCGTGCTGGGCACCGCCTACGGGATGGCGCAGCTCGTCATCGCGGTCCTCGGGGTGCTCGTCGTCACCGGCGAGTACTCCACCGGGATGATCCGTTCCTCGCTCACCGCGGTGCCCACCCGGCTCCCGGTGCTCGCCGCCAAGGCCGTCCTCGTCGCGCTCGTGTCCTTCGTCGTCGGCGTCGTCGGGATCGCCCTCGCCTACGTCCTCACGATGCCGATGCTCGCCGACGCGGGTGGGGCCGCGGATCTCGGCGACCCCGACACCCTGCGGATGTTCTGGGGCACCGGCCTCTACCTCGCCGCCGTCGGTCTCTTCGGCCTGGCGATCGGCACGCTCGTGCGCCACTCCGCCGGAGCGATCGCCGTCGTCGTCGGGATCCTGCTCATCCTGCCCACCGTCCTGCAGCTGGCGATGAACGGCCTGGACTGGCTCCGCGACATCTACCCCTACCTGCCGACGGCGGCGGGTGACCGGATCATCACCGCCGGCGGGTCCACCGAGGCCATGTCGGGGATGCCGGGCATGCCCGAGCTGCTCGACCCGTGGGTCGGCTACGGCGTCTTCCTCGGCTACGTCGCCGTGGCCCTGCTCGCCGCGGCCGTGCTGCTGCGCCGCCGCGACGCCTGACCCCACGCGGGGCTGGGCCACCTCACTCCTTGGCCGCGGACGGCGAGGGCTGCTTCTTCTGGTCGTTGGTCGCCGCGGCGACAAAGGACGCGCGCGGGCTCTGGAGCGAGCCGAGGGCGACGAGCTCGCGACGGAAGAAGAGCGCGGTCGTCCAGTCGAGCACGATGCGCACCTTGCGGTTGAGGGTCGGCATCGCCCACATGTGGTAGCTGCGGTGCATGAACCAGGCGATCGGGCCGCGGAGCTTGAGCCCGCCGACGTTCGCCACGCCCTTGCCCAGCCCGAGCGACGCGACGGTCCCGATGTTCTTGTGCTTGTAGTCCTCCAGCGGCTCACCGCGCAGGGCCCGCACGAGATTCGCCGCGAGGTGCTTCGCCTGGCGCACGGCGTGCTGGGCGGTCGGGCCGGTCGTCGCGCCGTGCTCGCCGGTGAGGTCCGGGACCGCGGCACAGTCACCGGCGGCCCACACACCCTCGACCACGCCGTCGTCATCGACCACCTGGAGCGTGGGCAGCGCCCGCACCCGGCCACGCTCGTCGAGCGGGAGGTCGGAGCTGCCGAGGACAGGGTTGGCCTTGACGCCGGCGGTCCACACGACGGTGTCCGCCTCGAACTCCTCGCCGGTGGACAGCTTGATGTCCCCGTCGACGCAGGAGTCGAGGAAGGTGTTGAGGTGGATCTCGATGCCGCGGGCACGCAGCTGCTCCATGGCGTAGCCACCGAGCTCCTCGCCCACCTCGGGCAGGATGCGGCCGGCACCCTCGACGAGGATGAAGCGCATGTCCTCCCGTCGGATGCCGTCGAAGTTCTTGGACGCAGCCCGGGCCATGTCCTCGATCTCACCGAGCGCCTCGACGCCGGCGAAGCCACCCCCGACGAAGACGAAGGTGAGCTTGCGACGGCGCAGCTCGGGGTCCCAGGTGGACGCGGCGACGTCCATCTTGCCGAGCACCTGGTTGCGCAGCGCCGTGGCTTCCTCGACCCACTTGAAGCCGATGGCGAACTCGGCGAGACCGGGGATCGGCAGGGTGCGGGCCACGGACCCGAGGCCGATGACAAGCTCGTCGTAGGACAGCTCGTAGGGCTCACCCTCCTCGACCGGCTCCACGACCACACGACGCTCGGCGTGCCGGATCTCCGAGACGCTGCCGGTGACGAGCGTGCAGCCGCGCAGCTCGCGGCGCAGCGGCGCGACGACGTGGCGGGGCTCGAGGGCGCCGGCGGCGGCCTCCGGCAGGAAGGGCTGGTAGGTCATGTAGGAGCGCGGGTCGACGATCGCGATCTCGACCTCCTCGCGACTCATCCGCTTGCGCAGACCGAGCGCGGTGTACAGGCCGATGTACCCGCCCCCGAGGATGAGGATGCGCTTCGTGCGGCGCGGGCGCGGCGTGCTGGCAGGGGCCGTTCCGGTCGAGGCAGTCATGAGTCGATCGTAGGTCGACGGCGTCCGCTTTGCGCGGTGCGGACCCGTACTGTCCCCCAACTCACGCTTCCGGCTACAGGAACTCCTCGAGCGAGTCCTCCAGCAGGGAGGTGGTGGGACGGACGCCGTTGTCCGTGCCGTCCCGCTCCTCCTGCCGCGTACTCTCGAGCACCGCGGACACGTCCATCGTGATCTCCATTCCTCGAGCCGCCCGCCCGAGCTGGTGGATCAAGTCTGCGCGAGTTCACGCGCGTGGGCATCCGCCGCGAGAACGGGGACGCGTGGACCAAAGGACGACTGGGTCCGGACGTCGGTGCCCCCAGCGGGACTCGAACCCGCACTGAGCCGATTTTAAGTCGGCTGCCTCTGCCGATTGGGCTATGGGGGCGGCGCCCGGCCATCCTAGGCGGGCGGCCGCCTCACACCGTCGCCCGGCAGCGTGCCAGGACGTCGTCGAGCATGGCCTCGGTGAGCCGGCCGGTGAAGGTGTTCTGCTGCGACACGTGGTAGGAGCCGACGAGCCTCACCCTCCGCCCGCCCGGGGAGGTGACCTCCGTCTCGGCGCCGTGCCCGAAGGCCGGCCGCGGCCGCGGGACCTGCCAGCCGAGCGCGACGAGCGCGACGAGCGTGGCCTGCCAGGCGATCCCGCCCAGCGCGAGCACCGCCGTCGTCGTCGGCTCGAGGAGGGTGATCTCCCGGTGCAGCCAGCCGGCGCAGGCGACCCGCTCGTCGGGGGTGGGCTTGTTGTCGGGCGGGGCGCAGCGCACGGCGGAGACGATGCGTGCGCCGGTGAGCGCCAGGCCGTCGTCCGCGGCCACGGACGTCACCTGGTTGGCATAGCCCGCGCGGTGCAGCGCCGCGAAGATCCAGTCGCCGGAGCGGTCGCCGGTGAAGAGCCGGCCCGTGCGGTTGGCGCCGTGCGCGGCGGGCGCGAGACCGACGACGAGCAGGTGGGCGGCCGGGTCGCCGAAGCCGGCCGCGGGTCGGCCCCAGTAGGTCTCCTCGGCGAAGGCGCGGCGCTTGACGTCGGCGACGTGCTCGCGCCACTCGACCAGGCGCGGGCAGGCGCGGCAGACGGTGGAGCGGGCATCGAGGGTGAGGAGGTCCCGGCTCCCCGCGGCGAGGCGGCGCACGCCTGCCGCGGAGCGGGCCACGGGGGTCTGCGGGGTGGCGCGGTCGCCCGGCCAGCCGCTTCCCGGCGGGACATGACTCATCCCGCCATCATGGACGATCCGGCTGCGCGGGGCAGGTCAGCGCAGGCTGAGCGCGATCCCGTCGAGGATGTCGTGCTCGCTCGTGCGGACCGTCGGCAGGGTGCCGGTGGCGCGCTGGACGGCGCCGACGACCTCGCCCCAGATGAGGGCGCCGGCGCCGATGACGTCGATGCGCCCGGGGTGCATGAAGCCCATGGCGGCCCTTTCCTCGCGGGTGGCCTGGAGCAGTGCCTCGCAGGACGCCAGCACCGCCGGGGTCGGCAGCTCGGCGCCGTCGACGCGGGCACGGTCGTACTCAGGCAGGCCGAGGGCGTGGGCCGTGACGGTGGTGACCGAGCCGGCGACGCCGACGACGGTGCGCACCTCCGCGAGCGGCACCTCGGCAGCCGCCTCGGCGAGCGCGTCGCGGACGTCCTGGCGGGCCGCCTTCACCTGCTTGCCGGTGGGCGGGTCGGCGCGCAGGTGCCGCTCGGTGAGCCGGACGCTGCCCATGTCGAGGGAGACACCGGCGCGGGGCACGTCGTCCCCGATGACGAGCTCGGTAGAGCCGCCACCGATGTCGACGACGAGGAGCGGGCGCGCCTGCTCGGCGTCGATGACGCTCGCGGCGCCGGCGAAGGACAGCGCGGCCTCCTCCTGCCCGCTCACGACCTCCGGCTCCACCCCGAGGAGCGTGCGGACGCCGTCGACGAAGGTGTGGCGGTTGCCCGCGTCGCGGGTGGCGGAGGTCGCGACGAAGCGGGTGGCCTGGACGCGGTGCTCGGCGCAGATCTCGGCGTAGCGGCGCACCGCGGTGAGGGTGCGCTCGAGCGCCGCGGGGTCGAGCATGCCGGTGCGGTCCACGCCCTGCCCCAGACGCACGACCTCCATCTCGCGGACGACCTCGACGAGCGGGCCACGGCGCGAGACGTCGGCGATGAGGAGGCGGATCGAGTTGGTCCCGCAGTCGATGGCGGCGACCCGGCTCATCGCTCGCTCCCCTCGCCGCAGGTGCACCGGTCGGCCCGCCAGCGGGGGCGGATGAGCTCGAGGGCCTCGTCACCCAGCGGGTTGACGCCGGGGCCGGCGGCGAGGGCGTGGCCGACGAGGACGTGGAGGCACTTGACCCGGCTGGGCATGCCGCCGGCGGAGATGCCGGCGATCTCCGGCACCTCCCCGAGCTCGGCGCGGCGCGCGAGGTAGTCCTCGTGGGCCACGGTGTACGCGGCGGCGAGCTCCTCGTCCTGTGCCAGGCGCTCGGTCATCTCGCGCATGACGCCCTCGGCCTCGAGGGTGCTCACGGCGCGCACGGCGCCGGGGGCGGTGAGGTAGAAGGTCGTGGGGAAGGGCGTGCCGTCGTCCAGGCGCGGGGCGGTGCGCACGACGAGCGGGCGTCCGCACACGCACCGGGCGGCGATGTCGACGACGCCGCGGGGCAGCCGGCCCAGCTGCTCGGCCAGGACCTCGAGGTCCTCGGGCGTCACGGTCGGGGAGACGGGGTGCGCGTCGGTCACCGGGAGATTGTCACCCACGGACCCGCGGGCGACGAAACCCTCAGTCCCCCGGCGCCGGCTTCTCCCCGGGGACCGCCTGGCCGGCCATCGAGACCGACTCCCACAGCGCCAGGTACCAGGGGGCGTCGGCCATCCCGGGCACGCCGGACTGCTCGGGCTCGGCCTCGGCGTCCTCCCCGAGGACGGTCTCGGGATCCACGACGCGGAAGGTCTGCTCGCCGGGCATGACGTAGCCGAGCCGGTCGCGGGCCTGTGCCTGGACGAAGGTCTCGTCCTGCCACTGCTCCAGCTCGAGCTCGAGGGCGGAGTTGCGCTTCTCGGCGGCGACGATGTCCGCGTTCAGCTGGCGCAGCTGCTCCTGCTGCTCCACCGCGTGACGCAGGGTGGGCGCCAGGACGATGAAGGCGACGAGGATGACGACGAAGAGCCCCAGGCCGCGCAGGGTGATGGTGGGGCTGGTCGCCTCCTCGCCCGGGTCCTGCCGTGCGGCGCGCGCGACCGGGGCGGTCGGGGAGGGCCGGGTGGGCCCGGTGGGCCGGCTGGGGCCGGTGGGGCGGCTCGGCGCGGCCGGCCGGGGTGCGCTGGTGCTCAGGCGCGCGGGAAGGCGGAGCGTCCGGCGTAGACGCCGGCCTCGTCGAGCTCCTCCTCGATGCGCAGGAGCTGGTTGTACTTGTTGATGCGCTCGCCGCGTGCCGGCGCGCCGGTCTTGATCTGGCCGGCGTTGACGGCGACGGACAGGTCCGCGATCGTCGTGTCCTCGGTCTCACCGGAGCGGTGGGAGACCATGGCGGTAAAGCCGTTGCGCTGGGCGAGGGATACGGCGTCCAGGGTCTCGGTCAGCGTGCCGATCTGGTTGAGCTTGACCAGCAGGGAGTTGGCCGAGCGGAGCTCGATGCCCTTGGCGAGGCGCTCGGGGTTGGTGACGAACAGGTCGTCGCCGACGATCTGGGTGCGGGTGCCGATGGAGGCGACGAGCTCGGACCAGCTGCCCCACTCGTCCTCGCTCAGCGGGTCCTCGATGGACACGAGCGGGTAGTCCGCGACCAGCTGGGTGTAGTAGGCGACCATCTGCTCGGGCGTGGTGGCCGTGCCCTCGAACTGGTAGGCGTCGTCCCTGAAGAACTCGGTGGCGGCGACGTCCAGGGCCAGGGCGATGTCCTCGCCCGGGGTGAAGCCGGCCTTCTCGATGGCCTCGAGGATGAGGTCGAGGGCGGCGCGGTTGCTCTCGAGGTTGGGGGCGAAGCCACCCTCGTCACCCAGGCCGGTGGCCAGGCCACGGCTCTTGAGGACCGACTTGAGGGAGTGGTAGGTCTCCGCACCCCAGCGCAGCGCCTCCTTGAAGGTCGCGGCGCCGATCGGGGCGACCATGAACTCCTGGATGTCGACGTTGGAGTCCGCGTGGGAGCCGCCGTTGAGGATGTTCATCATCGGGACGGGCAACACGTGGGCGTTGGGCCCGCCGACGTAGCGGAAGAGGGGAAGGCCGGCGCTCTGGGCGGCGGCGCTGGCGACGGCGAGGGAGACGCCGAGGATGGCGTTGGCGCCGAGCTTGCCCTTGTTGGCGGTGCCGTCGAGCTCGATGAGGGTCTGGTCGATGAGGCGCTGCTCGCTCGCCTCGAGGCCGAGGACCTCGGGGGCGATGTCGTCGACGACGGCGTTCACGGCGTCCTGGACGCCCTTGCCGAGGTAGCGACCCTTGTCGCCGTCACGGCGCTCGACGGCCTCGAACGCGCCGGTCGAGGCGCCCGAGGGCACTCCGGCGCGGGCGATCGTGCCGTCGTCCAGTGCGACCTCGACCTCCACGGTGGGGTTTCCACGCGAGTCGAGGATCTCGCGTGCTCCTACGGCCTCGATGCTGGCCACGGATGTCTCCTTCATGTCGACGTCTGACTTGTCGGGTCCACGATAGTCCCGGTGCCGCGCATGCGACCGGGACCTCCGTCAGCTGGGACCCCGCCCGCGGGCGTCCTGGAGCGTGCGCAGGTGCGCGCGCAGGGCGGCCTCGGCGTCGACGCCGGCCTCCTCGGCGCGCAGGACCATGCCCATGAGCTCGCGTCCCACCGCGGCCTCCTCGTCGACGACGGAGGGCGAGGAGTCCTCGCCGAGCAGCGCGTCGTCGGCCGTGCCCTCGCGGCGCAGGCGCCGGGTCACCTTCTGCGCGCGGGCGAGGGCGGGCAGGGCGAGCGGGATGCCGGCGAGGACGTCCTCCCCGGTCCGCTCGCGCTTCTTGATCTCGTGCCAGGCGGCCTCGACGTCGGCCGCCGAGCTGATGTCGTCGGCCTCGGCGAAGACGTGCGGGTGACGGCGGACGAGCTTGTCGAGCAGGACCTGGGCGACGTCGTCGAGGTCGAAGGGGTCGCTGGGGTGCTCCTCCGCGACGCGGGCGTGGAAGAGGACCTGGAGGAGGAGGTCGCCGAGCTCGCCGCGCAGCGCGTCACGGTCGTCGGACTCGGCCGCCTCGGCGAGCTCGAAGGCCTCCTCGACGGCGTAGGGCGCGAGCGATCGGTGGGTCTGCTCGGCGTCCCAGGGGCAGCCACCGGGCGAGCGCAGCCTGTCCATGGCCGCGACGACGGCGGCCATGGCGCCCCCACGGGCGGTCACCCGAGCGGGGTGGCCGGCGGGGTGGTGGTGGCGATCCAGGGCAGGGCCTGCGGGACGATCTGGCCGCTCGGGTCGAACTCGCCGTAGCGCGGGCTGACCTCGACCTCGGCCTCGCTGATGCGCTCGGTGATGGCCTGCGCCGCGGCCGCACCCTCGGGGGCCTGGGCGAGGCGCTGGTTGATGAGGGTCATGCGGGCGACGTCGATGACGCCGCTGCCGTAGCCGTCCTTCGGAGTGGTGAGCCCGGCGACCTCGGCCTGCTGGTCGAGGAGGGCGACGGCCTCGTCCTCCGAGGCGCCCACGCCGTGCTCGGCGCCGACCTCGATGAGAACGGGGGCCACGACGAGGGTGCCGAGCATGGCGACCGAGTCGACCTCCTGGCCGGTGACGGCGGCGAAGTCGGAGACCGCGCGGGCGAGCTCTGCCTCGGTGATGCGCTCTCCGTCCACCACCGCGGCGGCGCCGGGGTGCGCGGAGCAGCCTCCGAGCGCGAGTGCGGCCAGCAGCGTGGCTGCGGCAATGCCGCGGCTCAGCCTCGTCGATGTCACCGTGTTACCTCCCTCGTCCGGCCGGCGGCGCACCGGCCCGCACCATCGTACGGGAGCCGCGGAGCGCTCCTGCCCCGCCACGGCGGGGCAGGACGGCTCGTCAGAGGAGGTCGTGGTCGGGGGCGCCGCAGCACTCGCAGAAGTAGTGGCGGGTGCGCGTGGCGCCGCGGGCCTCGGGGCAGTAGACCTCGATGCCGTCACGGTCGATGTCCTCGGCCGTGCGGGTGGTGGTGCGTTCTGCGGTCGCAGTGGTCATCTCGTCTCCTTCCGTCACTTCCACTCTCACACCGACCACTGACATCGCCGCGGCTGCCACGCCGCGCGGGCCGCCACGCCCGCGCACCCGAGCCGGGACGCACTCCCCGCCCGACGTCGACAGCCGGATCCCTCCGGTCAGGAGGTGGCGACCTGGGCGGCTGCGGCGACCGAGGAGGTGAGCACGGCCTCGATGAGCTCCCCCGCCCACACGAGCAGGGCGGCGTCGTGCAGCGGCTTGCCCGCGACCTTCGCCGTCATCGGGAACGGGACGAGGATCGAGCGGACGGCGGGCTTGAGCACGGTGCCCGGGTAGAGGCGCTTGAGGCGCAGCTGGGCCGACTCGGGCAGCTCGACCGGCGCGAAGCGGACGTACTTGCCCTGCGCGGTGATGTCGCTCAGGCCGACCGCGCGGGCCCGCATGCGCAGCGCCGCGACCGCGAAGAGGCGCTCGACCTGCTCGGGGACGGGCCCGTAGCGGTCGGCGAGCTCGGTGCGGACGGCGTCGATGGCGGCGTCGTCGTCGGCCGCGGAGATCTTCGCGTAGGCCTCCAGGCGCAGCCGCTCGTGCTCGATGTACTCGTGGGGCACGTGCGCGTCGACCGGCAGCTCGATGCGGACGTCGGCCTTCTCCTGCTCCTTCTCCCCACGGAACTCCGCGACGGCGTCGGCCACCATCCGGATGTACAGGTCGAAGCCGACCCCGGCGATGTGGCCGGACTGTTCCCCACCGAGGAGGTTGCCCGCCCCGCGGATCTCGAGGTCCTTCATCGCCACCTGGATGCCTGCGCCGAGCTCGGTGTGCGAGGCGATGGTCGTCAGGCGGTCGTGCGCCGTCTCGGTGAGCGGCTTCTCCGGCGGGTAGAGGAAGTAGGCGTAGGCGCGGTCGCGGCCACGGCCCACCCGGCCGCGCAGCTGGTGCAGCTGGGACAGGCCGAAGGTGTCGGCGCGGTCGACGAGCAGGGTGTTGGCGTTGGAGATGTCCAGGCCCGTCTCGACGATCGTCGTGCAGACGAGGACGTCGAACTCCTTGTTCCAGAAGTCCTGGATGACCTTCTCCAGCTGGTGCTCACCCATCTGTCCGTGGGCGACGGCCACGCGAGCCTCGGGGACGAGCTCGGCGATCCGCGAGGCGGCGCGCTGGATCGAGGAGACCCGGTTGTGGACGAAGAAGACCTGCCCCTCGCGGAGCATCTCGCGCCGAATGGCGGCGGCCACCTGCTTCTCCTCGTAGGGGCCGACGTAGGTGAGGATCGGGTGGCGCTCCTCCGGCGGCGTGGCGAGCGTCGACATCTCCCGGATACCGGTGATCGCCATCTCCAGGGTGCGCGGGATCGGCGTCGCGCTCATCGCGAGGACGTCGACGTTCGTGCGCAGCTGCTTGAGCGTCTCCTTGTGCTCGACGCCGAAGCGCTGCTCCTCGTCGATGATGACCAGGCCCAGGTCCTTGAAGTGGATCTCCCCGGTGAGGAGGCGGTGGGTGCCGATGACGACGTCGACCTTGCCCGTGCTCAGGTCCTCACGGGTCGCGGCGGCCTCGGCGTCGCTCTGGAAGCGCGACAGGGCGCGCACCTCGACGGGGAAGCCGGCGTAGCGCTCGGAGAAGGTGTCGAAGTGCTGCTGGACGAGCAGGGTGGTGGGGACGAGCACGGCCACCTGCTTGCCGTCCTGGACTGCCTTGAAGGCGGCCCGGACGGCGATCTCCGTCTTGCCGTAGCCGACGTCGCCGGACAGGAGGCGGTCCATGGGCATCTGCCGCTCCATGTCCCTCTTGACCTCGTCGATGGTGACGAGCTGGTCGGGGGTCTCGACGTAGGGGAAGGCGTCCTCGAGCTCCCGCTGCCAGGGCGTGTCCGGGGCGAAGGCGTGGCCCTTGGTCGAGGCGCGGGCGGCGTAGAGACGGATGAGCTCCGCCGCGATCTCCTTGACCGCCTTGCGGGCGCGGCTCTTGGTCTTCGCCCAGTCACCGCCGCCCATCTTGTTGACGCTGGGCGCCTCCCCACCGGAGTACTTGGTCACCTGGTCCAGGGAGTCGGTGGGGACGAAGAGCCGGTCCCCCGGCTGGCCCCGCTTGGACGAGGCGTACTCGATGACGAGGTACTCGCGGGTGGTGGCGTCCTTGCCGCGGCCCACGGTGCGCTGGATGAGCTCGATGAAGCGCCCGACGCCGTGCTGCTCGTGGACGACGTAGTCGCCCGGCCGCAGCGCCAGCGGGTCGACGACGCCGCGCCGCCGCGAGGGCATCTTGCGCATGTCCCTGGTCGAGGTGCCGGCACGGCCGGTGAGGTCGGACTCGGTGACGACGGCGAGCCGCAGCCCCGGGGCGACGAAGCCGCGCGGGACCGACGCCGTCGTGACGAGGACGACGTCGGCGGGCGGCTCCTCGACGACGTCCTCGACCTGACGGGCGGGGACGTCGGCCTCGGCGAGCTGCTCGACCATGCGGCGGGCCTGGCCCGGGCCCTGGGTGGTGATGAGGAGCCGCCACCCGTCCTGGGTGAGGGCGCGCAGGTCCGCCAGGGCGCGCGGGACGTCGCCGCGGTAGGGCTCGACGTCGCGGGCGGCGACGGCGGAGGTGCCCTCGTCCGCTGCGCCGTCGTCGTCGGGGGCGTCGGGCATCTCCGCGGAGAGGCTGGTGAGGTCCCACCAACCCAGGCCGCGGCTGCGCGAGAGGTCGTGGGTGTCCTCGAGCGTCGCGAACGAGGCGCTGCGCAGCTCGACGGGCGTCGTGCCGCCCGCGGCGGCGGAGGCCCAGGCCGCGGCGAGGAACTCCTCGGTGGTCGCCACGAGATCGTGCGCGCGGCGACGGATGCGCTCGGGCTCGGACATGAGGACGAGGGCATCGTCGGGCACGAGGTCGAGGACGGGCTGGAGGCCGTCGACGAGGAGCGGGACGAGGGACTCCATGCCCTCGACCGCGATGCCTTCGGCGAGCCGCTCGAGCATGTCCGCGGCCCCCGGCATCTGCGCGACGAGCGCCTTGGCGCGGGCGCGGACCGTGTCGGTGAGGAGCATCTCGCGGGCGGGCGGCGCCCACAGGCCGTGCTCGGCGACGTCCAGGCTGCGCTGGTCCCCGACGGAGAACCAGCGGATCTCCTCGACGGTGTCGCCCCAGAACTCCACCCGCATCGGGTGCTTCTCGGCCGGCGGGAACACGTCGAGGATGCCGCCGCGAACGGCGAACTGGCCACGGGACTCGACCATGTCGACGCGCGAGTAGGCAGCCGCGGACAGGCCGGCGGCGACGTCCTCGAGGCTGCGCTCGTCACCGACCTCGAGCTCGACCGGCTGCAGCTCTCCGAGGCCCCTGATGACCGGCTGCAGCAGTGCCCGCACCGGCATGACGAGCACCCGGATCGGGCCGGTGCGCCCGGTGCCCGGGTGTGCCAGACGGCGGAAGACCGCGATACGGCGGGCGACGGTGTCGCTGCGCGGGGAGAGCCGCTCGTGCGGGAGGGTCTCCCACGAGGGCAGCACCGCGACGTCGTCGGCGGGGAGGAAGTTGCGGACGGCTGCCACGGCGTCGTCGGCCTCCCTGCCGGTGGCCGTGACGATGACGACGGGCCGGTCGGCGTGGGCGATCGCGGCGACGAGGGCGGCACGCACGCCGAGCGGGATGCTCACGGCCCGCTCGCCCCCCTGGGAGGCCGCAGCGACCGCCTGGGCGAAGGCGGGGTCGGCGAGGAGCGGAGGGATGAGTCCGGTGAGTCGCATGGGTCCTTCGCGGGTGGGCAGCACAGGCGCCCCGCATCCTCGTCCGGAGCGGGGGAACCCCACGATTCTACGGCGGCTCGGCGAGCACCTCCCGGCGAGCGCGCACTGTTCCGCTGCCGGCCGAGGCGACCTGCGGCACACTGGGCCGATGGCGCGCTACGTCGAGCTCCACCCCCAGGACCCCCAGCCGCGCCGCCTCGCGCAGGTCACCGAGGTGCTGCGCGACGGCGGCCTCATCGCCTACCCGACCGACTCCGGGTACGCGCTCGGTGCGCGGCTGGGCAGCAAGGAGGCCCTCGACCGGATCCGCACGATCCGCCGCCTGGATGACAAGCACCACTTCACGCTCATGTGCGCGACCCTCGCGCAGGCCGGCACCTTCGTCATCCTCGACAACGCCGGGTTCCGCCTGGTGAAGTCGCTGACCCCCGGGCCCTACACCTTCATCGTCAGAGCGACGAAGGAGGTGCCTCGGATGATGCTCCAGCCGAAGAAGCTCACCGTGGGCGTGCGGGTGCCCGACCACCGCGTGGCCCTGGCGATCCTCTCCGACCTCGGGGAGCCGATGCTCACGTCCACGCTCATCCTGCCGGACACCGCGGAGACGATGTCGGAGGGCTGGGTCGTCAACGACGAGATCGGGCACCTTGTCGACGTCGTCGTCGACGCACCCGTCGCGTCGGTCGAACCGACCACCGTCGTCGACCTCACCGGCGGCGCGCCCGAGGTGGCACGGGCCGGGGCGGGCGACACGTCTCGCTTCGAGTGACCCTCAGGCGGTGTGGAGGCGCAGCTGCGCCTTCTCCAGACCCTCGGTGACGACCTGCTCGACGGCGTCCGCCGCCTCCTCCAAGGTGACGAGGAGCTCGGGCCGCTCGGCAGGGGCAAAGTCACGCAGGACGAAGTCCGCGGCGTCCATCCGGCCCGGAGGGCGCCCGATGCCCACGCGCAGTCGCACGTAGTCCCTGGTCCCGGTCAAGGCGGAGATGGAGCGCAACCCGTTGTGCCCGCCCTCGCCGCCGCCGCGCTTGACGCGCAGCGTGCTCGGTGGGAGGTCGAGCTCGTCGTGGACGACGAGGAGCCGCTCCGCGGGGATGTCGTAGAAGCGCAGGAGCGCGCTGACGGGCTCGCCGGAGAGGTTCATGTACGTGCCGGGGATGGCGAGGACCACTCGCGGGCCGGGGGCGCCGCCGGGCAGCACGCCGAGGCGCGCGTCGGCCACGTGGGCGCGCGCCTTGTGACTGGTCAGCGAGCTGCCGGCGCGGCGCGCGAGGACGTCGATGACCATGCGACCGACGTTGTGCCGGTTGCCCGCGTACTTCGGGCCGGGGTTGCCGAGCCCGACGACGAGCCAGGTGTCGTTCATGTCTCTCCCTGCACAGACGTGAGCCCACGTCACGCCCGGCGGTCCGGGCGTGACGTGGGCTCAGGGCATCAGGCCTCGGAGGAGTCCGCGCCGGCGGAGGCGCCGGCCTCGGCGGACGCCTCGTCGGCGGCGAGGTCGTCGGCCGACACACGCGGCGTCGAGACGATGACGACCTCGTGCTCCGGGTCGACGTCGATCGTCGCGCCCTCGGGGCGGGGGATGTCGCTGACGCGGATGATCGCGCCGTCCTCGAGGCCCTCGATCGAGACCTCGACGAGCTCGGGGATGCTCGTGGCGGGGACGGTGACCGTGAGGCTCTGCAGCTCGACCTGGTAGATCGTGCCGGGAGCCGACTCGCCGACGACGTGGACCGGGACCTCGACGGTGACCTTCTCGCCCTTGCGGACGATGACGAGGTCGACGTGGTCGATGGTGCGGCGGACCGGGTCGCGCTGGATGTCCTTGGCGAGGGCGGTCTGCTCCTTGCCGTCGATGACGAGGGTGAGGAGCGCGTTGGCGTTGTCCTTGAGCGCGAGGAAGGTCGCATGGGACTCGAGCGCGAGGTGCTGGGGGGCCTCGCCGTGCCCGTAGAGGACGGCCGGAATGCGGTTCGCGCGGCGTGTGCGGCGGGCGGCGCCCTTGCCGAACTCGGTGCGGGTCGTTGCGGTGAGGGTCTGGTTGTCGGCCACGAGGGTCTCCATGTCTGGCGTCGGACGGCGGCAGCACCTGGGCGCGGGAGGACACGCGGCACCCGGAGGCGCCACCGCGTCGATCACGGAGCCGGTGTCCGAACTCCCTCGCCGAGGCAACCTGTCGATGGTACCCGACCCCGGCGCCCCGCCGGTAGGCCGCCCGACCGAGCGCAGGCGAACGTGACGACCGCTACCCGAACCGCAGGCGCGCTCGGCGGTTTCACCTGCGGTCGCTGCCCGGCGCGAGGCCGGCCGATGCCATCAGGCGCGCGAACGTCTCGAGGCGGTAGGCCTCGTCCCAGATCCAACGGGCCACACCGTTGCCCAGCCGGCGCAACCGGTCCTCGCGCTGCTTCTCCTTCCAGAGCGCTTCGCGCGCGTCCTCGTCGGAGGACGCGAGCTCGCGTCCGAACTTCACGAAGCCGTCGAACTCACCGCAAAGGCCTAGCTCCGGCCACCAGAAGTCGGTGCGGCCGATGAAGCCGTTCTCGTCGAAGAACTCCTCCTGCAACACGGGCAGGGGCACCGCCAATGTGATCATCTGCGCGCGACTCAGTGACTCACCGACAGACTCTGCACGTCCGTCCGCATGCTCGATGACGGCGCGGGCACGCTGGATGCCACGGGTCCCGGCGAGCCGCTGGACTTCGGCCTCAAGCTCCGCGGTGGTCACCAGGCCGTGCCGCAGGGCATGGTCAGCGCTCGCCAGGCCGGAGGCGAAGCTCCGCACCCGTGCCAGATCAACGACGGTGCGCGCCGCCGATGTCATGGCGATGGCGTCGACGAGAATCACCTCGGGCAGGTACCGGGTCCCATGGCGCACCACGTGGGCGCTGCCCCGACCTCCTGACCCGGCCTCCTCCACGACGTGTGTGACCGTCGGCCACCCACCGATGACCGGGAGCCCGAGGAGGACCGCTGCGGACTCGCGGGCCAGGGGTGCCGTGATCTTCATGGACTCGACGGTTGCCCGAACGTAGAGCTCGTACCGCCGCTCCTTCCCGGCGGCTTCCCACTCCTCACGTGGCAGATAGGTCCCGTGCCGGACCTTGACGAACTGGGAGGCAGGTTTCCTGGGGTCGACTCCCCGAGAGACTGCCTGTCGGGTCCGAAGCAGTGTGGGAAGTGGCTGGTTCATCGGGCCAGAGTGGAGCACCTCCCGCCCGCCCGGTGCGGGCGAGGCGCGGCCCGGTGGAGCGCTCGCCACTCGCCCGCCACTGTGGAGCACCACCCGATCCTCGACCGCAGGCCCCCCCGATCCGCGACCGCAGGCGAAAGTGACGACCGCGGGTGTCGTTTCCCCCGCGGTCGTCACTTTCGCCTGCGCTCGGCCCGGCGGAGGTGGAGGTGGAGGTGGAGGTGGGGCGGCTGGCGGCGGGCGCGGGCGGGCGCCCGGGTCCGGCGGCTTAGGCGTTGCCGTCGAAGAGGCTGGTGACCGAGCCGTCGTCGAAGACCGCGCGGATCGCGCGGGCCAGCAGCGGGGCGATGGGCAGCACCGTGAGCTGGGGGAAGTGCTTGCTCGCGTCCAGCGGCAGGGTGTCGGTGATGACGACCTCCCGCGCCCCGCACTCGCTCAGCCGCTGGGCGGCGGGGTCGGAGAGCACGCCGTGGGTCGCCGCGACGATGACGTCCCGCGCCCCGGCCGCCTTGACGACCTTGACGGCCTCGGCGATCGTGCCGCCGGTGTCGATGAGGTCGTCGACGAGCACGCAGGTGCGCCCCTCGACCTCACCGACCACCCGGTTGGCCACCGCCTGGTTGGGCCGGGTGATGTCGCGGGTCTTGTGGACGAAGGCGAGCGGCCCGCCGCCGAGCTTCTCGGCCCACTTCTCGGCCACCCGGATGCGGCCGGCGTCCGGGGAGACGACGGTGACGTTGCTCGTGTCGACCCGCGAGCGCACGTAGTCGGTGAGGATTGGCATCGCCCACAGGTGGTCGACCGGCCCGTCGAAGAAGCCCTGCACCTGCGCAGCGTGGAGGTCCACCGACATGAGACGGTCCGCGCCGGCGGTCTTGAACATGTCGGCGATGAAGCGCGCAGAGATCGGCTCGCGGCCCTTGTGCTTCTTGTCCTGCCGGGCGTAGGGGTAGAAGGGCGCGATGACCGTGATCCGCTTGGCCGAGGCGCGCTTGAGCGCGTCCACCATGAGCAGCTGCTCGATGAGCCACTGGTTGATCGGCGCCGTGTGCGACTGGAGCACGAAGGCGTCCGAGCCGCGCACACTCTCCTCGAAGCGGACGTAGATCTCACCGTTGGCGAAGTCGTAGGCGGTGGTGGGGACGAGCTCGGTGCCGAGCTCGCGGGAGACGGCGTTCGCCAGGGCGGGGTGCGCCCGTCCGGACACCAGGACGAGTCGCTTCTCGCCGCGTGAGGTGATGCCTGTCATCGCTCGGTGCCGCTCCCGGTCGTGTCGGTGGAGGCGTCGCCGTCGCGGGGGACGGCGCTGCCGTGGTTGCCGCGGGCCAGCTCGGCCCGTGCCTGGGGGGAGAGCTCCCGCTCCTCGTCGGCCCCGAGCGCCTTGCTCGCGGCCTCCGCGGAGGGGGTGCCGGGCCGGCGCCGCAGCACCCAGCCCTCGATGTTGCGCTGGGCCATGGAGTTGACGGCCAGCGCGCCGGGCGGGACGTCCTTGAGCAGGACGGTGCCGGCACCGGTGTAGGCGCCGTCACCGACGGTCACCGGCGCGACGAACATGTTGTCCGAGCCGGTGCGCGCCCCGTTGCCGACCTTCGAGCGGTGCTTGTGCACGCCGTCGTAGTTGACGAAGACGGAGGCGGCGCCGATGTTCGTGCCCTCCCCGATCTCCGCGTCCCCGACGTAGGACAGGTGCGGGACCTTGGAGCCGGCGCCGATCTTGGCGTCCTTGGTCTCGACGAAGGTGCCGATCTTGCCGCCCTCGCCCAGGACGGTGTCCTGGCGCAGGTAGGCGAAGGGGCCGACCGTGGCGCGCGGCCCGACGATGGCGCTGAAGCCGTGGGTGCGCACGATCGTGGCCTCGGCGCCGACGACGACGTCACGCAGGGTGGTGTCGGGACCGATCTCCGCGCCGTCGTCGACGGTCGTCGTGCCGTGCAGCTGGGTGCCGGGGTGGATGGTCACGTCACGGCCGAGGCGGACGTCGACGTCGACCCACGTGGTGGCGGGGTCGACCACGGTGACGCCGGCCCGCATCCACTCGGTGACGATCCGGCGGTTGAGCTCGGTGCCGAGCGCCGCGAGCTGGGCGCGGTCGTTGACGCCGGAGACGAGCCACTCGTCCTCGACGACGAGCGCACGCACGCGCTTGCCGTCGCCGTGGGCGAGGGCGACGACGTCGGTGAGGTAGACCTCGCCCTGGTCGTTGGCGTCGTCGACGCGGGTGAGGGCGTCGCGCAGCACGTCGGCGTCGAAGACGTAGATCGAGGCGTTGATCTCGTCGATCTCACGCTGCTCCGCGGTGGCGTCGCGTTCCTCGACGATCGCGACGACGTCGCCGCTGTCGTCGCGCACGACGCGCCCGTAGCCGTAAGGGTCGGGCAGTCGGGTGCTGAGGAGGGTGATGGCGTTGCCGTCCGCCTCGTGCGCCGCCAGCATCTGCTGCAGGGTGGCGGAGTCGAGGAGCGGGACGTCGCCGGCGGTGACGACGACGGGGCCCTCGAGCCGTCCGCCGCCGGACGCGCTGGCGCCGGACAGGAGCGCCGCGCCGGCCTCCTCGAGGCCGTCGAGGACACCGAGGGCGCACTGGACGGCGCGGCCGGTCCCGGGCACGGCGTCCTGGTCGACGACGACGACACCGGGCAGCTGCTCCTCGGCGTGCGCGGCGACGGTCTCCCGCTCGTGGCGCACGACGACGGCGAGGCGCCGCGGGTCGAGCTCGGCGCCGGCGCGGAGTGCGAAGCCCAGAAGGCTGCGGCCGGCGATGCGATGGAGGACCTTAGGGGTCCTGGACCTCATCCGGGTGCCCTCACCTGCGGCAAGGACGATGACGGCGGCTGGCTGGGCACTCACGCGTGTCGGCTCCCTCGTCGGGTCCTGCTCGGGTGGTCCCCGGGCTTTGTGCGCTCACCACTCTATCCCGGCGCACGAGCGGCCGGTCCCGTGCCGGTCCTGTCATGCTGAGACGTCTGGGCGCTCCGCCCCCAGGATTCGAACCCGGACCTCAAGGCACCAAAGGCCTGTGTGCTGCCGTTACACCAGGGCGGACCGCGCCGCGGGCGGCGCAGCGCCTAGTGTGCCAGGCCGCGTGGGCAGCCGGCCCGCCTGTCGGACCCGCCAGGCATGATGGGCGGGTGACCAGTGACCGATCTCGCACGTCCCGCGCCCGGATGACCGCCGGACAGCGCCGGGAGCAGCTGCTCGACGTCAGTCGCGAGCTCTTCGCCGAGAAGGGCTTCGAGGGCACGAGCGTCGAGGAGATCGCGTCCCGTGCGAAGGTCTCCAAGCCCGTCGTCTACGAGCACTTCGGCGGCAAGGAGGGCGTGTACGCCGTCATCGTCGACCGCGAGCTGCAGCAGCTGCTGGCCGCGCTGAGCGGTGCGCTCGAGACCGGTGGGCACCCCAAGCGGATCGTCGAGCGCACCGCGCTGGCCCTGCTCGAGTACATCGAGCTCAACACCGACGGCTTCCGCATCCTCGTGCGCGACTCCCCCGTCGCGCAGGCCACCGGCACCTTCTCCTCCCTCATTGGGGACGTCGCCACGCAGGT
>NZ_JAMBNZ010000170.1 GCF_023715365.1 Georgenia satyanarayanai
TCATAGGGGCAGGGATGGCAGGGACACGCTTTGCCATGCAGTATGCCAAAAGCAGACTGAGTGCCCACAGCGGACTGGGGATTGATAGCCAAGGCGAACAAAGTCAAGATGAGTTTGCCATCACGCTTATCAACAGCGAGCCATATGCAGGCTATAACCGTATTATGCTATCGCCTGTATTGGCAGGGGAAAAACGCTTCGCTGAGATTTATCTATTTTCTCAAGAGGAGTACGCCAACCATAACATCACTGTAAAGACAGGTTGCACTGTTAGCGATATCAATCTTGCTGCTCATCAGGTCATCACCGACAGTGGCGAAACTATCGGCTATGACAAATTGGTGTTTGCCACAGGTTCAACGCCATTTATTTTACCATTGCCCAACCAT
>NZ_JAMBNZ010000171.1 GCF_023715365.1 Georgenia satyanarayanai
ACTGGATCCCGCTGTCCGAGGGCGCCGTGCGCCCGACGCAGGGAAAGACGCTGGCAGTAATGCAGGTGTCGGGTGGCTCGCAGAGCTTCAACGCCGTCAACCAGATGCGGGTGCTCGGCCGCTGGATGCGGATGGGGCGTGAGAGATCGAACTGGTTCAGCGTCGCACCTATCAGGAAATCACTGGCCTTCTGCTGGAACGTAGTGTCGATGCGGCTTGGCTTTGCGGCTATCCCTATCTCCAGCACGCCGATTTGCTGGATCTTGTCGCTGCGCCTGTGTGGCGCGGTGGCCCGCGATACCAGTCTTACCTCATTGTCGGGGCTGAAGATGGAGCGGAAGCGCTGTCCGACCTGCAAGGGGGCACGCATGCATTTTCCGACCCGGATT
>NZ_JAMBNZ010000172.1 GCF_023715365.1 Georgenia satyanarayanai
GCTCACGGACGCGGCCGGCGTCGGCCTGGCCACGGGTGGCCTTCATGACGGCACCGACGATCGCGCCGGCGGCCTGCACCTTGCCGCCGCGGATCTTCTCGGCGACGTCGGGGTTGGCGGCGAGGCCTCGTCGACGGCGGCGATGAGGGCGCCGTCGTCGGAGACGACCTCGAGGCCGCGGGCCACGACGACCGCCTCGGGACCGCCCTCCCCGGCGAGCACTCCGGCCAGCACCTGGCGGGCGAGCGTGTCGTTGATCCGGCCCGACTCGACGAGCGCGGCGAGCTCGGCGACCTGCGCGGGCGTGATCGCGAGGTCGGCCCGCTCGAGGTTGACGCCCTTGGCGGTGCGGGCGCGCTCGCCCCTCCTCCACGTGCGGGCGGCGGCGG
>NZ_JAMBNZ010000173.1 GCF_023715365.1 Georgenia satyanarayanai
TCCATCACCAGTGGCTGCCCGACGCGGTCTATTACGAAACCTACGGCCTGTCGCCGGACACGCTCGCGATCCTGCGCAACATGGGCTACAAGATGGTCGAGCAGACGCCGTGGGGCGCCGCCGAGCTGATCATGGTCGGCCTGCCGGGCACCGAAGCGGCGAGCCGCCAGAGTTCCGGGAACGATTCGTCGGTGTCCGGCAACGTGCGCGTCGGCTTCATCTACGGCTACAACGACCCGCGCCGTCCGGCCGGCTCGGCGATCGGCTACTGACGCGATCGTTTCAAGTTGAATCGCTGCCGCCGGCGTTCGCGTTGCCGCGAATGCCGGTGCGGCGGCAAGCGTGTCCGTCAGCGGGCATCCGGCAGCCGCAGCGGCGCGCCCGGTG
>NZ_JAMBNZ010000174.1 GCF_023715365.1 Georgenia satyanarayanai
GCGGACACCGGGCCGTGCTCACGGCCACCACGGAGCGAGCCCGCGCGCTCGGGGTCCCCGCCGTCGCCCTCACCTTCGACCCGCACCCCGAGCAGGTCCACCGGCCGGGCACGACTCCGCCCCTCCTCACCGGTCTCACCGACCGGCTCGCGCTCCTCGCCGAGGTCGGCCTCGACGCGACGCTCGTCCTCCACTACACCCTCGACCTCGCCGCGCTCACGCCCGAGGCGTTCGTCACCGGCTACCTGCGCGACGCGCTGCGGGCCCGCGCCGTCGACGTCGGCCACGACACGCGATTCGGGCGCGGCAACTCCGGTGACCAGCACACGATGGCGGCCCTGGGGCGGGAGCACGGCTTCGCCGTCGACGTCGTCGCGGACGTCGG
>NZ_JAMBNZ010000175.1 GCF_023715365.1 Georgenia satyanarayanai
GTATCAAAAGTATTAACAAATCATGCATCTGAAAATATTCCTGATGAAATTGAATATAATCAAGTAGGATTTGCTAATAAGTTATATTCACAATCTGAAGGAACTGAAATTATTTCTAATATTTTTACTGGATATAAAATTCTTATTAATTCAACTAATTTTAATATTGGTGATGAAGTAATTGTAAATAACACTCAGACTTATAAAATTATTTCGGTTGAAAAATCAGGAACAGAATCAAAATTATTTTTATCTGGATTTTTTAATAATATATCTGGAAATATTGGTGTTAACACTGAAATAAAATTAAAAAATAATAATACAATTTCAGCAAATATTTTACAGGTTATGTATACACCAAATATTCGTAAAAATATCAATATAC
>NZ_JAMBNZ010000176.1 GCF_023715365.1 Georgenia satyanarayanai
GCCCGGAGGCGGGCCAGCAACTCGTTGATCCGAAAAGGTTTGGCGATGTAGTCGTTGGCGCCGGCATCCAGCCCGCGCACCACGTCGCTCTCCCCGTCGGCGCCGGTCAGCATGATGATCGGCACACGTACCCCATCACGCCGCAGCTTGGCGCAGAGGTCGCGGCCATTGCCATCGGGCAGGCCGATATCGAGCAGCACCGCGTCGTAACGCGCACTGGGCTCCAGCAGGGCATGCTCCGCCTGCTCGGCCGTCCCGGCCTCATGCACCGCGAACTCCCCGTCGAGGGATAATTGTTCGCTCAGAGTGGCGCGAAGCGCCGGGTCATCATCCACGATCAGGACAGGCCGGGGGCCGGACATGCCATCCTCATTGTCGCAACTG
>NZ_JAMBNZ010000177.1 GCF_023715365.1 Georgenia satyanarayanai
TTCCAGTCGCTCACCGAAGACGATCTCGCGCAGATCGTCGAGCTCTCGGTCGACCAGCTGCAGAAGCGGCTGCACGATCGCCGGCTCACGCTAGCCGTGACTCCGGACGCCCGATCGTGGCTCGCCGAGCGCGGATACGACCCGATGTTCGGTGCGCGACCGCTGCGCCGGCTCATCCAGTCCGAGGTGCAGAACAAGCTGGCGACGGCGCTGCTCTCGGGAAACGTGCACGACGGCGACACCGTCCGCGTCGATGTCGCGGTCGACGGCACAGGGCTTTCCCTCACCGTCTGAGCTTCCATAATACGGAAGTTGACATCCGAGATTCGGAAAAAGTCTTGACCGTGCGCGCGTGACCGTGATAGATCTGGAGTGTTCCGACG
>NZ_JAMBNZ010000178.1 GCF_023715365.1 Georgenia satyanarayanai
GTATTACGTCGGTGCCCGCGCGTCGCGACGCAGCATTCCGGAACGCCTGATCCTGCCGCTCGAACGCGGCGAAGTTCACCACTGACCACACGTCTCGCGCATCGGGCCGGCAAGCCGCCGGCCTGAGCGCCGAGCCGGGCGCGGCCTGCGTCGGCTCCGTCAACACGATTCCGTATCCCGCGATACCGGAGCGGCCTGCACGCCGCGTCCGGCATCGTTTCAATCTCGATCTATTGAATAGTATGACTAAGAAAAACGAAGCGCACGGCAGCGGTTGCCGCGCGCGGCCGGCGCACGCCGGTCTTCGCTTCACGGTGGCGGTCGCCTGCCTCGCCGGTTCGGGCGCTGCGCTCGCGCAGGATGGCGTCACGCTGTATGGCGT
>NZ_JAMBNZ010000179.1 GCF_023715365.1 Georgenia satyanarayanai
GTCCTGGCCGATGCGGCGGGTGGTCGATGCGATCCTCTACGTGCTCCGTACCGGCTGCGCCTGGGCGCATCTGCCCCGCGACTTCCCGCCGCCCGGGACCGTGCACCGTTGGTTCCTGCGCCTCTCGCGCCGGGGCACCTTCGAGCGACTGGCGCACGCCCTCATCATGGCCGACCGCGAGCGGGTCGGCCGAGAGGCCTCACCGACAGCGGCGGTGTTGGACGCCCAATCCGTCCGCTCGGGCGGTGTCGGCGTGAAAGGTGTCCGCGGCTACGATGCCGGGAAGAAGGTGACGGGCCGCAAGCGCCACGCCCTGGTGGACACGGACGGTAGGCTCCTGCTCGCCGCCATCTCGCCCGCCTGCCTGCATGACAGCCGAGGG